>CAILKO010000049.1 GCA_903834835.1 uncultured Pseudomonadota bacterium | reverse complement strand
CGTTCGATACGGGTGAGATGTCTGTAGGCCATTTGGGCAACTTTGACTGTGGTGGTTGAGGCGGCTCGGATGCTATGGCATCTCGCCCACCCCCTCCACGGTTCATCAAACGTTGCACTTAGAAGTTGAATTCACCCTGTCTGAGCTCCCCCTTTTCTGCTGCTACAGGAACACAACCTCATTTTGGCAACTTTCCTGAAATCGTATCAATCCGGCCCGCCAAGCTGCTATACTCCCGACCGGTTTCTGTCTCGCGTCACCCGGTTAGCGTTTCAGTGATTCCACGATCCGTCCTGGATCGTCGAATAGAAGAACCAGAAACAAATCTGCCTGAACCGGATTGAGCCTCCTTGGCTCGCAGGCCGATTTCAGGAGAGACCCATCGAAACGTCGTTCACGACGCTCGGCCTGTCGGAAGCGCTTACGCGCGCCGTTGCCGAGCAAGGCTACACCGAACCCACCCCCATTCAGCTCCAGGCCATACCTGTCGTCCTGTCAGGCAAGGATCTGCTCGGCGCTGCCCAGACCGGCACAGGAAAGACCGCGGGATTCACTCTCCCGATGCTTCAGCGCCTTGCGGCGCAGGAGCCGCCTGCCGAACCCGGTACCAAACGCCCCGTACGCGCGCTGATCCTCACGCCGACGCGCGAGCTCGCGGCTCAAGTGCACGAGAGTGTCCGTGCCTACGGAAAAAACCTGCACCTGCGTTCCGCGGTCATATTCGGCGGCGTCGGCGCAGGGCCGCAGATCGAGGCTCTGCGCCGCGGAATCGATATCCTGGTTGCAACGCCCGGCCGCCTGCTCGACCACGTCGACCAGAAGGCGCTCGACCTCGGGTCTGTGGAAATTCTGGTTCTGGACGAAGCGGACCGCATGCTGGACATGGGTTTCATACCGGCCATCCGACGCGTGCTCGCGCTGCTGCCCAAGTCACGCCAGAACCTGCTTTTCTCCGCAACCTTTCCGGACGAGATCCGGAAACTCGCCGCATCCTTCATGCACGACCCCGTGACGGTTGAAGTCGCCCGGCGCAACACGCCCGCCGAACTCGTGGCGCAGGTTGCGCATCCTGTAGATTCCGGTCGCAAGCGCGAACTTCTTGCGCACCTGATCAAAAGCAACGACTGGCGCCAGGTGCTCGTATTCACGCGTACCAAGCATGGCGCGAATCGCCTTGCGGAACAGCTGGTGCGCGAAGGTATTGAAGCGGATGCGATACACGGTAACAAGAGTCAGAACGCACGCACGCGCGCACTCGCAAATTTCAAGAAGAACGAACTGCGTGTTCTGGTCGCGACGGACATTGCGGCCAGGGGACTGGATATCGATCAGCTTCCCCACGTCGTGAACTACGACCTGCCCCACGTGCCCGAAGACTATGTGCACCGAATTGGGCGCACCGGTCGTGCCGGGGCCGAGGGGGAAGCGGTTTCACTCGTTAGCGGAGAGGACAAGCCTCTCTTTGCTGCGATCGAGCGCTTCATGAACAGAACGGTCGAGTTGCGCGACGTCGCAGGCTTCGAGCCTGGGCAAGGCGGACCTGCCAGCGCGCCGGAAGCGCCACGGCCCCCGCGTCAGGGGCAGGCACGCGGCGAGCGACGCCCACGCTCTGCCGAGCAAGGCGCCCAGCCGGGCCGAAAAGGCCGCCGGCGCGGCGGACGAACTGGACAGGTGCGCGGCGACGCGCAACCGCAGGTTCATATTCATACGCCCTCGCATGCCGCGCAGCCTGGCAACCTGGATTTCGACGATCCCTCAATCGACGAGCAGGTGAACGGCAATCGGGTGGATGCCATCCCACGCGCTGACACAGCATATCGCGCTCCAGCCGGTCGCCGCCCGGACCAGACCAAGCGCCCTCGTCCACAGGGCGGGCGCGGGCCTCGACCGGATGGTGTCCGCCGCACTGACGGTGGGCGTGGTCCGCGCCCCGAGGGATCCCGTGGTGGCCCGAGGGCCCAGCCCGGTCGTGGCAACGCGGGGCCTCGTAGTCTTGCGCCGGCACGTGCATCCTGGCCTGGAGCAGACGATGCCCGCCGCGGGCCCCGCAGAGGTGCCCGCCCGCCCGCAGGCGCGGCACCGCGCCCGGCAGGCACAGGCGCCCGACCCGCGGGGGGGGCGCGGTTCCGCCCGGAATCCTTCGCGGACGAAGAGCGCAAACTTCAGCTTATGGAGCACCGCAGACGCGCGCGGGAAGGCGGGCCGGAATTCGCCCCGCCGCCTCCTGTCGAACGCGCCGAGCCCAAGGTCAAACAGCCCGTTCAGGTAACCACCAAACCGCGCCGCTCCTTCCTTTCGGCTCTGCTGGGCCGTTCTAAGGATGAAGGCGAGCGTCAGGAATGAGCTTTCTCAGATTGCGCTTCCTTATCGCGGCGCTGATCGTGGGTGGTTACCCATTCGTGCAAACTCTCGCCCAGCAGCCTGCCGGGCCCGATGCGATCGTACGTCGCATGACGGAGGACGTGCTCCGAACGGTCCAGTCGGACAAGGACCTGCAGGCCGGAGACAGGCAGAAAGTTCTCGCCCTCGCAGAGCAGAAGGTCCTGCCGTTCATCGATTTCGAGGAGGCGACTCGCCTGGCGGTCGGGCGTGCCTGGAACCCGGCCACCGAAGCGCAACGCGAGGCGCTAGTCCACGGCTTTCGCAGCATGCTGGTGCGCATCTACTCGAGTGCGATCGGTGCATACCGCGGGCAGACTCTTCGCGTGCTCCCGCTAAAGACCGATCCGGCGGCCACGGATGTCCTCGTTCGCAACCAGTACCTGCAATCCGGCCGGCCGCCGGTCGCGGTGGACTACTCAATGCGCAAAACGCAGTCCGGCTGGAAGATCTACGACATCACCGTCGAAGGCGTGAGCCTCGTACTCACGTATCGGTCCGAATTTTCTCAGGTGGTAAGCCAGTCTGGCGTCGACGGCCTGATAAAGCGCCTTGCCGACAAGAATGCGCCTGTCGTGCCGGCCAGATAATCCCAGGGTTAAATGAGCGCGCCCGCTGCGAACGCCTACCCTAGGATTTTCCCGCCCCAGCCCTTGTCAGCAAGGTACTCCCGAAGCCAGAACAGCCCGGCGACCGTTTTGGAGTCGGTAATTCGGCCGTCCAAGACCATGCGGAAGGCCTCGCTGTAGGGCATGCGGAAGGTCTCCAGAAACTCCTCTTCGTCGCGCCTGTGTTCCTTAAGTGTCAGGCCGCGCGCGAGGTAGATCCCGATTCCCTCATCCGTGTAAGCAATCGCCACATGTATCAGGCCCAGCCAAGTCCAGGAGTCCGCGAGATAGCCGGTTTCTTCAAGTAGTTCCCGCCGCGCGGTCTCCTCCGGAGCTTCGCCCGGATCTATTTTCCCGGCTGGAATCTCGATGAACTCTCTGCCAAGGGGATATCGAAACTGCCGCTCAAGCAGAATGCTGCCATCCTCGAACAGCGGAATGATCGCGACCGCACCGGGATGACGGATGTACTCTCTCCCCGCCTCCTTGCCGTCCGGCAACCGCACGATGTCTCGCCTGACCCGCAGCAGTGCGCCGTCAAAAACCGTCTCGCCGCGCAAGAAATGCTCGGTCAGATCCGCGCTCACCTGTTTCGGCTCCAGAGAAACCTCCAGACGAATCCCGGGTAGGCAAGCACCAGGAAGAGGCACGCGGTCACCGCAAAAAACTCCCAACCCTGCGAATAGACCTGGCCTTGCCGCGCTTCAAGTGCATAGGAGAACAATCCGACAAACGCGTACATGATTGCAAGCTCTGCGAGACGCCAGCCAAATGCCTTTGTGCCGCCAGGAGCCATAACAAAAAGCAGCCGTTCACTGAGGAACGGGAGATTCGCCGCAACCAGCGCCGTTCCAAGCAGCACTGCGTACCAGAAGGTTCCGTCCATCAGGCATCCCCCGGGACCACGAACCTCCTAGAGCGCCTTGATAGACGCAACACAGAGTGCCATCAATGACTGCGGAAGAATGCCAAGCGCAAGCAGTGCCAGGCCGTTAACCGAAACCAGCACACGCATGTCCGCATGCGCGGTCACCGGTCCGGACTTGGAAGCGTCGTCGAAATACATCAACTTCACAATGCGCAGGTAGTAGAAGGCACCAATCAGTGAGAACAGCACCGCCGCGACTGCCAGTCCGATCTGACCGGCCGCCACCGTGGTCTTGAGAATTGCAAGCTTCGCGTAGAAACCCGCGGCTGGCGGAACGCCTGCCAGGGAAAACATCACGATCAGCATGATCAATGCAAACCACGGTGCGCGCTGGTTCAGCCCCTTCAGATCATCAAGACTCTCGCATTCCACACCTGCCCGAGAGAGCAGCAGCAGCATCCCGAACGAAGCGAGCGTAGTAAGCACGTAGATCACGACGTAAAACATCGCAGAGCTATAGGCGTCTCCGGCGTTCAGCAAATTGCCGTTCACCATTCCTCCCGCAAGCCCCAGCAGCACGAATCCCATGTGCGATATCGTCGAATAGGCAAGCATGCGTTTCAAATTCGTCTGCGCGATGGCAGTGATGTTCCCAAGCGCCATCGAAAGCACGGCGAGGATGGAGAGCATCTGCTGCCAGTCTACGGCGAGATCAAGCAAGCCGTTCACAAGCAGTCTCATCGCCATCGCGAAGGCCGCTAGTTTGGGTGCCGACGCGATTACCAGGGTCACCGCAGTCGCGGCGCCCTGATAGACATCGGGCACCCACATGTGGAATGGAACGACTCCTAGCTTGAACGCGATCCCGGCGACGAGGAATACCAGACCGAATACGAGCAGAGTGCGATCGCCCGTATTCCCGGCAAGGACGCCAACCCTGTGCGATATCTCCGTAATGGTGAGCGTACCGGTCGCGCCGTAGATCATCGACATTCCGTAAAGCAGCATGCCGGACGCGAGCGCGCCGAGAACGAAATACTTCATTGCCGCTTCGGTCGATGCTGCTGAATCCCTGTTCAGCGCCACCAATGCGTACTGGCACAGCGACAGCAGCTCCAGACCGAGATACACGGTGAGCAGACTGTTCGCGCTCATCAAAATCATCATGCCCAACAATGCGAAGAGCAGGAGCACGATGAATTCGCCGCGCATCAACCCGCGGTCGATGAGGTACTGGCGCGAATAGACGAGGGTTGTGGCCACCGCGATATAGGCCGCCATCTTCAACCACCCGCTCATCAGGTCATTCACGAACAGGTCACTGAAGGTATAGATCGGCCTTGGGGAGACGACATCGAGCGTCGTGTAATACGTCAAAAATGCACAACCCAGAAGCACGATGTGGGCGAGTACATAGGTCCGCTGGCGCCGAATTGTCTTCGCCGAAAGATCGACGATCATCAGCACGCACGTGGAGGTCAGCAGGAAAATCTCCGGGAGCGCCGGAAAGAAATTTGGCATCTGGCTCATTGGTCTGCTCCGGGGCTCACCACTTGGGCCTAGCAACGTGACGCAGGAGATCGTCTACCGATGCATGCATGACGTCCGTGAAAGGCGCCGGATAAATGCCCATATAGAGCACTGCAACGGCCAGCAACGCGAGAACGAGAAACTCTCTGGCGTTCAGATCCCTGAGACCGCGCACGGCATCGTTCGCCACAGGCCCGAAGATCACCCGCTTGTACATCCAGAGGCTGTAAGCGGCGCCAAAGATCAGCGTCGTTGCGGCAAGGAACGCGATCCAGAAACTGACCTGCATCGCCCCCATGATCACCATGAACTCGCCGACGAACCCGCTGGTCGCGGGAAGCCCACTGTTCGCCATCGCAAACAACATCATGAAGGCTGCAAACCGTGGCATGCTGTTCACAACCCCACCGTAGTCGGCGATCATTCGAGTGTGGAGGCGGTCATACATTACCCCGACGCACAAAAACATCGCGCCGGAGATGAAGCCATGCGAAATCATTTGCACAAGAGCGCCTTCGACACCTAGTGCGTTAAAGAGGAAGAAGCCCAAGGTTACAAAACCCATGTGCGCAATCGACGAATAGGCAATCAAGCGCTTCATGTCGGCCTGAACCAGGGTTACCAGCCCTACGTATACGACGGCGATTAGCGACAGCGACACCATCAGCCACGCCAGCTCCCGCGACGCATCGGGCAGAATCGGGAGCGTAAAACGCACGAACCCGTATGCCCCCAGCTTTAACAGGATGGCCGCCAGCACGACCGACCCGCCGGTCGGCGCTTCCGTGTGTGCGTCGGGAAGCCAGGTGTGAACCGGCCACATCGGCACCTTGACCGCAAAGCCAAACAGCAGACCGAAAAACAGCGCGAACTGGGCTCCCAGCGGCAAGGGCAACCTGTGCCAGTCCAGTATCTCGAAACTCCCCGACTTGTTGTAAAGATAGAGAAACGCCACCAGCATTAACAATGAGCCAAACAGCGTATACAGGAAGAACTTGAGTGCCGCATAAACGCGATTCGGTCCACCCCAGATTCCGATAATGATGAACATCGGAATTAGGGTTGCTTCGAAAAATACATAGAACAGCACTGCATCTAGCGCACTGAACACGCCGTTCAACATACCCGAAAGCATGAGAAATGCTGCGTAATACTGCGCGACCCGCTTTTCAACGACTGTCCAACCGGCCACCACGATGAGTATGGTGATAAAGCTGTTGAGCAACAGAAACAGCATCGATATCCCGTCGATGCCGAGGTGGTAGTTGATATCCAGGCCGGGCATCCAGCGCTGAAACTCCGAGAACTGCATTTCGCTCGTCTGTCCATCGAATCCGGCGTAAAGCGGTATGGTCACGGCAAAACCGGCGATCGCCCCAGCGAGCGCAATCCAGCGCTGAACAGATGCACGCGAGTCTCCGCCGGTCGCGAGCAAGATCAGTCCGAATGCGATCGGCAACCAGATTGATATGGACAGCAGCGGCAAACCGTTCATCCCGTACTACCTTTTCAGAAACCAATAGATCAGCAGTACGACGCCGATAAGCATTGCTGACGCATAGCGATAGATCATCCCGGACTGCACCAGTCTCATGACCTTTGAAAACCACCCGACGGCCCTCGCCGCACCGTTCACGATCAGACCATCGATCACTGCCTGATCCCCCGCCTTCCAGAGACCGGTTCCCAACAGTCGAGCGCCGCTGGCAAATAACCATGAATAGAGTTCGTCGAATCCGTACTTGCGCTCCACGAGTGCGTAAAGGGGCCCGAATCCCGACGCAATTCGCCTTGGAAGTTCCGGTCGGACGAGATACAGATACCATGCCGTCGCGATGCCTGCGACCGCAAGCCAGAACGGTAACGCACTAACTCCATGAGCCATGTAGGACCAGACGCCGTGATACTCCTCCGTCATCGCCTCGATCCATGCATGCCCGGGTCCGACGATGATCGCCGGACCGAAATAGTCTCCGTAGACGGCCTGCCCAATCAGCCATCCCGCGCCGATCGACGGGACTGAGAGCAACAACAAAGGCAAGGTAACAACCACCGGTGATTCGCGCAGGTGCGCACGTGCAGCAGTCCCCATGCGCGGCTCCCCGTGGAAGGCCATGAATACCATGCGAAAAGTATAGAAGGCGGTCACGAACACGCACGCGGTTACGCAAAAGTACGCGAATGCCGCGCCGGGCGTATCGGACATCTTCACAGCTTCGATGATCGCGTCTTTCGAAAAGAATCCCGCGAGAGGCGGAATGCCAGCTGAAGCAATCGCACCAACCAGTACGGAAAAATACGTGATTGGCATGTATTTGCGCAGCCCGCCCATCCGCCGCATATCCTGTTCATGATGCATCGCGATGATGACCGACCCCGCCGCCAGAAAGAGAACAGCTTTGAAGAATGCGTGAGTCATCAAATGAAACATCGCTGCGGAATACGCAGACGCGCCAAGAGCGACTGTCATGTAGCCAAGCTGTGAAAGTGTCGAGTAAGCAACGACGCGTTTGATATCGAATTGCGTCATGGCCACCAGCCCCATGAAAAGCGCCGTGATTCCCCCGAGTACCAAGATTACGGAAAGCGCCGTAGTAGATAGCTCGTAGAGCGGCGACATCCTCGCCACCATGAATATTCCGGCCGTAACCATGGTCGCAGCATGAATCAGGGCGGAGATAGGCGTCGGCCCCTCCATTGAATCCGGCAACCAAACATGGAGCGGGAACTGCGCGCTCTTCCCCATTGCACCGATAAATAGACAAATGCAGATCACCGTGAGCAGCATCCAGTCGACGCCCGGGAACAGCTGAATGACCGACGACGCGCGTGCCGGAGCCAGCACGAACACCGAGCTGTAGTCGAGTGTTCCAAACTCTGCCAGCACGAGACCGATGCCGAGAATGAATCCGAAATCGCCCACACGGTTTACCAGAAAGGCTTTCAGGTTCGCATACACCGCGCTCGGTCGCGTGTACCAGAAGCCAATTAGCAGGTATGACACCACGCCTACCGCTTCCCATCCGAAGAAAAGCTGGAGAAAGTTATTGCTCATCACCAACATCAGCATCGAGAAAGTGAAGAGCGAGATATATGAGAAGAACCTCTGATAGCCAGGATCCTCTGCCATATAACCGATCGTATAGATGTGCACCATCAGAGAAACGAAGGTGACGACCACCATCATCAGCGCTGACAGGCGATCGATAAGGAAGCCGATTTCGAACTTGAAATCCCCGCTCGTCATCCAGGTATAGATGGAACCGTGGAATGCGTTTCCCTCGAGCACGTCCGCGAAAACGTAGCAGGACGTCAGGAATGCAATCAGCACGCCGAGAATGGTTATGCGGTGAGCATTCGCGCGCCCGACAGTGCGTCCGAACAAGCCCGCGACGATTGCGCCAGCAAGCGGTGCGAGGGGGACAATCAGATAGATTGCAGGCGTAGCCATCTCTTACCCTAACCCTTCAGGCTATCTAGGTCTTCGACATCAATGGTGCTCAGATTCCGGAAAAGGACTACCAGAATCGCTAGGCCAATCGCGGACTCAGCAGCCGCAACGGTCAGGATGAAGAACACGAATACCTGCCCCGCCATATCCCCCATGAAATGGGAGAAGGCGATGAAGTTGATATTTACTGCGAGCAGCATCAATTCGATCGCCATCAGCAGGACAATCAGGTTGCGGCGATTGAGAAATATGCCTACCACGCTGATCGAAAAAAGCGCTGCAGCCAGCACCAGGAAATGCGAAAGAGTTAGCGTCATTTGTTTGCGCCTTCGGGTGCGTTGTCCGCAGCCCGCGATGGATCGTGACTCTCCGCCTTCATCGGAACAATTCTTAGCCGGTCGGACTTACGCACGCGGACCTGCTCACCTGGATCCTGTCTACGACTGTCCTTGCGCTGCCGGAGCGTCAGTGCGATCGCGGCGATGATCGCGACCAACAGTACAACAGCGGCGATCTCGAATGGATAGGCGTATTGGGTATAGAGAATCCCGCCAAGCGCCCGGGTATTGCTATAGCCCGCTGGCTCCGTGGATGGCATCGCTCCGAAGTACCGTCCGGCAAGAATTGCCGTCATTTCGGCGACCAGAATTCCCCCCACCGCAACCGCAAGCGGCAGATTCTTCCAGAATCCGGCGCGCAACCTCTCGACATTGATGTCGAGCATCATCACGACAAAGAGGAATAGCACCATCACGGCACCGACATATACGACGATGAGCGCGATGGCCAGAAACTCCGCCCTGAGCAGCATCCAGATCGCCGATGCCGTAAAGAAAGCGAGAACGAGAAATAGGGCGGCGTGCACCGGGTTGCGGGCAGTTATGACCCTCAAGCCCGCGAAGAGAAGAATTGCACCGAACACGCAAAAAACGGCAGTTTCAAACATTTTTCTTCCGGTCTTCGCACTCTATGAAGTGCGCGTCTTCCCCAAGGCAGTTCACGATGCCGCCTACCTGTACGCAGAATCGGATGCACGGTCTCGTGCAATCGATTCCTCGTAGCGTTGTCCGACAGCAAGCAGCATCGGTTTGGTGAAATAAAGATCGCCGCGCTTCTCTCC
The DNA here is from genome assembly GCA_903834835.1 of uncultured Pseudomonadota bacterium. Lineage (GTDB taxonomy): Bacteria > Pseudomonadota > Gammaproteobacteria > Burkholderiales > SG8-39 > CAILKO01. Next base: position 239,694 of record CAILKO010000049.1, on the reverse strand, counting down.
GTGATACTCGATGACTCGCGTCTCAACGATGGCATCGACCGGACAGGCTTCCTCACAAAACCCACAGTAGATGCACTTTGTGAAGTCTATGTCGTATCTGCTGGTGCGTCGGGTGCCATCAACGCGCTGTTCCGATTCGATATGAATCGCGAGCGCTGGGCACACGGCTTCACAAAGCTTGCAAGCGATGCAACGCTCTTCGCCATTCGGATACCGGCGCAATGCGTGCAACCCCCGGAAACGTGGGCTTTGAGGCGTCTTTTCTTCCGGAAATTGCACAGTGATCTTGCGGGCAAACAGATGGCGCCCCGTTAGTGCCATTCCACGCAGCAACTCAAGAAGCAGGAACGACCGGAAGAAGTCAGCCAGCTTTTTCATAATTGGATTTACCAGATGCTCCACGGCGTCTGCATCCAGACGCCAACCACGACAATCCACACGAGCGTAACCGGAATGAATATCTTCCAGCCTAGCCGCATGATCTGGTCGTACCGATACCGTGGAAATGTAGCCCTTATCCACAGGAACAGGGATACCACAAAGAACATCTTGATCAGGAGCCAACCTATTGGCGGAAGCCATGTGAACGGTGCGACTGCAACCGGAGCCTGCCATCCTCCGAAGAACATGAGCACGGTAAGGGCCGCAATCAGCCACATGTTCATGTACTCAGCCAGGAAGAACAGCGCGAAAGACATGCCAGAGTATTCGATCATGTGCCCTGCCACGATTTCCGACTCGCCCTCCACGACATCGAACGGGGCACGATTCGTCTCTGCAACCCCGGAGATGAAATAGACCACCAGCATGGGAAGTAGCGGGAGCCAGTTCCACGAAAGGAGCGTCCAACCCATAGCCGCAAAACGACCTTTGCCCTGTCCCTCTACGATGTCCGACAGATTGAGACTTCCAGACACCATTAGAACCACGACGAGCGCAAATCCCATCGCGAGTTCGTAGGACACCATCTGCGCCGCCGAACGCATCGCCCCAAGGAAAGCGTACTTCGAATTCGAGGCCCAACCCGCAATGATCACTCCATAGACGCCAAGAGACGTTAGGGCAAGCAGATACAGCAGGCCGGCGTTCACGTCTGCCAGCACGACATCCGGGGCAAACGGAATCACCGCCCACGCAGCGAGGGCCGGCATCAGCGCCATAACCGGCGCTAAAACGTAGAGTCCCTTGTTCGCCTTCGCGGGAAGGATGATCTCCTTCAGGAACAGCTTTAATCCATCGGCGACGGGCTGCAGCAGCCCCCCGGGACCGACACGATTGGGGCCGATTCTTATCTGCATCCAGCCAATCAGCTTCCGCTCCCAGAGTGTCAGATAAGCGACCCCGAGCATCAGCGGGACGATAATCGCGACGATCAGGACGAGATTCAAGACGGTCTGGTAAACGACCGGGCCCCAGACTTGTCCAAATGTGCCCTGTGCCGCAGAGAGCAGCCAATCTGTCATCGTGCGCCCGCTCCGTCGTCCGCCCTCTCGATACTCAGTTCGCCAAACATCGCCCCGAGCAATGCGGTCGACGAGTGCGCACCCGCCAGCCTGACACAGCCATCCGGAAGGCCATTGTCCACACCCACGACAATCTCGACAGCCCCGGTTGCGGACGCCACCTTGACGGGCCCACCCGACGTCGCCCCAATCTGGGACAGGAGGCGTTCATTCATCATCGCCCGAGGCACCCGCGATTGCCGTGTTTTCTGCAAGGGAGCCGACCGCCTGGCAAGTCCGTCCGAGAAATAGATCGGCACATCTGCGACACGCTGGATCGTCGGAGCCTTGGCGCCCGCCGTACTTGCCGCCACGGACGTCGCGTTCGACAGCAGCGAAGACACGTTTCGCCCGCCGAGACAGGCATCCCGCGCCTGTTCGGATGTGTCAAATTCGAAATCATGGAACCCCATTAGGGTTCCGAGCTGCCGGAGTATTTTCCAAGCCGGACGTGCTTCGCCCAGCGGACGCACAGCGGCCTCGAAAGATTGAACCCGGCCCTCACAGTTCACAAAGGTTCCGGATGTCTCGGTAAAAGCCGCCATGGGAAGGACGACATGAGCGTAGTCCTCGACGCCAGGGCGAAACGGCGACAACGACACCACAAAATCCGCCGACCGAAGCGCACGCAGCGCCCGGACGGGATCCGCCACATCAAACTCGGGCTCGGTATTGAGGAGCATGTAGGCCCGTCTCGGCGCCTCGACCATAGCCCCTGCGCTTGCTCCAACCGGAAGGTCCGCGAGATAGCCTCCGATGCCGTTGGCTGCGTCGCCCAGCACACCCAAGCATGCATTCCAGCGCCTTGCCAGAGATTCCGCGCTGGCATGGATCCGTGCGGCATCGGGATGTTGCTGTGCGAAGTTCCCCAGAATGATTGCCGCCTTTTCGCCCGACTGCATGATCTGCGCGATCTCGCCCTCTTCCAGACCATCCAGAGCCCCGGGCAGGTCCGACGGCCGGACGATGATTCTGTGAGCCACGGGCATCATGAGATCATCATCGGCGCTGTGCACGACACAAATCTTTGCGCCGGCCTTGGCGGCTTGCCTGAGCCTGTGTGCGAGCAATGGCTGATCGTGACGCAGGAACGACCCCACCAGAAGGACACGATCAAGCTTCTGCAGTTCGGCAATTGGCATGCCAAGCCAAGGAATTCCTTGACGTTTTCCGTCTGCGGAAAAATCGCAGTGACGGAGACGGAAATCCGCAGCACCACCCAGGGATTTCGCCAAGCGCGAAGCAAGGTAGAACTCCTCCAGGGTCGACGACGATGCCGCGAGAAGGCCGAAATCCTTGCCTGCCTTGCGCAACCCGGCCGCTACTTCGCCAAGTGCAGTATCCCAATCTGTTTCTTGCAACTGTCCGTCGCGCCGGACAAGCGGACGCTGCAGTCGGTCATCGCCATTCAACGCTTCATAGGAAAATCGGTCGCGGTCCGAGATCCAGCATTCGTTGACATCTTCGTTCTCGAGCGGCAAGACTCGTAGCACCCTGTTCTGCTTTACCTGAACGACCAAATTGGCGCCGACGCTGTCATGCGGCGACACCGATCTGCGACGAGCCAGCTCCCACGTCCTTGCTGCGTACCGAAATGGTTTTGATGTGAGCGCACCAACAGGGCAGAGATCGATCATGTTTCCCGAAAGTTCGGAATCCACGGTCTGCCCCACAAACGAAACAATCTCTGAGTGCTCTCCGCGGTTGATCATTCCCAGTTCCATCGTGCCAGCGATCTCGGCGCCGAACCGGACACAACGGGTGCACTGTATGCAGCGGCTCATTTCCTCCGCCGCCACTAGCGGCCCGAGGTTCTTGGAAAAAACGACCCGCTTCTCTTCCTGATACCGGGACTCACCCTTGCCATAGCCTACGGCAAGGTCCTGCAACTGACATTCGCCCCCCTGATCACAAATCGGGCAATCCAGCGGATGGTTGATGAGCAGAAATTCCATCACCCCGTTCTGGGCATTCTTCGCCGCCAACGAGTTCGTGCGCACTTTCATGCCGTCCGTCACTGGAGTCGCGCACGCAGGTAGCGGCTTTGGTGCCTTTTCAACCTCCACCAAGCACATTCTGCAGTTCGCCGCTATAGACAACTTTCGGTGATAGCAGAAGTGCGGAACATATGTGCCTAACTTGTTGACGGCGTCCATGACGGTGGATCCGTGTGGAACCTCCAACTCACTCCCGTCGATCTCGATCTTGAGCATGCTCATCAGCCACCCCTCTGATCAGCCGGCGCGTGCATCCCGCTGCGCCCCCATTTGGGCGCCGTGCCGGCACCTTGGACCAGGCAGGCCTTATGCTCGATGTGATATGCGAATTCGCTCCTGAAGTGTTTCAGGAAGCTCTTCACCGGAAGCGCTGCAGCATCGCCCAGCGCGCATATCGTGCGGCCGGCGATATTGTCCGCGACGCTTTCCAGCAGCGCCAGATCCTCCATCCTACCCCGCCCACTCTCGATTCGATTGACAACACGGTACAGCCAGCCTGTGCCCTCCCGGCAAGGCGTACATTGCCCGCAGGACTCCTCGAAATAGAAGTACGAAAGCCGCTCGAGTGCACGCACCATGCAGGTGGTCTCATCCATCACAATTACGGCACCGGAACCCAGCATAGACCCAGCCTTCGCGATAGAGTCATAGTCCATGTCGGTCGCCATGATGACCTCAGCAGGCAACACCGGCATGCTGGAGCCACCGGGGATGACCGCTTTGAGCTTGCGCCCGCCCCGCATCCCTCCCGCCATTTCCAGCAGCTTGGAAAATGGAGTCCCTAGCCTGACCTCGAAGTTTCCCGGTCGTTCGACATGCCCCGTCACGGAGAACAGTTTGGTCCCACCGTTGTTCGGCTTGCCCAGAGCAAGGAACGCATCGCCGCCATTGCGCAATATCCACGGCACCTGAGCAAAGGTTTCAGTGTTATTGATGGTCGTGGGCTTTCCATAAAGACCAAAGCTTGCTGGAAAAGGTGGCTTGAATCTTGGTTGTCCCTTTTTACCCTCCAGGGATTCCAGAAGAGCGGTTTCCTCGCCGCAGATGTATGCGCCATACCCGGCATGGGCGTACAGTTCGAAGGAAAATTCAGACCCTAGGATTTTCTCGCCAATCAGACCAGCCGCGCGCGCCTGTAAGAGCGCTTGCTCGAAGCGCTCGTACACCTGCCAAATCTCGCCGTGAATGTAGTTGTAGCCTGCCGTTGCGCCCATGGCGTAACCGGCAATAATCATTCCCTCAATAACCGCGTGCGGGTTATAGCGGAGTATGTCGCGGTCCTTGCACGTACCCGGCTCGCCTTCGTCCGAATTGCAGACGACATATTTGGCGCCAGGCAACTGTCGTGGCATGAACGACCACTTCAGGCCAGTAGGAAATCCCGCCCCCCCGCGCCCCCGCAATGAAGACTTCTTCAGTTCGGCGATGACCTGATCAGGCGCAACGTTCTCCGAAATCAACTTTCGGAGCGCCACATATCCGCCTCGCTCCACATAGTCCTCAAGGCCCCAGTTCGATCCGTTCAGGCCGCGCATGAGAATAGCATCGGGCCCGTACTGGAGCTCTCGTTCGAGGATCGCGCTCATTCCCCGCCAAGCTCCTTGATAAGCGCGTCAATCTTTTCATGCGACATGTAGTCGCACATGCGCTTATTATTTACGAGAATCACAGGAGCCATCGCGCATGCGCCCATGCATTCGCCTTCCTTCAGAGTGAAGTTTCCATCAGGCGTCGTCTCGTTAAAATCTACTTTCAGGCGATTCCGGAGGTGATCTGCCGCATCAAGCGAACCCTGCAGCCCACAGGGCAGGCAGGTGCAGATCGTAAGCTTGTGCTTTCCCGTAGGCTTCAGGTTGTACATGTTGTAGAACGTCGCCACCTCGTAAACCGCGACCGGCGCCATGCCAAGATAGCCCGCGACAAAGTCCATCGTTTCGGTTGAGAGCCATCCCCGTTCGTCCTGTGCAATGGACAACGCCGCCATGACGGCTGACTGCTTCCACTCTGGCGGATACTTCGCAATCTCGCGGTCTATGCGCGCGAGGGAGGCATCGCTAAGCGCATTGGCCCTAGCTGCGGAGGTTGCTGCGGCAATCTCGGACATCAGCGGTCAATCTCCCCGAAAACGATATCCTGCGTGCCGATAATTGCCACCGCGTCCGCCAGCATATGGCCTCTGGACATCTCATTGAGCGCAGCCAAGTGCGCAAAGCCCGGCGCACGAATCTTCAGCCGATAGGGCTTGTTTGCCCCATCTGAAATCAGATAGATCCCGAATTCACCTTTCGGCGCTTCAACGGCCGCGTATGCCTCCCCTTCAGGCACATGCATGCCCTCGGTGAAAAGCTTGAAATGATGAATCAGCTCTTCCATATTCGACTTCATGTCAACACGCGACGGAGGTGCCACCTTGTGATTCGCAGTTATCACGGGGCCAGGGTTGGAACGCAACCACTCGACGCACTGACGGACAATGCTATTCGACTGACGCATTTCCTCGATTCTGACTAAATAGCGGTCATAGCAGTCGCCATTACGCCCGACCGGAATATCAAAATTTAGGTGAGCGTAAACCTCGTAGGGCTGTTTCTTCCTCAGATCCCATTCAATTCCCGATCCGCGAATCATGGGTCCGGTAAATCCGAGCGCGAGCGCCCTTTCTGGCGAGACGACACCAATGCCCACCGTGCGCTGTTTCCAGATTCTGTTATCCGTAAGGAGGGTCTCGTAGTCGTCCACGCATTTCGGGAAACGTGCCGTGAAGTCCTCGATGAAATCGAGCAACGACCCGTGTCGAGCCTGATTCATTTCTGCCATGGCACGCGCATTGCGCGAGATCTGCGCCTCGTACTTCGGCATTGCATCGGGCAGATCACGATATACGCCGCCCGGACGATAGTAGGCCGCATGCATCCGCGCACCAGAGACCGCCTCATAACAATCCATGAGGTCCTCGCGCTCCCGAAAAGCATAGAGGAACACTGTCATCGCCCCAACATCCAGCGCGTGCGCTCCGAGCCAGAGCAAATGGTTCAGAATTCGCGTGATCTCGTCGAACATCACACGGATGTACTGTGCCCGAACGGGCACATCCACGCCCAGCAATTTCTCGATAGCAAGCACATACCCGTGCTCGTTAGCCATCATCGATACGTAATCGAGTCGATCCATATATGGTACCGACTGCATGAAGGTCTTGCTCTCTGCCAGTTTTTCAGTCGCCCTGTGCAGAAGTCCTATATGGGGGTCCGCTCGCTGGATCACCTCTCCATCGAGCTCAAGAACCAGCCTGAGTACGCCGTGCGCCGCAGGATGCTGAGGCCCGAAATTAAGCGTGTAGTTTCGTATTTCCGGCATTACTTGCGCCCCGCCGTCGTGCCGTAACTCTCGTCGCGAACAACGCGCGGCACAATCTCGCGCGACTCTATCGTTATCGGCTGGTAGATCACACGCTTTTGATCGACGTCGTAACGCATTTCCACGTAGCCGGTAAGCGGGAAATCCTTGCGAAACGGGTGTCCGACAAATCCGTAATCCGTAAGCAGTCGCCTCAAGTCGGGGTGCCCTTCGAACACAATGCCGAAAAGATCAAAAGCTTCGCGTTCGAACCAATCTGCAGATGGCCACACCCCGATGAGCGAAGGAACCAAAGGAAAGTCGTCATCGGCACAGAAGACTCTAACCCTCAATCTGCAATTGTGCGCGATCGACAGCAAGTGACTCGTAACAGCGAATCTCTTCCGAACGGGACGAGTGTCACCATAGGTCGAATAGTCGACTCCGCACAGATCGATGAGTTGCTCGAACCGCAATGCCCCGTCATGGCGCAGGAATCCTGCAATCTTGGCATAGTCCTCTACACGGACCTCCAGGGTAACCTCACCGAGACGCTCGCAGAGCGCCACCACCCGGTCGCCCAAAGATGCCCGGATTGCCGCTTGCAGCGACTCAGAAGTCAATGTCATTCCGCGTCTGTCCACGTTGCGCTAACGCACAATCGTGTTCGTCCTCTTGATCTTGTTCTGTAGTTGAACCAGTCCGTAGAGAAGAGCCTCCGCCGTAGGCGGACAGCCAGGGACATATACGTCAACCGGGACTATCCGGTCACATCCACGCACCACCGAATAGGAGTAATGATAATAACCGCCGCCATTGGCACAAGATCCCATTGATAGAACCCACCTGGGTTCTGGCATCTGGTCGTAGACCTTCCTGAGTGCGGGTGCCATTTTGTTACAGAGTGTTCCTGCAACAATCATCAGATCGGACTGGCGAGGACTGGGACGAAAAACGATGCCAAACCTGTCAAGGTCGTACCGCGCCGCGCCAGCGTGCATCATTTCAACAGCGCAACACGCGAGCCCAAAAGTCATTGGCCAAAGCGATCCCGTTCTGGTCCAGTTAATCACCTTGTCGGCCGTGGTCGTGATGAATCCTTGCTGGAGGAGGCCGTCTGCCTGCATGTCTATTCCCAGTCCAGCGCGCCTTTGCGCCATTCGTAAATGAACCCGACGACCAGAATCGCAAGGAACACCATCATCGCAAGGAATCCCGCAAATCCGATTTCCTTAAGTGCAACCGCCCAAGGAAACAGGAATGCGATTTCGAGATCGAACAGGATGAACAGGATCGCCACTAGGTAGTAGCGTACGTCAAACTTCATGCGGGCCTCGTCGAAGGCCTCGAACCCGCACTCGTAGGGAGAAAGCTTCGCGTCGTCAGGACGGTGCGTCCCGAGAATCAGACTACCGATCCAACTTAGAACCATCGGCGCGGCACCGACCAAAAGGCCCACGACAATGAACAGAAGAATCGGGTAGTACTCAACGAGCATCGGAACCAGTCACCTGTCGTGCCAATCCATCAGTCAAAACGCGCCTCGACCACGGCGCTCCAGCATGAGCGTTGTCCTAGCGAACATCCGCTTGTATTCACGATCGGACCACATCACCACTGGGCCCGCCCGAACTATCTGGTGCCCACGAGCAGACTCGAACTGCTACGGCTGTTTAGGCCACTAGCCCCTCAAGCTAGCGTGTCTACCAATTTCACCACGTGGGCTGAATCTTTGTTCGCGTCTAATTATCTCTCAAATTTAAGGCGCAGACGATACTTGGACTCTGGAAATCACTATCTCCGCTTCATCTCCTGTGAACAGATCAGGTAGCAACTCATTCCGGAACACTTCTGGCCTTTGATGCTGAGCCGGCAGTATTCGGCAGCACGTCCTTCTCTGCCGATACCGGAGCTCCCGCCTTCGGTGTTTCGGGCGGTGATTTCTCTGTATCCTGCTTCAGCCCCTGCATTACCCCCGCGGGCACCACTGAACGGTGCGTTCCGAGGTACGCAAGCCCAAGGCTCGTCACGAAAAACACGGTTGCCAGCGCTGCAGTCATCCGAGAAAGGAAATTGGCAGATCCGGTCGCGCCGAAGAGACTCCCGGATGACCCGCTCCCAAATCCAGACCCCATATCTGCCCCCTTGCCATGCTGAAGTAGAACTAGTCCGATGATCCCGAGTGCAACAAGCACGTGGATCACAATGACGATGTTGATCATTAGTTCGGTCATATAGAAAAATTCCTATTGTGCAGCGTCGACTATGCGAAGAAATTCATCAGAATTCAGGGAAGCCCCACCCACGAGCACCCCATCGATGTCGGGCATCGCAAAGAGGTCGGCTGCGTTCGCCCCCTTTACGCTACCCCCATATAGTATTTGCATGGACGCAGCAACGTGCGCGCTTGTCGCGGCAATGTGTGCTCGCAAGGCGGCATGAACATTCTGAGCAAGCTCAGGAGTCGCGTTTCGACCTGTACCGATCGCCCACACCGGCTCATACGCAACAATTGAGTTCGACAGATTTTGCACAGGCGCTTCCGAAAATACCGCATCAATCTGCCTGAACACGACATCCAAAGTACACCCTGCTTCATGTTCTTCGAGCGTCTCACCTACACACAGCACAGGAGTCAGGCCCGCCATCTGCGCCGCATGGAACTTAGCGGCAACCCGCGCATCGGAATCGCCGAAATACTGACGTCTTTCAGAATGCCCGACGATTGCGTAGCGGCACCCGAGGTCCACAAGCATTGTCGCAGCAACTTCTCCAGTAAATGCACCCGGTTGGTGCTCGCTGACGTCCTGGCCGCCCCATGCGATTGAGGAGTCGGAAAGTTGCTCCCGCACCTGTCCGAGATACGGGAACGGTGGGAACACCGAGCAAGTCACACCGGTACCCGCGTGAACTCCGCCTGCGATCGCTCCTAGCAGTGCACTTATGCTCGCGTGGCTGCCATTCATTTTCCAGTTTCCAGCTACGAACCGGCTACGCGCAGATCTAATGGGCCGCATGAGGGCGGAGATTCTAGCTGCCCTGCTCAAGGGGGTCAAAGCTGTAGTGCTGCGCTACGGAACAGGAAGGGGCAATCTAAGCGGATGTCGCCCGATGTACCGCAGCGGCGACGATCTCCGCTGCCTGCTCGACAAGACGGCGCTCGCCGCCCTCCGCCATGACCCTCAGCACTGGTTCCGTTCCGGACGCGCGCAGCAACATACGACCAGTTCCGGATAGCACCTCCTCGGCTTCACATCGCGCCAGGCGAATGGTCTCGCTCGAACTCCAGTCGAATCCTGCGGGCAGCGGCACGTTCACCAGCACTTGCGGATACATCATCAGATCGCCAACCAGATCGGAAAAAGCTTTGCCTGTTCTACAAACAGCCTCCAGAACCTGGAGTGCCGACACAATGCCATCGCCCGTCGTATGCTTTTCCAGACAAACGATGTGGCCGGAACTCTCGCCCCCGAAATTCCAGCCCCGTGCCTGCATCATCTCGACCACGTAGCGATCTCCGACGCTGGCGCGAACAAACGGAACTCCCATATCCCGGAATGCATGCTCGACTGCAAGGTTAGTCATCACAGTTCCTACAACGCCGGACACGGGCCCTACGCCCGCGCGCTGCCTGACGATTCCAAGCAGGATCTGATCGCCGTCGTAAATCCGTCCGCTTCGATCAACAATTACTAGACGGTCTCCATCGCCGTCAAGCGCTACACCGAGATCCGCCTCCTTGTCCCGGACCGCCTGCACCAGTGCCGCAGGCGCGGTTGCCCCGAAGCCCGCATTGATATTCAATCCATCCGGAGCGACGCCGATTGCAGACACATCTGCGCCGAGTTCGTGAAATACACTGGGCGCGGCCTGATACGCCGCACCATGTGCACAGTCCACGACAATCTTTAGTCCCTTGAGATTAAGATTCGCCGGGAATGTGGATTTGCAGAATTCCACGTACCGACCAGTCGCGTCCGAAACGCGCCGCGCCCGCCCCAAGGCAGACGCTTCATTACACTGCAACCCCGACTGTAGCGCGCGCTCCATCTCTAGTTCTACGGCGTCCGGCAACTTAAATCCATTGCCGGAAAAAAACTTGATTCCATTGTCCTGATAGGGGTTGTGCGAAGCACTGATGACAACCCCTGCTGTGAGCCGAAGGGCGCGCGTCAGGTATGCGATCCCTGGCGTGGGCAACGGGCCGCAAAGTAGTACATCGACGCCCGCCGCCGAAAACCCGGCCTCCAGCGCGGCCTCTAGCATATAGCCCGAGACTCTTGTGTCCTTGCCGATTAGCACCGTCTGCCGGCCACTACTTCCCGCCCGGGTGGAAAGGACCCGCCCGGCCGCATAACCAAGGCGCAGGACAAAATCAGGCGTCATCGGAATCTGACCGATAGTCCCGCGAACCCCGTCAGTTCCAAAGAACCTCCGGTTCATCACAAACCGTCCTCGACAAGCGTTCGCCAAACCATCAATGCGTCGCGTGTCGCGGCCACATCATGCACTCTAAGTATTTTTGCGCCGTGCTGAGCCGCCAGTAGCGCCGCGGCAATACTCGCCGGCATCCGCTCATCTGCCGGGCGCCCTGTAATCTGGCCAAGAGTGGCCTTTCGTGAAATTCCCGCAAGTACCGGGACCCCAAGCGAGGCGAATTCGCCAAGCCGGCGAAGCAAGCGAATATTGTGCATCGCCGATTTGCCGAACCCGAATCCCACGTCGATCACGATGCGGGCGGGTTCTATGCCGGCTCTGCGCACAACCCCAACACGCGCTGCCAGATACGCCTTCACTTCGGCGACGACATCTTGGTAAGAAGGATCCTGCTGCATCGATTCCGGACTTCCCTTCTTGTGCATTAGGCAAATTGCACAGTCGGAATCCACGACCGAACGAATCGAATCAGGAGTCTCCAGCGCTTCGACATCATTGATCATGGAGGCCCCCGCAGCAAGCGCCTCCCGCATGACTCGCGAACGACGTGTATCAATGGAAATCGGTACGTCCAAGTCGTGCAGAGCTTCAAGTACTGGCATCACACGCTGAAGCTCCTCCTCCTCGGATAGCGGTTGGGCTCCTGGGCGGGTGGATTCACCCCCGATATCTACAATCTGCGCGCCTTCGTCGACAAGACGCCGCGCGTGCGCCACAGCCAGATCAGCCGTGCGATAGCGACCGCCGTCGTAAAAGGAGTCGGGCGTTGCATTCACGATCCCCATCAAGAGAGGCCAATCGAGAGAGAACCGAAATCGACCGCACTTGAACATGGGACCAGCTAGTCGCTGGATTCGCAGTCCCAATGCCTCCTACTAGCCCGCAGCCGGAGCCGTGGCACCCTGCTGCCCATCGCTGGCTGGACCCTGGGGGGGTTGAATCGGCTTCGCCTTCGGGGGGCGGGGCGGGTTACCGTCCATGATGTCCTGAATCTGATCCGCATCGAGAGTCTCCCACTCGAGCAGGGCCTTCGTCATTGCTTCGACCTTGTTGCGATTCTGTTCGAGAAGACCTCTCGCCAGAGCATATTGTTGATCTATGATCCGCCTGATCTCGGTATCGACGATTTGCATAGTCGACTCCGATACATTCTTGTGCGTCGTAACCGCTCGACCTAGGAAAATCTCTCCCTCATTCTCACCATAGACCATGGGACCAAGAACGTCAGACATTCCCCATTGGGTGACCATCCGGCGGGTGAGTTCCGTTGCCCTCTCAAAGTCATTCGCGGCACCAGTCGTCATCTGGTTCATGAACAACTCTTCCGCAATGCGCCCTCCAAAGAGCACTGCAATCGTGTTCAGAAGTCTTTCGCGATCCTGACTGTAGCGATCCTCCGTAGGGAGCTGCATCGTGACACCGAGAGCGCGGCCGCGCGGGATAATCGTTACCTTGTGCACCGGGTCTGTCTTCGGAAGCAGCTTGGCAACCACCGCATGACCAGACTCATGGTAGGCCGTATTCCGGCGTTCCTCTTCCGGCATCACCATGGAACGACGCTCAGCCCCCATGATGATCTTGTCCTTGGCGCGCTCGAAATCGTCCATATCGACGAGACGTTTGTTTCCGCGCGCGGCAAATAGAGCCGCCTCGTTCACCAAATTCGCCAAATCTGCGCCTGAGAAACCCGGGGTTCCGCGAGCCAGCAGGTCCGATCGAACATCCGGCGCCATTGGCACCTTACGCATGTGCACGCGAAGAATTTCCTCCCGCCCCCTTATGTCAGGCAACGGCACAACGACTTGCCGGTCAAATCGGCCTGGCCGCAGCAGCGCAGGATCAAGCACATCCGGCCGGTTTGTCGCAGCAATGACGATGACCCCCATCGTTGCTTCGAACCCGTCCATCTCGACAAGAAGCTGATTCAACGTCTGTTCGCGCTCATCGTTCCCTCCACCAAGACCCGCCCCCCGCTGCCGGCCGACCGCGTCGATCTCATCAATGAAGACAATGCAAGGGGAGTGCTTCTTGGCTTGTTCAAACATATCACGTACGCGCGCCGCGCCGACGCCCACAAACATTTCAACAAAATCCGAACCTGAAATCGAAAAAAATGGCACCTTCGCCTCACCAGCGATGGCCCGCGCAAGCAATGTCTTGCCGGTCCCAGGCGAACCAACCATAAGTACGCCACGCGGTATTCGACCACCGAGCTTCTGGAATTTTGTTGGATCACGAAGAAAATCTACCAACTCCGCCACGTCTTCCTTTGCCTCTTCACAGCCCGCCACATCCGCGAAAGTCACCGTGTTCGTTGATTCATCCAGCATCCGCGCACGCGATTTCCCAAAACTGAACGCCCCGCCTCGTCCGCCCCCCTGCATCTGACGCATGAAAAACACCCAGACCCCAATCAAGAGAAGCATCGGGAACCACGAGACGAATATGTTCATCAGAAGCGAAGGCTCCTCCTCTGGCTTCGCTTCGATTTTGACGCCCGACTTCAGCAAATCAGAAACGAGCCAAATGTCTCCTGGCGAATAACTTACGACCCGCTTGCCCTCTGTAGTCGTTGCCTTTAGCTGACGACCCTCGATCGTCACCTTCGCAATCCGGCCCGATTTCACCTCTTCAAGGAACTGCGAATACTCCATCGGAGCCTGCGCGGATTGGCGAGAATTGAACTGATTGAATACAGTCATCAGCACAATACCTATTACGAGCCAGATGACCAAGCTCTTGATCATGTTGTTCAAGGAGTTAACTCCTGTTAACGGAATTTTCCGATAGTTTCATTCTACCCAGCTTTACACGGTCGAACACACTGAAAAGCCTGTGCAAATCCCATCCTCCAAAATCATGACCACGGATGCCTTGAGGAAATATCAATGGCCTCACAGCTTTTTGGGAGCCCGGCAAACAAGGTAGGTTTCTCGCGATTCGCCGCGCGACGCACTGGGTTTGCGAACAGCCACCTCCCCAAAGCGATTTTTGAGACCTTGAACCAGATCGCTATATGCACCCCCGTGAAATGCCTTGGTCACGAATATGCCGTTCTGCTTTAGAACTAAAAGCGCAAAATCTGATGCTAATTCAACCAGTTCTGCCACCCTCGCCTGATCGACGAGTGGTATGCCGCTCACATTCGGTGCCAGATCCGAAAGAACTACATCTACTCGCCCCGCCGCCATAGCCATCACCAGGTCGCGAAGGTCCAAAGCACGAAAATCTCCTTGAACCACGCTGACCTTGGAGATGGGGGTGATCGGTAGCAAGTCAACTGCGATGACGCGTCCGCCCGGCCCAACACGCTGCACCGCAAGCTGTGACCAGCTTCCCGGCGCCGCCCCAAGGTCGATCACGCAATCGCCCTTGTGGAACACATGTTCGCGGTCATCGATTTCCATGAGCTTGTAGGCGGCGCGCGAACGGTACCCTGCGTCGCGTGCGCGCCGGACATAGGAGTCCGTCACGTGCCGCCTGAGCCAAGCCTTGTTGGATCGAGGTCCTGTCATCCTATATCCTTGTCAGATGGAAAATCCAAAGAAAATGACATCGGCATTGCGCCGAGAACTCCGAGCCCAGGCCCACGCCTTGAATCCTGTAGTAATCATTGGAGACAAAGGCGTCACTGATGAACTGGTGGCTGAAATTGAACGCGCACTTCAGGCACACGAATTGATCAAAGTACGCGCGCAGTCCATTGAACGTTCAGAACGCGCGACAACGTTGACAGCGTTGTGCGATCGCACATCCGCCGAATCCGTTCAAACCATTGGAAAGATCTTCGTGCTCTTCAGAAAAAGCGATGCCGACACGCCATCGCCGAAGAAAATCCACGCAGGCAAGGAAGTTACTCGTAGCGCACGTCGAGAATCTCGTAGTGCCTCATCCCGCCCGGCGTCTGCACGTCCGCGCCGTCACCCGCAGACTTCCCGATAAGTGCTCGAGCTATTGGCGAACCAACGGATAGGCGACCTGCCTTTATGTCTGCTTCGTCTTCGCCGACGATCTGATAGACAAAGTGATCGCCCTGATCTGATTCGAATTCGACTGTCGCGCCGAATACACAACGACCATCCGCATCAAGCGCTGCTGGGTCAATGATCTGAGCGTTTGAAAGCTTCGACTCAATTTCCGAAATCCGTCCTTCGATGAATCCCTGCCTTTCGCGGGCAGCGTCGTACTCCGCATTCTCCGAAAGGTCGCCGTGCGCGCGCGCCTCCGCGATCGCAGAGATCACCGCGGGCCGTTCAGTGCTCTTCAATCTCTGCAGCTCGACCCTAAGCAGTTCCGCACCCCGCGTGGTAATCGGTGTTTTTGCCATTTGAGAGCTCCGAAGCGGCCTAGTTCGCCTGTCGCGGCACGCTGCCTGCGACACCGAGCGAAGCTTGGAGGTCCTGGAGTCTGTAGGGCTCCAGTTTCGCCATGTGTTTCATTCCGGCGCAAGCAGCCTTCGCGCCAGCAAGTGTCGTGAAATACGTGACCCTCTGCGAAAGCGCAGTTGTACGAATTGAACGTGAATCACCAATCGCTGTACGAGTGCTTTCGACCGTATTCACAATAAAACTCACCTCGCCATTCTTGATCATGTCCACGATGTGAGGGCGCCCCTCGGCTACCTTGTTTACCGTGTTGACAGGCACCCCGTGACCAAGGAGCACATGAGCCGTCCCGCGCGTTGCCAGAATCGTAAACCCGAGTTCGACGAGATCTCGTCCAACCTCTACTGCACCGACTTTGTCTCCATCGCGCACGCTGATGAATGCCTTGCCACTTTTTGGCAATCGGATCCCCGCCGCAAGTTGAGCCTTGACAAAGGCTTCACCGAATGTCTTTCCGACCCCCATCACTTCACCAGTTGACTTCATTTCCGGTCCTAATATGGTGTCTACACCCGGGAACTTGGCAAACGGGAATACAGCTTCCTTGACGGAAAAATAGTGAGGCACGACTTCT
This sequence comes from uncultured Pseudomonadota bacterium, assembly GCA_903834835.1. Classification (GTDB taxonomy): domain Bacteria; phylum Pseudomonadota; class Gammaproteobacteria; order Burkholderiales; family SG8-39; genus CAILKO01. Next base: position 223,463 of record CAILKO010000049.1, on the reverse strand, counting down.
TTGCCGACCCCTTGCTCCAGAAGACTTTTTCCAGCCATGCACAACGCGGAAATCTTGGCGAGGGGCAATCCAGTAGCCTTCGAAACGTATGGGACAGTACGCGATGCGCGAGGATTCACTTCCAGAACAAATACCACATCCCCCTGAATGGCAAACTGGACATTCATCAAGCCGACAACATTCAAAGCCCGGGCCATAAGTACGGTTTGACGCTTCAGTTCCCTCTCGATATCAGCCGAGAGCGAGTGCGGCGGTATGCAGCAAGCGGAGTCCCCTGAATGAACACCTGCCTGCTCGACATGCTCCATGACCCCGCCGACAAACACATCCTTGCCGTCAGATACACAGTCGACATCCACCTCGATGGCGTCCGAAAGATAGCGATCGAGAAGCACCGGTGAATCATTCGACACCTTGACGGCATCCCGCATGTAGCGCTCAAGGTCCTCCTTCCGATGAACAATCTCCATCGCGCGTCCGCCGAGCACATAACTCGGACGGACCACCACCGGATAGCCGATTTCCTCCGCCAGACGCAAAGCGTCATCCGCCGATCTCGCAGTCCGGTTCGGCGGCTGCCTCAGCTTCAGGCGCTCAAGCAACTTCTGGAATCTCTCCCGATCTTCGGCAGCGTCAATTGAATCGGCCGTTGTCCCAATTATCGGCACCCCTGCGGCCGCAAGGTCCCGCGCAAGCTTCAGAGGCGTCTGGCCGCCGAATTGAACAATTACGCCCCATGGTTTCTCTTTTGCAACAATTTCCAGAACATCTTCAAGGGTAAGCGGCTCAAAATAAAGCCGATCGCTCGTATCGTAGTCCGTGGAGACCGTCTCGGGATTGCAGTTGATCATGATGGTCTCGAACCCCGCCTCGCGCAATGCATAGGACGCATGCACGCAGCAGTAGTCGAATTCGATTCCCTGGCCGATTCGGTTTGGCCCCCCGCCAAGCACAATGATCTTCTTCCGGTCGACAGGGTTCGCTTCGCACTCCTCCTCGTACGTGGAATAGAGGTAGGCAGTTGTGGTAGCAAACTCGGCTGCGCACGTATCTACGCGCTTAAACACGGGGCGAATCCCCAACTGGTGGCGTTTTGCGCGAACAGCATGCTCGGTCGTATTGAACAGGTAGGCGAGGCGCCTGTCGGAGAAACCCTTCCGCTTGAGGAGACGCAGCGTGAGTGGATCGATATCCGCCAGAAGCTGATCGTCCAACTCCATCTCGATATCGACGATCTCCTTGATCTGGTGCAAGAACCACGGGTCTATCCCCGTGAGGGTCTGCACTTCCTCCAAAGAGAATCCTGTCTCAAATGCATCTCCTAGATACCAGATTCTCTCGGGACCGGCCTGAGCAAGTTCGCGCTCAATCGTTTCTCGATCGGACGTCTTTTTATTGAGTCCGTCGACCCCAACCTCGAGGCCGCGTAACGCTTTCTGGAACGACTCCTGAAACGTCCTGCCGATCGCCATCACCTCGCCAACTGACTTCATCTGTGTGGTCAGCCGATCGTTGGCCTGGGGGAACTTCTCGAATGCAAAGCGGGGTATCTTGGTTACTACATAGTCAATTGTCGGCTCAAACGATGCGGGAGTCGCCCCACCCGTGATCTCATTCCGCAATTCGTCAAGCCGATATCCAACCGCAAGTTTGGCCGCAATCTTCGCGATCGGGAATCCTGTCGCCTTGGACGCCAAAGCAGACGAACGCGAAACCCTAGGATTCATCTCGATTACGATCATCCGCCCGTCAGCCGGGTTGATCGCGAACTGAACGTTAGATCCCCCCGTATCCACCCCGATTTCACGCAGAACGGCGATCGAGGCGTCTCGCATGATCTGGTATTCCTTGTCGGTCAGCGTCTGCGCCGGCGCAACTGTAATCGAATCACCAGTATGGATACCCATCGGATCGAGATTCTCGATGGAGCAGATTATGATGCAGTTGTCCGCGCTGTCGCGCACAACTTCCATCTCGTACTCCTTCCAACCTATTACCGACTCCTCTATGAGCAGTTCATGCGTGGGAGATGCCTCAAGCCCGCGCTCACAGATCGTGGTGAACTCTTCTTTGTTGTATGCAATTCCGCCACCCGATCCTCCCAGCGTAAACGACGGGCGAATCACGCAGGGATAGCCGATACCAGCCTGTATCTGCAATGCCTCGCCGAGCGAGTGCGCGAGCGACGACCGCGGACACTCCAACCCGATGCTGTACATTGCCTTCTTGAATCGCTCCCTGTCCTCCGCCTTGTCAATCGCATCGCGCGAAGCGCCGATCAACTCCACTCCGAATTTATCGAGCACGCCCTCTCTAGCGAGGTCGAGCGCACAGTTGAGTGCAGTCTGCCCGCCCATGGTTGGCAACAGTGCGTCCGGCCTCTCCCTCTCGATGATGCGCGCCACCATCTGCCAAGTCACCGGCTCTATGTAGGTCGCGTCGGCGAGATCCGGATCCGTCATGATAGTTGCCGGATTCGAATTGACGAGAATCACGCGATAGCCTTCCTCGCGCAGCGCCTTGCACGCCTGAACTCCCGAATAGTCAAATTCGCACGCCTGCCCGATAACGATGGGACCGGCACCGATTATGAGTACCGATTTCAGGTCCGTCCGCTTAGGCATGAATAGAAATCCTTCTGCGCATCATCGCCTCGAAACGATCGAATAAGGACCCGATATCGTGCGGACCCGGACTGGCCTCTGGATGGCCCTGGAAACAGAACGCGTCCCGATCCGTGCGTTCTAGACCCTGTAGCGACCCGTCGAACAAAGAAACGTGCGTCGGCCTCAAGTTTGCGGGCAAACTCCCTTCATCCACCGCAAATCCGTGGTTCTGGCTTGAAATGAAGACCTTTCCCGATCCAAGGTCCTTCACAGGGTGATTCGCCCCATGGTGGCCAAATTTCATCTTCACCGTTCTCGCACCGGACGCCAGAGCCATGAGTTGATGCCCGAGACAGATTCCAAATACCGGAATATCTGTCTCTGCAAGGATTTTCCTGATCGCCTCGATCGCGTAGGCACAAGGCTCTGGATCTCCAGGCCCGTTGGAAAGGAATATTCCGTCCGGTTTCAATGCGATAGCTTCATCCGCGCCCGACTGTGCGGGCAAAACGGTAACTCTGGCACCGCGAGCGGCAAGCATGCGAAGGATGTTTCGCTTTATTCCGTAGTCAAAAGCGACAACATGGAAATTTGAGGAATCCGGAACGACATACCCTCGGCCAAGGGACCACTCTCCCTCACGCCACTCATAGCTGTGAGTTGTGGAGACTTCCTTGGCCAGGTCCAAGCCAGCCAGACCGCCGAAAGCCTGTGCTGCTTCCAGTGCCCCCGCAACATCCACCTTGCCTGCAACAATGCACCCGCCCTGCGCCCCGCGCTCGCGGACGATTCTCGTGAGTTTCCTGGTGTCGATGTCCGAGATTCCGACCGTCCCGCTTGACACTAAAAGATCCCGGAGGTCCCTCTGGGAGCGCCAATTGGACCTCGCCGGAGGGAGGTCACGAATGATCAGGCCTGCGGCAAATATGCGCGTGGACTCGAAATCCTCGTCCACTATCCCGGTATTCCCGATATGCGGGTACGTAAGTGTTACAAGCTGCCTGCAGTAGGATGGATCGGTCAGAATTTCCTGATAACCGCACATGGAAGTGTTGAATACAACCTCCCCTACGGATTGCCCCCGTGCGCCGATCGAACGCCCATGAAATACCGTCCCGTCGGCAAGTACAAGCGCGGCGGGTTCGAACGCTGCTAGAGCGGACATCTCGCTATCCAGGAGTAGACATGACAAGCGGGATAGGCACCAGCCTGTCCCGCTTCGGTTGAAGGCGCCACATTATAACGGCCAAGGATTGACGTGGCTAGCGCCCGCGCGGCGCCGGGATGGGCAACCCCTAGCCCGGAACGCGCAGTCCGAGCACGTCGGCCATGTCGAAAAGACCGCAACTTCTGCTTGCCAGAAATTTTGCGGCCCGAATGGCGCCTAGTGCATAGGTGTTCCGACTTGAGGAGCGAACGGTAATTTCCACACGCTCCCCGTCGCCCGCAAACAAAACCGTATGCTCTCCCACGATGTCGCCGCCTCGAACTGCATGAAATCCAATCGTGGAGCGCTCTCGTTCGCCGGTAATGCCACTACGTCCGTACACTGCCACATCTTCAAGGGACTGCCCTCTCGCATCGGCGACGACCTGTCCCAGCTTCAACGCCGTCCCGGACGGCGCATCCACCTTGTACCTGTGGTGGGCCTCAATGATCTCGACGTCGAAACTCGCACCAAGTATCGTCGCGGCGATACCCGCAAGGCGGAAAGCTGCATTTACGCCGATCGCCATGTTCGGAGCAAGCACAACCGGTATCTTCTCAGCGTGCCGCCTGATCTCCTCGATCTGTCCCTCAGAGAAACCCGTCGTTCCGATGACCGCGGAAACGCCGTTTGCAGCGCAGGATTCGAGATGCGCAAGAGTTCCTTCCGGACGAGTGAAATCAATCAGAACATCAGCTCCATTCAGTGCTGACCGATGGTCGGATCTGATCAGAATTTCCTTTTCAGAGGACACGACCTGCCCTGGTACCGATTGTCCGAGCATGGGATGCCCTGTGTGCTCGAGTGCGACTCCGAGTGCGAGATCCGGGTCACCGCCAATCACTTCAATGAGCGTGCGCCCCATTCTTCCGGTCGATCCGGCAACTGCAACCCTAAGCGTCACTTGTTCGCTCCGTTGTCCTGCTTGTCCGGGGCCGCCACATCGCCGCCGACACGCACCAGCAATCCACCTTCGAAATAGACGGTCACTTTTCGCTGCTCACGCCTTCCGTCGGGCATGTCGCGGTAGAAAACGTAGTCCCATCTATCCGCGTGGAAGATATCCGTAAGCAGCGGCGTGCCAAGCGCAAAGCGCACCTGTTCCTTTGTCAAACCCTGCTTGAGTTGACCGATCATTTCCTGCGAGATGAAGTTCCCTTGCTGGATTTCCATGCGGTACGGCTTCACGCCGGCAATCGGCGTAGGTACCGAGCAGCCCGCCACTACCGTTACCGTTGTGGCCACGAGCAATGCGGCGCAAGCGATTCGACGTCCGACTCGGGCGAACTCGTGAACGCCCCCGTCGCGCTTTGCGATTCGCGTCCGCAGCGCAACGGAACGACGTACCGTTAGCCATGATCGGGCGACGCATCGCCTGGGGAAAATATCGATGTGCATGCATGTATTCCAGAATTCGCCAGAACAGCGAGCCTGCTCACTGCCGACGCGGGATTTTCCCGCGCAAATCGCTTGCCGTATGGGTATATGATAGCCGAACCAACTAGGGGACATCGGCGGAACGACTGACTGGGGCCGTATAGACGCAGTCTGGCCTTTTCCGTACATCAGGACACACACAGATTCAAGCCATCATGACTGCAGCGCAGAGCCTAAAGGGTAGCGGCCTAAAAGCGACACTGCCACGACGTCGGATCCTTGAACTCTTCGAACATACAACCGTACGCCACCTTTCGGCGGAAGATGTATACAAGGCACTGATGCAGGAGGGTCTTGATGTCGGGCTGGCGACGGTCTACCGCGTTTTGACGCAGTTCGAGCAGGCCGGATTGCTCTCAAGACAACATTTCGAAACCGGCAAGGCGGTGTTCGAATTGAACGAGGGCAGGCACCATGATCACCTGGTCTGCGTTCAGTGCGGGCACGTCGAAGAATTTTTCGATGCTGAAATCGAGAAACGACAAAAGGAGATTGCCCGCCGCCAGGGCTTTTCTCTCCGTGGACATTCACTGGCCCTGTATGCGGATTGCAGCCGGGCGAATTGCGACTTGCGTACCATTAGGAGCACCTCGGCAAGGGAAACCCTGATACCCAGCCCCACGGAAGAGCCCTAAGAGGCCAGCATCTCTGCAGCATGTCGACGTGTTGTCGCCGTGATCTGTGCTCCCCCGAGCATGCGTGCCAACTCCTCCACACGCTCGGCCTTTGTTAATGCGCTGATCCGTACACCGACGCGATCAGCCAAATCCTCTTTGGTTACCTTCCAGTGATGCGCCGCCTGTGCCGCCACCTGCGGCAGATGCGTGACGCACAATACCTGCCTCAACTTCCCGAGTCTGCGCAACGCCGAACCTACTGTCTCTGCAACTGCCCCTCCAATTCCGGAATCCACCTCGTCAAAGATAAGCGTTCCAACAGGTGAAGAGCTAGATGCCACGAGCTGTAAAGCGAGACTGATTCTTGCTAACTCCCCTCCGGACGCAACCTTCGCGATGGGCTTCAAGGGAAGGCTGGGATGTGCCGCAACGTGGAACTCCACTGACTCGTCTCCATGGGACGTCGGGGCATCGGCACGCATAAGCTCGATCGAGAATCGGCCTCCCTTCATTGCGAGATCCTGCATCGCTGAAGTCACGTCGCGCGAGAGCGCGCGCGCAACCTTGCCCCGCTTCTCCGATAGTCTCCTCGCAACCCGTCTGTACTCTGCCTCGCGTTCCTCTACCACCTTGCGCAGGGCCGCTGCATCCGATACCAGTTCCAGATCCGCGAGTCTTGCCCGAAGATTCTTTCTCAGTTCTGCGAGTTCTCGGGGATTACACCGAAATCTGCGTGCGGTCGAATGCAGGAATTCAATTCTTGCATCGATCTCGCGAAGTGCATCATCGTCAAGATCGATGCCGGACGCGTAGTGCCTCAGTCCACGTGCCGCCTCAACCACCTGCGCTTCCGCCGACTCAATTAGGTCAACCCATTCCTTCAGCCGCGGATCATGGGCCATCTGCCCGCGCAGCCGCCCGGATTGCGCTGCCAACCGGGTAGCGCATGCATCTTCATCTTCGGACAGAACCGAGACAGCCACGTTCGCGGCATCAATTAGCTGCGCGCCATGCGCAAGCGCCATACGCCGGCTCTCCAGCCGCTCCCATTCACCTTCCACGGGATCGAGGGTATCGAGGTCCGCGATCTTGTCCTCAACGTCCACGCGTTCGGCCTCGATCGCATGTTGGCGCGCTTCTGCATCGGCTGCTGCTTCCCTGAGCCGATGCCATTCCCGGTACGCTGTCGCGACGGTCGCCGCGAGTTCAGCGCAACCTCCGTGTAAATCGAGCAGGTCCCTCTGTGCGGCCGGTCTGAGCAGCGACTGGTGGGCATGCTGGCCGTGAATGTCCAGAAGGAACTCCCCTGCCTCCCTCAACTGGGCCTGTGTTGATAGCTGCCCATTTACGAAGCAGCGCGACCTGCCCGACCTTTCGACGGACCGTCTGAGAATGACCTGGCCTTCGTCACCTTCCAAACCGTGATGCGATAACCATTCCGTCATGGCGCCAGCAGGCCCGGGAGATACCTCGAAAGTGGCGGACACATCCGCTCGCTCCGCGCCCTGGCGCACCGCTCCCGCCTCCGTCCTGCCGCCAACCAGAAGCTCGAGCGCATCGATCAGCATCGACTTGCCTGCGCCGGTCTCGCCCGTGAGCACAGAAAAACCTGCCTCGAACTCAATATCTTCTTGCTCGACAAGAACGAAGTTCCGTATCACCAGGGTCCTAAGCATGGTCATCGGCCCGTGTGGTCCTGTCGACCCGTTCGCTCCAACCTAGTTTGCCCCTTAGCATCGCGAAATAGTTGTACCCGGGTGGATGCACGAATCGTATTGCGTCTGCGGAACGCCTGAGCAGGAGCCGGTCGCCCTCCTCCAGGTCGGCAAGCGCGAATCCGTCCAGGTGTACACGCGCATCTGCCGCCTTGAGAAGGCGGATCTCGATCAGGCTCCGGTCGCTGACGCTAACCGGACGCGTCGAGAGCGTGTGCGGATTCAGCGGCACAAGGGCAAACGCCGGCAAGGAAGGATGAAGAATTGGCCCCTGCGCAGAGAGGGCGTACGCCGTAGAGCCGGTCGGCGTTGAGACGATCATCCCGTCAGCCCGTAGCGTGTACACATACTCGTTGTCGATCGTCAGATCGAACTCGATCAAACGTCCCTGAGCCCCCTTACCGATAACCGCCTCGTTGAGCGCTACCGTGCGCAGCACTGTTTTCCCGGCGCGCACGATCTCTGCATCGATCAGAGAACGGTCCTCAAGCACGTACTCACCATCCAGAATCTTGCCCAGCGAAATACACATGTCGCCAAGTCCGATGTCTGTCATGAAACCGATGCGTCCCTGATTCACTCCAGTCAGCGGGACATGCTGACGCGCCAGCAATCGCGCGGCGGACAGCATCGTTCCGTCCCCGCCCAGCACTACCGCCAGGTCGGCACTGCGCCCGATGTCCTCGAATGCACTGCCAGACACGCCCTCACCCATGGCACGCGCAGTCTCCAATTCGACAATGACCTCGCAGCCCCGAGTTCGAAGAAAGGCGGACAGTGCCGCCAGCGAGGCGGCAATCTCGGTGCTGTTGGGTTTGCCGATCAGGGCTACCCGTCGAAAGGACACGGCCATGATGGCCAATTATTCCACACCACGACAGGGAAGACCGTTGCCGTCTATGGACTCGGATGAATGCACATTGCCAATGCTTCCCACACCCAGCGCCCGGACTGGGTAGAATCCCTTGGCCATGTTGGACAAGCGAGCCCAGGTACTCCTCAAGACGCTCGTCGAGCGCTACATTGCCGAGGGTCAGCCGGTGGGTTCGCGCACGCTCTCGAAGTTCTCAGGCCTCGACCTTTCGCCTGCCACGATCCGCAACGTGATGGCGGATCTTGAGGACCTCGGGTTCATTGCGAGTCCGCACACCTCTGCAGGCCGTGTCCCGACCCCGGCCGGCTACCGGTTCTTCGTCGACACGCTATTGGTCGTCAAGAAGCTGGAAGCGAGCGAAATACACAATCTAGAGAATCAGCTGCACCCGGACAATCCCCGGCGCGTCATCCAGCAGGCCTCCAGTCTTCTTTCACAGGTCACGCACTTCGCTGGCGTGGTGATGACCGTACGGCGCGCCGCGGTGCGGTTCAGACATATCGAGTTCCTGAAGCTCTCCGAGCGGCGCATTCTGCTCATCATGGTCACTCCTGAGGGCGATGTCCAGAATCGGATACTTCTCACCGAGCGCAATTACTCCGCGTCAGAGCTCACCGAAGCGGCGAACTTCATAAATCAGAATTACAGCGGCCAGAGTTTCGAAGACCTGCGCGTAAATCTGAATCGGGAACTGAAGGCGCTCCGGCAGAACATGGGCGAATTGATGACAGCCGCCCTGGAAGCTGGTGACCGCGCGATCAGCGAGGACAACGAGCGCTACTTCATCTCGGGTGAACACAATCTGCTCTCCGTGCGGGACCTTTCGCATGACATGACGCGGCTTCGTCAGCTGTTCGACCTGTTCGAGCGGAAGACGTCCCTGTTGCAGATTCTTGACCTTTCGCTGCGTGGCCAGGGAGTGCAGATATTTATTGGTGGCGAGTCGGGTGTCGCCGCACCCAACGATGTGAGCGTAATCGCTGCGCCCTATGAACTGAACGGGGAAATCGTCGGGACAGTCGGAGTGATCGGACCGACCCGTATGGCATACGATCGAGTCGTCCCGATCGTGGATGTCACGGCAAAACTCCTCACCAGCGCGCTCTCCCAGGCGTGAAGGTGGCAAATGAGGCGGCGGCTGCCGGTGTCGCAGGAGCGCATCGCCCCGGGTCCCCGGAGAGAGATGCAATCCTGCTGGTGAACTTGGGCACCCCGGCGGCACCGGACGAAGCCGCAGTTCGTAGCTATCTTGCGGAATTCCTCTCCGATCCGCGGGTTGTTGCGATTCCGCGATTCATATGGCTCCCGTTGTTGCATGGCGTCATCCTTCGACGCCGGCCCGCGATTTCCGCGCAGAAGTACCGATCCATCTGGATGCCGGAGGGATCGCCGCTGGCCGTCTACACGCGGCGCCAAGCCTCCCTACTGCAGGAACGACTGCCCGATCATAGGGTCGCGTGGGCGATGCGCTACGGGACTCCGTCAATCGCCGACGGACTTCGAAAGCTCGACGGGTGCCGCCGAGTTGTCGTCCTGCCGCTCTATCCCCAGTTCTCGGAAAGCACCACTGAATCTGTGCGTGACCTCACCCCCAAGTCCGCGCTGTTCGTGGAAAGCTTCCATGACCACCCCGCCTACATCAGTGCCGTCGCCGGCGGCATCCGCCGGCACTGGGCCAGCTATGGCGAACCAAACGTCCTCGTAATGAGTTTTCACGGCCTGCCCCAGCGATCAATAGACCGCGGCGATCCCTACAGGGATCAGTGCCTCGCAAGCGCTCGCTTGATCGCAAGCGCACTGGGGCTGAACGACGGACGCTTGCGGGTCAGTTTCCAGTCGCGCTTCGGGCGGGCTCGCTGGATACAGCCCTACACGACCGACGTGCTCGCCGAGCTCGGTCGACTTGCGACCACGCGGGTCGATGTGGTTTGCCCGGGTTTCACCTCGGATTGTCTCGAAACTCTTGAAGAAATCGCGATCGAAGGCCGCGAGGTTTTTGTCAAGAATGGCGGTTGCGAGTTTCGCTTGGTTCCTTGCCTGAACGATTCATCCGATTGGATAGACGCCTTGGCGCAGATCGCTCTGGAGCGTTGCGCCAAAGCGTAGATAGCCGGCACGATTCGCCGAGCGTGATCGCTTATGGGTGAACTCGGCGCGGACAATTTTTCATGATGCGCTCAAAGGAGGAGGCAACATGGGATCAGTAGACAATCCTTGCAGCCCACCAGTAATGGACGCTGGAATTTCTCCCGAGGAGTGGCGTGTGCGCTGCGACCTAGCTGCCTGCTATCAGCTGGCTGATCTTTACGGCATGTCCGGGACGATCGGCACGCACATCTCGGCGCGCGTGCCCGGTCCGGATGATCACTTCCTGCTGAATCCGCTTGGCACGTTCTTCGACGAGATTACCGCCTCGTCGTTGATCAAGGTCGATGTCGACGGAAACATGGTATCGGGTTCGCGTGAGCAGATGAATCCGGCAGGGTTCGTCATACACAGTGCGATCCATGTGGCACGACCTGACCTCATCTGCGTGATGCATACCCACACCACCGCAAACAACGGCGTGGCCATGCTGAAGGACGGCCTCCTGCCTCTCACCCAGAATGCGCTGATGCTGCGCGATTTCCTGGCCTATCACGACTACAAAGGTGCCGCGCTCTTCCTCGACGAGCGCGAGCGCATCGTGCAAGACCTCGGACCCGACGGACGATGCATGATTCTGCGCAATCACGGCGCCCTCACCGTCGGCCGCAGCGTGGGCGAGGCCTTCAGCTGGATGTATATGCTCGAAACGGCTTGTCGGCAGCAGGTTGCAGGCCTGGCTGGCAACCGTGAACTCTGCTGGCTAAGCCCGGAGACCGCTGACCTTGTCGCCGCGCAGGGGCGAGCAACGCTCGGCTCTGGCGGCTGGGCGGAGTGTGGAAAGCAGGATTGGCCTGGGCTAGTACGCAAACTCGAGCGCGACCGGGGTCCGTCCTACCGAAGCTGAGCCTGTGCGAAACGCCGCCGCCGGATGGTAGTTATCCCCGTATCTGCCTATACTTGTTCCATCAATACAGGGGCCGGCAGTGCCTCACCGGAGAGCCGCGATGGCATACACGCAGAATTTCGAGAAGTTCCGCTACCCCGAATTTGACGGGCAGAGCTTCAGAAGCAAACGCGTACTCATAACGGGCTCAGGCAAGGATGGCGGGATCGGCCAGGCTCTGGCGCTCGCCGCGGCTGCCAACGGTGCTGAAGTCGTCGGAGTCCACTTCCACAGCAGCTACCGGGACGGTTTCGACCTGGTCGATGCCATCCGCAAGCAGGGCGTGAAGGCTTTCGCGGTGCAGGCGGATGTCACTAGCACGAGGGATCTGTGGGCATCCCGCGGGCACATCATCGAGCAAATGGGCAACAAGGGGCCCGATCTCATCATCTGCAATTCGGGCCTTACCGAGCAGGGCTATCGCTTCGGACGCGCACTCCCGGAGAAGGAAGGCGAAAGCCGTGCCGAGCGCCGTGCTCGCGTGCGTCAGGACTTCATCGATAACCTTGCCGAATCGAACATGGTCGTCAATACCAAGATCGACGGTTTTCTCGGAATGACCCACCTGTGGGCCGGCGAAGCGCTGTATCACAAGCATCCCCTCCAGCTCGTCTACATCTCATCCATGCAGGCGATCGAACCCGGAATTGCCGTGCCAGGCTACGTGGTCGCAAATTGGGCGGTGCTCCGTCTGCCGGAAGTTCTGCGGGTCAATCTGGGCAAGCTCTCAGACTCGATCAGTGCGTGCTGCCTCATGCTCCCGTTCATCCGCACCGGCATGACGCAGGAGTACGCCGACAACCCCAAGGTTTTCGGTCGCTGGCAGACGAGAATGCTTGAACCGCATGAAGCCGCGCGCGGAGTGGCGCAGCTGCTCGCACGCTCTGGCCAGGAACTGAATCTCGGGAACTACAAGCTTCGGGTAAACGGCAATCCCGATGCCATCCGGTTGTCATGGTCCCGCGTCAGCCTCGAAGTAAATGACGCGCCCATCGAATGGAGCGAACAGACGCCCATTGCCTGCTGAAGAACCCCGCTATTCGACTTGCAGCATTGCGGGGGGCTGAGCAGGAAAATCGTAGACTACGGCGATAATTAGTAACATAAATGTTACTAATTATCCCTATAACCTCAGGATTACGCCACCATGCATTCCCAAAGAGTAAGCAAGCACCCCAACCTTGCCTGTGGTTTCGTCAGGGTATGCCTTGGGCTGCTATTTGCACTTCTTGCAACATCGGCGACTGCGCAACTGGATCGCATCTCGGGCGACGAAGCGGCCCGGGCACTACGCTCCGCACTGGAATCCGGAACCCAGGCCGCGGTATCGACACTTGGAAAGCCCGACGGCTTCTTTGGTGACAGCAGGGTCAGAATCCCGCTTCCCGATTCTCTGCAGCGCGCCGAATCCCTGATGCGCAGGTTCGGCCTTGGACGCCAAGCGGACGAACTGGTGCTAACGATGAATCGCGCTGCTGAAGCGGCAGTTCCCGAGGCCAAGAAGCTTTTCGTCGACGCTGCACGCAAGATGACCCTGCAGGACGCAAAGGGCATCCTAACCGGAGGCGAGACGGCGGGAACAGAGTATTTCCGTCGAACAACCGGTGAACAGCTTAAGCAGCGCTTTCTCCCGATCGTGAAAAAGGTGACGGAAACGTCCGGTCTTGCCCGGAAATACGACGATCTCGCCGGGAAGGCCTCCGGTTTCGGCCTGGTCGCGAAGGAACAGGCGAGCGTCGACCAATATGTGACGGACAAGGCCCTGGACGGGCTTTTTACGATCGTCGCTGCGGAAGAGAAAAAACTCCGTTCCGATCCTGTTTCAGCTGGAACCTCGTTGCTTCGCAAAGTTTTTGGCGCGATTCCTCGCTAGTCGTATTTCGTCATCGTCGGGCGATGCTCAGCAAAGCTCGATCAGCAGATCCTTGGTCTGGACGCTGTCGCCCGGCTTGACGAGAACGCTCTTTACCGCGCCATCCCTGTCGGCCAGGACCACGGTCTCCATCTTCATCGCCTCGATTGATAACAGACGCTCCCCACGCGTTACCTTCTGACCGGCCGACACTGCCACTGTTGCAATGGTTCCCGGCATCGGAGCGCCGATGTGCAGCGGATTTGTTTCATCAATCCGGACGCGTGCGGCAACGGCCGGTGTCAGACCCGCCTTGGCGACTTTTATCAGCCTGGGCTGGCCGTTCAGCTCGAAAAACAGCTTGCAGAGCCCGTCAGGGTCCGGGCCTGAGCGCCCGAGCAGGCACACCAGCAAGGTCTTGCCGCGATCAATCTCTATCTCGGCCTCCTCGCCATCACGCATCCCGTAGAAGAACACACGTGTCGGAAGCACGCTCACATCTTCATAGGCAGCGCGATGCTCGGCGTAGTCCTTGAACACTTTCGGATACATCAGGTAGGAGGCGAGATCTTCCTCCGACGGCTGCCCACCCGTAATCTTGCGCACCGCCGCACGCTGAGCGTCGAGATCCACTGACTCCATCAACGCGCCCGCACGACCGGAGAGCGGCGAGCCACCTTTCAGTACTTTGTCAGACAGCAATGTCGGAAACCCTCCATCCGGGAAACCAATCTCACCCCTGAACAGCGAAATCACCGATTCCGGAAACGACACGTCCTTGAGCGGATCCTCGACCTCCTCTCGACTGAGACCGTGAGACACCATGAACAGCGCCATATCTCCGACAACTTTTGAGGTTGGAGTCACCTTGATGATGTCGCCGAACATCTGATTTACCTCGGCGTAGGTCTGCTCGACCAGCGGCCAGCGCGCTTCCAGGCCCATCGACCGCGCCTGCTCGCGCAAGTTGGTGTACTGGCCTCCAGGCATCTCGTGCAGGTAAACGGTGGACGTACCGCTGCGGATATCCGCCTCGAACGGCGCGTAAATTCGGCGTACCCCTTCCCAGTACCCGGAGAGAGATTGCAGCGCCGAGAGATCAATGCCTGTGTCGCGCTCCGATCCCGCAAGAGCCGCGACAATCGCGCCCAGGCTGGGCTGCGACGTAAGCCCGCTCATTGCGTCGAGCGCGCCGTCCACTGCGTCAACTCCGGCTTCAACCGCCGCCAGGACACTCGCGACGCTCGCGCCGCTGGTGTCATGGGTGTGAAAGTGAATCGGCAGGCCAATCTCCTGTTTCAGCGCCGCAACCAGCGCCTTGGCAGCTCGTGGCCTGCAGACGCCCGCCATGTCCTTGATGCCGATTACGTGCGCCCCTGCCTTCTCCATCTGCTTTGCGAGTGAAACGTAGTACGAAAGCTTGTACTTCGGTCGCGCGGTATCGTAAATGTCCCCGGTGTAGCAGATCGCAGCCTCGCAAAGCGCACCGGATTCGCGCACCGCGTCGATCGCAACACGCATGTTCTCGATCCAGTTGAGCGAATCAAACACACGGAATACATCCACGCCGCTTTGTGCAGCCTGATTTACGAAATGACGGACGACGTTGTCCGGATAGTTCGTGTAGCCAACCGCATTCGAGGCGCGCAGCAGCATCTGGAACAAAATATTCGGCACCCGCTCACGGAGCGCAGCCAGCCGGTCCCACGGATCCTCCTTCAGGAACCGCAGGGCCACATCGAACGTCGCCCCCCCCCAGCACTCCAGCGAAAACAACCCTGGCATCAACCGCGCGTAGTGCGGCGCAACCGCCAGCATGTCGGCGGTCCGCATGCGGGTAGCGAACAGTGACTGATGCGCATCCCGTAGCGTAGTGTCCGTCAACAGGACGCCCGGGTGCCCGAGCATCCAATTTGCGAATCCCTCAGCCCCCAACGCCTTGAACCGGTCTCGGGTGCCTGACGGTGGCAGCGATGCAAGGTCGCACGCAGGGCGCGCAGGTGGGGTCTTCGGCAGGTCCGGGGCCGTGCGACCCTTCATTTCCGGATTGCCATTCACCACGATCTCGCCGATGAACTGGAGGAGCTTCGTCGCGCGATCCCGGCGCGGGCGAAATTTAAAAAGGTCGGGCGTCTCGTCTATGAACCGCGTCGTGCAGTGTCCGGAGCGAAACAGCGGATGCGCAATTACGCGCTCCAGAAACTGGAGGTTTGTCGAGACGCCGCGCACCCGGAATTCGCGCAGCGCTCGGTCCATCCGTGCTGCTGCTTCATCAGGTGAATGTCCCCATGCCGTGACCTTGACCAGAAGGGAATCGTAGTACGGGGTGATTACAGCACCCGCATAGGCGGTACCGGCATCGAGCCGGATTCCGAATCCAGCGGCGCTTCGGTACGCGGTTAATGTGCCGTAGTCCGGTGCGAAATCCTTGTCCGGATCCTCCGTGGTGATGCGGCACTGAAGCGCGTGGCCGTTCAGCCGAATATTCTCCTGCGCCGGAATATACGACCCTGCATCACCTATCGTCGCCCCCTCTGTGACGCGAATCTGTGCCTTGACGATGTCGATACCTGTCACCTGTTCAGTGACCGTATGCTCAACCTGGATCCTCGGATTCACTTCGATGAAATAGAACAATCCCGTGTCGGCATCCATCAGAAATTCCACGGTACCGGCGTGCGTATAGTCTGCGCCACCAGCAATTCTCAAGGCGGCCTCACAGAGCGCCGATCTCGTCTTCTCCTCCAGGTACGGTGCCGGTGCCCGTTCGACGACCTTCTGGTTTCGCCGCTGCACGGAACAGTCGCGCTCGAAGAGATGGACCAGATTCCCGTGACGATCCCCCAGGATCTGGACCTCCACGTGCCGCGCGCGACGAACCAGCTTCTCAAGATAGACCTCGTCGTTGCCGAAAGCCGCGCCTGCCTCCCTGCGGCACACCTCCATCAAACCCTCAAGCTGAGCCTCCGATTCCACAACCCGCATACCGCGCCCGCCGCCGCCCCAGCTCGCCTTGAGCATCAGCGGATACCCGACGTCAGCCGCCAGCTTCCTCGCTTGTTGGATATCCCTGGGCAGAGCCCCGGTGGCGGGCATGACCGGAACATTCACAGACTGCGCAAGCTCCCGGGCCGCGACCTTGTTCCCCAGCTTGTTCATCACCGTAGCTGAAGGCCCAATGAATCTGATGCCCGCCTGCTCGCAAGCAAGTGCGAACTCCGGGTTCTCCGAAAGGAAGCCGTATCCGGGATGGATAGCGTCGACATTCGCCTCCCTGGCCACCCGAATGATGTCCTGAATGTCCAGGTAGGCGGCAAGCGGACGCTTGCCGGCACCCACCAAATAGGCTTCATCCGCCTTCGTTCGGTGCAGAGCGAACCTGTCCTCCGCGGAGTAGATCGCAACTGTCCTGATACCCAGCTCAGATGCGGCGCGCATGACCCGGATGGCGATCTCACTCCGATTGGCGACCAGAAGACTCTTGATGGGCTTTTCTTGATTCACGGCGTGCTCTATCTAAGTGGAGGAGTACCCGACCGACCCGAGAAGCGAAATCCATGCCTGCACTCCCGGGAAGCTGGCCCAGATTCTAGTGTCGAGGGGACGCAAGGCGGGCCCTGCGTTGCGGAAATGGCAATTTTTTTTACCGCAAGGCCTTGAATTACGCGGCGAAGCCCTTAGATGGCACCAGTTGGTGCCAGGTAGGGGTGCAGCAGATGCGATCCCGCAAACGTGAATCGACCAGATATCAGGAAAATGCCCATGACGGACTCACCCGCCGATAGCCCGCAATCGGATGCCGCAAACCCGGTCCCTGTTGAAATTCGCCTGGAGGAAGCACTTGCAAGAGCCGATCAGCATCGGGACGCCATGCTCAGAGCCATGGCCGATGCGGACAATGTGCGCAAGCGCGCCCAGGTTGACGTGAGTAACGCACACAAATTTGCCGCCGAACGCGTCCTGGATTCGCTCCTGCCCGTCGCCGATAGCCTGGAGGCGGCGCTGGGATCGCCTACTGCAGATGCTGCCACGCTGCGCGACGGCGTCGAACTAACACTTCGTCAACTGCGCTCAGTATTCGAAAAGGAGAACCTGAAGGAACTTTCTCCCGGCCCCGGGGAAAAGTTCGACCCCAATAGGCACCAGGCCATGGCAGCGGTGGAAGCAGACGCTGAACCGAACACCGTAGTTGCCGTTCTGCAGAAGGGCTACGCCCTGAACGATCGCATCGTGCGCCCCGCGTTGGTGTCCGTGGCAAGAGCCCGGACGAACCCCGGAGTATGACCGCCGCGCGCTTGAAACTCGCAGAAATAGCCCCACTTTAAGTACAAGTTCATCTACACCGCACCGCCGCCTTGGGCCGGGTGCACACAAAGCAAGGGAACGGACATGGGAAAGATAATCGGGATCGATCTGGGAACAACGAACTCCTGCGTGGCAATCATGGAAGGCGGCGTCCCAAAGGTAATCGAGAATTCGGAAGGGGCGCGCACGACGCCATCCGTCGTCGCGTATTCGGATGACAGCGAGATACTCGTCGGAGCTCCTGCTAAGCGGCAGGCGGTTACGAACGCGAAGAACACGCTCTACGCGGTCAAACGGCTGATCGGCCGGCGCTTCGAGGAAAAAGAGGTACAGAAGGACATCAATCTGATGCCCTATCGGATCGTCAAGGCGGACAACGGCGATGCATGGGTAGAGGCCCGCGGCAGCAAGGTCGCCCCACAGCAGGTGTCCGCCGAAGTACTGCGCAAGATGAAGAAAACTGCCGAGGACTATCTCGGCGAGGAAGTCACCGAAGCCGTGATTACGGTTCCGGCCTACTTCAACGACTCCCAGCGTCAGGCGACCAAGGATGCGGGACGTATTGCCGGCCTCGATGTGAAACGCATTATCAACGAGCCGACTGCGGCAGCACTTGCGTTCGGCCTGGACAAGGCCGGCAAAAAGGATATGAAGATTGCCGTGTATGACCTCGGCGGCGGTACGTTCGACATTTCAATCATCGAGATTGCTGATGTAGACGGCGAAATGCAGTTCGAAGTCCTTTCGACCAATGGCGATACCTTTCTCGGCGGTGAGGATTTCGATCAGCGACTGATTGACTACATCGTGACTGAATTCAAGAAAGAGCAAGGGGTCGATCTTTCCAAGGATGTGCTTGCGTTGCAGCGCCTCAAGGAGGCTGCAGAGAAGGCCAAGATCGAACTCTCGTCATCTCAGCAGACGGAAATCAACTTGCCCTATGTGACCGCGGACCAGAGCGGTCCAAAACACCTGGCGATAAAGCTGACCCGCGCAAAGTTCGAGTCACTCGTCGAGGAACTTGTCGCACGCACGATGGAGCCCTGCCGAGTCGCGATCAAGGATGCCGGCGTGAAGGTTTCCGATATCGCGGACGTTATCCTCGTTGGCGGCATGACTCGGATGCCGAAAGTTCAGGAGAAGGTTAAGGAGTTCTTCGGTCGCGAGCCACGAAAGGACGTCAATCCGGACGAGGCTGTCGCAGTGGGGGCCGCAATCCAGGCTGGGGTGCTCAAGGGCGATGTCAAGGATGTGCTGCTGCTTGACGTCACGCCTCTGTCGCTTGGCATAGAAACCCTTGGTGGGGTGTCCACCAAGTTGATCAACAAGAACACGACAATTCCAACCAAGGCGACCCAGGTTTTCTCGACTGCAGACGACAACCAGACCGCCGTGACTATCCACGTGCTCCAAGGGGAGCGCGAGATGGCGAGCGGCAACAAGAGTTTGGGCCAGTTCAACCTTACGGATCTGCCGCCCGCGCCACGTGGCTTGCCGCAGATCGAGGTGACCTTCGACATCGATGCCAACGGAATCCTGCATGTCTCCGCCAAGGACAAGACAACCGGAAAGGAGGCCAAGATAAAGATTCAGGCCTCCAGCGGCCTGTCGGAGGAGGAGATCAAGCGCATGGTCCGCGATGCCGAAATCCACGCCGAGGAAGACAAGAAGGCTCGCGAACTCGTCAATGCCCGCAACTCTCTGGAGGCGCTCGTCCACTCGATCCGCAAATCACTCGCTGAATACGGGGAGAAACTGGATGCCGGCGAAAAGGAGCAGATTGAAGGGGCGCTGAAAGAGGCCGAAACCGTGCTCAAGTCGGAAGATAAGGCCGCAATTGAAGCCTCTACGGAGTCGCTGACGAAAACCGCCCAGAAACTCGGGGAACATGTGTACGCCGCCGGTCAGCAAGGCAGTGCGGCCGGTGCCGAGGGCCCCCAGCACGGCGAAAAGGACGATAGCACCGTTGTCGATGCAGAGTTCACCGAGGTAAAGGACAAGAAGGCAGGTTAATCTCCAGGTCCGGAGATTCTTTGGAGGGGAAGCCGAAATCGTGGCTTCCCCTTGTTCGTTTTCAGACTTGATCCAGCTTGCGGCAGAGAACCATGGCATCAAAGCGTGACTACTACGAAGTGCTCGGTGTCAACCGCGACGCGTCTGACGAAGAGCTGAAGAAGGCCTATCGCAAGCTTGCGATGAAGTGGCATCCTGACCGGAACCCGGACAATCCCAAAGCCGAGGACAACTTCAAGGAGGCGAAGGAAGCCTATGAAGTGCTCTCGGATCCGCAAAAGCGCGGAGCCTACGACCAATACGGCCACGAAGGCACCAACCAACAGATGGGTGGCGGCCAGGGGTTCGGTGACATCTTCAGCGACATTTTCGGTGAGATCTTCGGTGGCAGCCGAGGACAGCGCTCGAACGTCTTTCGTGGCGCGGATCTGCGCTATAACTTGGAAATCACGCTCGAGCAGGCCGCCCACGGCTTTGAAACCAAGATTCGCATTCCTGGTGTGTCGAGCTGCGAACCATGCGGCGGCAACGGCGCGAAGCCCGGCACCAAGATCCAGAGCTGCCCCACCTGCAATGGCGCAGGCCAGGTGCGCGTGTCGCAGGGCCCTTTCTCGATTGCACAGACCTGCCCGCGCTGCCATGGCTCAGGCAAACACATACCGAGCCCTTGCCCGAGCTGCGGCGGCGCAGGAAGGATCAAGATTCAGAAGACGCTCTCGGTACGCATTCCAGCCGGCGTCGATGAGGGCGATCGCATCCGCTTGACCGGGGAAGGTGAACCGGGCGTGAACGGGGGGCCTTCAGGAGACCTCTACGTGCAGGCCCACATCAAGCCTCACTCTATTTTTCAGCGCGATCATGACGATCTGCACTGCGAAATGCCGATTTCCTACGCCACCGCAGCCCTCGGCGGCGAACTGTCGATCCCCACGCTGGATGGCTCCGCAAAGATACGCATTCCTCCGGAAACTCAGGCGGGAAAGATTTTCCGCCTGCGCGGCAAAGGCATCAAGGGAGTACGCAGCCAGCATCCCGGCGATGTCCACTGCCACGTCGTAATTGAAACTCCCGTCAATCTCACCGAGCGCCAGAAGGAACTGCTACAGGAATTCGATGCGATCAGCGTCGCGAACGACGGCAAACATAATCCGCGCGGGAAATCGTGGCTCGACAAGGTGAAGGAGTTCTTCGACGGATGACCATCGCGATCATCGTAGTCTAGAAGGAGGGCTGCAAGCGTACGGGCGACCCGCGACGCGGTCCGCGAGAAATCTCCTTCGCCCTAACGTCGACGCCAGCCGGTCCCTGTGGCCCCGTCTTCGAGAATCACCCCGAGCTTATCTAGCTCCAGGCGTATGCGATCCGCCTCCTCGAAGTTCTTGCTCTTGCGCGCATTGGTGCGGCGGACAATTAGCTCGTCGATCAGTGCGTCGGACGGACCCGTCCCGCCCCTCAGGAAATCGCCGGCGTCACGTTGCAATAGCCCCAGTACTGCCCCTAGCTCGCGCAACTGGCCGGATAGTCCGGATCGACCTCGATTGATCTCGTTGGCAAGCTCAAACAGCACCGCGATCGCATCCGGAGTACCGAAGTCATCATCCATGGCTTGTCTGAAGCGCTCGGCATGCGGCTGACTATGCTCCGTTTCGCATCCCGCACCGCACGCACTGAGTGCCGTATACAGCCGCGTCAGCGCAGCTTTCGCATCGTCCAGATGCGAATCCGAGTAGTTCAGCGGGCTACGATAGTGCGCGCGCAGGATGAAGAACCGCACAATCTCCGGATCATATTTCGCCAGAACATCACGCAACGTAAAGAAATTTCCGAGTGACTTGGACATCTTCTCGTCGTCTACCCGCACGAAACCGTTGTGCATCCAGTAGTTGACGAATTTTTCGCCGCTCGCTCCTTCGGATTGTGCTATCTCGTTCTCATGGTGCGGGAACTGCAGGTCCTGCCCGCCACCGTGAATGTCGAAATGCGATCCGAGCAATGCACAACTCATGGCCGAACACTCTATGTGCCACCCCGGGCGCCCCTCGCCCCATGGAGATGACCAGCTTGGTTCACCCGGCTTTGAGCGCTTCCATAGAACGAAATCAAGCGGATCGGTCTTTGTCGCATCAATGCCCACCCGCTCCCCGGAACGAAGTTCATCAACGGATTTTCCCGACAGACGCCCATAGCCGTTGAACTTGCGTACTGAAAAATTGACATCCCCATCCGTGGCAGCGTAGGCAAGCCCGCGTTCCTGGAGCCGCTCAATCAGTTCGATCATCTGTCCGATATAACGCGTTGCCCGAGGCTCGTCCTCCGGCTTCTCCACCCCGAGCACCGTCGCGTCTTCGTCCATGAATCTGATAAACCGCGTGGTTAGCATATCGATGCTCTCACCGGCCTCTGCTGCGCGACGAATTATCTTGTCGTCGATGTCCGTGATGTTTCGGACATACCGGACCCGGTACCCGCTTGTCCGTAGCCAACGGCGCACCATGTCAAACACGACCATGACCCTCGCATGCCCGAGGTGACAAAAATCGTAGACCGTCATCCCGCAGACGTACATACGGACTTCGCCGGGCCGTATCGGAACGAAGCGCTGCTTCTCTCGGTCGAGGGTGTTGTATATGCGAAGCATTGGGATAAGCGAAAGCTGTGGCGTTCGCCCCCTTCCCCGGAAAATGCGCCCACAGGAGGCTTTCCGGCGTGGGGCGAGGTCAAGGTTAAAGTTGTGGGCGGACGGTGCTTAGACTAGAATGCCAAGATTAACGTATATCATTGAAAATTATACCACAATGCCTGCCGCAGACACCCTTGGAGTCGCTGTCAGACGAGCCCTTTTCTGCGGTACTGCATTGCTGTTCTCTTTAACGCCGCTCGCGCGCGCCGATGATTTGCAGGATGCGAGCAAGATGTTACGGGACGGACAGAGTCAGCAGGCGCTGGAGCGAGTCAACCGGATTCTCGTCTCGCGCCCGAAAGACGCCCAAGCGCGCTTCCTCAAAGGCCTGATCCTCACCGATCAAGGAAGTACCAAGGATGCAATCGAGATTTTCCAGAAACTCACCCAGGATTTTCCGGAACTCCCGGAGCCGTACAACAATCTCGCCGTAATCTACGCTTCCCAGGGGCAGTTCGATCGGGCGCGCAGTGCGCTTGAGCAATCTATCCGTACTCATCCAAGTTATGCGACGGCGTACGAGAACCTCGGCGATGTCTACGCGAAACTCGCGAGTCAGGCCTACGACAAGGCATTACAACTCGACACTTCGAATGCGGGCGCCCAGCAGAAGCTCGCGCTCGTAAGAGACCTGGTCGGGAGCACGCCGGGCACACGCGCGGCGAAGCCGACCACAGCGCCCGCCGCGGTCGCAGTGGCTGAAAACACGAAGCGCAGCAGTGACACTTCTGTGCCCAAAGCAGCGCCTCAACCGGCTGCCGGCGCCGCTTCCGCACAGCCGGCGGCCGGATCGGCACCTTCCGGAAAGCCAGCCGATGACAAAGCCTCGACGGGGAAGTCGGAGATCACCGCTGTGTTAAACGACTGGGCAAAAGCCTGGTCCAGGCGGGATGTGGATGCTTATCTTTCCTTCTACGCGAAATCTTTCCGGCCGCCTACCGGCCAGTCTCGCACCGAGTGGGAAAAGTCGCGCAAAGAAAGGCTTTTGGCCTCGCGTTCTATCAGCGTGGCTGTGGGCAATCTACAGGTGCGATTCTCGAATGATCGCGAGGCCGCAGTCACCTTCCGCCAGAGTTACCGCTCGGACAAGTTAACCGCGACTACCACCAAACAGATGGAGTTCGTTAAGTCCGGAGATCGATGGCTGATCCAGAAGGAAAAGGTCGGAAATTGAGGCAAGCTGTCGCGGCGATTTTCGTCGGGCTAGCATCCGTAATCGCAGCTGTCCTGCCTGTCCCCGCTCAAGCGCTTGGCCGGGGTATTGCGGGTGGGTTGAGTCCTGAGCAGGGTCTTTCGAAAGTGTTCCAGGCGATTGAAGAGAATCGCACTGACCTAGCATTGCAGCGTGTCGACGCCCTGCTCGGAGCCAATCCGAATTTCCGTCTTGCCCATCTAATTCGTGGCGATCTGCTGCTGGCGCGGCTCCAGCCGATACACACGTTCGGCAATGTATTGAAAACGGTTCCGCCGGAACGGGTGGAGGAACTTCGATCCGAAGCGCTTGCCCGTCTGCGTGCACTCAGAGATCGACCAGCTGCCACGAAAGTTCCGTCCAACTTGGTCCAGTTGCGTCCCGATCAGACTCACGCACTCGTGGTCGACTCCAAGCGGTCGCGCGTGTTTATTTTCGAGAATTTCGGCGGCAAAGCGCGCTATGTATCGGACTTCTACGTCACACTCGGTAAGCAGGGTGTCGGGAAGACCCGCGAAGGAGATCAGAAGACGCCTGTCGGCGTCTACTGGGTGACAGCGAATCTCCCACGGCAAAAACTCACGGATTTCTATGGGGCCGGCGCATTTCCGATCAGCTATCCAAATCCCTGGGATCGCCGTCTGGGCCGAAACGGAAGCGGAATTTGGTTGCACGGCACGCCATCGAATACCTACAGCCGGCCGCCACGCGCGAGCGACGGATGCATCGTACTCGCAAACTCCGACCTGCAGACCCTGAGTCCCTACCTACAGATTGGACTAACCTCGGTAGTGATCACGAACGAAATTGAGTGGCACACCCAAGACGAAATCGAAACGGACCGTGAAAAAATAGCGAGGATCCTGGAAACTTGGCGCAAAGACTGGGAAAGCGGGAATCTCAACCGATATTTTTCCCACTATTCACGCTCCTTCAAATCGCCCGATCAGGACTATTCAACATGGACAGCGCACAAGCGCAGAATCGGTAGCACCAAGGCATGGACCCGCATCCAGTTGTCGGGTCTGTCAATCATCTGGCATCCCGAGCAGAAGAACATGGTCGAGACAGTATTCGAGCAACGCTACAGTTCGAACAACCTATCGAATACGATGCGCAAGAGGCAATACTGGATCCAGGAGCAAGGTTCCTGGAAAATAATTTACGAGGGCGCCGCCTGAGCGCCACCCGTCAGAAAGCGAGAAACTCAATATGCTGAAATATCTGAAGCCTATCCTGATCATGTCCGTCGTGGCGGGAACCTCCGCCGCAGATGCTGCTGATCAAATTGTCGAACTGAAGACCAACCAGGGATCTATTCGTATTGAACTGTACGCGTCGAAGGCTCCCCTGACCGTTGAGAACTTCATCCGCTATGTGAAGGAAGGGCATTACAACGGCACCATTTTCCATCGGGTAATCGACAATTTCATGATCCAAGGTGGTGGTTTCGACAAAGCCATGCGCGAGAAGCAGACCCGCGTTCCGATCCAGAATGAAGCTGAACGCGCCGTGAAGGCTGGACTGCAAAACGAAATCGGAACCATCGCCATGGCGCGTACGTCGAATCCGCACTCGGCGACCGCCCAGTTTTTCATCAACGTAAGCGACAACTCGTTCCTGAATTGGGGTGACCCGCGGGGAGACGGCAACGGCTACGCGGTATTCGGGCGAGTCGTTTCAGGCATCGACGTGGTGAAAAAGATCGCGAAGCTGCCGACAGGCACGCGTGGGCCCTACTCCGACGTTCCGCGGGATCCCGTCATCATCGAATCCGCGTCCCTGATTCCGCAGGGCAGCTGATTCTCGAATGCTGGTCCAGCCTACTGCACAATGATTCTGCTGGATTCGGCGCAGTTCATTTCCGACCTTCACCTGAGTAGTGAACGCCCGGATATCCTGCGTCGGTTCCTCGAGTTCATGCATGGCCCTGCACATGAGGCGCCTGGCCTTTTCGTGCTTGGCGACCTGTTCGAATACTGGCCAGGTGACGACCTGCTGGATCAGGATAGCGCGGATGGAGAGTGCTCGAGAATTGTTCTGACGTCGCTTGCCGAATACTCTGCCTCTGGTCGATTTCTTTACCTCCTGGTGGGCAATCGTGACTTCCTGATCGGCCGCAGGTTCTGCCACGCAACAGGTGCGTCGCTGCTCCAGGATGGCGAAATGGCGAGAATATCGAGCCATACCATTGAGGTATTGCACGGAGACGCATTGTGCACAGATGATCACGACTACCAGCAGTTCAAGCTATTGGTGCGTTCGACAGAGTGGCGCGAACAATTCCTCGCCAAGCCTCTGGCGGAACGCCATGCGGCGATGACGGACATGCGCATCGAAAGTGAACAGACAAAATCTAAGCGCACGCCAGCCTCGATGAATGTCAACCCGGAAGCAGTTGCGCGTGAATTCGCCAGAACCAACGCAGACCTGATGGTTCATGGTCACACTCACCAACCTGCCTGCAACCTGCATTCTGTCGGAACGCGCACGCTCGAGCGCTGGGTCCTTCCTGCCTGGTACGAAAGCGGTGGCTATATTAGGATCGATGCAGCCGGTGCACGGCCGATCCCTCTTTCCGGAGGCTAGCGGTCAGGAGCCCAGGCCGCGCGCGAGATCTTGCCGCAGATCCGCTACGCCCTCCAGACCGATGGCAAGGCGAACCAGACCATCACCGATACCGGACGCAGCTCTCGCTTCAGGGCTCACCCGCCCGTGTGTCGTGGTCGCAGGGTGCGTAATCGTGGACTTCACATCTCCGAGATTGGCGGTGATCGAGAATATCCTCGTACCGTTGATTACCCGCCATGCAGCATCCCGACCACCATCAAGTTCGAAGGAAAGCACCGCACCCGCGCCGCGCTGTTGCCGGGCCGCGAGAGCGTGCTGGGGGTGGGATTCAAGCCCCGGATAGAAGACCCGCTTGACCCCCGCCTGTGCCTCCAGCCAGCGCGCAATCAACATGGCACCCTCGGACTGCCTCTGTATCCGAATCTCTAACGTCTCAAGCCCCTTTAGGACTACCCAGGCATTGAAAGGCGACATTGAAGGACCTGCCGTACGCAGAAATGGAAGCACGCCCTCGAGCATCAGGTTTTTAGAGCCAAGCACGGCGCCACCAAGCACTCTCCCCTGCCCGTCAAGGTATTTGGTCGCAGAGTGAATTACGATGTCCGCGCCCAGATCCAATGGCCGCTGCAGGATGGGCGTGCACAGACAATTGTCGACCGCAAGTAGGGCCCCGGCCTTGTGGGCGACCGCGGCGAGCGCGGGAATATCACATACTTCCAACAGCGGATTGGATGGTGTTTCCACGAAAAACAGCCGTGTGCCCGGCTTAGCCGCAGCCGCCTCCCACGCAGCCAGATCGGCAAGCGGTACGAAAGTCGTGCTGATACCGAACCGGCTGAGTATGGTGCCGAACAACTGGATCGTTGCACCGAAGACGGCGTTCGAGCACACGACATGGTCGCCACTCTTCAACGTGCTCATCGCAAGGGAAAGTATTGCGGACATACCGCTCGCTGTCGCGATGCATGCCTCGGCACCCTCCAGCGCGGCAAGACGGCGCTGGAACATCTCGACAGTGGGATTGGTGAACCGGGAATAGACAAAATGCTCACCACCTGTTGCCGCAAAACACTCCGCTGCCTGCTCCGCGCTATCAAAGACGAAGCTGGAAGTCAGAAACATCGCCTCCGAGTGTTCCCGGAACTCGGTGCGCATCTGGCCTGCACGAACACTGAGCGTCGATAGTTCGAGGTCGGTTTCAGCTTCGGATCGCATATTGAGAACTCCAGAATCGGCCAGGATACGAGCCGCGCGAACCGGCACTCGGTACGCTTTAGCGGCATTTATTATGCGCCCGCAAGCTGTACGGCACGATGACCCGTGCACTGCTCAAATCGGCGCCAATGGCAACCGATTATATGGAGCGAAATCCCCTCGGTAAATATCTCACGGTGCCCTAGATCCCGGGCTCGACTGCAGCACCCGGACCTAATTGCGAACCGACAGATCCAGATTCAGATCCAGTTGCGCGTTGTCCGGATCATCATCCGAGTCACGGCCCGCATTCCGCCTGGCCTCGACCTCGTACAGGTAATCGATCGTGACATCGCCTGTAACGTATTTGCCGTCGAAGCAGGACGTCTCAAAACTGGTGATTGCAGGATTGAGTGCACGAATCGCATCCTTTAATGCGTCAAGCTCCTGGTAGATCAGCGCATCTGCCCCAATTTCCTTGGCTACTTCATCCTCAGTCCTGTCCGCGGCAATGAGTTCGGATCGCGTGGGCATGTCGATACCATAGACATTCGGGAAGCGCACAGGTGGTGCCGCCGACGCAAAGAACACATTGACCGCACCTGCCTCCCGCGCCATCTGCACGATCTCACGACTAGTCGTCCCGCGCACGATCGAGTCATCGACAAGCAGAACGTTCTTGCCCCGGAATTCAAGTGAAATCGCATTCAGTTTCTGGCGGACCGATTTCTTCCGGACTTCCTGCCCGGGCATGATGAATGTGCGACCGATGTAGCGATTCTTGACGAATCCTTCCCTGTAAGGAACGCCGAGATTCATCGCAAGCTGGAGCGCCGACGGACGGCTTGAATCGGGAATCGGAATCACCACGTCTATCTTCAAGTGTCCGAATTCGCGCGCGATCTTCTCTGCGAGCTTCTGGCCCATGTTCAGCCTGGCCTCATAGACAGAAACCCCGTCAATCAGAGAATCCGGCCGCGCAAGGTACACATACTCGAAAATGCATGGATTCAGACTCGGAACCTGGGCACATTGCTGGCTGAAGAATCGACCTTCTGAATCTATGAATACAGCTTCGCCGGGCTCAATATCGCGAAGTAGCTTGTACCCGAGTGCATCGAGTGCCACTGACTCCGATGCCACCATGTATTCCGTTCGGCCATCAACCTCGTTCGTCCCGATCACCGCCGGACGGATTCCATAGGGATCCCGAAACGCCAGAAGGCCGTAGCCGGCGATCATTGCGACAACCGCGTACGCCCCTCTGCAGCGTCTGTGGACATTGGCAACAGCCTCGAAAATCGTCTGCGGATCCAGCCGCAGACGAATGGACGCTGTTTCCAATTCATGCGCCAGCACGTTGAGCAGCACTTCAGAATCCGAATTGGTATTGATATGCCGCAAGTCGAGCCGGAACATCTCCTCCTTGAGCGCCTCGGCATTGGTCAGATTCCCGTTGTGGCCGAGGACGATTCCAAAAGGCGAATTGACGTAAAACGGCTGTGCCTCTGACACCTTGCTGGCCGACCCTGCAGTTGGATAACGGCAATGGGCGATCCCTATGTTTCCAGGGAGCGACCGCATGTTCCTGGTCCGAAAGACATCTCTGACCATCCCGCTGCCACGCTGCATGTGAAGGGTATTGCCCTCACCTGAAACGATACCGGCGGCATCCTGTCCGCGATGCTGAAGGAGAAGCAGCCCATCGTAAAGAAGCTGGTTGACCGGAGATTGGGCGACGATTCCTAATATTCCACACATCTTGCACCGCCTTCCCGGAAGTTGGTCATTGCAGTAGGTCCGCTCACATCGCTCCTTCGAACGAGATTTTTTGCGTCAGGCTTTGCGGCAACCAAGGTATGGCGGCTTTGGCCGCAATGACGAGCACCGGCCCGGAAAACGAGGAAGTCCAGACCGTCTGACGCGGAAGGGAGGTGAGACCAGCCAGCAGCGCGAACACAACGAGTATCAACACGCCGCGAAACACGCCAAAACCGGCCCCCAGGAGCCGATCGAGCCCGCCTAGTCCCGCAGCCTGGGCGAGACGCGCGACGACGAGTCCAGCAATCGTCGTGACCACAAGCGCACCGATGAAAACCGATATATAGGCGGCGATCACCCTTAGCTGCGCGACTTGGATCAAATCCTGCAGCCTTTCTGACAATGGACCGGAAAACAGTCCCGCGGCGAGAAAGGCGATGACCCAGCCCAGTATGGCCACTATTTCCCTCAACAGCCCGCGCCACGTACCCCACGCAATCGATGCAAGAAACACTGCACCAGTGGCGTAGTCCAGCCACGTCATCCTTCTCTCTGCACGCTCGGCCCGGGTTTTAGGCCAAGTCGCACCAGGCGTTCGCGAACTTTGTCCGCCGATTCCTTAGTTTCAAACGGACCCGCCCGGACGCGCGTGACTTGCCCTTTCGCAGTGGCAACCGGCTCGGTAAAATAGGAAATGTTCTCCGCCTTGAGTTTTGCGACGAGTTCCTTGAGCTTCTGCGAACTGGAAAATGCGGCAATCTGAACAACAAAACCCGATTTTTCAGCCGACGCAGGAACTTCACGCTTTAATCCTGACGCGGCTGCGACAGGCGCAGACTTTGCGTTCTGGGGCAGCTTGGACCCAGTTACGGCTGAGCTCGATTTATCCTTCGCATCGCCTGCAAGTGCCGATACCGCAGCAGGCGGTGCAGCGGACGGGGTTGCGACAGGCGGAGGTACAGCAACGGATGAAGCAGGCACCGATGGCACCGATGGCACCGATGCGGCCACTGCTCCAGATAGGGTATTCGCTGCACCCGCCGATCTCGGCGAGTCATCGGACACTTCAGCCTTGCCCGTTGGAGTCACGGAGGCAGTTCGAGCCGATTCGCCCTTGGGCGAAAAATTGGCATCGCCCTCTCCTGGGATACGAACTTGCACTGAGGATGTGGCCGGACCCGGCTCGGGGTCAAAAACCATGGGCAGGATCAGTACTGCCAGCAGGACCAGGGCTATCGCCCCGATCAGCCGCCGCCGCCCGCGGCGCTTCAGGGCATCTACGTCCAGTTCCTCACCCATCAGACACGCCTCTCTTGACGTCAAGTTCTGCCAGCACCGCGCCAACCGTCAGGAACGATCCGAAAACAAGAATTTTATCATCGGGTTGTGCCTCAGCCTTAGCTTTGCAGAGCGCCTCGATGGGATTGTCGTGCAGACTGTATGGCACGCCAGGCGC
This sequence comes from uncultured Pseudomonadota bacterium, assembly GCA_903834835.1. GTDB lineage: Bacteria > Pseudomonadota > Gammaproteobacteria > Burkholderiales > SG8-39 > CAILKO01. The sequence continues at coordinate 192,952 of CAILKO010000049.1, read as the reverse complement.
TGATTCACGCACGATATCGGCCAGTTGTTCGGGCGTCGCGGCCCTCGTACTCGGAAGAGCGGTGAGGTGCCAGGAGTCGACGACTAGAGCCAACTCACTTACGACGCCACGCATGTCCTTGTCCTTCATCATCCCCATTACAACGCGAGTATTGGGTGCGTAATGGGAATTCGCGAGATTCTCTCGCAAGGCTCTGGCAGCCTCAGGATTGTGGCCGACGTCGAGAATAATCTGCGGTCGACCTGGCACGACTTGAAAGCGGCCTGGCAAGGCGACATTGGCGAGTCCATTGCGCACCTCGCTCATGGAAATTGGCAGCCTCCCGCGAACCGAATCGAGCGCGCAAAGGGCTGCCGACGCGTTGCGTAGTTGAAGCTGACCTCGAAGAGCAGGAAACGCCATGCCGTGGCGCGCACCCGATGGCCCCCAGTACGACCACCATTGGGTCGACTCACGTGCGAACCCAAAGTCCCTAGAAAGCTGCAGGAGCGTTGCTCCGCACGCATTGGCGGCAGCGACTACCGAGTCTGGCGGCTCGGACAATGCAACAACCGCAGGTTTTCCCGAGCGAAAAATTCCAGCCTTCTCTCCCCCAATCAGGTCTCGCGTCTCTCCGAGGATATCCATGTGGTCGAGGTCGACGCTGGTAATCACCGCGCAGTCTGTGTCGATAGCGTTGACCGCATCGAGTCGACCGCCCAGCCCGACTTCGAGAATCATTGCGTCGAGAGACGAGCGCCCGAAGAGCCAGAGTGCTCCGAGCGTGCCATACTCGAAATAGGTGAGGGAGGTCGCCCCGCGCGCGGTCTCTACGGCGCGGAACGCGGCGCACAGCGCCTCATCAGATACCTCTCGGCCGCAGATCCGCACACGCTCGTTGTAGCGAACCAGGTGAGGTGAGGTATACAGACCGACTCGATATCCAGCGCAATGCAGGATCGATTCGAGGATTGCACAGGTCGAACCCTTGCCATTGGTTCCACCAACCGTAATGACGGGGCAGTCGCGCCGGAAGTCCAGTCTGGACAGCACGTCCCCGACCCTGTCCAAGCCGAGATCGATGGCCTTGACGTGCCGGTTCTCGATGAACTTGAGCCACTCCGGCAGCGTATCGGGAAGCCGCACTGATGCCCCTTATTCAGGCGGCCTCGTCCAGCGCCCTGTCCATCATCATGGCGAGGATGGATGCAATCTTGTCACGCATCTGCCTGCGGTCAACCACCATATCCACCGCACCCTTCTCAAGCAGGAATTCGGAACGCTGAAAGGCCTCCGGAAGTTTCTGCCGGACCGTTTGTTCGATCACGCGCGGACCCGCAAAACCGATGAGCGCCTTGGGTTCTGCGATGACTACGTCGCCAATCATTGCAAAACTCGCGGACACGCCCCCCATCGTCGGATCAGTTAGGACCGAGATGAACGGCAAGCTTCGCTCTGCCAGTTCCGTAAGTGCGGCCGTCGTTTTGGCCATCTGCATAAGGGACAACACGCCCTCCTGCATCCGCGCCCCACCTGAAGCCGAGACGCAAACGAGCGGCAACGACTGTTCCACCGCCGCTCGCACGCCGCGCACGAAACGCTCCCCAACGACAGATCCCATGGATCCACCCATGAAATCAAACTCGAATGCCGCGCATACAAGACCGATCGTCTTCACCGATCCCTGCATGACGACCAATGCATCGCCCTCCCCCGTCTGGCGATTGGCCTCTGCGAGACGTTCTGTGTAACGCCGGGAGTCCTTGAATTTAAGCGTATCCACAGGCAAGACGTCGGCCCCGATCTCGTAACGTCCCTCTGGGTCTAACAACGCGTCCAGCCTCGCCCTTGCCCCAATCCGTTGATGGTAGGAGCACTTCGGGCACACATTCAGATTGGCCTCAACGTCCGTTGCGTAAAGCACCGCGTCGCAGGCTTGGCACTTGGTCCACAGGCCTTCCGGAACGCTTTTCCGCGCGCCGCCCGGCGTACGCTGGATCTTTGGAGGAAGGAGTTTCTGGAGCCAGCTCATTTCATACCTCCACGCGGCGCATCAGCCCTGCTCGTCCATGGCCAATCGGATGGGGCGGAGAAATCTCTTCACCTGTTCCACCGCAGCAGCCGGACCGGCAGACTCGATTTCCTGAATGATTCGGCTGCCGATCACGACCGCATCCGCCTCGCGCGCCACTCGCTTGGCGGACTCCGCGTCCCGGATGCCGAATCCAACACCGATCGGCAGAGAGCTCGCCGCCCGGATCATTGGCAAGTGCGCTGCGACGTCGCCCAGGTCGAGATTCGCCGAACCGGTGACACCACGTAGCGACACGTAGTAGAGGTATCCGCTGCCAACCTTCGCAACTTCACGAATCCGATCTTCAGTTGACGTAGGCGCAAGTAGGAAAATCGTGTCAAGACCCGCGCTCTGAGCCTGTTGTGCAAAGGAGCCGCACTCCTCAGGCGGATAGTCGACCACAAGAACGCCATCGACTCCTGCTGCAACGGCCTGCTCAACAAACTGGACGCGGCCGAGTGCCTCGATCGGGTTCGCATAACCCATCAGGACCACGGGCGTGTGCGCGTTATCCTTGCGGAAGTCTTGTACAAGGGCCAGCACCGTGCGCAAACCAACATGGTGCTTCAGCGCACGTTCGCTTGAACGCTGGATGACCGGACCGTCGGCCATAGGATCAGAAAACGGCACGCCAAGTTCGATGATGTCGGCTCCAGCTTCGACCAGCGCGGTCATCAGGGCGACAGTAAGTACCGGCGTCGGATCGCCCGCTGTGATGTACGGGATCAGGGCCTTGCGTCCTGACTTTCTTAGGTTGGCAAAGCAGTCTGCGATTCTGGACATCGTCAGAAGGTGATCCCAGAGCGCTCGGCGACGGTGTGCATGTCCTTGTCGCCTCGGCCCGAAAGATTGACTAGAAGTATGCGGTCTGACGGCATCGTCGCCGCGAGTTTCATTGCATAGGCAACGGCATGACTGGATTCAAGCGCAGGGATGATGCCTTCCAGTCTGCATAGATCATGGAACGCAGCCAGCGCCTCGGAATCGGTGACGGCGACATATTCCGCGCGGCCACAATCCTTGAGCCATGCGTGCTCAGGCCCCACCCCGGGATAGTCGAGTCCAGCGGAAATGGAATGCGTTTCCGTAATCTGCCCGTCCTCATCCTGGAGCAGGTAGGTGCGATTCCCATGCAATACGCCAGGTTTTCCGGCACACAGCGAAGCGGCGTGCCGGCCGCTCTCGAGGCCCTCTCCCGCAGCCTCCACTCCGATCAGACGCACCTCGTCCCTGTCGACATACGGATAGAAGATTCCCATCGCATTCGAACCTCCGCCCACGCATGCGAGGATCGCATCGGGTTGCCGCCCTGCAAGGTCCGGCATTTGCGTCAGGCATTCTTCACCGATCACGGACTGGAAGTCGCGCACCATCATGGGATAAGGATGCGGGCCGGCGACCGTGCCGAGAATATAGAACGTGTCGTCGACGTTAGTCACCCAGTCGCGCATCGCCTCGTTTAGAGCATCCTTGAGTGTTCTGGAGCCTGACTCAACCGATACCACCGACGCCCCAAGCAGTTTCATCCGATAGACATTCGCCGCCTGCCGCTTTATGTCCTCCGCACCCATATAGACAACACATTCGAGGCCGTAGCGCGCCGCGACCGTCGCGCTGGCGACGCCATGCTGACCGGCACCGGTCTCAGCGATTACGCGCTTCTTCCCCATCCGGACAGCCAGCATGGCTTGTCCGACGGTGCTATTGATCTTGTGGGCCCCCGTGTGATTGAGGTCCTCGCGCTTCAGATAGATCTGCGCACCGCCTGCCTTCTGCGACAGGCGCCGGGCGTGATACACAGGCGATGGTCGCCCGACGTAGTGCTTGAGCTCGTAGCGCAACTCATCCTGAAACGCAGGGTCGACCCGATATCGCTCATACGCTTCGATCAGATCACCCAACGCGTGCGTAAGCGTCTCTGCGACAAACACCCCGCCGTACGGCCCGAAATGCCCAGCGCTATCAGGCCATTTACTCGTCTGCATTTCTAACCTCGGAGATAAACGAAGCGACCCTTTCAGGATCCTTGACGCCCTTGGCTGACTCCACTCCACTGCAGACGTCCAATGCCCAGGGTCTCACCCGGGTCACTGCCGCAGCCGCATTCTGCGGATCCAGACCGCCCGAAAGGATCAGAGGTCGAGGACAAATTGCAGGCAAGCGATCCCAGTCAAACTGTTTCCCGGCTCCGCCGTACTTTTCGCTGTACGCGTCCGCCAACCACGCTTTGGCAGAGCCAAACGGACGCATGTATTCTAACAAATCGACACCGTCTCCCATCCTGCAGACCTTCATGTACGGAAACTGAAACTGCTCGCAAAAGTTCGCCGACTCGTCGCCATGGAACTGAAGCAGGGATGGCCGGACGCGTTCGATGACGGACCGTACCAGATCCGGGGTCGGATTCACGAAAAGCGCAACCAGACTGACGAGCGCCGAGGCACCCGCTGCCACGTCTACCGCAGCGGCTACCGTGAGATAGCGCGGGCTGCGCTCGTAAAAATTGAGCCCCAGCGCGTCGGCCCCCAGCACTGCGCACATTTCCGCGTCACTCGCGCTCGTAATGCCGCAGATCTTGATTCGGGTGCGCAATTCAATTCTCCATCAATGCTGAAATACGGACTGCGCCCCGCTGAGGCAATCCCCAAATTTCGGAATAGTTAACCCGTTCGAGATAGAGCCCCTCCGGCGCGAATGTAGGCGCCGCCAAGGCTCTCTCTCTCGATTCGAGGACTTGCCTAGCCCACTCCGGCGCGTGCTTGCCCTTGCCCACATACACCAGAGTTCCAACGATGTTCCGCACCATATGATGCAGGAATGCATTGGCAGAAAGTAGAAACTCGAACCGATCGCCCATCTGCAGTACGTCGCAGGTCGTAAGACTTCGCACTGGCGTCTTCGCCTGGCATTCTGAAGAACGGAATGCGGAGAAATCGTGCGTACCTATCAGCAAGGCGGCAGCCTCCTGCATCAACCCGTGATCAAGCCTTCGGTGAAACCAACCCGCGTGGCGAGCCTCCAGCGCAGGTCGCACGCTCCGGTTCAACAGAACATAGCGGTAAGTCCGGGCCGTCGCGCTGTACCGCGCGTGGAAGGTCTCGGGAACGTGCTTCGCCCAAAGTACTGCAATTGAGTCCGGAAGCAAGGCATTTACGCCGCGAACCCAGGCCGAAATGGGCCGCTCCGTCGAAGTGTCGAAATGAACCACCTGCTCGACACCGTGAACGCCGCGATCAGTGCGCCCGGCGCACACGACCATCACCGCCTCGTCCGCGACGACAGAGAGCGCCGCCTCGATTGCTGCCTGAACGGTCGGCCCTGTAGCCTGCCGTTGCCATCCTAGAAATTGGCTGCCGTCGTACTCCACGCCCAGCGCGAATTTCATGGGCCGGTGTCCGCTTTCTGTGCATGCGCGAACGGGCCACCAGCAGCCCGCATCGCGATCAGCCCAGGCGCGCCAGCATCTCCTGCGCCTGCTGCTTCTGCGCAGCATCGCCGTCCCTGAGAACTTCGTTCAGCAGGTCTCGCGCACCACTCTTATCGTTCATTTCTTCGAATGCTTTGGCGAGATCGAGTTTGTCCGAGGCATTCTGCCATTTCGGATCAACCGTCCCGGAGCCTCCCGGCGCATCAAGATCCAGACTGATGCTGCCAAGATCGATGGACGGCGCGTCTACCTGGGATTCGGAACCTGCGGAGGACCCGAGATCAAGATTCAAATCGAAGTCAACCGAAGCATTGTCCGTTGCAGGCGAAGCTTTTCCTGACGGTTCAAAATCCAGTCCCTTGTCGTCGCCAGAGCTCATCGAAAGTTCGGGCAACGCGGCATCAGTCGTTGCCTGCGGGGCCGGTGCATCCAAGGAATCCGTGCCCAGATCAAAATCCAGCCCGCCATCTCCAGCAACTGCTGCCGGCGCGGACTCGGTGGCCACCTCCGCCCTGGGTTCCGGTTCGCCAAGATCGAAGTCCAGCCCCAGACCATCCCCACCCTCAGCCTTGGTCGGATCAACCACGACCGTCTTGTCGGGGGAGAATTCCGTCGCGGCACCAGAAGATTCAGCTTCCGGTGCACCGAGATCGAAGTCAAGAACGACGTCTGGAGTTCGAGCGACCACATCAGCCACAGGCGCTTCCGGTGCCGCCGTCGATCCATCCAGATCGAAATCGAGCGCAGGACTGGCCGCCGATGTAACCACCGCCGCACCCGCGCCTGCCACACCACTGTACAGGCCGTTGTCTGGATCTACGGATTGCCCTAGCGCTGCGGCCTTTTCCCATTCCGCGCCTTCGCCGCCCGTCGCCGACTTGATCTTCAGCGCATACTCCTCCACGCCTTTCGCATCGCGGCGTTGCGCGTAAATTTCGACCATCTTTGCCAGCACCGGCACCCGTGCCGGATCCTTCTGGAGGGCTTCCTTCAAGATCTCCTCAGCCTGCGCGTCGCGGCCGTATGCCATATAGACATCGGCCTCGGCGACCGGATCCACTTCGTCCGATTCCTGGGGCGCCAGATTCGCCGATGCAATCGCCGCCTCGACCTGAGCGGCAACGGCGGGGTTCGCCGCTGGCGCAGCAACAGCGACAGTCGGACCAGGCGTCACCGCATCACCGAGAACGGCGGCGGCAGCTTTCTTCTTGCGACGCCACGCCCAGGCCCCGTACGCGCCGAGCAGAATCGCCACCACTCCGGCTCCACCGATGGCGGCACCATTCTCCTGGAGCTCATCAACAAAGCTTGTCGCAGGTGGCGGAGGCGGTGCTGCCTTTACGGTCGGCTTAGCAGGCACCGGCTTTGACGTTTCCGGGGCGGGCTTCGGCTCGACTGCCTTCGCAGGCTCCGCCTTGGCCGCATCTACCGGCGTCGCTGCGGATGCAGGCACAGCAGGTACCGGCACTGCCTTGGGAGGTTCCGGCATCGGTGCGGGCTTGGCGGCCGGTGCCGCAGGAGCGGCCACCGGCTGAGAGGCAGACTTCGGCGCTTTGGCCTCCAGTTCCGCCAGCTGCTTGCTCTTCAGATCAAGCACCTTCTGGAGATCCGTGACCGTCTTCTCCAGCTCCTGTGCACGAGACTGCGCCTCCTTTATCGCCCGGCCCGACGCAACCTTGTCGTCTCCCTTTGCCGCCGCTTGCGCCGCGGGCTTGGCCGGATCCGCCTTTGACAGCTTCACTTCGTCCTTTGGGGCGGATGGCGCCGATTTCGTCGGTGTTGCCGTGATCGCGCCGGAAGCACTGCGCGCAGCACCTGCCTCGCTACCCGGCGCCGCAGAGACCGCACCAGCGAGACGACGTCGATACTGTGCGAACTCTCCTGCTTGACTCTCAACAAACTTTCGAGCCTCGTCCTTATTCACCCCGGTAACCGCGTCTGCGCCGGGGAGGCTGAGTATTCTGCCCGCGCGCAACCGGTTGATGTTTCCTCCGTCAAAGGCGTCGCCGTTGGCGCGAAATAGCGCAACCAGCATCTGATTGAAACTTGCGCCTTGAGGAAGATTCTTGCGTGCCACGCCTGCAAGCGTGTCGCCGCGCTGAACTTGATACGTTGCAGACGAAACCGCAGGTGCAGGCGCAACCGCCGGTGCCGATTCGGGCACACGTGCCGCGGGCGCCGCAACGGGCCGAACGACTGCCGGGACCGCCGGTGCAATCTGAGGCTGGACGGGCACAACCTGAGCAGGCGCCGCCGCGCTGAACTGGGGCGGGTCCAGAAGAAAGGTGTATTCGCGCACCAACCTGCCGGCATTCCATTGCAGTTCTACCAGCAGGTCGAGGAAAGGTTCGTTGATGGCCAGGCCGGACGCTATTTTGAGCACGGGCTTGCCATTGCGCTGCTCGATTGCGAACTTCACCGACAACAGAGCAGTGTTGAAATCGATGCCCGCCTGCTTGAAGGCTTCCATCGGAGCGAGCCGCGCGCTCAGGCCTTCTTCTTCGCCTGGCTGCAGGGAAATGATCTCGACCTCCGCATTCAGCGGCTGACCGAGCGAGGACAAAACGGACAACCGGCCTAGACCGGCCGCCTCGGAAACAACGGGCGAGGCTGCCATGAATGCAACAGCCAGAATCCTCGCAGTGAGGGAAAAAAATGAGATCCGCACAGTCATCCCCGAGCCTTCCTTTTTGGGCCAACCACCATAACATCATGAAGTTAGCCTTGCAAGTTACGAATTTTCTTGATTTTTCGCTGTGCAGGCAGGTAAGCCTAGTTTCCTGCACTCCAACAGCCTGCCCATGTAGAAAACAGGCCCGGCAGCCGTGTCACTTCACGCCGGATTCAATCAGCAGCCTGAGCATCCTGCGAAGCGGTTCCGCCGCGCCCCAGAGTAACTGGTCACCGACCGTAAATGCAGACAGATACTCCGGGCCCATCGCGAGTTTGCGCAAGCGCCCGATCGGAACATGAAGGGTTCCGGTCACCGCGGCAGGGGTAAGGTCGCGCAGAGACTCCTCGCGCCGGTTCGGTATCACGCGCACCCACTGGTTGGCCCGCGCAAGCATGTCCTCAATCTCGTCCAGCGGCACATCGCGGCGCAGCTTGATCGTCAGGCCCTGGCTATGGCAGCGCATCGCACCGATCCGGACACAGACCCCGTCGACCGGTATCGGATTGGCCTGACGACCGAGTATCTTGTTCGTTTCCGCCAGTCCTTTCCATTCTTCTTTGCTCTGACCATTCCCCAGATCCTTGTCGATCCATGGAAGCAGGCTCCCTGCCAGCGGATGACCGAAATGCTCCTTCGGAAGACTGCCGTCGCGGATTGCAGCGATCACCACACGGTCAATCTCCAATGCGGACGCGGCCGGATCCGACATCAGGCCTGCGGCCGATTCGCCGATCTTCGACATCTGCGCGACGAGTTCACGCATGTTTGCCGCGCCGGCGCCCGAGGCTGCCTGATAGGTCATGCTGCTCACCCATTCGACGAGGTCTTGTTCGAACAGACCGGCAATCCCCATCAGCATGAGGCTGACTGTACAGTTCCCGCCTATGAAATCGCGCACGCCACCTGCGAGTGCCTTGCGAATCACCCCGTCGTTTACCGGGTCGAGAACGATTACCGCGTCATCCTGCATGCGAAGTGCGCTTGCCGCGTCGATCCAGTAGCCATTCCATCCGCCCGATCGCAACCGCGCATGCACGCTGTTCGTGTAATCGCCACCCTGACAAGAAACGATGACAGGCAATGCTCCGAGTGCGTTCAGGTCATTCGCATCAAGCACCGGCCCGCAGTCCCGTCCGACCTGCGGCCCGCGCCCTCCAGCCTGCGACGTCGAAAAGAATACCGGTTCGATTTGGTCGAAATCGCGTTCCTCGCGCATACGCTGCACCAGTACGGATCCCACCATCCCGCGCCAGCCGACTATGCCGGTCCGAAGCATCGGCACGTACCGTTCCTTCAGAGCGCCGCGACGACCGCGGCGCCCATTTCCTCGGTGCCCACGACACGGGTCCCCGGTGTTTCCAGATCGCGCGTGCGATAGCCTTCGCGCAAGACCTTGCGCACCGCCCTTTCGATCCGTTCCGCCTCCTCCGGTTTGCCAAGGGAGTAACGCAGCATCATCGCTGCAGACAGGATCGTGGCCAGCGGATTCGCGACACCCTTTCCGGCAATATCCGGTGCCGAGCCGTGGATCGGCTCATACATGCCCTTGTTATGCTCGTCGAGCGAGGCCGATGGAAGCATACCGATGGAGCCCGTAAGCATCGAAGCTTCATCAGACAGAATGTCGCCGAACATGTTTCCGGTAACGATCACATCGAACTGCTTGGGATTGCGGACCAGCTGCATCGCGCAGTTATCGACATACATGTGGCTGAGGTCCACATCCGGAAACTCCTTTCCGGTTTCAATCACGACCTGGCGCCATAGCTCCGTGGTCTCAAGCACGTTCGCCTTGTCCACCGAGCACAGACGCTTGCCGCGCTTGCGCGCCGCCTCGAATGCAACCCGCGCGATGCGGCGGACTTCGCTCTCCGCATAGCGCATGGTGTTATAGCCCTCACGCTCCCCGTTCGGCAAGGTCGATATCCCGCGCGGCGTACCGAAGTAGATGTCCCCGGTAAGTTCCCTTACGATCAGTATGTCCAGACCGGCGACAACATCCGGCCGGAGCGATGACGCACTCGCCAGTTCCTCGTAGACCTGCGCCGGTCGCAGGTTGGCAAAGAGATTAAGGGCCTTGCGCAGACCAAGCAGTCCCTGTTCGGGACGCTTTGGTCGAGAAAGCGTGTCGTACTTCCAGTCCCCTACTGCCCCGAACAATATCGCATCGGCTTCTCGCGCCAGTTTCAGCGTCGCCTCTGGCAACGGATCGCCCGCAAGATCGTAGGCTGTCCCGCCAACCGGAGCTTCTTCAATCTCCATGCGCAGGCCATCCTCACCCAGCCGGCGCAACACCCTGACTGCCTGCGTCATGATTTCCTTGCCTATGCCGTCGCCCGGCAGAACCGCTATTTTCATCAAATCACCCGAAAGCCCAGGGAAAACGTTCACGCCGGCCCGTCTCGAACGCGCGAATCTTGTCCGCATGCCTGAGCGTCAGACCGATGTCATCAAGGCCGTTCAGCAGGCAGTACTTGCGGAACGCGTCCACGTCGAAACCATAGGAAAGCGCACCGTCCAGCGTCGCGATGCGCTGCTTGTCCAGATCAAGGGTGAGACGGAATCCCGGGAATGCCGCGCACTCGTGAAACAGCCGGTCCACCTCCGCCTCCTTGAGCACTACCGGCAACACACCGTTCTTGAAGCAGTTACCGTAAAAAATATCGGCGAACGAAGGCGCGATGACACATCGGAACCCATACTCGAGCAGCGCCCACGGCGCATGTTCGCGCGAGGAACCGCAGCCGAAATTGCTGCGCGCGAGCAGGATGCTTGCGCCACGGTAACGATCCTGGTTGAGCACGAACTCGGCATTGAGCGGCCGCTTTGCATGGTCCATTCCGGGCTCGCCGTGATCCAGATAGCGCCACGCATCAAACAGGGCCGGACCGTATCCGGTGCGCTTGATCGACTTGAGATACTGCTTTGGGATGATGGCGTCCGTGTCGACATTCGCTCGGTCGAGCGGCGCCACAAGTCCACTGTGTAAAGTCAGCTTTTCCATGATTTCCGTTAGGCGGTATCGCTGTTGATTGGTGAAACTGGCAGATCGCGCGGCTGATCGCGCCTTCAGTTCGTCCGGCTCACATCGACGAAATGACCGGCGATCGCCGCCGCTGCAGCCATCGCCGGGCTGACCAGATGCGTCCGGCTTCGATCGCCCTGTCTTCCTTCGAAGTTGCGGTTTGATGTGGCGGCGCAACGCTCCTCAGGCTGAAGGAAATCGGCATTCATCGCGAGGCACATCGAGCAGCCCGGCTCACGCCACTCGAATCCTGCGGCAACGAAAATCTTGTCCAGCCCCTCGCGTTCCGCTTGTGCCTTCACCGGACCGGAGCCCGGTACTACCAGCGCGAGCCGGATACTTTTCGCGATGCGCCTGCCCTTGACGACGGCGGCCGCAGCGCGCAAGTCTTCGATCCTGGAATTGGTACACGACCCGATGAACACTTTGTCGAGCGTGATGTCGGTGACCGGCGTACGCGGCTTCAGACCCATGTACGAAAGCGCGCGCTCCATGCCCTCACGCCGGACACTGTCCTTTTCCTTATCCGGATCCGGTACTGTGCCATCCACCGCCACGACCATCTCAGGCGAGGTGCCCCAGGTCACCTGGGGACGGATCGCCGCCGCATCGAGCGTGATCTCGTGGTCGAATTTCGCATCGGCGTCGCTCTTGAGGGTGCGCCAGTAAACCACGGCCTCGTCCCATCCCTTGCCTGAAGGAGCGAACGGCCTGCCTTTCAGATAGTCGATCGTGGTGTCGTCCACGGCAATCATCCCGGCGCGCGCGCCCGCTTCGACCGCCATGTTGCAGACCGTCATCCGGCCTTCCATGGACAGCGCACGGATGGCACTGCCAGCGAACTCGATCGCGTAGCCCGTTCCACCGCTCGTGCCTATGCGGCCGATGATCGCAAGGATGATGTCCTTGCCGGTAACGCCCGGCCCGACGACGCCATCCACGTTCACCCGCATGTTCTTCATCTTGCGCGACACAAGGCACTGCGTCGCGAGGACGTGCTCGACCTCGCTGGTACCAACGCCAAACGCGAGGCAACCGAACGCACCGTGCGTACTCGTATGCGAATCACCGCACACCACAGTCATGCCCGGGAGGGTCGCGCCATTCTCCGGGCCGATCACATGGACAATACCCTGGCGCTTGTCGAGAAACGGAAAATAAACCTTTGCCCCGTACTCGCGGATGTTGCTGTCCAGCGTCTCGATCTGCAAGCGCGCTATCGTATCCTGGATGCCGGGCATGCCCTTGTCCCAGTCCGTAGTCGGCGTGTTGTGGTCGGCGGTAGCCACCACCGAGTCGATGCGCCAGGGCTTGCGGCCGGCGATCTTGAGGCCTTCGAAGGCCTGCGGGCTGGTCACCTCGTGCACGAGATGCCTGTCGATGTAGAGCAGCGCGGTTCCGTCCTGTTCGACGTGAACGAGATGGCTGTCCCAGAGTTTGTCGTAAAGAGTCTGCGCCATGGCGGGTAGGGTACATCTAGTCGCGAAACAAGCTGCGGATTATGGCATAAGGCCCTGTGTCCATGCCGGATTCAGGCGCAGTGAATGATCCGATGCGGCGAGGGTTCCCTGCGCAACGCCCGGGAAAGGAAGGGACGACCCGCGTGCTATAAGACCGGCGCCATGCCCGTCCGCCGTCCGTCCCCGCTCACCTGCTACGCGCTGTTCGCGGTTTCAGGCTTCGCCGGTCTGATCTACGAGTCGATCTGGACGCAGTACCTGAAGCTCTTCCTAGGGCATGCCGCCTATGCGCAGTCGCTGGTGCTCATCGTGTTTATGGGGGGCATGGCGATCGGTGCCGCGTTCTGCGCCCGGATCTCGGAGCAACTGGCGCGTCCCCTGATCGCCTACGCGATCGTAGAGGCTGTGGTCGGCGTCTTCGCCCTCGGTTTTCATGAAATCTACGGCCTTACGACGGGCTGGTCCTACGACACGCTGCTGCCGTTCGTCGCGGGCGAGTCGGCCGTACTCTGTGCGCGACTCGCGGTCGCGATTGCCCTGATCCTGCCGCAGTCGATATTGCTCGGCGCCACCTTCCCGCTCATGTCAGCGGGACTGCTGCGCGGTGATCCAGGCCGCAGGGGTGAGCGACTCGCCATGCTGTACTTCACCAACAGTCTCGGCGCGGCTGTCGGCGTGCTCGCAAGCGGATTTGTTCTCATCGGTTGGGTCGGCCTGCCAGGCACGCTGCGCATCGCAGGCGCTCTGAACATCGCGCTCGCAGTCGCAGTTTGGCTGGTCGCGCGCAATTCGCGTATCCGCGCTATCCATGCCGATCCCGCCCCCGACTCAGGGCGCCGCCTGCTCGGCACCGTGGCGCTGCTTACCGGACTCGCCTCCTTCATCTACGAAATCTGCTGGATCCGGATGCTCTCCCTTGTGCTTGGCGCGTCCACGCACTCGTTCGAGCTCATGCTGTCCGCCTTCATTGCAGGCCTCGCGCTGGGCGGACTGTGCGTCCGCCGCCTGGTCGACAGCATTGCGGACCCGAGGCAACTGCTCGGCTGGGTGCAAATCATCATGGGCGTGCTCGCCCTCGGCACGCTGATCGTCTACGACCGCAGCTTTCTGTTGATGGAATTTCTGATGGGCGGTCTTTCCCGGACAGATGCCGGCTACCTGCTCTTCAGTCTTGCCGGCGCCTTCATCGCCGTGCTCGTCATGCTGCCCGCAACGCTCTGTGCCGGCATGACACTGCCACTCATCACCGGAGCGCTCATGCGCGACGGCGCGGGCGAGCGCGCGATCGGCCGGGTCTATGCGTTGAATACGCTCGGCGCAATACTCGGGGTCCTCGCTGCGGTGCATGTCGGGATGCCCCAGCTTGGCCTGAAGAACACGCTCGTCAGTGGGGCCTGGGTCGACGTATTCATCGGCATCATGATCCTCGCCTCGACCGGCCGACGAAGAGCCGCACTCGCCTCGGGCGTGCTCGCACTGGCACTCTTTATTCCCGCACTGTTCTTCCTGCGCCTGGACGTGAACAAGATGACTGCGGGCGTGTTCCGTCATGGCGAACTCGCGAGTTCGCGCGACGCGAGCGTGCTCTACCAGCGCGACGGCAAGACGGCGACCGTCCATCTGGTGCGCTATCCGGACGCCCTGAGCATTCGCACCAACGGAAAGTCGGACGGCTCCGTGAGCATCGACGGCACCCGGCGTGGCAGCGACGAGATCACCATGATTCTCACAGCTGCGATTCCGCTTGCGCTGAAACCGGACACCCGACGCGCCGCGCTGATCGGCATAGGCACAGGCCTGACGATGCACACCTTGCTCCAGAGCCTCACGATCGAACGCGTCGACACAGTGGAAATCGAGGCGGCGATGGCGGAAGCAGCGCAGGGATTCGCACCGCGCAACAGCGCTGCATTCGCCGACCCGCGCGGAACGATCACCATTGACGACGCAAAGGCGTATTTCAGTGCTGGCAGGCGATCCTACGATCTGATCATCTCCGAGCCGTCCAACCCCTGGGTAAGCGGCGTAGCCGGACTGTTCACGCGCGAGTTCTACCAACGGATCCGTCCCCACCTCAACGCCCGCGGGCTGCTGGTTCAATGGTTCCAGCTCTACGAGATCGATGGCACCCTGCTTGCGTCAGTCATGAAGGCGCTGGGCAGCGAATTTCCGCACTACGCCGTGTTCGCGCCGAGCGACCACGACTTGCTGATCATCGCCTCGGACCGGCCCGTTCCCGTGGCGGCAAGCGCACACATTTTCGAAGATCCCGGCATGGCCGCGGAACTCTGGAGCATCCAGATGATGACGCCCGGAGATTTCGACGCGCGCTACCTGGGCAACCGTGCCGTGCTCGAACCGCTGTTCGAGAGTTATGCCATTCCCGCGAACTCCGACTTCAATCCTGTGCTTGATCTTCGCGCCGCGCGCGACCGATTCACCGAGCGCAGTGCCTCGGACGTTGTCGGTCTGCTGAATGCCAGCGTTCCCGTGCTGGAGCTATTTACGCCTGAATTCGTCCGCCGCGCGCCGAATCCGCTTGTGACCGGCTCCGACCTGCGCGCCGGAAACATGCGTCTCGCACGCTATGCGCACGACATACTGCTGAGCGAGTCATCGTCGCCACCGGATGAGATCAGCGCACAGCTCCAGAAGGATCTCGAGATCGTCCGGTTCCGGCTCATCGAGTGCCGGGATCCGCGGGATCACGATGTCTGGCTGCACAGCCTGTCGCGACTGTCCGCGCTGATCAACCCGAACCTCGAGACCGGCGCGCTGAAGGAGTTGTGGCGCAGACTTGCCACGGACTGTGCGGGGCGCCTGTTCCCCTACCAGCGGGGCTGGCTTGCGCTTTTCCGGGCCGTCGGCGAACGCGACGCCACGCGCATGGCCGCCCTTGGCACACAGCTGCTGGATAACCAGACGGGCGTGTTTTCCGAAGCACGCGAGTTCCTGCTTTCGGCCGCGATGGCGGGCGCCATTGCGACCGGGGACCGCGCGGCAGCCCTGAAGCTTTGGAACTCCCATAAGGAAGCACTCGGCGCAAAGGCCGCGCAACCGCTCTTACGCCTGCTGCGCTGCCAAAGCGGCCCCGGCTGCGTCGCCGACTTCGCAGCCTACGAGCGGCGCTAGGGAGAAAATTGCACTCAAACGTCATAGATAGTAACGTAAACGTTACTATCTATGACTGATTACCGCCCTGTGCCGCTCTTGCGGCCCTGGAACGGATTCCTGCCGGTGCGAAACTGGATCGCCATCGGCGTTCCGCGCAATTCGAAGGCCTTGCGAAAGTAGCCCTCGAGGTACCGCCGATAGCTGTCAGGCACCTCCTGCAGCGCATTGCCGTGAATCACGATGCAGGGCGGATTGCGCCCCCCCTGATGCGCGTAGCGCAATTTCGGCCGCACCAGCCCCTTGCGAGGCGGCGCCTGGCGTTCCACGGCGGCGATAAGCGCTCGCGTGAGGCGCGGTGTCGAGAGGTCGGCCATGGCCGACTCGTAGGCCACGCCCATCGTCTTCATGAGCGGACCAAGACCCTTGCCGGTCTTGGCGGAAAGGACCACGGCGTCTGCGAAACCCAGGAAATCCAGCTTCCAGGCAAGTTCACGTTTCATCTTTTCGCGCGCCTCGGGGCCGGCCGCATCCCACTTGTTGATCGCGAGCACCACAGCGCGCCCGCGCTCGAGTACGAAACCTGCGATGTGCGCATCCTGCTCCGTCACGCCCTCGGTCGCGTCCAGCATGAGAACGGAAACATTCGACGCTTCGATCGCCTGAAGGGTGCGCACCACCGAAAACTTCTCGACCGCCTCCTCCTGCTTGCCGCGTTTGCGCAAGCCTGCCGTGTCGATCAGGGTATAGGGCTTGCCGTCGCGCTCGAAGCGCACCTCGATCGTATCGCGCGTCGTTCCAGGCTGGTCGAACGCGATAACCCTTTCCTCGCCAACCAGCGCGTTCACGAGCGTCGACTTGCCCACGTTCGGGCGCCCGACAATCGCGAAGCGCGGATGCTTGTCGCGTTCCTCCTCGCCTGCGGCCTCTTCGGCCGGGAACGCCGCGAGGACGACATCCATCATCTCGCGCACGCCTTCTCCATGCGCGCCGGACACAGGCATCGGTTCGCCCAGTCCAAGTTCATGGAACTCCGCGGCGGCCGTGCGCCCGTTCAGACCCTCGGCTTTGTTTGCCGCCAGAAACACGCGAACCCCTAGTCTGCGCAGTTTCTGGGCGATCTCGCGATCGGCACCCGTGACCCCTGCGCGCGCATCAACCACGAACACGACGGCATCGGATTCCGCGATTGCCTGCTCGGTCTGACGCGCCATTTCGGCAAAGATGCCCGCATGCGTGCCCGGCTCAAGCCCGCCCGTGTCGATCAGCAGATAGCTACGGCTGCCGATGCGACCGTCGCCGTAGTGGCGATCGCGCGTCGCACCAGGCACATCGACAACGATCGCGTCGCGGCTGCGCGTGAGGCGGTTAAACAGCGTCGACTTGCCGACGTTCGGTCTTCCTACCAGCGAAATGACAGGTTTCACGCGCTCGCCGGTTCAGCGCCTGGGCGCATCTGAAGAAATGGCGAACAGCCCGCCGTTCTGTGTCTGGACCAGCAAACCTGTTCCGAGCCGGACCGGCGTCGAACGGATGGGACTTCCATCGGTCGCCTGGCGCGCGACAAAGGTGCCGGTGTCGCGCTGAACAAAATGAACAAAGCCCTGGACATCGGCAACAGCGATCTCCCCTGCAAGCGGCAGCGGCGTGGAAAGCTCCCGGTTCGCGAGCCGGTCCTGTTTCCAGACGCTGCGGCCGGTCGCACGGTCGAGCGCGTGGATAGCCCCCTTCTCATCGCTCAGGAAGGCATAGCGTGCATCGACGCTGACGCCGTTCAATGAGGAATTCTCCCGCGCCCAGACCTGATTGCCGGTACGCGCATCGAAGCACGCCACCCGCCCCTGGTAAGCCACGGCGCATACTTCGCGGCCGGATACTGCCGGCTGGCCGACGACGTCAGTCACGCGCTCAAGCTCGGTTGCGCCGCGCGGCACAGACACCGTTGACTCCCAACGAACGGCGCCGCTCCCGAGAGCGAGAGCGACCAGCTTGCCGCCCGCGAAGCCTGTGTAGGCCGTTCCGTCAAAGATTGCGATCCCCGAAGGCGTGCGAACGAGCAGGGACGCCGCCGCACGCTGGTAAACCCAGCGCCGCTTGCCGTCTTCAGCCGAAAATGCGAATACGCGATTGTCTGCACTGCGCACGAGGACCAGGTCCTCGCCCACTTCTGGCGGTGTAAGCACCTCGCTCGATACGCGGGCCGACCAGCGCGGACGTCCGCTTTGCGCGTCGTAGGCGTAGACCTCGCCCTCCTCCGTAGCGACCACGACCAGCGATGCATCCGCGCCGACGCCTGCAGAGAGTGGCCGGCCGACTGCAGTCCGCCAGCGCAATTGCCCGCTCGTCGAGTCGATCCTGACCAATGTGCCAGCACGCGAAGCAGCCATCACGCTGTCGCCGACTACAACGGGCCTGAAGATATAGCGATCCGAGCCCCCGACATTGGTTGCCCAGAGTTGACGCACCGGGTGCGGATTGCTGATCGTGGGCAGGGCTGCGAGCTTCGGCCCGGCCGACTTGGCGCCCACCCAGTCGAGAGGATTGATGCTTGCGCCGGAGCAGCCCGCGAGCATTGCCATGACAAACAATGCAGCCGATGCCCGGATGTCGCACCTGCGGGTCATCCGCCCAGCGCCTCGAGACGCAAGCGCACTGTCTCATGAAACGGGGTGCCCACGGTATTCGACTTCTTCGCAGTGTCCAGGGCAGCTTGATAGGCGCTCTTCGCTTCCGCCGGCTTTCCGCTCGCAAGCAGTACATCCCCGCGGAGCGCGGAGAACTGTGACTCATAGCCCTCGGTCCGCCCGGCCTCCAGCGTCTTGAGCGCAGCGTCATAGGCCTTCTCGTCGAGAAGCATCGCCGCGAGTCTGAGGCGCGCAGTATCCCGGAACTCAGGATACCGGGTCCCGCTCGCCAGCCATTCGAGCTGGGTCTTCGCGTTCTTCAGATCGCCCGCATCGTGCAGAAAGCGCGCCGCCGAGAGGGCACCCATGGCCGCATAGACCGTGCGTGGATAGGACTCGATCAACGAGCCGCTCGCGTCGCGGACGGCCTTGGCATCTCCCGCCTGAATCGCCTTGCCGAGCGTATCGTAGACAGCCGACGCATGGGCCGCCTGGCTGCCCTGGTACCACTGCCAACCGCGCCACCCCGCCAGTGCGAGCGCCACACCCAGCAGCAGGAATACGACGATGCCGCCGTAGTCCTTCCACCACCCCTTCAACGAAGCGAGCTGCTCCTGCTCTTCCAGATCCAATGCCATCGTTCTGTCCCTGTTCCCGTAGCTTTCCCGATTAGGTTGCCGTTACCGCTCCTGCATACCGTGCGGGAAGCAGCTTCTCCATCCACCGCAATAGATCTCCGCGTACCAGGCTCTCCTGATCGCCTTTGCCCCGCAGCGGCTTGACCGTTACGGCTCCGGCGGCGAGTTCGTCCTCGCCGACGATCAGCGCCAGCCGAGCACCGCTCGCGTCGGCTTTCTTCATCTGCGACTTGAAACTTCCACCACCCGCATGCATGACGACCGAATAGCCGGCGCCGCGCAGGGATTCTGCCAGCTCCATCGCATACGTGAGCGTACCGTTTCCCTGATGCACCAGATACACGTCCGGGACTACCGCCTCCTTCGCGCCCGCCGTCTCGCGATATAGCGCGATCAACCGCTCGCATCCGATCGCGTAGCCTGCTGCTGGCGCCGGTTTTCCGCCGAGTTGAGCGATGAGGCCATCGTAACGCCCGCCGGCACATACCGTCCCTTGCGCGCCAAGAGAGTCTGAAACCCATTCGAATACGGTGAGATTGTAGTAGTCGAGCCCTCGCACGAGCCGCGGATTCAGCTCGAACGGAATGCCTGCCGCGACGAGCAGCCTCTGCAGTTCATCGAAATGAGCGCGTGATTCGGTGCCCAGGTAATCCGGCAGCAGTGGCGCATCGGCCACCACCTCGCGAACCATGGGGTTCTTCGAATCCAGGACACGCAGCGGATTGCTGTGCAGCCGGCGCCGTGCGTCGCCGTCCAGACGATCGACATGCCGCTCCAGATATGCGATGAGTTCGCGCCTGTAGTCCGCGCGTTCCTCCGCGGACCCGATCGAATTCAGTTCAAGCCTCAGGCCGCTGATCCCGAGCGAGCGCCAGAGCGCCGCGCACATGATGATGAGTTCGGCGTCGATATCAGGCCCGGCGTAGCCAAGTGCCTCGACACCGTACTGGTGGAACTGCCGGTAGCGGCCCTTTTGCGGACGCTCGTGTCGAAACATCGGACCGGCGTACCACAGGCGTTTCGGACCGTCGTAGAGCAGATTGTGCTCGATCGCTGCACGCACACAGGATGCGGTCCCTTCGGGGCGCAGTGTGAGATCTTCGCCGTTCAGTTCGTCGCGCCAGGAGTACATCTCCTTCTCGACAATGTCTGTGACCTCGCCGATCGCCCTGCGGAACAGCTGGGTATGCTCGACCAGCGGTGTGCGGATATTGCGATAACCGTAGCGCGCGAGCCACCCGTTGACCGCCGTTTCAAAGGACGTCCACAGGTCCGCCTCGTCGGGCAGCACATCATTCATGCCGCGCACCGCTTGAAGGGAATTGCTCACTTGCTCGTTCTTCCTTTCGGCTTTCAGTATCCCGTTGCCCGGCGAAAGCGCTTCAGCCGACGGCCTTGATGGGAATGGTCACAGTACGCGCGGGCACCGTCCGCGATACGCCCGGTGCGTAGTTGCGCCGCACGTAGTCTTCGACGATCTCCTGGAACTCCTCGGCAATGCGCTCGCCTTTCAGGGTCACCGTCTTCTCGCCGTCAACGTATACCGGCGCCACCGGATACTCATTGGTGCCCGGCAGGCTGATACCGATATTCGCGTGCCGGGATTCTCCGGGACCGTTCACGACGCAGCCCATCACCGCGACTTTCATCTCTTCCACGCCAGGATACCGACCTCGCCAGGCATTCATCTGGGTACGCAGATACCCCTGGATCTTGTCAGCGAGTTCCTGGAAGAACGTGCTGGTCGTGCGTCCGCAACCCGGACAGGCGATGACCAGCGGCGTGAATGCGCGCAGCCCCATGGTCTGCAGCAGCTCCTGAGCGACGATCACCTCGCGCGTCCGGTCGCCGCCAGGCTCGGGCGTCAGCGAAACACGGATCGTGTCGCCGATGCCTTCCTGCAACAGCACTCCCATCGCGACACTGGATGCAACGATGCCCTTGGAGCCCATCCCCGCTTCAGTCAAGCCGAGGTGCAACGCGTAGTCGCATCGCCGCGCGAGTTCACGGTAGACGGCGATCAGATCCTGCACCCCGCTAAGCTTGCAGGAGATCACGATGCGATCGGCGCCAAGGCCGATCTCCTGTGCATGCGCAGCCGAGTCGAGCGCAGAGCGAATCAGCGCTTCATGCATTACGGCCTGCGCCGCCCGGGGATGTGCTGCGGCTGCATTCTCGTCCATCAGTTTTGCGAGCAGATCCTGATCCAGACTCCCCCAATTGACGCCGATCCGTACTGCCTTGCCGTAGCGCACCGCAGTTTCGATCATCGTCGAAAACTGCTCGTCATGTTTGTCGCCGCGCCCGACGTTGCCCGGATTGATCCGGTATTTAGCGAGCGCCTGGGCGCATTCCGGAAACTGCGCGAGCAGCCGGTGCCCGTTGTAGTGGAAATCTCCGACCAGCGGCACATCGCAGCCTGCTGCATCCAGGAGGTCGCGGATGCGCGCCACCTGAGCAGCCGCCTCCGGCGTGTTCACCGTGATTCGAACGATCTCGGAACCGGCAAGCCAGAGTTCCCGCACCTGGCGGGCCGTGCCATCCGCATCGGCGGTGTCGGTATTGGTCATCGACTGAACCACGATCGGCGCATCCCCGCCGATCAGGACCTGGCCTATCCTGACCTGTGTCGAAATGCGCCGTGTGCCCGGCCGCGTGAGAGGGTTCATGAAAGTGCCCTGTGTCTGTTTTGCATTCAGGCGCCCGCTCACGGAAGCGTGAAACGCGCCACTTCGACCTTCACATGCGGTACGAGATCCACTGCTTCCCCCTGATAGCTCATTGTCACGTGCCGCGCATTGCCGATCACGAAGGAAAGCGGCTCGCGCCCCTCAAGCACGGACTCGCTGCCACGCCGATTGAGGCGCGACATCAACACTCGCCCGCCCCCATCGACGACCTGCACCCATGAATCGCGATCGAAGCGCAGGCGGACCAGTTTCACGCCCGGTGCCCGACGTTCGGGTTCGGTAAGCGCCGCAGGCGCGATCTCGCCCTGCACCGGCGAAATCGGGCTGCGCGCCGCCTCCGCATTGGAATCGACAGGGGTCTCCGGTTCCGCCGCAACGGCCCCCACAGCTTGCGCCGGCGCGGGTGCGTCCCCGATAGGCGCCGGCCGTGACTCCGGCCGCACCGCCTCGGACGACGCCTCCGCGGAGGAGCTACCGCGTGAACTGCCCCACTCCAGCGCAACCACACCCGCGATCACCAGCACGATTACCGAGAGCACCGCATAGACCAGGTTCACACGTCGCCCGGAATCCGAGAACGGAACCGGTTCGCTGAAGCGCTGAACAAGGCGGTCGTCGTCGGGCGGTCGGGTCTCACCTGCCATTCTCGCGAGCAGAGGTTCCGGATCCAGTTCCACGAAGCGCGCATAGCTGCGGACCATCCCGCGCAGGAAGGTACCCCCGGGGAGCTCGGTCAGCCTGCCAGCCTCGAGCGACTCGATCTGGCGCAGACTGAACTTCAGCTTTGCCGCGACATCATCGACCGTCAGCCCGCGCGCTGCACGGGCACCGGACAGCACGCTTCCCACAGGCTCGGGCGCAGGCCTCGCGGGTGCCTCGGGGTATACAGTCGTCTGGTCTGTCATTTCCGTCATCGAATAAGGCGCGTCCTGCGGCGCTCAGTCGTACTCTCCGCGCTGCAAGGACTGATACTCGCGCGAATCCGGGAAACTGCGGCGCAGCTGCGTGGCGAAGCTGTTCTCGGCGACGCGTTGCCCGAGCTTGCGCTCGATGCGCAGCGCAAGCCAAAGTGACTCGGGCGTCGCACTCGCGAGCCGCGCATAGCGCGCGACAAGTACACGCGCGTCCTCGTGGCGGTCCTGACGGTAGCGGATGTGCCCCATCTGCAGCAATGCGACCGGATCGTCCGAATCCAGCTTGAGCGCGCGCTGCAGGAACTCCTCCGCATCCTTGAGATTATTCATCCGCATCGAACACCGGCCTGCGGCGGAGTACGACCGGGCTGGCGCGCTGTACAACGGGTTGCGGATCGCCTGCAGAAAGTAACTGATCGCGTCCCGCTCCCTGCCTGTTTCGCAGAGAAAATACCCGTAGTTGTGATTGATCTCCGAATCGTTGGGTGCAAGCTGCAGCGCACGCTGAAAATTCGCCTGCGCAAGCGGGATTTCGCGCAGTTCCATGTAGACCACGCCGAACAGACTGAATGTCTGCGCATAGGTCGGATCGGACGCGGCTGCGATTCGCAGCTCCTCGAGCGCGACCGCCATCGCACCTCTGCTGTAGTAAAGCAGCGCGAGTTCCAGGTGCACGCGCGCGCGGTTTCGCGGATCGCCCACTTCGCCCACGATCGACGGGCTCTCCGCCGTTGGGATTGCGCTTGGCGTGCCCGGCTGTGCACAGGCGCCGAGCAGCATCAGCGTCACCAGCCACCCTCCCGCCGCCGCAGTGCGTTTTCCCGGTAGATCACACTCTCGTCTGTTCATGCATGCACCTCGGTAATCGGAATCACCCGCCCCGCGGCGCTGCGCCGAGTACGATCGGCGACGTCGCCGGCGAGCTGACCACACGCGGCATCTATATCGTCGCCCCGTGTTCGTCGGACGGTCACGGTGACGCCGGCGCGCTGCAGTACTTCGGAGAACCGCCGTACGGTGTCCGGCGGCGATCGGCGCAATCCGGAATCAGGGAACGGATTGAACGGAATCAGATTGAACTTGCAGTGGATTCTGGCGGAAATTCCCAGCAACTCACGCGCGTGCTGGGGCGAGTCGTTTACCCCGTCGAGCATCACATACTCGAAGGTGACGAAATCGCGCGGTGCGCGTTCCAGATATCGTCGGCAGGCCTTGATCAGTTCCGCCAGCGGATACTTTCGATTGATCGGAACCAGCTTGTCGCGCAAGGCGTCGTTCGGTGCATGCAGCGACACCGCGAGCGCCACCGGACACTCGTCACGCAGCTGATCCATCCCCGGAATCACGCCGGAAGTCGAGACGGTCACGCGACGCCTGGAAAGTCCGTAGGCATTGTCATCGAGCATCAAGCGCAGAGCGGGCACAACCTCCTCCAGGTTCAGGAGCGGCTCGCCCATACCCATGAATACGACGTTGGTGATCGCCCTGCCCTCGAGACCGGATTCCGCGAGGAGCCGGGACGCGAGCCAGAGCTGGCCGACAATCTCGGCGCGGCTCAGGTTGCGATTGAAGCCCTGCTTTCCGGTGGAGCAGAACGCGCAATCGAGTACACAGCCTGCCTGGCTGGAAACGCAGAGAGTGCCGCGGCTGCGCTCAGGGATATACACGGATTCCACCGCGTTGGTGCTGTCCACCTGGAGCAACCACTTGCGCGTGCCGTCTGCAGCCGTATGGTCGCGGACGACCTCTGGCGCGGCTATGCGAGCAAGCGAGGGCAGGCGCCCGCGCAGCGACATGGCGAGATCGCTCATCGCGGCGAAATCCGATACCTGGCGCTGGTGTATCCAGCGCAGCAACTGGCGCGCGCGAAATTCCTTCTCCCCGATCTCCGAGAAGAAGGCCGACATCGCCAGTGCATCAAATCCGATCAGATTTGGCAGCATCCGAACCCCAGTTCCCGCCCGCGACAACTGATTCCCGCCGAGGACCTTGATTCTGCCAGCAACAGCGCGCGCGCCGCGACCACGACGCGCGCGGCCTGCCTCGCCCGGCCGCCGGCGCGTTCAGCGTGAAAACACCTCGCAGCTCGCGAAGAAATACGCAATCTCGTTGCGCGCAGTGTCAGCGCCATCAGATCCATGCACCGCGTTCGCATCGATCGAGTCGGCGAAATCCGCGCGTATCGTGCCTTTCTCGGCTTTTTTCGGATCAGTCGCACCCATCAGATCGCGATTCTTGCCGATTGCACCGTCACCTTCCAGAACCTGGACGAACACCGGGCCGGAAATCATGAAATCGACCAGATCCTTGAAAAACGGCCGTTCCCTGTGCACCGCGTAGAAGCCCTCCGCCTGCGCCCTTGACAGGTGCGTCATCCGCGCCGCGACGATCCGCAGACCCGCGGCCTCGAAACGCGCACAAATCTGGCCGACGACATTCTTCTGGACTGCGTCGGGCTTGATGATGGACAAGGTTTGTTCTACAGCCATTTACTTACCCCCTGAAAAATCAAAGCTTGAATTACCGGAAGCCGCCGGAAATGCAGAACACCGGCGCGCAGCCGCGATCGATTAAAACAACCTGAAAGTTTAGCACGAAAACGAAACGAACCAAGTAAAAACAAAGGCTTAACTTGAACCAGCAGAAATTGCGATCAGCGGCCCTTGGGTGGCGCTTCCGGGACCCACTCAGGTTCGACACCCGCTGCCCCGGGCAACGCCGCATAGTCCGCCTGTAATCCGAGGCCGGCAGCCCATACCAGGGTCTCACCGCAATAAATAAGCGGCAGACGCTGCCGCTCCCAGTGGGGGATGCCCGCCTCCTGATAGAGGTTCTTCAACGTCCTGTGCGGCTGGCGAGCGCCAAGTCGCAGACGCTCTCCCCCGCTGCGCGCGCGCACAGTCACCTGGCCCGCTGCCAGTCTGACCCGGTCGAGTCCGATACCGGTCCCCGAGCGCATGTGCAGCGTGCCCCCAAATGCGGGCAGCAACAGGCTGCGCTCGCCGCGCCAGGTCACCTGTTCCTGCGCGACGTGCGCGGGAACGGACGGCTCCGATGCGATGATCAGCCGGCTGCGGAACATTCTCAGCATTGCACCATCATGCGCAATCGCGACCCGTGCATCCGGGCGGGAATCCCGGATCTGGCTCAGCATCTCGGCAAGTCCGCGCTCACTTGGTGCGCGCAGTCCATTCAATTCCAGCAGGAGCCTGAGTTGCGCGCGCTCGTCCGCCTGCGCCTGGGCGAACAAGCGCGCCGAGCGGGCAAGGCTCTCTTGCCATTTCGGGTACCGCGTCGCAAGCAGCGGCCCGACGCTATGACGGATGAAATTCCGCCGCAATCCTTCGTCCAGGTTGGATTCGTCCTCGATCCATGCGAGACCCTGCGCAGCAGCATAGGCTGCGATCTCTCCTCGCCCGATCTCGAGCAGAGGACGCGCCAGCGCCACATCTCCGGCTGCGGACAGCGGGCGCATCCCGCTCGCGCCACGCGGCCCAGCTCCACGCAGGAGGTTCAGCAGCACAGTCTCGGCCTGATCGTCCCTATGATGGGCAAGCACCACCGCATCGACCCGCGCAGCGGCGAACACCGCGCGGCGCGCCTCGCGCGCCGCCGCCTCGAGCCCCCTGCCGCGCGCCGCACCCACCTTGACACGGCGCACGATAAGCGGAACTTCCAGATCGCGACACAGCGCGCGACAAAATGACTCCCAGCGGCGCGCGTTCGGACTCAGACCGTGATTCACATGGAGCGCAGAAAGGGCGACAGGAAACTCCGTTGCCAGAACAGCCGCCGCGTGCAGCAATGATACGGAATCCATGCCACCGGAGAGTGCGACCGCCACCCGCGCCCCGCCCGGGGCCGAATCCTTCCGGAATTCGGAGAAAAACCGCCGGAGTGCCTGCTCCACCCCGGCGCCGGCGCACGCTTCAGCGTTGCGCCGCCTCCTTGAATTTGCCATAGCCCACCAGGCGATCCATTCGATCCTCGATCAATTGCTTGACCGACTTGCCCTGCAACTGCTTGAGGGCTTCGGCGAGCACCTTCCTTAGCGCAGCAGCCGTCGCCTGAGGATCGCGGTGCGCGCCTCCCAGGGGCTCGGGAACGACTTTGTCCACGAGCCCGAGCGTCTTCAACCTGCTGGCGGTTATTCCCAGCGCCTCCGCCGCCTCTGCCGCACGGTCCGCACTACGCCAGAGTATCGACGCACACCCTTCCGGCGAAATGACCGACAACGTCGCGTATTGCAGCATCACCAGCACGTCCCCGACCGCGATGGCGAGCGCGCCGCCTGAGCCGCCCTCGCCGATGACCGTGACGATCACCGGCGTGCGCAGGCGCGCCATTTCGAAGAGGTTCCGACCGATCGCCTCGCTCTGACCTCGCTCCTCCGCGTCCATACCCGGATATGCGCCCGGCGTGTCGACGAAGGTGAACACGGGCAGCTTGAACTTCTCGGCAAGTTTCATCAGCCTGAGCGCCTTTCGGTAGCCCTCGGGTTTGGGCATGCCGAAGTTCCGAGCGATCTTCTCCTTGGTATCCCGCCCCTTCTGGTGACCGATCACGACGCATGACTGCCCCCCGAAGCGAGCCAGACCGCCCACGATGGCCGGGTCGTCGGCGAACGCGCGGTCGCCGTGCAGCTCCTCGAAATCCGTGAAGAGCATGGAGACATAGTCGAGCGTATAGGGCCGCTGCGGATGGCGCGCGACCTGGGATACCTGCCAGGGCGTCAGCTTCGCATAGACGTCGCGGGTGAGTATCTGACTCTTCTTCGACAGGCGCTGGATTTCCGTCGAAATGTCGATCGCGGAATCATCCTGCACGAAGCGCAGCTCTTCGATCCGCTGCTCGAGCTCGGAAATCTGCTGCTCGAAATCGAGAAATGTGGTCTTCATCGGCGGGGGATTCTAGCCCACCATCACGCAGTCGCGCCCGGCGGCCTTGCCCTGGTAGAGCGCACGGTCTGCGCGCACCAGCAGTTCGGCCGGGGTCTCGTGGTCGCCTTGGAGGGCAACCCCGATCGTCGCAGTTATCCGGCGCTCCACCGGCACCTGCGGATAATCTGCCTCGACGCTCGCGCGACGGATCCGCTCCGCACAGTCAACGGCGCCCTGCAGGTCGGTATCCGGCAGAACAATGACGAACTCCTCCCCCCCGTAGCGGCCGAAAACATCGGCGCCCCGGATGATCCCGTGCACCAGGCCCGCAAAATAGGTAAGCACCGCATCGCCCGCTGCGTGTCCGTGGTTGTCGTTCACGCTTTTGAAATAATCGACGTCCACCAGACACACGGCGAGCTGGGAGCCGACCCGGCGAGAACGCCGGCACTCCCGCTCCAGCACCTCCAGCAGAAACCTCCGGTTATAGGCGCCGGTCAGCTCATCCCGGATCGCCACTTGTTCGATGCGCTCCATTGCGCGCACCAGGCGCCGGTTGCTGTCGGTCAAGCGTTTGCGCATCCGGTTCACATACCCCCCCATCACCGCGAACCAGGGCAGCACGATTCCCAGCACCGCGAGGCGCGCGATATCGGGCCCGGTGTCGAACCCTGGATGGGCGATGTGCCACAGATAGAGCATTACCGCGTGCGATACGAGGGCCGTAAGCGCCACCCCCACCATGGTCGCCGTATCGAGACGCAGCACACCGAACAGCATCGCCACAAGGTAGAAGAGACAAAGGGCGCCCCGGATTGGTTCGGCTTCGTACATGAGCCAGCCGAGCACGAAAATTGCGCAGATCGTCTGGGGTACGGTGAGGCTCGCGTCGCGTGCAAGCCGATTCAGGCCGCTGCGAAAAACGAGGTAGAAGGCGAGCGCGAGGAACGCGATGGTGACCGCAGCCTTCAGCACGATGTCCGCCTCGATCAGCCCGAGCATGCGGAACGCGACGAGGGAGAGGACTACGAGCGCCGAGGTGGCGGCCGCGACGAGGTTACGCTGCAGCCGGAGATCCTGACCAGGATCGGCCGCGAGGGCACTGGACGCAGTGACTTCGGGGCCTACCGGCTTCGGCGGAATCGCCTGCATGCCTCGTTGTTCCACCAAACCCATTCCTCCAGATCCTTCGCAGCTGGCACCGGAGACGCCCGTCTGCACGCCCACCTGCCGGAACATCCCCCTGCGGTCGCCCCGCCGGAATTCAGGCGGACGCCAGCATGACGCGTGAATGGGCTGAAACGTGCATCCTGAGAAACTCCATCTGATCGGACAGGATTTTCCGGTTGGTGAGTATCAGATACTCGGCCTTGTTGGGCACATATGGCGCATAGCGCAACTCCATGCCTGCCTCCTCTGGGAGCCGGTTGCGCTTGTGCCCGTTGCAGTGCCTGCAGGCGGTCACTACATTCATCCACGTATCACGCCCGCCGCGCGAGAGCGGAATGATGTGATCCCGCGTAAGCCTGAAGATGGTGAATTCGCCGCCGCAGTAGGCGCACATCTGGCAGTCGCGGCGGAACAGTTCGCGATTACTGAGCGGGGGAATCTGGCCATGCGCCAGCGCACCGAGGGATTTTCCCTTGACCGCAATGATCGAATGCGCGGTGATGCTGGAGCGCAAACCGGTGTCCCGGGAGATGCCACCATGGAACGTAAATGTACGGTCGCCCAGCGTCCAGGCGACCAGATTCTTCGCATAGTAGAAGCAGGCCTGCTGCCAGCTTATCCACCGATGCGGCGTGCCATGCGCGTCCAGCGACAGGATCAGAGGGCTGTCCATCTTGGCTCCGTTCCTCGGATTCTGCCAAGCATGCAAATGCTTTGCAACGCCCGCGTTCCGTGCGCGCGCATGCAAGGCCCGCTGCACAGCACCCGGACCCGCCTTCAAACGTCAGCGTCGCCCGACCGCATCCTTGAAGCCCTGCCCCGCCGAAAAGGCAGGGACCTTCTTCGCGGCAATCTTGATCTCCTTGCCGTTCAGAGGACTGCGTCCTGCGCGGGCGCGGCGCTCCCGCGGGAGGAAGGTCCCGAAACCGACGACCGTCACACGGTTGCCGCGCGCGACATTCGCGACGATTGCCTCGAACACGGCATTGACCGCGTCGCCGGCGGCCGACTTGCTGAGGTTGCCGGCCTTGGCGGCCGCATTGACCAGATCAGACTTGGTGACCACAGAACGATTTACGCTCGCACGCATCTCGCAACTCGCCTCCGCGCAGGGGACTCGACATGATCCGACACGGCGCTGGCAATGCGGCACGAAAGCACGCAGGAAGGCCGGTCGATCCATACATTTGTTTTGTGATCGCCTTCCCCGCGGAAGCCGCGCGCCTTGTCCGAAGGGAGACCCCCGTCGGACAACGAAGCCTGCAGGTTGTTGTTGTCAAATCCTGCGATCGCCGCGCATGCTAATGAAATCGCGCGACGAATACAACGCGTGCGCGCAAGATCGTCCCATGGCGCGCAGATTATTCGAAGCCGAGGCAATTTCCCTTGACAGCGCAGCATTGAATTGGCCTGCCCATCAGCCGCATCGTGAATGCATGGACAGCCGCAGAAATAAGTTATGCTCGCAGAATGCGCGGACTAAGCACTGCGGCCGTGATCGCACTGGGTGTATGGAGTTTCTATCACCCCGAGACCGGCTCATGGATCTATATTGCAAGTTTCGTGGTTCTCTTCCAGGGCCTGCTGATGCTGTTCATCTACGGACAGCATCGGATCCCGGTCGAACCGGACGAACCGCCCTACCACTTCAGCGTGGAGGAGGCGGACTTCGTGCGCAGACACCGGTTTTCCTTCAAGTTCCCGCTGGCCGCTCAGGGCGCATCCTCGATGCTTGCCGCGATGGGGCTGATCGGCCTGCTGCTCTCGCCCTGGCTTGTCTACCATCTGCAGTGGACACAGGCCGCGATCATCGGCTTTGACATTCCCCTGGTGGGCTACATCACGCGCCGCCTGAATCCGAAATACACGCTGGTGCTCGCCGCACACAAAGGAAACGAGCGCGCGCAGAAGGAAATCGAGATTTTCAACAGCGCGTGGCGCAAGATCCTGGCCGAGAAAGGCATCGCACCGCAGGGTGCCGCAACGCGCACGGACTCCCAGCCAGGCGCGAGTTGACGAACCCGCCGGGCGATCCAGCCTCTGCCGCACGCGCGAGGGACACTGTCGATCGCGTTTGCGAAGGCGTCGGGCGCGTACTCTCCGGTCAGGAGACAAGCCTGCGCTGGCTGCTCGCCGCTCTCGCGAGCGGCGGCCACATCCTGATCGAAGATTTTCCCGGCACCGGCAAGACCACCATGGCGAAGGCGATCGCGCGCGCGATCGGCGCGCAATTCAAGCGCATTCAGTTCACGCCGGACCTGCTGCCTGCCGACATTCTCGGTGTCTCGGTGTTCAATCCCGGGACGCAGTCTTTTGATTTCCACCGCGGGCCGGTGTTCACGCAGATACTGCTCGCCGATGAGATCAACCGTGCAAGCCCGCGCACCCAGTCGGCGCTGCTCGAGGCGATGGCGGAGCACCAGGTGTCGATCGATGGAACCACCCACCGGCTAGAGGATTTTTTCTTCGTGATCGCGACGCAGAACCCGGTGGAGTTCCGCGGCACCTATCCCTTGCCGGAATCACAACTCGACCGCTTCGCGATCCGCCTGGAACTCGGCTATGTGTCGCCCGAGCAGGAGGTGGAGGTGCTGCGTTCGCAGGAGCAGGGGCACCCGCTCGAATCGCTCGCGTCCTGCGCCAGCGTCGACGATGTGCTCGCCCTGCGCGAGGCGGTCCGGCAGGTACGCGTGTCGACGGACGTGCGTCGTTACGTTGTGGATCTCGTTCGGTCGACGCGCGGCGCATCATCGGTCGTACTCGGTGCCGGACCGCGCGCCTCGCTTGCGCTCGGCGCCGCCGCGCAGGCGCTCGCCCTCATGGACGGCGAGGCCTTCGTGACGCCGGACCACGTACGTGAAATCGCAGTCGCGGTGATCGCGCATCGGCTGGTGCTGGATCCCCAGGCGCGCTATTCCGGTCTGACCAGGCAGGCAATCGTCGCCGAGGTCCTCAAATCCGTCCCCGTGCCGCGCTGAGGACGGCGCCCGGCGCCGACCCCGCGGATCCGCTGCCGCATGGAACGTCGGGGACGCGGCCGGTCCCGGGTGGATTCCTGCAGTGGCCGCTGTTCCGCATGTACAGCGCTTTCTTCATCTATCAGCGCTGGTCGCGCAGGCGCTTCACCCTCTCGGGCTACGCCGTGCTCTCGGGAACGATTCTGTGTGCAGCCCTTGGGGTCGACACGCGTCACACGCTCGCCTTCGAGGCCTTCGCTTTTCTGAGCGCGCTGCTCCTTGTCGCCTGGGTACTGGGACTGCGGCGGCCGCCGCCGCTTGGACTCGCAATCGAGGCGCCGCGCTGGGCAGAAGCAGGCATGCCCTTCAATCTCGCTCTGCGCCTGGAAAATTCCGGCGAGCACGGGCAGGAGGGTCTGCAGATCAGACTGGAAATGCCCGACCCACGACCTGATTTCGAGAGTTTCTGCCAATCGCGCGATCCACGCCGGATCAACGCCTACGACCGCGCGCTCGGCTTTTACCGCTATGCGCACCTGCTCCACGAAAAGCGCAACGCGGACCACGTCACCGTTCCGCTGCCGCCCCTGCCACCGAAGGGCATCCTCCACACGAACCTGGAAGTAACGCCCTACCGCCGGGGAACGCTGCAACTGAGTGGCGCCTCCGTGCTGCGCCCGGATCCGATGGGTCTCGTGCGAGCGGCTCGCTTCCTTGCATCGCCCGCTCGCATCCTTGTGCTGCCGCGCCGATACCATCTGCCGCGGGTCCTGCTCCCGGGTCGCCACCGGGACACTCACGGCGAACTCCTGCCGAACGCACGCGCCGGGGACTCGGACGAGTTTCTGTCGTTGCGCGACTATCGGCCCGGCGACCCGCTGCCGCGCATACACTGGAAACGCTACGCTCGCCTCGGCCGCCCGGTGGTGCGGGAGTATCAGGAAGAAGCGGCGCCGCGCTACGTTCTGCTGCTCGATAACTGCGTGCAGTCGGATGCCGCCGCGGCCTTCGAGGAAGCGATCTCGATTGCCGCGTCGTTTGCCTGCACACTCGAATCCGGCGAGTGCCTGCTTGATCTACTGCTCGCGGACGGCAGCTCCGGCGCATCGTCTGCTGCTGCGCCGTCCGCGCATGCGTACTCGCCGGATCTGCTGCTTGGCACGCTCGCCAGCATCCAGGCATCGGGGGTGAACGGACTCGCACCCCTGAAGCATGCCGCAGATCAACTCCGAGAACCGCAGGCAGGCGTGATCGCCATACTGCTCGCCTGGGATGCCGGCCGGCGAGCGCTCGTCGCGGCGCTGCAAGCTTCAGGCGCGCACGTGACCATACTGCTCGTCGCCTCGCAACGACCGTCCGATCTTCCCGCAGATGCGCATCACCTCGTGCCCGGCCGCATTGAGGAGGGTCTCGCGAGGCTCCGCTGACGATGCGCGATCTTCTTGTACCTCCATGGCTCCTCGGCGCCTGCGCGCTCTTCTGGGCCGCGCTCACGGATGTCTGGCCGCTGGGCATCGTGCTCGCGCTCCTCCTCGAAGCACCGCGCGTCCTGCGCTGGCGTCTGCATCTGGAACCCCTGCAATGGAACCGGGTCGCAGATCTGTGCACTGCGCTGCTCATCCTGATCGTCGCCTATGCCTGGACAAGCGGCGGACCGCGGCCCGTGGTGGTGCGTGCCTTCGAATGGCTGCCCCTCGCCTTCCTGCCGCTCGCCGTCGCACAGGCCTGGTCGGATGAACGCCGGGTCGCGCTTTCTGCGCTCTTCATCTCGATGCGGCGCGCGAGCGCGGAGGAACGCCGGCATATCCCGTCGATGGATCTGGGCTGGCTGTTTCTGGCGATATTGCTGGTGGGCGGCGCGGCCGCGAATCAGCGCACCCCCGGCGTGTACTACTGCGGTCTTGTGATCCTCACCGGCTGGGCACTGTTTTCGTCCCGCTCGCGACGCTACCGAACGCGCAGCTGGCTTGCCGCGGTGTCGCTCGCGAGCGTGATGGGCTATGGCGGCGCGCTGGGGCTCGAGGGCCTGCAGAATCTGCTCGAGGACGCATTGTCAGATTTCTTCGCCGGCATGAACGATCGCGGGGACCCGTTCAGGAGCAACACGGCCATGGGCAGCATCGGCGAGCTGAAGCGCTCGGGACGCATCGTCCTGCGCGCCTATCCGGACCGCGACGACCCGCCCGCGCTGCTCGCGCAGGCCACGTACAACGCCTTTTTCAACAACGTCTGGCTTGCGCGCGCGCCGAGTTCAACCGCTCTCACACCCGCGCCGGGTGGCAGGTCCTGGCCGATTGCGTATGCACCTGCGCCGAAAACACCGGTTCGCAGCCTGCGCATCGTGCGCGAACTCGACGACGGCAGCGCGCTGCTGCCACTGCCCGCGGGCAGCTTCCGCATTGGCCGGCTACCTGCTGACGAACTGCGCCGGAGCCGGCTCGGCACGGTGCAACTGCGCATGCCCGCGGCACGCGCGGACTACGATGTGCTCTACGCGCCCTCCGGCGGCGATCGCAGCGCACCCGGCGACGACGAACTCTTCGTACCTGCGGGCGCACGCGCCGCCGTGGAGACTGCGTATCGGGAAGCCGGTCTGGACGAGATAGCACCGGGCTCACGCGCCGCACACCTGCGCGAATGGCTGCGCGAGAATTTCCGCTATGCCACCTATCGCAGCAAGCCTGCGGATCCTTCGGCGGACGCGCTCTCGGCGTTTCTGCTCGACACGCGCGCAGGCCATTGCGAGTTCTTCGCGAGTGCCACGGTGCTCCTCCTGCGACGCGCAGGCATCCCGGCACGCTATGTCACCGGCTACGCCGTGCACGAATGGAGCAGTCTGGAAGGCGCCTGGGTCGCACGATCGCGCGATGCCCACGCATGGGCCCTCGTCTGGCAGGACGGCGCATGGCGGGAACTGGACACTACCCCGGAAAACTGGCTCGAGAGCGAACAGGACGCTGTGACCACCTGGCGTCGCGTCGCGGATCTCGGCAGTTGGGCAAGTTACCGCATCGCAGTGCTGCGCTCCGGTGAGGGCGGTTCCGCGTGGATACTTGCCCTCGGCAGTGTGCTCGCGGTCTGGCTGGCATGGCGGATCGGCCTGCGCCGCCGCAATGCGTCGTCCGGTGCCCAGGCGCTGCGGGCGCCCGCCGGACGCGGAATGGATTCTCCGTGGTTCGAGATCGAGGCCCGCCTGCGCAGGATCGGCCTTGAGCGCGGCCCAGGTGAGACTGCGCGCGAATATGCAGAGCGGGCCGCCCGCGCGCATCCTGAGTTCGCTCAGGATCTGCGCGACATCGTTGCGCTGCACTACCGCTATCGCTTTGACCCCGCCACCCATGACACGGAGCGCGCCGCGCTTCGCCTGCGCATGCGGGCGCGCGTGGCGGATTGGCGCGCGCACACCCCCTGAGGACCCGGCGGCGCTGCCCGCCGACCCGCTTACAATGCCGGACCCCGGTCGCAACAAACCATCCGCTCCGTCAGGGCCGGGCTTGAACGAGCAAGCGATAAGAGGAAGGGAAGCGTCCCCGGTGGGGCGGCCGGACTTCAAATCCGGTTTGGGCCGCGTGCGGCCTTCGGTGGGTTCGACTCCCGCTCCTTTCCGCCACTGAAATCTGGGAAGCCCGCCACGCGTCAGGCATGCAATGACCGATCCGTCCGGCACTAACGATATGGCTGCAGCCCACGCCGCGATCCCTTCGGTCGACCGCCTGCTGCGGAGCGCGCAGCTGAGTGCGGCGATCGCGCGTCACGGCCGTCCGCTCACCCTCGAAACCGTGCGCGTGCTGCTGGAGGAGATTCGCGCGGGCGCGCACGCCACGCTCAGCGCATCCGGATCCTTTGACGAGGCGGGCTTCGGGCAGCTGCTGGCGACGCGGCTCGCGGAACTGCTCGCGCCCTCGCAGCGCCGGGTGCTCAACCTGACCGGCACCATTCTCCATACCAACCTCGGTCGCGCGCTGTTGCCGGCCAGTGCGGTGCGCGCGCTCGCCGATGCCGCGAACGAGCCCACCAACCTCGAATTCGACCTCGGATCGGGACGGCGCGGCGAACGCGACCGGCATGTGTCGCGCTGGCTTTGCCGGCTGACGGGCGCGGCGTCCGCAACGATCGTCAACAACAACGCCGCCGCAGTGCTCCTCATGCTGAACACGCTCGGCTCGCGCCGCGAAGTGATCGTCTCGCGCGGCGAGTTGATCGAGATCGGCGGCGCGTTCCGCGTTCCGGACATCATGGCGCGCGCCGGCTGCCGCCTGGTGGAGGTCGGCACGACCAACCGCACCCACCTGTCCGACTACGCCAGCGCGATCGGCCCCCGGACCGCCGCATTGATGAAAGTTCACACCAGCAACTACGAGATCGTCGGCTTCACCGCGAGCGTGGGAGAAACCGCGCTCGCGAAGCTCGCGCATGAACACGACCTGCCACTGATTTCCGACCTCGGCAGCGGAACGCTTGTGGATCTGGAGCGCTACGGTCTGCCGCACGAACCGACTGCGCGCGAGATGATCGCCCGGGGCGTGGACCTCGTCAGCTTCAGCGGCGACAAACTTCTCGGTGGTCCGCAGGCCGGGCTGATCGTCGGTCGGGAGGATCTCATTGAACGCCTGAATCGCAATCCGATGAAACGCGCGTTGCGGGTGGATAAGCTGCGCCTTGCCGCCCTCGAGGCGGTGCTGCGGCTCTACGCCGATCCTGATCGCCTTGCGACGGAGCTCCCTGCGCTGCGCCTGCTCTGTCGCCAGGCCGACGCCATACATGCGGGCGCGCTTGCACTGAAGCCCGCGCTCGAGACCGCTCTCGGCGGGACCGCAGAAGTCCGCATCGTCGACTGCCACAGCCAGATCGGTAGCGGCGCGCTGCCCGCCGATCGGCTGCCCAGCCATGCGCTCGCGATCCGGCCGCTGGGCACCGGACGGCACAGCGGACGGCGCGTCGAAGCGCTTGCCGCCGCATTTCGCGAGCTCCCGCTCCCCGTAATCGGACGCATTCAGGACGACGAGCTCCTGTTCGATCTTCGCGCGCTGGAGGACCCCGCCGTGTTCGCCGGGCAGTTGCCGAAGCTCCGCCTGCCTGCCGCCCGCTGATGATCGTCGCGACCGCCGGCCATATCGATCACGGCAAGACGCTGCTGGTGCACACGCTCACCGGCGTGGATACGGACCGCCTGCCGGAAGAGAAACGCCGGGGAATTTCCATCGACCTCGGCTTCGCCTACCTGCGCACACCTGGCGGTCGTTTGCTCGGCTTCGTGGATGTGCCCGGGCACGAGCGCTTCGTGCGCAACATGCTCGCGGGCGTGTGCGCCATCGATGCGGCCATGATCGTCGTTGCGGCTGACGATGGAATCATGCCGCAGACCATCGAGCATCTTCAGATCCTCGACCTGCTCGGCGTGTCCCGGGGCTATGCGGTCATCACCAAGATCGACCGCGTCCCGGCGGCGCGCGTGGCCGAAGTACGCCAAGCACTGCAGGATCTCCTGGCCGGCGGCTCGCTCGCAGGCATCGACGTTTTTCCGGTCTGCGCGCCGACCGGAGAGGGTCTCGCTGCGCTCAAGGACAGTCTTCTCGAGGACGCCGGTCGCATCGCGGCGCGTCGCAGCGCCGGGCGCGCACGCTACGCCATCGACCGCGTGTTCAGCGTCGCCGGCTCAGGCACGGTGGTCACCGGCAGCGTGTTCGACGGACGCATCGCCGTCGGCGCGCAGCTCATGGCCTCGCCCGTCGGCCTGCCTCTGCGCGTGCGCGGCATCCAGATGAACGGCGTGGCCGTCACCGAGGCGCACGCTGGCGAGCGCTGCGCGCTGAATCTCGCCGGGGCGGGCCTCGACCGCGACGCGCTCGGTCGCGGTGACTGGCTGCTGGACGAAACCCTGCACCGTCCAACCACGCGCCTGGACGTAAGGCTGCGCCTGCTCGCCTCCGAGTCCGGGCCGCTCAGGCACCTGAGCCCCGTCCACTTGCACCTGGGCACCGCCTCCGTTCCCGGCCGGATCGCGGTGCGCCGCGGCGCTTCGCTTGCGCCAGGTGAATCAGCGATCGTCCAACTCGTGCTCGAACGGCCGGTGTGCGCCCTGCACGGCGACCGCTTCGTGCTGCGCGACGCCTCGGCGAGCCGCACGCTGGGCGGCGGCACTGTGATCGATCCGGTCGTCCCGAGCCTCGCGCGCCATACACCGGCGCGCCTTGCCCAGCTTGAGGCGCTCGAGGAAGGCACGGCACAGCTTGCGCTGCGCAGGCTGGTCGAGCTCATGCCCCAGGGCGTCGACCTCGCGCAGTTCGAAGCGAGCTTCAACCTGGACGAAGCCGCCGCGGGAGAAATCTATCGCGCACTTGGAATCGTGATCATCGCGCGGCCCGAACGCCTCGGGCTTTCGGCGACCGAGCACGCCCGGCTGCGAGATGCCGCGCTCGCGGAAGTAGACCGCGCGCATGCTCGCGACCCGAAATCCCCCGGCATCGAACCCGGCGCCCTGCGCGCGCGACTCGCTACCCGGCTGCCCGCAACCGCCTTCGCGCGAATACTCGCCGACCTCGCGGCTGAAAACCGGCTGCAGATCGCCGGCGCCCACGTGCGCAAACCCGGGCACGACGCGACCGGCAATCCGGAAGATGCCGCGCTCTGGACGCGCGCGCTGCCCCTGCTGGAACAGGCATCCCCGCTGCCCCCGAAACTGAAGGAACTTGCCGATACCCTGAAGCTGCCGGAGCGCACGCTGAGCGATCTGCTGCACCGGCGCTCGAAATCCGGCGAACCGGTCAAGGTGATGGCGGACCGTTTCCTGCTCAGGAAAACCGTGCTCGCGCTCGCCGCTCATGCAGCGGCCACAGCAGCCGCCGCACCGAACGGGCAGTTCACTGCCGCGCAGTACCGCGATCGCAGCGGCGTCAGCCGCAACCACGCAATCGAGCTGCTCGAGTACTTCGACCGGATCGGCTATACCCAGCGCCTTGGCGATGCGCGCAAGATTCG
Source organism: uncultured Pseudomonadota bacterium (assembly GCA_903834835.1). GTDB lineage: Bacteria > Pseudomonadota > Gammaproteobacteria > Burkholderiales > SG8-39 > CAILKO01. Next base: position 154,351 of record CAILKO010000049.1, on the reverse strand, counting down.
CCGACCGATCGAGCAGGCGTTGAAGTAGCAGCGCGAGAGGAGTCCCACGGGTATTCTGATTCATTATAGTAACATTTACGTTACTATCATGGCTTGAAGACGCCTCAGATCCTGCCCTCTGTGTTCCGGTCCGGCTGGCGCTCGGCGCGGGGCCGGTGCATCGCGCTCGCACCTCGCACCGCGAGTGCCTAGCGCCAGGTATTCATGGGATAGCCCGGCGCAAACAGGCGCTGCAGACTCGCGGCCGCGATCTGCCGCCCCCACCTGAATTCCTTGTAGAGCACGACGAAGCGCCAGAGGTCGCGGAGCACGAGCCTGCGCTCGCGCCATGTCAGCTTCATCAGCGCGGCGGGAAAATCCGCCTCGTGCGGCCGGCCAAGAGCGATCTGGAGCGGATTCCACTGGTCGGTCGTGTGACGCACTTCGGAGGCCACCATGCTCCGGTAGGTCTCCTGCACCGGACGGCCGCGCAGCCGCGCTTCGACGATCGCCTCGCCCGAAAGCGCCCCCGAGTGAAGCGCGCAGCTCATGCCCTCCCCGATCATGTTCAGGAAGCCCGCCGCCTGACCCGTGATCAGGACATTGCCGCGCCCGAAGACATAGCGATTGATGAGCGAGGGGCCGAAATTCTCGGCACAGCCCTCATGTTCCTCCGCCTCGCCCAGGCGTACCGCGTGCTTGTCCTCCAGATAGCGAACCACGTTGCGATGGCGCGCATCGAAATTGTCGCCGCGCTTGAATCCGACGCCGACGATCTGCCGGCCGTCGCGCGCATGGCTCCAGGTGTAGTGACCGAGCCCCGGATGAAACCAGAAGTGGAAGTATTCCTCGTCCAGCGGGCAGGCGATGATCGGGTGAAATTTCTGCCCCACGAAGAACCAGGGAATCTCCTTCGCGTAGTCCGGATAGAGCGCGCGCACCACGAGCGAACTCGGACCGTCCGCACCGATCACATGACGCGCCCTGTAGAGCATATCCTCCCCCTGCCGGCGCGCGCGCACCAGCACGTGATCGCCCGCATCTTCGAGCCCGACGAAGGACGTGCGGTCATGGACCTCGGCGCCGCTCTGCAGAATCGCCCAGTGATCCGAGTACTTCCGATGCAGATGGGGCGTGGTGCCGCCGAAGAAATCCATGCTCATCGACACCATGCTCGGAAAGTGAAAGGTCACTCCCCTGCAGTAGGTCGGCTCGTGCAGCACCTCGCGCGGCAGCGGTCCGAAGTTCTCGATCAGGAAGCGGTGACCGCGCGGTGACAGAATTCCGCTGCAGATCTTGTGGCGGGGCAGGGCCTGGCGCTCGATGATCACCGTTTCGAGTCCGGCGTCGGTCAGGCGCTTGGCAGCCGCGGCGGCCGCGAAACTCGCGCCGACGATCAGCGTATCGACGCTGCGTGCTTGGGTCATTGCGGATTTTCTCCTAACAGTCGGGCGACGGGATATCCGCCAGGTCGGCAAGATGCAGGACCGGCAGCGACACGACCGCTGCGAAGGGAGCGATGTCCTGCTCGTCCTCCACCACCACCCGGTCGACCTTCCGCCCCTCCAGTATCCAGCGCGTCTGCGCCTCCGGGCTGATCGATGGGCGACCGAGGATGTGCTGGGCGGCCGAGGCCGTGGTCGGAATCGCCATGCGGTGCAGGTCGAGATTTGTCGCCCCGCCGAAAGCACGCTGCAGCGCGTCGTAATGCGGCAGGAGCCGCGCATGGTCCAGATGGAAAGCGCGCGGCTCGATGACATAGAGATCGGTGCGCTGCAGCTTCGCGCGCAAGACCTGCAAACCGCTGAGTGCGTGCCCCAGCGGCGCCGCATCGCATCCGGGCAGCCACGCCCGCAGCATCCGCAGCAGCAGTCCGTCGGCCACCACCAGGCGGCGCGCGCCGCGCAACCGGTCGAGAAACGCAGCACGACGCGCCGGGCCGACCGCCGCACCCGCCTCGATCGCAAGCGCAATGTCCGCGCCATGATCTCCCGCCGCCCGGGCGTCGAGCAGGGCAGCCGCCCGCTGCAGGCGTTCCGGGTCCGCACCCAGCGAACGACCGGCCACGAGCAGCGTGCCGCCGCGCGCACCCGCCATATCGGCGGCGTGCGACTGCGGGACCGCCTCGGCAAGCGGCCTCAGTCTGCGCCACTCCAGCATCGAAGCCGAGAGCGGTATCGACTCCGGGCAGACCGGATCGCAGGCACCGCACAGCGTGCATGCGTCCAGCGCGCCAGCCAGCGCGGCAACCGGCACGCCGTGCTGCAGCGCCTTGGAGCGGCCAAGCGGCGTCAACCGGACGTCGCGTCGCTGGTGCCAGACCGGGCAGACAAGCTGACACAGTCCGCAACCGCTGCAGGGCGCCGCGGCCGCGCGGAGACTGTGCTCAGAAAATGACATCGCGGTTCAGGATCATCGCCGGGTCCGCCTCACGCTTCATCGCCCGATGACGCTCCACGAGCGCATCGCCGAACACGCGGCGGATATAGCCCTTCATCATGCCCCCGAAGCGGTAGTAGCTGCCCCCCAGCGCGACGCCGATATCGTAGATCTCGTTCTTGAAGGACTGCAGCGTATCCCGGCTGAAGGTCGCACCTTCGATCATGGGCTCGAACTCGCAACCATATGCGATCCCCCGCGCGTCCGGCGGGATGCAGGACATTTCGTAATGGGACCGATGGGCCTCGTTCAGGCGGATGCCGACACAGTAGAGCGTGTAGTGCCGGAAGTACTTCCGGCACACCGCATTGCCGCGCTCGACTGCCTCGACAAATTTCTCGGCCGAGGTCGAAAGGTCCGGGATCACCATCTGGCGCGAACCCCAGTGCTTCCAGACCGCACGGGAAAACACTACCGTGCGGTCATGCATCTTGCCGCCACGCATGTGCTCGGACCGCTGGAACTCAGGGAAGACCGCGCGTTTCCTGCGGTAGAGATAGAGCGCCTCGCCGGTTCGCCAGGGCCGCAGGGCGTAGTAGGCCAGCATGCGCAACGCGAAGCCGATTTCGCCACGCCCGCGCAGCCGACCGCGGTGCAAGCGCTCGAATGCCGCCTCCTTCTCGTCGGTGTCGAAGGCGACCAGCAGATTGATCGCACGATCCATCATGGTCAGGATGCCGGAATAGTCCGAGGCCTGTTCGCGATCCAGATACTGCAGATCCTCGATCGCGGTGCGCAGCGAATCGTAGAAGAAATAGCGCATGCTGAGCTGCGTATAGGGCCGGATGCGCAGCGTCACCTCGGTGATGACGCCGAACTGGCCATAGCCGAGAATCACACGGCGAAAAAGTTCCGGCCGCTCGCTGTCCGAGCACTCGAAAATTTCTCCCTTGGGGGTCACAACCTGCAGGGCGAGTGCCTGGTCCGCGCTGCAGCCAAAGCGCGCCGAGTTCACGTCGATGCCCCCCACGCCCAGCGTGCCGCCTACCGATGAGGTGAGGTTGAGCGGCGCGGAGAGATAGTCCATGCCGTGGCGCCGCAGCGCCTCGGCAAGGCTCGACCAGAACATTCCGGCCTGCAATCGCGCCGTCAGCGCAGCCGTGTCCACCGCGAGCAGGCGGCTCATGCCGGTCATATCGAGCAGCACGCCGCCGAAGGCGACGGACTCGCCCTCGGTTGTAAGACCACCGCCACGCACGGTCACGGGCACGCCATGGCGCTGGGCCTCGCGCATCAGTTCGGCGATCTGCTCCGCGCTGCGCGCAATCACCACGCCGTGGGGCATGCCGTAGGCGGTGCCGCCTGCGTCGGTCGCGAATATCCCGCGCGAGGCGAGGTCCTCCAGCACCTCGACTCCGCCCGCCTCGAGCGCCGCCACGAATGCCGGCCACCCCTCGCCTTGCCAGCGTGCCGGATTCGTCCTCTGGCGCGGAATGCCCTGCAGCGCGTCCGGTGCGACAGGATCGGGCGGGAGGGATACGCGGCCCGATTCCGGGCCGGCCAAAGGCGCAGATCTAGCGGCGGCCGTCATACCAGATGTGGCAATCGGCCGCGCGGCGCAGTGTCTTTCCGCCCCCTAGCGCGGTGCGCAGCATGAACCCGAGGGCTTCGCGCACGGAATAGAGGCGGAGCTTGCGCGCGCTGGTCAGGAGCGGGTGACGATGAAGTATCTCGATGCGTTGACCGCGCCTGTGTGCGAGGCGCTTCAGGCGTCTGAACAGGTCGATCTCCTCGGCCGCGTACAGCGCGAGGCTGAAGCCGCCCGCATCCCGGAAGGCTGGCGCCCGGCAGAACACGAAAGATCCGGCTGCCCAGCGCAGGATACGGCTGACCCCGTTCCAGAGCCAGACGGGCAGACGCCCGAGGCCGGCCTCCGGCGGAAAGCGCAGCGTGCTGCCGCCCGCAAGGCAGGATGTGTCCTCCATCGCGCGCACGAGATCCTCGAACAGCGCAGCATCGGGCAGAGAATCCGCATCGACGAACAGGAGCCAGTCGCCGCTCGCCGCTGCCGCGCCCGCATTGCGCGCGCGGGAAATCTGATTCACCGGCTCGAACACCACACGCGCTCCCGCGGCGGCAGCGATATCGGCCGTGCGGTCCGTGGAATTGTTGTCGCACACGATCAGCTCGGACGCCCAACCCCGTCGCGCAAGCACCTTCGCGCCCGCGTTCAGATTCGCCAGCGTTGCCGCGAGCAGCCGCTCCTCGTTGTAGGCCGGCACGATGATGGAAAGCTTCATATGTCCGATTCTAGGCCCCGCAGGGTCCGCGCCCCTGCGAATGATGCCCGCCCTCAGACGAAGAGCTGGCCGCGCGCGGTCTCGGTGATCGCGACCACGCAGGGATGCTTCACGCGCCGCTCCACGGATATCGCGAAGAACTCCTCGGTCACCGCGGCCGCACGACCCAGTACCCTGACGCCATACTGCTTCCGTATCTCCGCCTCGAGCACAGTGGGACCCACGAAAACCCCCGCGCCGCGCTGGCCGAATGCTTTCATCAATGCGCTGTCGTCGAATTCGCCCACGATTCTGGGATTGATGCCCGAGTTCTCCAGCCAGCGATCAAGCCGCGCACGCACCGCCGCTTCGACACCGGGCAGTAGCAGCGGCGCAGCGTTGAGACTCGCCGGAAAGCGTCCTTTCAGGGCCTTCAGGCAGGCCTCCGTCCCGAAGAAACTCAGTCCCGAGGATCCGAGGCGGTGACTGTAGGCGCGCACGCTCACCGAGGGCGGGATCGGCGAGTCGGCAATCACGAGATCCAGCCGGTGCGAGGCGAGTTCCCCGAGCAGGTTCTCAAGCTTCTGCTCGCGACAGACGATGCGCACCGGATGGTCAAGCTGCGCGGCCGGCTCGAGCAGGCGATAGGCGATCGCCTTGGGCACAGCATCGGCGACGCCGACCCGGAATTCCGTCGGGCGTCCCCCTTCCGGGTACGCGCGCAGGGAAACCTCGAGCTCGGACCCGAGCGTGAAGATCTCCTGCGCGTACTCGAAGGCGAGACGCCCGGCGTCGGTGAGTTCGAGCGAGCGCCCCCGCTTCGCGAACAGCGGCGCGCCGAGCGAGTCTTCCAGCAGACCGAGCTGCCCGCTGATCGTCTGGGGTGTGAGGTGCAGCTCGTCGCTTGCGCGCGCGATGCTGCCCGCCTTGGCAACTCGCCAGAAGTAGTGGAGGTGCTTGTAGTTCATGACGCGACTCCCTCGAGGCTTTCTTTCGAAATCGGCTGCTTGTTCACTCCCGCAACTGTCCTGGCGTCTCCGCCCGGTCCGCGCGGCCTCGCTGATTACATCCAATTTTTCGAAGTAATTTGTATTTTAAATCGATTTTACCCGTCCGTATTCCGTCCTTAGACTGGCCGCGCACTACAAGGACTGCAACACTTCCACGGAACGAATCACCAGACCAAGGAGCCAGTCATGCCACGAAGCAGAAGACTCTACCGACCGAACAGCCAGGAGGCCGTTGCAACGCTGATCGCACGCCTGATCGCGCGCGACGAACGGCTCGACTGGCGAGAAGTGGAATTTCTCGACCGCTCGGGCACTCTCGAGATGCTCGGCGTCGACCGAAATCTGTTCATGACCATCCTGTCCCGGCACTTCGGACTGCTGCGCGCGGGGCAGCCCGCGGGTTCCCCCGAACCCGAGATCGATGCAATCACCGACAGAAACACGCAACTCGTGCTCGCGGCAGCACTGCTGTATCTGGCGGAAATCGACGGACTTCGCCAGGCCGAACGCGAGCTCGTGACCTGCGCGTGGCGGCGGTGGGGCGTCACCGAAGCCCACCTGCGGAGCGTCCTGAGTCTGCCCGCCGCACTCCTCGACGCAATCCGGCGGGAGCCCGTGGCGGCCTGAGCAAGCGGTGCAATGCGAAGCATTGTTAGTTCGATTTTTACGAACTTTTGTAGCAGTTAAAACGAATTTACCACCGAACTGGATACCCCCAGAATTGCGTCAGGCAGTGCGCAAGGGTATCCGGAACATGGAGACAGACGGCATGCACATCGACATACGCGGTATCGGGTTCAAGCTGAGTGCAGCGCTCGCCGCACACGCGGATCGCCGCCTCCGATTCGCCCTTGGGCGACACAGCATGCGCATCGCGCGCGTCACCATGCGCCTGGGCGACGAGAACGGGCCGCGCGGCGGCGAAGACAAGTATTGCCGGGTCCAGGTCAGGCTGCGCGAGGCGGACCCGGTCTACGTGGAAGACATCGGAGGGGATCTGTACGCGATCATCGATCGGACCACGGACAGTGCGGGGCGCACGGTCGCGCGCCAGATCGAACGCGGACGCCGCAATCTCAGGCTGGAGAGCCTGCGCCGCAGCTTCGGGAGTTTCAGCCCGGCCGATGCGGCCGTGGAATACAACCCGCCCCCCCTGACCGAGAGGAGATAGACATGAACACCGCTCACACCCGGACAGCGAGCATCGATATTCCGGAATCCGGCGGCATTGCCGCGGATTCCTCGCGCGTGCTGCGCAACACCTACCGCTTGCTCGGCCTGACGCTCGCGACGAGCGCGGTCGCTGCAGGCTGCGCGATCGCCGTCGGCATGCCGCATCCCGGCCTGCTCATCACGCTCGCCGGCTACTTCGGTCTGCTGTTTGTTACCTATCGTCTGCGCAACAGCGCCTGGGGGCTAGCCTCGGTATTCGCGCTGACGGCATTCATGGGCGCGACACTCGGACCGGTGATCAGCCGCTATCTCGCGCTCCCGGGCGGACACCAGATCGTGATGATGGCCATGGGCGCCACCGCGTTGATCTTCATCGCACTTTCCACCTGGGCGACGACGAGCCGCCGTGATTTCAGTTTCCTCGGCGGATTCCTCACCGTCGGCATCCTCTGCGCGTTCTTCGCAGGTCTCGGTGCCGTGCTGTTCTCGATTCCGGCGCTCGCCCTGACGGTGTCCGCCGCGTTCGTGCTGCTGATGGGCGGCCTGATCCTCTACCAGACGAGCGAGATCGTCCGCGGCGGCGAGACCAACTACATCCTGGCAACCGTGACCCTGTACGTCTCGATCTACAACCTCTTCTCAAGCCTGCTCCAGCTGCTCGGCGTAGTGAACGCAGACGACTGAGCTCTCCCGTCAACCGCAACCGGAAACATCATCTTGGAACTTCTCTCCCTGGACTTTCTTACGGCACTTCTGGCGATCGTCGTGATCGATCTGGTACTTGCAGGCGACAATGCGATCGTCATCGCGCTCGCCTCGCGCAACCTGCCGCCGCACCTGCAGAAGAAGGCCATCCTTTGGGGAACGGTGGGCGCCATCGGGATTCGCAGCGCGATGACTATCGCGGTGGTCTGGCTGCTGAAGGTACCGGGCCTGCTGCTCGCGGGTGGCGTGCTGCTGGCCTGGATCGCCTGGAAGCTGCTGCTACCCGAAGAGGAAGCAGGCGAGAATTCCGAGGGCAGGTTCGTCGCGGCCCCCGGCATCTGGAGCGCGATCCGTACCATCGTGGTGGCCGACATGGTGATGGGCCTGGACAACGTCCTGGCGGTGGCCGGCGCCGCGCAGGGCAGCTACCTGCTCGTGATCCTGGGACTGTTGATCAGCATCCCCATCGTGGTCTGGGGAAGCACCGTGGTGCTGAAGTGGATCGAGCGTTTCCCGGCAATCATCTACTTCGGCTCGGGTGTGCTGGCATGGACCTCGGCGAAGATGGTCATGAGCGAGCCGCTCCTCAAGGATGCCTTCGACGACAACCTCCCCGCCGCGGCCCTCATGTACCTGGTCGCGATCGGCGGGGTGCTGTGGTTCGGCTTTCGCAGCAACCATCGCAGAATTGAATCGCGCATCAGCGCCCGCCTCGCGCTGATGGCAGTTCCCGCCGAGGCACAAACCGAAAGAAACACCGCCCCACAAGGAGACCCCGCCATGCCCAAGGTGCTCGTACCCGTAGACGGATCGCCGAACTCGGAGATCGCCGTGCGCCACGTCGCAAACGAATATCTGAAGAACAACACCGCCGAACCGATGGAAGTTCATCTGCTGAACGTCCAACCGCCCCTGTCGCGCCACATCGCCCAGTTCATCGGCCGCTGGACCCGCGCCGCCTTCCACGCCGACGAATCGGCCAAGGCGATGCGCTCCTCGAGGAATCTGATCGAGCGCTTCGGCGTGCCCTATACCGCCCACACCCTTGTCGGGGAGAAGGCGGCGTCGATCGTGGGCGAGGCCAAGCGTCTGGGCTGCGATCGCATCGTCATGGGAACGGCGCGCAAGAGTTCGCTCACCCGCATGCTCGAGGATTCGACGACCAACAAGGTGCTCGAACAGACCACGCTGCCGGTCGAGGTGATCTCCGGCCAGGCGATATCGAAGTTCGAGCGCTTCGGTCTGCCGGCCGGCCTTGTTGCCGCCTGCTCGCTGTTTATCGCCGCAACGATCGACTGAGCGCGGGCCTGAGTCCGGCGTGTGACGGGCTCGCCGGCCAAGGGCCCGCGCCTCAGGCGTTGACGGGATCTGCAGCTTCCATCAGGGTTCCGCCCGAAAGCGCCAGGCGACGTTGGTGGAAACCAGCCACGGGCGGGCGGTGCGCGATGCTGACTATCGCCGTGCCCGGCAATCGCTCCGCAAGCAACCGGTATACGGAATGCTCGCTGTCCTCGTCGAGCGAGGCTGTCGCCTCGTCCAGGAACAGCCAGTCCGGTTGCTGCAGCAGCACCCGCGCCACCGCGAGTTTCTGCTGTTCGCCCCCGCTCATGCTCTGCGACCAGTTGCGCGCCTCGTCCAGTCGCTCGCTGAATTGGGCAAGCCCTGCTGCCCCCAGCGCTTCGCGCAGACGCTCATCCCCGTAGCCGCCTGCCGGCGACGGATACGCGAGCGCGTCGCGCAATGAACCGATCGGAATATAGGGCTTCTGGGGCAGGAACATCAGGCGCGCGCCCTCGGGCACCTCGACCTGACCGCCACCGTAGGCCCACAGACCCGCGATCGCGCGGAACACCGTGCTCTTGCCGCTACCGGAAGGTCCGGTCAGGAGGACTCGCTCGCCCGGCCGGAGAACGAAGTCGGCATCGGAAAGTATCTTGCGCCCGTCGGGCAGCGCGAGACCGAGATGCGAAACATGCAGCGCCGCGGTCGGTGCGCGCCGGATCGAAACGCCGCGCTGTTCGCGCGCCTCGATGCGGGCCGCGTCGATCGCGTGTTCGAAGCTGATCAGCCGGTCGACGCTTGCTTTCCAGCTCGCGAGTTCCGGATAGTTCTGCACGAACCACGAAAGCGAGCCCTGCACCGTGCCGAAAGCATCCGCGATCTGCGTCAGATCGCCGAACTGGATGGCCCCCGAGAAATAGCGCGGGGCGGCGACAAAGAACGGAAACACCACCGCGGCCTGGGCGTAGCCGTTGGTGAAGAAGTTAAGTCGCTTCTGGGCCCGCATGATCTGCCACCAGTTTGCGAAGATCCCCTCCACCCGGCGATCGAGCTGGGCGTGTTCCGCCGCCTCGCCGCGGTAGAGCGCTATGCCCTCGGCGTACTCGCGCATTCTGACCAGACTGAAACGCAGGTCGGCTTCGACCCGCTCCTGGTTGAAATTCAACCCGACCAGCGGTCGTCCCACGTAGTAGGTCAGCGCACTGCCAGCAAGCGCGTAGAGGACCGCCGCCCAGACCATGTAGCCGGGTATCGTCCAGTCGGAACCCCAGATATGCACCACGAGCGGCCCGGAGACGCTCCAGAGTATGACCAGAAACGAACCGAGTGTGACGAGTTGCTGCAGCAGATCCAGCGTCAGCGTGAGGGTGGTGTTGCAGAACAGGCGCAGATCGTCCGCAATGCGCTGGTCCGGGTTGTCCGTGCCGCGCGCATCCTGCTCCAGACGATAGTAGACGCGGTCTCCGAGCCAGTCCTCCAGATACGCTCGCGTCAGCCACACCCGCCAGCGCATGTAGAGCATCTGCCGAAGATACGCACGGTAGACCGCCGCGACGATGTACACCGCGGCGATGAAACAGAAGTAGAGCAGGAGCTGGAGGAAGTCCGCGTAGCTCTTCTCCTGGATGGCATTGAAGAAATCGCGATTCCATCGGTTCAGCACAACGGCGAGGTAGACCAGACCGAGCGAAATGCCGACGATGGAGGCAAGCAGCGCCCAGGCGACGAGACGTTCGTTCGAGCGCGTCCAATAGGGATGTGCGAGCTGCCACGCGCGCCCGATGAAGCGACGCGCAACGGGTTGTATCGATTGCGGCATGCTGTCTCCCCTGCTGTGTTTTCCCGACTGCGGACGTGGCGGATTATCCGCATCCTGTGTCTCGACAAGGAAGAAAATTCCCTGTGGTATGATTCGATAGTAACAAAAACGTTACCATTGTACTTCCACCCCGGCGCCCTCTCGCGGTCGGAAGTCCCGACCCCAGGCGTGAAGCCGACGAGCCCGAAAGAGTCATGGAACACGGCAATCCCTTTCTGATGCATGCCATCCTCTACCTCGCTGCCGCTGTACTCGCAGTCGTGGTTTCCCACCGGCTCGGCCTCGGGTCGGTCGCGGGCTACCTGCTCGCCGGCATCGCCATCGGCCCTTCCGGATTCGCGCTGGTAGGTCAGGTCGAGGACGTACAGGCCTTCGCCGAGCTCGGCGTGGTGTTTCTTCTCTTCGTGATTGGCCTTGAGCTGGAACCGCGCCGGCTCTGGTCGATGCGCGGCAAGCTGCTGACGCTCGGCCTGTCCCAGCTTGCGGGCTCGGTCGCGCTGATCACCCTCGTCGCGGTCCTCCTCGGCATCGACGCACGCATCGGCATCGTCGCGGGCATGGCGCTCGCGCTCTCCTCCACGGCGCTCGCGCTGCAGCCGCTCGAGGAGCGGGGCGGCCTGCGTACCCAGGGTGGGCAGGCGACCTTCGCGATTCTGCTGTTCCAGGATCTCGCCGTCATCCCGATGCTCGCCCTGCTGCCGTTGCTCGGCACCGCCGACAACGGCAGCAGCTTCTCGTGGCAAACACTGGGCTTCGCCGCACTCACCATCGCTGCGACGCTCGTGGGTGGGCACTACCTCGTGCGCCCCGTATTCCGGCACATCGCGCGCACCCGTCTGCGCGAGATCTTCACCGCGTTCGCGCTGCTCCTCGTCATCGCGATCGCCCAGGGTTTCGAGGCCGCCGGCCTGTCCATGGCGCTCGGTGCCTTTCTCGTCGGCATGCTGTTTGCCGAGTCGGAGTACCGGCACGAGATCGAGGTCGCCGTCGAACCCTTCAAGGGACTGCTGCTCGGCCTGTTCTTCATATCGGTGGGGATGAGCGTGGACTTCGCAGCCTTGCGCAACCAGCCTTGGCTGATCGTGAGTCTCATCGCCGGACTCTTTCTGGTGAAGGGCACGGTACTGTTCGCGATCGGGCGTTCCGTGCGGCTGCCGTTGAACGAGTTGCCGCTCTTCGTGCTGCTGCTCGCACAGGGGGGCGAGTTCGCCTTCGTACTGCTTGGCGTCGCCGCGACCCACGGTGCGATTCCGCCTGCCTACGCCAAAGCCTTGACGCTGGCCGTCGCGCTGTCCATGCTCGCCACGCCGCTCATCCTCGCGCTGTACGCGCGGCTGCTGGAACCCCGATTGCAGCGCAAGGAAACCCGCACGCCCGACACGCCCGAGGAATCCCGCGTGATCGTGGTGGGCCTTGGCCGCGTCGGCCAGGTGGTGGCGCGTCTGTTGCACGCAGACGGCCACACGCCGACTATCCTCGACGACGATCCTGACCACGTGGAGCTGTCACGCAAGTTCGGATTCAGGGTGTTCTACGGTGATGCCACGCGCACCGACCTGTTGCTCGCCGCCGGTGCCGACCGTGCCGACCTTCTGATCGTTGCGCTCGACGACCCCGAGGCAACGTCCAGCCTGGTGCGCACAGCGCGCCGCCACTTCCCGAATCTGAGGATCATCGCGCGTGCCCGCGACATGCGCCATGCCTTCGAGCTGAAGGATCTCGGCATCGAGCACACGGAGCGCGAAACCTTTCGTGCAGCGCTCGCCCTCGGCGAAGCCGCGCTTGCGGAAGTCCGCCGCGATCCGGAACGCGCGCGGCGCGCGGCAGCCGCCTTCGCGGAACATGACCGCGAGGTCCTGGAGAAACTCTACGAAGTGCATCGCAGCGAGCCGGACACGCACATCCTCGTTTCCAATCGGCTGCGCGACGAGCTCGCACGCACGCTCGCGGAGGATGAGCGCGACCGCCGGAGCACCGATTCCATACCTCCTGCGGCCTGAGCCTCGCTTCGCGATCGCGATGCCGCGCTGAAAAGAAAAAGGGCGGGATGACTCCCGCCCTTTCCGTTACGACAGCTGAAACTACTTCTTAGCAGGTGCTGCCGGCGCAGCAGGCGCAACAGGTGTGGCCGCCGTCGCAGGCGCCGCAGGAGTCGCCTTGGCCTTGGCATCGGCCGCCGCCTTTTCCTTCTTCATTGCGCGCGCCGCGTCACGCTTGGCCTTGCGTTCCGCGCGTGCCTTGTCGTGATCCTCCTTTGACATCTTGGCCGACGCCTTGGCTGCAGGCGCCGCTGCGGCGGGAGCCGCTGCGGGGGCGGCTGCCGGTGCCTGCGCAAACGCCGCCGAGGTGCCGAACACGAGTGCTACGGAGATCAAGAGGGGTTTGAGGTTCATGATGAATCCTTTCTGTTGTGATGAGCAAGTAACGCGACGGCGGACCGCAGGGTTGACAGATTGCAGAAAGATATCCGCAAGCACGCCTTGCCGCATATCCGGATAGTGCGACGCAACATAACAGTTGTTTCCATCCCTTGCCCTATGCATCAAGCCACGCAAGGGGGAAGAATCGAAGGAGTCGGACCGACCTGCCCATTTTGCTGCTTCGCAACATTCGACCCTTACGAAGACCGCGGGAAGCGAAATACCCGACTTCCTGCCACGCCGCCCGACAACTAGCCATTCCAACGGAACCCGCGCTCAGTGAGTGCGGCCTTTTCGCAGGCACTGCGTTCACCCGCTCAACGTCTTCGGCTGCGAGCGCCTCCGCACCCCGGCGTTAGCCGCTCGGTCCGGGCGCGCGCCGGACCGAGCGAACGCGATGTACTCAGGGATGAATGTCCCCACAAAACAATAAAGGTACGAGCGCAATTCCCCGGCGCCCAATTTTCCGGTAGTAGACTGCGCCCTTCGCGACCGCGCATGCAATCGGCGTGCAACGGACAGGAAGCAGCGGGAGCGGCATAGCAGGAAGGAGGCGTTCTCTTGCAACCGACAGATATCCGCAATCCAGACTATTTCCACAAAGTCGTTGATTGCCAGTGGGCCTGCCCGGCACACACCCCCGTACCCGAGTACATCCGCCTGATCGCCGCGGGCAGGTATTCCGATGCGTACATGGTGAACTGGAAGTCGAACGTCTTCCCTGGCGTACTCGGCCGGACCTGCGACCGGCCCTGCGAGCCGGCCTGCCGGCGCGGCCGTGTCGAGGAGGAAAATGCCGCGACGCCTGAGCCCGTCGCCATCTGCCGCCTGAAACGCGTCGCCGCTGACAACAAGTCCGACGTCCGACCGATGATGCCGAAACCCGCCGCCCGGAAGAACGGCAGGAAGATCGCCTGCATCGGCGCGGGCCCCTCCTCTCTTACCGTCGCGCGCGATCTGGCGCCGCTCGGCTACACAGTCACCGTATTCGACCAGGACCCCCGCGCCGGTGGCATGATCTGGTCGCAGATTCCGCGTTTCCGTTTGCCCATGGAAGTAATCGACGAGGAGGTCGGCTACATCATGGATCTCGGCGTCGAGTTCCGCGGCAGCACGCGCATCGACTCAATGAAGAAGCTGCTCGGCGAAGGCTATGACGCGATCTTCGTCGGCACCGGCGCGCCCCGCGGGCGCGACCTCGACATACCCGGTCGCACCGAAGGCGCGAAGAACATCCACATCGGCATCGACTGGCTGTCCTCGGTTTCATTCGGCCACACGGAGAGAATCGGCCGCCGGGTGATCGTGCTTGGCGGTGGCAACACTGCGATGGACTGCTGCCGCACCTCGCGCCGGCTGGGTGGCGAGGATGTGAAGGTCATCGTGCGCTCGGGATTCGAGGAAATGAAGGCGAGCCCGTGGGAGAAGGAAGACGCCCAGCACGAGGGCATACCGATCCTGAATTTCCTCGTACCGAAGGCGTTCAGGATCGAGAACGGGAAACTCGTCGGCATGAGCTTCGACAAGGTGAAGGCCGAGTATGACGCCAAGGGCCGCCGCAACCTGGTCCCCACGGGGGAGCCGGAGCAGTACATTGAATGCGACGACGTGCTGATCGCAGTCGGTCAGGAAAATGCCTTTCCGTGGATCGAGCAGGACTCCGGCATCGCGTTCGACAAATGGGGCCTGCCCGTGCTGAACGAAGTCACCAAGCAATCCTCGATCCCGAACGTATTTTTCGGCGGCGACGCAGCCTTCGGACCGAAGAACATCATCTGGGCTGTCGCGCACGGCCACGACGCCGCGGTATCGATCGACAAGTATCTGCAGGGCGAAGATATCGCCGTGCGCCCGGATCCGCTCTTCAACCTCCTCTCCCAGAAAATGGGCATCCATGAATGGAGTTATGACAACGAGGTAGCGCCTGACGAACGCTACAAGGTCCCGTGGCGCGACGTGCAGCAGACTCTGAAGAGCATCAAGGTCGAGGTCGAACTCGGCTTCGACCCGGCCACGGGATTCAAGGAGGCGCAACGCTGCCTGAATTGCGACGTCCAGACGGTGTTCGCCGAAAAGCTCTGCATCGAGTGCGACGCCTGCGTAGACATCTGCCCGATGGATTGCATCAGTTTCACTTCCGGTGGTGAGGAAAGTGAAGTTCGCACCCGCCTGACCGCTCCAGCGACGAACACGACGCAGGCGCTCTACGTGTCCGGTCCGCTGAAGACCGCGCGCATCATGGCCAAGGACGAGGATGTCTGCCTGCACTGCGGGCTGTGCGCCGAACGTTGCCCGACCGGTGCCTGGGACATGCAGAAGTCGCTCATCGAGCTCACCCAGGCCGGTCCGGGATGCCGTACACCCCAGAAGAAGGCGGCCTGAGACCATGCCGAGAATCGAGGCGGTAAACGACTTCGTCATCAAGTTCGCTAACGTGAACGGGTCCGGTTCGGCTTCGGCCAACGAACTGTTCGCCAAGAGCTTTCTGCGTATGGGCATCCCGGTCTCGCCGCGCAATATCTTCCCCTCGAACATCCAGGGGCTGCCGACCTGGTACGAAGTCCGCGTGACCGAGCGCGGCTGGCTCGGGCGGCGCGGGGGGTGCGACATGATGGTTGCGATGAATCCCCAGACCTGGAATCAGGATGTGACGGAGATCGAGCCCGGCGGATATCTCTTCTACGACAGCAGCAAGCCGATGCCCTCGTCGAAATTCCGCGAGGACATCAACGTGATCGGCATGCCGCTCACCGAAATGTGCAACCGGACCTACACCGACGCGCGCGAGCGGCAGCTGTTCAAGAACATCATCTACGTCGGTGCTCTGGCAGGAATGCTGGGCATGGACCCCGATGCGATCGCCGCGCTGATCGCCGAGCAGTACAAGGGAAAGGAACGCCTGCTCAAGCCGAACCTGAATGCGCTTCAGATGGGCCTGGACTACGCACGCAGCGAACTCGCCGGTGCGACCGGGCTCAAGGCCAGGCGCGCAGATGCGGTGGGAGACAAGATACTGCTCGAAGGCAACGCCGCCGCCGCGCTAGGCTGCGTTTACGGCGGCGCCACGGTCTGCGCCTGGTATCCGATCACGCCTTCATCCTCGCTCGCCGAGGCCTTCCAGGCCTACTGCAAGAAATACCGTGTCGATCCCGAGACGGGCGCCAACAACTACGCCATCATCCAGGCCGAGGACGAGCTCGCCTCGATCGGGATCGTGACCGGCGCAGGCTGGAACGGGGCGCGCGCGTTCACCTCCACCTCCGGACCGGGCATATCGCTGATGAGCGAATTCATCGGCCTCGCCTACTTCGCGGAGATACCGGTCACGATCATCAACGTGCAGCGCGGCGGCCCCTCGACCGGCATGCCGACGCGCACCCAGCAGGCCGATCTGATCGCCTGCGCCTACGCGTCTCATGGCGATACGAAGCATGTGCTGCTCTTTCCCGAGGATCCGCGCGAGTGCTTCGAATTCGCCGCCCAGGCGCTCGACCTTGCCGACCGCCTGCAGACCCCGGTATTCGTGATGACCGATCTGGACATCGGCATGAACCAGCGTCTGTGCAAGCCGCTCGAATGGGACGACACGCGCCAATATGATCGCGGCAAGGTCATGACGGCCGAAATGCTCGATGCAGGCCGCGATTTCGGCCGCTACCTGGACGTGGACGGAGACGGCATTCCCTACCGGACCTACCCGGCCACTCACCCGACCAAGGGCGCCTATTTCACGCGCGGCACGACGCGCAATCCCTATGCCCAGTATTCCGAGGCGGGGCCGGATTACATCTACAACGTGCAGCGCCTGCTGAAGAAGTTCGAAACGGCAAAATCGCTGGTACCCCGACCCGTGCTCATCAAGGCAAAGCGCAAGGCGCGCTTCGGCTGCATCTATTACGGGTCGACGAGTCCTGCGATGGACGAGGCACTTGAAGGGCTCGCCGCCCAGGGCATACCTGTCGATGCAATGCGGGTGCGCGCATTTCCGTTTCCCGACGAGGTGGCCGATTTCGTCGCTGCCCACAGCGAAGTCTTCGTGATCGAGCAGAACCGCGACGCGCAGTTGAAGACGCTGCTCGTCACCGATGGCGGCATCAATCCAGGGAACCTGATTTCGATCCTGCACTATGACGGCACGCCGATCACGGCGCGCTTCATCACGAGCGAGATCGCACAGGTGGCTGCCGCGATGAGCCCGCGCAAGGTAAAGAAAGACAAGGCAGCCTAGAAAGCACTATGGGTGCTGCGGCGCCCGCACGGAAGGAGATGCCCGATGACCTATATCGCAAAACCGAAACTGCACCATCCGACGCTGCCCAAGAACAAGCTGGGCTATACGCGGCGCGACTACGAAGGCAAGGTCAGCACGCTGTGCGCGGGCTGCGGCCACGATTCGATCTCCGCCGCCCTGATCCAGGCATTCTGGCAGCTCGACATCGAGCCGCACCGGGTGGCGAAACTATCGGGAATCGGCTGCTCGTCCAAGACGCCGGACTACTTCCTCGGGAATTCGCACGGCTTCAATACGGTTCACGGCCGGATGCCCTCGGTGCTCACCGGCGCGAACCTGGCAAATCGCGACCTCATCTATCTCGGCGTATCCGGTGACGGCGACTCCGCATCGATCGGTCTCGGCCAGTTCGCCCACGTGATGCGGCGCGGCGTGAACATGACCTACATCCTGGAAAACAACGGCGTCTACGGTCTCACCAAAGGCCAGTTTTCCGCAACGGCGGACCAGGGCAGCAAATCCAAGCGCGGCGTGGTCAACCCGGACACGCCGATCGACACCGTATCGCTCGCGATCATGATGGGCGCGAGCTTCGCCGCGCGCAGTTTCTCGGGCGACAAGGCCCAGCTCGTTCCCCTGGCCGAGGCGGCGATTGCGCATCGCGGCGCGGCGTTCATCGACGTAGTCAGCCCCTGCGTCGCGTTCAACAACCACACGGGCTCGACCAAGAGCTACGACTATGTGCGCGCCCACAACGAGGCGGTGAACCGGCTCGACTTCTGGCCGAGCCGCGATGCGATCAACATCGACTACCCGGCGGGCGAAGTGGTCGAGGTTCCTCAGCACGACGGCTCCGTGCTCAAACTTCGCAAGCTCGCGCCGGAGTATGAACCGACCGATCGTGTCAGCGCGCTGACCGCGCTCGCGGAGGCCGCGCGGCACGGTGAGGTACTGACCGGTCTGCTCTATGTCGATCCGGAGGCGAGCGACATGCATGCGCACCTGAACACGGTCATCACGCCGCTGAACCGGCTCGGTGCGAAGCAGCTGTGCCCGGGCGGCGCGGCACTCGCGAAATTCAACGACAGCCTGCGCTGAGCGAGCGCAGTCCGGATACGTCAACTATGGCCAAACAGTTTCTCAATCCCGCCGGACTTGCGAATCCCGGTGGCTATACCAACGTGGTCTGCGCGGACGGTGGAAAACTCGTCTTTGTCGCCGGCCAGGTCGCGTTCGACACGAACCTGCAGATCGTCGGCCAGGGCGACCTCCGCGCGCAGACGCGCAAGACCTTCGAAAATCTGAAGATCGCGCTCGAAGCCGCAGGCGCGCGGTTCGAGGACGTCGTCAAGCTCAATGTCTACGTCGTGAACTATAAGCCCGCCGACCGTCAGGCGATCGTGGAGGTGCGCAATCTCTTCGTTTCACGCGAGCAGCCGCCCGCGAGCACGCTGATCGGGGTCCAGGCCCTCGCGGCAGACGGCCTGCTCATCGAAGTGGAAGCGATCGCCGTAGTCGGCTGAATGCGAAGGCTCAGCGCGATCCGCGCCGCGCGGATCCTGCGCGCGTTGCAGCAGTCGGCTTGGTCGGCTTGGTCGGCTTGGAAGCAGCCTTCCTTCCTGAACCGCTGCGTGCATTCTCCCAGGCGGACGCCGCACCGAGCGGCGTCTTCTCGAAGCACTCCGCACACATTTCCCGGCGCGGGCCGGTGCCCGGCATCGAGCGGAACGTCGCGCGCAGCTTGGCCGTCTTGCAGCTGCTGCAGAATCGAAGCGGGTTCAGATTCGCCATTTATCCAAAGCCTACACCGTTTTGTGACCTGCTGTGCCGCCTTGAGGGGAAAAGCGGCAAAATTACCCATAAATAGTAACGTATTTGTTACTATAAATTCGCGTCGGAATAGCATTGCAGCCGGTCCCCGCTGCTGTGCTAAGTTCGGCCGGACAAGGAGACAGGCATGAAGAAGCGCAAGCTCGGCAGCACAGGTTTCGACATCGCACCGCTGGTATTGGGCGGCAACGTGTTCGGATGGACTCTGGACGAGACAGCATCGTTCCGCGTGCTCGACGGCTTTGTCGGCGCGGGCGGTAACCTGATCGATACCGCAGACGTCTACAGCCGCTGGGTACCCGGCAATACGGGCGGCGAATCGGAGACGCTGATCGGAAGGTGGATGAAGGCTCGCGGCAACCGCAGCCAGGTGCTGATCGCGACCAAGGTGGGCATCGAGATGGGTCCCGGAAAGAAGGGCCTTGCCAAGGCCCGCATTTACGCGGCCGTGGACGAATCGCTTCGGCGGCTGCAGACCGACCACATCGATCTCTACCAATCGCATGTGGACGATCTCGAGACCCCCCAACTCGAAACGCTGGAGGCCTACGCCGAACTCGTCAAATCTGGCAAGGTGCGCGCGATCGGTGCGTCCCAGCTCAGCGCCGAGCGCCTGCGTGAGGCGCTGACGATCGCAAATCAGCACGGACTGCCGGCCTATCAGACGCTGCAGCCCGAGTACAACCTGCACGACCGCACGAAGTTCGAAACCGACTACCTCGCGCTATGCCAGGAGCACGGCCTCGGGGTGATCTGTTACTACGGCCTCGCGAGCGGCTTTCTGTCCGGCAAGTACCGTTCCGAAGCGGATTTCTCCAAGAGCCCGCGCGGCGCACGCATGAAGGCCTACCTTACCGATCGGGGCGGTCGCATTCTGGCGGCACTGGATGATGTCGGCGCGCGCTCCAAGGTCCGGCCCGCAACGGTTGCGCTCGCCTGGCTGATGGCGCGCCCGGGCATCACCGCACCGATCGCCAGCGCGACATCCCTGGATCAACTCGCGGAACTTACCGCTGCGGCCGAACTCGTTCTGGATGCGGGCGCAATGGAGCAGCTGAATCAGGCGAGCGCCTGATTCAGCGCGCGATCAGATCAATCAGCAGCAGGTCCCGAGAGCCGCGCAACATGATGCCCGGACTCAGAAGACGCGTCGGTTTCCGCGGCCTCGACCTGCGTACGTAGCTGGTCGATCGTGGCACGCAGGTCCCGCACCCAGCGTATTGGTGAGTCTGGTGTCGCTGCGCCTGAGAATCCGGCAAGCACTTTCCCTGGCATGTAACCCAACTCGCGCACCAGTGCGAGCGCGATTTCGTCGGCTTCCTCGCGCTGGCGCGGCCGGTAGGATTCGATCAGCATCCGGGACCCGGCGAACGAGCCCGCCGTGAGGGCGGCGGAAGCGCCGACTGCGCTGGTGCCGGAGGTCACGCTGGCAAGCAGCTTTGCGACATTGATCGCCGGCGCCAGAATCGTGGTCAGGACGGACGTGATCAGGCTGAAGCCCGTGTTTTCCTCGTGGTGCTGGCCGATCACATGGCCCATCTCCCGCGCAAGTACAAATGCGAGTGCCTCGTCGGACAGGGTGAGCGCGCCGACCGGCCGAAGCACGACGATTTCCCCAGCGGCCGATGAGGCGGTCCCGGCGTCGGCCTTGTCCGCCACGAGGAACTCAAAGGCAGGCACGCGCGCTGCAAGATCCGGGTAGTTGCGATAGGCGGCCTCGCTAAGCCGTGCGCCAGCCTGCGCCACACGCTGATTGAATTCGGCGCGCAGCAGGCATTCAAGCTCGTCGCAGGAAGGCGCGTTCTGCGAGACCGCGAGCATCATCTGCAGATTCGCGCTCGAATAGACCTTGCTAACCGCCAGCGGCGCAGCGAGCTGCGCCCGATCGTTGTGCGGACTGGACGCGCAGCCACCCAGCACGGTGCACAGGAACAGCACCCCGGCCGCAGTGCGCAGCCCCCTGCCCCCAAGCGACCCGCGCCATCCGTGCGCGCTGCGCCCTGGTGCCGGGTAACCGCTCATCGGCTTTCGCTTGCTTGTGTCATACCCTGCATCATAGGCCTTTACCTGTCGTCCGGCGGACGCTCCCGTACTGATCCGGCCACCACTGGCCAGGCACCGCACAGGACCACGCTCCGATATTGGACAACAGAGCATGTATCGTGCCACCGAGGCGTCCGGCTCAGGCGAGCCGCACGAGTTGCTTGCCGAAATTGCCGCCCGCAAGAAGTTCCACGAGCCCGCGCGGCGCCTGGTCCAGCCCGTCAAGAACAGACTCCCGATACCGGATCCTGCCCTCCTTCAGATAGCCGGAGAGCGCATGCAGGGCCTCGCCATAGCGTGCATGCCAGTCGAACACGATAATGCCGCGCAGCGTGATGCGGTTGATCAGCACCGAGCGAATCATCTTGTAGCCGTAAGGCTCGGTCGCGCTGTAGTCGGAAACAAGTCCGCATAGAACGATGCGGGAATTCCGGTTCATCAGACGCAACAGCGTATCGAGCACGATACCCGCGACGTTCTCGAAATTCACGTCGACGCCGTCCGGGCAGGCCGCCTTCAGATCCCGGTACAGATTGCCTGCCTTGTAGTCCACGCATGCATCGAAACCGAGCTCGTTCACCACGTAGTCACACTTTGCCTTTCCGCCCGCGATACCGACCACGCGACAGCCCCAGATCTTCGCCAGCTGACCGACGATGCTGCCGACCGCGCCCGAGGCAGCCGATACGACCACCGTCTCTCCCGGTTTCGGCTGGCCCACATCCTTCAATCCGAAGTAGGCGGTGTAGCCCGGCATGCCGAGCACGCCGAGATAGTACGAGAGCGGCACACCCCCGGGCTCGATGCGCTCAAGCGCCGCAGCACGGTCGACCCCATGGAGTTGCCAGCCGAGCGAGGTCACGACCTTGTCGCCCGGGTGCAGGCCCGGATCACGCGACTCCAGCACCTCTCCCACGGTCTGCCCGACCATCACTTCGCCCAGCCCGACGCCAGCCACATAACTCTTCGCATCGCTCATGCGCCCGCGCATGTAAGGATCGAGCGTAAGCCACAGATTGCGTACCAGCGCCTCGCCCTCGCGAGGCACGGGCATCGGAGCGGATTCAAGGCGAAAGTTCTCAACGGCCGCAGGACCCTGCGGCCGGCTCGCGAGTACGACGCGAAGGTTCTGCATGCGCGATCTCCCTGGACGGCCCGCCACTACCATGAATTGCAGTGGTCCGGACCCAACAGACTTTATAGTAACATATTCGTTACCATTTCTCTGCGACCCGGCCGCCGCGCGGCCCCTGCCCGCTAGAATGCACCCATGAACGTCACAATCCGGCCGGTAACGGCCTTCCAGCAGAACTGCTCCATCCTGATCGACGAAGCCACGCGTGCCGCCGCAGTCGTGGATCCGGGCGGTGACATCGACGATATCCTTGCCCTCATCGAAAAGGCCGGCGCGCACCTGGAAAAGATCTTCGTCACGCACGGGCACCTTGACCATTGCGGCGCCACGGCGGCGCTGCGCCGTCGCAGCGGCGCGACGATCGAAGGACCACAGATCGAGGATGCATTCTGGATCAACCAGCTCGCCGACAGCGCCGCGCGCTACGGCTTTCCGCCGGCCGAGTCCTTTGTTCCGGACCGCTGGCTGGAGGACGGCGACAGCGTCAGCTTCGGCAGCGTCACCCTGGAAGTACGTCACTGTCCCGGCCATACGCCCGGGCACGTGATCTTCTACTCCGGGGATGATCAGCTGGCGATCGTAGGCGACGTCCTGTTTCAGGGCTCGATCGGCCGCAGCGATTTCCCCCGCGGCGACGGACCGACACTGATCCGTTCAATCACAGAGCGTCTCTGGCCCCTCGGCAATGACGTCACGTTCATCCCGGGTCACGGCCCGATCTCGACCTTCGGCGAGGAGCGCGAATCGAATCCCTTCGTTGCCGACAGGGTATTGAAAGGCCGCCAATAGCAGCGTGCGCGGCAGGCAGATCGCGAAACTCCACTAGAATCTCCGCACGATGAATACCCCCGCTCGCGCACGAATCCTGGTCGTAGACGACGCTGCCGATCTGCTCGTACTGATCGCCAAAGTATTGCAGCAGGACGGCTACGACGTCATCACTGCGACCGATGCCGGTGAAGCGCTCACCAAGGCCGCCGAAGCGCCACAGCCCGATCTCATCCTGCTCGACGTCGAGATGCCGGGCGCAACGGGCTTTGATGTCTGCAGGGTATTGAAGGGCGATCCCGCGACCGCAGAAATTCCGGTGATCTTCCTTACCGGACGCACCGAGCCCAGCGAACAGATCGACGGTCTCGATCTCGGCGCAGTCGACTACCTCGGCAAACCGATCAATTCGAAGCTGCTGCGCGCGCGCGTGCGCATACACCTCGCGCTCGCCAACCGGCGCATCGAACTCGAGCGTCTCGTGGAGGAACGCACGCGCCAGCTTGAATCCACGCGGCTGCAGGTAATCCTCCGGCTCGGACGCGCGATGGAGTATCACGAGAGTGCCGCGGTCGGAAACCGCGTCGCGCGCGTGTCCCGGTACGTGCGCCTGATCGCCGAGGCCGCGGGCGCTAAACCACATCTCTGCGAAATGATGATGAATGCCGCGCCGCTCTACGACATCGGCAAGCTCGGTGTTCCTGCGGAACTGCTGCGCAAGCCCGGAAAGCTGAGCGTGCCCGATTGGGAGCGTGTGAAAAAGCACCCCGAACTCGGCGCCGAGATCATCGGCGAACACGACGACCCCATGCTCAACCTCGCACGCATGCTGGCGCTGACGCATCACGAGGCCTGGGACGGCAGCGGCTACCCGGGCGGACTGAACGGCTATGCGATACCGTGGCCGGGCCGTGTGATGGCGATTGTGGACACCTTCGAGGCCATGACCACGACCCAGTTCCATCGCGATCCGATGAGCATCGATGAGGCCGCCGCCCAGGTCGAGGCAGGTGCGGGAACACGGTTCGACCCATCGCTGATGGATGCCTTCCGTCGTGCCCTTCCGGCGATGCGCAAGGTCCGGGAGCAGTACTCGGATTCCCTGGGCGACATGATCAACCTCGATTTCTCGGCGCCTGGACGCTGAATTCTTCGAAATATCGCGTCCCGCAGGCTGGCGCGCACGGCCAGGGTGTCCGCGAAACTGTGGCGCGGAATCGCGTATTCGGCAGCCCGACACCCCGCACCGCCTTTATACTTGCGCCCTTTGAATTGATGACTCTATCAGGAGCGGTTTCAGCACCGACGCAGCCATGTCCACAACACCATCCCAGGAAGCCAAGATACGGGTCCGCCTGAGCGCCATTCAGTACGCCGCGCGTGACACCCACTTATACGAGTTCACCCGCCTCGACGGCGCGCCACTGCCGGATGTCGAGCCCGGCGCGCACATCGGTCTGCACCTGCCGAACGGGATGATGCGCCAGTATTCGCTGGTCTACTCCGGCGCCGCGCCCTCCCGCTACGTCGTCGGCATCAAGCGCGATGCAAACAGTCGTGGCGGATCGCGCTACATACATGAATCGCTGCGCGTCGGCACCGAGATCGACATCGACGCGCCACGCAACAACTTCCCGCTGAATTCCGAGGCATCGCATACCGTGTTCTTCGCCGGCGGCATCGGCATCACGCCGATCTGGTGCATGGCGCAGAAGATGGAAGCCCTCGGCCGCAGCTACGAAGTGCATTTCGCGACCCGTACGCGCGTCGAGGCGGCCTTCGTAAAGGAACTGCAGGCGCTGAAGGGCGCGAAACAGGTCCATCTGCACTTCGACGACGAGCAGGCGGGCAAGTTCCTGAACATCAAACCGATCGTGGATGCCGCGCCCGCCGGCTCGCACATGTACTGCTGCGGACCCGCGCCGATGATGGCAGGCTTCGAGGCCGCCCTGGCAAGCCGCCCGAAGGAGTTCATGCACGTCGAGTACTTTTCCGCCAAGGAAGAAGCATCGCTCGGCGGCGGCTACGTGGTCCAGCTCGCGAAGAGCGGCAAGGAGTTCACGATTCCGGCTGGCAAGTCGATCCTGCAGGTGCTGAATGATGCCGGCGTGTTCGTCTCCTCATCCTGCGAGGAAGGCGTATGCGGGGCCTGCGAAACGGTGGTGATTTCGGGCGAGCCCGATCATCGCGACGCCATCCTCTCTGACGAGGAGAAGCGGGTCAGCAAGACCATGATGATCTGCGTCTCGGGCTCCAAGGGCGGCAAGCTCGTCCTGGATCTCTGAGCTGCGGGACACCCAGCGGGTGAAGCGCCTGGAGGGCAGGGTTGCGATTGTCACAGGCGCGAGCCGCGGGATCGGCGCGGGCATCGCCCTTGGCTTCGCACGCGAGGGCGCGAACCTCGTGCTCACCGCGCGTACGGCTTCCGATCTGGACGCAGTCGCCGACGTCGTCCGCGCCCAGGGCGCGGACGCACTGTGCGTTCCGGCCGATCTCGGCAGCGAAGACGACATCCGGCGGATCGCCGAGGAAACGCTACGGCGCTACGGCCGCACCGACATACTGGTCAACAACGCCGGCATCATCCACCCGCCCATCAACCTGGTGGACTTCGACGCGCAGCTGTGGCGCCGGGTGATGGACGTGAACCTGACCGGCGCGGCCCTGCTCACGAAGGCCGTGCTCCCCGGCATGATCGAACGCGGAACCGGCAAGATCATCAACATTTCGAGCGTCGGCGGGCGCCGCGGTGCCAAGGGTCGCAGCGCCTATCGCGTCACCAAGGCCGGTCTCATCAGCCTCACCGAAAGCCTCGCCGCCGAACTGAAGCCGCACGGCATCGACGTCACCTGCATCTGCCCGGGCGGCGTGGACACCCCTGGATTTCGCGATGCGTTTCCCGCAGGCAAGGGACCGTCCGGCACGTCGGGCCTCATGGCCCCGGACGAAATCGCACAGGTCGCGATTTTTCTCGCCTCGGATGCGAGCTCGGCGATCACGGGCGCGATCATCGACGCTTTCGGCAACAGCAACCCCTTGTTCCGCTAGCTG
Source organism: uncultured Pseudomonadota bacterium (assembly GCA_903834835.1). Taxonomy (GTDB): domain Bacteria; phylum Pseudomonadota; class Gammaproteobacteria; order Burkholderiales; family SG8-39; genus CAILKO01. The sequence goes on along the minus strand of CAILKO010000049.1, from coordinate 128,248 downwards.
GATCGGCTGAATAAGCCTTGATCCGGATAAATAGTAACTTATATGTTACTATTTATCCGGATCGGTCATGCACAAGCCCCTCGAACGGTCGCACTGGTCTTGCGGCCGGGAACACGTTTGCAAACTGCTGCTCGGCAAGCCCGAGATGCTCACGCAGGATACCGAGCGCGACCGAGCGAAAATCCGTGGTCGGCATGAGGTCCCTGCCCTCGTGGCGCTGGCCGGCCTTCAGCCCCGGCCAGTCCGCAATCACGCGTCCGCCGCGCACGGCACCGCCGGCGACGAACATGGCGCCGCCGGTGCCGTGATCCGTACCGCGCGTGCCGTTCTGGGCGACCGTGCGGCCGAACTCGCTGACTGCAAGCACCACGGTCCGATCCCACAGCACGCCGAGGTCCTGCCTCAACGCGTCTATGCCCCGATCAAGTGACGCGAGGTTGTTCGCGAGCGGGCCCGCCTCGGCGGCCTGGTTCACATGGGTATCCCAACCACCAGACTCCACGACCGCAATACGCGGTCCGTCGGCCTGCTTCAGAAAGCGGGCTGCAGCCTCCATCAACCCGCTGAAGGCTCGCCCGCCAGGGCCCGGACGCGCAGCGACGCCATTCGCCATCGCAGCGCGACTGAACGCGTCCGCGAGCCGCGGATCGGTTCGCGCATAGAGTTGCGCCAGACGCTGCTCGGTGTCCTGATCTGGACCCGGCAGCGTGGCAGGCGACCATGAAGTCACGCTCGCGGAACCGCGCAGTATCAGCGGCATCCCTGTATTGAGCGCGATTCCGCCGCTACGCCCGCCCGCCCCGGACAGCCCGGCAAGTGCGCGGTTAAGCCAACCGGAATCGCGGACATACGGCGCTTCCGCACCGCTCTCCAGCAGATTCTGGCCGTCGAAGTGTGACCGATCGCGATAAGGCGTTGCCACTGCATGCAAAACGGCCAGTTCGCCGCGCGCGTACATTGCCGCGAGCGCAGCGAGCCGTGGATGCAGCGCGAACATGCCATCGAGCGGCTTCACGCTTGCCGGGTCCGGCGCAAGACCCATGCGTGCCGACCTGAAGTCCGGATCGCCAATGGCCGGAACCGCCGACAAGCCGTCCATGCCGCCGCGCAGCAACACGACCACAAGCCGGCGCTCAGAGGGTACGGCGGCAAACGCGAGACCCGGCAGACCGCACCACATGCCCGCGGCGCCGCCAGCGATCAATCCGAGTACGCTGCGTCGTGAACTCATTTCACCTCCGCTGGAATTCCGCGCTTGCCAGCAGCAGCGTCAGGCCCTGCACCGCGCTATCGGCCCTCTGGATCGCGCTACGCGTCTCGCCACCGAGCGATGCACCGAGCACGTCAAGGGCCAGCCATTCCGGATCCGGCACGCTCGCGGCCGCCCGACGCGCGGTTTCATTGGCCCACTGGAACCGTTTCCATACCGCATCGGGACCGAGCCATTCGCTCTCGACATCGGGCCATCCGTTGGGCCCCGGCGCTCGATAGGGCGGCTGCCCCAGCGCGGTCACTGCCGAGGCGAGCTGGGTACCATCGAGTTCCAGCCCCGGCAGGGCGCGCAGCGACGAGACGAGGTATTCCTCAGGCGTCTTGAACTTTCTCTGCGAATGCGCCCAGGCCTGCGGCAGGTCGATGAGCGCCATGCCGACCTGCGCCAGATCGCCATCGGTATCCAGAAACACCTGCGCGAGGCGCGCGACCGCCTCGCGCGGCGGATCGTCCGCGATGAAATGACGCGCGAGTTTGCGCGCGATGAACTCCGCCGTTACCGGCAGGCGGACGAGGTCCCGAAGCACTGCCTCGCCCTGTGCCTCGTTCTGCTGCGCGTAGGCGCGTCCCAGCACCACGTGCGCCCCCGGTTCGTGGGCATCGGGATCGAAATCGAACAGCCCGATCGCGCTCTGCCTGCGCACGGCGAGCTGTGCGCCGCGCACCCGCGGCGGCCTCGCTACGGTCCACCCAGTCAGAACTCTCGCGAAGTTCGTGACGTCCGCCTGGGTGTAGCCGCTGCGCACCCCGAGCGTATGCAACTCGAGTATCTCCCGCGCGAGGTTTTCGTTAAGACCGGTGCCGCGCGCAGGAATGAAAGCCTGGGCTGCGAACGCGCGGCGCAGATCAGGATTGCGCCCGACCTGCGATGCCGGCCCGACCGAATTGACGTTGTCGAGATAGACGAGCATCGCAGGATGCTTCGACGATGCGAGCAGCATGTCAACAAAGCGGCCCGCGACATGCGGACGGATCGCGTCGCGCTCGAAGGAAGGCGGCAGCGCGACCGCCGACGGTTTGGTGCCGGAGACCACGAAGTGGTTGCTCCAGAAATGTACGAGGCGCTCGAAGAACGGCCGCGTCGTGTTGATCGCGACGCCAAAGCGCGCCTTGAGCGCGGCGGCATAGCGCGGCGCGAAGCGGCGCCGGAATTCCGATTCGACACCCGTGGCGCGCGCGGGCGTTGCATCCGATACGCCCGCCTCCATCGCGGTTTGCGGCGCACGACCGCTCGCGGCGAGGTCGGCCAGCCATTTCTGGAATTCCGCGAGGTCATCGCCCGTGGACGGCAGCGCTGCGAACGGCGCCGGCAATACACGTTCGGGAACCAGTTGGGCGCGCAGCCAGCCGTGCGCATCACCGCCGATGGCCACGATCTCGCCCGGGCGAGCGCCCAGTCCGAACCGGTTTGCCGCGATAACCGCCTGTGCCGACATGCTGCCCTCCTGCCTGCGAAGTCTAGCGCGAGTGCCGGGCGCATCAGCTTCATGCTGTCGCCGATCTTGGTACAGTCCGGTCATGAAGAACTCCGACCCGCCTCAGATTTCTCCCGCGCCCGGGGCGCGACCCCACGTGGTGGTGGGACGCGGCCGTCTCGGGCGCTCGCTCGCCGCCGCCCTGGACTGCCCCCTTCTGCCAGGGCACGACGCGAAGTCCGTGCCGGACGGGAGCCTCTGTCTGATCGCCGTTCCGGATCAGCACATCGCTGCGGTGGCTGCGCGTCTGGAAGGCCGCAACTGCGCGGGGGTACACCTGAGCGGCGCCTGCGACCTCGAGCCGCTCTCCCCGCTTGCGGATCGCGGGTGGGAAACGGGTTCCTTTCATCCGATGCAATCCTTCCCCGCGGTGCGCGGCGCCGAGGCCTTCCGCCACAGCTTCTTCGCCATCGACGGGAGCTCGGAGTCGCTGTGCGCGCATCTCGAGCGACTCGCGACGCAACTAGGCGGTTTCTGCGCGCGGGTGCCAGGCGCGCGGCGCGCGGCCTACCACGCAGCCGCCACGATGGCCGGCCCCCTGGTGGTCGCGCTCGTCTCGCTCGCAGTGCGCCAGTTTGCGCACGCAGGCCTCAAACCGGAGCAGGCACTCGACGCGCTGCAACCCTACCTCGCGGGCACCCTCGCAAACCTCGCAGAGCAGCGCCTTCCCGGCGCGCTCATCGGCCCGGTGCGGCGCGGGGACCGGGCCACCGTTGCGCGCCATCTCGGCGCACTCACGCCCCCTGCACGCGTGGCCTACATTGCACTCAGCCTTGAAGCGCTCGCAATGTCGCGCGAAGCCGGCCTCGATTCAACGGAGGCTGACGCTCTGCAGGAACTGCTTGCCCGACCACCCGCAATGGACGCAGATTGAGTCCCGGCCCTTTCAAATCACGGCGTTAAGGCCCATACTTAGCTGTTTTAGAGCCTGCGCAGCCGCCGGGCATCACAGCAATCAAGGAAGGGGCAATGGCGAAAGAAGAAGTCATCGAGATGGACGGCGTCGTGGATGAAGTGCTGCCCAACACGCAGTTTCGCGTCACCCTGGGCAACGGTGCATCGGTCCTCGCCTACGCTTCTGGCAAGGTGCGCAAAAACCGGATCCGGATCCTGGCAGGCGACAAAGTCACGCTGGAGATCTCGCCTTACGATTTGACCAAGGCGCGCATCAATTTCCGCCACAAGGACGAGCGGGCGCCGACGACACCCATCCAGCGCCGTCCGCCGCAGCGCCGGCGCTGATCGCCCCGGAGCCGCCTTCGACGGCGGCTCCGCCTGCCAAGAGCCGGCCGATCCGCTCCCGCAGCGATCGGCGACAGTTGCCGGGCCCACCTGCAGGGGAGGATGCATGCGCTACAGATTCCTCGGACGCTCGGGACTTCTGGTCTCCGAGATAGGGCTCGGCACGAACACCTTCGGCGGCGAGCACGATGCGCGATCGCGCGCCCTCGGTGCGCTGTCCCAGGCGGATGCCAATGCCGTGATGAAGACGGCATTCGACAACGGCGTGAATCTGATCGACACGGCAGACGCCTACGGTGGAGGTGAATCCGAAACCCGCGTCGGCACCGCGCTGCGCGATCTCGGCATGGCGCGCGACGACGTCATCCTCCTCACGAAGTTCTTCCATCGCACCGGACCCGGCCCGAACGCGGTCGGCGCCTCCCGCGTGCACATCATGAATTCGGTCGAGCGCAGCCTCAGGAAACTGGGGACCGGGCACATCGATCTCTACATGCTGCACAACTACGATCCCTGGACTGCAATGGACGAGACGCTGGATGCGCTCGACATCCTCGTGCGGCAGGGCAAGTTGCGCTACATCGGCTGCTCCAACCTCTATGCCTGGCAGGTAATGCTCGGGCTCGGCGTCTCCGAACGGCGCATGATCGCGCGCTTCGCTGCGATCGAGGGGCAGTATTCGGTCGCCGAGCGCGGCATCGAGCGGGAGTTGCTTCCGATGGCTGAGAACCAGGGGCTGGGCGTGGTTGCGTTCGGCGTGCTTGGAAGCGGACTACTTACCGGCAAGTACGCCGCGGACGGCAGCGCCCAGGGTCCGGCACGCGGCGAACATACCGGGGCGACAGACCGCGGCCGCGCGGCGCGTGCCGTAGACGCGCTACGACCCATCGCAGCAAGGCATGGGGCGACGCCAGGGCAGGCCGCGATCGCCTGGGTGCTCGCGAAGAAGCAAGTCAGCAGCGTGCTGCTTGGGGCGCGTGATGCGGTACAACTTGAGAACAACCTCAAATCACAGGCGCTCAGCCTCTCACCTGAGGAGATCGCAACGCTCGATGCGGTCTGCCCGCCGGGCCCGGAATACCCGGGCGTCATTCAGCACCGGCTTGCGTCGACCCGGCTACCGCCACCGGCGAGCTGAGCGAAGTACAAGACCCGCATCTCACGTTACCCGGGCAGTCACTCAGTCGTCGACCCGTGCACCGGATTCCTTCACGACCCTGGCCCACTTCTGGATTTCGGAGCGGATGAATGCGCCGAATTGCTCCGGTGTTCCGTGCACCGATGCGGAACCCATCGCGAACAGCCTCGCCTTCATCTCGGTCTCGTTCAGCACTCGCCGCATTTCGCGGTTGATCCGCTCCACGATCGGCTTGGGGATGCCTGCCGGGCCGGCAACGCCGTACCAGGCGATGGACTCGTAGCCCGGCACGCCCGATTCAGCGAGCGAAGGAATGTCCGGCACGGTGGGCGAGCGCTTGGCGCTGGTGACGCCCAGCGCGCGCAGGCGTCCTGCCTGCACCTGGGGCAGTACCGCGATCATGCTTTCGAACGCGATCGGCACCTGACCACCCACGAGGTCGTTCACGGCCGGCCCCGACCCCTTGTAGGGAACGTGTGCCATGCGCGTACCCGTCATGCTTTTGAACAGTTCACCGGACAGATGCTGGGGCGTGCCATTGCCGGCCGAGGCATAGGTGTATTTTTCCGGGTTGGCCTTCAACAACGCGATCAGTTCCTTGACGTCCTTCGCAGGAACCGACGGGTGTACGACGAGCACAAGCGGTACCGACGCAACCAGTACGATCGGTGCGAGGTCCTTTGCTGGATCGTAAGGCAGTTTGCGGAACAGGCTCGCATTGATCGCCATCGGACCACTGGCGCCCATGACAAGCGTGTAGCCGTCGGGGGTCGCGCGCGCGACCTGCTCGGTACCGACGTTGCCACCGGCACCGGGCCTTGCTTCGATGATGATCTGCTGTCCGAGGTCCATGCGCTGCGCGAACAGACGAGAGAGGATGTCCGTCGTGCCGCCCGGCGGATAGGGCGTCACCAGACGGATAGGCTTGGTGGGCCACTCCTGGGCTGCAGCCCCCGCTGAAATCGCGAAGAGCAGTCCGAGCAACACGATACGGAGCATATGAACGGTGGCGAATCCGGAATTCATCTTGGCGTCCTCCAATAGGGCATGCCGCTAGGATACAGTTGCCGCAACGCGCTGCGCACGCATCCTGCCACCCTTGAAAAATCTGATAAAAAACAATAGGAAAGTGACGCAAATTGGTGTATAAAGGGAGTTGGGGCTACCAGTATCAGCCGGAACCGCCGCAATACCGGGCGTCGACGGTGTTCATGCTGCAGCATGTCGCCCCGTCCAAAGATCGCCCAGCACCTGATTGTTACAGCGGCTGCGACAGCCAGTCGGGTGTGCATCGATCCATGTATTCCGGTAGGCGAGCGAGCGCCGCGCAAGAACCGGTTCCGGCGAGTCTCGCGGTCAGCGCCACGCACTTCCCACCAAGTCAAGCGAGGGTGAATTGAGCATTCCAGTAGCCGAGCGTCGGCAATTCAAGGTTGGCGCCTACGACGTCATCGCGCAACCGATCCCGGGTTCATCGCACATGCTGCGCTATATCGTGATGCTGAACGGCAAGCGGATCGGCGCACTGGCGAGCTTTCCCACCGAGTCGGACTGCAAGTTCATGGAGAAGCCGCCGACCGTTCCTCCGCTGAAGCCCTTCGTCTATTACAGGCCGGGGCGCCCGAAGAAGGGTACCGGACCGTCACAGGCCCCGACCGACACCGCGCGCCACAACATGGCGCAGGACGACATTCGATCGGACGCGTCGCTGCAGCACCTGCTGCCGACGGAAGAAAACTAGACTCACGCACCGCGCCGAATGCCGCTCACGCCGTTGCGTAGCGGCGCGCCCCTCTCGGGGACGGCGGATCTAGGGTAGCTGAATCTTGCCGCCGGGCAAGCCGCCGGCGCCGAAACCCGCGCCCCCCTGAGGCACGACGATCTGCGAAGCGGCCTCGCGCCGCATCTGCTGCAGTTCCTTGACGGTCCGCTCCATGGCCGCCTGCGCAAGCTCAGGGAATTTCTCCGCTGCCTCGCCGAGGGATGTGGCATCGATCTCGAACGCGAGCGGCAGTGTGCCCATGGGCGTCATGAGCTGCATTTCGCCGACGTACACAATCTTGCGCTTGGCGTCGACCCCGCCCGCGCGGTCCACCGGCGTCATCTGGCGTATCGTGCCTGCCTTGCGGTCGGTATAGACGTCCTCGCGATAAAGTGCGTCGGGATCAATCTTGACTTCGGGCATCCCCGGTGGTGTCGCCATCTGTAAACCTCTCTGATTTTCGATTTGCGCTCGCCGGCTCGCGTACGAACACGAACCACGCAGCCCAAGGGGCACGAACGAGAAACGCCGAGCCGAACAGCCCTGCATCCCGATCCTCCCTCGATACTGACCGCGCGCCGGCAGACTGCCCGGCCAGACCTCTGGCTAGGCCTTGGCGAGCTGACGCTTCTGTCTGCGGTCTTCCATGATGCGCTGGTAGCACTGGGCGCAGACTTCGCGCTTGACCTTCGCTCCAGGCAGCTGCTTGAAACCGTCAGCCGGCTTGGAATGCTGACCGTGGTAGCAGAACTTAAGTGGCGTACTCTGGGTAGTCATCGTTGCCCTTGCCTCGCAATATCAACCCTGCCGTACTAATACCACTCCCAGCGGCCGGAACACAACAGGCCCGGGGGCTTTTTGTGCAGATCGGGCCAAGAAGCCGGCCCCCCTTCCCCGGAAAAGGGCCCTGCCGGCCCTTTTCCAGCTCCTGCCTGCCGGACACCTGCCCTTGCAGGCAGGCGTCAGTGGCGTCCCCACGGGGATTCGAACCCCGGTTACCGCCGTGAAAGGGCGATGTCCTAGGCCTCTAGACGATGGGGACTTAATACGAACCGTTGCCGGTGTGAATCAAGTCGAGGCTGGTGGAGGTAACCGGGATCGAACCGGTGACCTCTTGCATGCCATGCAAGCGCTCTCCCAGCTGAGCTATACCCCCACGCAAGGCGCGAAATTTTAACGCGCCTTGTCCAACAGGTAAAGAAAATTCATCCGGCAAATCATTCAATCGCCTGATAACCGGCGACCCAGCCGTGCAAGCACGCTCTCACGTCCGAGCAGCTCGAGCACCGCATCGATTGCCGGTGTCTGCGGCTGCCCCGCCACTATAACCCGAAGCGGCATTGCGAGCTGCGGCATCTTCAGACCGGATGAGGCAAGCGCCTCCTTCATCGCGGCCGCGATCGGCTGCTTCTCCCACGCGGACAAGGCCTCCAGGCGTGCGAGCAAGCTGCGCAAGCCGGGCAGAGACTGTTCAGTAAGAAATTCGGCAAGCATCGCAGGCGTCGGCTTGGGCTCCGCGTAAAAGAGCGTCGCTGCCTCGGCGAGTTGCGGCACGGTCGCAGCACGATCCTTCAGCAGCGCAACGACGCGCGCGAGATCCGGGCCTGTGCCGCTGTCCAGCCCGCGGCGCAGGAGTTCCGCATGCACAAGCGTCGCGAGGCGCACGTCCGAAGCGCCCTTCATGTATTGCTGGTTCAGCCAGCCAAGCTTCTCAGGATCGAACTGTGCGGGCGAGCGCGCCACGTGTCCAAGATCGAACCACTCCACGAACTGATCCCGCGTGAAGACCTCCTCGTTGCCATGCGACCAGCCGAGCCGAGCGAGATAGTTCGTGAGCGCCTCGGGCAGATAACCGTCGTCCCGGTACTGCGTGACGCTCACCGCGCCATGACGCTTCGACAGACGCTCGCCGTCCGGCCCGAGAATCATCGGCACATGCGCGAACTGCGGCAGATCCGCGCCGAGCGCGCGGAAGATATTCACCTGGCGCGGCGTGTTGTTCACGTGATCGTCGCCCCGGATCACGTGGGTAATCGCCATGTCGAGGTCATCGACCACCACGCCGAAGTTGTAGGTCGGCACGCCATCCGCGCGCAGCAGGACGAGATCGTCCAGTTCCGCATTCGCTACCGTGATCGGTCCCTTGATGAGATCCTCGAAGGTCACCGCGCCCTCGTCCGGGTTGCGGAAACGGATCACGGGTTTGCGGTCCGCCGGCGGCACAAGACCCGCCGCCTTCGCGCGCTCGGGACGCCAGCGCCCGTCGTAACGCGGCTTCTCGCCGCGAGCGCGCTGCTGCTCGCGCAAGGCGTCGAGTTCCTCGCGCGTCGCCCAGCATGGATAGGCGTGCCCTGCGGCAATCAGCCGGTCGATGACTTCGCGGTATCGCGGGAGCCGTTGCATCTGGAAAAACGGTCCCTCGTCCCAGTCCAGGCCAAGCCAGCGCATGCCCTCGAAGATCGCCTGCACCGAGGCTTCGGTCGAGCGTTCGAGATCGGTATCCTCGATGCGCAGGATGAACTTCCCGCCGTGGCGCCGGGCATAGGCCCAGGAGAACAGCGCCGTGCGCGCGCCGCCGACGTGCAGGTAGCCCGTCGGGCTGGGGGCAAACCGGGTACGAACTTCGCGGGTACGAACTTCAGACATGACTCATCCGGGAAAGTGTGAACGTGGGGAACAAATGCGGGATCGGAAAGTCTCGGTATCCCGAGCCCGGCATTCTACTGGGCGGCGCCGCGCCAGCCCGTCTCAAGCAACCACTTCGCGGAGAAGCGGCGAAATTACCGCGCAGCGCCGCCGCGCTGACGCTAGGATCATGCACGCAGAAGAACAGACCGAAGGGAATGGCGCCCTGCCGGAATCCGCGATGACGAATATTCTGAACGGCAAGCGCGTGCTCGTGGTCGATGACCAGGCGACGCCGCGCATGCTGGTCGCTGCCGGCCTCGAGCACGCAGGCATGACCGTGGTGCAGGCCGAAAGCGGCGATGCCGCGCTTGAGGCCGTGCGCGGCGAGCGTATCGATGCCTTCGTGCTCGATATCAACATGCCCGGCCTGAGCGGCATCGAACTGTGCCGCGTGCTGCGCGCGACGCCCGCGCACCGCAGCGCGCCCGTGATCTTCGTCACCGGCATGGAAGCGACCGAGATGCTGCAATGGGCGCTCGATGCGGGCGGCGACGACTTCATCCGCAAGCCGGTGCACTCGGTCGTGCTGCGCGCCCGGCTGAAGAGCCTGCTTGAGCGCGCGGCCTATCTGGATGCGCTCGAATTGCGGAACGCATCGCTTCAGCAATACCTGTCGCCGCGCACGAGCGAACTCATCCGCACCCACGCCGAATCCGGGCTGCTGCACCCGCCCGAGCGGGTGGAGCTCTGCGCGCTGTTCGTCGATGCGCGCGAACTCGCCGAGGACGAGACGCTCGCACCGGAGGCACTGCTGCAGGTCCTCGGCCGGCGGCTGGATGCGCACGCGGCCTGCATCCTGCGCTACAACGGTCACATCGAGCGCCACCCCGGCGACAGCCTGCTCGCGACCTTCACCGGGCCGCAGCGCGCGCTGCTCGCGGCGCGCTGTGCCCTTGCGATCCGTGCACTGGAAATCGAAACCGGCGGACCCGGCTGCCGCATCGGCCTGCACGCCGGACCCGCCGTCATCGGCAACACGGGCAGCGGCCGGCGCTTCGACTACAGCGTCGTCGGCCGTACCCTCAACGTTGCTGCCCGACTGTGCGGCCACGCGGCGCCGTCCACCGTCCTCGCCACACGGGCCATGCGCGATTTGCTGGAAGGCGACCCGCGCTTTGCGTGGGCGGATCCAAGAGCCGTCGCGATCCGGGGAGCTGGCGACGCGATGGAGATCGCCGAACTCACGCCCGCGGCCTAGTCCCGCGCCGCGCCGCGCGCCGGTAGAATCTCGTCTACGGAGAGTTGGCAGAGCGGTTTAATGCGGCGGTCTTGAAAACCGTTGAACCGAAAGGTTCCGGGGGTTCGAATCCCTCACTCTCCGCCAGCCAAGTTCTGACCTGACCATGGATTCTCGCACCAGTTATTGCCTGAGGATGCCCCCCCGCCTGGTGGAATCGTAGGGCCTGCTTTGCTCATTCTTTCGTCGGAGTGAAGTGATAAGTCACTCGATGGGCGATCGCCCTCCCCGAAATAGCGGTCGGCCCCGCGTTGTGGACGTGGATCATCATTTCCTCGCAGTACACAAGCACGAGCCGCTTGTGAATCCGGAGGGGGATCAGATGCGCCTTCCCGATAGCACCGTGGTAGACCCAGTGGAGTTTCCGCCACAGTTTCCGGTCAGCATCGGTCACGTCATCACCGCGAAGTCTGGACATGAGTCTTTATCGATGAGAGCAGGAGCGTCCTCGGATCGACGTCTAGGACGTACCTGGTGGGGCGGAAGGGATAGTCAAAACCCGCCGGATGGCGGTTGACGAGGTCAGTCATGTCATTCTCCCGTTTAGCTGCTTCGCCAATCTGGCAGGGGCAGCAAGCTGGAACAAATCCCCCTCGACCCGTGGCGTGGGTCATCCGGACAACAAAAAACCCGCACAGCTTGCGCTAGAGCGGGTTCCCTCGCTTTAGCGTGTATTTATAAAGCGCCCAGCAAGCTGAATTCAAATCGGCGCAAGGCAACTGTACTCCGCCCGGTCCGGAAGTCAATCCGAGGGAAGAATGCCCAGATCGAAATCAGGCGCGGACGAATAGTTTTTTCAACTCCGCGCGCTGGATTTTTCCAGTCTCCGCGGTTCTGGGGATTCGCGCGACAGCGATTAACTGAGCGTTCCCGTAGACCTTCATTCGGCGGGCGATACGGGCGTGGATATTGCCCATGTCCGCGCCTTCGCCCAGCACGACTGCAATGCCGATCTCCTCGACACCATCGGCGTTGGCAACCGAGGTCACTCCGACATCAACGACACCTGGTACTTGCGCAACCGAATTTCTGATGTCTTCCGGTGAAACCTTCAGCCCGCCGACATTGAGCAGTTCGTCGACGCGGCCAACAATCTTCAGCCTGCGCGGCCCGACCATGATCCCGGCATCGCCTGTGTAGAACCAGCCGTCGCGGAACATCTGCGCCGTGGCTTCGGGGTTGTCGAGGTAGCCCTCTACCATGGCCGGTGAGCGCACGCGCACCCGCCCGATCTGGTCAGGTTGAGCCGGGGCATCATCTTTTTCGACCACCTCGGCCTGTATTCCCGGCAGCAAGCTTGCATTGCCGTCCGCGTCAATTTCCGCAATGGTTCCGGCTTCATTGCAGTTGTAGGAGTAAATGAGCCTGGTCGCCAGAAGCTTCAGCACCTTCGAGCGAAGTTCCTTGCTCAGCGGCGCAGCGCCCAGTGACACGGTCAGCGCCTTCGGCTTGGGCAGGTCGGTGGCAAACATCGCCAGAAGAGCGGGCAACTGGTAGGGGTAAAGCCTGACGTGACTCGGCTGGTACTCCACGATGCAGCGGGCGGCGTCGAGCCTTGTGTCGAAAACGACAGTGGCGCCCAATCGCAGGCAGGCGGTTGCATTCGCGTACGCGGCGGCAACTCCGAACCCCAGCACGATAAGGGACCTGGACGAAGGTGTGAAACCATACCTCAACAGATAACCGCTGATGAAAAACTCCTCCATCTGTCTCGTCACCGCCATCATCTTCTGGCCACCGGTTGTTCCGGACGAGCGACGAATCCGGAGAACCTCCGCCAGGCCGACGCCGGGACCGATCGACTGATCGCCGGTTGGCGGGAGGGCCGATCCGAGGACCGCGGCTACCCAAGGCGGCGTCAGCGTGTGGTGCCGTGCCTTGCTGCCCGGGGGCAAGTCCACCTCGGACATCACGAGGTCGGCGCGCGCCAGCAGGGCGAGCAGGGTTGCGGAAGCCTCACCCCTTATGAACGACGCCGTGGCGATACCCAGATTCTCCCAGCCGAGCAGCAGCAACCAATGAATGTAGACGCCACCGCACGCAACAGCCACCAGACTGCCGCGCTCTAACCCGAACGCAGCCAGCGCGTGCGTCATTTTCTGCAAGTCGCGGTGAAAGCGGGCGTAGCTATATTCGACGCCGTTCCCTATTACGGCAATCGCGTCCGGACGGTGCGCCGCGTGAAACGCCAGATAGTCCGCCGTGGACGGCGATGCCCAGGATGTATCGCGGGAGGGTATTTCAGCCATGCGATTCCGAAAGCCCTTGCTTCATCTTTGGCACCATTGGTAACAAACCAAAATGGCATCCGGCCATTGCTCCACCGCGAACCGAAAGGCGGCAGCCAGCGATCATCTCTTCCCCACAAATCAAGTTACCCAAACGAAAACTTTCTGAACGCGAATCCGTCCTCTCGCCTGCAAGCACGACAGCCCCTGCTGTGCGGGTTCAGTCTTGCGCCTAGTGTCGCAGGTCAAACGTTCGCGTGTCGCGCCCACAGCAGCCGATGGTCGAGCGGCGGGAAAGGGTTAGAAAGCGGTGGCGCGCCGATCGTCTTGGCGCAGGCCTCAGGCGTGAACTTCATCATCCCCTTCCAGTCTGCGATGGTGTGCCCGTCGCTGTCGATGATCGACGTAACGCGCTGTACCATTCAAGCCTCTCCTTCCGCTTGTGATGAAATTTGAACTGTCCCCGCTCGATCGTCCGGATCGTGTCGCGACGACGGGAAACACAGGGAAAAATCTTCTGGTCGCAGCAGGTTAGCATGGGGTCCTCACATCGATGCGCAGGCCGCCGTGTGCAGTTCAGTGATGTCTCCGGCACGCCGTAAGCCGTGGCGCTCAGATCAACCGGCATTCCCAAGAGAAATCGACCGTATCCATGTCCGCAGCGCGCGCTCATTCAATCGACGACCTTCGTCGCATGGCGAAGGAGTACCTGCCCAGAGGCGTCTTCGACTTCTTTGACGGGGGTGCAGAAGATGAAATCAGTCTGCGCGAGAACCGGCGGGCGTTCGAGGAAATTTCCATTGTTCCTCGCGTCCTGGTCAATGTGTCGAATCCCGAACTCGGCACATCCATAGTCGGCACGCCGGCTGCGCTGCCGTTTGTGGTCGCCCCGACCGGTGGAATCGGGATGGGCTGGCCGCAAGCCGATGTAGAGATTGCCCGCGCCGCCGCAGAGCGTGGCATCCCGTACACCTTGTCGACCACCGCGACCAGCAGCATCGAGAGCATTGCCGAGCGAGCGGGCGGACGACTGTGGTTTCAGCTCTACGTGCTCAAGGACAAGCCGTTTCTGGAGACATTGATACAACGCGCAGCGGCCGCGGGGTATGAGGGACTCGTCGTCACGCTGGATCTCGCGGTGGGTGGAAAGCGAGAACGGGATCTCCGCAACCGGTACACGATTCCCTTCCGGCCGGGCCCTGCGGAACTTCTCGATGTCCTGCGTCACCCGGCGTGGTTGCTGAGATTCCTGCGCGCCGGAGGCCCGGATTTCGCCAACCTGCGCGGCTTCCAGGGATTTCGCTCTTCGGGCGCCACGATTGCGGCGCTCGTCGGCCAGAATCTCGACGCCAGCTTCAGCTGGGACGAATTCGCCGCCATCCGGGATCGTTGGCCGGGCAAGCTCCTGGCGAAGGGCGTCGAACATCCGGACGATGCAAGGCGCCTGGTGGAAATGGGCGTGGACGCGCTATGGATTTCGAACCACGGCGGGCGCCAGCTTGACGGCGCCATTGCCCCGCTGCGCGCCCTCCCGGCCATTGCCCGGGCTGTTTCCGGCCGCGTACCGATCATTGTCGACTCGGGCGTGCGCAGGGGTGTCGACGCGATGAAGGCGATCGCCCTGGGCGCACAAGCGGTGGCCTTCGGGCGCCCCCTGCTCTATGGCGTCAGCGCGGGCGGTCTGGAGGGGGCACGCCGCGCCCTCGATATCCTGAGCGATGAACTGCGACGCTCGATGCAGCTCGCGGGCGTGCAAGGCTTGAGCGAGATCTCCGAAAGCCTGCTTGGCCCGCAGCGACCGCCGCATCCATAGATTGCCGGTAGTGCCTTCACGAAAAGAGCAAGGTCGATCTGCCCTAACCGGACTCTGTCATTGACCGAAAAGCAACCACATCCACTTGACGACGCGCGGCTGGCCCGCAGAGTGGAAACGCTCAAGGAAGGCAGTCGCCTGCACGGCGCCACGCTGCGAGCGATACGGACGACACCGATCGTTCAATCGCAAGGAGTCGTCCTGTGCAACGTCAAGAATGAACGCCAGCTGCTCCCGCATTTCCTGAATCATTACCGTAGTGTCGGCGTGTCACGATTTGCCTTCGTCGATAACGGATCAAGTGACGGCACGCTTGCGTTCCTTCTCGACCAGGCGGATTGCGACGTTTTTCAACATCTCGGAAATCTGAAGGCCGCCCTGTTCGGAATGGCGTGGAAGAACCACCTGCTCTCCAGATATGCGGATGCGGCATGGTGCTTCAGCGCTGACGTCGACGAGCATGCAGTCCATGATGGCTGGCCGGCGATCAGCCTCGATGAATTTGCAGCACGCCTGCGCGAAACAGGGCGCTGCGCAGCCACCGCGGTAATGGTGGACATGTACGGTCGCGATGCGATAGCGAACACCCGCGTTGCCGGCTCGCGCCGCCTCCTCGACGCCTGTCCGTACTTTGACGGAGACGGCTACCGTATCGCGATGCCGGCGGACTGGCGCACCAGTCACTTCCCGCGACTCGATGTGCGAGGGGGCCCCCTGCGCAGAGTCTTCGGCAGCGATGGGCCGGGCTGGCTGGCAAAGACGCCGTTGATTCTGGAACCGGACATAGTCTTCAACGATCCGCACACGGTGCTCCCGCCGATTCTGAATTTTGATCTGCCGACGATAGCGCTGCTGCATTTCCGGCTTACGGACCTGCTCGCTCAAAGGCTGGCGCGTGTCTCCGATCAAGCCTATACACAGGGAAGTCTCGGCGAATATCAAGACCTCGGTCTGAAGCTGCGTGAAGATCCGGATTTCACCTTCTACTATTCAGGTTCCGTCCGGTTTCAATCATTCGAGCGGTTCATCGAAAAAGCCGTCATCTGCGGCGTCCTCAGGCCTCCTGGAGGTAATCGCCCCGCCTAGGCTCGACGAGCGCACGGCGGCCCCGCGTGCCACGCGCCCCGGAGTAACATCCCCTCCGATATCTTTCCCACCGGAGGAGCAAGGTGATGACGCATTTCACGGGCCGCAGCATCGCCGTTCTGGCAATCTCGTTTCTGGCAGCGCTTCCCGCTCTCGGCCAGCAGTACCCGAGCAAGCCGATCCGCATGATCGTGGGCTTCCCGCCGGGCGGCATCATGGACATCTATGCCCGCATGCTTGCAAAGCCGATGCAGGAACGGTTGAAAGTCCCGGTGGTGATCGAAAACCGGCCCGGCGCAGGCGGAATTGTCGGCGCGATCGCCACGGTGAACGCCGATCCGGACGGCTATACGATCCATCACATCGCGCCCTCGGCGATCAGCCGCGTGTTCGTGAAGGATCTGCCGCACGATTTCTATACGGCGCTGCAGCCGATCGGCCCGGTCTGGGAAAGTCCCTACATCCTCGCGATCAACAACCAGGTTCCCGCCACGACGCTGAAGGAGTTCGTCGAGTACGCGCGCGCGAACCCCGGAAAGCTGAACCTCGGGGGCAGCAGCGGCGTGAACTTCCTGCCGATCGCGCTGCTCTCGAATCCACCGCTGCAGGTGCAGCACATCGAGTTCAAGGGCAACGCGCAGATGCACACTTCGCTCCTCGTGAACGAAGTGCAGCTCGTGTTCAGCACCACGCAGGCGCTGCTGCCCTATGTACAAAGCGGAAAGATGCGCATGCTCGGCGTCACGGGCGCGCGGCGCGTGGCCGCCATCCCCGATGTGCCGACGACGACGGAAGCCGGTTTTCCTAACCTGCAGGCCACCGTGATCGGCGCGATGATGGGGCCGGTAGGGATGCCCGAGCCCGTGGTCGCGAAACTCTCCGCGGCGCTGAAGGAGGCGATCGCCACGCCGGAAGTGGACAAGCTGCTGAATGCGAACGGGCGACCGCTCGTCGGCGGCCCGCAGGAACTGACGAAACTGCTGCGCGACGAGCTCGCCGTCTGGTCGAACGCGGCGAAGATTTCGGGCTATCAGCCGAAATAGGAACGCGCCAGGCGGATTCCGTACAAATAGTAACTTAAACGTTACTATCTGTACGCCGATCAGGAAGTTTACCGACCCCCGCCCGCCCGGCGGTAAGCATCGAGCACCGGCCCGACCAGCGACTCGATCTGGTCGATATCCGAGGAGGCCGGGAACAGCACGAGTCCGTCCACACCGAGCGCGCGGTACTGCAGCATCTTCTGCGCCACGACTTCGGGCGGTCCGACCAGATCGAACTCCGACTGCTCGGCCAGTCCGCCGCTCGCGCGCGGGCGACGGCCGTAGTAGTGCTCCTGGTAGTCGAGCACGCGCTCATGCGCGCGTTCGACGGTGCTGTCGATGCAGAAATAGCCCTGCGCGTAGAGCTTCGGTTTTTCCTCGCGCCCGGCCTTCGCCCAGGCCTGGCGGAATTTCTCCAGCATCTGCGTCTGGATGCCGATACCGCGCGGCACGCACAGATGGCCTTCGCCTAGCCGCGCCGCGCGCGCCATCGCCGCGTCGCTGGAGCCGCCGAAGAGCAACGGAATCTTTCCGCGCACCGGCCGCGGCCCGATCGCGCCAAAGCCTTCGGCCAGGGATTCGCCCGCCCAGATGCGCTGCATCAGTGCAAGGTCCGCGTCGAGCTTGCGTCCGCGAGTGTGGAAATCGCGTCCGGTGACCGCATAGTCCTCGGCGCGACTGCCCACGCCCAGGCCGAGCACCATGCGCCCGTTCGAGAGCACGTCGATCGATGCGACCTGGGAGGCGAGCAGCACCGCATCGCGCGTCGGCCCGAGCAGCACCGAGGTCCCGAGCGTGACGCGCGAGGTGACAGCCGCCGCGGCGGCAAGCGCCGTAAAAGCCTCGACGAGCGGGAAAGTGACCCGGTCGATGACCCACAGCGAATCCAGTCCGCCCTGGTCCGCGATACGGGCGAAATCGAGTATCGAGCCGGCGTTCGGATCGGGTGTCGATGTGGGCAATGCGATGCCGATCTGCATGTACGGTATCTCCGTTGACTTGAGCGTGGGAAAGCTGCCTTTGTTAGCCGCGCGGCCGCGGCGATCCGGCGCCTGGGCTGGGTCCCGCACCGAGCGTGCCCTCGCCCTCCGCGCCCTCGCCCGTGCCGTCCCATTTCGCCATCGCATCGACCTCGGCCGTTTCCGCTGCGCTCAGCCGCCAGGCAGCCGCCTTTGCATTCGCCTCGACCTGGGCCACCGAACTCGTTCCCGTGATCACGCTCGAGAGCATCGGCCGCGAGAGCAGCCAGGCGATCGCGAGTTCGCCTAGCGTATGGCCGCGCGCCTCGGCCCAGACACGCAGCGCCTCGGCGATGGCCTCGTTCTCGGGGGTGCGCGTGCGGTTCACCGCGGGGCTGCCCGCTGCGCCGCGGCTGCCGGCCGGCGCCGGCTGGCCGGGACGATACTTGCCGGTCAGCACGCCCGCACCAAGCGGGAAATATGGAATGAAGCCGACGTCATAGGCTTCGCAGAACGGCAGCAGTTCCAGTTCCGGCAGGCGATGAACGAGGTTGTAGTGGTTCTGGGCCGACACCATCTCCGGCCAGCCGTTCCTGCGCGCCACATGGATCGCCTCCGCGTGGCGCCAGCTCGCGTAGTTGCACTCGCCGATATAGCGGATCTTGCCGGACTTCACGAACTCGTTGAGTACCTCGAGAATCACCTCGGGTGCGAGCGAGGGTTCCGGGAAATGAATCTGCATCAGGTCGATATGGTCCGTCTGCAGATACTTGAGACTCTCATTCACCTGCCGCACGATGCGCTGCTTCGGCGTTTCGTCGCCCAGGTCGCGCAGCGTGAACTTGGTGGCGATCACCCAGTCGTTGCGCCGGCCCTTCAGCGCATTGCCGATGATCGTCTCGCTCTTGCCCTGGCCGTAGATCGCGGCGGTATCGATGAAGTTGATGCCGAGGTCCTGCGCCCGGTGAATGTTCAGGTCGGAAGCGGCCTGATCCAGCCGCGGCGGCCCGAACACGTTTCCGCCCAGTCCCACCACCGACACCAGCAGGTCCGAGCTGCCGATCTTTCTCTTGTCCATCTCCCTGCTCCCTGGTTGCAATGCCTTTAATCAGCCGATGACGCCTGCGCTGCGCAGCGCCTCGATCCGCGCGTCTGCGATACCCGCCGCGCGCAGCACCTCATCCGTATGCTCTCCCAGACGGGGCGGCGCGGCAAGTGCGGCACTGCGCGCCCCGTCGACTGCGATCGGCAGCGCCACCGCGCGGTGCGCCGGCGCCCCCTCGACCGGAAGGTCGACGATCATGCCCGAAGCCGCGACCTGCTCGTGCGCGACCGCCTGGGATACGTCGTTCACCTCGCTGCAGGGTGCGCCCGCGGCGCGCAGCAGCGCGAGATTGTCCGCAGTGCTGCGCAAGGCGGTGCGCGCCTCGAGGAGATCATGCAGCTCGGGACGCGCTGCCAGCCTCAGGGCGTTATCCGCGAACCGCGGATCGGTGCCCAGCTCGGGACAGCCCAATGCCTCGCAGATCCTGCGGAACAGGCGATCGTTGCCGGCCGCGATGAACACCAGGCCGTCCGTCGTGCGAAAAAGTTCGTAGGGCGCGGCAACCGGCGTGGCGGAGCCCATACGCCGCGGCAGACGACCCGAAGCGAGATAGCTCGCGATCGGGAGCGTCATCCAGGAAAGGCCGGTCCCGAGCAGACTCGTCTCCACCCGCATGCCGCGCCCGGAACGGCCGCGTTCGATCAGCGCGCCGAGTATGCCGATCGCCGACCACATGCCGGTACCCATGTCGACGATGGATGGCCCCACACGGGAAGGCGGATCGCCCTCGCCACCCGACACGCTGACGATGCCAGTGAATGCCTGCAGCAGCGGATCGTAGCCCGGGAGCTCTTTCATCGGACCGGTCTCGCCGTAGGCGCTGATCGAGAGATAGATCAGGCCGGCGTTGCGAGCCCCGAGCGTCTCGTAGCCGAACGCCTTCGCGCCGGAGCTGCCCGGGCGCATCGAATGGACGAACACGTCCGCGCCCGCGGCGAGTTCGTGCACGAGCGCGCGTCCCTCCGGCCGGCCGAGGTCGATGCCGACGCTCTTCTTGTTGCGGTTCAGCGCGAGAAACGTGGCGGATTCGCCGCCGATGACTGGCGGACGCCAGCTTCGTGTGTCATCTCCCGCTCCAGGCCGCTCGATCTTGATGACCTCGGCGCCGAAATCGGCCAGTATTTCCGTGCAGAACGGGCCGGCAATGTTCTGCGTGAGGTCCAGTACCCGGACGTTCTTCAGGATCGATTCAAGCATGGGTGCGGGGTTCAGCTCCGGGCAGGATCGCGGCCGCGAGGGACCGCGCGCAAATCAGTTCACCGTGATGTTCAGCTTTTTCACGACGGGCGGCAGCACGCGCAGTTCCTCGCGGATCACATTCGCCATCTCCTGCGGCGTCGTGATCCAGCCCTCGACGGCGGTCGAGGCGAAGCTCTTCATGATTTCCTCGGTCCGCATGGCCTTGCCGAATTCCGCGCTCATGCGCTCGATCGCCTCGCGCGGCGCGCCGGCCGTCGTGACGAAGCCTGACCAGCCGATGGACTCGAATCCGCTCACGCCGGCCTCGTGAAAGGTCGGCACGTTCGGAAATCCGGCCAGGCGCTCCCTGACGGTGGTGGCAAGCGCGCGCATGGCGCCCGAGCGCACGTGCGGAGAAGCCGAAGGCGTGTCGATGACGAGCGCCTGAAGCCGGTCGGCCATCAGTTCCGGAATGCTCGGCGAAGCCCCCTTGTAGGTCGCGAGCACGAAGTCGACCCCGAGACGCTGTTTCAGCGTCTCCACGGTCACGAGATAGCCCGGGGACTGGGACGTGCCCAGCGCGAGCTTCCCGCCTGCTGCCTTTGCCTGGGCAACGAAATCCTGCACGCTGCCGGCCGTGGAGTCCTTGCCGACCACCAGGAAGTAGCCGAACTTGATCATCATGGTCACGGGCGCGAAATCCTTCACCGTATCGTAGGGCAGCGGCTGAGCCAGCCCGGTCGCGAGCACCATCTGCGACTGCGAGGTGATGAGGTAGGTATAGCCATCGGGTGTCTTGCGCGCGAGATATTCCTGCGCAACGATGCCGCCGGCTCCGGTGCGGTTCTCGATCACGACGGGCTGGCCGATGGATTTGCTGATGATCGGCGCCATCTGCCGGGCGTAGAGATCGGTACCGCCGCCCGGGGGCGTGGAAATGAGAATGGTGACCGGCTTGGACGGAAATGACTGCGCAGATGACTGGGCCGGTACCCCTGCTGCGACCAGGGCTGCCGCCAGTACCCGCCATGCGTAGGCTCGAGCTTTCATGATCCCCCCCTCCCGTTGATCGACCGACGGCCGCGCCGCGCGACCGCCCTGCGAAACCAGCTGTGTTGTGCACGCGCCTGAAGAACGAGGCCTGCGCAGGCGAGTCTACAATACGCCGGCTGTTGCGCAGAGCGCGCACGAGGGGCGGAGAGGATACGGAGGCCCGCGTGCGCATCCAGAACTGGACGGAAAACCGTATTCCGCTTCGCGAGTATCAGACACCATGTCCAAAAGAGCCGCCCTCTCGGGCAAATACGCGATCGTCGGCGTAAGCGAGCTCCCGGTCGGAAAATTCCCCGACCAGACCACGCTCGGCCTGCATGTCGAGGCGACGCGCCTCGCACTGCTTGATGCGGGCCTGAAAAACACCGACATCGACGGCATCATCTCGCACCAGCCGCGCTTCGATCCGATGCGCGACTACACGCTGCTGATCGCCAAGGCCTCGGGCATCACCCCGACCTACATGACCGACATTTCCTCCTCGGGCGAGGCGCCGGTATTCATGGCCCAGCAGGCCATGCTCGCGATCGAGGCCGGCCTGTGCGAGACGGTGCTCTGCGTGCACGCGCGCAAGGGCGCGACGCGCGAAGGTCCGGCAAACGTGGAAATCCGCGAGGGCTACGACGAATACTTCACGCCCTACGGCATCGCCGGGGGCATCATCACCCATGCCTTCATGGCGAGCCGCCACATGCACGAGTTCGGTACCACGCGCGCGCAGCTCGGCGCGGTGTCGGTGGCCGCGCGCAAGCACGCGCTGCTCAACCCGAACGCGATGATGAAGAAGCCGATGACGATCGCCGATCATGCGGCCTCGCGCCCGATCGCCCAGCCGCTGCACCTGTTCGACTGCTCGCTGCCCGCGGACGGCGGCGGCGCCTACATCGTCATGCGCATCGAGCGCGCGCGCGCGATGAAGAACACGCCGGTCGTGATCCTCGGCACGGGCAAACACCATGTGCACGCCAATCTCGCGAACGCGCCCAGCCTGACCACGCTCGGCGGCAAGGTTTCCTCGCAGCAGGCCTTCGAGATGGCCGGCCTCAAGCCTGCCGACATGGATTTCGCACAGTTCTACGACTGCTTCTCGATCACCACGATTGGTGCCATCGAAGACTACGGCTTCTGCGCCAAGGGCGAAGGCGGGCCCTTCGTCGAGAACGGCCGCATCGAGATCGGCGGCGAACTGCCGGTGAACACCCACGGCGGCCTGCTTTCCCAGGGACATATCGAAGGCATGATGCATGTGACCGAGGCGATCCGGCAGCTGCGCCATGAAGTCGAAGCCGCGCGCCAGGTGAAGAACGCGCAACTGGGCGTGGTGTCCGGTCACGGCGGACACCTCTCCTCCCACGCCAGCCTGATACTCGGAAGGGATACGCGATGAGCGAGCAAACCAGCCAGTCGGAGACCTACCTGAAACCGCTGCCGCAGAAGGATGCGCTCTCGGCGCCGTTCTGGGACGCGCTGCATGCGCATGAGCTGAAGATCCAGCGCTGCGCGGACTGCAGCCGCTACGCCTTCCCGCCCGTCTCGCACTGCCCCGGCTGCCTCTCGACGCAGCTTGCCTGGACTGCCGTGAGCGGCAAGGGCAAGGTGCAGGCGGCGGTCACCGTCGATCATGCGCCGATGCCCGCATTCAAGGCGGACGTGCCCTACAACGTCGCGCTCGTCGATCTCGCGGAAGGCGTGCGCGTGTGGACCAACGTGATCGGCTGTGCACCGGCCGAAGTCGTGTGCGACATGCCGGTCGAGGCGGTGTTCGAGGATGTGACTCCGGACCACACGCTGCTGAAGTTCCGGCCCGCGCGCTGAGAAGCCCCCGGAGGCGTCGATCAGACGGACGGCGCCCCGGCTGCAGCACCCTGACTCGTGGATAATCGCCGCTCGCGAAGGACGACGTTCATGAATACGCGTGTTCTGTCTTCACTGCATGTGATGACGCAGCTGCTCTCGCTCCCCTTGATACTGGCGCTTCTTGCGCCTGCGAGCACGCTCGCGCAGGACAAGCCCGCGCCCGAAGCGCCGCCCCCGCGCACGGTGACCGACATCGTCCGCGTGCTCGACCAGCACAAGCCGGATTCCGAGGCGATCGCACGCGCGCGGGCGACGATGAAACTTCCTCCACCGGCGACTCAGGACCGTGCCGAGCTGTTCAAGTACTACTACGAGCGCAGCCAGGCGGCGCTCCGGCTGAGCGATGCGAACGAAACGATCGACAGCCTGCGAAAGGCGCGCGACAACGCGGTGCCGGGGGAAGCCCGGGCGCTGTCCAACATCCTGCAGCGACTTGCTGTGTCGGAGTACCTCGGCGGCAATATCCTCAATGCGCTGGAGGCAACGCGCCAGCGCAAAGCTTCCCTGACCACCGATATCGGGGGTGCTGCCATCTCGGCAAATTCCGCAGCCGCGGAAATCTTCGCAGCGGTCGGCGACTTCGATGCCGCGCGCCAGGCACTGCGCGAATCCGAGGCCGTCTTTCAGAGAGTCAGCCGCGGACGCAATGCAGCGTCCTTTCGCCACCTGTGGCTGTCCTATGTAGAGCAGACACGCGCCGAAGTATTCTTTTCCGAAGGCAAGCTCGTCGAAGCGGAAGCCGCATTCCGCAAGGCGCTGAACGAACTGGAACAGGACGAGCCGGACCGGAAGCAGCGTGTGAGCGGGGGCCTCGCACCCAATCTTGACGAAACCAACGAAGCGCAGCGCGCAGCGGTCCTGCGGCGGCAGACGCGCGTACTGCTCGGACTCGGGCGCCTCGGCGAGGCCGAGATCGCCATACGCGCAGCGCTGAAGCTTTCCCTCGAGCGTGCCGGACGCGATTCGCCCGCAACCGTGGCCGCACTGCAGTCCCTCGCCTTCACGCTGCTGGAGCAGGGTCGCTATGCCGAAGCAACATTGATTGCGCGCGAGGCCCTGAAAGGCGTGGAGGCGAGTGGCGCGCGACCGGAGTCTTTCGCCGCTGTCAACGCGCGCAAGGCGCTCGGCGCCGCCCTCGTCGCTAATGGAGACTGGGACGGGGCAATCGCGAGTTTCGAAGCGCTGCGTGGAAGCCTCGCCTCGGACCCGAAGCTCGCCGCACGCCTGGGCAGCGGCGATCTCGACTGGGCGCACGCGCTTCTCAAGAAACAGCGCGGGGCCGATGCCCGCGCGATGCTCGAGCCGATGCTCGACCAGAGCACGAAGCAGTACGGCGAGCGCGACATCAGAACGGCGCAGATCCGCGGCTTCCATGCCGTGGCGCTCGAACGCACCGGCGCGCGTCAGCAGGCGCTGGCCGAGTTCGCGAAGGCCGTACCGGTGCTGATCGAGCAGGCACGCAACGACATCGCTGCCGACACAGGGAGCGTGCGCCAGATGAGGCGCCTCACGCTGATACTCGAGAACTACATCGAGCTTCTGGCCAGAACGCGCGCCGCGGGCATCGCCGTGCCCGGGATCGATCCCGTGGCGGAATCCTTCCGCATCGCCGATGTCGCCCGCGGCAGCGAGGTGCAGCGCGCGCTCTCTGCGAGCGCTGCCCGCACCAACATCAGCGACCCGGCGCTCGCCGATCTCGCGCGCCGCGAGCAGGACGCGCAGCGACGCATCAACTCGCTCGGCGACATCCTGAAATCGCTGCTCGCCGCGCCGCCGGACCAGCAACTGCCCTCGATCATCGCGCAGATGCGCAAGGACATCGAAGGGCTGACCAAGGAGCGCACTGCGATCAAGGCGCAGATCGAGAAGCGCTTCCCGGACTACGCCGATCTGGTCGACCCCAAACCTGCCTCCATCGCCCAGGTGCAGGGCGCGCTGCGCGCGGGCGAGACGCTGATTTCGATCTATCTCGGCGAGGACGCGGCCTTTGTCTGGGCGGTGCCGAAATCCGGCGCAGCCGCCTTCGCGACGGCAGCGCTCGGCATGGACGCAATCGGGAAGACGGTCGACACGCTGCGCAAGGCGCTCGACCCGGCGGCCACAAGCATCGACGAGATCCCGGCCTTCGACGTCGCTCTGGCCGCGGACCTCTACCGGCAGCTGCTTGCACCGGTGGAGTCGACCTGGCGCGGAAAGAGCCAGCACCTGCTGCTGGTGCCCCACGGGCCGCTCGGCCAGCTGCCCCTTGGCCTGCTGCCCTTGTCGGCGCCGACGCTGACCAAGGGGGCAGTACCCTTCGAAGAATATCGCGGCGTACCGTGGCTGATCCGCGAGGCAAGCCTGACCCAGCTGCCGTCGGTGAACGCGCTCGCGACACTGCGCCGCACGCCGCTGCCCAAAGGGGAACGTCGCATGTACCTCGGCATCGGCGACCCGTTCTTCTCGAAGGAACAGGCGGCCGATGCAACGAAGCTCGCTTCGGCCGCACCTGCGGGCGCCACGCGCGGCATCCCGGTGCACCTGCGCAGCGCGCCGAAAACCGACGGCGTGAGCTCGGCCGAACTCGCCCTGCTGCCGCGTCTTCCGGATACGGAATCCGAACTGGTCGAGATCGCGAAAGCGCTCGGCGCTGACCTCTCGAAAGATGTGATCCTGCACCGCGAAGCGAACGAGGCGTCGGTGAAGAAAATGAACCTCGCCGATCGCCGTATCGTGCACTTCGCCACACACGGCCTCGTGCCCGGCGAACTGGATGGACTCACCCAGCCCGCGCTTGCGCTGAGCGCGCCTGAGGTGTCGGGTACCGAAGGCGACGGCCTGCTCACGATGGACGAAGTGCTCGCGCTCAAGCTGAATGCCGATTGGGTCGTGCTGTCGGCCTGCAACACCGCTTCGGGCGCGGGCGCCGGATCGGAGGCGGTGTCGGGCCTCGGACGCGCCTTCTTTTACGCCGGCGCGCGCGCCCTGCTCGTTTCAAACTGGCCGGTGGACAGCGCGTCGGCCCGGGTCCTCATGACCGACATCTTCCGGCGCTACGCAGCGGCGGCCCCGACTGCCAAGGCCGAGAGCCTGCGCGGCGCCATGCTCGCGCTGATTGACGGCGCTGGTGCCGTAGACGCGGCGACCGGTCGCAGCAGCTATTCCTATGCGCATCCGCTCTTCTGGGCACCCTTTGTGCTGGTGGGGGACTGAGCAGGGGCGGGCTACAGAAGGAGTATTGCATGATAGTAACGTTTTTGTTACTATCATGCGCAAGCAATCCGATTTTCTTCCTCGAGGACACACCATGATCCGAGCAGTCGTCGCAAAACCGGGCACGCCCGGCAATCTGGCCATCGAAAACGTTGCCGCCCCGCAGCCCGGACCGCACATGGCGGTGGTACGCGTGGAGACGATTTCCCTCAACCAGGGCGAGGTGAAGCTTGCCGCGCGTGCGGAACCCGGCAAGCGCATCGGCTGGGACCTCGCCGGCACGGTCGCCCGCGCGGCAGCCGACGGGACCGGCCCGCGCGAGGGCGAACGCGTGGTGGGCATCCTGCCGGGCGGCGCCTGGGCCGAGGAAGTCGCCGTTCCCAGTCACGCTCTCGCCGTTCTGCCGAAGGAAGTCTCCGCAGCGGAAGCGTCCACGCTGCCCGTGGCCGGACTCACCGCACTCTACGCTCTCGAAAAGGGCAGCGGGCTGCTCGCGCGCAATGTGCTCGTCACAGGCGCATCGGGTGGCGTGGGTCTGTTCGCCTGCCAGCTCGCAGCGCTCTGCGGCGCACGCGTGGTAGCGCTGATCCGCCAGGAGCGGCACGAAGCGTTGATGCGCGAATTCGGCGTACGGCACATCATCGCGAGCGAGGACGGGAGCGCCGCCGCCAAGCTCGGCCCCTACCGCCTCGTACTCGAATCGGTGGGCGGCGCGGTGCTCGGCAATGCGGTGGACATGCTCGGTCCGGACGGCGTGTGCGTGGTGTTCGGTTCGTCCTCGGGCCAGGACACCAGCGTAAACGCACGCCAGTTCTATTCGAGCGGGCGCTCCGCGCGCATCCACGGGCTGAATGTGTTCGGCGAACTCGCCCGCGAGCACGCATCGATCGGACTCGATCGCCTGCTGCGCCTCATGGCCGAGCGCCATCTGCGCGCGCATATCAGCGTGGAAGCGCCCTGGGAAGACATCGCGCGCGTCGGTCAGGATCTGATGGCGCGCCGGATACCCGGCAAGGCGGTACTGCACATTCGTCGCTAGCGGCAGCGGCGATACCGGGCGCGCTTGCCGCGCCCGGTATCGCCCGCCGTATCCTTTCAGCGAATCGCGGGCAGCGGCGCGCGGCCGCGCAGCGCATCCGATGCGCGCTCGGCCATCATGACGACGGCGGCGTTGATGTTGCCGCTCACCGCATCCGGCATCGCGGCCGCATCCACCACGCGCAGCCCCGCCACGCCGCGCACGCGCAGTTCCGCATCCAGCACTGCCTCCGGATCCCCATCCGCACCCATCTTGCAGGTGCCGAGCGGATGGCGCAGCGTGATCGACGTCGTGCGCAGGTAGTGCATGACCTCTTCCCGCGTCTGCACGCCGGGTCCGGGTGCGATCTCGGATTTGACGAATTCGGCCAGCGGCCCGAGACGGGATATCTCGCGCAGCTGCTCGAATCCCGCGGCATGGGTCGCGAGATCCTTCTCGACCGCGTACTGATTCAGGACGAAGCGCGGCGCCACGAGCGGATCGGCCGAAGCGAGTCTCAGCACACCCCGGCTTTCCGGATGCAGCAGCACCGTGTGGCAGGAGAACGCGTCCGGGTAAGGCGCCTTGAAGGGCGCAAGGTAAGGCCGAGCGGTGATCGGCGCGGCCGTGTAGAGGTACTGGATGTCCGGCGCCGCAAGCGACGGATCGGTCTTCACGAGCGCCAGGTGACCGCCCGGCATGTCGGTTGCGAAGCCCGTGCCGAAGAGCTGCGCGCGCAGCAGTGCGAGCGCGATGCGATCCGCGCGCATGCCGCGATGGAAAGGCCCCGGCTCGCGGCGCAGGAATCCGAGCCGCGCGCTCGCATGGTCCTGCAGATTGCGGCCGACACCCGCGAGCGGCATCGCGACCGGCAGACCGTGACGCGCGAGTTCCGCAGGATCGCCGATGCCCGAGAGCATCAGAAGCTGCGGCGAGTTGATCACGCCGCCCGCGAGCAGCACCTCGCGCGTGGCACGCGCGCTGCGCTGCACCCCGCCCTGCACGAATTCGATGCCCACCGCCCTGCCTGCCTCAAGCAGCACACGGGTCGCCTGCGCGCCGACCTCCACGCGCAGGCCCGCGCGGCCGAGGGCGGGGCGCAGATAGGCGCTTGCCGTGCTCGCGCGACGCCCGCCCGCGATGCTCAGCTGTGCCCGCGCGAAGCCCTCGGCCTGCGCGCCGTTGTAATCGTCGGTCACCGGATGGCCGGCCGCGCGTCCCGCTTCGATCCAGGCGTCCACCAGGGGATCCTGGAACCGCGCCGCAGTGACGCCGAGTGGACCGTCTCCCCCGCGATCGCGCGAGGCGCCGCCCGACCAGGTTTCGATGCGTTTGAAATAGGGCAGCACTTCGGCATACGACCACCCCGGCAGGCCGCCTGCCGCCCAGCGGTCGAAATCCGCCGGGTGCCCGCGCACCCAGGACATCGCGTTGATGGAGGAACTGCCGCCGATCACCTTGCCGCGCGGGCAGTCCACCGGTCGACCGCCGAGACCGGGCTCGGGGTCGCCGCGGTAACCCCAGTCATGCCAGGGGCGGCCCTGCATGCGACCCCAGCCGAGCGGCAGGTGGATCCACGGGTCCCGGTCCCAGGGCCCCGCTTCGAGCAGCAGGACGCGTGCCTGCGGATCCTCGGTCAGCCGGTTTGCGAGCACGCAACCCGCCGAACCCGCACCCACGATGATGAAGTCGTACTCGGCCATGCGTTCCCCCTCTTCCGGCGCCCCGATCTGGTAGTCTTATCACAAGTTACTCACCCTGAAGAGAGAAGCCATGCAAACCGATCTGCAACCCGTGAATTCGAATACCGCCTATTCCGACACGCTGGCCTCGGCCGACCGCGCGGCCGCGCAGAAGGTGTTGCGCAATACCTATCTGCTCCTCGCGCTGACCATGGTGCCGACCTTTGGCGGCGCACTCCTCGGCATGGCGACAGGCGGCATCATCCTGCAGCATCCGATCATCGCGAGCATCGTGATGCTCGCCGCGGTCTTCGGCCTGCAGATGGGTATCCATGCCAACCGCGACAGTGGACTCGGCATCGTGCTGCTGCTGCTGATGACCGGCGTTCTGGGCTGGTGGCTCGGACCGATCCTCAGCTACGCCCTGCAGCTTCGCAACGGCGCGGCCCTGGTCGGCTATGCGGCAGGCGGCACCGCGGTGATCTTTTTCGCAATGGCGGTGGTCGCCACCACCATCAAGCGCGACCTCGCATTCCTCGGCAAGTTCCTGTTTGTCGGCATGATCGCGCTGCTGGTCGCGATGCTCGCCAACATGTTCCTGCAGATACCCGCGCTCGCGCTGGCCATCTCGACGCTGGTCATCGTGGTGTTCTCGCTGTTCCTGATGTACGACCTCAACCGGATCGTGACGGGCGGCGAGACCAACTACATCGTGGCCGCGACCGGCGTGTACATGAGCCTCTACAACATCTTCGCCAGCCTGCTGCAGCTGCTGCTCTCGCTCGCCGGCGAGCGCGACTGAGCGGGCCACCTGCCGCAATGCAATACGGCGCCCTCGGGCGCCGTATTTTTTTGCCCGGGTCAAACAGATAGTAACGTTTTGGTTACCATCAATTCCGGGAGCTGCGGATTTTCCTGCCCCCGAACTCAGTTGCCGGGGCGCACACGCTCGAACACCGCCATGCTCTCCACGTGCGCCGTATGCGGGAACATGTTGACCACGCCCGCAGCGCCGAGCCGGTAACCCTTCACATTGACGAGCACGCCCGCATCGCGCGCAAGCGTGGCTGGATGGCAGGAGACGTAGACGATGCGCTCCGGCCCGTCCTCGGGCAACGCCTTGATCACTTCCAGCGCGCCGTCGCGCGGCGGATCGATCAGCAGCTTGTCGAAATGGCCGAGGCTCGCGAGCGAGGCCTCTTCCTCCGAAAAGAGATTTGCCACCGAGAATCCCGCGCGCCCCGACAGGCCGTTCGCCGCGGCGTTCTCGCGCGCGCGACGAACCAGCGCCTCGCTGCCCTCGACGCCGTGCACGGTTGCCCCCAGCCGTGCGATCGGCAGCGAGAAGTTGCCCAGACCGCAGAAGAGATCGGCGATGCGCTCGCCCGGACGCGGATCGAGCAGGCGCATCGCGCGCGACACGAGCGCCCGGTTCACCGCATGGTTCACCTGGGTGAATTCTGTGGGCGCAAAGGCAAGCCGCAGATCGAATTCCGGCAGCACGTAGTCCAGGCGCGGGCCGCTCGCCGGGTGGAAGGGGTAGGCGCTGTCAGGTCCGCCGGGTTGCAGCCAGATCCAGGTGCCGGTCTCGTCAGCGAAACGTCGGAGCTCGGCGTCGTCTTCGGGCGTCGTCGCATCCAGGTTGCGGATCACGAGCGCGGTGATTTCGTCACCGACCGCGATCTCGATCTGCGGGATCCGCGCGCGCAGCGACAGACTGTCGATGAGCCTGCGCAGCGGAACGAGCAGCGCCGACACCGCGGGTGTGAGCACTTCGCAGGAATCCATGTCGACCACATAGCTCGAGCGCCGCTCATGGAATCCCACCAGCGCCCCGCCCTTCTTCGCCACATGCCGGACGGTCAGCCGGGCGCGGTGGCGGTAGCCCCACTCCATGCCGTAAAGCGGGGGCAGCAGCACCCCGGGCGACACCTCGCCGATGCGCGCGAAGGTTTCCTCCAGCCAGCGCTGCTTGGCAGCGACCTGGGCGCGTACCTGCGCGTACTGGGTCACGCATCCGCCGCAGTGTTCGAAGTGCCGGCAGAGCGGCTCCCGGCGCTCGCTCGAAGCCTTCAGTATCCGTATCGCGCGCGCCTGCTCGTAGGTCGACTTGCTGCGCACCGATTCCGCCAGCACGCGTTCGCCCGCGAGCGCGCCCTCGACGAACACCACCTTGCCGTCGGCCTTGCGCGCGACACCGCGACCCTCGGCGTCGAGCGAGTCGATGACGAGTTCTAGAGGTTCTCTTGCCACCGGTCCAGGAACTCCCGCCAGTGCTGCCCTCCGCTGCGTTCGATCAGCGCGCGCAGCAGCGCGCACTCGCTGCGATAGCGCTCGAGTGTCCACGCACCGCGCAGCAACTGATAGCGCGCAAACAGCAGATAGGTATTGGCGCAGTCCGCTTCGCAATAGTCGCGGATGCCCTTCAGGTCGCCGGCCCGGTACTGGTCCCAGACGCCTGCGCCATGGCCGCCGATCTTCCCCGGAAAGCCGGCCAGCCGCGCGACTTCGTCGAGCGGCGCGTTGTTGCGCGGCTGGTACATCGCCAGCACGTCCATCAGGTCGAGGTGGCGCGAGTGGTAGCGCGATACGTAGTTGTTGTAGCGGAAGTCCCGGTCGTCCTCGCCCTGGTCCCAGAAGCGCGGCGCGCTCACCCCTGCCGCGAGGCCGCGGTAGTTGAGTACAGGAAGGTCGAAGCCGCCTCCGTTCCATGACACGAGTTGAGGCGTATAGCGCTCGATGCCGTCATGGAAGCGCTGGATCGCGCCGCGCTCGTCCTCCGCAGGTTCGCCCATCGACCAGATGCGCACCTGATCGCCCTCGCGCATCACGCAGGAGATCACCACCACGCGCTGCAGGTGCGGCGGCAGGAAATCGCTGCCGCTCTGCGCACGCCGCTTCTGGAATGCGATCTCCGCAACCTCCGCATCCGTCAGGGAGTCCGGAAGGTCGTGCAGGCGCCGGATTCCGGCGCAGTCGGGAATCGTCTCGATGTCGAACGCAAGTACCGGTGTCAATCCGGGAATACTCCGGTCGAAAGGTAGCGATCACCGCGGTCGCAGACGATGGTCACGATCACCGCGTCGCGCAGACTGGCCGCGATGCGCAATGCAACCTGCACCGCGCCGCCCGAGGAAATGCCCGCAAAGATGCCTTCGACGCGCGCCAGCTGGCGCGCCATGTCCTCGGCATCGGCCTGACTCACGTACTCCAGCCGATCCACCCGCGCCTTGTCGTAGATCTTCGGCAGGTAGGCCTCGGGCCACTTGCGGATGCCCGGGATCTGCGAGCCGTCGTCCGGCTGACAGCCGATGACCTGGATCGCGGGGTTCATTTCCTTGAAGTAGCGCGCGCAGCCCATGATGGTACCCGTGGTACCCATGCTGGAGACGAAATGGGTGATGCG
The DNA here is from genome assembly GCA_903834835.1 of uncultured Pseudomonadota bacterium. Taxonomy (GTDB): domain Bacteria; phylum Pseudomonadota; class Gammaproteobacteria; order Burkholderiales; family SG8-39; genus CAILKO01. The sequence goes on along the minus strand of CAILKO010000049.1, from coordinate 95,813 downwards.
ACCGCCGGTCTCGCGCCAGATCTCCGGGGCCGTCGTTTCATAGTGCGCCTGCGGATTGTCCGGGTTCGCAAACTGATCGAGCATGATGCCCTTGCCCTCGCGCACCATCTGATCGGCGAGGTCGCGCGCCGATTCCATGCCGCCGCGCTGCGGCGTGAGGACGATCTCGGCACCGAAGGCGCGCATGGTCTGGCGACGTTCGATGGACAGATGCTCCGGCATGATCAGTATCAGCCGATAGCCGCGTATCGCCGCGGCCATGGCAAGCGCAATGCCGGTATTGCCGGAGGTCGGCTCGATCAGTGTGTCGCCAGGCTTGATCTCGCCGCGCCGTTCCGCGCCGCGGATCATGGAGATCGCGGGTCGGTCCTTCACCGAGCCGGCAGGGTTGTTCCCTTCCAGCTTGCCGAGTATCAGGTTGTTGTTCGCGCGATTACGCTCGCCCGGCAGGCGCTGCAGGCGCACCAGCGGCGTCTTGCCGATGAAGTCTTCGATGGTCGGATAGGTGTTCTGTTCGCTCATGCGCTCGGTCCTCTGATGTGCCGTTCAGCTCTGCAGTGCGCCGGTCAGCCCGGCTTTGCGCTTCCGCGCCGCTCGATGAGATGCGTGACATAGGACTTCACGCCCTGCTCCACGCTCATGAAAGCCTGATCGCATCCGGCCGCCCTGAGATTCGAAAGATCGGCCTGCGTATAGCTCTGGTACTTGCCTTCCAGCGCCGGCGGGAACGGCACATAGCGGATCAGCCCTGCGCGCATCATCTCCTCGCGCGTCATGGGCGTCTCTCCGCGCGCCTCGCGCACCGTATTGATCACTGCCACCGCAACGTCGTTGAAGCTCTGCGCCCGTCCGGTTCCGCAGTTGAAGATGCCCGAGACGCCCGGCCGTCCGAAGAACCAGAGGTTCGCATTCACCACATCGTCCACATGCACGAAATCGCGCCGCTGCTCGCCGTCGTCGTAACCCGCGGAACCCACGAACAGGCTGACATCGCCGTGCTCCATGAACCGGTTGAAGGCGTGGAAGGCGACCGAGGCCATGCGGCCCTTGTGTGCCTCGTTCGGCCCGTAGACATTGAAATAGCGGAATCCAGCGATCTGGCTCTGACGCGATTCCATGCGGCGACGAACGTACTGATCGAACAGGAACTTCGAATAGCCGTAGACGTTCAGCGGCCGCTCGCAGCTGCGCTCCTCGCGAAACACGGTGCTCGGGCCGTATACCGCGGCGGAGGACGCATAGATGAAGGCCGCCTCCTCGTCCTGACACCAGTCGAGCAGCGTGCGCGAGTAGCGATAATTGTTGTCCATCATGTAGCGCCCGTCGGACTCCATCGTGTCCGAGCAGGCCCCCTGGTGGAACACGACCTCGATCGCGTCGTCGAACTGATCGGCGAGCAGCCGGTCGAGAAACTCGCGCTTGTCTATGTAATCGGCGATCTCGAGCTCCGCCAGATTGCGGAACTTCTCCGACTTCTCGAGGTTGTCCACCGCAATGATCTCGGTGATGCCGCGCGCGTTCAGCGCGCGAACCAGCCTCGATCCTATGAAACCGGCTGCGCCGGTGACCACGTAGTACATGCTGCCCGTCCGATGAGTGTGTTTGCCGGCAGTACGCAACCTGTGCCGGCGGGTCTGCTGCCCGCGTCGTTCCGCTATCCGAATACTTCCTGTCTGGTGGCCACCGCGGTGCCGAGCTTGCCGACGACGATGCCCGCCGCGCGATTCGCGATCTGCACCGCGTTTTCGATCTCCAGGCCGGCCGCAAGCATCACGCCCAGCGTTGCAATGACGGTGTCGCCCGCGCCGCTGACATCGTACACCTCGCGCGCCTGAGCCGGCACGTCGAGCTGCCCCCGTTCATGAAACAGCGTCATGCCCTGCTCGCTGCGCGTGAGCAGCAGCGCCTCGATCTCGAGATCGTGCCGCAGCGCCTGCGCGCGCCGCACGAGATCCGCCTCGTCTCGCCAGTTGCCGACGACCTCGCGCAGTTCCGCAGTATTCGGCGTCAGCACGCTCGCACCGCGATAGCGGGAATAATCTTCGCCCTTCGGGTCAACCAGCACGCGCTTGCCCGCCGCGCGCGCGAGGCCGATCATGCGCACGATGTGCGCAAGGCCGCCCTTGCCGTAGTCGGACAGGATCACGCAGTCGCACTCCGGCAGCCCCTGCTCGAACTCCGCCAGCTTGGACGCGAGAACTTCGCTCGACGGTGCGGTCTCGAAGTCCACGCGCAGGAGCTGCTGCTGCCTGCCGATCACCCGCAGCTTGACCGTGGTGCGCAACGCGGCATCGCGGTGCAGGCTCGCGCGCACGCCCTCGGCGCCCACCAGGCGCTCGATCACGCTGCCCGCTTCGTCTTCGCCCACCACCGACAGGAGCTGTGTCGGTGCGCCGAGCGCCGCGCAGTTGCGCGCCACGTTCGCAGCGCCGCCCGGACGGTCCTCTTCGCTCTTCACCAGCACCACCGGCACGGGCGCCTCGGGCGAAATGCGCGACACGTCGCCGAACCAGTAGCGATCGAGCATCACATCGCCGACCACCAGCATGCGCGAGCGCGAGGTATCGGGCGCGCTCATGCGTCACCGCCCTGCCTGCGGCCGATCGGAAAGTACTCGAAGCCGCGGGCACGCAGTGACGCGGGGTCGTAAAGATTGCGGCCGTCGAATATCGCCGGTGTGCCAAGCGCTCTATGAATTTCGTCGAAGTCCGGGCTGCGAAACTCCTGCCACTCGGTGACGATCGCCAGCGCATCGGCCCCTTCCAGCGCGGAGAACGCACTGTCGACCACCACCACCCCGGGCTCCCCCGCATACAGCCGCCGCGCCTCGGCCCGGGCGACGGGGTCGTAGGCGCGCACCGACGCGCCCGCTTCAAGAAGATCGGCGATGAGGTTGCGACTCGATGCCTCGCGCATATCGTCGGTGTTCGGCTTGAAGGCGAGCCCCCACACGGCGAAAGTCCGCCCCGAAAGTTCCTGCCCGAAGCGGCGGCGGATCTTCTCGCCGAGCACGTGCTTCTGCGCCTCGTTCACCTTTTCCACGGCGTTCAACAGCGCCATCTCCCGGCCGGCCTCGGCCCCCGTCCGCAGCAGCGCCTTGACGTCCTTCGGAAAGCAGGACCCCCCGAAGCCCGCGCCCGGGTAGAGGAAGTGGTAGCCGATGCGCGGATCGGCGCCTATGCCCCGTCTCACTTCCTCGATATCAGCGCCGAGCACTTCGGACAGATTGGCGAGCTCATTCATGAACGAGATGCGGGTCGCGAGCATGGCATTCGCGGCGTACTTGGTCAGCTCGGCCGAGCGCACGCTCATCACCATGATGCGCTCGTGATTGCGCTGGAACGGCGCGTAGAGCGCGCGCAGCAGCGCTGTGGCACGTTCGTCGTCGGACCCGACCACGACGCGGTCCGGGCGCTGAAAGTCCTCCACGGCCGCACCTTCCTTGAGAAACTCGGGATTCGACACGACGCTGAAATCAGGGGGCAGACCGCGCCGCGCGAGTTCCTCGGCAACCGCCGCGCGCACCTTGTCCGCCGTGCCGACAGGGACCGTGGACTTGGTCGCGACCACCCGGTAACCGCTCATCGTCCGACCGATCGCACCCGCCGCCGCCAGCACATGGCGCAGGTCGGCCGACCCGTCCTCGTCAGGCGGCGTGCCCACAGCGATCAATTGAAGCTCGCCGTGCGCCACGCTCGCAGCGACATCGGTGGAAAACACGATCCGCCCCGCCTTGCGGTTGCGCTCGACGATCGGCTCGAGCCCCGGCTCGAAGATCGGGACCTCGCCGCGATTAAGCGCATCGACCTTGTTCGCGTCCACGTCCAGACAGAACACGTGGTTCCCCGCATCGGCCAGGCAGGCACCGGTCACCAGACCGACGTAGCCGGTTCCAACCACCGTAATCTTCAAACCATTCCCCTGAAATTGACGATGTCTTGCGTGCGCCGGCGACCGCGCGCCCGGCCCGGATCAGGGCGCAAGCTCGAACTCCTCCGTGCGCCGCGGCGGATAGGTTTCCCAGCCGCCGCAGGCCGGGCAGTGCCAGTGGAACTGGCGCGCCTTGAATCCGCACTCCTCGCAGCGATAGCGTGCGAGGCGCTGGGTATGGGTGTGCACGAGGTTTCTGACGAGTTCCAGATCGCGCCTGCGATCGGGCTGGCTCGCCCCGACGATCTGCGCCTCGAGCAGACGGTCCAGCCCGAGCAGTGTCGGGTTGCGCCGCAGTTCCTCGCGCACCAGACGGTAAGCCTCGTCCGCGCCGCTCGCTTCGAGCGCGTAGCGGAACACCGTGTCGAGCAGATCAAGCGACGGATAGCGCTCGAGGTAGTTCGTGAGCAGCGTCATGCCCTCAGGCAAGCGCCCGCTTGCACGGTAGGCATCGAGCAGGCGCTGCGCAACCAGCGCGACGTAGGCCGGATTCTGTGTTTCGATCCGCTTCCAGTGCTCGATCGCCCCGGCAAGCTCGCCCGCGGCGGCATCCAGATCGCCGAGCAGTATGCTCGCCCGGACCGACTTGCGATTCTCTTCGAGCGCCGCCGCAAGTTCGGCCCGCGCGACCTCCGGCCGGGAATGCGTGACCTCGGTCGTCGCGAGCTCGCAGTGGTACTGCGAGATCTGCTTCGCGCGCGATTCGCCTGTCTCGCTCGCCAGCCTGGCGGCGATTTCGATGCAGCGCTTCCAGTCCTTCTCCTGCTCGAATATTTCCAGCAGAAAGCTGCGCGCCTCGACCGCATAGGGACCCTCCTGCAGGCGCGCGAAGGCATCCTCTGCTCGATCGAGAATACCTGCCTTGAGATAATCCTGGCCAAGCTCGAAGAGCGCCGCGGTACGCTGCTCGGCGGGCAGGTCGGCGCGCTCGAACAGATTGCGGTGCATGCGGATCGCGCGGTCGTGCTCCCCGCGGCGCCGGAACAGGCTGCCCAGCGCGAAATGCAGTTCAACCGTTTCCGGATCGACCCGGACGACTTCGATGAAGGCTTCGATGGCCTTGTCCGGCTGCTCGTTCAGCAGGAAATTCAGCCCCTTGAAGTAGGACTTCGGCAGCGCCCGGGATTCGCTCATCAACTGGCGAATGTCGACCCGCGCGGCAAGCCATCCCAGACCGAAGAAGAGCGGAAAGCCGAGCAGCCACCAGTACTCGAACTCCATGCGCGCCCCTGCTAGCCGTCCACCGGAACGCGAAGCTCGGCGACGCCCGCTTCGCCCGGCGGCCGCGACGCGACCGACCCGCGCAGAACGAGCAGTTCGCGCCGCTGACGCAGTACGGTGGAAAAAACAGCCAGCATTCCGAACGCCGCGCCGAGAATGAAAAATGTAAGGAGCAGGGCGATCAGCGGGGTTTCCCACGACAGACCGAAGTAGAACTGCAGTTCGGCAGGGTGCGTATTCTTGGCCGCAAAGGCGAGCAGGAGCAAGAACACCGTAACGCGGATTGTCCAGCTGATCAGACGCATGCCCTCACCTGCTTTTGTGGTGCGAACCGACGTCCCGGAGCGCTACGGCAAGGCGCGTGCTGCTTCTGCCTCGGCGCGTGCCGCCGCTTCGCTCGCCATGTCCACACGCTCGCGCAACTCCTTGCCGGCCTTGAAATGGGGCACGTATTTCTCCGGCACCCGTACCTTCTCGCCCGACTTCGGATTGCGCCCCATCCGGGGCGGCCGGTAGTTCAGGCCGAAACTCCCAAAACCGCGAATCTCGATGCGATTACCCTCGAGCAGAGCGCTCGTCATCGCATCGAGAATCATCTTCACGGCATATTCCGCATCCTTCGCGACCAGCTGCGGATAGCGCTGAGCCAGACTCGCGATCAATTCGGATTTGGTCATTCCGACCTTCCCCCCGGGACAGCCCGTACCGCTCGCTTACTGCTGCGGATTGCGGTTGTCGAGCTTGGCGCGCAGCAGCGCACCAAGGTTCGTACTGCCCGCCGCGCTCGCCGCCTGCTCGGTACGCAGGTTCTTCATGACCTCCGACTCGTCGGCCATGTCCTTGGCTTTGATCGACAGATTGATCGAGCGGCTCTTGCGGTCGATGTTGATGATCATCGCCTGCAGCGTATCGCCTTCCTTCAGCTCGGTGCGCAGATCGTCAATGCGATCCCGCGAGAACTCGGAAGCACGCAGATAGGCCTCGATATCGCCATCGAGCATTACCACAGCGCCCTTGGCGTCCACCGACTTGACCGTACCATCGACCAGGCTGTTCTTGTCATTGGTGGCGACGAAGTTCGTGAATGGATCGCCTTCGAGCTGCTTGACGCCGAGCGAGATGCGCTCGCGTTCCACATCGATCGAGAGCACGACAGCCTCGACTTCGTCCCCCTTCTTGAAACGACGCACAGCTTCTTCGCCCGCGTCGCTCCACGAAAGATCCGAGAGGTGCACCAGGCCATCGATGCCGCCGGCCAGGCCGACAAACACGCCGAAGTCGGTGATCGACTTGATCTGGCCCTTGACGCGGTCGCCCTTCTTGAATTCGCGCGCGAAGTCGTCCCAGGGATTCGGCATGCACTGTTTCATGCCGAGCGAGATGCGACGACGATCTTCGTCGATCTCGAGGATCATGACTTCCACCTCGTCGCCGACCTGCACCACCTTGGACGGGTGAACGTTCTTGTTGGTCCAGTCCATCTCGGACACGTGCACCAGACCCTCGATACCGGATTCGACTTCGACGAACGCGCCGTAGTCGGTGAGATTCGTGACCTTGCCGAACAGGCGCGTGCCCTGCGGGTAGCGCCGGCCGATACCGACCCAGGGGTCTTCTCCGAGTTGCTTGAGCCCGAGCGAAACGCGGTTCTTCTCGGCATCGAACTTGAGGACCTTGGCGGTCACCTCGTCCCCGACATTGACCACCTCGGACGGATGCTTCACACGACGCCAGGCGAGATCCGTGATGTGGAGCAGGCCGTCTATGCCGCCCAGATCCACGAACGCGCCGTAGTCGGTGATGTTCTTGACGATGCCCTTGACTGTCGCGCCTTCCTGCAGCGTGGACAGGAGTGCCTCGCGCTCGGCTCCGACGCTCTCCTCGAGCACCGCGCGCCGGGAGACCACCACGTTGTTGCGCTTGCGATCGAGCTTGATGACCTTGAACTCCATCGCCTTGCCTTCATACGGCGTGGTGTCCTTGACCGGACGAAGATCCACAAGCGAACCCGGAAGGAAGGCGCGTATGCCGCGCGTCATCACGGTCAATCCGCCCTTGACCTTGCCGGTCACCATGCCTTCGACCTTTTCACCCGTCTCGAGCGCTTTTTCGAGTTCCATCCAGGCCGCGAGGCGCTTGGCCTTGTCACGTGACAGGCGCGTCGCGCCGAAGCCGTCTTCCAGCGCCTCGATCGACACGGAAACGAAATCGCCGATCTTGACGTCCACCTGCCCGCCATCGTCGCGGAATTCCTCGATCGGAATGATGCTTTCGGACTTGAGACCGGCATTCACGACCACGAAATTCGGGTCGATGCTCACGACCTCCGCAGTAATCACTTCGCCGACCCGCATCTCCTTGCGGTTTAGGCTCTCTTCGAAGAGCGCGGCAAAGCTTTCGGGGGCGTGCGTATCGGCAGAAACAGGGGAAACACTGGACATGTAGGTACTGACCTCATCAGACCGCCGGCACCGGAGTACGGGCGGATCGCGTAGTTGAAAAAAGGCGGACGAACGACTGGCGCCGGACGTACACCGACCTGAACCAGGTTCTTCCAGGGAGCGCGTCGGCCATGCGGCCGCATTCTGCCTGTCAGAGCACCCGATTCTGCTTCTTGCGCCACTCACCGAGCACGAGTTCGACGACCTGGTCTGCGCCAAGCTTCGACGAATCGACCATCAGTGCATCGGCCGCCGCGACCAGAGGCGCAGAAGAGCGCGCCATGTCCCGCCGGTCGCGCTCTTCGAGGTCGCGCAAAAGGGACGGCAGGTTAGCATCCATTCCTTTTTCTATCAACTGCTTATACCGGCGTCGGGCACGCTCCTCGGCGCTCGCGGTCAGAAATACTTTCAGGCCCGCGTCGGGAAATACCACGGTCCCCATGTCGCGGCCATCCGCCACCAGACCCGGTTCGCGGCGAAACGCCCGCTGGCGGGCGAGCAGACTGGCGCGAACCGCCGGAATGGCAGCCACCACGGAGGCATGGCGGCCACAGGATTCTTCTCGCAGTGCATCCGTAACATCCTTATTTTCAAGAATTATTCTGTCACCGTCGAAACGTGCATCCAGCTCCCTTGCGAGCGTGGCGAGCTCGGCTTCGGAGTGCTGCTGCGCGCCCGCAAACGAGGCGAGCGCAACCAGTCGGTAAAGGGCACCACTGTCGAGAAAATGGAATCCGAGGATCCGCGCGACCTGCTGGGCGACCGTTCCCTTGCCGGAGGCCGAGGGGCCGTCGATCGCGATGACCGGGATGGCCTTGCTCATTTTCGCCTGAGGATGCGCGAGAAATCTTCGAAGTACCCGGGGTAGGTCTTGGCGACGCAGGCCGGATCGCGGATCACGACGGGTACCCCCGCCAGGCACACAAGCGAGAAACACATTGCCATCCGGTGATCGTCGTAGGTATCGATCTCCACCCCGGTCCGCAGTCCATCTGCGGCCGGCTCGATGCCGATGAAATCGTTCCCCTCATCCACGCGTGCGCCGAGCTTGCGCAGTTCTGTCGCCATCGCCGCAATCCGGTCCGTCTCCTTGACGCGCCAGCTTCCGATATTGCGAATGCGACATGCGCCGTCCGCGAACAGCGCCAGCACGGCCGCCGTCATCGCTGCGTCAGGTATATGGTTCAGGTCGAGATCGAAGCTGCGAAGCGGGCGACCGCTGCCGGAAACCTGGATCCAGCCCTCGCCCATGCGAACGCTCGCCCCCATGCGCTCCAGAACCTCCACGAACCGCACATCGCCCTGGATGCTGTTCTCGCCGACACCGCGCACCGTCACCGGGCCACCGCCCGCAGCACCTGCAGCGAGAAAGTACGATGCCGCTGATGCATCGCCCTCGACCAGCACCGCTCCGGGACTTGAATAGCCTCCCGCCGCGATGTCGATGCGCGACCAACCCTCGCGCCGTGTCGCCAGTCCGAATTGCTCCATCAGGCGCAGCGTCATTTCGACATAGGGTTTGGAGATCAGCTCGCCTTCGATTTCCACCGCCGCCGCGCGCCCGACGATACCCGGCGCCATCAGCAAAGCGCTCAGAAACTGCGAGGACGTGTTGCCTCTCACCCGGAACGGACGGTCGAAACGCAGGCTCGCCGGCTCGATGCCAAGCGGCGGGTAGCCGTGGGCAGCGAGATACTCGATGCGCGCACCCGCGGCATTCAGTGCCTCCACCAGATCGCCGATCGGCCGTTCGTGCATGCGCTGCACACCGCTCAGGCGGTAGCTGCCGCCCGAGAGCGCAAGCATCGCCGTGAGCGGCCGGAACGCGGTGCCCGCATTGCCCAGGAACAGGTCGGCCTGCCTGACCGGGAAGGGCCCGCCCGCCCCGAGGACCCTGAGACCTCCATTTGCCTCTTCCATCGCGACGCCGAGCTGGCGCAGCGCCGCGAGCATCACCCTGGTGTCGTCAGCATCGAGAACGCTACGAACGATCGTATCGCCGCGCGCCACCGCGGCAAGCAGCAGCACTCGATTTGAAATGCTTTTTGAGCCTGGCAGTTCGAGCGTCCCTTGTGCACAAAGGGCGGGCTCGAGCCTCAGAGCCGGCTTGCCGGAATTCATCCGCGCTTTTCCTCCCGCACGCCCGCGCTCAGCGTCCGCTATCGCGGACTACCGCATCCAGCCAGCGGTCGCGCGCGGATTTCGCCTCGGAGAACAGAGTTTCGAGGGCTGCACCGTCGCCCGCCTCGATGAGGGTCCGCAAGCTGCCTAGCTTCGCGACGTAGCGCTCGAGCTCGGCCGCAATCGCATCGCGGTTGACGACGCAGATGTCGCGCCACATCTCCGGATGGCTGGAGGCAATTCGTGTGAAGTCCCGGAATCCCCCGCCCGCCAGGCCGAAAAGCTCACCCGCGTTTTCACGCTTCGCAAACTCGTGCACGAGCGCATAGGCCAGCACGTGCGGAAGATGACTCACCGCCCCGAGTACCTCGTCATGCGCCTCCGGGGTCATCCTGGACACGCGCGCACCACAAGCTTCCCAGATTCGGGTGCATAGCTGGACCGCCTCCGGCGGATTTTCGTGCAGCGGCGTCACGACCACGCGCTTGCCGGTGAAGAGGTCCGCGCGCGCAGCCGCAGCACCGCTGCGCTCCGCGCCGGCAATCGGGTGCGAGGGAACAAACCGGGACGCCCTGGCGCCCAGCACCGCACGCGCAGCACGTACCGCCTCGCGCTTGGTGCTGCCGACATCGATCACAAGCGCATCCTCGGCAAGGCTGTCGCGTATCTCCGCGAAACAGGATTCGAACTGCGCCATCGGCGTGGCGATGACGACCAACCGCGCACCGGCAACCGCCTCCGCCGCGCTTTCGGCGACGCGGTCGACAACACCCCTTTCGAGAGCAGTCCGCATGTTCTCCGCCTCGCGGCCGACGCCGACCATGTCGTTCGATGCGGAGGCGCCGCGCAGAGCAAGCGCTACCGAGCCACCGATCAGTCCGACCCCGATGACTGCGACTCGCCCGAGGTCGAGCTGCGCCATCCCCCGCCTAGTCCTTCAGGCTCGCCGCAAGCGCCGCGAGGAATATTTCGTTCTCCTCCGGCGTGCCGATGGTGATGCGCAGATGCTCGGGGAGCTCGTAAGGACCGCCTACCGGGCGTACGATCACGCCACGCCGCAGCAGCTTGCGATAGATGTCGTTGGCACGCCCGACCTTGACGGAAATGAAGTTGCCGTAGGACGGGATGTAGGAGAGGCCCAGACCGTCGAAACCCTCAGCCATCTGCCTAAGGCCCTGCAGGTTCTCGGCATAGCTCTTCGCCACGAATTCCATGTCGTCCAGCGCAGCTGTCGCCGCAACAAGACCCAGGCTGTTCACATTGAAGGGTTGTCGCACGCGATTCATGATGTCCGCGACCGAGGGATGAGCGACCGCGTAGCCGATGCGCAGGCCCGCGAGGCCGTAGGCCTTCGAAAACGTCCGTGTGACGACCAGATTCGGATGACGCTTCACCCAGCGCGCGGTGTCCGCGCGCGCGTCCGGAGGAAGATACTCGTTGTAGGCTTCATCGAGCACCACCAGCACCCTTTCCGGCACGTGCTTCAGAAAAGCCTCGATCTCGGACGAAGGAATGAAGGTGCCGGTCGGGTTGTTCGGATTCGCGATCCAGACGACCTGCGTATCTGCCTCGACCGCCTTCGCCATCGCCGCAAGGTCGTGTCCATATCTGGAGGCAGGGACTTGTATTCCGCGCGCGCCGCGCGCCTGCGTGGCGAGCGCGTACACGACGAAGGCGTGTTGCGAATAAACCGCCGATTTCCCCTGGCTGAGAAAGGCGAGCGACACGAGTTCCAGTACGTCGTTCGAGCCGTTGCCGAGGACAAGTGAGGACATGTCCACGCCATAACGACGCGACAGCGCGAGCTTCAGTTCATAGCCGTTGCCGTCCGGGTACAGCGCCAGGTCACCAACAGCCTTCTCGATCGCGGCGCGGGTCCGGGGTCCGATGCCGCGCGGATTCTCGTTCGAAGCAAGCTTGACGATCTTGCGCTCGTCCAGGCCCATCTCCCGAGCAAGCTCTGAAATCGGCTTGCCCGGCTGGTACGGCGCAATGGATCGTATGTAGGAAGGCGTGAGTTCGCTCAAGTCCATGCTGGTGTCCTAGAGAATCAGGGGACCGCTACGGGATAGGAGCCGAGCACCTTGAAAAACGGCGCCATCTCCGAGAGTTCCTTCAAGGCAGCCGCAACCTTCGGGTCGCCGCGATGCCCTTCGACATCGATGAAAAACACGTATTCCCATAAAGACGTCCGGGTTGCGCGCGAGGGCCGCGACTCGATACGGGTCATGCTGACGTTGTTCAGCGCGAGTGGCGTAAGCAGCGCGTGCACCGCACCCGGCTTGTTCTCCACAGAGAGCGCGAGCGATGTGCGATCCCGGCCTGAAGGCGCGGCATCGTTAGGACCGAGAACGACGAAACGCGTCGTATTGTTCGGGTCGTCCGCCACCGCTCTAGCATGAATCCGCAAGTCGTATTTGCGCGCTGCTGTATCACCCGCCAGCGCCGCGGCGCCCTGCTCTCCAGCCGCCCGACGTGCGGCTTCGGCATTTGAAGCAACGGGCACGCGTTCTGCTAGAGGAAGATTCCGGGCCAGCCATTCATTGCACTGGGCAAGCGATTGCGCATGCCCATAGACTTTGCCGATCGATTCGAGCGACGCTTCACGCGTCAACAGATTCTGCTGCACCCGCAACTCGACCTCTCCGCAAATCCTGAGGGGCGTGTGGAGCAAAAGATCGTGGTTACGGCCGACCTGGCCTTCCGTCGAATTCTCCAGAGCCGCGACTGCGAACTCGGCATTGCCGGATTCGCAGGCGCGGAACACCTCCTCGACGGAAGCGAACGGCACGCCGTCCGCGGAGGAGCCGAAATGCTTGATCGCCGCCTGCTCCGTGAAGGTTCCCTCGGGGCCGAGGTAAGCAACCCGGATGCGCTCTTCGAGCGACCGGCATGCCGAGATCACCTCGCGAAACAGCCCGGTGACGCGCTCAGCGGGCAGAGGCCCCGGATTTCGTTCGGTCATACGGCGCAGGATGCCCGCCTCGCGCTCGGGGCGGTAGGCTGCCTTGAAGCCCTTGAGCTCCCCGACGCGATGAACAACCCGTGCCCGTTCGCTCAGGATTTCGAGCAACCGGTCATCCAGCGCGTCGATTTCGCGCCTCAGTTTTTCAAGGTCATCGCTCATCGTTGGAGCGGAAGATACCTCACCGCAAGCACGCCCGGAATTCTGCGCAACGCATCGAGCGTCGACGCTGGGACTTCAGAGTCGACGTCCACGAGCGTATAGGCCATCTCGCCCTTGGATTTATTCAGCATGTTGTGGATGTTGATGCCACAGCTGCCGACGCCATGCGAAATCTGGGCCAGCATGTCGGGGGCATTCGCATTCGCGATCGCCAGCCGGAACGGCGACTCGCGGTGCATCGCTGCGTCCGGAAAGTTCACGGCGTTGCGGATCGTCCCGTTCTCAAGATAGTCGACGAGCTGGTCCACGACCATGACTGCGCAGTTGTCTTCGGCCTCGCGCGTGGAAGCGCCAAGGTGGGGCAGCGCGGTGACACCCTTAGCGCCGATCAGTCCGGCGGTAGGAAAGTCCGTCACATAGGCATGCAATCGCCCCGACTCAAGTCCCTTCAGGACTGCCGCTTCCTCGACGATCCCGTTGCGCGCGAAATTGAGCAGTACCGCGCCTTCCGGCAGAAGGTCGAGATTCTTCTCGTTCACCAGGTTGCGCGTCTTGGCGACCAGTGGCACGTGCAGGGTGACGAACTGGCTGTTCTTGAGCACCTCGTCAATCGAGCTCGCGCGTCGCACCTGGGCCGGCAGGCTCCAGGCCGCGTCCACCGTGATTTCCGGGTCGTAGCCAAGGACGTTCATACCCAGCCGGATGGCCGCATCCGCCACGAGGCTGCCGATCTTGCCCAGACCGATGACGCCCAGCGTCTGCCCGGGGAGCTCCGTTCCTGCGAACGCCTTCTTGCCGCTCTCGATGCGTTTGTCGAGGGTCTCTGGCTGAGTCGCATCCAGACCCCGGACGAACTCGAGCGCCGACCCGAGATTGCGCGCGCCCATCAGCATGCCCGCCAGCACCAGTTCCTTGACCGCGTTGGCGTTCGCGCCGGGCGCATTGAACACCGGGATGCCCCGCTTTGAAAGATCCGCGACCGGTATGTTGTTCACGCCGGCACCGGCGCGCCCTACAGCCTTCAGGTTGTCGCTGAACGCATGCTTGTGCAGATCATAGGAGCGGACCAGGATCGCGTCGGGCGACGTGGCCTCGCGTGAAATCGCGTAGCGATCCGCAGGAAAACGATCGAGGCCGATCCGAGCGACTTCGTTCAACACCAGGACTTCGGACTTAGCCATTTCGCGCCTCGAATTCCTTCATGTACTCGACGAGCGTGCGGACCCCGTCGATCGGCATTGCGTTGTAGATCGAAGCACGCATACCTCCGACGGAACGATGCCCCTTCAGCTGGACCATGCTCCGCTCCTGCGCGCCCTTGAGGAATGCATCATCCAGCTTCGCGTCGGCCAGCGTGAACGGGATGTTCATGCGCGAGCGATCGCCCTTATCGACCGGATTTCGGAAGAAACTGCTCTTGTCGAGGAAGTCGTACAGGAGCTGCGCCTTCGCCACATTGCGCTTTTCCATCTCGACCAGTCCACCTGTGCTGCGCAGCCACTTGAACACCAGCCCTGCGACATAGATCGCATAGGTAGGCGGCGTATTCAGCATCGAATCGGAGTCCGCCTGCTGCTTGTAATCCATGACACTCGGCGTGGCCTTGGCCGATTTTCCGATCAGGTCGTCGCGCACGATGACGATGGTCAGCCCCGCAGGACCGATGTTCTTTTGCGCGCCAGCGTAGATCAGGCCGAAACGTTTGACGTCCACCGGGCGCGACAGGATGTGCGAGGACGCATCCGCTACAAGGGGCACTTCGCCCGTATCCGGTGTCCAGTGAAATTCCACACCGCCGATGGTTTCGTTCGAACAGTAGTGAACATAGGCGGCATCCTTGCGAAGCTTCCAGCTCGACTGGTGCGGCGCGTAGGTGAAATTGCGGTCCTCGCTGCTCGCCGCAATCTGCACATCACACTGTGCCTGTGCCTCCTTGATCGCCTTCTTGGACCACTCCCCCGTAAGTACGTAGTCCGCCTTGCCTTTTCCGTGCAGCAGATTCATCGGTATCTGCGCGAACTGAAGCGTGGCGCCGCCCTGGAGGAACAACACCTTGTAGTTGTCCGGAATCCCCAGCAGCGCACGCAGATCCTGCTCCGCGCGGGCAGCGATCTCGATGAATTCTTTGCCGCGATGGCTCATTTCCATAACGGACATGCCGCTGCCGTTCCAGTCGAGCATTTCGTCAGCGGCGCGCGCGAGCACTTCTGCCGGCAGCATCGCCGGCCCCGCGCTGAAATTGATGGTTCTGTTCATGTCAGTGAAGCCCCGTAGAAGTTGGAGGTACGGAATCTGGCGGCTCGTCATTCGGCGCCCCACCCCTGGAGCCCGATGCTTCGTAAGGATCGTTTTCGGCCGCTGCGCCAGCGTCCGGGCCGCCGAACGGGTCTTCGGTGCTGTCGCCGCCGTTTGAATTGTCCCCGTCACTCTCGGCCAGACGCTCAACGCCGGCAAGCCTGTCGCCTTCCCCAAGCGCAATAAGCGTCACACCCTGCGTCGTGCGTCCCTGTTCCCGTATCTGCGAGACATGCGTGCGTATCAGAACGCCGCCGGACGATATGAGCATCACTTCATCCGTCTCCTCGACCAGTACGGCGCCTACCAGCGCGCCGTTACGCTCGCTGGTCTGGATGGCGATAAGCCCCTGACCACCGCGCCCGTGGCGCGTGTATTCGTCGATCGGCGTGCGCTTGCCGTAGCCGTTCTCGGTGGCCGTAAGCACAGCCTTCGCACTACCGCCGGCCGCGAGCATGCAGACCACTCGCTGTCCGTCGCCCAGGCGCATGCCACGGACGCCCGTGGCCTGGCGACCCATCGGCCGAACCTCGTCCTCGGCAAAACGCACTGCCTTGCCTTCCGAGGAGAACAGCATGACGTCATAGTTGCCATCGGTGACCGCAACACCCACAAGGAAATCGCCCTCATCCAGCCCCACTGCGATGATTCCCGAAGGGCGCGGCCTAGAGAACTCGGCCAGCGGCGTCTTCTTCACCGTGCCCTGGGCCGTTGCCATGAACACGAAATGATTTTCGTCGAACTCCGTAACCGAAACGATGGCGGTGATCTTCTCGCCTTCCTCGAGCGGAAACATGTTCACTACCGGCTTGCCGCGGCTCGCCCGGCTTCCCTGGGGAACCTCATAGACCTTAAGCCAGTACAGGCGCCCGCGGTTCGAAAAGCAGAGCAGGTAGTCGTGCGTATGCGCGACAAACAGCCGCTCGATGAAATCGTCTTCCTTCATCGAGGTGGCCGCCTTGCCGCGGCCACCGCGGCGCTGCGCGGCGTAGTCCGCAAGGGGCTGGGATTTCACGTAGCCGCCGTGAGAGAACGTCACCACCATATTCTGCGGAACGATGAGATCCTCGATGGAGATGTCTTCCGCGACTGCGACGATCTCGCTCCTGCGCGCATCCCCGAACGTATCCTTGATCGCGGCGAGCTCGTCGCCAATGATCGCGGTGACGCGCTCCGGGCGCGCAAGAATATCGATCAGGTCGGCGATCTGATCCATCACCGTCCGATACTCGTCACGGATCTTGTCGCGTTCAAGTCCCGTAAGCCGCTGCAGCCTCAGCTCCAGTATCGCCTGCGCCTGATCTTCAGAAAGACGGTAACCGTCCTCCTTCAATCCGTAGGCCTCGGCAAGCGCCTCGGGACGAAACTGCTCGACGCCCCCCCGCGCAAGCATTTCCCGCACCAGATCCGACTGCCAGGCACGTGCCATGAGGCCCTGTTTCGCCTCAGCGGGATTCGGTGCCGCCTTGATCAGCTCGATGATTTCATCGACATTCGACAGCGCGACCGCGAGCCCCTCGAGTACGTGACCCCGTTCGCGCGCCCTGCGCAGTTCATAGATCGTACGCCGCGTCACCACCTCGCGCCGATGCGCGAGAAATGCTTCGATCAGACCCTTCAGGTTCATCAGCTTCGGCTGACCATCGATCAGCGCGACCATGTTCATGCCGAAGGAATCCTGAAGCTGAGTGTGCTTGTAGAGATTGTTGAGCACGACCTCGGGCATCTCTCCCCGCTTCAGCTCGATCACGACACGCATGCCCGACTTGTCTGACTCGTCCCGGATATCCGAAATGCCTTCGAGGCGCTTTTCCGTGACCAGTTCCGCAATCCGCTCCAGGAGCGACTTCTTGTTGACCTGGTAGGGCAGCTCGTCGACGATGATCGCCTGACGGTCTCCCTTGCCGATATCCTCGAAGTGCGTGCGTGCCCTGATAAGGATGCGTCCGCGGCCAGTACGGTAGCCCTGGTGCACGCCGGCGACGCCATAGATGATGCCAGCCGTCGGAAAATCCGGCGCCGGCACCAGTTTGATGAGGTCTTCAATGTCGCACCCCGGCTCGTTGAGCGCATGCAGGCATGCATCCACAACTTCGATCAGGTTGTGGGGAGGAATGTTTGTCGCCATTCCGACCGCGATTCCCGACGATCCGTTGATGAGCAGGTTCGGCACGCGTGTCGGCAGAACCGTAGGCTCCTGCTCCTTGCCGTCGTAATTCGGGACGAAATCGACCGTCTCGCGATCGATGTCGGCGATCATCTCGGCGGTGAGCTTCTGCAGTCGGCACTCTGTGTACCGATAGGCCGCGGCGGAATCACCATCGATGGATCCGAAGTTGCCCTGCCCGTCGATCAGCGTGTAACGCATGGAGAAATCCTGCGCCATCCGCACAAGCGCTTCGTAGGTCGCGCTGTCACCGTGAGGGTGATACTTGCCGAGCACCTCGCCGACAACCCTCGCGCACTTCACGTAGGGCCGGTTCCAGACGTTGTTTGCCTCCTGCATGGCGAACAGCACGCGCCGGTGCACCGGCTTAAGGCCATCCCGAACATCCGGCAGCGCGCGCCCCACGATCACGCTCATGGCGTAATCCAGGTAGGAGCGCCGCATCTCCTCCTCTAGGCTGATCGGAAGTGTTTCTTTAGCGAATGATTCCATGCCCGGGTCCGTGGATGCGCTGCTCGGTGATCAGGTGGAAAGAGGATGTCTGGGTGGTGACGACGCCTGCACCCCGGCACGGCATCGTCCGTAGCGTTGTAGAGGAGGGGTCTGTGTCGAGCCCGACATTTTAACAGATGGGCGCCCCTCCTCCCTAGCTTGTGCGCGCGGCCGGTGCGTGAACGCTACAATCGGCGCGCAACATCCACCAACTCTCAGGGAAGCGCGGTCAAGCCACGCGGCCCCGCCCGTTTCTGATGCCAGACACCTACGCGATCGTTCCCCGCTGGACCATTCCGGTTGAGCCCGCGAACCAGATACTTGAAGCTCATGCGGTGGTCATCGCGAACGGCTTGATCGACAGCATCGTACCGCTCGCAGAACTGGAGGTCGAACATCCCGGCATCGACCGCCTGGATCTGCCCGATCACGCTCTGATCCCGGGCCTCGTGAACGCCCACACCCACGCAGCAATGTCGCTCATGCGCGGCCTGGCGGACGACCTTCCGCTCATGCCCTGGCTCAAAGAGCACATCTGGCCTGCGGAAGCGCGCCACGTGTCTCCCGAATTCGTCCACGACGGCACACTGCTTGCCTGCGCCGAGATGCTGCGCGCAGGCACGACGTGTTTCAACGACATGTATTTCTTTCCCGAATCTGCTGCTGCCGCTGCGATCGAATCCGGCATACGCGCCGCGCTCGGCATCATCGTGATCGAGTTTCCATCCGCCTACGCTTCCGGACCGGACGAATACCTCGAAAAAGGCCTCGCCCTGCGAGATCTGCACCGCGACAACCCGCTATTGACGTTCTGTCTTGCACCGCACGCTCCGTACACGGTTTCGGACACGACTTTCCGGAAAGTTGGTCGCCTGGCGGCGGAACTCGATATTCCCGTGCACGTACACCTGCACGAAACCGAGGAGGAACTCGCGCGCTCCGTCAGCGAACATGGGGTGCGGCCGCTTGAGCGGCTACGCAGTCTGGGACTGCTCGGCCCGCAGCTCATATCGGTACATTCCGTGCATTTCAACCATACCGAGATCGATCTTCTCGGCCGTCACGGATGCTCGGTCGCGCATTGCCCGTCTTCGAACCTCAAGCTCGCGAGCGGATTTGCCCCTGTCGCAGCGATGTCAGCGGCCGGCGTGAACCTGTCGCTCGGTACAGATGGCGCTGCAAGCAATAACCGACTGGACATGTTTCAGGAGATGCGACAGGCGGCCCTGCTCGCCAAGGCCGTGGCCCGGGACGCGAGCGTCCTGCCAGCGGCGGAGGCGTTGCGCGCCGCGACGCTGGGCGGAGCCCAAGCCCTGGGCATCGGACACCGGACCGGATCCATCGTCCCCGGGAAAGAGGCAGATCTCGTTGCCGTACGGATGGACAGCCCGGAATTGAAACCCGTGTACGACCCGCTGTCGCATCTCGTCTATGCCGCGAGCCGGGAGCACGTGAACTACGTCTGGGTTCGCGGGGAGATGTTGCTAAATCGCCGCACCCTCGCCCGCCCGGTCTTCTCCAACTTGGACGAGAAGGTATCTTTATGGCAGAATCGGCTACAGTAATGGATAAGAGCACAAGTCTGTCCCGACAGGCTATTGACAGCTAATTTTGCGAACGAGAGGGATACGCATGATCAAGAACAAGATTTCAGTCCTCCTGGCCCTGGCCGTGGCGCTCGGATTTGGCAGCAGCCAGGCGATTGCGCAGCAACCTGGCGATGCAAACTGGAAGTCGCCCACAGCGAACGCCTACTGGAAAAATTCGGTCGGGCAATGCTGGCGTTCCGGTTTCTGGACGCCCGCCCTCGCCGTTGTCGAGTGTGATCCCGATCTGATTCAGAAACCAGCTCCCGCACCGGCCCCCGCGCCGAAGCCCGCACCGGCTCCTGCCGCAGCGCCGGCTCCGGCTGCCAAACCACCTGCTCCTGCCCCGGTCGCCGCACCCAAGCCCGTGGCTCAGAAGGTAACGCTGGCGGCTGACGTACTGTTCGACTTCGACAAGGCAGTAGTGAAGCCCGCAGGTACGGCAAAGCTTGACGATCTGCTCGGCAAGATCAAGGGCGTTGACCTCGAGGTCATCATCGCCATCGGTCATACCGATTCGATCGGCAGCGATGCCTACAACCAGCGTTTGTCCGAGCGTCGCGCCAATGCGGTGAAGGCCTACCTGGTCTCGAAGGGCATTGCTCCGAATCGTATCTACGTCGAAGGCAAGGGCGAGAAGCAGCCTGTCGCCTCGAACAAGACCAAGGACGGACGTCAGAAGAACCGTCGCGTCGACATCGAAGTGATCGGAACGCGCAAGTAACCGCGCGCCGGATCGAAAAAGCCCTGCTTAGGCAGGGCTTTTTTTTTGGCTATGATTGCCGCACTCTGGAAGCGCAAAACGTGAACGTCAACGCAGACCCATCTGAACTCGAGAAATTCAGCCTGCTGGCCCACAGGTGGTGGGATCCTGACGGCGAATTCAAGCCGCTGCACGAGATCAATCCTCTGCGCCTTGCGTGGATGGAGCAATTCGGCAGCCTGAACGGCCGCCACGTGCTGGATGTGGGTTGCGGTGGCGGCATACTGGCTGAAGCGATGGCCAGTCGCGGCGCCATCGTAAAGGGGATCGACCTGTCGGCGAAGGCGCTTCGAGTGGCCGAGTTGCACCGTTTTGAATCCCTCGCTGCGGTCGAGTACGAACTGGTGTCAGCGGAAGAGCTTGCGGTCCGTGAGCCGGAATCCTTCGACATCCTGACCTGCATGGAAATGCTGGAGCACGTGCCGGATCCGGCGAGCACCGTCGCCGCCTGTGCGCGACTCCTGAAGCCGGGCGGGCGAGTGTTCTTCTCGACGATCAACCGCACGCCAAAAGCCTATCTCTTCGCAATACTTGGCGCGGAGTACGTGCTCAAGCTGCTGCCCAAGGGTACGCACGACTATGCGCGTTTCATCCGCCCGTCCGAACTTGCGGGATGGTGTCGTGCTGCCGGCGTAGAACCGAGCGCGATGTCCGGGATGACCTACAACCCGCTCAACCGGCGCTACGCGCTCTCGCGCGACTGTTCGGTCAACTACCTGCTCAGCGGCATCAAGGAAATCTGATCTTGCCCCACATCATGCGCGCGGTCCTGTTCGATTTCGACGGAACCCTTGCCGACACAGCACCCGATCTGGGCGGTGCTCTGAATCACATGCGTGCTGCGCGCGCGCTCGAGCCGGTTCCGATGGAGGCCCTTCGCCCGCACACTTCTGCGGGCGCGCGCGGCCTGCTGAAAATCGGATTCGGCATCGACCCGGACTCACCCGACTACGAAACGATGCGCGCCGAATTTCTCGCCAGATACGGCGCCCGCTCGTGTCTGGAAACCGTACTTTTCCCGGGCATCGACGATCTCCTCACATGCATCGAGGCGAAGCGCCTGCTCTGGGGCATCGTGACCAACAAGCCCGAGCGCTACACGCTTCCCATCGTTGATGCGCTCGGCCTCTCCGGCCGTGCCGGCTGCGTCGTCGGCGGCGATACCACCGGGCACGCCAAGCCTCATCCTGCACCCATGTTCGAGGCCGCGCGCCGCATCGATGTTCCTCCGGAAAGCTGCTGGTACGTGGGCGACGATCTGCGCGACGTGCAGGCGGCGCGCGCTTCGGGAATGCGCTCGGTGGCAGTCGCCTACGGCTACCTCGGCACCGAAAATGGAGGTCCCGGGGACTGGAATGCCGACCTCGTCATCCAGCGACCGCTGGATCTCGTCCCGCATCTGTGACTGGAAATTCCCGGAATCGCCCCGATATGGTGTGATAATGAAGATCGCAGGAATCGGGGGCGACCTGGTTTCGACGTGGGTAACGAAGCAGCACAGGGCATGCCGAGGACCAGTCACCTCGTAAATCCATCTGGAATCACTACAAACGCAAACGACGAGCGTTACGCTCTCGCCGCCTAACACCGGTGAGACGCTGCACTAGCCTGCTGATGGGTTAGGCCTGAAAGTCGGCCGGCGCAAGCCGACCGGTGGACAGGTGCAGCGCCATTTACATCAGCCTCTCTGGGTGATTTGGCCGCTTAGCCACCCGGATCCGTCGAAGCGGCTAGCCAAGCGTCAGCCCGCCGGCCGGCGGATGCGAGGCGAAGCTCAAATGGCCAGGCTAAGCATGTAGTCCTGACTGTGGAGGACTTACGGACGCGGGTTCGATTCCCGCCGCCTCCACCACAAATTCTTCGCCGGCGCGGATTCCCGCGCGCCGTAGGCGCACTGCACATCGGACCGGGAGTCCGTCCAGAGCGCACTCACGCACCGGACCTAGGATCCACGAGTCGCCACATAGATAGTGTTGGATGCATCACGATCCTGTAGCGGATTGTGAAACGTGACTACCTGCGCTTCACTGCTCGCGAATACGCTGCCTAGCGTGGCAATAAATGCATCGTCCGGCGGATCGTTCGACCATAGCGCGAACACGCCCCCCGGATGCAGGTGGTCCACAAGACGGGTCAGCCCCTCTTCGCTGTAGAGTGCGCGGTGACTTTCGTTCAGCACATGCCGCGGTGAATGGTCGATATCTACGAGAATTGCGTGATAGCGCCGGCCCGGATTTCTTGAGTCGATGTCCGGCGAATCCACCAGCGCAAAAAAGTCGCCGTTGATGAATTCGCAGCGAGGATCGGAGGACAAGGCACTTCCGAGCGGGACGAGTCCTCTGCAATGCCAGTCAATTACAGGGGCCAGCGCATCTACTACCAGCATCGAGCGCACCTGCGGTAAGTCGAGGACCGCCTGCGCCGTGTAGCCCAGTCCCAGCCCGCCCACCACCACATCCAGCGGACCCGGACCGAGCGGTGCAAGACCGAGCCGCGCCAGCGCAATTTCACCTTCTGTGAACATGCTCGACATGAGGAACTCGTCGCCGAGTTTGACCTCATAGAGAGTGTCACCGCGTGCGGGGTCTACTCTGCGCCGAAGGCTGATCTCCCCCCAGGGGGTCTGCCGGTAGTCGAGTTCCTCAAAATCGGTAGTCATGGCATCACAAACCTGGTTCAAAGTTTCCGCAATTCCGTGCGGTCAAACCGCCTGCGGGGCTGTACCGCGCTCGTACCAGTTCTTGGACCGATTTACCGCACGCACAACGAGCAGCATCACCGGCACCTCGATGAGCACGCCGACGACAGTTGCAAGCGCCGCACCAGATTGCAATCCGAACAGACTTATGGCAGCTGCGACCGCAAGCTCGAAAAAATTCGAGGCACCGATCAGCGCCGATGGGCACGCCACGTTGTGCTTTTCGCCCAGTTTCCTGTTCAGCCAGTAGGCCAGCGCGGCATTGAAAAGAACCTGAATAAGGATGGGCACCGCTAGCAACGCGATGACCAGAGGCTGCCGGATGATCGCCTCGCCCTGAAAGGCAAACAGCAGGACGAGCGTTGCGAGCAGCGCACCGATCGACCAAGGACCGGCCCGAACCATGGCAGCCTCGAAGGCGGCGGACCCGCCCTTTAGCAGCCAACGCCGCCAGAGCTGGGCGAGCAGAACAGGAAAGACGATGTAGAGCAGGACCGATGCGGCAAGGGTCTCCCAGGGCACCGCAATGGATGAAATGCCCAGCAGGAATGCAACCAGCGGCGCGAAAGCAAACACCATGATCGTGTCATTCAGCGCGACCTGCGAAAGGGTGAACAGTGGGTCCCCCTCCGTCAGCCGGCTCCAGACGAATACCATGGCCGTGCAGGGCGCTGCAGCTAGCAGAACGAGACCCGCGATATAGCTTTCGATTTGTGCCGCCGGGAGCATCGGTGCGAACAGATGACGCACAAAGATCCAGCCGAGCAGTGCCATCGAAAACGGCTTCACCAGCCAGTTTACGAACAGAGTGACAGCGATTCCCTTCACATGCTTCCGGACCTCTCCAAGCGCTGCGAAGTCCACCTTGACCAGCATCGGAATGATCATCACCCAGATGAGGAGTCCTACCGGAAGATTGACCCGTGCAAGCTCCATCGCGCCGATCGCCCGAAATGTTCCAGGGACCAGCTGACCCAGCGCAACGCCCGCAAGAATGCAGAGGAACACCCATGCGGTCAGATACCGTTCGAAGAAGCTCATCGTGTCCGTGTCCGCATCTGCAAAGTCCGGATAAATTCACTCACGGAACTCCTCCCTTTCGAGCGCACGCGCACTCTTCTCAATCTCCGACGCACCGAGCCCGTCGACGGGCAGGCTGACCAATCGTTCGATGCGACTGCGCATCGCGCGCATCGTATGCCGGAACGCGTCCAGCCTTGCCTCCTCCGCCCCCTCCGTCTCCGAAGGGTCCGCATAGCCCCAGTGGGCGGTCGCGGGGTGACCCGGCCATACCGGGCACACTTCTCCGGCCGCGTTGTCGCACACCGTAATGACCAGGGTCATGACGGGTGCATCCGGTGCCGAAAACTCTTCCCAGGACTTGCTGCGAAGTCCATCCGTGCTGATCCCTGCGCCTGCGAGCGCCCTGATCGCTAAGGGATTGGGTTGTTGATTCGGCCTCGGACTACTGCCCGCGGAATAGCCTCTGAAGCGCCCCCCACCCAGGTCATTCAGCAAAGCCTCGGCCAGGATGCTGCGGGCCGAGTTATGCGTACAAAGGAACAAAACATTGATCATCGTTCTCGGAATTCCGCCCTTTATCGACACTGGCATTCGCACGCAGGTGCTGCCATGCAGCAACCGCTGGATTCGCATTATCCCGCAGCAAGTTGACGACTCAGTGACATTTCAACTGCCGCGCCCGCTTCGCGAGCGGCTGCTGGACGCAGCGCACTCAAACGCGCTAGCCTAAGGTGGGGACTAGCTTGAGGAGAGAGGGGATCCATGACCACCATTGATTCGGACACACATCTTGTCGAGTCGGAGCGCACCTGGGAGTTCATCGACAAGGCCTATGCCCGCTACAAGCCGCAGCTGCTCGTGAACTCCGACCCGGATGCGCCGGGGACACAACGCGAGTTCTGGCGCATAGACGGCAACATTTTCTTCAAGCGCGCATTCGATTTCGAGCGCTCGGGCACGACGGAGGAGACTCGGGAAGCACGCAGTATCGCTGCGCGCCTGACGCATATGGATGAGCTGGGGGTGGACGTGCAGGTGCTCTACCCCACTCTGTTCCTGCTTCCGATCACCGCCAAGCCGGATGTCGAGTTCGCCCTGCATACCGCCTACAACCGCTGGGTCGCGGACATCTGCCGGCAAAGCGGTGGACGACTGCGCTGGGCCGCACAACTTCCCCTGTTATCCATGGAGCGTGCGATCGAGGAATTGCGCTGGGCGGTCGAGAACGGCGCCTGTGCCGTGCATATGCGCCCCTTCGACGCCAATCGCCCGCCTTCCAGTCCTTACTTCTACCCGCTCTACGAGGAAGCGACGCGGCTGAACGTGCCGATCGGTCTGCACTCGGGCAACGGCAGCACCGTGCTCACCGGCGAATACTTCCCGTACCCGGAACTGACTTTCAGTCTGGCCAAACTATCCGCAATCGGTGCCTGCCACGCGCTCATCATGAGCGGAACCTGTGCGCGTTTCCCCGCATTGCGTTGGGCCATCATCGAGACCAGCGCGTCCTGGGTGCCCTATCTCTTCCATGACATTCCGCCCAGGCTCAAACGCCTTTACGGAAAAGAGCACAACCCCGATTTTCATCTGCTGCGCGACAACAACATGTACATCGGCTGCCAGACGGACGACGACCTGCCCTATGTACTCAAGTATGCGGGCGAGTCAAACCTCGTGGTCGGTTCCGATTACGGACATGCGGACACTGCGACGGAACTGGAAGCCCTGCGTCACCTCGGCGAGATGGAACAGATAAGCCGCGCAGCCACCAACCGGATTCTCTACGACAACGCCAAGGCGCTTTACGGGCTCTAGAGGACAGCCCGACACACTCCCTTCCAGCGGATTTACCCGACCATCGGGTCTTCGACCACCAGTGCGCCGTCCTTCAGGGCGACGCACTGGCCGCTGCGGTCCATCGGCAGCTGCGCTGCAAGCACGAACGCCTCGCCAAGCGCTTCCGGCCCGGCGAGGCGCTGCTTCGCTTCGTCCGGAGCTGTCTCCGTAGCAATCGGTAACCGCGGCGAGAACGTCACGGCACAGATGTTCATCTCGCGAACATCCTCCGCCAGATAGCGAGTGAAGGTGCGGATGGCATCCTTCGTGACCGCATAGGCCATCGCCCCTGGAGGATTCGTGAACCCGCCTCCGTACAGGTTCACGATATGCCCGCTACGTCGCGCACGCATGTAGGGCACGACATGCTTGGTACAAAGGAAAGTGCCGTACAGATTCGTGCGGATCACCCGGTCCCAGAAATCGAGCGGCATGTCGGCGACACGAGGCCAGAGCGGAACTCCCCAGAGGAAATGGGGCACCACGCCGGCATTGTTGACCAGCACGTCGATGCGGCCGTAGCGGCCGTGCACCTGTGCCAGCATGCCCGATACGCCCGCTTCGTCGCCCACATCTACGCCGATGGCAATGCACTCGGCCAGCGCGCCGAGCTCCGTAGCGGTTCGCTTTGCCTTGTCCACATCCAGATCGGCGATCACGGTGCGCGCCCCGTGGCGCGCGAATGTAAGCGCGGCATGCCGGCCGATCCCCTGTGCAGCACCGGTTACAACCACCACCTTTTCGGAAAACATACCCCCCTCCCATTCTGCCCTAACGACTTCATCCGCTAACCGCACACCGCTCGCAGTTTTCCATCGCCTTCAGGATACTACCGGATGTCGGTACCAGCTCGTGCGACTAGGCTATGTCACTCGGCGCGGAAGCAAGGGCCTCCGCACCTGCGCGCACCGCGTCGATCAAGCACGGGACATATCCGTCCGGTTGCGCCCCGCCGAGCACACCCGCCTTGCGCAACTTCCCTTCCACGCGCTCATTTGCTTCGCACAAGATCACGCGCACACCGCGCCGTCGCAGCTTGCCGATGACCTCCTCCAGTGTCTGTATGCCCGTGATGTCCATGAAGGGTACGCGCCGCAGCCGGACGATCAGAACCCGGGGATCCGTGTGAGTCTGCAGCAGTGCGCGTTCAAAATTCTCGACGACTGCGAAGAACATCGGACCCGCCACCTCGTACACCGCGATGCCCTCCGGCAGATTGGATATGCCATCGCGTGCGAGTTCGGCGCGAAGATCTTCAGGCTCCACGCGCTGGGTCTCCACGGTTTCCGACATTCGTCGCAGGAACTGGAGGATCGCGAGGATTACGCCGACGTTCACCGCCACCACGAGGTCCGCGAACACCGTAAGCAGAAAGGTGATCACGAGGATCCCGCGGTCCGCGCCCGGCGCGGTCTGCAGAATATGGGCGAAGTGCTTCGCCTCGCTCATGTTCCAGGCAACCACGAACAGAATTGCCGCCAGGGTGGCGAGCGGTATGCGCGATGCGAGCGGCGCCAGAAAAAGCAGCACCGCGATCAGCGTCGCTGCGTGCATGATGCCCGCAATCGGGCTGGTGGCGCCATTGCGAATATTGGTTGCCGTACGCGCGATGGCCCCTGTGGCCGCGAAACCGCCGAAAAGCGGCGCCGTGATATTGGCGATGCCCTGGCCGATGAGTTCCTGGTTGGAATCATGGCGCGTGCCAGCCATACCGTCGGCGACAACGGCGGAAAGCAGCGATTCGATCGCGCCCAACATCGCAATGGTGAAGGCGGGTCCGATCAGCGTGATCACCTGACTGAGCGAAATCTCCGGCATGGCGAACGATGGCAGCCCGGTCGGTATGCCGCCGAATGCGCTGCCGATGGTCGCCACGCCCGGCAAGTCAATGAACGCCTGCAGCACGGTAACTGACAGCATCGCAACCAGCGGCCCCGGCACGCGCGCGAGATATGGAAGACGTGGCGCGTAGCGCACCAACGCAAGGCTGAGCGCTGCGAGCGCCAGGGTCGGCAGGTGTGCCTCCGGCAGCACCAGCAGAAGGTGCATGAACTTCTCGTGAAAATGTCGGCCAGTGACCTCTGGCAAACCGAAGAAATCGCGCCACTGACCGACGAAAATGATTACACCGATGCCCGCGGTGAATCCGACAATCACGGGTGCGGGAATGAACTTGATCACGCCGCCCATGCGTGCGAGACCCATCAGCGCAAGCATCACCCCTGCCATGAGCGTCGCGACCTGCAACCCGGAAATTCCGTGATCTGCAGTGACGCCGGCAAGAATCACCACAAACGCACCCGTCGGACCTGCGATCTGCAGGCGGCTCCCGCCCAGCAAAGTGACCAGTCCACCTCCGATGATCGCCGTGTAAAGCCCCTGTTCCGGCCTCGCGCCGCTTGCGATCGCGAACGCCATCGCGAGTGGCAGCGCGACGATGCCGACGATGAGCCCGGCAATCAGATTGGGGATCCACTGAGCCCGCGAAAAGAGGCCGGCGCGCCTAGCCTCAAGCAAAGCAATCATGCTCAGCCCACCTTTCCGGCTGGAGAGGTCCGCGATACCGCCCGGCAGACCTCAGACCTGATGACCATTGCGACGCGGTGCCGCTTGCGAGGCCAAGCACGCCGTTTAAATTCCATTTTATGATAATGTTATTAACATATAGATGACATTATATGTCCGCTGGCGGACCCAGTCCGCACCACTACGCACGAAAGCCGATGGAACAGAAAACCGCACGACTTACCGTCCTGATCGACCCGTCCAAAAAGAAGGCCTTCGAGCAACTCTGCGCGCACCAGGACATCACGCCGTCCCAGGTGGTTCGCCAGATGATTCGCGACTACCTCAGGCAACACGGCGTCGACTGGAGCCCGAGCGGCAGTAGCGTCAATACGGACGTACGCTAGGCACGCTGACGCGAGCGTCCACCGCCGATGCCACGGGCCGGATTTACATAGATAATTAGGGGTTCGATCGTCGGGAGTGGAGGCCTCTCGCGGAGAACGCCCTACAACGTTGTCATATCGGCCCCTGAACTCACCCGACCCGCAGGAAGGAAGCGATTTCATGCACTCGCAGGCCCCGTCGAAGAAGGAACAGTCCAGATGAAGACCCTCGCAGCAGTCGTCCTCGTCGTCGCCGGTGCCGCGCTCGCGGGAGGCGGATACTGGTACGGTACCCAGAAGGCTGCTCCGGTCGCGGCCGCGAGCGCGGGCGTTGGCGGAGGTGCTGGCGGAGGTGCTGGCGGCCCGGCGAAGCAGGGTGCCGGCAAAGGACAGGCCGGCGCCGGAGGCCCGGTGAACATCGAGTCACGCAAGGTCGAAATTGCGCAGATTCCGCAGGTCATCGCTGCGGTGGGCAGCCTCCGTTCGGACGAATCGGTGACGCTGCGTCCGGAAGTCGCCGGGCGTATCGTGGCGATCCGATTCAGCGAAGGACAGCGCGTTGAAAAGGGCGCCATTCTGGTACAGCTTGACGCCGCAGTGAACCAGGCGGAAGTCCAGCAGGCCCGCACCAATTTCGAACTCGCGAAATCGAAATACGCGCGCGCGGTAGATCTTGCGCAGCGCAATTTCATCTCCGGGCAGGCGCGCGACGAGGCGAAGAGTGCTTACGAACTCGCCCAGGCTTCGCTGGCACTGGTCGAGGCTCGCTTCTCCAAGACAGAAATCAAGGCGCCCTTCTCCGGAATGATCGGCCTGCGCGTGGTCTCGATAGGCGACTATGTGAAGGAAGGCGCCGATCTCGTGAATCTCGAGGCGATCGACCCGATCAAGGTGGACTTCCGCGTGCCGGAGAACTTTCTGCGCGACGTCAAGGTGGGCCAGAGCATGCAGGTGACACTGGATGCGGTCCCCGGGAAGACATACGAGGGCCGTGTAATCGCGCTGAACCCTCTCCTCGACGCTGCCGGCCGTTCGGTCGTTGTGCGGGCCCAGATCAACAATCGCGACACGACTCTTCGGCCTGGAATGTTCGCGCGCATCAACCTCGTTACACAGTCACGGCGCGATGCGCTGGTGGTGCCGGAAGAGGCGCTCGTCCCCCAGGGCACGGACAATTTCGTGTTTCGAGTGTTGGATGGCAAGGCCACCCGCGCGAAGGTCGAGACCGGGCAGAGACGGGATGGCAAGGTCGAGATTCTCTCCGGCATCGAGAAGGATGACACCATCGTCACTGCAGGTCAGGCCCGCCTGCGCGATGGCACGCCGGTAAGCGTGGCTAGCGCCGGTGCCGGTGGCGGCAAGGCGCGCAAGGGCGGACCTGCCGGGACCCCGGGGGAATCATCAAAGGCGTCGCGAAGCTAAGCGCATTCGTGACCAGAAATCAGTGAATCCCAGCAAGCGTCGGTAACAACTGCGTGATCAAGGTGAACAGATGACACTGCCAGAGCTATGCATACGCCGCCCCGTCTTCGCGACCGTGCTGTCGCTCGTGATCCTGCTGATCGGCCTGATCTCGTACCAGCGCCTCTCGGTGCGAGAGTATCCGCGGATCGACGAGCCCATTGTCAGCATCTCCACCGACTACCGTGGCGCATCCGCGGAGGTCGTGGAATCTCAGGTGACGAAAATACTTGAGGACTCGCTTTCGGGGATCGAAGGCGTGGACCTGATGACCTCGCAAAGCCGGCCGGAGCGCAGCCTGATCAATGTGCGCTTCCGTCTTACTCGCAGCCCGGACTCCGCTGCCGCCGATGTACGTGACAAGGTGTCTCGCGTGCGCGCGCGGCTCCCGCTTGAGGTGCTCGAACCGGTGATCGCCAAGGTGGAAGCCGACTCGCAGCCTGTGGTCAACGTGTCGGTAGAGGCGGGGTCGCTCTCGACCCTCGAGGCTACCGACTACATCAACCGATACATCAAACCCCGCCTGTCGGTGTTGCCCGGTGCCGCGGATGTGCGAATTTTCGGCGAGCGCCCGGTGGCGATGCGCATCAACCTCGATCGTACCCGGCTTGCCGGATACAAGCTCACCGTTCAAGACGTCGAGGATGCCCTGCGTCGCCAGAACGCAGAGATCCCGGCGGGACGGATCGAATCCAGCACACGAGAGTTCACTGTGGTCGCGGAAACCGACGTGCGCACTCCCAACGCATTCGGCCAGATCATCGTCGCGAACGTGGCGGGCTACCCGGTGCGCGTCCGCGATCTTGGTACCGTGGCCATCGGGGCCGCAAACGAGCGCACTGTCTCGCGCTTCAATGGAAAGCCATCGCTGAATGTGGGCGTAATCAAGCAGGCTGTCGCCAATCCGCTCGAGCTTTCTACCGCCGTCCGTGAAGAAGTGGACAAGATCAACGGCAGCCTGCCGAGCGGCATGAAGCTGGTCGTCTCTTATGACACCTCGCAGTTCATCGACCGATCGATCAAGGCGGTGTTCAGTACGATTCTCGAAGCGACCGTACTGGTCGTTCTCGTGATCTTCTTTTTCCTGCGCAGCCTGCGCGCCACGATCATCCCTATTGTCACCATACCCGTTTCCCTGATCGGCGCTTTCGGCTTGATGTACTTCTTCGGTTTCACCATCAACACGCTCACGCTGCTCGCCATGGTGCTTGCGATCGGCCTGGTGGTGGATGACGCGATCGTCGTTCTGGAGAATATCTTCCGCCATATGGAAGAGGGCATGTCGCGCGTGCAGGCGGCGATGGTCGGCGCAAAGGAAATCGCCTTTGCCGTGGTTGCCATGACGCTTACCCTTGCCTCCGTATTCGCGCCGCTTGCCTTCGCGACGGGCCGCACGGGCCGGCTGTTCATCGAATTTGCGCTCACGCTCGCGGGTGCGGTGATGGTATCGGGCTTCATGGCGCTCACGCTGACCCCGATGATGTGTTCGCTGCTTCTGCGCCACGACACCAAGCATTCCTGGCTCTACAACAAGATCGAGGCCGGGTTCGAGGCGCTTTCAGGCGGATACCGGCGCCTGCTTACCGCGGCACTCGCAGCTCGCTGGATAGTCATCGCAGGGTGGGTGGTCACCACCTGCGTGGGCGCCGGCTTCTTCTTGTCGCTTAAATCCGAACTCTCGCCGATTGAAGATCGAGGGATGATCTTCGGCGTGGTGACAGCGCCCCAGGGTTCCACCCCCACCTACACCGGCGACCAGATGAAGGCGA
The DNA here is from genome assembly GCA_903834835.1 of uncultured Pseudomonadota bacterium. Taxonomy (GTDB): domain Bacteria; phylum Pseudomonadota; class Gammaproteobacteria; order Burkholderiales; family SG8-39; genus CAILKO01. The sequence goes on along the minus strand of CAILKO010000049.1, from coordinate 63,992 downwards.
TCGAGGCCTATTACAGCGAGGTGCCTGACGCCTTCGCATATACCGCGATCGCAGGCTTTCCCACCGTGGTGGACGGCAATGCGATCCTGCGGCTGAAGCCCTGGGAGGAGCGCAAGCGCACTCAGCAACAGATCGCCGAAGACCTTCGACCGAAGCTCGCGACCATCCCGGGCGCCCAGGTGTTCACAATCAACCCGCCGTCGCTCGGGCAGCGTTTTCGCTCGACGCCGATCGAGTTCGTGATCATGGCCCAGGTGCCGTATGCGGAACTGAACCGCATGGTCGAGCGCTTCCTCGAGGAGGTGCGCAAATTCCCCGGCACCCAGAACCTGCAGACAGATCTGCGTTTGAACACACCCGAAGTCCGCGTGCAGATCAACCGGGACAAACTGGGGGATGTCGGCGTGAACGTGGACAACGTGGGCAGGACGCTGGAAACCATGCTCGGCGGCCGTCAGGTCACCCGCTTCAAGCGAGACGGCGAGCAATATGACGTGCTGGTTCAGGTAGCGCCCGTGGACCGCTCCTCGCCCGCAGACATCAGCGACATCTACGTCCGCAGCCGCAACGGCACGATGATCCAGCTCTCCAACTTCGTCGATGTCCGCGAGGGCGTTGCGCCGCAGTCGCTGAACCACTTCCAGCGCCTGCGCGCTGTGAAGGTGACCGCGACCCTAGCGCCGGGCTATTCCATTGATGAAGGCCTCAAGGCCTTCGAAGCGGCCGCGAAGACAACGCTGGGCGCCAGCGCCCAGACCGGCCTTGACGGGCAATCCCTGGAATTCAGGGCTTCCGGGAGCGAGATCTACTTCGTATTCATCCTCGCGCTCTTTTTCATCTACCTGGTCCTCTCCGCGCAATTCGAGAGTTTTACCTCGCCCTTCGTGATCATGCTGTCCGTTCCGCTCTCGATGACTGGTGCGCTCTTCCTGCTGTGGGTGAGCGGAGGTACGCTAAACATCTACAGCCAGGTGGGCCTGATTACGCTTGTCGGCCTGATCACCAAGCACGGCATCCTGATCGTTGAGTTCACCAACCAGTTGCGTGCCAAGGGAGAGGAGATGCACGAGGCCATCGTGAACGCGGCGACCATGCGTTTGCGCCCGATTCTGATGACCACCGGCGCCATGGTGCTCGGTGCAGTCCCGCTCGCCCTCGCTCACGGCGCCGGCGCGGAATCGCGCAGCCAGATCGGCATGGTCATCGTGGGGGGCATGTCCTTCGGCACGCTGCTCACCCTGTTCGTAGTCCCGGTCGCCTACTCGCTGCTCGCGCGCAAGGCGCACGTGGAGGCGCACGGCATGGACGACGTTCCCGCCGGACACCACGTGCAAGGCGGCGTTACCGGACACCCGGTCCTGGAGAAGAAAGCCGACTAGCCACCATCTCCCGCATCACGGAAATCCAAAGCAGAACGGCCCGCCGGTTTCCCGGCGGGCCGTTCTGCTTTGTTGCGCCGACGCAGCGTCTGTTGCTTATTGCTTGGTGGCTTGCGGCACCGTCTTGACCTTGACGTACTCGACCAGGGCAGCGATGTCCGCGTTGCCTGGCTGGCGGCGCGCCATGTCTTCGACTACCGGCTTCATGTCCTCGTACAGCAGATTGTCCTGCAGTACCGCATAAAGATAGAGCTCCGGCGTGATGTCGTCCGCCCCAGCCTGGGCACGCAGCTTCTTGTAGGTTTCCTTCGCCTGGCGCACTTCGGCCTGTTGCTGCGGATTCAGACGGGCATCGCGCACCGTGCCGCGAACCGCCACGCCCCCGGAACGGCCGAGACGGGCTATCTGAATCAGCTCCGGGGTCTGGGAGATTTTCTGCGATACGCCCGCAGGCAGCGTAGAGACCTGAGGCTGGCTCCCGCTTTGTACAGTGCTCTGCTGCCCACCCGCGGTAAAGGCCGCCGGTCCGCCATACGATTCCTGGCGGCCATTCTGCAGGTAGACAATCCTAACCTGGGCGCCTGCCGGCACGTTGAAACGGTCGCCCTCGCGCACCTTCATGAAAGCGGTCACCTTGCTGCTCTCCTTGCCGCTTGTATAGCTGACGTTGCCCATCAGCTGGTTGACGAGCGCCGCGTCTCCTGTCGCCGCGAGCACTGAAGTTGCCCCCGTGATCAACGCCGCCGACACCACGAACCTGGTTGCCCCTGCGAGATTCATTTTCAGTTCTCCGCCCTTAGCTTTGTCCGTTGAAACGATATCAAAACAACTGTGCGAGCCCGCCTAGTGCCCCGTACGTGTTTTCAGCCAGCCAGCGAAACTCTTTGCTTCCTCGCTGTCCGGCTGCCGACGCAGCATCTCCTTCACCACCGGCTCCATCTGGTCATACAGTGCATACTCCGACAACGCAGAATAAAGGAAGAGTTCCGGAGTGATGTCGGTGGCTGTCGCCCCAAGACGCATTTCGTCATAGGCCGCGCGCGCCTCGCGCACCGACTTGTCGCGCTCAGCGCTGCCCGATCCCTTAGGCGGCCCGCCGCGCACCTGGATGCCGCCCAGCTTCGCGTTCTGCAGCAGTGCCGGGACCCTCGCAATGCGTACCGGCGCGCTCGTCGGCATCTTGCCGACCTCCACAGGTTTGCCGGCGAGCGCCTGCGCGGCGCCCTTCGCTGCCCTCAGGCTTGCTGGCCCGACCCAGCGCTCTGCGCGACCGGTGTCAAAGAACACGATGCGCAGTTCAGCGCCCGCGCCAAGCGTCAACCTGTCTCCGTCACGCACGCGCATGTAGGGTGAAATACGCCCCTGCTCCCGGCTCGCGGCGACATAACCGACATCGCCCTGGACCTGCGCGACCACCGCAACATCCGCAGGCTGCACGGAGGTCTGCGCATTCGCGCCAGTCGCCGAGCAAGCGGCGACCAGAAAAGCGAAAATGCGGACTGCAATGAAGCCACTGTTGTTCATGTTCAAGTCTCCGGAACTACATCGCTGCCGGCGCATTGTACGCCGCACCCCAGGCGGGAGAGTTATGAATTCCCTCACTCCGCAGGCGTGAAATAAGTCACTTTCGCCACAATATCGTCGCTCTAGCCCGACATGTCGAGAACCTCGAACACAGTGATCGGCTCGGCGCGGCCTTTCACCGTTACGCTCTCTCGCTTCCCCGTGCGGATGCCTTCGCCCGCCGCCACTATCGTCGCCTCGCTCGCCGCAATGACGCATTTGAGTTCCTTGGTCACCCCCTCCAGACGGGAGGCCGCGTTCACGGTATCTCCGATCGCCGTAAATTCCTTGCGCTTCGGGGTACCGATGTCCCCGATGACCGCTTCTCCCGTGTGCATGCCGACACCGATGCCGAATACCGGCAGACCACGGTCCGGGAAGCGATGCTGCATCCACTCAGTGAATGCCGCGGCCTCGCGTGCCATGCCGATCGCCGCCCGGACCGCGCGCCGCGCATGGTCCGGATAGGTGACCGGCGAACCGAATACTGCCATCACCGCATCGCCGATGTATTTGTCCACCGTCCCGCCCTGTTCCAGGATCGGCTCGCATACGCGTGTGAAATAAGCGTTCAGCATTTCCACGACTTCATGCGCGGAGAGCTTCTCGGAAATGGTGGTGAAGTTCCGGATGTCGGAAAAGAGCACCGTGACCTGCAAAGCCTCCCCGCCCAGATCGGGCCGGCGATCGTCGGATAGGAGCTTGGCGACGACTTCGTCAGAAACATAGCGTCCGAATATCTGCCGTATCCGGGAGCGCTCGCGCTCCTCCCCTGTAAGGCGCAATCCGAGCGTCAGGAGATAGGCTCCAAGCAGTGCGAGCTGCGGCTCGGCCACCGGCAGGACCCAGTTCTGCCTGAAAAACAGGTACGACGGCGCTGCCACGAAGATCATGGCACCGAACGCAAGCACCGCCCCCCAGCCCACATGCAACCGCAGAAAGAAGAACGCACAAAGCGCCACGATGAGCGCCACATACGCCCCCTCTCCCCAGGCCGGCAGGCTGTGCGGATAGCGGCCGGAGAGGATCGTCTCCACAATGTTTGCGTGAATTTCCGCGCCGGCCATCTGGTCGGCGCGCGCACCTCGCGAATAGGGCGTGAAATGCCGGTCTGACGTGCCCGCATTGTTCGCGCCGATCACAACGACTCGCCCCTTCAGCGCCTTTACCGCAGGGTCATCGAGCGCGTTGTCCTTCAACAACGCGTTCATCGACACCGTCGGGATGGTCCCCGGCGGCCCTGCATAGCCGATCATGCGCGGCAGGGTGGCACGCGCAATCTGCTCGCCGCCCATGCTCCAGACCTCGGCTGCGGGGTCCGCGCGGGCGGCACGCAGAGAGAGCTGCATCGCGAAACCAATGCCCGGCACGCCTGGATCGGGTATCAGGACCGGGTAGAAGCGCCGCACATGTTTGTCGTCGTCCGGGAATAGATTCGCGACGCCCAGATCGTTCATGCCTGCTGGCAGCAGGTAGCGCTGGTCCTCGGGCGGCAGGAGCAGGTCAAGTTCGCCGGTGTTCAGCGTGACGAGATGAGTGATCAGGATCTTGTTGCCAGACGCGAGCGCCGCGCGCAGCGGCGCGTCGTAGTTGCGCGAGATTGCGCTGTCCGGGAGGTTCAGCTTCTTCAGCCAGCTCTCCGCGCTCACCTGGTAGATGAAATCGAGGCCGACCACCGCTGCCCCCGCCTGGTCCAGCACGGACATCGCACGTCCGAAGTGAGGGGCCCAGAATGCGAGCGGATCGTCCTTCAGTGCGACCAGCGTCTCGTCGTCCATCGACACGAAAGCAGCGTGACGGGGCTCGTAGCGCACCCCGGTCAGCACATGCCAGTAGTCGTAGTAGAAATTCTCCATGCTGCGCACGCCACTCGTGCGTGCGAGCCCGAACGCCGCCGATGTCGCCAGCACTACGACTGCAAACCAGAACACCAGTCGCTTGTTCGCCGCGCTGCGACCTGTGGATTGTCCATTCCGCATGCTGGGTCTCATGAAAGATTCATCGCGGCATCAGTCGCCGACGTAGACGAACGGCGCCCAGAAGAACGGGTGCGCGCGCGAGAAATGATACTGCCCGTTGGCATAGTCTTCGGTTCGCAGTGCGCGTTCGGCGGCGCTCATTGCCGCGATGGCGCTCATTCCTTCGCGGATATTGCGAAAGGTCGCTGTCATCAGGTTCTGGGTCGACAGACTGTCCACGCTCCAGTGCGAAACGAGCAGGCTGCGCGCGCCGGCATACATGAACGCGCGCGTGAGACCGGCAAAGCCTTCTCCGTTGTTCGCTTCCGCGCTGTCACCCGCCGTGTTGCAGGCGGACAGTGCCACGAGTTCAGCATCCAGTTCCAGGTCCTCGATGATCTCCTTCATCGTGAGGAGTCCATCTTCGCCGGCCAGGTCGCCCACCAGGGTGAGCGCAAGGGCGGGTTGGCTCTGTCCCTGGGCAGCCGGCCGCGGCGCGTCGCCCTCGCCCGCAGGCAGATCGCTTGCCAGGAACTCGCCGCCCAGGAAACCATGGGTCGCGAACAGCACAAAGCGCGCATCGCGCAGTTCGCCCTTCTTCACCACCCGCTCCTGTGCCCGATCGCCGATGAACAGGTGGCTCTCCCCGCCCAACACCGACGCGATCTCCTTCGCCTCGATCGAAGTCTCGGCCAGACGCGGAATCACAGGCGCCCCGCCCGCTCCGCGGCTGAAGCCGATATTCATGCGCGCAAGAGAACGCAACGTCTGATCGGGCATGGATCTGCCTACGACAACCTCGAAATCCGGATCTGCAAACGCGACAAGTTCCGTGCGACGACCGGTTCTTGCCTTGGGATAGAGACGCTGCGACACGAGCGCGGAGAGACTGGGCAGATAAGCGAACCGGTGGCGGTCTCCCAGATAGTCGAGCCTGCGGTACTCGCCGAGATAGGGACGTTCGACGCTGCCGTCGCTTGCGCGCTGCTCCGCATCGAATCCGCTACGCTGAGGCTCGGCGTAGCGCGTCACCAGCAATTCCAATGGCAGCGTTTGCAAGGGGCCGTCGGCCACCACGAAAACTTTCTGCGCGCCCGCGAGGTCGGCCTCGACCGGTTCGATCAGATCGCGATACAGGCCGTTCAGCATTTCCGGATCGATATCGCGCAGAAACAGAACGGACTCCCCTGCTGCGACCTTGTCTATCGCGCGCCGGATGCGATGCACCCGGTTGGCGAGATCCGCGCGCCGCGCGCCCGTGACCACCATGCGAAATCCCGTCTGCGTGAGCGCGAAGATCACGGTCTCCTGCGGCAGCAGGACATAGGAAAGAAGCGCTTCGCCCGGCTTCAACAGGCGACTCTGCAGGTCCTCGACCGTGACCGGGCGAGGATTGGCAAGCTCCATGAAGCGCGGATAGCGGCGCCACATCTCGTCGTCGACCGTGGTCAGCTCCCGGCCTGCCTGCGTAAGCTGCGCTCCAAGGTCTGCCGCGCGCTGCCTGGCGTTCGGCAAGGTCACGGGCACCGTGGCGCGCGCCTGCCGAAGCTGGGCGACGGTCTCCTGGAGGCGCTCGCGGCTCTCGCGAAGACGCACGAACTCCGGCTCGCCAGAGAAACGCGCTACGTCGGCCTGACGCATCATCTCCGTGAATACGCGGCTCTGATTGCGCGATGCCACCGCGAGCGCCTGCCGGTCGTAGCCTGCGCCAGGGTTGGAGCGGTTCAGCTGCAGCAGAATGCGGATGGTCTCCCGGTAGATGGCGGAGAACTGGGAGAGAAAGGCCTGACGCGTCTCCTCCGAGTAACCGCGTGTCTGGCTGTACAGAAAATCCAGGGTCTCCACGGATTCGAGATAGTAGGGTAGCGCCTCGCGGAAGCGCCCACGCTTGGCGAGCGAGAAGCCGAGGCGGCTCGCGTTCACGAGCAGCGAGCGCGGATTCGCGGTGCGCCGCGAAATCTCCACGGCGCGCTGATAGGATGCCTCCGCTTCGACGAGCTTCCCCTGGCGGTCCAGCACGAGAGAGAGCGCGGTGAGTATAGACGCTGTGTCCGGATGCTGCTCGCCGAATACCTTTTCCATCGAGGCAAGCGCATCGCGGTGCAAATGCTCCGCCTGTGCGAAGTCGCCACGCAACCCGAGCAATACCGCGAGATTGTTCAGACTGTTCGCGGTGGCGGGATTCTCCCTGCCCAGGGCGCGCTCCTGAATCGCGAGCGCACGCCGGTACATCGCCTCCACATCGGTGGTCGCACCCCCAAGCCCGGTGCCCAGGCGTGCGCGCGCGCGCGCTTCCGAAGCACCGATACGCTGATCCTTGTTCAACTCCTGCAGCACGTTTGCGAGATTATTCAGACTGGTCGCAACATCCGGATGATCACTGCCGAGGAGCTTCTCGCGCATCGCAAGCGCACGCCGGTACGCGGCCTCCGATTCCGGGTACTTGCCCTGCAGATACAGCACGTTGCCGAGGTTGGAGAGCGAGGTTGCGGTGCTCGGATGCTCGCCGAGCGCCTTCTCGTGGATTACGACCACCTGATGATGCAAGGTCTCGGCTTCCTGAAATTCGCCGCGGCGCTGCGCTTCCTGGGCGCGCAGCGCGATCGCGGCCGCCGGGTCGGCTGCGCGCCCGGCTGGCGTGGCCGCGCGCTCAGCCCCGCCCCCGCTGAACTTGCCCTGTGCATCGAGCACACGCGCGAGATTCGAAACCGTGGTCGCTGTGTCCGGGTTGTCACGCCCGAGTTTCGCCTCCAGTATCCCGACCGAGCGACGCAGCAGGCTCTCGGCACCGCTGAAATCGCCAAGCTTCTCCAGTACAAGCGCAAGACTGTTCAGTGCCGCAGCCGTGTACTCGTGGTCCGGGCCCAGACTGCGCTCGTAGATCGCGAGCATGCGGCGAAACAGACCTTCCGCTTCGCTGAAGCGTCCCAGGCGAAGCAAGGTCGCACCGAGCAGGTTCAGCCCTGCCGCCACGTTCGGATGTTCGTCTCCGTAGACCCTCGCGCTTTCCGCAACCAGTGTCTTGCCCGCGGCTTCGGCCCCGGAATAGTCGCCGCGTTCAAGCGTGCTCTGCGTCTGCTGCAACAGTTCCCTGACGCGGGCCTCGTCCGCAAGCGCAGGCCGCCCGGGTGCCGGGCGCACGGGCTGGGCCGGGCGGTTTGCCGTCGGCTTCGCTGCGGGACGCGCTGTACCCGGCGCACTGGATGCGGGCTGCGCGAGTGCGCCGGGCGCAAACGCGCCCAGACAAACCGCCAGGGCGACGGGCAGGACACATGGCAACATCCAAAAATTATAGGTGTACCGGTCCGCGAGCCCGGATGAAACCGCGCACAAACCCGGAACTGGTTCGCGACGCCGAGCGGCGACAGTCAGCGGTGCCGCGGCGCCGGCGCCGTTCCGACACCTCCCATGACGATGCGGTTACGACGCCTCGGGTGCGAGGGCGATCAGCACGCTGCAGGGCGCGTGGTCGATGACGCTCGCACCAACCGAGCCCTGCCACCAGCGCTTCGCGAAGGACATGGTCTGGTTGTGGCCGAGCACCACAAGGTTGGCGCTGACATCGCGCGCCAGCCTGCAGATCTCCTCCACGGGCTCGCCTATCGCGATGTGCCCGGTCGCGTTGTACCCGCGATCGAGCAGGCTCTTGATGCCTTCGTCAAGAATGGCCTGGGTGCGCTTCTTCTCCTCGTCGAGCAGTTCCTCGGGCACGAAACCTTCGGTGAGAAAGAGGCTGGGCGGCATCGTTGCCACGGCAAGCAGATGCACTTCGGATTGCATGAAGTTGGCGAGCTCGGCGCACTCGAGCAACGCGCGTCTGCCGTCCTGGGACCCGTTATAGGCCAGAAGAATTTTGCGGTACATCATGGTTCGCTCCTCCTTGCGCCGGTCAGGGCGCGCTCCCGTCGGTTCTGGATCCCGGCCCGCATTTCCGCCGTTCCAACCGCCGCCCCTGATGACGGTAGGGGTGTCCGTACGCCTTGTCAAGGCTGGCGCTCACCGCGCATCACGCGCCAGGGTTCCCGGCGCCTGGACTGCGCTATATACTCGATTCGGTCAAATTTCCGTGGCGCCTGACGTCGCATCCGGGCCGGGTTCGGTGCGGTTCGCTTCGGACAACACCGCGGTCAACCCGGAGAACGGAATGCCTCGCTGCCTGACCCGCCGGCTTGCCGGTGCGCTAATCGGAGTACTCGCATCCGCTTTCGCAGGGCTGTTGCTGGTGCCCGCCGTGCATGCCGCCGACGATGACGCCTTCCTGCTGGTCGCAAACCCGGGACTGGTCGACGTCGACTACCGCCAGACAGTCCTTATCGCCGCCCCCTCTCCCGCGGGCGGTCATATAGGGGTAATCCTCAACCGGCCGACGCGCCGCTCGCTCGGGAGCCTGTTCCCCGAGCACGAACCCTCCAAGAAAGTGCTTGATCCGGTGTTCTATGGCGGCCCGTTCGCGCGTGGCGCCGTGGTGGCGATTGTGAAGTCTCCGGCTGATCCCGGGAACGGTTCGATCGCACTGATGAAAGACCTTTACCTCGCGTTTCGCGCGAGCGTCATCGACACGGTCATCGAGGCGACTCCGAATGACGCCCGCTACTACGTGGGCTATGTCGGGTGGCGCCCCGGTGAACTGAAACGCGAGATAGAACGCGGCCTTTGGGGCGTGCTCGACGCGGATCGGGACACGCCGTTCCGTAAGAACACGGACGGGCTGTGGGAGGAGCTGCTGCGGCAGTCGCGCCGTCTGCATGTCGAGGCGCCTGGCGCAGCAAGTGCGGCACTTTATGCGTCCATGCAGGAAGCTGTGAACCGCTAAGCGCACGACGAGGCGCACGAAATCGGGAGGTATCGCCGGCCTGCCGCGTACGCGGCGCCGGCACACAGATGCGAATACTGGTGGCCGAGGATGATGCGATGCTGGGCGACGCCCTGCAGCACGCGCTGCGCGCGGACGGCTACGCGGTCGACTGGGTGCGGGACGGGCTGCAGACCGAAGCCGCGCTCGGGGCGAACGCCTTCGATCTGTTGATTCTGGACATCGGGCTGCCGAAACGCTCCGGGCTGGATGTGCTGAGGCAGCTGCGCGCGCATGGCTCGCGCATACCGGTGTTGCTGCTCACCGCGCTCGACAGCGTGAGCGACCGGGTGCGCGGCCTTGATGCCGGCGCCGACGATTACCTAGCCAAACCTTTCGACCTCGCCGAACTTTCGGCGCGTGCGCGCGCCCTGACGCGCCGGGGCATGGCGGGCGCACCGACGCTGCTCCGCCATGGTCCGCTCAGTTTCGACCAGGTCGGCAAGGTGGCGCTGCTGGACAGCAAGCCGGTCGAACTCTCCGCACGCGAGACGAGCCTGCTCGAAATTCTCCTGCAGCGCTCCGGCCGCCTGGTTTCCAAGGACCAGCTCGTAAACCATCTCTGCGCCTGGGGCGAGGAAGTCTCCTCCAATGCGATCGAGGTCTACGTGCATCGCCTGCGGCGCAAGCTCGAACCGGGCGGCGTACGCGTCATCACCGTCCGCGGCCTGGGCTATCGCCTCGACAAGCCCGAAACAGGCGAATCCCGGAATCCGGGCTCGGCGCTCTGACGCAGCCCCACAGAACGAACACGGCATCGTCCACGCGGCGTCATTGACGCGACACAAGCACGCTGCACCGCAGCATTCTCCCCGTAAGTGTGTTGTAAGGGGCGGCACCTAGATTGGCCCCGCCCGGGCGCCGCAGCGCCCCACTCAATCAAGGAGGATGGAGATGGCTCAATCACAATCGGATGCGGCAAGCATCCGGCCGCGCGCCACGGAGACCGGCGAGGAGAAGAAAGTCATCTTCGCCTCGTCTCTCGGCACAGTCTTCGAGTGGTACGACTTCTACCTCTACGCCACGCTCGCGCCGTTCTTCGCGGCGCTGTTCTTTCCAAAGGGCAACGAGACGGCGGCACTGCTCTCCGCATTCGCCACCTACGCGGCCGGCTTCCTGGTACGTCCGTTCGGCGCGCTGGTGTTCGGGCGCATCGGCGATCTCGTCGGGCGCAAGTACACCTTCCTTGTCACCATCCTCGTGATGGGCTTTGCGACCTTCGCGGTCGGACTGCTCCCGACCTACGAATCCATCGGCTGGGCGGCGCCCATTCTGCTTGTGTCGCTGCGCCTCTTGCAGGGTCTCGCGCTCGGCGGCGAATACGGCGGTGCGGCTACCTATGTGGCCGAGCACGCCCCGCACGGGCGACGCGGCTACGACACGAGCTGGATCCAGACGACGGCGACGCTCGGCTTCTTCCTCTCGCTCGCGGTCATCGGCGGCTGCCGCGTCGGCATGGACGTGAAGACCTTCGCGGACTGGGGCTGGCGTCTGCCCTTCCTCGTGTCCGCAATCCTGCTCGCCTTCTCGGTCTACATCCGGCTCAAGCTGAACGAATCGCCGGTGTTCCAGAAAATGAAGGATGAAGGCAAGGGCTCCAAGGCGCCGCTCACCGAGAGCTTCCTGCACTACCCGAACAACAAGTTCGTGCTGCTCGCGCTGCTTGGCGCGACGGCGGGTCAGGGCGTGATCTGGTACACGGGCCAGTTCTATGCGCTCTTCTTCCTGACGATCACGCTCAAGGTGGACTACCTCACGGCCTATACGCTGATCGGCGCCTCGCTCCTGCTCGGCACGCCGTTCTTCGTGTTCTTCGGCTGGCTTTCGGACCATATCGGGCGCCTGAAGATCATCCTCGCCGGCTGCCTGCTAGGGGCCCTCACCTACTTTCCGCTGTTCGGTGCGCTGACTCACTACGCCAATCCGGCGCTCGAAGCCTACCAGGCGAAGACGCAGATCTCGGTCGAGGCGAATCAGTGCGACTTCCATCTGTTCGTCGGGCCCTGGAGCAAGTTCAGCGAGTGCGACCGGGTGAAGGACTTCCTCACCAAGCAGGGCCTGTCGTTCAAGTCCGCGCCGGCAACAGGTGACGCGCCGGTGGTGACCAAGGTCGGCAGCATCGAGGTCAAGGGCTGGGACGAGAAGGCGCTTGCGGCGGCACTGAAGGAGAGCGGCTATCCCGGTCCGGCGAACAAGGACCAGATCAACTATGGCATGACCCTGCTCATCCTGTTCATCATGCTGATCTACGTCACCATGGTCTACGGGCCGATCGCGGCCTTCCTGGTTGAGCTCTTCCCGACCAAGATCCGCTACACCTCGATGTCGCTCCCGTATCACATCGGCAACGGCTGGTTCGGCGGCATGCTGCCGCTTACGGCCACGGCGATGGTTGCGGCGACAGGCGATGTGTACTACGGTCTGTGGTACCCGATCGTGGTCGCGGTCATGACGCTCGTGATCGGCGGGCTGTTCCTGCGCGACACCAAGGACGTGGATATTTCAAAATAACGCAGCACAGACCCAAGAGGGGCGGCGCTTGCCGCCCCTCCCCCCGCAAGGATGCGGGAGTTCCGGGCCCGCCTAGGCGGGCCTTTTTGTTCCCTGCGGCGGGATGATAGGCTCGCGGCAAAGGAGGCACATGGCGAAGGTGCTGATCGTTGACGATGAACCGAACATCGTCCTGTCGCTGGAATTTCTGATGCGCAAGGACGGCCACGAGGTGCAAAGCGCCCCGGACGGCGCGCGTGCACTGGTACTTGCCGAGCGCTTCCGGCCGGACCTCGTTCTGCTCGACGTGATGATGCCCGGAATGGACGGATACGAAGTCTGCCGCCGCCTGCGCGCGGGCGCAGCCGGAGGCAGCCCGCGCATCGTGATGCTCACCGCGATCGGTGGCGACGGCGCCGCGCAGCAGGGCACGCTCGCGGGGGCGGACCTCTACGTGACGAAACCCTTTTCGACGCGGGAACTGCTGGCCGACATCGGACGCCTGATCCCGGAGCATCGCGCCTGATGGAACGCCGCTCGCGCCGCAGCCAGCGCCTGGTGGCGCTGTTCTTCCTCGGCGTGCTGCTGTTCGACTATCCGCTGATTGCGTTGTTCAACCGGCAGGCGAGCGTGTTCGGCGTGCCGCTGCTCTACGCCTACCTCTTCCTCGCCTGGGCTGCTCTGATCCTGCTGATCGCGCTCAGCGTCGAATCCCCGGACAACTGAGCGCCCCCCCGATGCTGCAGAGCGGCACCGTGGTGCTTTTCGCCTTCGCCTACCTCGGCGTGCTGTTCGCGATCGCCTACTGGGCGGACCGGCGTGCCAGCCGCGGCCGACCGGTGATAGGCAGCGCCTACGTCTACGCGCTGTCGCTTGCGGTCTATGCCACGGCCTGGACTTTCTACGGCAGTGTCGGACGCGCCGCATCGGACGGCGTCGGCTTTCTGCCCATCTATCTCGGTCCGACGCTCATGATCGCGCTCTGGTGGAGCGTGATGCGCAAGATGCTGCGCATCAGCAAGACCCATCGCATCACCTCGCTCGCGGATTTCATCGGTTCACGCTACGGCAAGAGCACCGCGCTCGCCGCTGCGGTCACCGTCATCGCCGTGGTCGGGGTTGTGCCCTACATCTCGCTCCAGCTGAAGGCGATTTCAAGCAGTTACACCATCCTCATGCAGTATCCGGCAGTCGTGATGCCCGAGGTGATCCGCGCCGTGCCGTTTGCGCGCGACACGGCCTTCTGGGTTGCGCTCATGCTCGCGCTGTTCACCATCGCATTCGGCACGCGCAAGCTCGACGCCGCCGAGCACCACCAGGGCATGGTCGCCGCAATCGCCTTCGAGTCGATCGTCAAGCTGCTCGCCTTCCTCGCAGTAGGTGTCTATGTCACCTGGGGCCTCTACAGCGGTCTGGGCGACATCTTCTACCGCGCAGCGAGCCAGCCCGCGCTCGCCCCACTGCTCACGCCCCTTGAAGGCGTCGCCGGCAGCTATGCGAACTGGGTCTGGCTGACCGTTCTGTCGATGCTCGCCATCATGTTTCTGCCGCGTCAGTTCCAGGTCGCCGTAGTCGAAAACATGGACGAACAGCACCTCCGGAAAGCGATGTGGCTGTTCCCGCTCTACATGCTGGCGATGAATCTCTTTGTGCTGCCGATCGCCTTCGGCGGCCTGCTGCTGTTCCCGGACGGCGCGGTGGATGCCGACACCTTCGTGCTCACGATCCCGATGTCCCAGGGTCAGCAGGCGATCGCGCTGCTGGTGTTCATCGGCGGGTTGTCCGCCGCCACCGGCATGGTGATCGTGGAGACGATCGCGCTCTCCACAATGGTATGCAACGATCTGGTGATGCCGGTGCTGCTGCGCCTGCCCGGACTGCAACTGAACCGCCGGCGCCACCTCGCCGGGCTGCTGCTCGGCATCCGGCGCGGCGCCATCGTGCTGATCCTGCTGCTCGGCTATCTCTACTTCCGGCTCGCGGGCGAAGCCTACGCGCTCGTCTCCATCGGCCTCATCTCCTTCGCCGCGGTGGCGCAATTCGCCCCGGCGGCGCTCGGCGGCATCTACTGGAAGGGCGCCACGCGCAAAGGCGCTGCGGCGGGTCTCTTCGGCGGATTTTCGGTCTGGCTCTACACCCTGTTGCTGCCGGCCTTCGCGCGCTCGGGCTGGCTGCCCGAGGGCTTCATCGAATCCGGACCCTTCGGCATCGAACTGCTGAAACCGACCGCCCTCTTCGGCCTCGCAGGACTCGACAACATCACCCACGCGATGATCTGGAGCATGCTCGCGAACCTCGGCACCTATGTCGGCGTGTCGCTCTTCACCTCGCAATCGGCGCAGGAAGCGCACCAGGCGAGCCTGTTCGTGGATGTCTACCGCCAGGGCACCGACGCCGAAGCGCAGTACTGGCGCGGCAGTGTCGACGCGTCCGAGCTGCATACGCTGCTCTCCCGGTTCGTCGGCGAGCGCGACGCGAACGAGACATTTTCGGCCTGGGCCCGCACGCGCGGCAGCCGCTGGCCGGACCCTGCGCTGCAGGCCGATCCCCAGTTCCTGCGCATGGTGGAAACCCAGCTCTCCGGCGTGATCGGCGCGGCCTCGGCGCACATCGTGATCGCCGCGGTCGTGAAAGAGGAGGCGCTGAGTCTCGATGAGGTGCGCGCGATGCTGGACGAAGCGTCGCAGATCATCGTCTACAGCCACCGCCTCGAGCAGAAGTCGCGCGAGCTGGAACTTGCCACCGAGGAGCTGCGCGCAGCCAACGAGCGCCTGAAGGAGCTGGATCGCCTGAAGGACGATTTCGTGTCCACCGTGTCGCACGAGCTGCGCACCCCGCTCACCTCGATCCGCGCGTTCTCTGAGATCCTGCGCGACAACCCGGAGCTCGAACCGGGCGAACGCGAGCGCTTTCTCGGCGTGGTGATCAAGGAGACCGAGCGCCTCACGCGACTCATCAATCAGATTCTCGACATCTCCAAGCTCGAGTCCGGCGCGGCCGAGTGGCAGGTGAGCCGCTTCGATCTGAAGGAACTGATCGAGGACGCAGTGCTCGCCATGAGCCAGATGTTCCGGGAGCGGAACGCCGTGATCGAAACGCGCCTTGTCGACATGCCGGTCACCGTGACCGCAGACCTCGACCGCTTCATCCAGGTGATGCTGAACCTGCTGTCCAATGCGCTGAACGCGATCGAGCCGGGCAGCGGCCGTGTGGAGGTCTCCGTCGGCATCGCCTCCGGCGAAGTGCGGGTTGATGTGACGGACAACGGTCCGGGCATCGCGTCCGCCGACCACGAAATCATCTTTGCAAAATTCCGCCAGGCCGCTGCGGGAGGCGCCGACCGCAGCCACGGCACCGGCCTCGGCCTGCACATCAGTCGGCGCATCGTTGAACGCTTCGGCGGGCGGATGTGGGTTGAAAGCAACCCCGGAAGCGGCGCGCGCTTCAGCTACACGCTGCCTCTGGCCGGCTGAGCCCGGACGCGGACTGCAACTACGGGCGCGAAACTGCGGCACCGGCCACGGTCCGCTCGGATACCATGTGCGCCCTCGGCTTTCCCGGGGCGCCACGCACGCAGGATTTTCATGGATCGCAGTACACAGAACGCGCCCGCACCGCAGGCGCAATCCGGGCAGGCCGACGCCACTGAGCGCCGCGCCGCACGCCTGATCGTCACCTCGATCGCGCTCGTGAGCGTCACCTTCGGCGCCTGGATCCCCTTCCAGACCCTCTACATGATGCAGATCGGCGCGCGCGACGAAGCGGATGCGGCATTCTGGGTCGGACTTGCCTATACCGCGCAGGGCCTCGCGCGCATCGTTGCCGCGCCGCTGTGGGGCATGCTCGCCGATCGCGTCGGCCGCAAACAGATGTTCCTGCGCACGCTCTATTTCAGCATTCTCACCGTGCTGCTCGCCGGCATGATCCAGTCGCCCTGGCAGCTCATCGTCGCGCTTACGCTGCAGGGCATCTTCTCCGGCGTGATTCCGGCGGCGACGGCACTCCTCAGCGTCAGCGTGCACGACTCGCGCATGAAGACCGCGCTCGGCCGGCTCGGCACTGTGCAGTACCTCGGCATGGCGACCGGACCCGCGGTCGGATCCGTGCTCGCGCTCGTGGTCGGCTACCGCGGCGTGTATTTCGTGTGCGGTGCGATCGTGCTCGCCGTCACCGTGCTCGTCGCGCGCGGCATTCCGGCCGACCGCGTCGCGGGCGTGGCGCGCGATGCGGCGGGCCACGCGGCGCCCGGGCGCTTCCGCATGAACAGCCAGCTCGCGCTCGGCATCTTCGCGATGTTCATGCTGTTCTCGCTCTATCAGCTGCGCAATGTCGCCGCGCCGGTCGCGCTGTTCCGGCTCGAACCTGACCACGTCACGGTGCTGAACGGCGTCGCCTTCACCGCAGCCGGCATCGCGAGCGCCGCAGGCATCTGGCTCGTGAACCGGTGGTTCCAGAAGGCCTCGATGAAGCGCGTCATGGTCACCGGGGCGCTGCTTGCCGCTGGCAGCCACCTGATGCTCGGGATGGTCTCGAGCGCCTGGTTCTTCATTGCTGCCTTCGCGCTCAGCGCCCTGCTGCACGCAACGCTTTTCCCGCTGTCAAACACCCTCGTTGCGCTCAACTCCGATCGCGAACGCCGCGGCACCGCTTTCGGCCTGGCGACCAGCGCGCAGGCGCTCGGCATGATGTGCGGACCCATGGGCTCGGCGCTCATCGCCGCGACCTCGCTCACTATCGGCTTCGGCGTGATCGCGGCAAGCCTGGTGGGCCTTGCGCTGCTGCTCGCGTTCCGGCTGCGCGAGCCGCAGGACGCCGCAAGCGGACGCCGGACGTGATGACCGAGGCGCCGCGCACGGAGTCTGCCGCAGCAGGTCCCGCCGAGCGTCGGGCAGTTTTCGCTATCGTCGCAGCGGTCGGCGTGACCAGCCTGATGGTGGGCACCTGGGTGCCCTTCCTGCCGCTCTATCTGCTGAGCGTCGGCGCGCACGACATGGCGGATGCCGCGTTCTGGGTTGCGATCGCGAGCACGGTTCAGGGAACGGCGCGTTTCGTCGCGGCGCCGCTCTGGGGCATGGTTGCCGACCGGGTCGGTCGCAAGCAGATGTATCTCCGGGCGCTCGCCTTCAGCGCGCTCACCGTGCTCACCGCGGGCCTGATCCAGGCGCCCTGGCAACTGATCATCTCGCTCACCTTGCATGGCCTCTTTTCCGGCGTGATGCCGGCCGCCACCGCCCTGCTGAGCGTGGTTGTGCCGGATCGGCGGGTGAAGAGTGCCCTGTCGCGCATGGGGACGACACAGTACCTCGGCATGGCCTTCGGTCCGGCGCTCGGCGCCGGGCTCGCGCTGGCGGTCGGCTACCGCGGCGTGTTTTTCGTGTGCGCGACGGTCGTGGTGTTGGTCGCGATCCTCGTGTATCGCGTGGTGCCGGCCGACCGGGTCACCCCCCAGCCGCGCGACAGCCAGGGACGCCGACAACACACGCCATTCCGGATGAACGGCCAGCTCGCGCTCGGCATCTTCGTGATGTTCCTCCTGTTCGCCTTGATGCAGCTGCGCCAGGTGGCGGCGCCCGTGGCGCTCTTCAGGCTCGATGCGGAAGCTGTCACGGCGCTCACCGGGCTTGCCTTCACACTCAGCGGTCTGGCGAGCGCGCTCGGCATCTGGATGGTGAATCGCTGGTTCCAGAAGGCGCCGCTCCGGCGCGTCATGATCGGCGGTGCACTGCTTTCGGCCGCCAGCCACCTGCTGCTCGCTGCTGGATCAAGCGCGACCTTCTTCATCGTCGCATTTGCGCTCTCGGCGCTGCTGCATGCGACGCTCTATCCGCTGTCCAACACGCTGATCGCACTGAACAGCGACCGCGACCGGCGCGGCACCGCCTTCGGTCTGGCCACCGGCGCGCAGGCGCTCGCGCTGATCGGCGGGCCGATGGGCGCCGCCCTCATTGCCGCCACCTCGCTCACGGCCGGCTTCACCGCGATTTCCGCGCTGCTCGTCGGCCTCGCGCTGCTGCTCGCATTCCGCCTGCGCGAACCGCGTTCGGGATGACGCGGCGCGGTACGATCCGGGCACGGACAGGATGCAGCCCGGAACACAACAAGGAACCCCGATGAGCGATACCCCGGACTGGAAGTACCACGGCGTGCGCGTCGTGAAGAGCACCGAACTCGACCTGAACACCGCCCAGACGCCGGGCATGAACCGCGCCGCGGCCATCACCCATGCGCGCGCCGGCGCCGAGAAACTGTGGGCCGGCACGGTGGTCATCCACCCGAAGGCGAAAACCGGCGCGCACCATCACGGCCCCGTGGAGAGCGTGATCTACGTCGTGAGCGGGCGGGCGCGCATGCGCTGGGGCGAGAAGCTCGAGTTCACCGCCGAGGCCGGACCGGGCGATTTCATCTTCGTGCCGCCCTATGTGCCGCACCAGGAGATCAATGCGAACGACAACAGCGCGCTTTCCTGCGTGCTGGTGCGCTCCGGCCAGGACCCGGTCGTGGTGAACCTCGACATTCCGGTGGTGGAACAGCCCGAGGAAGTGCACTGGATCGACAACATCCATCCGGGCCCCATCGCCTGAGCGCGGAGAAATCCCCACAGGGGAGAAAAATCACGCTGGTCGCGCATAGATAGTAACATATTTGTTACTATTTATGCAGAAACCTGCCTGCGGGCCGCCCTCCCAGGCGCGTCGAAACAGCCGTTTTCCGGTCCCGGCTTCCTGCTATATTCGCCGGCGCATCGCGATCCTTCGCGGTACCCCAGCATCTTCGACAACCAACCAGGCAGAGCTATCCATGACCCAGTTCACCGAGGCCGCGACCAGCAAGTACGCCCAGGTCAAAGCCGGCGACATCGACATCAAGATCCACTACAACGAAGCCGGCCAGGGGCCGGTAGTCATCATGCTGCACGGTGGCGGACCCGGCGCGAGCGGCTGGAGCAACTACTCGCGCAACATCGGCCCCTTTGTGGATGCCGGTTACCGCGTGATCCTTATGGATCAGCCGGGCTTCAACAAGTCCGACGCCATCGTGGTCACCAAGCCGCGTAACGAAATCAATGCCGCGGCGGTGAAGGGCCTCATGGACGCGCTCGGCATCAAGACCGCGAGCCTCGTCGGCAACTCCATGGGCGGCGCCTGCTCGCTCACCTTTGCCTTCACCTACCCGGACCGGCTCGACAAGCTGATCCTGATGGGCCCGGGCGGCATGGGCCTCAGCAACTTCGTTCCGATGCCGCTCGAAGGCATCAAGAACCTCGGCAACGTGTATCGCAACCCGACGATCGAGAACCTGCGCAAGATGATCGACGTGTTCGTGTACGACCCGAAGACCATCACGGAAGAGCTGCTGAAGGGCCGCTTCGACAACATGATGCGCAACGACGGCGTCCATCTGAAGAACTACGTCGCCGGCATGGAATCGGGCTACGGCATGACCGCCGACCTGACCCCGCAGCTGAAGAACATCAAAGCGAAGACGCTCTGCACCTGGGGACGCGACGACCGCTTCGTGCCGCTTGATCACGGCCTGAAGGTGCTGTGGAATGTTCCTGATGTCCGCCTGTATGTGTTCAGCAAGTGCGGCCACTGGGCGCAGTGGGAGCATGCCGAGGAGTTCAACAACCTCGTCATCAACTTCATGAAACAGTAGCGCTCGGCAGCAGGGCGAACGAAAAAGGGGGCCTTCGGGCCCCTTTTCATTTGCTGCCGGAATCCGGACCAGTCAGGGCAGCATGCGATGCTTCCATGGAAGGCTCCTGTGCTGCGGCCCGGCATAGCAGGCTCGCGGGCTGTGCTAAAAGTTTCCCAGGGGAGCAGAAATCGCGGTCTGCGTCGAAGCGCGCGGCCGATCCAACCAGGAGGAGAAACCGAAATGCGTACACCGATCCACGCAGCGCTCGCTGCCGTCGTGCTGCCTGTCATGGGCCTTGCCTGGAGCACTCTTGCCGGTGCGCAGGTCTACCCGAACCGTCCGATCCGCTTCGTCGTGCCCTATGCAACCGGCGGTCTCACCGATGTCACCACGCGCGCACTCGCGAAGAAGATGTCCGACAACCTCGGCGTGCCCACCGTCGTGGACAACCGTCCGGGCGGCGCTGCCATCCCCGGCACCGAGCACGGGGCAAAGTCGGCGCCCGATGGCTACACCATCACCAACAGCGATCCCGGGCCGCTCGCGATCAATCCGGCGCTCTACTCGAAGCTGCCCTACGATCCGCTGAAGGATTTCGCGCCGGTGTCGACCGCCTCCTCCACGCCGCTGTTTCTCGCCGTGAATGCAAGCCTGCCCGCAAGGTCGATCCGCGAACTGATCGATCACGCAAAGGCGAATCCCGGTCTCAACTTCGGCTCCATCGGCAACGGTTCCGTTCACCATCTCGCGCTCGAGATGTTCAAGCAGCTGGCTGGCGTCAACCTGGTCCACATCCCGTACAAGGGCGTCGCGCAGGCAGTGCCAGCGCTGGTGACCGGTGACGTTGCGATGGTGATCTCCGCGTACTCGACACTCAAGCCGCACGTGGACGGTGGAAAGGTTCGTGTGCTCGCTGCGGTCAATCAGCGCTCTACCGTGCTGCCTGAGGTTCCAACGATTGCCGAGGCCGGGCTGGCAGGCTTCGATATCAAACCGAAATCCGGATTCCTCGTGCCGGCTGCAACGCCGCGTCCCGTCGTGGAGAAACTGAATGCAGCGATGCGCGCCGCGCTCTCCGAGCCTGACCTCGTGCAGCAACTCGCTGCGCTCTCGATCGTTGCGGAGAGCAGCACCCCCGAGCAGTACGCGGAAATCATCCGCAAGGATTACGACCTCTATGGCCGCCTGATTCGCACCGCAGGCGTAAAGATCGACTAGCGAGGGGCCTTGCGCGCCTTGCGATGCGACGGCTTCGCAGGGCCGGCCTTGTTCCCCGGCGCGCGATTCTTCGTTTTGCCGCGCTTCATCGCCTGACTGCGCAGCGCCGCCGCATAGGCAGTGCCCGCCCACGCCGCTGCGGCTTCCGGATCCTCCATCACTTCCGCGGGTGCGAGGTAGTAGGAGGTCGTCATGGTGCGGCCCTGACGCTCGAAGCTGAAGGGCGCAAGGCCGCGCTGCGAGAACTGCGCCACATTGCCCGCGTCGGTTTTCAGATACAGCGCACCCCGCATCACGAGCGCGAAGATCACCCCGTCGCGATACAGCGCCCGGCCGCTGAACATGCGCCGCACTTCCACGGTCCCGAAATCGCGGAAGACATCGTGCAGATGCGCATCGAGTTCGTTCGCAGGCATGGGTGCCGATCAACCGATTCGTGCGAAGCGCGGCTGCCGCGTGCCGCCTGCCTCGACGTCACCGAAGAACATTGCATGCGGCCGCACCCAGAGGCCGGAATCGTTGTAGAGCGGCCGGTAGATCACCAGCGGCTCCAGGGATTCGCTGTGGCGCGCCACGCCGATCACCTCGTATTCGCCGCCCTTGTAGTGGCGGTAGCGACCGGTCGGCGTGTCAGGCAGCGGGTCCAGTTCGGATGCGGACATGGGCGAAGCATGTGAGGGCGAAGCCCGCATCTTACCGCCCACATTGCCACGGTCAGGGCGTAACATGCCTCCCGAGGAGGAGGACATCATGAAGACATCGCACGCACTGACGCGACTCGGCTTTGCACTGGCTGCTCCGCTACTTTTTAGCGCGGGGAGCATCACCACCGCGCAGGCCCAGGACTTCCCGAACAAGCCGATTCGCACCTTCATCACCGTGCCCACCGGCGTGCCGGACGTGGTGAGCCGCATGCTCGGCCAGCAGATGGCGGGCTCGCTCGGCCAGCCCTTTGTGACCGAGCCCCGCCCCGGCGCGGGCGGGCTGCTCGCGGTGCAGGCCACCAAGCAATCGGCTGCCGACGGCTATTCGCTCATCTTCACCGATGGCGCAGTGTGGGGCATCATGCCTGCCCTGCGTCCGGGTTCCTTCGATCCGATGAAAGACCTGATTCCGATCGGCATGGTCATGACATCGAGCATCTTCCTCTCGGTGGGCGAGAAGCTGCCCGTGAAGAACATGCAGGAATTCATCGCGCTCGCGAAAGCGAAGCCTGGCACGATCAGCTATGCCACCGCGGGCAGCGGCACGCTGCACCATCTCTTCATGGAAGGCGTGCGCTCGGCGCTCGGCATCAATATCCTGCACGTGCCCTATGCGCGCGGCACCTCGGAAGCGCTGCCCGCCTTCCTTGGCGGCAATACGGATGCGATGGTCTCGAGCCTCCCCGTGATCGAACCGCACCTGAAGACCGGCAAGGCGCGCATGATTCTCGCCTCCACGCAGCGCCGCTCGCCCATGGCGCCCGATGTGCCCTCGCTTGCGGATATCGGCGTGCGCGGCGAATCCTTCTCCGGCGACATGGGCTATCTGGCGCCGGCCGGCACGCCCAAACCCGTCGTCGACAAGCTTGCCGATGCGCTCGCAAAAGCCGTGAAGAGCACGGAATACATCGAGAAGCTGAAGGCCTTCGGCGTCGAACCGATCTTCCGCGGACCGGAGGAATTCAGCGAGATCATGAAATCGGATCTCGCGCGCTACGCACGCGCTGTCAAGGTCGCCGGCGCGAAGATGGACTAGCCCTCTCTGCGGCGCTCAGGCCTCCGGCGTGCCGGTGTCCTCGGCGCCGCGATCGAGTTCGGTGCGCGCCATCATGGCGAGCGCCTGGTAGCGCTTGCGGAAGGCGTCCAGCGCCTCCTCTTCCAGTTCTTCGAGATCGAGCAGCGCGTTGTGCGCGCCCTTGGTCGCGCGAATCAGCTCGTCAAGCTTCACCTGGATCGCCTCGGTATCGCGGTTCTGGGTGTTCTGGATCAGGAACACCATCAGGAAGGTGACGATGGTGGTGCCCGTGTTGATCACGAGCTGCCAGGTATCGCTGAAGCCGAACGCCGGGCCGGTGACGATCCAGACGAGGATCACCGTCACTGCCAGCGTGAAGGTGCGGGGGCGCCCGCAATAGCGCGAGGCCCCCTTCGCGAAGCGGGAATACCAGGCAGCGGCGTGCATGCGAGGGGTCCTTTTCTACTGTGCTTCGAACTTCACCGTCTGGCCGCCGCCACGCGGCCGGATCACGACAGTGCCCGCAAGCTTGTCGTGCCAGCCTTGCTTGCGGCCGTCGAAGGCCACCCATAGCAGGCCCAAGCCGAACGGGATGATCGACACGAAATAGCCCAGATAGCGCCCGAGCGACTGACCGAAGGAGAGCGCGCCGCCGGTTCGCGCATCCACCACACGTGCACCGAAGGCCATCTTGCCGGGCGTCGCCTGTCTGTACATCCAGAACAGGATCACCGCGATCATCGGCAGCACGAAGGTGATGAGGAAATCCCCCCCGCCGGAAAAACCACCCGTCATCGACTGGTGCATGGAAGCCGGCCCGTCGACCCAGTAAAGAATCGGTGAGGTCACCAGCATCACGAGCACCGTGTCGATGATCGAGGCGAGCACGCGTACCCAGAAGCCGGCGTAGACGTAGTGTTCGTAGCTAGGTGGGGTCATTGTTTCTGCCGTCTCTTCTGCCGTCTCCATTGGGATGTGCGTCAACCCCCGCGCGAGCTGCCCGGGATGCGCACGGTCTTCGTAGCGAGATGCACTTCGCGCAGGAAATAGCCGAGCCCGACGAAGAGCGCCAGGGTCGAACCCGTGAAGGTCACGCCGATCAGCCACTTGAGCTCGATCTGCAGCAGCGCCTCGACGAACAGCACGCCGATCACCAGACACACGAGCAGCGCCGAGAAAGTGCAGGCGGCGATCGCGGCGCCCGCAAGGTGCCGCCGGTATTCGAGACTGCGCAGTTCGATCTGCAGCGGATCGCCTTCCGCCAGCGCCTCCCGGTGCGCATCCTCGGCAATTCGGCGCCCGCGGTCGATGATGCGCGCAAGACGCCCCGCCATCACGTTCAGCATGCCGGCAATGCCGGTGAGCAGAAACACCGGGGCCAGCGCGAGCTGAATCGCATGGCCGACGTCGCCGATATTCACGGGCGGGACGGGCAGCGGCATGCGTTTGCTCCGGGCGTTTGGACCATGGGTGGAGTTTGGCAGATTTTTCGGCGTCGGCTCAGGAGTAGCATGTCGCCCATGACGATCCCAGCCCCAGTTTGCAGCCCCATCCCCATCACCGGCCTCGCCCACGTCGGCATCCGCGTGCACGACATGGAGCGCTCGGCGCGTTTCTACGCACTGCTCGGCTTCGTGAAGACTGCGGGCCCGATCGGCCCGGAGCCGGTCGCAATCCTGGAGCATCCTTCAGGTGTGGAGATCAATCTCGTGCTGAACGCGCCGCAGGCAAGCGCGCCGAACATCCTCATGGACGTGCCGGAGAAGCATCCCGGCATCACGCATATTTCGCTGCACTGCCCGGATATCCTCGCCGCCAAGGCCGCGCTTGAGGCTGCGGGCTTCCCCTTGAGCGGCGGCCCCATGCGCCTGGGCCCGGACGCGCAAGGTATCTTCGTCCGCGACCCGGACAAGAACGTGGTGGAACTTCATCAGCGCGATCGCCCGGCAGAGGGCAAGCGATGAGATCCCTCGCAGCGCTGGTCCTGGCCCTCGTGTTCCCTGTAGCTGTCCTCGCCGCGCCGAACATGCGCGAAGGCCTGTGGGAGATCACCACACAGACCGAAATCCGCGGCGGGCCCGCGATGCCGAACATGGGCCCGCAGACGATCAGCCAGTGCTTCACACGGCAGGACGTGGAAAACCCGCGCAGCATGATTCCCGCCCAGAGCGGCTGCAGCATAGAAGATGTCGAAAGCGCGGGTGAGCGCGTGCAGTGGAAACTGCAGTGCACTGCGCCGATACCCGCCGAGGGCACCGGCGAGACGCTCTACAACGGGACGAGCTTCACCGGAACGGCGACCATGCGCACCGACCTCGCAGGCATGAAACTGGAAGTCGCAACGCGCTACAACGGGCGGCGCACCGGAGACTGCCGCCCGGGCACGAATCCATAGGAAGATATCCTCGCAATGAGTCCACGCGCACTATTCAACAGATTGCTCCGATCAGCGGGCTACGAACTCGTGAGAAAAGATCCCCTGCGGGATCCAGCCATGGCGCGGTCCAGATTGCTGATGGCTGCTCACATCGACCTTGTGATCGACGTCGGCGCGAACATCGGCCAGTTTGGCGAGGAACTGCGCAAATACGGCTACGAGGGACGGATTGTTTCGCTCGAACCCCTCAATGCGCCGTTCACGGAACTCATGCTGAAATGCGCGCGCGACAGCAAATGGACCGCACATAACCTGGCGGTCGGTGCGCAGGATGGGGAGGCGTACATCAACGTCTCCGCCAACTCATTCAGCAGTTCACTGCTCGAAGTGCTGCCGGCGATCGTCGAAAAAATACCGAAGACAAAGACCATCGGCCGCGAGCGAATTCAGATATCGACTCTCGATGCGCTGTTCAGTGAAATTTCGTCTGGCGCGCATAACGTCTTCCTGAAACTGGATGTCCAGGGCACGGAGAAGGATGTCCTGCTCGGCGCCGCCGCGTCCCTTCCTCGGATCGGTCATGTGCAGCTGGAGATGTCCATCGAGCCGTTCTATTCCGGAGAGCCCTGCTTTCCGGAATTGGACGAGCAGATGCGCAAGCTCGGGTACAAACTGATCTCCATCGGCCCCACCTTGACGAATCCTGCCAACGGCGAAATGCTGCAGGTCGACGGAATATACCGGCGGAGCTTCGGTTGACCGATCGGGCCGGCGACGTCCGATCTGAAACAGTACGGAAAATCTCGGAGAGGAGCACAGATGCGTAAGGAGCACGTTCAAGGCTTCAGCGCCTTCGTTGTCACACTTTCTGCAACACTGGCAGTCGCGCAGCCGGCACAGGCACAGGAGTTTCCGGTGAAGCCCGTCCGGCTGGTGGTCGGCTTCCCGCCAGGCGGAACGATGGATGTCTACGCCCGCGTGCTCGCGAAGGCGATCCAGGAGCGCTCGAAGCTCCAGATGTTCATCGACAACCGACCCGGTGCGGGCGGCATCGTGGCCGCAGCCCACGTGCAGAAATCGGACGCGGATGGCTACACGCTGCTCCACATCGCGCCCTCGACACTGAGCAGGGTATTCATGAAGGAACCGCCGTTCGACGTCTACAAGGCCCTGCCCCCGGTTTCGTCATTCTGGCTCGGGCCCTTCGTGCTCACCGTCGGACCGGGCGTGCAGGGCACGACGATCCGGGACTTCGTCGAGCTGGCGAAAGCCAATCCCGGAAAACTCAACTTCGGCGCGACCAATCCCGTGAGCGCGCTGCCGATGTCCCTGTTCGCGAACATCGCCGGCATCAAGCTCCAGCAGATCGAGTACAAGGCCTCCTCGCAGATGTCCAGTGCACTGCTCACGAACGAACTGCACGCGACCTTCACGCAGCTCACCTCGGTGCAGTCGCTGCTCACCACCGGCAAAGTCCGCGTGCTGATGGTGACCGGCAACCAGCGCATTCCGGCCCTGCCCAATGTGCCGACCACCGCGGAAGCGGGCTATCCGGGGGTACAGGCGCACGTGGTCGGCACCATCCTCGCGCCGGCGGGCGTGCCCGCACCGATCCTCGCGAAGCTCTCGACCGTCATCAAGGACGGCGTTTCCAGCCCCGACGTGGAGAAGATCCTCGGCAACAACGGGGCGCGGCCGATGGCGGTCAGCAGCGAAGAGCTCATGCGCACGCTGCGCGAGGAGGACGCGATGTGGGCGAACACCGCGAAGATCACGGGCTACCGGCCGGAATAGACGCCGGCCCGGCCGCCGCCATCCAGCCGCCCCGGATCAGAACGTGGCGGGCACTTCCTTCATTGCGCCGTCCTTGTCGCGCTTGAAGAATTCCGCGCGCATCTCCGACATGCGTTCGAAGGCCTCGGCATCGCAGTCCGCGCGGGGCGCCGGCTCGTGCTCCCAGTACCCGTGCGTGTCGGTGCCGCGAACTAGCAGCGCCCCCGGCCGGGAGGCCTGGTTGTACTTGATCCGCCGCACGTCGGGAGAAATGTAGTGGATGGAAAGGCCGATGCGGCGCTGGTCGGAGCCATTCGCATCCGAGCCGTGAACGATGGATTCGTGATGCATGGAGAACTCCCCTGAATCCAGGATCATGGGCTTTGCGCGCGAGAGATCCAGACCCTTGATCGTCTGCCCGCGTACCAGAAGATTGTTCTTGTCCGGTTCGTTCACGAATTCGAGCTGCGGATTCTCGCGATGCGATCCGGGCAGCACCCGGATGCATCCCGATTCCAGATTCGAGGGCGTGAACGCGATCCAGGCCGTGCAGGTTTCCGCCGGATCCAGCCCGTAGTAGAAGGTGTCCTGATGCCAGGAGACGAAGCGCGGATCGCGCGCGTTCTTCTGGAAGAACCCGCCGCCCCAGCAGAGCAGGTTCGGGCCGATGATGTCTTCCACGGCGTCCAGTACGCGCGGGTTCACCACGAGATCGTAGAGCCAGCGATAGACGAGATAGGGCTTGAAGAGCCGCGCCTGCGCTTCGCTGCCGAGTTCCGCTTCCACCGACTCCAGACGGCTGGTCAGGCTTGCCGCCTCCTGCGTCGAGACAGCGCGCATCGGACAGACGTATCCGTCGCGGCGGTACTGCTCGATCTGTGCTGCACTCAGCATCTTGCCCATTCAATCCTCCTTAGCGGATTCCCGTCGTGATCGGAAAATCGATGCGTATCAGACCGCGCGCGGCGAAGATGCTGCCGTCGTCGCGGTAAGCGGTATGGTCGAAGCCGCCGAGATTCTCGCTGCGCACGACGAGCGCGACTGCGCGGTTGTCGTCGTTCGATTCGGTATGGATCGACCAGGGCGGCACGAGATCCACGCCACCCGCATGGCAGATATCCGAAGACACCTCCTGCAGCACGGCATGCTTCGGGTCCGAGCCGTCGTCCGTGCGTACATAGCGCGTCACCCGCTCCCAGCCGGCAATCACGCCATAGGCCGTCCAGGTGTGCGCATGATCGTGGGCCGGCGCCTTGTGGAACGGACCACGCACCAGCGCGTCGATCGCGAAACCATACTCGGCATCCACATGCACCACGTACTGCTTGCCGTCGCCTTCCGGCCAGCCATCCGTCAGTCTGCGGAATGACTCATTGCGCGCGAGCCCCTCGAGACGGCTCGCGATGCCGCGCCACAGCGCCGGTATGTTCCGCCCCTCTCGATAGAGGGACCGCAGGTCGGCCACAAAGGCCTCGAACGCTGCGACGCCGGGGTGGGTCATCTCCTCGCTCTGCGATCTGCGCTCGCCCGCGAGCGTACTGGCAACTGCTGTCATTGCTCCTCCTCAGGAATGCCGTCCCCGGCGGGACAGCTTCGGGGACGCGACCAGTGTCCTCCAATTTCAGTCATCAGGGCAATGGACCATTTTGCCCTGCGAAATTCCGCCCCCAGGCTTCGTGACGACCTGCGCCCATTGAAGCGCACACCGGAATAGGGGTAGGATCAGCGGGGATTTAAATCGGAGGGGAGAACCATGCACCAGAAATCCAGACAGGAATTTCGTGCCTGCGTCGTCGCGCTTGCCGCGACGCTGGCGATCGCGCTGCCGGCGCAGGCGCAGGAGTTTCCGACCAAGCCGGTACGGCTCGTCGTCGGATTCCCCGCCGGGGGCACGATGGACATCTATGCGCGCGTGCTTGCGAAAGCGCTCCAGGAGCGCTCGAAGCTCGCGATGTTCATCGACAACCGACCGGGTGCGGGCGGCATCGTGGCAGCGAACCAGGTGCTGAAATCCGATGCCGACGGCTACACGCTGATCCACCTCGCGCCGTCCACCCTCAGCCGGGTGTTCGTCAAGGAGCCGCCTTTCGATGTCTACAAGGACCTGCCGCCGGTGTCCTCGTTCTGGCTGGGACCCTTCGTGCTCACAGCCGGGGCGAGCGTGCCCAGCACGACGATCCGGGAATTCGTCGATCTCGCAAAGGCCAACCCGGGCAAGCTGAACTATGGCGTAACAAGTCCCGTCAGCGGGCTGCCGATGGCGCTTTTCGCCAACATCGCGGGCATCAAGCTGCAGCGGATCGAGTACAAGGCCAACACGCAGATGAACAGCGCGCTGCTCACCGACGAACTGCAGGCCACCTTCACGCAGTTCACCGCGGTGCAGGCGCTGATGAGCAGCGGCAAGGTCCGGGTGCTGATGGTGTCAGGCAACCAGCGCATCCCGGCCCTGCCCAATGTTCCGACCAGCACCGAGGCCGGCTACCCGGGCGTGCAGGCGCATGTGGTCGGCGCGATCTTCGCGCCACCGGGCGTGCCTGCACCAATCCTCAATCGGCTCTCGGCAGCGATCAAGGACAGCGTTGCCAGCCCGGAGGTGGAAAAGATCGTCGCCAACAACGGCGCACGGAGCATGGCCGTCAGCAATGACGAACTCATGCGCACCCTGCGCGAGGAGGACGCGATGTGGGCGAATACCGCAAAGATCACGGGCTACCGGCCGGAGTAGCGCCCGGCCGCCTGTTCATTGCTGCCTATTCCTTGATCTCCGGCTCCACGAGCCGCGCGAGATTGTCGAGCGAGTCCTGCCAGCCGAGATGGCACATCTCCGTCGGAATCACGTCGGGGATGCCGGCCTGGGTGATGTTCAGCTCCGTGGCGCAGAGGACGGGCTGCAGCACCACCGTCACTTCGATCAGACCCGGAAGATTCGGATCGTCGAATTTGTCCGTGTCGCACAGACGCCCGTTCGGCACAAGCTCCAGGTACTCGCCGCCGAAGGCATGCGAGTGCCCGTTCGTCGAGGAACCACCAGCCGCACCTCACCCATATATAGTAACATTTATGTTACCATATATCCTCCCATCCCTTCAATTTCCCCCTGTATCATTCCCACACCATCAACCGAACACACACACCCATGACCCAGACCCCGAATCTCGTCATCGACATCGTCTCCGACGTCGTCTGACCCTGGTGTTTCATCGGCAAGCGCCGGCTGGAAAAAGCGATCGCGCTGTTCCAGGCCCAGCATCCCGATGAACCCAAGCCGGCCGTGCGCTGGCTGCCGTTCCAGCTGAATCCGGATATCCCGCCCGAGGGCATTCCGCGAAAGGAATACTTCGAGAAGAAGTTCGGAAAAAATGCCGGGCCGAATTTCGCGCGCGTGGCCGCGATCGGCAAGGAAGTCGGGATCGACTTCGATTTCGAGGCGATCGAGACGCAGGCAAACACGATCAATGCTCACCGGTTGATGCACTACGCAACCGAACGAGGGCTTGCGGACGAAACCGCAGAGTCGCTGTTCCGAGGCTATTTCACCGAAGGCACGAATCTGAACGACATCGACCTGCTGGCCGATCTCGGCGAGCGCGCCGGGCTCGAGCGGCGCGAACTCTCGGCCTATCTCGCGAGCAGCGAAGACCGCGCGCAGACGGAAGCCGCGGACCAGGAAGCGCGCCAGGCGGGTATCGGTGGAGTGCCGTTCTTCATCTTCAACCGCAAGGTCGCGGTGTCGGGCGCTCACGAACCTGACACGCTGCTGCAGGCGATGAATCAGGCGCTGGAGAAATCCCCCGGCGGCGCTTGACGGATATCAAGCTCAGAGACGCGCGCAGGCGGACACTGGCGATATCCAGACCTCGCCCGAAGCGCCGATGACCGAGACGCGACCGAATGTTCCCGTGCGCACCGTGATCCTTGGTGCCGCGGGGCGTGACTTCCACAATTTCAACGTGGCGCTGCGCGACGATCCCGGCGTGGACGTGATCGCCTTTACCGGCGCGCAGATACCCGGCATCACGGGGCGGCGCTACCCGGCGAGTCTCGCCGGGCCGCGCTACCCGCAGGGCGTGCCCATCGTTCCGGAGACGCAACTGGAAGCGCTGATCCGCGAGGAAGGCGCGCGCCAGGTGATCTTCGCCTACAGCGACGTGACGCACGAGCATGTGATGCATCTCGCCTCGCGCGCGCTCGCTGCGGGTGCGGACTACACACTGCTCGGGCCCGAGCGAACGATGCTGCGATCGAAGCTACCGGTGATCGCCGTCTCGGCCGTGCGAACGGGCTGCGGCAAGTCGCAGGTCGCGCGCTATCTGTCCGGGAAGCTGCGCGGCCGCGAGCTGCGCGTGGCCATACTGCGCCACCCCATGCCCTACGGCGATCTCGAAGCAGCGCGCGTGCAGCGCTTCGCAAGCGCGGCCGATCTCGCGGCTGCGCGCTGCAGCATCGAGGAACGCGAGGAATACGAACCGCATATCGCCGCTGGCGGCACGGTCTACGCAGGGGTGGACTATGCGGCGATCCTGGATCTGGCCGAGCGCGAGGCAGACATCATCCTCTGGGACGGCGGCAACAACGACTTCCCCTTCATCCGGCCGGATCTGCACATCGTGCTCGTCGATGCGCTGCGTCCGGGCGACGAAACGCGCTACCACCCCGGGGAAACGGTGCTGCGCATGGCGGACGTGGTGGTTGCGGCCAAGGCGGATGCAGCGCAGGCCGCGAACGTGGAACGCGTGCTCGGCGTGGCGCGCGCGCTGAACCCGCGCGCGCTCTGCCTGCGCGGCGGTTCGCCCGTGACGCTGGAGGGCGCGCAGACGCTGCGTGGCAGGCGCGTGCTCGCGATCGACGACGGCCCCTCGCTCACGCATGGCGGCATGGCCTGGGGCGCGGGCTATCTCGCGGCCGAGCGCGCGGGCGCAGTGCTTGTTGACCCGCGCGCCTTTGCGTCCGCGCCGATTGCGGCGCTCTACCGTCAGTACCCGCATCTTGGCGCGGTGCTGCCCGCCGTCGGCTACTCGGCCGAACAGCTGGGCGCGCTGACCGAGACCATCGAGCGCGCAGACGTGGACGCCATAGTGTGCGGCACGCCCATCGACCTGGGCGGCCTGCTGAATGTCCGGCAGCCCGTGCTGCGCGCGCGCTACGACTACGCCGAGCTCGATCGCCCGAATCTGTGGGATGCGGTGGAGCGGTTCCTCGCTGCGCCTTTTCCAGGACCCGGATGAGGCTCGTCGTCGCCTTGGGCGGTAACGCCCTGCTGCGCCCCGGCGAGGCGCCCACGGTGGCGAATCAGCGCGCGCGGCTGGAGGCCGCGGCGGACGGCCTCGCCGGGCTGGCGCGCGGAAATCACCTGATCATCACTCACGGCAACGGGCCGCAGCTCGGCTGGCTCGCGTTACAGTCCGTGGCCCTCGGCAGCGGTACCCAGGTGCCGCTCGACGTGCTCGACGCCGAGACCGAGGGTCTGCTCGGGTATCTGATCGTCGAGGCGCTGCAACGTCGCCTGCCCGATCGCCAGATCGTCGCTTTGCTCACACGTGTCGAGGTCGATCGCGCCGACCCGGCCTTCGCGCAACCGTTGAAACCGGTCGGCCCGCACTACGGCGCGACGGAGGCGGCGCAGCTCGCCTCCGCGCACGGCTGGACATTCGCGCAGACGGCGGCCGGCGCGCGCCGCGTCGTGTCCTCACCCGAGCCGCTCGCGGTACTGGAACGCCCGGCCATCCAATGTCTGCTCGATGCCGGCGCTGTCGTCATCTGCGCGGGTGGCGGTGGCATACCGGTGGCGCGCGATGCGCAGGGACGCTACGCGGGCGTCGAGGCCGTGATCGACAAGGACCTCGCCTCGGCGCTGCTCGCACGCGAGCTCGCAGCCGACGCGCTCTTGCTCCTGACCGATGTCGCCGCGGTGCAGACGGGCTGGGGCACGCCGGCGGCGCGAGCGCTCGGCCACCTCGACGTGGCGAGCCTGCGCGCACTCGATTTCGCGCGCGAATTCGCGGCGGGCAGCATGCGCCCCAAGGTCGAGGCGGCCTGCCGCTTCGTGGAGACCGGAGGGAAATTCGCCGCCATCGGCCGGCTCGAGGACGCAATCCTGCTCGCGGCAGGCCGTGCAGGGACGGTACTCGCGGCGCGCTAGCTGCCGGCTCGAAACACGAACACGCCGTCTTTCGCGAGCCGCACGCGCAGCTCGCAGCCGTCGACGCAGTAAAGCCCGCTCGGAAAGTGCGCGTGCAGGCGCAGCGTCTGCCCCGCATGCTGCACGGCAAGCGTTGCGGTGCTCGCCGAACCGAGCAGGTGCACCGACTCCACGCGCGCGGGAACGGTGCCTGGAAAGCCGGCTTCCTCCATCTCGATCGCCTCGGGGCGCACCAGCACTTCCACCGCGGCGCCCTCCTCGATGCCCGGCGCCTGCACCGGACCGAGCGGCGTGGCGACTGCGCCGCCGCGCACGATGCCCGCACAGCGGTTCACGTCACCGAAGAACTCCGCCGCATAGGGCGTCACGGGGGCGCGATAAAGGCTCGCCGGCGTGCCGAGCTGCACGATGCGACCCTCGTTCAGCAGAGCGATACGGTCGGCCATGTACATCGCCTCTTCCGGATCGTGGGTCACGAGGATCGCGGCGGTCTGCATCTCCTCGAGCAGTGCCAGCGTGTCGGCACGCATGCGCTGGCGCAGGCGCACGTCGAGATTCGAGAACGGTTCGTCGAGCAGCACGAGGCGCGGGCGCGGCGCGAGCGCGCGCGCGAGCGCGACCCGCTGCTGCTGCCCGCCGGAGAGCCGGTGCGGCATGTCGTCGGCACGCTCTGCGAGACCGACACGGCCGAGCATCTCGAGCGCGATGCGGCGGCGCTCGGCGCGCGCACGTCCGGCGAGACCGAAGGCCACGTTCTCGGCAAGCGACATATGCGGGAAGAGCGCAAAGTCCTGGAACACGAGTCCGACGCCGCGCACTTCCGGCAGCTTGTGGTGCTGGGCGTCGCCCACGACCTCGCCGTCGATCACGATGCGCCCGGCCTGCACATGTTCGAGGCCCGCGAGCAGGCGCAGCAGCGTGCTCTTGCCGCAGCCTGACGGACCGACCAGACAGAGCAGCTCGCCCGGCTGCACGCTGAAGCTGATGTCCTGCAGCACACGGTGGCTGCCGAAGGCGTGGCAGAGGCCTTCGGTCGCGACGCGATCGGCGCCCGTCGCTTCGAGTGCCGGCAGCGGCCTCATGCGGTGGCCGCCTGCGCGGCGCTGGAGGGTGCGCCCTCGGGCCCCGCGGCGCCCGCCTGCTCCCCCAGCCGGGAGAGCAGTACCACGGGCGCGAGCCCGACCAGCACGATGAGGAGCGCCGCGATCGCGCCGCTCTCGTAGGTGCCGCGCGACGCCTCGCCATAGAGATGGGTGGCAAGCGTCTCGAAGTTCAGCGGGCGCAGCAGCAGCGTGGCGGGCAGTTCCTTCATGCAATCGACAAACACGAGCAGCAGCGCGGCGGCCGTGGCCGGACGCAGGAGCGGCAGATGAATGCTGCGCGCAACGCCGCCCGCACTTGCGCCGAGGGAGCGGCCGGCTTCGTCGAGGGACAGCGGGATGCGTCCCATGCCCGACCAGAGCGGTCCCATGCCCACGGTCAGGAAGCGCACCACGTAGGCGTAGAGCAGCGCCGCGCCGGAGGCGGAGAGGAGGAGTCCGGTGGAGATGCCGAAGATCCGGTGCGCGATCATGTCGATGAAGTTGTCCATCCAGCCGAGCGGCGCGAGCAGTCCGATCGCGAGCACGGTTCCGGGCACAGCATAGCCGACCATCGCGCAGCGGACCAGCACATAGGTGCCCGCGGCGCGCCCCTGGCGCAGCGTGAGCGCGAGCACGAAACCCAGCGCCACCACGACAAGCGTCGCAAGTGCGGAGATGCCCAGCGTGTTGAGGATCTCCGTGATCACCCGGCCTTCGATGCCCGCGAAGCGCACGCGCTTCGCCGCCTCGATCGCGAGATGGCCCGCCGGCAGCGCGAAACCGAACAGCACGGGCAGACTGCCGATGCCGAGCGCGAACCAGCCTGCCGCGCCGTGCAGGCGATGCGGCGCGAGCCGCTGCGACTGGCGCGCGCTGCCCGCATAGTGCTGCTTGCGCCGCGCCCAGCGCTCGAGCAGCACGAGGCTGAGCACGATCCCGAGCATGACAAGCGCGATCTGGGCCGCGCCCGGCAGGTTGGACTGGTTCAGCCAGGTCGAGTAGATCGACACCGTCATCGTGCGCACGCCGAGGAACTCGGCCGCACCGACATCGTTCAGCGCCTCCATCAGCGCGAGACTCGTGCCGACCGCGATCGCCGGGCGCGCGAGCGGCAGCGCGACACGGAAGAACACGCGCCCCCGGCCCGCGCCGAGCATGCGCGCGGCCTCGATGAGCGCCACGGCCTGCATGCGGAACAGTGCGCGCGCGGGCATGTACACATAGGGATAGAGCACGAGGCCGAACAGCAGACTGCAGCCCCACAGCGAGCGGATCTCGGGCAGACGCAGATCGCGCGGGCTGTCGTAGCCGAGCAGCGCGCGCAGACCGCTCTGCAGCGGCCCCACCGGATGCCAGAGTTCAAGATACGAGAAGGCGACGATATAGGTCGGGACCGCGAGCGGCAGCAGCAGCGCCCAGGACAGCACGCGCCGTCCCGGGAAGTCATAGGCGGTGACCAGCCAGGCCGTGCCCGTGCCGATCACCATCACGAGCACGCCGACCGCAGCGAGCAGCATCAGGCTCTCGCGCGCGGCCTGGGGCAGCACGTGGGTCATCAGATGGGTCCACAGATCGCCCGAACCCTGCAGCGCATGTCCGGCGAGCGCGAACACCGGCAGCAGCACCGCAAGCGCGGCGAGCGCGGTGAGCGTCAGCCAGCCGCCACCCGCCTCGCCGAAGAGCCGCCGGCCGAGCGCATAGCGCCAGTGCGCAAGCCGCCCCGGCGCAAGCTCAGTTGTCGAAGCCAATCTTGTCGACCAGCAGACTCGCCGCTCTGCGATGCTTCGCGATCTCGCCCAAGGACATCGGGTCCACGTTCAGCGTGCCGAGTTTCGCGATGATCGGATCCATGGCCGCGCCCTTCTTCACCGGGTACTCGAAATTCGCCTTCGCGTAGATCGCCTGCGCTTCGTCGGAGACGAGGAATTCGAGCAGCCGCACCGCATTCGCGCGGTTCGGTGCGTATTTCGCGACGGCGGCCCCGGAGATGTTCACATGCGTGCCCCCCTTCGCGAGCACAGGGAGCACCACGTTGATCGCCTCGCCCCACTTGCGCTGATCCGGGCCGCCCGCGCCGCTGCGCATGAGGCCCACGTAGTAGGAGTTGCCGAGGCCGATGTCGCACAGCCCGCCCATGATGTCGCGCGCCACCTCGCGGTCGCCGCCAGCGGGCCGGCGCGCGAGATTCGCCTTCACGCCGCGCAGCCACTGCTCGGTCTTTGGCTCGCCATCGCGCGCGATCAGATGCGCGATGAGCGCCGTGTTGTACGGATGCTGGCCCGAGCGCAGGCAGAGCTTGCCCTTCCACTTCGGATCGGCGAGCTCCTCGTAGGTGAAGCTCGCGGGGCCGCCCTTCATCGTGTAGAGCGTGCGCGCACGCAGCGACAGCGCGAACCAGTGACCGGCCGGATCGCGCAGATTCGCGGGCACCGCCGCCTCCAGCACGGCGGAGCGCAGCGGCTGGGTGACGCCCTTCTCCACGAGGTAGGCGAGGCCGCTCACATCCACCGCCATCAGCACGTCGGCGGGCGATTTCGCGCCTTCGCTCTCGACGCGCTCCGCGATGCCGTCCTTCAGGTAGACGGTATTCACGGTGATGCCGGTGCGCCCCTTGAAGGCCTCGAGCAGGGGCTGCATCAGCGCCTGCTCGCGCGTGGTGTAGAGATTCACGTCCTCCGCCGCGGCGACGTACGTGGACATTGCGCACAGGAGCGCTGCGACCAACCTGCATGCACCGAATTGCATCCCGTTCCTCCATCCTTGCAGTGCAGCCGGCCGATACGACTCGCCACCGGTCCCGGGCCGCCGCGGGGTTTAATAAGAATTCTTCTCAATACTAATGCCCGGACTGAAGCTGATGCAAGTCCGGCTTCAGCCGGTTTCAGCGGTTTCGGCGGTCGGGACTAGTCCGCCGGGGCCGCCTCGTCCCCTGCACGCTCCGCTTCGGCCTGCGCCCGGCGCGCGCCACGGGCGGCCTTGGGCGGCTTGACCGGCGTGCGCGCGATCATTTCGACCCGGCTCTGGGGCGTCTCCAGGCTGATGCGTCCGAGCGCCCCGGAACGATAGTCATGGATCAGCGCGAGGCCGGCCTTCTCGTAATCGACCAGGCCGCCCTTCAGCAGGTAGCCGCGCCGTCGCGCGATTGCGGCCACGAGACCCGGCCCGTCCAGTTCCGCAGGCGCGCAAGCGTAGCGCGCCGCGAGCAGCGCCGGGTAACGCGCGAGCAGCGTATCGCCGAGAAAGGCCGCGACCTCTTCGTCGATATAGGCGTTGTCGCCGAGCGCATGGCTCGCGGCGAGCATGAGACCGTCCGAGGGATAGCGGATGAGCGGCCACATGAGCCCCGGCGTGTCGACGAGTTCCATGCGATCGTTCAGCTCGTGCCGGCTCTGGTGCTTGGTAAGCGCGGGCTGGTCGCCCGCAGCGGTCACGCGACGTTTGACGAGCGCATTGATGAGCGTCGACTTGCCCACGTTGGGGATACCCATCACCATCATGCGCACCGGCTTCTCGGGCGTGCCGCGGTGCGGCGCGAGCGAGGCGGCAAGCGTGAGGATCTTCGCGAGGTCGGCCGGTCTGCGCGCGCAGACCGCGAGGGCGCGCACCTTGGTGCGCACACCCTGCGCCTGCTTCACCCCGGGCTCCCCCGCATGCGGATGCTTCGCCCCCTCGGCCTCGAAGGCGCGCACCCAGGCCGCGGTCGCGGCCGGATCCGCGAGATCGGACTTGTTCAGGATCTTCACCGCCGGCTTCTGCCGGAATTCGCGCAGCTCGGCAATCATCGGATTGCTGCTCGAGCCGGGCAGCCTCGCATCGAGAATCTCCAGCACCACGTCCGTGATCGCCATGGTCTCGCCCGCCTTCTTGCGGGCAGCGACCATGTGGCCGGGAAACCAACCTATCGACATAGCGGGATTCGATGCAGAGGGACGGGTACGGATTCTAGCGGTCCGGGGTGGCGCCGCCCGCCCGGGACGGGAATAATCCGCAGGCCAAGGGCGTTTCCACGCACAGGAGCACGGTCAGTTCCATTCTGCGGTTTCGATGCCGCAGACCACATCGACACCAGGAGGGCGGATTCCATGAAGCAACGCATGAAGGCCAGCGATTTCCCCGCAGGCGTACTGAAACTGTTCGACGGCTATGTGCACGGCGCCATCAGCCGGCGCGAGTTCCTCGAAGGTGCCTCGAAATTCGCGGTGGCCGGGTTCAGCGCCGCCGCGATGCTGGAGGCGCTGAAGCCGAACTACGCCTGGGCCCAGCAGGTGAAGAAGGACGATCCGCGCATCGTGGCGGATTACCAGAACTACGACTCGGCCAAAGGCTCGGGGACGATGCGTGGCTACTACGCGCGCCCGGCGAAACTCTCCGGCAAGACGGGCGCGGTGGTCGTGATCCACGAGAACCGCGGCCTCAACCCGTACATCGAGGACGTCGCGCGGCGCCTCGCCACAGAAGGCTTCCTAGCCTTCGCACCGGACGCGCTCACCCCGGTCGGCGGCTACCCTGGCAACGAGGAGCAGGCGGTAAAGCTCTTCGGCGGGCTGGACGCGGCGAAGCGCACCGAAGACCTGCTCGCGGGGGCAGCCTGGCTCAAGGCGCGGCCCGAGGCGGGCAAGCTCGGCGCGGTCGGCTTCTGTTTCGGCGGCGGGATCGTGAACCTCATGGCGACGCGCATGCCCGAACTCGCGGCCGGCGTGCCCTTCTACGGCAACCAGGCCGCAGCGGCGGACGTGCCGAAGATCAAGGCGCCGCTGCTGATCCACTATGCATCGAACGACGAACGCATCAACGCGGGCTGGCCTGCCTTCGAGACGGCAATGAAGGCCGCGGGCACGAAATACGAGATGCACCTGTACCCGAACACCCAGCACGGCTTTCACAACGACACCACGCCGCGCTACGACGAAGCGGCGGCGAAGCTCGCCTGGTCGCGCACCGTCGCGTTCTTCCGGGAGCACCTGAAAGGCTAGGCACCCGTGCCCCAAGGGCTGGGCAACCCGTAGCTAACGCTTAGCCCGCGCGGAGGAAGAACGAAGACAGTCTCGGCCACGATAGTAACTTAAACGTTACTATCGTGGCCGATTTCACATCCAGGCCCCCTCTTCCGCAGTGCCAACTGCCGTCCGCGCTTTCCTCGAACGCTCGCCCGGTCGATAATCCTGCCCTCGAATTCAGAACACCCCGGAGCGCGCCATGTCCTCAGTCCTTGCCCGCCGCCAACCCGTCAAGCCGACTTTCGCAACCAAGCGCGGCAAGCATGTCTCCATCTACCAGCCCATGCAGGAAGGGCTGAAGTTCCCGGAGATTCCGAGTTTCGAGACCGTGGCCGAGGAGCGCCTGCACCGCAAGCAGCGCCTTGCCGCCGCCTGCCGTGCCTTCGCGCTAGAAGGGCTGGACTACGGCTTCGCGGGCCATCTGACCATCCGCGATCCCGAGTTTCCCCAGCATTACTGGACCAACCCGATGGCGATGCATTTCGCCGACGTGAACGTTTCCAGCCTGATCCTCGCCGACCACGACGGCAACGTGCTGGAAGGCGAGTACGCGCTGAACCGCGCGGGCTTCGTGCTGCACGCGGCCGTGCACAAGGCGCATCCGGACATTCTCGCGATGTGCCACGCGCATACCGTCTATGGCGGCGCCTACGCCTCGCTCGGCCGGCCGCTGCCGCCGATCACCCAGGACGCCGCGGTGTTCTACGAAGACCACGTGGTGATCACCGAATCCGCGGGCGCCGTGGCGGTCGAACTGGACGCCGGCACACGCGTGGCGAATGCGTTCAAGAACGCCAAGGCCGCAATCCATCAGAATCACGGCCTGTTCACCGCGAGCCGCCACAGCATCGAATCGGCCGCCTTCTGGTTCATCGGCCTCGAGCGCTGCTGCCAGCAACAGCTCATGATCGAGGCGACCGGCATCACGCCCGCGCTCGTCCCGCCCGAGAGCGCGCGCTACAGCCGCGAGCATGTGGGCAGCGAATACATCGGCTGGCTGCACTTCCAGCCGATCTACGACCACCTGCTGAAGCACCAGCCCGAGTTCCTCGACTGAGCCGCGGATACCGCAGGAGGGCGCGGCGATGATCATCGACTGCCACGGCCACTACACGACCGCGCCCAAGGCGCTGGAAGACTGGCGCACCCGCCAGATCGCCGGCATCGCGGATCCCGCTGCAATGCCGCGCGCGTCCGATCTGAAGATCAGCGACGACGCGCTGCGCGAGTCGATCGAATCCAACCAGCTGAAGCTGATGCGCGCGCGCGGTCACGATCTGACGATCTTCTCGCCGCGCGCGAGTCACATGGCGCACCATGTGGGCAACTTCGATGTGTCCGCGGCCTGGGCTGCGGTCTGCAACGAACTCTGTCACCGCGTGGCCACGCTGTTCCCGGATCATTTCGTCGGTTCCGCGATGCTGCCGCAGTCCCCGGGCGTGGATCCGCGCAGCTGCATCCCGGAACTCGAACGCTGCGTGCGCGACTACGGCTTCGTCGGCGTCAACCTGAGCCTCGATCCCTCGGGCGGGCACTGGACTTCCCCGCCGCTTGGCGACCGTCACTGGTACCCGATCTACGAGAAGCTCGTGGAACTCGACGTGCCGGCCATGATTCATGTGAGCACGAGCTGCAACGCCTGCTTCCACACCACGGGCGCGCACTACCTGAACGCGGACACCACCGCCTTCATGCAGTGCCTCACCTCCGATCTGTTCCGCGACTTTCCGACGCTGCGCTTCATCATCCCGCATGGCGGCGGCGCCGTTCCCTATCACTGGGGGCGGTTCCGCGGACTCGCCCAGGAACTGAAGCGTCCACCGCTCGCCGAACACCTGATGCGCAACATCTGGTTCGATACCTGCGTCTACCACCAGGCGGGCATCGACCTCCTCACCCGGGTGATTCCGGCGGAGAACATACTCTTTGCGAGCGAAATGATCGGCGCGGTGCGCGGCATCGATCCGGAGACCGGGCACTGCTACGACGACACGCGGCGCTATGTCGAGGCAACGCCGCATCTGGACGACGCGGCGCGCCGCTTGATCTACGAAGGCAATGCGCGGCGCGTGTTTCCGCGTCTGGATGCGCTGCTCAAGGCGAAGGCCTGAAGTCCCTCGACCGAGACGTCCCGCAACCGCCTGCGCCCCGGCGTTACTTCCCGAACAGCCCCTTCACGCCCTTCACCACCGACTGCGCGCCCTCCTTCACGGCGGTGCCGGCGCGGGAGGCGAGATTCATCGCGCCATGCGCGATCGCATCCCAGGTCTGCTTAGCGACTTCTCCTGCGGTGGCGCCGTTCGACTTCTTCCCGATGTCGCGCAGATGAAGGTCGGGCAGCGGCATCGACAGCGCCGTGCCGTAGTGCAGCTTCGCATCCTTCACGTACAGGTGCTCGATCACGAACTTCTTCGCCGGCGCGTCGGATTTCTTTTCGCTCGGGCCGAGCGTGCGCGCGACATAGGCGTCGATGTTCTTCTGGATCGCTTCCACGTTGCTCAGACCGTTCGCGCGCTCGTAGGTCACATCGGGCGCAACGAGCACGAGTTCCTTCACCACGATCACGTCTTTCGTGACCGAGGCAGGATCAAGCGTCAGGCGCATTTCGCCCAGCTTCAGCGCATCCGGCGCGCTGTAGGCCTTCGGATTGCCGATGCGCAGACCCGCAATCCTGCCCTTGCCCTCCAGCGGATCGAGCTTCACCTGCTTCACGCTGACCGGCGCGGCGACGATTTCAGGACCGTATTTCTCGATCGCCTCGCGGACCAGCTCATCCTTGGAGGAATACACCCACCACAACCCCCCGAGCAGGATCAGCAACAGGATGATCAGGGTTCCGATCAGGCGTTTGATGAGTTTCATGCTCTCTCCCTGCGGGCAATCTGGCGGGTGCGGCACCCCCCGGGGCGTGGCGCCCCGGGGCGCAATTCAGCGCTGACCCGGCAGCGGCTCAGCCGTTGCGCGTGCTGTTCCAGACGTTGATCGCGAAGAACACGAGACCGATCACGATCGCGACGGAAGCGCCCGCGACCCAGCCCTCGACCGACGTGTCCCCCGAGACGAGCATCGCAAGCGTGACCATCTGGACAGGCAGCGCGATGTTGTGGATCCAGAAGTGCAGGTAGCCGAAGGCACTGCGCTCGGCCTCCGGGAAGGCGCGATAGAACAGCCCGAACAGGAACATGCTCGCCCAGCCGAGCAGGTTGATATGCGCATGTACGACAGCGAGGGTGTGGTCATGCTGCTTGGCCATCATGACGCCGATGCATACGCCGATCAGCAGATAGACGACCGCAAGCCTGAGAAATTTATTGCCCATGTTGCCTCCCCATTTTCTGGACTGGTGTTGTACGAGGTATCGAAATAACCCTGCCGCCAGCATGGCGGCGCGGGCGCAAAGATACCTC
This sequence comes from uncultured Pseudomonadota bacterium, assembly GCA_903834835.1. Classification (GTDB taxonomy): domain Bacteria; phylum Pseudomonadota; class Gammaproteobacteria; order Burkholderiales; family SG8-39; genus CAILKO01. The sequence goes on along the minus strand of CAILKO010000049.1, from coordinate 21,397 downwards.
AAGCCGGGGAGGAATGCGCATGCCGCACTGCGGCACGGCGGGAAAAATATTCAGTGGCCGTTCGTTCCGGAGCGGAAGCACCGGTCCGGAACGCGCGTCAGGCAGCCTTTCTGCGGTTCGGCTCGCCCTCTTCCGCAGCCCGCTTCTCGAACACCATCCCGCCCGAGCGCACATCGACGAGTATGGTGTCCTTGGGCGCGAAGCGGCCCTCCAGGATCGCCTTCGCAAGCGGGTTCTCGATCTCGGATTGAATCGCCCGCTTGAGCGGCCGCGCGCCATAGATCGGGTCGAAACCCACCTTGGCGAGCTCGCCCACTGCGGCGTCGGTGATTTCGAAGCCGTAGTCCATCTTCGCGAGGCGGCGCCCCAGTATGTCGAGCTGGATGCGCGCGATCGACCGGATGTTCTCCTCGCCCAGCCCGTGGAACACCACGACCTCGTCGATGCGGTTGATGAATTCCGGCCGGAAATGGGTCTTCACCTCGCCCATCACCGCGAGCTTCACCACCCCGTAGTCGCTGTCGGCCATCTGCTGGATCATGTGCGAGCCGAGGTTGGAGGTCATCACGATCACGGTGTTCTTGAAGTCCACCGTGCGGCCCTGCCCGTCGGTCAGCCGGCCGTCGTCCAGCACCTGCAGCAGCGTGTTGAACACGTCCGGATGCGCCTTCTCGACTTCGTCGAACAGGATCACCGAATACGGCTTGCGGCGCACCTGCTCGGTAAGCTGACCGCCCTCGTCATAGCCGACATAGCCCGGCGGCGCGCCGATGAGGCGCGAGACCGAGTGCTTCTCCATGTATTCGGACATGTCGATGCGGATCAGATGCTCGTCCGAATCGAACAGGAAGGTCGCGAGCGCCTTGCACAGCTCCGTCTTGCCGACACCCGTGGGACCGAGGAACAGGAACGAACCGTAAGGCCGGTTCGGATCGGAGAGCCCGGAGCGCGAGCGCCGGATCGCGTCCGACACGAGGCGCACCGCCTCGTTCTGGCCGACGACCCGCTCGTGCAGGCGCGCTTCCATGTGAATCAGCTTCTCGCGTTCGCCCTGCATCATCTTCGACACCGGTATGCCCGTGGCACGCGACACGACTTCCGCAATTTCCTCGGCGCCGACCTGGGTGCGCAGCAGGCGCTTCGGGCCGCCGGCCGCTTCCGCGCTCGCCGCGCCGGCCTCGGCCTTCTGCAGCTGGGCCTCGAGTTGTGGAATGCGCCCGTACTGGATTTCCGACATGCCCTGCCAGTCGCCCTTCCTGCGGGCGTCCTCCATCTGCTGCTTCAGCTTCTCGAGTTCTTCCTTCACCTGCTGACTGCCCGAGACCTGCGCCTTCTCGGCCTTCCAGATCTCCTCGAGATCCGAGTATTCCTTCTGCAGGCGCTCGATCTCCTCCTCGATGAGGGCGAGGCGCTTCTGCGAGGCTTCATCCTTTTCCTTCTTCATCGCCTCGCGCTCGATGCGCAGCTGGATCAGCCGCCGCTCGAGCTTGTCCATGGATTCGGGCTTGGAATCGATCTCCATCTTGATCCGCGCCGCCGCCTCGTCGATGAGATCGATCGCCTTGTCCGGCAGGAAGCGGTCGGTGATGTAACGGTTCGACAGTTCCGCCGCCGCCACGATCGCCGGGTCGGTGATGTCCACGCCGTGGTGCACCTCGTAGCGCTCCTGCAGGCCGCGCAGGATGGCGATGGTCGCCTCCACCGAGGGCTCGCCCACGATCACCTTCTGGAAGCGGCGCTCGAGCGCGGCGTCCTTCTCGACGTACTTGCGGTATTCGTTCAGCGTGGTCGCGCCGATGCAGTGCAGCTCGCCGCGCGCAAGCGCGGGCTTCAGCATGTTGCCCGCGTCCATCGCGCCCTCGGCCTTGCCCGCCCCCACCATGGTGTGCAGCTCGTCGATGAACACGATCGTGCTGCCCTCGTCCTGGGCGAGTTCCTTCAGCACCGACTTCAGGCGCTCCTCGAAATCGCCACGATACTTCGCCCCGGCGAGGAGCGAGGCCATGTCGAGCACGAGCAGGCGCTTGTTCTTCAGGGTCTCGGGCACTTCACCGTTCACGATGCGCTGCGCGAGGCCCTCGACGATCGCGGTCTTTCCGACGCCGGGTTCGCCGATCAGCACCGGGTTGTTCTTGGTGCGCCGCTGCAGGATCTGGATGCAGCGCCGGATTTCGTCATCGCGCCCGATCACCGGATCGAGCTTGCCCTTCCGCGCGCGCTCGGTGAGATCGAGCGTGTACTTGGCGAGCGCCTGGCGCTGGGATTCGTCGGCCTGGCCGGACACGCTCTGACCGCCGCGCAGCTTCTCGATCGCCTTCTCGAGCGCGCTCCTGGTGACCCCCGCCTCCTTCAGCAGGCGCCCGGACTCGCCGCGATCGGCGGTGGCCGCAAGCAGGAAGAGTTCGGAGGCGATGAACTGGTCGCCGCGCTGCTGCGCTTCCTTGTCCGCGACGTTCAGCAGGCTGGAGAGATCGCGCGACAGGCTCACTTCGCCCGGCGTGCCCTCCACACGCGGCAGCCGGCCGATGGCCTGCTGGAGCGCGCTGCGCAGCGCGCCCGGATTGCCGCCCGCCTGCTGGATGAGCGAGCCCGTGGAGCCGTCATCCTGCGCGAGCAGGGCTGCGAGCAGGTGCTGCGGCTCGATGTATTGATGATCCTGGCCGACCGCGAGGCTCTGGGCCTCGGCGATGGCTTCCTGGAACTTCGTCGTGAGCTTGTCGATGCGCATGGTGTATCGGGGCCTTGCCTGATATGTGCCTGACTGGCAGATGGGGGCATTCGACTCCGGTTCAAGCCGCGGCATGTTGACCAGACGCAACCGGGACAGGCATGCCGGTGGACGGAAAGACAAGCCTCTACTAATCTCGGACGCATCGCTCTCGGGGAGGAGACCCGGCATGCCCGTCGACCGCCTGCACCAATTTGCGTTTGAGGTCCTGTCCAGCATCCTGATCATCACGCTCGGCGCCGCCCTCCCGTCGGCCACGGCCGCGACCAAAGCCCACAAGCCGAAAGCGCACGGTGCGATCGCGATCGACCGGCTGTCGGATGCCTGGGGCTACGGCGTGAACCAGAAGACCTCGCGCGAGGCGCGGCTGGAAGCCCTGCGCCAGTGCAAGCGCCCCAGCTGCGAGATCGTCATGCGCATCGAAGGCGAATGCGGCGCCGTGGCGCGCAGGCGCATGCCGGCCGGGGTCTACGACGCGAAGGCGAAATACGCGACCTTCCGCGGCACCAACCGCGGGGAGTCCGAAACGAAGGCGCTGCGCCAGTGCGGACCGGACTGCGAGGTCGTCGCCTGGGCCTGCAACCGCTAGCAGCCCGCTACAGCAGGATGCTGATCCGCCCCTGAGGTTTCAACCCGTCCAGATCGAGGATGCAGCGCTTCTCGCGGATCTTCAGCGCGCCGTCTTCGAAGACCATGCGGTAGCGGTTGCTGCCCACGTAGAGATCGGTCACCGCGTCCTTGGTGCGGTAGACCGCGAAGGCCGCGCTCACGAAGATCGAATCGGCCCCACGCTCGCGGATGCGCACGTTGGTCACCAGGTGCCGGGTCTTGGAGCGCGGGTATTCCGAGTGCGCCGTGCGCTTCAGCAAGCGCTCGACCCGCGATTCCAGCCGCGAGCGATCGTCCGCGATGTAGAACAGACTGGTCGCGGGCGAGGCTTCCGGCGTGAGATCGGTGGCCGGCACGTAGTAGCTCGCGTCCAGGGTGAAGAGCGCGAGCCACTCCTTCAGGCGCCATTCGTCCAGCATCTCTGCCTCGAGGAACAGGAAGTCCTCCACTTCGATGCGCGTGATGTCTGCAGGCGTGGCCATCTCAGCCCTCCCCGGAAGTATCGGCAGGGGTGTTGATGCGCGCATGCCAGCTCGACCAGAACGCGCGCATCTGGATTTCATCGTCGAAGGACGGCTGCTCCCGCCCCATCCCCTTGGAAATGTCGTTCCACGGCGCTTCGCGCAGGTTCTGGAAGCCGCGCTGGCACTGCTCGAGCGCCTCGACGTCATCCGGCGTCGCGAAGCCGCCCGGCCCCAGAAATTCGAGAAAACTGAACAGCCGGTACTTGCGCGCCCAGTCGCTTTCCTCGGAGGGCGCGATCGCCCATGCGCTCACCTGCATCATGTCCGGCGCGCTCGGATAGAAGGTGCGCACCGTCACCGCCATCACATCGTTGATGATGAGATTCGGGAAGATCAGCAGATTGCGGCTGTTCAGCGCGATGCGATCGCCGCGTTCCTTGCCGAAGCGCTCGCACAGGCGCGCATGAATGCCCTCGATCTCGCGCTTGCCGTCCTCGCCCCAGAGCGGTATCCATTGCGCCACCGGACGGCCCCAGGGCGCGCGGTATTCCACCACCGCGTGGCCGTTGCCGAGGTCGCGCCCCACGCCGGAGAACGGCACCTTGGCGAGATTGCCCGCCGCCCCCTTCAGATAGTCGAGATAGGTCGCGTGCGTCGTCGCCGCGTGATAGCCGTCGATGGAATTCTCGGTGAGCAGCTTCCAGTTGGCGCGGATCGCGTACTCCTGGGTGCCGCCCACGATCACCATGCCGACCTCGGACTGGTCGGCCAGGATGTCCAGGTATTCCGCCGCGCCCGCGAGATATTCAGGCAGGCTGGACGCGCCGCGGTCGAAAGACACGAAGGCGAAGTCGCGGTAGATCTCGAAGCGCGGCACCGGCAGCATGTCGGCGTCCCCGTCGCGATTGAAGTCCGCGTCGTAACTCTCCTTGCCGGGCTGGCCGCGCAGCTTGCCGTCCTGGGCGAAAGTCCAGCCGTGATAGAAACACTGGAAGGATTTCGCGTTGCCCTGACGCTCGCGCACCACCTGGGCGCCGCGATGCGGGCAGGTGTTCAGCAGCGCGTGCAGCGCGCCGTCCTTGTCGCGCGAAAAAACGATCGGCCGGCCGGCCACCACGCGCGTCAGAAAATCGCCCGGCTGCGGAATCTCGGATGCGTGCCCGAGATACAGCCAGCAGCGATCAAAAATGCGCTCGCGTTCCGCCTCGAGTATCTCCTGCGCGACGAAATTGCGCCGCGCCACCTTGTAAAGATTGCGCGCCGTGTCGACGCGGATCGTGTCCTGCAGGGACTGGCCCGCCATACGTGTTCGCCTCCTCCTGTCCGCCGGTCCGCATCGGCCGGTTCGGGGTGCGTAGGATAAGCCAACCCGCGCGCAGCCGCAGCTTCAGTCGCTCGCGAGCACGGTATTGCGCACGATGGGCAGGATCTGCCCTTCCCGGATCTCGGCGTCGCCGCAGCCACGCACGGCGAAGTGATCGTCACCCTTGTGACGGCAGCCCGCGCGCCCGAAAAAGGGACAGGCTGGCACCAGCACAGGGCGGAGTTCCACATCGTGATCATGCAGAAGGGCTGGGCGCGCTTCATGTATGAGGATAAAGTGACGCTCGTCGCGGCCGGCGATTGCGTGCACCAGCGGCCCGGCATCACGCACTACCTGTTCGACTACTCCGCCGACATGGAATACCTCGAGATCGTCGGCCCGGCGGACTTCGCCACGGTGGAGGTCGAAGGTCCCTGCGCGGTGCCGCCGCCCACACCCTGGACCAAGGAAACATGACGACATCGAACCGCCCGCTCTCCGGCAAGACCGCCCTAATCACCGGCTCCACCTCCGGCATCGGCCAGGGCATCTCGGAGCGTCTCGCCGCGCTGGGCGCCAGCGTGGTGCTGAACGGCATGGGCGAGCCGGCCGCGATCGAAGCCCAGCGCGCATCGCTCGCCGCGCGCTGCGGCGTCAAGGTCACGCACGATCCGGCCGACATGACCCGCCCGGACCAGATCGAGGCCATGTTCGCGAAAGCGGCCGCCGAGTTCGGCCGCATCGACGTCCTCGTCAACAACGCCGGCATCCAGCATGTGGCGCCGGTGGACGAATTTCCGGTCGACAAGTGGAACGCGATCATCGCGATCAATCTCACCTCTGCCTTCCACTGCATCCGGCTGGCGCTGCCCGGCATGAAGCAGGCCGGCTGGGGTCGCGTGATCAACATCGCCTCCGCCCACGCCCTGGTCGCGAGCCCCTACAAGAGCGCCTATGTCGCGGCCAAGCACGGCATCGCGGGCCTTACCAAGACCGTCGCGCTGGAAGTCGCGCAGCAGGGCATTACCGTGAACGCGGTCTGCCCGGGTTATGTGCGCACGCCGCTCGTCGAAAGACAGATCCCCGATACCGCGAAAGCGCGCGGCATTACCGAGGAACAGGTTGTGCGCGACGTACTGCTCGCGGCCCAGCCCACCAAGCGCTTCGTCGGCATCGATCAGGTGGCGGCCTACTGCAGCTTTCTGTGCGGCGAGGATGCGGCCTCGATCACGGGCGCCATCCTGTCGGTGGACGGCGGCTGGACCGCGCAGTAAGGTGCACGCCTGAGCGCAGGCGGCGCCCCGCTCAGCGCGCCGGTGCGCGCAGCTCCGGCGCTGCGAGATCGTTTTTCAGCAAGCCCTTGCGGAAGGCGTTCGCCGCGACTTCATAGAAGGAGATCGCCTCGGCGGCGAGCGCCGGATCCTGCGCTGCGCCCAGCACCTTGTCGCCCGGCCCCAGGCGCAGCACTTCCACCAGGCGGCGTGGCTGCAGCACCGCGATCCGGTCGCCTTTCATGTAGCCGAGCGTCTGGTAGTTGCCGACGAAGGCGCGATCGGTCTCCGGCGGAGAACGCAGCACGTCGCGGCCGAAGAACTTCGTGACATAGCTGAAATCGAGCAGGCCGAGCACGGTGGGCGCGATGTCGATCTGCGACATCAGGCGCTCGAAGCGTCGCGGCGCGACGTGCTTCGGCGCATACACGAAAAGCGGGATGCGATATTTGTCGATCGGGATGCGCGAAGTGCCGCGCGCGCTCGCGCCATGATCCGCCGTGATCACGAATACGGTGTCGTCGAACCACGCCCGGCGCCGCGCGTGTTCGAGCAGCTTGCCGACCGCGTAGTCGGTGTACTTCACCGCCCCCTCCCGCCCCGACCCGGAGGGGATGTCGATGCGATTCGGCGGATAGGTATAGGGCCGGTGATTGCTGGTCGTCAGTACGTGCACGAAGAACGGCTTGTCCGGCGATCGCGCGCGCAGCGCGTCCGCCTGGTCGAGTACGAAATCGTAGAGGTGCTCGTCCGCCACGCCCCAGATGTTCTCGAACTCGACGCGCTCCGGCGGGATCGAACGACGGTCCACCGCGCGATAGGAATTCGCGCCGAAATAGTCGTTCATGTTGTCGAAGTAGCCGTAGCCGCCGTAGGCGAAGGACACGTCGTAGCCGTTTGCGGCGAACACGCTGCCGAGCGAAAAGAGATTCTCGTTGTTCGGCCGGCGCACGATCGACTGGCCGGGGGTCGGCGGCAGCGCAAGCGAGAGCGCCTCCAGGCCCCGCACCGTCCGGTTGCCGGTGGCATAGACACGGCTGAACCAGAGGCTTTCGGCCGCGAGCCGGTCCAGATTCGGCGTGAGACCGCGCTTGTCGCCGTAGGCGCCGAGAAATTCCGCGCCGAGGCTTTCGATACTCATCAGCACCACGTTCAGGTGCCTGGGCTTGCCCGCTGCGCGCACCGGGCGCGCGACACCCTCGCGCGGCGCACCCGGCACGGCGGACTCGACCCAGGCGGTGTCGGCACCGCCGAGGGCGGCACGCACCGAGGCGACCGCTTCGGGCAGGGGCACGGTCGCATAGTGGCGGAAATAGTCGAGTTCGTTCCGCCGGTTCGCGGCGAAGAACTGGAATACGCCGTTCCCGGCAAGCTCGTTGATCGCATCCTGGGAGGACGCATCCTTGAGATCCGAATCGAGCGTGCCCATCACGCCTGCGAGCAGGATCACCCAGAGCGCCAGTGCGCCGAGTGCCACGCGCCAGCCGAGCGGCACACCGGCCGCATGCCAGAGCGGCCTTGCCATCCAGGCGAGCGACCCGAGCGCCGGCACGAGCAGCGCGAACAGGACCACCCCGACCGGGTAGCTTTCCCAGATGTTGCCGAGCACCTCGTGTGTATAGAGCAGGTAGTCGACCGCGATGAAATTGAAACGCGCGGCGAACTCGTCCCAGAACAGCCACTCCATGACCGCAAGCAGCACGAAAAGATACGCATAGCCGAAGCCGACGAGCACGACCAGCGCACGGTGCGCGCGGGTGCGCGCGAGACGCCCCGGCACGGCGAGCAACCAGAGCGCAAGCGGCGTCACCAGACACAGCGCCGCGACCACGTCGTAGACGAGACCGAAACCGAACATGCGCAGCCAGTCGGCGAGACCGGCCTCCGGGCCCGCCTTCCAGGCGAGCACGCAGCGGGTGAGCATGGAGATCAGCACCGCCAGTGCCGCAATGGCGGCGGCCGGCAGCAGGCGCTGCACGCGCAGCTTGGCAAGGCGGGACAGCATGTCGGGCAGGCCCTCGCGAACTTCCCCGCGCTGGACTGCCGGGATCGGTGCGGCGATTGATCGGGGCCCGAAGCATACCCTGCCCGGCTTGCCGGTAGCTGAATCGGACAGCGCAATGCGCGTGCAATAATCTGCACGCATGTGGCCCTCCGTGATCGCGATCTCCGTCGGCTCGGCTGCCGGCGCGCTGCTGCGCTGGACGCTGGGCCTCAGACTGAACAGCCTGCTGCCCTGGTTTCCGCCGGGCACGCTGGCCGCCAACCTGATCGGCGGCTACATCATCGGCCTCGCACTCGCGGGCTTCGCCAGCCGGCCCGATCTGTCGCCCGAATGGCGGCTGCTCATCATCACCGGCTTTTGCGGCGGCCTCACCACCTTCTCCACCTTCTCGGCCGAAGTCGTCGCGCTCATTCAGGAGGGTGACCTCGGCCGCATGCTCGTGGTCGTCAGCGTCCACGTTGCGGGCTCAGTCGCCATGACGCTGCTCGGCATTGCAAGCTGGATGCTGGTCGCGGGGCGCTGAGCGCTCGCCCCGGTCCTGCTATTTCCCGGAAAGCCCCCTCAGAATTCCTCGTCCGGCCTGAGGTAACGCCACTCGCCCGGCGGCAGGTTGCCGAGCATCACGCGCCCGATGCGGATCCGCTTTAGACCCTCCACGCGCAGGCCGACCAGTTCGCACATGCGCCGGATCTGACGCTTCTTACCTTCGGTCAGCACGAAGCGCAACTGCTCCGGGTTTTCCCACTCGACCTGGGCCGGCTTCAGTGCGCTTCCGTCCAGTTCGAGTCCGTGGCGCAGCTGCGCGAGTTTCTCGCGCGGAAAGACCGAGGACACCCGCTCGCCCACCCCGTCGTAGCTGACGCGGACGAGATATTCCTTTTCGATTTCGGAATCCTCGCCGATCAGCGTGCGCGCGATGCGCCCGTCCTGGGTCAGCACGAGGAGGCCCGTCGAATCGATGTCCAGCCGACCCGCGGGCGCCATGCCCATCAGCTGGCGCGGATGAAATCGCGTGCGGCTGCGATCATCCTCCCAGCGGGCTTCGGCCTTGATGAGGGTCACGGCAGGTCTGTGCCCGCCCTCCGCCTGGCCGCTCACATAGCCGATCGGCTTGTTCAGCAGGACCGTCACGCGCGCGGCGCGCTCGCCCTCGGCCTGGCTGTCGATCTCGATCTTCGATTCCGGGGTGACCTGCATGCCGATGCGCGCGAGCTCGCCGTCCACGCGCACCCAGCCGCGCTCGATCCACTCGTCGGCCTCGCGGCGCGAACAGATGCCGAGCTCGGCCATCCGCTTGTTGAGCCGCATCGTCCCGCTGGTGAACTCCGGACGCGGCGGTGGGGGCGGTGGTGCCGATGGCGGCTGCGCCGCTGCACGGGCGCGTGCCTCGCCGCGCGCCCCCGAGTGCGAACCCGCGCGGGAACGTTCGCGCAGATCGGTAGGCGTACGCGGCCCGGCACGCGGGCGTCCGGCGCCCGGACCGCGCCCCGGACCGCGATCCCGGTCGCGCGCCGCGCCACGGCCCGCGCTGCGTTCCTCTTCGGTACGCGCTTTCGGTGGGACGGCCAGGTAACGACTGCATCGTCTCGGCGTGCGCAGGGGTTCCGCGCCGGCACGCGCGACGGGCGAGACAGGCGAATCGGCCGGTGCGCCAGGCGCGGCAGCGGACTCCGCCGCCTGCGGCGGCTTCTTCTTCAGCGTGAGTTTGGGTCTTGCCGGTGTGTTTTCGATTTTCGTCTTCCCGCTTCTCTACTCAGCGCTTCCGGTCGGACTGGCCGTCTTCGTCCCAGCGCGCCGCGGCCGCATCGTCGCTCGCGCGCGCCTCGACCCAGCGCTCGCCCGTGCCGGTCGCTTCCTTCTTCCAGAATGGCGCCCGGGTCTTCAGGTAGTCCATGATGAATTCGCAGGCCTCGAAGGCATCGCCCCGGTGTGCGCTCGCAACGACGACGAGCACGATCTGATCGCCGGGTCGCAGCGTGCCGACGCGGTGGATGACCGTCGCATCGGCGATCTGCCATCGATTCTGCGCCTCGCCGACGATTTCCGCGATGGATTTCTCGGTCATGCCCGGGTAGTGCTCGAGCGTCATCGCGCCGACCGTGTCGCCTTCGTTCGCATCGCGCACCAGACCGACAAAGCTCGCCACGGCGCCAACGCCACGGCTTGCGCGCGCGAGCGCTCGGATTTCGGCGCCGGCGTCGAAATCCGCGGAGCCGACGAGGATCTTCATCGGGCAGCCCCGGTGTTCTGCATCCCATAGATAGTAACGTAAATGTTACTATCTATGGTGCACACTGCGTCAGGACACCTCATCCGCCGGTCACCGGCGGAAAGAAGGCGACTTCGTCGCCCGCGGCCAGCGGCGTACCGGGCTTCGCCATGTCCTGATTGCGCGCCGCCCGAACCGGACGACCTTCGGCCAGCGCTTCGGCCCACGCGCCGCCGCGCGCGCGCAAAAGCGCAAGCAGACCTGCCACCGTCGCGCCCTCGGCGAGTTCGACCTCCTCCAGGTCGCGGCCGAGTTTCTCCCTAAGCGAGGCGAAATAGAGTACGCGCACCTTCATGGCTAGCGGTACAGCCCGGCGTAAGGCAGAAACCGCACCCGGTCGCCGCGACGGATCGCCTGGGTGGCAGGGTTGTCCACGAGACCGTCTGCCCAGGATGTGGAGCTCAGCACCGCGGAATCCTGACTGGGAAACAGATCGAGGCCGCCGCCTTCGTTCCAGCGCGCGCGCAGGAATTCGCGCCGGCTGTCCGGTTCGGTCCAGTCGAAATCGGCGCGTGCCTCGATTGCCTTCGGCGCAATATCCGCGATGCCCTGGGTGCGCAGCAGAAAGGGCCGCACGAAGAGCAGAAACGTGACAAAGCTCGACACCGGATTCCCCGGCAGTCCGATGAAGAAGGCCCCGCCGACACGCCCGAAGGCGAGCGGCCGCCCGGGCTTCATCGCAATGCGCCACATGAGGAGCGAGCCCTCGGCCTCCACCGCCGGTTTGACGAAATCCGCGTCGCCCACCGACACGCCACCCGAGGTGACGATCACGTCGCATTCGGCCGCTGCGCGGCGCAAGGCCGCGCGCGTGGCCTCCAGGTTGTCCGGGACGATGCCGTAGTCGCGCATGTCGCAGTCGAACGCGCCGGCGAGTCCGCGCAGCGTGAAGCGGTTCGAGTTGTAGATACGCCCGGGCGCGAGCGGTTCGCCCGGCATGACGAGCTCGTCTCCGGTGAAGAAGAGCCCGAGCCGCACCCTGCGGCGCACCGGCAGCGTGCCGATGCCCACCGATGCAGCGAGGCCCGTGTCCTGCGGCTGCAGTCGCACGCCGGCCTGCAGTATGGTCGCGCCGCGCCGGATGTCGCAGCCGGTCCGGCGTATCCACTGCTCGGGCGCGGGCAGCTGCTTCACGCTGACCTGGTCGCCGGCGGCCTCGGTGTGCTCCTGCATGACGATCGCATCCGCGCCCTCGGGAATCGGCGCCCCGGTGAAGATGCGCGCCGCGGTGCCCGGCTCGAGCGGACTGCCCGGCTTGCCGGCGGCGATTTTCTGGCTGACGCGCAGTGTCGCGCCCGGCGCGGCGAGGTCGGCACGCCGCACGGCGTAACCGTCCATCGCGCTGTTGTCCATCGGCGGCACGTCCATGCCCGAGACCTGTGCCTCGGCGAGCACGCGTCCGCTCGCATCGAGCGTGGCGACCTGCTCCACCTCGGCGACCACGCGCGCCTCGCCCAGCATCTGCGCGAGCGCCTCATCGACCGAAAGAAATCCCTTGTTCATCGCTGCTCCGCTCCCCTGTCTGCTGCCCCGCCCGTCGGTGCACTTCCCGCCGCGCGCCATTCCGGCATCGTCTGCATGAAGTCCGCAATCGCCGTCGGATCGTTCAGCCCGAACCCCGGCAGCACACCGTTCCCCGCCGGCGCATCGCTTGCGATCGCCATGATATGCGGGTCTGACTCGTGCATCCGCGGTCCGCCGCACGCCGCGCGCCGGACTTCGATCTTCGGCACCGGTGCGTGGCGGTAGCCCTCGATCAGCACCATGTCGCAGGGCGCGAGCCGGGCGAGATGCTCCGTCAGTTCCGGTTCGGGCGCGCCGCGCAGCTCGTGCATCAGCGCCCAGCGGCGCGAGGAAGTAATCAGAACCTCGTGCGCACCGGCCTCGCGGTGGCGCCAGGAATCCTTGCCCGGCACGTCCACGTCAAAGCGATGGTGCGCATGCTTGATCACCGACACCCGCAGCCCGCGCTCGCGCAGGATCGGCAGCAGCTTTTCGATCAGCGTCGTCTTGCCGCTTCCGGACCAGCCGGCAAAACCGATGACTTTCATGACCTGTCCATTGTAAGTCAGCGCGCCCGCAAGCTGCTAAAACCGCGTTGGGAAGCCGGCGCGCACCGACGCCGGCCGGACACGGAGGAGAGACGCAGATGCAAGACGATTTCGAAGACCATTGCTGGAAGGACGTGATCTCCGCAGAGACGATGGACGTGTACCGGTTCTTCCGGCACAAGGAAGGGATAGGTCCGGCACCCGCGCTGGTCGCGATCGATCTCTACGAAATGGTGTATCTGGGCGGCAATGTGCCGCTCGCCGAGGCGATCAAAGTGCATCCGGCCTCCTGCGGCGAATACGCGTGGGCGGCGATCCCGCCGACGCAGCGGGTGTTCGCCGCAGCGCGACGCGCCGGACTGCCGATCTTCTATTCGACCGGCGAAACGCGCCCGGATGCGCATTCCGCGAACGTGATCGCAGCGATGGGACAGGGCGTCGCATTCACCGACCCGCTGTTCGCCATCCGCCCCGAGTTCACGCCACAGCCGAACGACACGGTCATCCGCAAGGCGCGCGCGAGCGCCTTCTACGGCACGCCGCTCGCCGCGCATCTGACGAGCCTCGGCGTGCGCTCGGTCATCATGCTCGGCGAGAGCACCTCCGGCTGCCTGCGTGCGAGCGCAGTCGATGCCTTTTCGCACGGATTCCAGGTAACCGTGGTCGAGGAGTGCTGTTTCGACCGCTGCCTGCTCACGCACAAGATCAACCTCTTCGACATGCACCACAAGTACGCCGACGTGATGCGCGCCGACAAGGTGGTCGCGCATCTGGACAGTCTCTAGCGGGCGGGATGCGGCGGATGCGTAGAATCCGCCGCCAGCCTACAAGCCGCCAACCGAACCGGAGTTGCCATGAGCGCTACGCCCGTCGTCGTCACTGAAATGAAGTTCACGCCGACGCTGAGGGAAATCGTGAACGGCGCGCTGATGCGCGGCCGGCCGATCCTCGTCTCCTACGTGACCCTCGACGAAAAACCCAGCGTCTCGTTCCGCGGCACCGTCCAGGCCTGGGGCGAAGGCGACCTCGCGCTCTGGACCCGCACCCAGACCACGGGCATCGCCACCGCGCTCGCGAAACACCCGGATGTCACGCTGTTCTACGCCGACGACATCATGAATCCTGCGGCCCGCGCGATGATCACCTTCAAGGGCAAGGCGCGCGTGGACAACAGCGAAGCCGCGCGGCGCACCGTGTACGAGAACTCCCCCGACCTCGAGCAGAAACGCGATCCGGAGCGCAAGGGCACTGCGATCATCATTACGCTCGAGAGCGTCACCGGCATGGCGCCGGGCGAGCAGTACCGGATGACGCGCTAGCCGCCCCGCTCGGTCACCGCGCGGCGGATCTCCGGCGCGACAAGATTCTCGAGTGCCGTGGTGCCGTGCCCCTGGGCCCAGATCTTGTCATCGACGATGAGCGCGAAGAACGGCACGCCGCGGCGCGCGAGCGGGTACTTGCCGTTTGCGCCACGCTCGGCCAGCCAGGCAAGCTCGGGCGGCACACGCCCAACCGGATCGCGCGCCCGGTAGGTCGAGAGCGACGACTTCACATAGCTGATCTTCGCGAAGTCCGGCACCACGCTCGCCATGAGATCCTTGCGGCCGAAGTACTCCGCCTCGTATCCGCGGCAGGAGGGGCAATCGGCCGAGCCGATGTAAACAAGGTGGATCTTCGAGTTCGGCCCGGCGTGTGGCACCGCCGCCTTCGTAGTTTTTGCAGTTTTCGCAGCCTTCGCCGTCTTCGCCCCCTGCTGCTCGGCCCTGTCGAGCCGGGCCTGCTCGCGCAGCGCCGCGAGTTCCTCGGCGGGCAGACGCGTCATTCGCAATTCCAGGTCGCGCCCGTTGGTGTACACGATGCGGCCGGAGACTGTGGTGTCGTCCACCGCGAGGCGGGCTGTGACGACGGAATCCGCAGGCGTCAAAAAGCGCAGCTCGATCGCGTCGCCCCGGACAAGCGCCGACCAGTCCTTGATATTCTCCGGCTTGCCGTCCAGCCAGCCGTATTCCGCCCGATTGACCTTCACCTCGCCGCGCTCGGATTTCGCCCCCGAGAGCAGCATGAAGCGCTCACGCGATTCGCCGCTCACCGAAACAAGCCAGGTTCCCTCCAGCGCCTCGGCGGCAGGATCGACTTCGGCCGCGCGGGCCTGCACGCTGGCAAGGAGCGCAAGCATAAACAGCAATTCGCGCAACTGCGGGATCCAGAATGAATTCTTCCGTGTCATGCCGTCCCCTCCCCGCTCTGCCCCATGTTGTCTTTCCCGCGTGCCTAGCTGCTCTGCGCATCGCGGTCGCCGAAGCGGCGCACGAGATTGCGCCCGTCGCCCTTGGCCGCATAGAGCGCGCGATCGGCGCGCGACGCGAGGTCGGTGAGCGACTCGGCGTCCGGCGGACAGCTTGCCACGCCGATGCTTACCGTGCAGCGCACATACTGGTCTCCCGAGAGCAGCGGCCGCGCCTCCACCGCGCGCCGGATGCGCTCGGCCACGTCCGTTGCCGCCTTGCCGTCGGTCTCCGGCAGCAGTGCGATGAACTCGTCGCCGCCGTAGCGCGCCGGCACATCGGTGCCGCGCAATTCGTGGCGCACCGCATCGGCCAGATTGCGCAGCATCTGGTTGCCCGCCTCGTGCCCGTGCGTGTCGTTCACCCCCTTGAGGTTGTCCGAGTCCAGCATGAGCAGGCTCACCGGGCGCCCGTAGCGGCGCGACTGCGCGAAGGCGCGCGCGGCCACTGCATTGAAGCCGCGCGTGTTCGGCAGGCCCGTGAGGTCGTCGGTTTCCGACAGGAGCTTCGCCTTGCTCACCCCGTAGCGGATGTCGACCGAGAACATGGTCGTCACGTAGGCCACCAGCAGGACCGGCGCGATCTGCACCGCAAGCGTTCCGATATACGCGAGCCGGAAGAGTTCTCCGAACGACTCCGGCCCGCCGAGCAGGATATGGCAGGCCGCGATCAGCGCCGTGAGTATGAAGGTCGTGACCTTGCCGAGCGTAAGCGCGCTCGTGATCACGGGAAGCAGGTAGAGGTTCAAGAGCGGACTCGACAGACCGCCCGTATAGCGCAGCACCCAGGTGCTGAAGGCGATCATGCCGCAGGTTTCCACAGCCACCTTCCAGCGCGATTCGCGCCGGCCGAAGTTGGTGTAGCGGAAGCCGAGCACGAAGGCGCCATAGACGAAGAGCGCGGCGGAGACCGCGGATTCGTTGTCCTCCGTCGTGCCGCCAAAGGAGAGGAACAGCAGCACCAGTATGAGCAGCAGCCAGTGCAACTCTGCCACTGTGCGGGGGATGCGGTGCAGCTCCTCGAAATCGATGTTTATGATCTCGTCGTTCTTCATTCCGTGCGGCGGTATCGGTCCATCCGCTATGGTAGCGCGGAGTGCGGGCCGGCCTTCTGTAAAATTGAGCCGTTCTTTCCACTATTCTGCCTCGGCCGACGACCGCGTTCGTCCGGGCCTCCCGGACACCCCAGCCTTGATCCGCTTCTCGCAAGTCACCCTCATCCGCGGCACCAAGGTCCTGCTGGACGGCGCCGACGCCAGCCTCAATCCGGGCGAACGCGTCGGCCTGATCGGCGCCAACGGCTCCGGAAAATCGAGCCTCTTCGCGCTGCTGCGCGGAGTGCTGCACACGGACAAGGGGGACGCGGACTTCCCGCCCCAGTGGCGCGTGGCACATGTCGCGCAGGAGACCCCGGCGCTCGAGCGCGCCGCGATCGACTACGCGATCGACGGCGATGCCACGCTGCGCGCGCTGGAGGAGTCGCTCGCGCGCGCCGAGGCGGCCGACGATCACGCGAGTGACGCGAACGGCACGCTCCTCGGCGAACTGCATGCGCGGCTCGCCGATGCGGGCGCCTATACCGTGCGCTCGCGCGCCGAGCGCCTGCTGCAGGGCCTCGGATTCTCGCCCGAGGAATTCGAGCGTCCGGTGTCGAGCTTCTCGGGCGGCTGGCGCATGCGGCTCAACCTCGCCCAGGCGCTGATGTGCCCCTCCGACCTGCTGCTGCTCGACGAACCGACCAACCACCTGGATCTCGATGCCATCATCTGGCTGGAAGACTGGCTGAAGCGCTATCCGGGCACGCTGTTCATCATTTCGCACGACCGCGACTTTCTCGACGGCGTCGCGAACGTGATCCTGCACATCGATCAGCAGAAGCTGCGCCGCTACGGCGGCAACTACTCGAGTTTCGAACGCCAGCGCGCCCAGGCCCTCGTGCTCGCCGCCTCCCAGAACGAAAAGCAGGCTCGCGAACGCGCCCACCTGCAATCTTTCATCGACCGCTTCAAGGCCCAGGCCACCAAGGCCCGCCAGGCCCAGAGCCGGATGAAGATGCTCGCCCGGATGGGCGAGATGGCGCCCCTGCACGCGGCGGCGCCGTTCTCCTTCGAATTCCGCGAGCCGCTGCGCGCGCCGAACCCGCTGCTGGTGCTCGAGGACGTGAACGCGGGCTATCCGGGCACGGGGCCCGAGGCGCCGGGCAGCGTGATCCTGCGCGACATCAGCTTTTCGCTGCAATCAGGCGAGCGCTACGGCCTGCTCGGCATCAATGGCGCGGGCAAATCCACGCTCATCCGCACCATCGCCGGGGAACTGAAGCCGCTTGCCGGCAGCGCAACCTGGGGCAAGGGCGTGGTGATCGGCTACTTCGCCCAGCACCAGGTGGACATGCTGCGCGACGACCAGTCGCCAGTCTGGCACCTCGCGCGGGTCGCCCCGAATGTCCGCGAGCAGGAGTTGAGGAGCTTCCTCGGCGGCTTCAACTTCCCGGGGGAAATGGCCACCGGCAGCATCGCGAACTTCTCCGGCGGCGAGAAGGCCCGGCTCGCGCTCGCGCTTATTGTCTGGCAGCGTCCGAACCTGCTGCTGCTCGACGAGCCGACCAACCACCTCGATCTCGAAACCCGCGAGGCGCTCACGGTTGCGCTCGCCCAGTTCGAGGGCACCCTGGTGCTCGTGTCGCACGACCGCCACCTGCTGCGCGCCACGACCGACCAGTTCCTAATCGTTGCGCAAGGCAGGCTTGCGCCCTTCGACGGCGATCTCGACGACTACCGCGACTGGCTGCTGAAGAGCAAGAACGATCCGGGCGGCGCCGCCCTGCCCGTTGCGTCCGTCGCACGCGCGGCCGGTGTGCCGGTGCAGGCCGCCGCCCCCGCCGCTGCGCCGAAGGCACCCGTGCAGAGCGCCGCAGAGCGCCGCGACCAGAAGCGCCTGGAAGCCGAACAGCGCCAGAAGAGCGCCGCGGCGCGCAAGCCCATCGAGGCGCGGTTGAAGCGTCTGGATGAACAGATCGCGAAGCTCTCGACGAAGAAGGCCGGCATCGAGGCACGCCTCGCCGAAGCCGGGATCTACGACGAGGTCCAGAAGGAGACGCTGAAGGGCCTGCTGCTCGACCAGGCCTATGTGCTGAGAGAACTCGGCGCCCTGGAAGAGGAGTGGCTTGCGAAGCAGGCCGAACTGGAGCAGCTGGAACAATCCGCAGCCTGAGGCTGTTCATTACATGCGCTGCGATACACCCGCGGCACCGCATGCAGGCGCCGCAGATCACGTCCGTCGAGTCGATTCTTCACCCGGGAGCAGGCATGAGCCACTACTACGAATCCGACGACCTCAAGAAGTTCGGCGACATCGGCAAGCACGCCAAGGCACTCGCCGATGACTTCTTCAAGTACTACGCGAATGCCACCGGCACGGACGGGGCACTGTCGAAGCGCGAAAAGGCGCTGATCGCGCTCGCCGTGGCCCACGCGATGAAGTGCCCCTACTGCATCGACGCCTACACCACCCAGTGCCTCGAGACCGGTTCCAATCCCGAGCAGATGATGGAGGCGGTGCATGTCGCGGCGGTCATGCAGGCAGGCATCACGCTCGTGCACTCGGTGCAGATGCAGAATCATCTGGAGAAGCTCGTCCCGTGACGCGCCCGGCGGGCGTCGCTGCGGTGCTGCGCTTCGCGCGGCGGCATGCGGGACGCGATTTCACGGGCCGGGTGCGCGATGCGGGACTCGATCTCCGGCCGGTTTCGGTCGAAACACTGCAGCTCAACATCACGCGCCTGTGCAACCAGGTCTGCAGGCACTGCCACGTGGATGCCTCGCCCGCGCGCCGCGAGATGATGTCGGCCGAGGCGATCGACCGCTCGCTCGCGCTGCTGGCGCAGCACGCGTCGATCGCCAAGCTCGATATCACCGGCGGGGCGCCCGAGCTGCACCCCGATTTCGCGCGCCTCGTCGAGGGTGCCCGCGCGCTCTCGCGTCACGTGATGGTGCGCCACAACCTCACGGTCCAGCTCGATCCCCACCCGATCACCGGCGCGAGCCTCGCGCATCTGCCGGAATTCTTCGCGCGCCATCGCGTCGAGGTGATTTCATCGCTGCCCTATTACCAGGCCTATTTCACCGATGCGCAGCGCGGCAGCGGCGTATTCGAAAAGAGCCTCGAGGCGCTGCGGCGGCTGAACGCGCAGGGCTACGGCGCGCAGGACAGCGGCCTCCAGCTGAATCTCGTCTACAACCCGGTCGGGCCCTATCTGCCCGCAGCCCAGGCGGGCCTGGAGGCCGACTACCGGCGCGAGCTGCTCGCGAAGTTCGGCCTGCGCTTCAACAGCCTCTACACGATCACCAACATGCCGATCAACCGCTTCCGGCTGCATCTGGAGAAGTCCGGGCAGTACGAGGCGTACATGGAAAAACTCGTCGCCGCCTTCAATCCGACTGCGGCCGAAGGCGTGATGTGCCGCACGCTCGTCAGCGTCGACCACGAAGGCCGTCTCTACGATTGCGACTTCAACCAGATGGTCGATCTGCCGGCACGCGGCCGCGACGGCCGGCCGCTAAGCATCTTCGAATTCGACCTAGACGAACTGCTCAGTCGCCGGATCGCCTTCGACGATCACTGCTACGGGTGCACCGCGGGCGCGGGAAGCTCCTGCGGCGGGGCGACGGTATGAACGGCACGCGCACTGGTCAGCGGCCCGCGACGTTTGGAATTGTTATTATCTTTCTGGTCTCTGCCACCATCCCGCCCCGTCCGTGCCCCGCTACCCCGGCCTGACCCTGCGCATCCTCGCCCCCGGTGCCGCCGCCATGGGCCCGGGCAAGGCCGACCTGCTGGAGCGCATCGCGCGTACCGGGTCGATCTCCGCCGCCGCGCGTGAGATGGACATGTCCTACCGCCGCGCCTGGCAGCTCGTCGAATCGATGAACACCGCCTTCACCGGACCGCTCGTCACCACGGCGACTGGCGGCAAGCGAGGCGGCGGCGCGGAAGTGACGCCGCTCGGCCTCGATCTGCTGGCGCGCTTTCGCAAGATGGAACTTTCCGCCTCGAAGGCGATCGCAGCCGACCTGAAGCGCTTCTCGGCCCGTCTCCGGCCGGCCCGGGCGAAACGGCGCAAACCCTAGCGATTGCGCACCGCCTCGCATGGCGGATGCAGCGATCGTTATATATCATTGTGCATAACGCCTATCCCGGCGAGTTCCGGACGCCACATGCTTTCCCCTGCCATTCGAATCTGCGTCACCGCGGCCGTTCTCGCCTTCTGCGCCTGCGCGCAGGCGCAGAACGTCACGGTATTCGCGGCGGCGAGCCTCACCGATGCGCTCGGCGAGCTGGCGAAGACCTGGGGCGCGCGCAGCGGCATGACGATGCGCTCCTCCTTTGCCGCGAGCTCCACGCTCGCGCGCCAGATCGAGAGCGGCGCACCGGCCGACATCTTCTTCTCCGCAGACGAGGAATGGATGGACTACCTCGACAAGCGCGCGCTCCTCGAAGCGGGCACCCGCGTGTCCCGGCTCGGGAACCGCCTGGTGCTGGTCGCACCGGCCGGCGCGCCGCGCAGGGTGGAGATCCGCAAGGGTGTGGACATCGGCGCCCTGCTCGGCGCCAGCGGGCGCCTCGTCACCGGTGATCCCGCGAGCGTGCCGGTCGGCCGCTACGCGCAGCAGGCGCTGAGCTCGCTCGGCCTGTGGGGAATGATCGGCCCGCGCATCGCCCGCGCGGAGAACGTGCGCATCGCGCTCGCCTATGTCGAGCGCGGAGAAGCCCCGCTCGGCATCGTCTACGCAACCGACGCCGCCGTCGCGAAGGGTGTGCAGGTCGTGGGCGAGTTCCCGGCCGACAGCCACGCGCCGATCAGCTATCCGCTCGCGCTCGTCGCGGGGCGCGCAACGTCTGCGGCGCGCGCGCTGCGTGCCTTCCTGCTCGGCGAGGAATCAGGCGCCGTGTTCCGCAAACACGGTTTCTCGCTGAGGTAGCCGCGTGCCGACCGAGTTCGAATTGCAGGCACTGTGGCTGAGCCTCAAGGTGGCGCTGCGCAGCGTCGCCTTCGCTCTGCCCTTCGCCATCGCTGCCGCCTGGCTGCTCGCCCGCGCACGCTTCCCCGGCAAGGCGCTGTTCGACGGCCTCGTGCACCTGCCGCTCGTGCTGCCGCCGGTCGTGGTCGGTTACCTGCTGCTGCTCGTCCTCGGCGTGCAGGGTCCGGTCGGCGCGTGGCTGCTGCAGAGCTTCGGGCTGCGCCTCGTGTTCACCTCGGCCGGCGCGTCGGTCGCCACCGCGGTGATGTCCTTCCCGCTCATGGTGCGCGCGATCCGGCTTTCGATCGAAGCGATCGACGCGGGCCTGGAACAGGCGGCCGCAACCCTGGGCGCCGGGCCGTTCGACCGGTTCTTAAGTATCACGCTGCCGCTCAT
>CAILKO010000048.1 GCA_903834835.1 uncultured Pseudomonadota bacterium | reverse complement strand
CTTCGCCAGCACGTGCGTGATCGCCGCCGTCAGCGTCGTCTTCCCGTGGTCTACGTGTCCTATCGTCCCTACGTTCAAGTGCGGCTTCGTACGCTCAAATTTGCTCTTTGCCATTTCGCGAATACCTTTCTTTTCTCTTAGTCACCGACCGTGTTGAGGCCGCCACGCAGGCATGCCATTGGATTTCTTTGCTGCTTGGTGCCCATGACGCGGATTGAACGCGTGACCTCTCCCTTACCAAGGGAGTGCTCTACCACTGAGCTACATGGGCCGCAAATGCTGCAAAACCAACCTAAACAATCAGCCAACCACGGATCGCTGCAACATCAGTCGCTGCCAACCCACGGCACTTCCCGGCAAGGCCCCACAGAGCCTGCAGAACCGGACCAACCGCACCATGGCGAGGTTTCCCGGTCCGCCCTCTGCAACTGGAGCGGGTGAAGGGAATCGAACCCTCGTCATAAGCTTGGAAGGCTTCTGCTCTACCATTGAGCTACACCCGCCCTGCACAATAAAAAACTCGTCAAACCGCACTGCTTCCGCCAACATTCCCGGGACACTCTCCAGGATGGTGGAGGGGGTTGGATTCGAACCAACGTAGGCGCAAGGCCAACAGATTTACAGTCTGCCCCCTTTAGCCACTCGGGCACCCCTCCGGCGGAACCCGAAATTATCTGTGTTATCCACTATTTGGTCAAGATGCTTGGTACCGGACGATGCAAGAACCGGATCCTGTCGGATCGAGAGCCTGCTGGCAGGAACCCGCAGACCGCATCTCCCGGTTAGGCGGACGTCGGGCCAGCGGTTCAGAATTGAAGGGGCCGGCCTGGTTCCGAAGGTATTATCATTCCCCAATTAAGGCCTCTCCCCCGCGGGGCAGTGCTTGCGTATAGCAATTCTTGAAGACGATCCCGATCAGCTTGCCCTGCTTAAGCGATGGCTGGCGGACGACGGTCATGACGTTCATGGCTTTAGCAATGGTCGGGATGCCATGCGTCAGGCTGGACGGGAGAGTTTTGACCTTTTTGTCCTGGACTGGCAAGTGCCCGACCTCCCTGGGACTGACGTCCTGGTCTGGATCCGCAGCAAGGTTTCGCAACGCGTTCCCGTCCTGTTCGTGACTGTCAGGGACACCGAGGAAGACATCGTGTTCGCTCTGGAGCGCGGTGCAGACGACTACATGGTCAAACCGGCGAGGAAGCATGAACTGCTGGCGCGGGTCCATGCGTTGCTCAGGCGGGCATACCCTCAGGCGGAAGAAAAGCAATTCTCCTGTCCGCCGTTCGAGATCGACATGGAACGCGGCGAGATCCGGCGCGATGGAGCCCGCATCGAGTTGACGCCCAAGGAATTCGACCTGTCCGTCGTGCTGTTCCGGAACGTGGGACGGCTGCTATCGCGCGGACATCTGCACGAAACGGTATGGGGGCGTGGCGCGGATCTCGCGACACGGACCGTCGACACCCATGTGAGTCAGGTCAGAAAAAAACTCGACCTCCGTCCGGAATCCGGGTACCGAGTGGTCCCTGTGTACAACTACGGGTACCGTCTGGAAAAACTGAATCCCCAGGAAATCTGAGACGCGGCTCCGTCCTGTCTCCGGGACGCTACTCGAGGGTCCGCAGCCGCGCCTCGGCGTAGGCGCGTATTTCCGGCATGACCGATTTGACAGCCAGCACTCTGCGGTAGGCTTGGGCTGCCTCAACGGACCGACCGAGGGCATCCAGGGAAATTCCGTAGCCGAGCAGCGTCGGCGCATCGTCCGACGAGGTCTTGAGGCTCCGCTCATAGTACGCAACCGCTTCGACATGTCTGCCCAAGCGCTGCAGAATGACTGCCCTCAGTACGCTGAGTTCCGGGCCTGCGGCGTTTTCCGGGACCTTACCGAGCACCTCCAGCGCCGCGGCATATTCACGGAGCCCGGCCTGAATGCGAGCGAGCGGCAACGCGAATCTCGCCTGCTCCGGATCGATCGAGAGCGCAACCTGCAACTCCTTCCTCGCAGCTTCAAGGCGCCCCTGCTCCAGCAACATCGCGATATACGTCTGGCGTGCTGACGCGTGCGCAGGATCCAGTTTCAGGGCAGACACAAGCAGCTCCTCTGCGTCGCTCACGCGCCCCTGATTCAGAGCCGTCACTGCCTGACGAAAGGCGACCTCGGCACGTTCGGCCGGGATGCGCGAACGGTCGCTCTTGTCCGCCGTGCCCTTGGCGAGCACATCCGTCGTCTGAAGCCGCAGCGGGGGAGACGCACCCTCGGACAGCCGCGGGGCCTGCCCCTGCGCGCCGGAGAGAGTCGTGTTTGCCGCCGCGACACCTTGCAATGTCTTCGGCCGCCGCGCAGCCTCGGAACGTATGGGGGTCGTAATCTCTGTGGCCAACCGAAGCAGATCGAGCCCCGCTGACAGGCGCGCTGGCACAGGAGCACTGCTCGTCACCTGCGCAGCCGGGTGCGCCGGGACGGGAGAGACCGCGGGCACGGCATCCTTGATGACTCCCCGGAGCGCGAGTTCGGTCGCGATCGGCCTCGGCCAGACCTGATACGCAACCCAGCAGGCCCAGACAAGTGCGACCAGCATGAGTACGGCGAGTGTGCGCCAGAGCCACTCGTGCCCGGGCGCAGGCCCAAGGGTCGGCGCCCGGACTGCCGACGCGCCCTCGCTCGGCGGCAACCCCTGCCGCCGGTCCAGATCCTTCAGCATTTTGTTGATGACGCTCATGCCCGCATACCCTGTTCCGATACTCGATACGCTTCACTGCACCGCACTGCGTGACAAGCCAAGATGCCACCAGCGCTTCCCGCGAACAGCAGGTGTGTCAAGAATCGCCGCCTTGATATGCCGACCCTCGATGGAATGCCCCCCTTCACCGTAGACCAGCATCATCGCCTTATGCGACAGAATGTTGATCAGGCGCGGAACGCCACCGCTTGCGGAATGCAACCGTCTGAGCGCATCCCGAGTGAACGGCGACACCCCAGAATACCCGGCGACGTGCAACCGGTGGGCAACGTATTGCCCGGTTTCTTCACGGTCCAGCCCTCGCATTCTGTACTGAAACGTGATCCGCTGCGCGAGCTGGCGCACTGAATCACTCGCAAGCTTCCGGTCCAGTTCCGGCTGGCCGAAAAGCACGACCTGCAGCAGCTTGCGCTTCTCGGTTTCAAGATTGGTCAGCAGGCGCAGCGCCTCAAGAGTCTCGAGCGGCATCGCCTGCGTTTCATCCATGCACAAGATCACTCGCTTGCCGTGTCTGGCGTGCTCCAGAAGGCGCCGCATGATCTCCTTGTCCAGGCGGTGCGACTCGATATGCTCCGCATCCAGATCGAGTTCGGCGGCGAGCGCCAGGTAGAGCGCCCTCGGCTGAAGGTTAGGGTTCGGGATGTATGCAGTGACTGCAGATCCTTCTAGGCTGGCAAGCAGCTTCCTGCAAAGAAGCGTCTTCCCTGTTCCAACCTCGCCGGTAATTTTTATGAATCCCTCGCCGTTCGCCACTGCAACGACCAGGGTGTTCAGCGCCTCCTGAACATTTCTGGACGAAAAGAAGAACCCTGTATCGGGTGTGATTCCGAAAGGGGCTTCGCGCAGGCCGAAATGGCGACGGTAGTTCACGCACCGCCTATCGTCGCTCGGGTCACCCCGGCTCGGGGCAGCCTTCCGAATGCCGCTCCGTGCCGGCGACCCGTGCCCCTGCATCGTGCGTGTACAGCCGGCAGGCCCTCGGGCAAAATGATTTTCTGCCCTGAGCACAACTTTCCAAACCTGATTTTCTCCGGTCGCCCCATGAGAGCACTCCGGGCCGCAGCCCATTTATCGCCTTGTCATACAAGATTATCGTCGATAAGGGCCGAACTTTAAGAAACAGGCAAACTTGGTAGCGGTTCCGCCCCTGCATCACTGCAGGGGCGGAACGAACCCCGCCACGGAGGAGGAGGGAGGAGGAGACCGTGACGGGCGCATTCTGTATTTCTGCCGGAGGCAAGCTGTGCGCTCCGGCTGCGCTCTGTTCTTTTGCTGCTGCTGACTTGATTGAAAACCAAGCCAGAACTGCTTCTCTCAACTACCTGTACTGGCACGCGACTCGCACTGCACTGTGGAGTCGCGGTCCTGCCCCTGCATCACTGCAGGGGCAGGACGAACCCCGCCACGGAGGAGGAGGGAGGAGGAGACCGTGGCGGGCGCGTTCGGGGCTTACTTCTGTTAGCGTCCTTTTCAGGACCAACCGGTCGCCGGTGTCTTGGCGCGCAGGGTGGTCAGGGCCTGTTGCTTAAGTACACCCATCCGGCCCTTCACGGACTCGTCCGGGACAAGGTGAGCAAGTGCTTCTGCGAGAAATCCCGCGATCGCGCAACCCCGCTCAAAATTCAATCCCTTGGCAAGCTCGTTAATCATTTTGTCGTTACTCATCGGGCACCCTTTCTAGGTGATTCCCTACTCCATGCTGCTTTACAATCTATTTGCTGCGTTGCAACAATAATAGGGCCTACCCAGGCAGAAGAGAATCCCTTAAGCGGTTAAAAGACCTTTGCTAAAATAGCAAAGATATGTCGAATTCATTGCAGGAAATGAGCATTTTTTCACGAATCGTCGTGGCGGGCAGCCTGTCTGCGGCTGCGAGGGATCTTGGAATGTCGGCGGCGGTGGTCAGCAGGGCGCTCGCGTCCCTGGAAGCGAGACTGGGTGTCCGACTCATCAATCGCACGACACGGAGGCTGCGACTCACGGACGAGGGCGCAAGCTATTTCGATGCCTGCACGCGCATCCTCGCTGAACTCGAGGAAGCCAATGCAGCAGTATCAGCGAGCAGCGACGAACCGCAGGGCACGCTGCGCGTCGCGCTCCCTGCATCGTTCGGGCATCAATACATCGTGCCTCTGATCCCTGTATTCGGCGAACGCTACCCAAAGATCCGTCTGGCGCTCAGTCTCTCGGATAGAGAGATCAATTTCCTCGAGGAAGGGTTTGATCTCGCGGTGCGCATCGCGGAACTCGAAGACTCTTCGCTCGCCGCGCGCAAACTCGCACCGAACCGTCGCGTGATCTGCGCGAGCCCCGAATACATCCGACGCCACGGCCAGCCGACGCGCCCCGAGGAGTTCGTAGCCCACAACTGGATCCTGACCGGGTTCAGCCAGACTCTTGAATACCGCGACCCGGGCGGCCGCCCAGGCACAGTGCGCGTCGCAGGCAGATATGCCTGTGACAATTGGTCGGTACTGCGCGAATGGGCGCTCGCCGGTCTGGGCATCGCGCTCAAGTCAACCTGGGACGTGCGCAAACAACTCGAGGATGGATCACTCGTTGCCCTGTGCTCCGACTACACCTTCGGCAACGACATCGGCATCTATGCCGTCTACCCGCACCGGCGTCATCTGCCTGCCAAGGTACGCGCCTTCGTCGATTTCCTGGCGGCGTCCTTCGGCCCGGAGCCAGAATGGGACTCCAGTGCGAAGTCTCCAAAACCACGGATCAAGGGCAGAGCCGGCACCTAGCTCAGGCCGAGTTCTCGTGCGGCAATTCCGTTGGTACGGTGTGCTAGTCTCGCGCGAGTTCGGCGTTCACTCATGCGCCGTGCGGCAGACGGGATGGAGTTCTGCCGCCCCGACCGTCCCGGCTCTCCGGGAACTACTGATGGAGCGCATGCGAAATGGCTGATACCGGTACGACCCTTCCTCAGGTCTCGCTCGACGACAAATACACGATTTCCCGAGGGCGCGCCTTCATGACGGGCACCCAGGCGCTCGTGCGGCTCGCACTGCTGCAACAGGAACGCGATCACCGCGCCGGATTGAATACCGCGGGATACATATCCGGATACCGCGGCTCGCCGCTCGGGGGCTTCGACATGGCCCTCTGGCGGGCCCAGAAATTTCTTGAAACGCACCAAATCAAATTTCAGCCGGGCGTAAACGAAGACCTCGCAGCGACCGCCATCTGGGGCACCCAGCAGGTCGGCCTGTTCAAGGGCGCCAAGCACGATGGCGTGTTCTCCATGTGGTACGGCAAGGGTCCGGGTGTGGACCGCTGCGGCGATGTGTTCAAACACGCGAATGCCGCAGGGACGTCCAGGCATGGCGGCGTGCTCGTTCTCGCTGGAGACGATCACGCCGCCAAGTCCTCGACGCTCGCGCACCAGAGCGAACACAATCTGAAGGCGGCGATGATCCCGGTTCTGAACCCTGCCAGCGTGCAGGAGTATCTGGATCTCGGCATTCACGGTTTCGCGATGAGCCGCTACTCCGGCTGCTGGATCGCGCTGAAGTGCGTCACCGACGTGGTCGAATCCGGAGCCACGGTCGAGGTCGATCCCGACAGAGTGCGGATTGCGCTGCCGCAGGATTTTCAGATGCCCTCTGGTGGGCTCAATCTGCGCTGGCCAGACGGCATCCTCGAGCAGGAGGCCAGGCTGCTCGACTGGAAAGTCTACGCGGCGCTCGCCTACGTCCGTGCGAACGGCCTGGACCGAATTGTCTGGGATTCGCCGACACCGCGCTTCGGCATCATCACGACAGGGAAATCCTACGGCGACACGATGCAGGCGCTGGCGGACCTCGGTATCGACGAGCAGGTCGCGCGTGATATCGGCCTGCGCGTCTACAAGGTCGCGATGTCCTGGCCGCTGGAACCGGACGGTGCCGGCCGCTTCGCCAAAGGACTGGAAGAGATTCTGGTCGTCGAAGAAAAGCGCCAGCTGATCGAATACCAGCTGAAGGAAGAGCTCTACAACCAGATCCACACGGACGGCGCGCGACCGCCGCGCATCGTGGGCAAGTTCGGCGACGCAGGCGAGTGGAGCCATGCCGACGGCATGCCCGCGGGCAAGTGGCTGCTCCCCGCACACTACGAGCAGTCCCCGACGATCGTTGCGCGCGCCATCGCGCAGCGCCTCGAGCGCCTCGGGATCGCGCAGAAGCTCGGCAGCCGCTTCCGCGACCGGCTCGCTTTCCTGGAGTTCAAGGACAAGGCCCTGGCCCGGCCGCGCGTGACCGCCGTGCGCTCACCCTACTTCTGCTCCGGCTGCCCGCACAATACCTCCACTAACGTGCCTGAAGGCAGCCGTGCGCTCGCCGGCATTGGCTGCCACTTCATGGCCCAGTGGATGGACCGTCGTACAGCGACCTTCACCCACATGGGCGCCGAAGGGGTGACCTGGGTCGGGCAGGCGCCCTTCACCGAAGAAAAGCACGTGTTCGCGAATCTCGGGGACGGCACCTACTTTCATTCCGGCCTGCTTGCGATCCGCGCCGCGGTCGCCGGCAAGGTGAACATCACTTACAAGATTCTCTACAACGATGCGGTCGCGATGACCGGCGGCCAGCATGTCGATGGCCCCCTGGATCCGGCCATGATCAGCCGCCAGATTGCCGCAGAAGGCGTTTCCCCGATCGTCGTCGTGACCGACGAGCCGGAGAAATACCCGGCGAATGTCGCCTGGGCACCGGGCGTCACCGTCAGGCATCGCGACGATCTCGACAAGGTTCAGCGTGAGCTGCGCGAACTGCCCGGCGTCTCGACGATCATCTACGATCAGACCTGCGCATCCGAAAAGCGGCGTCGCAGAAAGCGCAATGCCTTCCCCGACCCCGCGATCCGCGCGGTGATCAACGAAGCAGTCTGCGAGGGTTGCGGGGATTGCAGCACGAAATCCAATTGCCTTTCGGTGGAGCCGCTCGAGACCGAGTTCGGACGCAAGCGCAGTATTAACCAGTCGAGCTGCAACAAGGATTACTCCTGCGTAAAGGGCTTCTGCCCGAGCTTCGTCACGGTCGAGGGCGGAAAACTGCGCCGAGGCACTGCCCAGGCTGCGGGCGCCAAGGCACTCGAGTGGGCCGCGCTACCGGAACCCGTCCTGCCCGGTGTCGATACGCCCTATGGCATCCTGATCACCGGCATCGGCGGAACTGGCGTCGTCACCATTGGCGAAATCCTGGCGATGGCGGCGCACGTGGAGGGCAGGCATGCAACTGTTCTCGACCAGTCCGGACTCGCCCAGAAGTATGGCGCGGTGATGTCGCATGTGCGCATTTCCGGTCGCGAGAGCGCGAGCGGCGCGGCGCGCATCGATACGGGCGGCGCACGACTCGTGCTCGGCTGCGACATGGTGGTCACAGCAAGCCAGGATTCGCTCGCGAAGATGCATGCGGAACACACCCGCACCCTGGTCAATACGACGGTGGCCCCGACCGGCGACTTCATGCGCAATCCGCGCTGGCGTCTGCCCGGCAGTGATCTCAGCGCCGACATCGCGGATGCCTCCGGAGCTGACCATGCAGAGTTCGTCGCGGCAACCGAGCTCGCAACCGGGCTGCTCGGAGACGCAATCGCGAGCAACATGTTCATGCTGGGCTATGCCTATCAACGTGGCTGGGTGCCCGTGTCGGGTACCGCGATCGAGCGCGCGATCGAACTGAATGCCGTCGCGGTCGAAATGAATCGCGCCGCCTTCCTCTGGGGCCGGCGCGCCGCCGCCGACCTCGAAGCGGTCCGGCGTGTCGCGACACCGGCCGAAGTCGTGCCACTCGGACAGCGCCTGTCGCGCAACGTCGATGAACTGATAGAACGACGCGTGAAGCTGCTAACCGACTACCAGAACACGGCCTACGCCGAGCGCTATCTCGCCCTTGTCTCGCGTGTGCGCGAGGCCGAAAATAAGGTCTCGCCAGCCACGCTCCTGACAGAAGCGGTCGCACGCGGCTACGCCAAGCTGCTCGCCTACAAGGACGAATACGAAGTCGCGCGGCTCTACGCCAACGGTGATTTCGCGCGCAAGATCGCGGGCATGTTCGAAGGCGACTACAAGCTCGTGTACCACCTGGCTCCCCCCATCCTTGCGAAGAACGATCCGCAGACGGGCGAACCGAAGAAGATGCGATTCGGCGGCTGGATGATGACCGCGTTTCGCGTGCTCGCCCGCATGAAGGGCCTGCGCGGAACATCGCTGGACATATTCGGCCGCACGGAAGAGCGCCGCATCGAGCGCGCGCTCATCCGTGACTACGAAGCCTCGATGGACGCCGTGCTCGCGCGCCTCTCCGGCGAGAACTTGGCGCTCGCCATTCAGATTGCCGAAGTTCCTGAGGGTATCGGTGGCTTCGGCCCGATCAAGCTGAAGAGCGTCGCGCATGCGCGGGGAAAGCAGACCGAACTGCTCGAACGCTATGCCCGGCCCGCGCCGGCCCTTGAGGCGGCCGAACCGGTCGCCGCCTGACGCGGCGGTCTGGACGTTGTACATCGTTCGCATCCGGCGGGTGCTCGGCGCTGCGGCCGTGCTTTGTGCAGCGGTCATGCCCGCGCAAGCGCGAGCAGCCGAGGAGCGGGAGATCGAGATCGACGGCCGGCCGATCCGATACACGGTTGAAGCCCCCGCTGCCGAGCGCCCCGGAACGGAGACGAACACCGCTCTCGCGACGGCCCGACGGTTGCACGAGCACCTGGCACGCGGCGAGATCGAGGCTGCAGCGCTGCTCTCCAACAGCCCGAAGCGCCGCTTCGAAATCTACCGTGACTACCTCGAAAGCGTGGGCGAGGCCAGTTTCAGACAGGTGTACTCCCAGTACCTCGACAGCTCCACCAAGGCGCTCGCCGAAATCGCACTCGGCGAGCGGCGTCTGATCGTCTGGAAGCTCGTCGGGCTCGCCCAGTCGACTGGCGAGTTCTTCATCCGTATCGAGGATGAAACGTATATGGACGACGTGCCCAGCGAGGATCGAAAGCTGCTGCGGCGCATTCTCGAGACCTATCGTCAGCAACGGGGAGAAGGCGAATCCGGCGCTGGTACTAGGCCTTGAAATGCGCCATGAAATGCCGCACGAAGGCTTCGGCCTGCGCCGCGGGCAGATCCGTGATGCCCGCCGCGCCCTCGCGCCCGCCGCCTCCAGCATAGGCCCGGCACAGGGTCGCCGCCCCTGCAGGGCGCCGAAGCGGCGCCCGGACACTGACCGACAGCGCGCCTGAGGTCTTGGGCAATAGCACGGCATGCGCCCGCTCGGGATAGGCGCGTGCGAGCCGGTTCGCGAAAACGCCGTTCACCCGGCGCGCCCAGGCCGCGTCGGGCAGGCGGTAGGCCGCGGCACTTTCGTCCGAAACGACCGGATTGAGCGCATCGGTTCGCGCGAGGTCGTCCTGATATCCCTGCCACAGCTTCGCAAACGCAGCGTCCTTCGAGGCAAACTCCAGCGGGTCGCGATATGCGATAAGTCGCGCGTGCAGCTCAAGGGGCGGGAAGAACAGATCGGCTTGGGTTTCGCCGTAGGCGTTGTAGTTGAGCGCCACACCCAGCCGCTGTAGCACGGCGCGCGCCACAACCGGCACTTCGGCGAGTTCGGCGAGCCGCTCCGCGGTCTCGTCCAGATTGTCGCCGTACGCACCCACTACAGCCCACGCGCGTGCTGCCCCCTGAAGATGTGCATCCACGATCGCACTCGTGCAGACAGCTGCCGAGGTATCGATATGGGTGTCAAGCCCAGCATGCGGCGGGAGTTCTCCGGCGTAGTGATGATCGAAGTAGCGCACATGTACGCCCAGCGCGAGCAGCCGCTCCACCGCGTCACGATTCGAGTCGAAGGACATGTCCAGCACCGTCACGCGGTCTCCCGCGCTGGCCTTCGCCGCAGCGACCAGCGTCGTTTCGCGCTTCGTTCCGGAGATGAGTTCGATCTCGCCCCCGGGCTCGGAGAGACGGAGCTGCTGCAGGGCACACAGACCATCCGCATCCCCGTTCAGAACATAGATGTGTCGCATGGCAGAAGGATAACCGAGCCGCAGCAGGGTTCCAGGACTTGATCATGCTTACATAGTAACACTTAAGTTACTATAATTATGAGATCCGCCGACTTTGTTCCTCAGACGCACTCACTGCGTGTTCCCGTGCCTCACATGTCCCAGGTAACGCAGCACTTCCGGCGCCGATATCGATCGACAAGGCTAGGCTTTGCGCCCGCGACCCTGTCAGGGTTCGATCAGTATCTTGCCCAGGTGCGCGTTGCAGCGCATGTAGTCATGCGCCTCAACCACCTGTGCCAGACTGAACACACGGTCTATCGGAATTGCAAGGGAGCCATCGCTCATACGCGCACCGAGGTCGCGCTCCGCGCGTGCGATGAGCGCCTGAATCTCATCGGTCGATCGTGTACGGAATGTGACCCCGACGTAGGTCAGCCGGTTGAGTGCGTGCACATCGAAATCGAAGTTTCCAGCACTGCCCCCGAGGCGACCGACGTTGACAATTCGGCCGAGTACCGCAGCGGCGGCCAGACTGCCGGCCACCGTGTCGCCCGTGACCATGTCGATGACGACGTCCACACCCCGCCCGCCGGTGAGTTCCCTGACCTGCTTCGACCATGCACGATCGGCGAGGTTTACCCCCGCATCCATTCCCAACTTCCTGAGCGCCTGCAGCTTCGTCTCGGAACGCGAGCTCCCGATCACCATGCCGGCACCCAGAGCCTTCGCCATGCGCAGGGCCTGGATTCCCATACCCGATGACGCGCCGTGGACAAGTACACGCTCCCCGTGCGAGAGCCTGCCCTGTGTGACAAGCGCATCATGCATGGTCTGCATGCCGAGAGGGCTCGCAGCGGCCTGATGCCAGTCGAGTCCCGTCGGTACGCGCATCGCGAGCCGGTGATCCAGGCGGGTGAATTCGGCGAAGGCACCGATGCCGTAGGCCATCACGCCATCGCCCGAGCGAAAACCCGCGGCGGCGGCATCCGGTCCGACAGCCGTCACCTCGCCCGCGAACTCGCGCCCGGCGACATAGGGAATCGCGCCGGCCGCTAGCCCGATCGCGAGCATGCCGAGGTCGGCACGGTTCAGCGCAGCGGCGCGAACTCTGACGACCAGATCCTTAGGTCCTGCCTCGGGCACTTGTGCATCGGCAAGCGTAAGCACGTCTCGGCCGGAAACGTAGGCGACTTTCATTGCATACCCCTTTCATACGCGTAACGGGAACCGGGTAAATATCCCGACTGGCGACACCATCGAAGTGGATAGACACCGGGGCCCGCGTTGCGGCCCCCGGGTCTTCGCGCCGGACGCGCTACGCGTCCGGCAATCCGGAGAATCTACAACCGCTCGACGATGGTCACATTCGCCATGCCGCCACCTTCACACATGGTCTGCAGACCGTAGCGCTTGCCTGTCTGCTGCAAGGTGTGCACCAGCGTGGTCATCAGTTTTGCACCGGTCGCCCCGAGCGGATGACCCAGCGCGATCGCACCGCCACGCACATTGAGCTTCGCGGGATCTGCACCGATTTCCTTTAGCCACGCAAGCGGTACCGATGCAAAAGCCTCGTTCACCTCGAAAACATCGATGTCATCGAGTTTCATGCCCGCCTTCGCAAGCGCCTTGCGGGTCGCGTTGATCGGCGCCTCGAGCATGATGACCGGGTCTTCGCCGAGCACGCTCATGTGATGCACGCGCGCGAGCGGTTTGGCGCCGATCGCCTTCAGCCCGCGCTCGTTCACCACCATCACCGCCGCCGCGCCGTCGCAGATCTGGCTTGCACTCGCTGCAGAGAGCAGTCCATCCAGCTTGATCAGTTTTACGCCGCGTATGCTCTCGAGCGTCGAATCACCGCGTATGCCTTCATCCGCATCATGCGCGAACGTCTTGCCGTCTACAGCGACTTCCAACGGCAGGATCTCCTCCCTGAACGCGCCGGCGAGCGTTGCGGCTGCCGCCTTCTTGTGGCTCTCGAGCGAAAACATATCGAGGTCATCCTTCGAGAAACCGTACTTGCTTACCAGCATCTCGGCGCCATCGAACTGGCTGAACATCGCCACGCCCGGGTAGCGCGCCTTGATGCGCGGGCTCATGTAATCGCCCATGCCGTTCTTCGCCGGCAAGATGGACGGCATGCCCATCGGGACACGCGTCATATGCTCCACGCCGCCAGCAATGACTACGTCCATCGTGCCCGACATCACCGCCTGGGCCGCGAAATGCAGCGCCTGCTGCGACGAACCGCATTGGCGGTCGAGCGACACGCCCGGCACGCTCTCGGGCAGCCTGGACGCAAGGACGACGTTGCGGGCGACGTTCGAAGACTGCTCGCCCGCCTGATCCACGCAACCGAAAATGAGATCTTCGACAAGCTTCGGATCCGCACCCGAGCGCTTCACCAGTTCGTCGACCACCGCGGCTCCGAGATCCACCGGATGCCAGTCCTTCAGGCGGCCGCCGCGCCGTGCCCCTGCGGTACGCACTGCGGCGACTATGTAGGCTTCACTCATGATCGTCCTTCGTTCATGTTCGAGAGAGGCGTAATGTTAGCCCGAGACGGAATGGCCCGATAACAGCCGGGTAGCGCAAGAAAATCCGCCCAGCTGAAAACTATAGTAACATAAATGTTACTATAGTTTCTTGGCGCAACTGGTGAGTTCAACCCAACAGTGCAACAGGGGTTTTCTGGGATTGTAGAGACCCGAACAGCACCTCGTGGGGTGTTCGGAAGCCCAGGCACTTCCGGGGTCTGTGATTCAAGCGACGGGTTGCAAAGCGCATAGCCTCCTTT
>CAILKO010000047.1 GCA_903834835.1 uncultured Pseudomonadota bacterium | reverse complement strand
ATATCGTTCGATACGGGTGAGATGTCTGTAGGCCATTTGGGCAACTTTGACTGTGGTGGTTGAGGCGGCTCGGATGCTATGGCATCTCGCCCACCCCCTCCACGGTTCATCAAACGTTGCACTTAGAAGTTGAATTCACCTTCCAATTTCCCTCCCCCTTGGCACCCCGCCCCTCGCTAGGCAAAATCCACCGAGTCCCCAGGGAGGACCCCAGCATGCGCCCGATGAAGCTGTTGCTCGCTTTCGCTCTTGCATTCACGACGCCCGCTCACGCGCAGTTCCGCGATTGGCTTTCGGGCAATACGACGAACAACGGTTCGACGGTGGCGGAGTTTCTGCGGGTGGCGGAGAAGTTGAATATGCCGCATTCGAGGTCGCTCGAGGCGTTGCGCGGGAAGGTGGGGCTGGTGTTTGTGCCGGGGATACTCGGTTCGGCTTTGAAGACGTCCTCGGGCGAGGCGATCTGGGGTTACGGCCTCGCGCTCTCGCCGCATCTGGCGCTGCCGGCGGCGCTGATCGATCCGGCGATCGAATCGGGAGTGAAGGCGGCGCTCGCGGACGGGCGCGAGGGGCGGCTGGATCTCTACGGCAAGGCGATGGATCTGATGCGCGAGCATGCGCTGAAGGCTGGCATCCAGGCGAACCGCATCGTGGCCTGCGGTTACGACTGGCGGCGCGATGTGCGGGCCGGGGCGCGGGAACTTGCGCGCTGCATCGAGAGCGCGCCGGAGCTGCAGGGTGTGGAGGCGCTGGTCGTGATCGCGCACAGCATGGGCGGGGTGGTGACAACCCAATGGCACCGCGACTACGCACCCCGAGGGCCGGCTCGCGAACGGTACGGAACTCATCGCGCTCGCGATGCTCGGCTCGCCGCTCGCCGGTTCCTGCGAGATTCTGCGCATGGTGGCCACGGGCTATGTGCAGCCGAAGGCGGGCGACCGGCACGCGAACGAATCCTGGCTGGCGCGTTTCGCGACCGACATCGCGACGATGCGCGACCGCGTGGTGAACGCGGTGACGGGTTTCTTCTCCCAGCCGGTGCGGCCGCTGGTGCTTTCCTGGCCGGGCGCGCTGGAACTCGCACCGCCCCCCGCGGAACGTGCCGAACAGCCGAACTGCGCGGAGGTGCTGCGCAATCCCGACGGCACGGACCCGACGCTCGTCAGTCATTTCGACGCGCGCTTCTGGGAAGGGGAACCGGGCCGCAGCCTCGTCGCGGGCGCAACGCCTCCGCCCGCCTGGCGCGCGGCGCTCGCGCAGGCGCGCGCGTTTCGCGAGGGCTTTGCACTTGCACCGCTCGCGACGCCCACCTATCTCTTCGCCAGCCAGATCTGGGACACGCCCGCCCAGCCGAAGCTCGTATCACCGACCTATGTGCCGGATGATCGCGGCGACTGGCATACCGTGAACGGCGACGGGCGCGTGCCCTGGGTCGCGGCGATGCCCTCGGTGCTGCGCGAACGGGCAGCGGATGCGCGCGGCGTCTACAGCGTTCACGGCAATCTCGCGGAAGACCGCGTGTTCCTGGAGGAATTCTTTGGCGAGCGCGTACCGCGCCTGCTGCACGGCTGGCGCGCGCTGCGGCTCGTGCCCGGCGTGCTCGCGGACGATGCCTGGCTCGGCGCCTATCTCGGTGCGGGCGGCCAGCCGCTGCATCCGGTGGATCTCTATGCCGCCTGGGAGCGGCAGGACGACGCACGGCAGCGCGATCCGGTGTACGCACTCACCGTGCGCGCATGGAATGCGGCGCTCGATTTCAACGATGCGCTCTGCCGTGTCTCGGCCTGCCCGGGTTATGCCGCGGCGCGCGATGCGGCGCGCAAGGCGGCGGAACCGGAGCGCGCGGCGATCTACACCGGTGCGCTCGGTCGCGAACGCCGGCTCACGGAAGACGAGGATGTCTTCCTGATCGCGAAGCGCGGGCTCGAGATGGCGAAGGCGCTGAACTGGGTGGCGGCGATCGGCGACCTGCGCTACGCGGTGCCGAAGCTGATGGCGCGTGCGGACCGGCTTGGCACGCGTGAGAAGGAGGGCGAGCGGGAACTTCGCCTTGCCGCCGCGGCGAATCTGGCGCGCGCGCTGGTGATGCGCGGCTTCTGCGCGGAGGCGGCGGGCTATTTCGCGATGGTGTCCGAAGACAACCGCTGGGCAAAGGACGCGCGCCGCGCACAGTGCTTCGACCGCGATACCGGGCGCATCGTGAGTCTCGCAAAACCCTAGGCGGCTCGCGCAGGCCTGCGGGTAACATGCGGGCTCCATGCAACGCTACGACAAAAAGATCGCGCTCGTCACTGGCGCAGCGCAGGGCGTGGGCCGCGCGGTGGCGCGCCGGCTCGCGGCCGAAGGCGCAAGTGTGGTGCTCGTCGATCGCGAGGCGAAGCTCTGCGAACCTGCGCTCACGGAGATCGCGGCGGCGGGCGGTCGCGCCTCCGCGTGCGGCGCGGACCTCGCCACCCATGCCGGCGCGGCCGCGATGGTGGCGCATGCGCTCAAGCTTCATGGCCGCATCGACGTCTCGGTGCATAACGTGGGCGGCACCATCTGGGCCAAGCCCTTCTGGGAATACAAGCCGGAGGAGATCGAGGCGGAAATCGCGCGCTCGTTCTGGCCCACCGTCTGGAGCTGCCATGCGGTGGTGCCCGTGATGCGCGCCCAGGGTGCGGGTGCGATCGTCAACATCGGCTCGGCGGCCACGCGCTGGACGCTGCGCGTGCCGTATTCGGCTTCCAAGGGCGCGGTGAACGCGCTGACCGTGACGCTTGCGCGCGAGCTCGCGCAAACAGGCGTGCGCGTGAACTGCGTGGCCCCGGGCGCACTCGAGGTCGCGGACCGCATCACCCCGCGCAACACGAATCCGGTGACCGAGGCGGACCGCGTCTGGCGCGCGGCCGCGGTGGCCGAATCCGTGGGCGATACGCCGATGAAGCGCGCGGGAACGGTGGAGGAGGTCGCGGCC
Organism: uncultured Pseudomonadota bacterium; assembly: GCA_903834835.1. GTDB lineage: Bacteria > Pseudomonadota > Gammaproteobacteria > Burkholderiales > SG8-39 > CAILKO01. The sequence goes on along the minus strand of CAILKO010000047.1, from coordinate 103,866 downwards.
GCGGTGTGTTTTCTCGCGGCGGACGAGGCCTCCTACGTGACAGGCGAAGTGATGCACGTGGCGGGCGGCGCCGGCTGAGCCGAGTTGTGCACCCGGTGCACCAACCCGGGGACGCAGTTGCCTCGGCCGAGTCGCCTGCATACGCTCCGTGTCCGGATTGTGCGTGCCGGCAGTCCAATTCGCAGGTGAGGGAGGCAGATCGATGACTGAAGTTACGAAGACCCCGGGTTCCCGTTTCCGTTCCGCGTGCCTCGGCGTTGCGACGCTCGCCGGACTGGGATCGGCGGGCGAGGTGCTCGCCCAGGCCGCGCAGTATCCGGTGCGTCCGATCCACTTCCTCGTGCCCTACGGACCTGCAGGCGGACCGGATCTGCTGGCGCGCAATGTGTCGCGCAAGCTGCCGGATCTCGCCGGCCAGTCGGTGGTGATCGACAACCGTCCCGGCGCTTCGGGTCTGGTCGGCACCGGGCTCGCGGCCCAGGCGCCGAACGACGGCTACACCGTGCTGATCGGCGATTCCGGCCCGCTCACCATCGCGCCCAGTCTGCAGAAGTCGCTCGCCTTCAATCCGGAGAAAGATTTCATCCCGGTCGCGATGGGCATGACGGCGCCCATCTTCTTCGCGGTGAACGCGAATGTGCCGGTGAAGGACATGAAAGGCCTCGCCGCCTTCCTGAAGGCGAACCCGAAGCTCTCCTACGGGTCCACGGGCGTGGGCAGCGTGCATCACCTCGGCATGGAGCTCTTTCTCTCCATGACGAAGACCACGATGACCCATATCCCCTACAACAGCCAGGTGCAGTCGGTGCCGGCGTTGCTGAACAGCGATATCCCGCTCCTCATGATCGCCTATACGTCGATCCGGCCGCATGTGGAATCCGGACGCGTGCGGGTGCTGGCGGTGGCGACCAAGGTGCGCGCGCCCTTCGCGCCCGACGTGCCCACGGTCGCCGAGAGCTTCCCCGGCTATGAAGTCCGGATCGACGTCGGCTTCCTCGTGCCCGCTGGCACCTCGCGCGACATCGTCAACAAGCTGAACGGCTGGATCCGGACCGTGCTCGCAATGCCGGACGTCGCCCAGACGCTCACCAACAGCGGTGCGATACCGATCCTGAGCACGCCGGAGGAATATGCGCAGATGCTGCAGATTGATCGCGAAAAATTCAGGAAGCTGATCATCGCCACCGGAGCCAAGGCGGAGTAAAACTCCGGCCAGTTCAGGTTCGTCATCCAACGAGGGAGTATCAAACATGTATATCTGGCCCGAAGTCGCCACCGGCGAATTCCAGCTGCGCACCATCGATGCGGGCGGCATCCGCACGCGTTATATCGAAACCGGTTTCCAGCACGGCCCGGATGCCGATGCGGTGGTGTTCATCCACGGCACGGGCGGGCATCTGGAGGCCTTCAACAAGAACATTTTCCATCACGGCCAATACATGCGCGCCTTCGCGCTCGACATGATCGGGCACGGCTTCTCGTCGAAGCCGGATCATCCCTACGAGATCCGGCACTACGTGAAGCATCTGAAGGATTTCTGCGACGCCAAGGGCATGAAGAAGATCCATGTGCACGGCGAGTCGCTCGGCGGCTGGATCGCGGCGCAGTTCGCGATCGATCATCCGGATCGCACCGCCAAACTCGCCCTCAACACTGCGGGCGGCCTCAACTCCGACCCGGTGGTGCTGAAGCGCGTGTACGAGGTGACCAAGAAGGCGGTGGCCGAAGCCAGCATGGACACGGTGCGCGCGCGCCTGCAGTGGCTGGTGCACAACCCGGCGGACATCCCCGAGGATCTGGTGGCGCTGCGCTACAAGATCTACACCCAGCCCGGCTTCACGCACACGATCGAGAACATCCTGTGCCTCACGAACATGGAGCGGCGGATGAAGAACATCCTGACGGAAGCCACGCTCGCGAAGATCTCCGCGCCGACGCTCATCATCTGGACCGAGCACGACCCGACAGGCCCGATCGAAGTGGGCAAGCGCTTCCAGGCGGCGATCAAGGGCTCGCAGTTCCATGTGATGAACGGCTGCGCGCACTGGCCGCAGTGGGAGAAGCCCGAGGAGTTCAACAAGCTGCACATGGATTTTCTGAAGAGCTGAACATGAGCGGGTTTCTGCTGCAGTGCATGTCGCATACGCCGCTGATGGAGCTGGTCGAGCCGCAGCCCGGCGTGCGCGACAGGGTCCGCGCCGCGATTGCGCCGATGCGCGCGGCGCTCGCGCGCTTCGACCCGGAACTCATCGTCGCCTTCGTGCCGGATCACTTCAACAGCTTCTACTATGGTGCGATGCCGGCGTTCTGCGTCGGCATCGAGGCGCAGGCCGTGGGCGATTTCCGCACCGCTTCCGGGCCGCTGAACGTGCCGCAGGCCGAGGCTCAGGCGCTCGTCGACTTTCTCTTCGAGCAGGATTTCGATCCTGCGGTCTCCTATCGCATGCAGGCGGATCATGGCACAGCGCAGCCGCTTGCCCTGCTCTGCGGCGAGATCGCACGTTATCCGGTGATCCCGGTATTCGTGAACTGCGCCGCACCGCCTATCCCGACCGTGCGCCGCACGCGCCGCTTCGGCGAGGCGGTTGGCCGCCATGTCGCGGGACTCGGGAAACGCGTGATGTTCCTCGGCTCGGGCGGGCTCTCGCACGAGCCGCCGATACCGCAGCTCGCGAGCGCGCCGCCGCCGGTGCGGGAGCGCCTCATCGCGGGCGGGGCGCTTACCCCGGAGCAGCGCGAGGCGCGCGAGCAGGGCGTCGTGCGGGTCGCGAGGGACCAGGCTGCGGGCAACTCGACGCAGCGACCGCTCAACCCGGAATGGGATCGCGCATTCCTGAAGCTTCTGGAAGGCGGCGATTTCGCCGCCATCGACCGCTATACAACTGCGGAGATCACGCGCGATGGCGGCGGGTCGGGCAACGAGATCCGCACCTGGGTGGCGGCCGCGGCCGCCTACGGCGCAGCCACGGGTGGCGCCTTGCCCGGGCGCGCGGGTTTCTACGAGGCGATCCCCGAGTGGATCGCAGGATTTGCCACGCTGCAGAGCGCGGCCTGACCGGAACGAGGAGCAGCGCATGGACTTCAACCCCGCGGAACTGCAGCACCGGCTGAACGAGATCATCAAGGACAACGTGGCGGCCTCGGGCTGGCGCAAGTACTCCGCCAGCCGCCTCACGCGCACCGGCGCGGCGGTGTACATGAAGCAGCACGGCATCTTCACGCGCAACAGCCGCCAGGCCTGGGCGAGCGTGGTGGGCAACTGCCCGGTGACCGAAGTGCGCCGCTTCATCGTGCGCGAGAACCTCTACGAAGAGGAGGCGGTGGAAGCGACCTCGCACTTCAACATGCTGGTGGCCTGCGGCGAAGCGCTCGGTCTGAAGGCGGGGGACATCGTGAACGCGGTGCCGTTGCCGACCACGCGCGTCGCGCTGCATATCTGGGAGACGCTCACCAAGAACCGCCACTGGCTGATCGGCTGTGCCGCGAAGGCGACGCTCGAACAGGCGAACCAGCCCGAATGCGGCGCGGTGTCGCAGACCGAGGGCGAGCGCTGGATGCGCATGCTCGGGCTCACGAAGGAACAGGTGAAGTTCTGGATCAAGCACGACGAACTCGACCAGATCCACGGCTCGGGCGCCTTCGATCTCGTGATGCGCTACCTGCCGAAACAGCAGGGCATTTTGGTGGACGACATCGTCACCGCCGTCGAGGATTCGATCGTCGCCTGGAAGGTGTTCTACGACGGCATCGGCGAGGCGGCGGACGCGGCCGACGCGGCGGCAAAGCGCGCCGCCTAGGCGCCTTTGCCTTCTTTCAGCATTGCCACGATGCGCGCGACCGACTCGCGCAGCGCCGGCACGAACTTGCTGACCGCCTCGGCTTCCTTCACCGCGGTGCGCAGGTAGACGATGTTGAGACTCGCCACCGGCCGGCCGCGGTGGCTGATCGCCATCGCCACGGCACCGGTCTTGTTCTGCGGCTCCCAGTCGCCGCTGTTGGTGGCATAGCCCGCTTCCCGCACGCGTTCCACGATGGCGTTCACGATGCGCGGGTCGCGCGCCATCGCCGCCTGCGCATCACGACCCGCCTTGAGACGAGCGACGAGCGCCTGACGCTCGGTTCTGGGGAGCATTGCGAAACAGGCCCGTCCGGCTGCGGTGAGCAGCACCGGGACGCGCTGACCGACCGCCATGCGGCGGAACACGATGGGGCTGATGCGGTGGGTGGTTTCGCGGATCAGCATCGCGTCGCCGTCCAGCGTGGTGAGCGAAGAGGGCCAGGCCACCTTCTGCAGCATCTCGCCCATGACGCGTGCGGAGAAGGTGGAGATCCAGTCCGCGTCCGAGAAACCGTCCGCGAGCTGCAGCGCGCGCAGGCCGACGCGATAGCTGCCCGCGCTGTTGCCGCGCCGCACATAGCCCGCGCCGAGCAGGGTTTCGAGCAGGCGCTGCACCGTCGTGCGGTGCAGGTCCGTGGTGAGGGCGATTGCGGCGACGCTCGCATCGTGCGGGGCGGCGGCGTTCACCGCGCGCAGCACGTCCAGCCCGCGCAAGAGGCCGCGCACGCGCTTGTAGCGCGACGCGTCGTCATCAAGTTCGGCGGGCGGAATGGCACGGGGCATCGTGGCGTATTCTGCCTGCTTTGCGTGCGCCGCAGTTCGCCTCGAACCCCGTCGAAAATCCGGGCCATGACGGGCAGACCACATAGCGCACGGAGCTATATCCATATGAATATTGGGTCGGAACGCGGCACCTTGTCGCGTGCTACATTTCCGCGCGTCCTCTTATCCGGTACAAGGGCTCACGATGAAGACAAACCGTAATTTTCCTGCGGCGCGAGCGCTGGGCGTGCTGATCGGCAGCATCGCGACACTGGCATGCGCACCTGCCGCACACGCGCAACAGCGTGATGCTTCGGTGCTCGCAGGTGCATGTTTCAACTGTCACGGCACGGATGGTCGATCGCCGGGGAGCATCGTTTCGATCGCAGGCCGGCCGGAGCTGGAGCTTGCGACCAAGCTCAAGGCATTCAAGTCGGAGCCGCCGCCTGCGGGGACCACGATCATGAACCGTATCGCCCGCGGCTATTCGGATGCGGATCTCGAGGCGCTGGCCGCGTACTTCTCCGGCATCAAGGCCGCGTCCGCCGCGCCGCGCGCCAAGGTCAAAGGAGACGGAAAATGAGCGTGAAACTCTCGCGTCGCCGGGCCCTCGGCATGCTCGGAGGCGCCGCCTCCGGAGCGCTGGCTTTTCCCTCGCTGTCCTTCGCAGAGCGACGGGCGGGCCGAGTCGTCGTCATTGGTGGCGGTTTCGGCGGAGCGACTGCCGCGCGCTACCTGAAACGGCGCAATCCGCTGATCGATGTCACGCTGATCGAGCCGGCAAAGCGCTTCTATACCTGCCCGTTCACCAATCTCCACTTCGGCGGACTGCGCAGCTTCGAGCAGCAGGGCCACGACTTTGCGGACCTGCGCCGGGCGGGCATCCGCGTCGTGCATGAACTTGCGACCGAGGTCGATCTCGCGAGCCGGCGCGTGCGCATCGCGAGTGGCCCGTGGTTTGCCTACGACCGGCTGGTGGCTTCGCCCGGCATCGACTTTCGCTGGGGCGCGCTCGCAGGCTACGACGAAGCCGCAGCGCAGCTCGCGCCGCATGCGTGGAAGGCCGGCGCGCAGACGAAACTGCTGAAGCAGCAACTGGAGGCGATGCCCGACGGCGGCGTCTTCGTGATGTCGATCCCCGGGAATCCCTACCGTTGCCCGCCCGGGCCCTACGAGCGCGCGAGCATGGTGGCGCACTACCTGAAGACCCACAAGCCGAAGTCCAAGATCCTGCTGCTCGATGCGAAGGACGCGTTCTCGAAACAGCCGCTGTTCCAGGATGCCTGGGCGAAGCTTTATCCCGGGCTGATCGAGTGGGTGCCGCTCGCGAAGGACGGCAAGGTCACCCGTGTCGACGCGAAGAACCTGGAAGTGGAGACCGAGTTCGGCCAGAAGCACAAGGCGGCGGTCCTCAACGTGGTGCCGCCGCAGAAGGCGGGCCTTATCGCCGAGCTCTCCGGGCTTACCGACGCAAGCGGCTGGGTGCCGGTGAAGGCCGATACCTTCGAGTCCACGCAGCAGCCCGGCATCCATGTGGTCGGCGATGCGACCAATGCCGCGCCGATGCCCAAGTCCGGGTTCTGCGCCAACTCCCAGGCGAAGGTCGCCGCGGCGGCCATCGTGGCTTCGCTCGCCGGCCGCGAGGCGCCCAAGCCGACGTATGTCAATACCTGCTACAGCCTGATCGCGCCGGACTACGGCATATCCGTGGCAGGCGTGTATACGGCGGCCGATGGCAAGCTCGTCGAGGTGCCGAATTCGGGCGGTGTCAGCCCGCGTCAGGCGAGCGACGACTTCCGCAAGCTCGAGGCACGCTACGGCGAGGGCTGGTATCGCGCCATCACGCAGGACACGTGGGGAACGCGCAGCTGAGCGGCGCCTTGACGCCGGCCGAACTCGTCCTCTGGGGCGGGTTCGCAATCGGGCTCGTATTCGGCGTATCCGGTCAGATCACCGGTTTCTGTCTGGCACGCGGCCTGCGCGGGCACTGGCGCGACGGTGACGATACCGCGCTGCGCGGCTTTGCGGTCGCGCTGGCGATCGCGCTCGCCGGCACCCAGTGGCTCGGCTATGCCGGAATCGTGACGCTCTCGAAGTCGATGTACCTCGCGAACCCGTTTTCCTGGCTGCTGCTGCCAGTCGGTGCCTTCGTGTTCGGCTGCGGCATGGTGCTCGCCAACGGCTGCGGAGCCCGCGCGCTGGTGCTGCTCGGGCAGGGGAATCTGCGTTCCTTCGTGGTGCTGATCTGCCTGGGCATCGCCGCCTACATGACGCTCACGGGTATCGTCGCGCCCCTGCGCACGGCGCTGCAGCAGGTGAGCAGCGTGCAGATCGAGGGCGGCAGCTTCGGGACGCCGGGCCTGCGGCTCGCGACAGCCTGCGTGGCGGGCGTGGCGCTGCTTGCGTGGGCGTTGCGCGCGCGCGGCACACGGGCCGCGCCGCGCGATCTTGCGGGCGGCGTGGTCGCCGGCCTGCTGGTCGTGGCCGGCTGGCTGCTGACGGGCAGGCTGGGGCAGGACGAGTTCGACCCGATCGCGCCGGCTTCGCTTTCCTTCGTTGCGCCGGTCGGCGAATCGATCCAGTACCTGATGATTGCCACCGGGGTGAAGCCCGGCTTCGGAGTCATGATCGTCGCGGGCGTACTTGCGGGCGCCGGTGCGAGCGCGCTGCTGCGCCGCCGCTTCAGGCTGGAGGGATTCAGCGCGCCGCAGGAAATGCTGCGCTACATGGCGGGCGGTGCGCTCATGGGGGTGGGCGGTACGCTCGCGATGGGCTGTTCGATCGGTCAGGGGCTGACCGGCCTGTCCACGCTGTCGGTTTCCTCGATCGTGGCGGCGGCAGGTATTCTTGCGGGGAACGCTTGGGCTCTTCACCGCACCCGGATTTCCCTATGACCAGAATCGACAGTTTCCGGCGCCGCCTGCTCCTCGCCGGGGTGGCCGCGCCGCTGCTCGGTACCTCAGCCAGCGCGCGGGCCCAGACGCGCGAACGCATCGACGCGGTACGCCGCCTGATAGGCGGTGCCGCCGTGCAGACGAGCGGGCTCGTGCTCGACCTGCCTGCGCTTTCGGAAGACGGCTCGTCGGTGCCGCTCGGCGTCTCACTTTCTCCTCTGGTGGCCGTGTCGGAGGCGAACCCCCTGCGCTCGCTGCATCTTTTCGCCGCGCGCAATCCGACGCCGGAGATCGCCAGCTGGGAGTTCTCGCCGGTCATCGGCCGCCTGCAGCTGTCGACGCGCATCCGGCTGAACGAGACGCAGCAGGTGATCGCCGTCGCGCGCACGAGCCAGGGTCAGGTCTATGTGGCCGAACGCGAGGTGCGCATCACGGCGAGCGGCTGTCTCGCCCGTCCCTCGGGTGCCGAGGGCGGCCAGGAGATGCAGGTCCGGGTGCGTCTGCCTGGAAAGGTCGCTGCGGGCGGCACGGCCGAGGTCGTCACGCTGATCAGTCACCCGATGGACACCGGTCTCGCCCAGGACGACAAGGGCCGCACGATCGCCCAGCGGATCATCCGCGCGATGGACGTGAACTTTGCCGGCGCGCCGCTCATCCGCGGCACCTATCATCGTTCGCTCTCCGCGAATCCCTATCTGCGCTTCGCCTTCACGCCGAAAGCGCCGGGTCGCATCGAAATCCGCTGGACCGAGGACACCGGCCGCAGCGCGCAGTACGCGGGCGAGATACAGACAGGCTGATCGTCAGGCTGCGGTGCGGCGGCCTGTTCGCCGCTGTGCACTCTGTGCGCAGCGCGGGGCGCGCGCTTGCCAGCCCGGGGTGCGCTGCCTATTCTGCGGCCACGCAGGAATCCACAGGTCGCAATCCGTACGCCGCAGCGCACGCAGGGAGGAGCCCTCATGGGACAGAGTCCGATCAGCCCGGCCATCGCCTGGCCCGCGAAGTCCACGCAGGTGCCGAAGGAAATCTTCGTGCGCCAGGATGTCTATGCAGAGGAGATCAAGCGCATCTTCCACGGGCCGGAATGGTCGCCGGTGGCGCATGCGAGCGAGATTCCGAATGTCGGCGATTTCAAGACCTGCTATCTGGGCGAGACGCCGCTCCTCGTTGCGCGCGACGAGGACGGCGGCATCCAGGTGTTCTACAACACCTGCTCGCATCGCGGCACGCAGGTGGAAACCGCGGTCTCGGGCAACCGCAGGAATTTCGAATGCCCCTATCACCGCTGGGTGTTCGACCTGAAGGGCAATCTCACGGCCTGCCCGCTGCGCCCGGACGATGCGGTGAATTTCACGAAAGAGAAGTACCCGCTGGAGAAGCCGCGCGTCGCGATCGTGCACGGGCTCATCTTCGTCACGATGTCGCCGGAGGCACCTTCGATCGAGACCTTCCTCGACGGTTACGAGGACAAGCTGCTGAACGTGATGGGCGGCGACGGGCGGCTGAAGCTCCTCGGCTACCACAAGCTGCAGCTGAACGCGAACTGGAAGACCTATCACGACAACGACGCCTGGCACGCGCCGCTGCTGCACCTCGCGTTCCGGATGCTCAACTGGCAGGGCGGTAAGGGCCGCCAGTTCGCGAACGACCGTGGTCACCGCGGCTTCGAGAGCGCGCTCGCGCTGCCCAAGGGGCAGACCTTGCTGAAGGACGCCTCGCTGATCGAATACCGCGGCGGCAATCTCGAGCGCGGCTCCTGCTCGCTGCATCTGTTTCCGCTGTTCTCGGCGGTGAAGCACCTGGACACCATCGGGCTGCGCTTCGTGAATCCCTCGGCGCTCGATCGCACGGATATCCACTATGCCTACTTCGGGCGCGAGGACGACAGCGAGGAGATGCTGCGCCACCGGGTTCGTCAGTCGTCCAACTTCCTCGGGCCCTGCGGGCTGGTCAGCATGGAGGACGCGGCGGTGTTCCAGCGCCTGCATGTGGGCAGCCATACGCCGGGCATGCAGGTATTCCAGAAGGGCGTGCGCGACGAGTACGCGATGCCGGTGGAGTTCAGCCAGAACGACGAGTCGGTCAATATTCTCAGCTGGGAGTATTACCGCAAGGTCATGGGATTCGCGAAGGAGGCGGCATGAGCGCCGTTGACGAAAGCATTCTTCGGGCCGTGGACGAACTCCAGGTGCGCTATATCGACGCGCTCGACCGCCGCGACATGGACGGCTGGCTCGCGGCTTTCGACGATACGGACGCCTCCTACATCCTGCAGACCGCGGAGAGCGAGGAAGCCAGGCTGCCGCTCGCGCTCATCCTGGACGACAACCGCGCGCGCCTCGAAGACCGCGTGAGCTTCATCACGCGGGTCTGGGCCGGCACTTATCAGGAGTACCGCACCCGGCATTTCATCCAGCGGCTGGATTGCAGGCCGGCGGAGGCAGGGCTTTACGCGGTGCGCACGAATTTCATGGTGGCCTTCACGCGGCTCGACCTCACGCGCACCGAACTGCTTGCCACCGGCGTTTACCACGACCTCGTCGCGGTGGAGGGCGGCACGGCGCGATTTCGCGCGAAGAAGGCGCTTACCGATGCCTCCGCATTGCCGCACTATGTCGTGTACCCTCTTTGAAACCGGCCATAGAAACAGGGCACGCAATGAGGCGGGGAGTCTGACGTGGATCTCGAACTGAACGGCAAGGTCGCGCTCGTTACCGGCGGAAGCCGCGGCATCGGCCGGGCGATCGTCGAGCAGCTGGCCGATGAAGGGTGCGACGTGCTCGTCGTATCGCGCAACGCCGAGGCGGACGCGACGCTGTCGGCCAGCGCGGCGCGCTCCGGGCGGCGTCTGGTGGCCTGCAACGCCGATCTCTCCACGCTGGAAGGCACCGAGTGCGCCGTGGAACGCGCCGAGCAGGTGTTCGGCCGGCTGGACATCCTCGTCAACAACGCGGGCAGCGCCCGGCGCGCGGATTTCTTCGAACTCACCGAGTCGGACTGGGATGCGGGCTTCGCGCTGAAGTTCTTCGGCTATGTGCGCATGACGCGCCTTGCCTGGCCGATGCTGAAGGAATCGAAGGGCTCGATCACGAATATCGTCGGCGTGTCGGCCTGGACCCCGGAAGCGGTCTATGCGATCGCGGGCTCGTCCAATGCGGCGCTGCTCGCATTCACGAAGAGCATGGCGGCCCTCGGCGATCGCGACGGCATACGTGTGAACGCGGTGAACCCGGGACAGATCGAGACCGATCGCATGAAGGGCGTGCTGAAGGCCATGGGCGGCAGCGAGCAGGACGCGCGCACGCGCCTGCTGCGCGAACTGAACATGCGCCGGCTGGGGCGGCCGCGCGATATTGCCGCGATGGTGGCGTTCCTGGCTAGCCCGCGCGCCGAATATGTGCAGGGCTCGCTGATCGACGTGGACGGCGGGCGCACGCGCGGACTCTGAGCGCGGCGCCCGGAGCGAAACAACTAGGAAGCTCAAGGAGGGAAGGACGATGAACGCACCGGCTGAAGACACGAAGCTGCTGGCCGAACTCGACGCGGTGCTGGCCGCGGACAGCATGGTCGGGCAATGGAAGTATGACGAGAATCTGGAGCGCGCGATCGGCGGTCCGCGCCCCTCGGGCGCCGCGCACGCCTGGGGCTGGGATTCGATCAGCGCGAAGCTGCTGCAGGCCTGCGAAGCGATGCCCGACAGCAAGACCGCGCGCCGCACGCTCGCCTTTCTGAATCCCGGCCTGCCGAAGCCGGGCGGCGGCACGACCCACAGCCTGCTCGCGGCGGTGCAGATGGTGCTGCCGGGCGAACTCGCCTGGGCGCACCGGCACTCGCTTGCCGCGCTGCGCTTCTGCATGCGCGGCAATCCGAACCTGTACACCGTCGTGGACGGCGAGCGCTGCGTGATGGAGACCAACGACCTCATCATCACGCCCGCCTGGAGCTGGCACGACCACCATAACGAGGGCGCGGAGCCGGGTGTCTGGCTGGATGCGCTCGATCTGCCGATGGTGATGGGTCTCAAGCAGATCGCCTACGAGAAGTTCGGCGAGAGTTGCCAACCGGTGCGGCCCGGCCCCGCCCGGGGCGCGGCCGCGGGCAAGACGCTACGCTACGCCTGGAAGGAGATGGAGCGTCACCTGGGCCTCATGCGGGGCGGGAAGCCGGATCCCCACCAGGGCATCTTCCTCGAATATCTGGATGCGAAAACCGGTGCTCCGGCACTGCCCGCGATCAGCTGCAATGTGCGCTTGCTGCCGGGCGGCTTCGGCACCAGGCCCTGGCGGAGCACCGCCTGCTCGGTGTTCCTGGTGCTCGAAGGCAGCGGCCGCACGGTGGTCGGCGACAAGGAGATCGCCTGGAGCAAGCACGACGTGGTCGCGATCCCGCAGTGGATCGCACATCATCACGTGAACGATTCGGCCACTGACCGCGCGCTGATGTTCGTGATGAACGATTCGCCGCTGCAGAACGTGCTCGGCATCTACCGCGACGAGGCGCTGTGAAAAACGTACACTTGCGCCGGTTTTTGTTCCAACGAATGGAGAGCAATATGAAGTTCACACGACATGGCATCGCAGGCGCGCTGCTCGCCGGCATGGCCGGTGTTGCGACCGGGCAGGAATATCCGAACAAGCCGATCAAGCTGCTCGTGCCCTATGCCACCGGCGGCACGCCGGACGTGGTGGCGCGCTTTCAGGCAAACATGCTGACCGCAACGCTCGGCCAGCCGATCACTGTCGAGAACAAGCCTGGCGCCGGAGGCCTGCCGGCGGTCCAGGAACTCATGCGTTCCGCGCCCGACGGCTACACCTTCATGATCGCGGATGTGGGCCAGTACGCGATCGTTCCGGCGATGCGGCCGGGCGTCTACGACCCGATCAAGGATCTTCAGCCGCTGGTGCAGACCATGACGAACTCGGTGTTCCTGATGTCGAACACGTCCATTCCGGTGAACAACATGAAGGACCTGATCGCGCTGATCAAGGCGAACCCGGGCAAGTACAGTTATGGTTCGCCAGGCGTTGGAACGATTCACCATCTGTTCATGGAAGCGACCAAGGTCGCCTACGGGCTGGATGTCCAGCACGTGCCCTTCAAGGGCTCATCGCAGACGATCATTTCGCTGCTGAACGGCGATGTGGCGATGTGCATCTGCGGCGTCACGACGACCCAGCAGCAGATCAAGGAAGGCAAGATCAAGGTCTTCGCCGCAAGCACCAAGGAGCGCGACATGAAGCTCGCGCCGGATGTGCCGAGCGCCACCGAATTCGGTGCGCCGGATCTTGATTTCGCAGCCCCTTCGGGCTATTTCGCGCCGGCGGGCACGCCCAGGCCGGTCGTGGAGAAGCTCTCCGCTGCGCTCGCCAAGGCGGCGCAGAGTCCCGAGTTCGCGGCACGCGCCCCGGCCCTGGGCACCATCGTGGAGTATCGCAACACGGCACAGTTCACCGAAGTCGTGCACAGCGCCTATCCGCGCTATGTGCGGGTAGTGAAGCTCGCCGGGATCAAACCGCAGTAAGTGCAGGGTTCGCCGGGAACCGGCGATCGGAAAAGGGGCCTTCGGGCCCCTTTTTCGTTCCCGGGGCTCAGGCCATGCTGCCGCCCGGACCGGCTGCGACGGCCGCTTCGGTGCCGACCTGGGCACGGGCGGTTCTGACCGCCTGCGGGCGCATCTCCTCGACCCAGGCGCGCAGCGTCGCGACCAGCAGCTCGCTGTTCGGCAGATGCGGCGCTTCCTTGTCGAGGATGGTGCGGAAGCCGCGCTTCTTCAGATCCACCACCCATTCCTCGCGCCGCGCATCGACACCCGCCGCATCGCAGGCAATGTCGATCATGCGATCGAAGGCATGGATGCGCCCGAGCAGGTAGTCGTTCTCGCGGAAGGCGCGCGAGAGCAGCCCGGCGAAGTGGCCGAGATCCAGCCCCTTCAAATCCTTGGCCGCGGCCAGACCCTCGAAGGAATGCGCGTCGAGCGGGCTGATGCGGTCGACCAGGATCTCGTTGAATTCGCCCACCTCGCGCCAGCTCATGACCGGGAAGGTGAGGATGTCCCAGAACGGGAAGCCGACGTAGTGGGTGAGGAGATTGCGCGAGATATCGGCGCGCGAGAGCGGTACGCCGGCCAGCACGCGGTCGAGTTCGGCGGTCTCGTCTGCGAGCCCGAGATCGTCCGCGAGGCGCTTCAGCAGCGCCGCGAGCGCGGGGCTGTTGCGGTCCATGAAGCGCTTCGCCCAGGCATCGATCGCCTTCATCTCGCGCGGCGAGGGGGCTTCGGCGAACAGCGCGGCGACTTCCTCGCGCAGCGCCTCGCTGTATTGCTCGGGCTGCTCGTGCTCGCGCAGCACGTCGAGTCGCTCGTAGAGCAGGCGCTTAAGTTCGCCGATCTCCGCGATTGCCGCGGGATCCACGGTTTCGTCCAGCGTATGAAAAATGCGGTTCTGGGCCTGGATCAGGAAATCCAGGCGCCGCTTGCGGTAGTCGATATCGAAGGCGGCGAGAAAGCGGTGCCAGAGCGGTCGCTGGCCATTGGCGTCCAGCTCTCCCGCAGCGCTGCGCATGCTTTCTCCGAGTTCGGTGCCGGGCATTGGCGCCCAGGCGTCGATGACCGCGCCGATCGCGCGCGCGAAGGGCGAATCCGGCCGCACCCCGCGCAGCGTGGCGAGCTGCTGGCTGACGAAGCTGCGCACCGAGGCAAGCTTCAGCCCGACATAGCCGTGGTAGGCGAAACCGGCCTCGCCCGAGGCGCGCCGGTTCGCCTCGATGCGCCAGGCGCGCAGCTGGCCGGGTGTGAAGATCGCGCCGTCCTCGGCGATGATGTCGGTGACCATGCGGGTGACCGCCGGGCGCGTGCTCTCGATGAGACCCTGCACGCGGCGCACGCGCTCGTTGTAGGTCGCGACCCAGCCGAGCTCTTCGGTCACCGGCTCCACGCGCGGGATGTCCGAGAGCGCGCCCTTCAGCGTGCTGAAGAATCCCGGCACGCGCCGCTTGAAGGCGCTCTGCGCGCTCGCCGGCGCCGGGTCCACGTAGACGATGCGACGATCGATCTGGCGGTAGGCGGGGCGTCCGCGCACCGCGCGTATCGCCTCGTGAAAGGGGCGGTTGTTCAGCACGCCGCCGTCGATGAAGGTGACGCTCGCCGGATCCTGGTTGGCGCGCAGGTAGCGATCGAAGTGGCGCAGCAGAAAGGCTTCGCGCCCGGGCCAGGTGATGCCGCGCCCGTCGAGCATGCGGTCGATCTCGCCGATGTTGGTCGGCGGAAAGGCACCCGGGAAGGAGGAGGTGGCGCGCGCGGCGAAGGCGAGCCCGGGCGCATCGGAAAGCTTGAAGTCGCTCTTCACCTTGCCGTTCACCTTCTGCCGGTAGGAGAAGTGCAGTACGTGGCGGTGCTCGCGGTCGTGGATCACGGCCGGGTCGTGGATCGGGATTTCCTGCTGGCAGCCGTAGAAGTCGGTCAGCGAGACGAAGAGATCGAGTCGCTGCCCGGGCGGCAGCAGCGTGGCGCGCTCGTGCACGGGCTCTCCCATCGCGGCTGCGCCGTCGTACATGAGTTCGGCCATGCGCAGTCCGTCGAGCGGCGGCTCGAACCAGCGCGAACGCACGAAGAGGGAGATCTTGGTGCGCACCTCGGCGTCGCGCGCGAGCTCGTTGGTGCCGAGTTTCCCGATCAGCCAGATCACCGGACGCAGCAGGAACTTGCTGAAGCGCCGCGCCCGCGCATCCGGCGCGAGCAGTTCGGTGACGTCGGCCTTGTCGAGCCACAGGTCGCGCAGCGCGCTGCTCGACAGATCGTGGCTGATGGCGCGCGCGAGCATGGTGCCGTTGATGCCGCCGGCCGAGGCGCCGGCGATGATGTCCACGACGATGCGCAGATCGATCCGGCGACCGAACTCGCGCAGCAGTTCGTAGTAGATGGTCTCGGTGTCGTCGTTGCCGTCCGGTCCGCCGTGAAACACCGAGGCGAGGCGCTCGGTGCGCGAGCGCAGCGCGTGCAGCCGGCTGGAGGCGCGCGTGAGCTTCAGGATTTCGGTGCTGACGCCATGCATGTACACGGCGAGGGAGACCCCGCCGAAGCACACGAGCGCGATGCGCAGCTCCTTTTCCTTCATTGCCCGGCCTCCAGGGGAAGCCCGGCGGGCTGCCCACCGTTAAATAGTAACATATACGTTACTATAATTTCGGGTTCAGGCTTTTTTTCCTCCCCCATGGCCGGGCCGGGTCTCAGATCATCGCCAGCGGGTTGGCCGGCGAGCAGGTGCCGCCGGTGATGCGCAGCGGCGCGAGCATGAACAGGAACTCCCAGCTGGCGCGTTCGGCGCAGGCCGCAGCCAGCTCGTCGAGCACCGCGTTGTCGAGCAGGTGCAGGCCCATGAATACCAGGGCGCCAACGTGGATCGGCAGCCGCGCGCGCTTGTAGGGCGAGGGCATCACGTCGCTGATGCCGTCGCAGCCGAGCAGCGCGATGCGGCGCTCGTGCAGGAACGGCAGGCAGTCCGGGTCCATGCCGGGCAGCGTGCGGTGATCGCCCGTGCGATCGATGCCGCGTTCGCTCTCCACGCCCTCGGCGAGCCGGCGCAGGTGGCGTCCGACGCGCACGAGCAGCGCATCGCCCGGCTCGATGCGGATGCCGGCGGCGGCTTCCGCCGCTTCGAGTTCGGCGCGTCGCACCGGCTGCCCGGCGGGCACATAGTCGACCTTGCGCAGGCGCGGGATGTCGAGCAGCACGCCGCGCGTCACGATCCCTTCGGCCGCGGCGCTCACCGCATTGGCCTGCGCGCCGCGCGAAGTCACCATCGAGGCGGGTCGGCGGTTGTACATCATCGCGTCGAAGAAAATGTGGCAGAGCGCGTCCAGGTGCGTATGCATGATGCCGTGCGGGGCGAGGCCGATGTAGTCGCTCGCCACGCCCATGCCGGAGGCCGGCACCTGGTCGCCGCCCAGCATGATGTTCCAGTGCACGGCGTTGGCCGGGGCTGCGGGCGCGATGGTCTCGATCGGCAGGCTGCAGCTCAGGGTGCGCCCCTCGCGTACCGTGGCGAGCGCGCGCTGGCGGTGCGCCGGCGTGATGTAGTTGAGTGTGCCGCGCTGATCCTCGGCGCCCCAGAGGCCCCAGTTGCTGAGCTTGGGCAGCATGCGGACGGCTTCGTCCTCGCTCATGCTGAAAACGACTTCGCCTGCCATGGAACTCCCCCTTCCCGGTAGCTGCGCGGCGACCGCCGCCGGGCGAATGATATAGGGCGGCCCGCTAAAGTTCCGCCGCCGCAGGCCGAATATGCGATTAGCCCGTTCAACGGAGAGCCGCCATGCGTCAGGCCTCGGACCGATTTTCAGGAATCATCTTCGCCCTCGGCATCCTCGTGCCGACCCTCGCTCTCGCGCAGGACTATACCTCGGCGCGCGGTCAGGCCCGCGGCGTATTCCTGCGCGTATCGGGCAATGTCTATATCGAGCCCGCGATCGCGCTGTCCTCTGCAGCGACAGGCCGGAAGCTGTTCGTCGAGGTCGACGTTCCCGGACGGCAGGTGTCGGTGGTCGCGCCGGTGGCACCTGAGTTTGCGGCCGAACTCAACGTGCCGGGTCAGAACGTTGTGGTCGACCTGAATGCGGATGATCCGATGGTGGCGCTCGGCGTGCGGCCGCTCGCGGCGAGCGAAGTTCCGGGATACGACGAGTCGGGCGACGTTCCCGCCTATCTCCTTCCGGGGCGCTCGCGCGCGCTGCCACCGCCGGGCCAGGTGTTGCGCGCTCTGTTCGCGCCGGTGAACCCCTTCTCCAGTTGCAGGATCGCCAGTCTGCTCTGAGCGCGTCGCGAGGCGGCTGTGTACGAGGCACGGCGCTGATTGTGCGCGCTAGCCAAATCCGTCACGGGGCCGGCTGATGGCGGCTGCTATAGTGGCCGCCACGCTTTACGGACCTACCCGCGATACATGGAGCTGGACCTCTCGCTGCAAGTCGGAAAGTACGAAATCCAGAAGCTGCTCGGCAAAGGTGCAACCGGCACCGTCTACCTCGCGGTAGACAGCTTTTCGGGGCGCCAGGTGGCGCTGAAGACCATCGAGCCCGAAGTGTTTCAGGATGCGGAGTTCGGCACGGTCTACCGGGCCCAGTTCCTGAACGAGGCCTCGCTCGCCGGCAACCTGCGCCATCCCCACATCGTCGGCATTCTGGATGCAGTGGTGCAGGACGACTCCGGCCATATCGCGATGGAGCTTGTGACCGGAGGCGATCTCTCGGCGCATGTGCACACGGGCAGCCTGCTGCCCGTGGCCGACGTGCTGCAGATCGGCTTCAAGTGCTGCGGCGCGCTCGACTACGCCTTCCAGGAAGGCATCGTGCATCGCGACATCAAGCCTGCGAACATCATGCTCGCGCAGGGCACCGAGGTGAAGATCGCGGATTTCGGGGCTGCCTTCCTGAAAAAGAGCCATGCGGTCCAGACTGCGGCAATGGGCTCGCCGTTCTACATGTCGCCCGAACAGATCGAGGGCGCCGAACCCGGTTTCGCAAGCGACATGTATTCGCTCGGCGTGGTGCTCTACGAACTGCTGACCGGTCGGCGTCCTTTTGTCGCGGACAGCCTCGATGCGCTGGTAAGCGCCATCCTCACCGAAGATCCCGCGCCGCCCACGCGTCTGCGACCCGAGCTGCCGCCCTTCATGGACGCGGTGGTGCTGCGCGCGCTGAAAAAGAAGCCCGAGCACCGCTACGGGAGCTGGCAGGAGTTCGCGCTCGAGCTTTCCCGGGCGGGTCGCCAGGTGATGCCGGCGGAGGCAATCGCCGACAGCGAAAAGTACGTCGCGATGAAAAAGGTCGACATGCTGGCGGGCCTCAGCGATGCGGAACTCTGGGAGCTGGCGCGTGCCGGGAGCTGGGCGCGCATCGCGCCCGCGCAGCCTATCGTGCGCGAAAGCGAGCCGGGCGACAGTTTCTTCCTGCTCGCCGAGGGGCAGGCCAAGGTCACGCGCCAGGGCCGGCTCTTGAATCTCGTGAATGAAAGCGAATGCTTTGGCGAGATGGCCTATATCCGGGGCGGCACGCTGCCGCGCCATGCGACGGTGGAGTCCATGACGCCGCTGCTGCTCGCCGAATTCGGACCGCAGTCGCTTGCCCAGATGAGCGTCGGCGCCCAGCTGCAGCTCACGCGTGCCCTCGTTCGCAACCTCGTCGACCGGCTCGAACTCGCGAACTCGCGCCTCGCGCGCTGAGGCGCCGGCAAGGCCGTTCTTTCTTCCTCCGGCGCCGGCCGCGCTACACTCGCCCCCCCTTTTTTCCTCCGAGCGACGCCAGGTCCACCGAAGATGACGTCGTCCCCGCGCCACCGCCTCTTCTACGGCTGGTACATCGTCGCCTCGGGTGCGGCGGTGCAACTGCTGCAGACCTCGCTCGTGACCTTCTCGTTCGGCGCCTACCTGGTCGTGCTGCGCGAGACTTTCGGCTGGAGCAAGACGGCGATCGCGGGCGCCGCCTCGATGCAGCAGATCGAGGGGGCGCTGCTTGGTCCGCTCCAGGGCTGGATCATCGACCGTTTCGGCGCGCGCGGCATGATGCGCGCCGGCATCGGCTTGCTCGGCGCGGGTCTCATCCTGCTCGGCCTGATCAGCAGTCTCGTGGGCTTCTACACGGCGTTCGTGCTGATCGCGCTCGGAATAACGCTGTCAGGTTTCTTCCCGGCGAGCGTCATCATCATCAACTGGTTCGAGCGGCGCCGGGCGCGCGCGCTCGCGGCGCTGCAGATCGGGCTCGCGCTGGGGGGCGTGGTGGCACCCGCGGTCGCCTGGTCGATGCAGCACTACGGCTGGCGCGCGACCGCGATCGGCTCGGGTCTGCTGGTACTGGCGCTCGGCTTTCCGGCGATTTCCCTGGTCCGGAATCGTCCGGAGGAGATCGGGGAGACGGTGGACGGTGAGCCACGGCCGCAGGCGGGCGCACGTGCGGAAGCGGGCGGCGCCGCGCCGGAATTCACGCTCGCGCAGGCGGTTCGCACACGCGCCTTCTGGCTGGTATCCATCGGGCACGGGCTCGCGCTGATGTCGGTCGCCGCGGTGAACGTGCACGCCATCGTTCACATGAAGGAGTCGCTCGGCTACAGCGTGTCTGCGGCCGCCGCGGTGATGAGCATGATGATTGTGTTCTACGGCGCGGGCATTGCGGGCGGCTGGCTATGGGGGGACCGCTTCGACAAACGCATGGTCTGTGCGGCCTGCATGCTGCTGCACATGGCGGGCGTGTTGCTGCTCGCCTATGCGAGTTCCTTCGCGATGCTGTTCGCGTTTGCGCTCGCGCAGGGCGTCGCCTGGGGCTGGCGCGGACCGCTGATGAACGCGATCCGGGCGGATTACTTCGGCCGGCGAGCGATCGGAAAGATCATCGGCCTTTCCGCGATCATCACCGTGATCGGCCATGCTGCGGGGCCGCTGGTGGCCGGCGCGTTCGCGGACCTGCTGGGCAATTATCGAGCGGGTTTCACCGTGATCGGCATGATGTCCGGCATCGGCACGCTCTGCTTCCTGTTTGCGCGGCCGCCGCGAGCACGCGGCTAGAGCAAGGGCTCAGGCCGTGCGCGCACGGCCGTGGCGCCGCGCGTAGACAGCCAGCACGTAGCAGCCGCCGGTCACGAGTCCGAGCACGGGAATCGCGCCGAGCACCGTGCTGAGCGCGCCGGCGATGAGCGGCGAGCCGCCGAGTGCGCCGGTGCTGAGCACGCCGCGCAGGCCGTACATCTCAGCCTGGCGATCGCGCGGCAGGGAATTGTGGAACAGCACCATCATCACCGGGTTGCCGATGCCGTGGCTCACGCCGATCACGGTCGCGATCACGACGAGGGGCGGCAGGCTCGCCGCCCAGCCGAGCGCGAGAAAGGCGCTGCCGCTGACGAGATAGGTCGTCCAGGCGACCGTCCACTCGCGCAACCAGCGAACGATGCGCGGCAACACCGCGCGCGTGGCGACCGACACCGCAGCGGTGGTGCCGAGCGCAATGCCGATCTGCGAGGCCGAGAGCCCGGCGGCAGAGCCGAGGATAGGGACGAAGAAGGTATACATCTCGTAGACCAGCGGGCCGAACAGACTCACGATCAGCGCGGGCCGTACGGGTGCCGACAGCGCAAGCGCGATCGCGCCTTCGCCGGCGGCCGGGCGCTCGCGCGGCGGACGCACGAGGCGTGCCCGACCGAGCCACAGGCACAGAATGAGGATCCCGGGAACTAGGGCGATGAGGCCGAAGACGGCGCGCGCGCCGTACAGGTCGACACCGAAACCCGTGAGCACCGGCCCGATTCCCAGCGCGGCCGAATTGCCGAACATGTACCAGGCGATGCTCGCGCTGCGTCGCGCCGGATCGCCGAGCTCGCCTGCCGCGGCGTTCAGTCCCGTGATGCAGTACATCATCATGCTGCCGGTGGCGATGGAGCAGAACACGAGCGTCCACCAGGAGGGCGCGGCATAGACCGCGCCGAGGCCGGCCATCGTCGCGAGCGCGCAGACCACGCCCGGGAGGACGAGACCGACCCGGTCTATCCAGCGCCCGGTCGCCACGCCGAGCAGCACCTGCGCCACCGAATAGAGGAAAAACAGCAGGCCGATGTCCGCCGGCCCGGACCCGGTCTGGATCGCGAGCAGGCTCACCGCAACGCGGCTGCCGATGAAGGCAACCGTGCCGAAAAAGCCGAGCAGCACGACGAGCAGCAAGGTCATCCGCGGGCGCTCCGCAGCGCTGCGCCGTGGCGCCAGGCATAGCGGCTCAGCACCCCGCCGCCCGCGGCCACCACCGCGAGCACGGGCGGCAATCCCACCAGCGTGCCGATCGCGCCCACGGCGAGCGGCAGCAGGCCGATCACACCGGCCACCATCACGCCGCGGAAGCCGAACATCTCGGCCTCGCGCCCCTTGGGCAGTGCGCCGTGGTAGAGCGACATCAGAGTCGGATTCGCCACGCCGTGCGCGAGCCCGAGCACCAGGCCGACGGCAAGCATGGATGCCATGCCGTCGGTGCAGGCAAGTGCGACCAGCCCGACGCCGTTGGTCGCGTAGGCCGCCCAGGCAACGGTCCAGGCATTCAGCCGGCGCGCGAGGGCCGGCAGGAAGACGCGTGCCGACAGGGCCATGGCCGAACCGCTGCCCAGCACGATGCCGATCTGCGAGGCGCTGAGTCCGGCCTCGACGCCCAGCACCGGCACCGCGAACGTGAAAATCTCGTAGGTGCTCGGGCCGAACAGCGTGACGACGAGCGCGGGGAACACGGTGCGCGAGCGCGCGAGGGAAAGCGTGCTCGCGCCCGCGGACGGGTGCAGCGTGCCGTCCTGCACGGCCTGCTGCCGCGCGGGTTTGCCGCGCCACAGCGCGAGTTGCAGCATGATCAGCACCGGCAGCAGCATCAGGGCGCCGAACACGCGGTGCGCACCGATGAGGTCGGTGCCGAAGCCGGCGAAGAGCGGGCCCACGGTGAGACCGGCCGAATTGCCCAGCATGTACCAGGCGATATTCGTCGAGCGTCGCGCGCCGCCGCCGATCTGGCCCGCTACCGCGGAGAGGCCGGTGAGGTTGTACATCATCAGGCTGCCCGTGGCGGCCGCACACAGCGCAAGCGTCGCGAGGCCCGGCGCGAGGAATACGGCGCCCATGCTCGCGAGCGTGAGCAGGCAGAAACAGACGCCGGGGAGCCGCAGGCCGGCGCGGTCGATCCAGCGGCCCGTATGGACGCCCGAGCCGATCTGCAGCACGGAAAACAGCGCGAACAGCACGCCCACCGTCATCGCGCTCTCGCCGCTTTGCAGTGCGAGCAGGCTGAGCGCCACGCGGCAGGCCATGTAGGCGACCGTGACGGTGAAGCCGAGCATCGTGATGAGGAGCAGTGCCATCGGGGACGCCGTGCGCTGGGGCTCCGGCGCGCAGCGGACAGGGGGTGTAGTCGGGGAGGCGCAGTCTAACAAGCCGCTGGCAGGGAGCGCGTGCATGTTTTGCAGGCTGTGCGATTACCGACGGGCGCGCGGTGCAGCGGGTAAACTCGCCCGGCCTTGAATTCCGCGCTATCGAATCCTTCATCGCCCGCTGCGCGCCGCGCCGAGCGTCTGGCCGCGCTCGCGCCGCTCGAGTTCGATCCGGCGCTGCCGATCAGCGCGAAGCGGGAGGAGATCCGGGCCGCAATCGCGAAGAGTCCCGTGGTGATCGTTTGCGGCGAAACCGGTTCGGGCAAGACCACCCAGCTGCCGAAGATACTGCTTGAACTCGGCCATGGCCGCGAGGGATTCATCGGTCATACCCAGCCGAGGCGCATCGCCGCGCGCGCGGTGGCGACGCGCCTGGCTGAAGAACTCGGCAGCGAGCCGGGCACCGTGGTCGGCTACAAGGTGCGCTTCCAGGACATGCTCAGACCGGATTCTTCGGTCAAGCTGATGACCGACGGCATTCTGCTGGCCGAGACCCAGGGCGATCCTGCGCTGCGCCAGTACGACGCGCTGGTGATTGACGAGGCGCACGAGCGCAGCCTCAACATCGATTTTCTGCTTGGCTACCTGAAGCGGCTGCTGGAGGGCGGAACCCGTCCGGACCTGAAGCTCGTGATTACCTCTGCGACGATCGATGCCGAGCGTTTCTCGGCGCACTTCGGCGGCGCGCCGGTGATCGAAGTCTCTGGACGCATGTATCCGGTGGAAGTCCGGTACCGGCCGGTGGAGGGCGATGCCGAAGACACCACGCGCGAAGAGGAGGAGCAGGCGCTTGCCGATGCGGTGGAGGAACTGTGCCGCGCGGGGGACGGCGATGTGCTCGTGTTCCTGCCGGGTGAGCGCGAGATACGCGATGCCGCGGAGGTGCTGCGCAGGCGCTCCGGACTGCGCCAGGCCATGCTGCGCGATGTGGAGATCGTGCCGCTCTACGGACGGCTGAGTTCCGCGGAGCAGGATCGCGTATTCCATCCCGGCGCAGCGCGCCGCGTGGTGCTTGCGACCAACGTGGCGGAGACGTCGCTGACGGTGCCGCGCATCCGCTACGTGGTGGACACCGGCACCGCGCGCCTCAAGCGCTACAGCTATCGCAACAAGGTGGAGCAGTTGCAGGTGGAGCCGGTGTCACAGGCCGCGGCACGCCAGCGGGCCGGGCGTTGCGGCCGGGTCGCAAACGGCATCTGCATCCGGCTCTATTCGGAAGACGATCACGCACGACGGCCGGCCTACACCGACCCCGAACTGCTGCGTTCGTCGCTTGCATCGGTGATCCTGCGTGCGACGAGCCTGCGTCTGGGCACCATGGAAGAGTTCCCGTTCCTTGATCCGCCGAGCTCGCGCGCGATCGCCGATGGCTATGCGTTGCTCGAGGAGCTGGGCGCGATCGACGCGCAGAAGACGCTGACGCCGCTCGGACGCGAACTCTCCGCGCTGCCGCTCGATCCGCGTGTCGGGCGCATGCTGATCGGCGCGCGCGCCGAGCGCTGCCTGGACGAGGTCATGGTGATCGCGTCCGCGCTATCGGTTCAGGATCCGCGCCAGCGCCCGATGGAGCGCGCGGCCGCGGCGGACGAGAAGCACAAGCGCTTCGCCGACGAGCGCTCGGACTTCGTTGCCTTCCTGAAGCTCTGGAAGCACTTCGGACAGCTCGCCGATTCGAAATCCGGTCGCAAGCTTGCGCAGACCTGCAGCGAGGAGTTCCTGTCGATCGCGAGGCTGCGCGAATGGCGCGACATCCACGCCCAGCTGCAGTCGATCGCGCAGGATCTCGACTGGCTGCGGCCGGACCCGAAGGCGGATGGACGCGCGCTCGTGAGGCATGCACCTCTCGACCCGGAGCAGCCCGACGGCTACCGCGCCGTCCACCGCGCGCTGCTGACCGGGCTGCTCGGCAACGCGGGTCTGCGCGCCGAGGAGGGCGGGGTGCAGAAGGATCATTACGCCGGGGCGCGGGGGATCCGCTACTGGGTGCACCCCTCGTCCTGGGTGCGCAAGCCGGGGCGGTGGATCATGGCGGCGGAACTGGTGGAAACCACCCGGCTCTATGCGCGCACGGTCGCGGCGATCGAGCCGCGCTGGCTGGAGGAGATCGGCGCGCATCTGATCCGGCGCCATCGCGAGAATCCGCACTGGGAAAAGAAGCGCGCCGAGGTGGTGGCCATGGAGCGCGGCACGCTCTACGGGCTGCCGGTCTACGTGAACCGCAGCGTGAGCTATGCGCGTCACGATCCGGCGCTTGCGCGCGAGGTCTTCCTGCGCGCAGCGCTGGTTGAGGGCGACTACGACACGCGCGCGCCTTTTTTCCAGCATAACCGGCGGCTGGTCGCGGAGATCGAACGACTGGAGCACAAGTCTCGCCGGCCGGACATCCTGGTGGACGACGCGCTAATCCTCGCCTTCTACGAAGCGCGCGTGCCGGAAACGGTGTGCGGCGGCGCGGAGTTCGAAAAGTGGCGGATCGAGGCGGAGCGACGCGAGCCGAAGCTGCTGTTCCTGCGGCGCGAGGACCTGATGCGCCACCAGGCGGCCGGCATCACGACCGAGAATTTTCCGTCGACGATACGGCTCGGACCGAACGAGTTCGCGCTCGAGTATCAGTTCGAACCCGGCACGCCGCGCGACGGCGTGACGCTCACCGTGCCCGTGGCCCTGCTCAACCAGGTGCCCGAGGCGCGGACGGAATGGCTGGTGCCCGGGCTCATCAGGGAGAAGGTGCGCGCGCTGGCGAAGTCGTTGCCGCAACGGCTGCGCCACAGGCTCGGACCGCTGGATGAATTCACCGAGGAATTCGTAAATTCAGTGCGTCCGGCGGATGTGCCGCTCGCGCAGTCAATCGCACGCCATGTGCGTGCCACGCTCCAGCTCGAACTGCCGGTCGACGCGATCCGCGCGGATGCGGCGCCGCCTCATCTGCATATGAATTTCCGCGTGGTGGACGAACACGGCCGCCAGCTCGGTGCCGGACGCAATCTCGCAGAACTGAAGACCGCGCTCGGGGCGCATACCCGCGAAATTCTTCGCAGCGAATCGGGCGATGCCGAGGGCGAGGCGCCGGACGGCGCGGACGCGCCGCAGACCGGCTGGAATTTCGGCGATCTGCCCGAGATCATGGAACTCAGGCGCGGCGCGCGGACCCTGGTTGGCTACCCGGGTCTCATCGATCGCGGCGAGGGTGTGAGTCTTGAACTGCATGATTCCCCCGAGGAGGCGCGCGAGGCGCATCGCGCAGGCGTGCGGCGCCTGTTCGCGATCGCGTTCCGCGAGCGGGTGCGCGAGGTGGAGAAAATGGTCGGGCGCGAGAACCTGCTCGCATTGCAGTACGCCCAGCTTGGCCACGGCCCCGAGCTGAAGGACGAGATCGTCTGCGCGGCGCTCGATCGCTGCTTCCTCGCGCAGGGACTGCCGATGATGGAGGCGGACTTCAGGCAGCGCGCGGCCGACGGCAAGAGCCGCTTCAGTCTGATTGCGCAGGAAGTCCTGCGCCTCGCCGCGGCCATACTCGCGGAGCACGCGGCACTGCAGAAAAAGCTCGCGGGCCTCGCGAAGTCGCATCCGGGGGCTGCTGCCGATCTTCGCGACCAGCTCGCGCGCCTGCTCGCGCCGGGATTTCTGTCTCGCGTATCCTGGGAACGCCTCGCGCACTATCCGCGCTACCTGAAGGCGGCTGCGCTGCGCCTCGACAAGCTGCGCGCGGACCCGGCACGCGACGCGCGTCAGCTGGCCGAACTCGCGCCGCTGCAGGCCGGGCTGCAGCGTGAACTGGCGGTGCGCGCGCGCAGCGGTGCCACGCCCGAGCTGGAGCAGTTCCGGTGGCTGCTGGAGGAGTTGCGCGTGTCCCTGTTCGCGCAGGAGCTGCGCACGCCCGTGCCGGTATCGGCCAAGCGACTCGCAAAGATGTGGCAAGCTATGCGCAGTCAGTTCTGAGACAACGGTCCTGTTTGCGGCTGCATCGCGAGCGGATCAAAGGCGGCATCATGACGGGACCAGGGGCAATTGAATGAGTGATGTCGGCAATTCCGGTCCGGCGCGCAGCGTGATGCGCGGCGTGCTTCCTTCGATGGTGCTCGCGCTTGGCGGGGTGTTCCATCCGCGCATCCTGTGGTTGATGCTCTGGCCGGTACTGCTGTCGGCTGCGGTGTGGGGCGGCCTGCTGATCGCGTTCTGGACCGAGACGCTGCTCGCGCTTGCCGCCTTGCTGCGCGATTGGATAGCGACCGCGACCTTCTTCGTCCAGTGGGATCCGGCGGGCGTCGCGCGTTTTGCCGCCACCGTGCTGATCGTGGTCTTCATCGTGCCGCTGGTCCAGTTCACCGCGCTCCTGATCATCGGTTTCGTGGCGATGCCGGCGGCGGTGAACCATGTCGCGGGGCGCCGCTTCCCCGGTCTGCAGCGCCAGCGCGGCGGCAGCCTAGCGGGCAGCCTGTGGAACGGATGCGTCGCCCTGGCCGGGATGATTTTTCTGTTCCTGGTGACGCTGCCGCTGTGGTTGTTTCCGCCGCTCTGGCCGGTGATCCCGATCGGGATACTG
This sequence comes from uncultured Pseudomonadota bacterium, assembly GCA_903834835.1. GTDB lineage: Bacteria > Pseudomonadota > Gammaproteobacteria > Burkholderiales > SG8-39 > CAILKO01. Next base: position 76,903 of record CAILKO010000047.1, on the reverse strand, counting down.
GCCTGGGTGAACCAGCGCGTACTGCGCTACGACGCGCTCGCCGAGCACGCGAGCGCAGCGGAGATGCGGCAGATATACCTCGAGCAGCGCTTCGGTTTCTATCTGCTCGGCATTCTGCTTGCGCTCGCCTCGTTCGTGCCCGTATTCGGATTTTTTGCGCCCGCGCTGTTCTCGCTGGCTTACACCCACTATGCACTGGCCGAACTCGAGGCGCTGCGCGGTGCGCCGATTGAGGGCGTGTTGATCGCATCCGACGTCGGGACGGCCCGCATTGCGGCGGCGGGGGGGCGCCCATGAGCGCCGTCCGCCGGGAACCGGAACTCGCGCGCGCGGCGATCGGCGCCTATGTGATCGGCGACGAGATCCTGGTCGGCAAGCGTCTAGACAAGCATTTCGCGTTTCTGATCGGCGCGCTTGCGAAGCGCGGATTGCGCCTTGCCTGGTGCGCCTACCTGGGCGACGAACCGGCGCGGCTCACCGAGTCCTTCCGGCGCAGCTTCGCCTCGGGGGACATCGTGTTCAGTTTCGGCGGCATCGGCGCGACGCCCGATGATCTGACGCGCGAATGTGCGGCCGAGGCGCTCGGCGTTCCGCTCGCACTGCATCCGGAGGCCGAGCAGGAGATCCGCGCGCGCTTCGGCGGCGAGCTCACGCCGCAGCGGCTGAAGATGGGCGAGTTTCCGCTGGGCTCGGAAATCATTCCGAACCCGGTCAATCGCATCGCGGGGTTTTCGATCAGCCGTCACCATTTCGTGCCCGGCTTTCCGCAGATGGCTGCGCCCATGGTCGAGTGGGTGCTGGACCATCGCTATGCCGCGCTTGCCGGGCGTGACGGCTGGGTCGAGTCTTCAATACGCGTATTCGAGGCGGGCGAAGGCAATCTGATGCCGATCATGGAACGGATCAGTGCGCAGTACACCGAGGCGAAACTCTTCAGTCTGCCCTCGATGGGCGAGGACGGTTCACGCCGCCATGTCGAGCTGGGTGTGCGCGGTACCCCGGACGCCGTCGCCCGGGCGATGGCCGAGATCCGTGCATGGATAGACGCAGCGGGCTATCCGTGGGAAGAAGCCAGGCAGGAGGAAGCCAAGCCTTGAAAGCTGTGCCAGGAAGCAAAAACCCCGCCGGAGCGGGGTTTTTGGCAGTTGGTGGGCGCCGTAAGTGAGTAAGCGCTTCGCCTTTTATTACCTGATTCAGGCAACCTTCTTGACGCGGCTCAGACCTTTGGCGGTTTCGCTTGCGGCGGCGATGTTCGCATCCGCCAGTTCCGTCGCCTGACGGGTCACCTTGCTGAAACTGTCGTAGGCCGTATTGGCCGCCGCCAGTGCGGACTTGACCGCCGTGAAGGCGACGTCCGAACCGGCCGGCGCATTCTTCGACAGCTTGTCCAGGGCCGAGGTGAAGTTCTCGTTCCACTCGGAGGCTTGCTTCTCGGCCACCTTGGTGAGATTCGCGTTCGCCTGCGAGACCACTTCGTAGAGGCTCTTCGAGTAGGCCATCGCGCGCTCCACTGCAGGCGTCGCGGCGGAATTCTGCAGACCGGCGAGTTCCTGCAGATCCTTGACGCCGAGCAGGGCACGGGTCTGGCTGACGGAGTCTTCGAAGGCCTGCTTCACTGCGCTCGCGTTCAGGCTCGCGAGTTTCTCGAACGCGGCAAACTGGGCGGTCGCGACAGCGAGCACCGCTTCGCTGCCAGCCTTGCTGACGGCTTGTATCTGTTCCGGGGTCACGTACATCGCATTGCTCCTTGTCGTCGATGAAGAGGTGCTGCGACGCGTTCAGACCGGATGGTGCTCGATATGTTGCATTGCAGCAATTCCTATTCTATGGGCCAAAAATGGAATGTCAAGAGCATGATTGAGAAGAATAAAAATAGATTGCTGTCTTGCAACATCCAATGCTTTTCCGAACGACCCGGGAGAGACAGGCAAGTCACGGAATCTGGGTGCCTTTCTCCGTTGGCATGGGCAGTCCCCTCTGGCGCGGGATGCGGTCTGCAGACCACGCACAGCGTGCCCAATCCAGCAATGCGGCGGGTGCCGCGGCCTCGGACAGATCCCCGGGCGGCGAGCATCCGAGGAAGCGGAGGGCGTGCGTGAGCGCGGGGACAGCGGCTGTGGGGTCGATGGCATGGGCGCCGGTCTGCTTGGAGAGTTTGCGGCCCTCGGCATCCAGCGCAACCGGGACGTGGGCATAGCGTGGCGTGGGGCAGCGGAGCAGGTGCTGGAGATGGATCTGCCGAGGGGTCGAGTCGAGCAGATCCGCGCCGCGCACGATGTGTGTGATGCCTTGTTCGCAGTCGTCGACCACCACGGCAAGCTGGTAGGCATAGAGCCCGTCGGCCCGCCACAGCACGAAGTCGCCGATGTCGCGCTCCAGCACCTGCGCGACGCGGCCCTGGATCCGATCCTCGAAACTGAGCTCCACGGTGTCGGTACGCACGCGCAGCGCGCGTGCAGCGCGACCTGCGAGACCGTTCCGGCAGGTGCCGGGATACACCGGCGCGCCATCCGGTGCGAGCTGAGCTGTCGAGTCCGAAATCTCGGTGCGCGTGCACGCGCAGGGATAGACATACCCTGCTCGCCGCAGTGCATCGAGCGCGGCCTGATAGTGCTCGCCCCGCATGCTCTGGTACAGAACTTCGCCATCCCACTCAAGTCCGAGTGCTTCCAGTGTGCGCAGGATGGCATCAGCAGCGCCGGGCTGGGTGCGGGGCTGATCGAGGTCCTCGATCCGGACCAGCCACTCGCCCTCTGCGGCGCGCGCATCCAGCCAGCCTGCCAGCGCTGCCACGAGCGAACCGAAGTGAAGCGGGCCCGTGGGCGAGGGTGCAAAGCGCCCTCGGTAGCGCGGCGCCGGGCCGCCGCCCGTTGCTTGCGGGCCTTCCGTCATCGGCTCGTCGCCTGCTGCCCGCGACAGTCGGCTAAAGTAGGGGACGCGACCCGCCACAGGGTTGCCATTTCCAATTTCCCCAGAGGCATCATGGCCACGCTAGAGCTCACGAAGGAAAATTTTGAACAGACCGTCACTTCGAACCCGATCGTGATCGTGGATTTCTGGGCGCCATGGTGCGGGCCCTGCCGCGGGTTCGCACCGGTGTTCGAACAGAGTTCCGAGCATCATACCGACGTCGTCTACGCCAAGGTGGATACCGACGCGGAACCCGAGATCGCGGGCGCATTCAACATCCGCTCGATACCCACCCTGATGGTGTTTCGCGAGAACGTCGTCCTGTATCAGGAAGCAGGCGCGCTACCGGCCGCATCCCTGGAGCAGGTGGTGTCTCAGGTGAAGGCAATCGACATGGCCAAGGTCCACGCGGAAATCGCGAGCCGAGAGCAGGCGGACGCGGCAGCGAAGCCCTCCTGAGGCGGTACGCGCGCCTCGCGCCAGCAGGTAGAGGCCCAGGCTCAGTTGTGCGGCGGACGTACCCGAGTATCGAACAGGACGCATCATGCCGACACGTATCGAGCAGGACAGTTTCGGGCCGATAGAGGTTGACGCGGGCCGTCTCTGGGGCGCGCAGACCGAGCGCAGTCTGCGTCATTTCAGGATATCGACCGAGCGCATGCCCTGGCCTGTGATCCGCGCGCTCGCACTGGTGAAGCGCGCGGCTGCCCGCGCCAACCGGGACCTGGGGTTGCTTGAACCCGGGCTGGCCGATGCGATCGCCCGCGCTGCGCAGGAAGTCGTCGACGGGCTTCATGCGGTGGAATTTCCGCTGGTGGTCTGGCAGACCGGCTCCGGTACGCAGAGCAACATGAATGTGAACGAGGTGCTCGCGAACCGGGCCTCCGAGCTGCTCGGGGGCGGGCGTGGCGCGGCCCGCATCGTGCACCCGAACGATCATGTGAATCTCGGCCAGTCCTCGAATGACGTTTTTCCGACTGCGATGCATATCGCTGCCGCGCGCGCGCTGGAAGGCGAGGTCCTCCCGGCGCTGGAGGGACTGCGCGCGACGCTCGAGGCGAAATCGCGCGAATTTGCGCACATCGTCAAGATCGGTCGTACCCACCTGCAGGATGCGACGCCGATCACCCTCGGGCAGGAGTTCTCCGGATACGTGGCACAGCTCGTCGCCTCGGAAGCGGCGCTGCGCGCCACGCTGCCGGGTCTGTGGGAGCTTGCGATCGGTGGCACGGCAGTCGGCACCGGGCTGAATGCCGCCCCGGGATTTGCGGCGCGCGTCGCCGACGAAGTGGCGCGCGAGACCGGCCTGCCGTTTCGCGTCGCGTCCAATCCCTACGCGGCGCTCGCCGGGCACGAGGCGCTGATATTCGCGCATGGCGCTCTCAAGACCGCAGCCGCAGCCCTGAACAAGATTGCCAACGATATCCGCTGGCTTGCTTCGGGACCTCGCAGCGGCCTGGGCGAGCTGTCGCTGCCGGAAAACGAACCCGGCAGTTCCATCATGCCGGGCAAGGTGAATCCGACCCAGGCCGAGGCGCTCACGATGGCTGCGGCGCGCGTGTTCGGCAACGACGTCGCGGTCGGCTTCGGCGGGGCGTCAGGCAATTTCGAACTGAACGTCTACAAGCCGATGATCATCGATGCCTTTCTGCAGAGTACCCGCCTGCTGGCTGACGCGAGCCGCTCCTTTGACGAGCACTGCGCGCGCGGGATCACCGCCAACGAGGCGCGTATCCGGTCGATGCTGGAAAACTCGCTGATGCTGGTAACCGCCCTTACGCCGCATATCGGCTACGACCGCGCGGCGCGGATCGCAAAGCACGCGCACGAATCAGGCCTCGGTCTGCGCGAAGCGGCGCTTGCGCTCGGCGAACTGAGCGCTGCGGATTTCGACCGATGGGTACAGCCGGCGCAGATGACGGGTGGTCCCGGGGCGGGCGCCTGAATCATGGTCGGGCCGGGTGGACCGGGCTGCTAAACTGAATGTCTCCGGTAGTGAAAGACGATCGGGCAGCGACGGATTGCAGATCGCGCCGGATCCCGGACTCCAATTTTCGACAAAGGCGTTTCCGCCGTCATGTCCGTCGTTGTTCTGATTTCCGGCCGAGGCAGCAATCTCCAGGCGCTGCTCGATGCCGCGGTTCCGGTTTCCGCCGTTTTCAGCAACATGGCCGGGGCGGGAGGCCTTGCGATCGCCGCCGCGCGGGGCATTCCTGCCATCGTTGTGCCGCACCGCGAGTTTTCGAGCCGTGAAGCCTTCGAGGCGGAGCTTGCGGCGCAGATCGATACATTCCGGCCAGGACTCGTTGTACTCGCGGGCTTCATGCGGGTGCTCACCGCCGGCTTCGTACAGCGCTACGCCGGAAGGCTTGTGAATATCCATCCTTCGCTGCTGCCTGCCTTTCCGGGGCTCGATACTCACGCGCGAGCGCTCGCGGCAGGCGTCAAACTGCACGGCTGCACCGTTCATTTCGTGACGGCCGATGTCGATATCGGTCCGATCATCGTGCAGGCAGCGATTCCGTTGCGGCCGGTCGATACGCCGGACACACTTGCTGCGCGCGTGCTGCGCCAGGAGCACCGTGTGTTCCCGCTCGCAGTCCGCTGGTTCCTGGAAGGCAGGCTCGAGATTGCCGATGGCGTGGTGCGCGTGAAGGGCGGCGATGCCCAGCTGGTATTTGATGATTCCTAGCACGGACCGGAGCATCTTCAGGTGGTTCGCGCGCGCGGGCCTGGCTGTGACATTCGCGCTTGGCTCGATATCGGCCTCGGCGGTGCCGCCGGCCGCCATCGAAATCACCTTCGATGTGATGCATAACGGCATGGCTGTCGCGGAGGTCGTGGAAAAGCTCGAGCATGACGGCAGGACCTATAGGGCAAGCGAAGCCGGTAAAGGACGCGGTGCGCTCGCGTTGATGTTCAAGACGGCGCGCACCAGCCGCGGCCTGGTTACCGCTTCCGGTTTGCGACCGCTGGAGTACACCGACGAGCGCAGCGGGCGGCCTGTGGCGAGCGCAGTGTTCGACTATGCCGCAAAGACGCTTACTCAAAAGTATCGCGGCGAGCCGGAAGTCCGGCCGCTGCCTGCCTACCCGAGCGACCGGTTGGCCTTCGCGCTGCATTTCGCCTTCATGGAGTCGATTCCAGCGGCGGTGACGCTTGATCTTGCCGACGGACGCGGTGTCTCGACCCAGATTTACGAGCCCGCGGGGCGTGAGCGCATCCAGGTGCCCGCAGGCGATTTCGACACGCTGAAGATCGTGCGGCGGCCCGACGGACCGAACGATCGCAGTGCCGAGCTCTGGCTCGCTCCTGCGGCAGGCAACCTCCCGGTGCGCATCCGTGTCGTCGAGAAGGACGGCACGCGTACGGAGCAGCTCGCGACGCGAGTGAGCATCGCCAAGCCCGGCGACGCGCGCGCGGCCGAAACACAGAAGAAGAACTGAGGTCCGATGAATCTCGCTCCGGCGCTACGCCATGCCGAGCAGCTGCTGCGCGAGCTGCTTCAGTTTTCTTCGCCTGCGGATCAGGTGGTGTCGCGCTACTTTCGCGCCAATCACCAGCTCGGCCAGCAGGACCGGGCGCTGGTTGCCGAGGCCGTCTATGCGGTCTTGAGGCGCAAGCGCTCGCTTGAAGCTTCCGTGGGCAGTCCGGCGCCCCGGGCGCTGTTGATCGCGGCGCTGGTGCGCGTGCTCGGCTACTCGGTGCGCTCGCTTGAGGAGACGCTGCGCGACAAATCCAAGGAACTGGGTGCCCGCGCGCGCGCAGCGTCGGACTTTTCGCCCGCGGTCCAGGCCGACCTGCCAGACTGGCTCTGGGAAGCATTGTCTGCCCAGGAGGGGGAGGAGCAGGCGATGCGCATCGCACAGTCTTTGCTCAGCCCGGCGCCGCTGGACCTGCGGGTCAACCTCGCGCGCACCAGCCGCGATGCGGCGATCGCGGCGCTTGCCGCGTCCGGGATCGAGGCCCGGCCGACGCCCTATTCTCCCGCGGGTCTGCGTATTGCCGGCAAGCCCGCAGTCAATCGACACGAGTTATTCAAGACGGGCCAGATCGAGGTGCAGGACGAGGGCAGCCAACTGCTCGCCTATCTTGTCGCGCCGCGGCGCGGCGAGATGGTGGCCGATTTCTGCGCCGGGGCGGGCGGCAAGACGCTCGCCATGGCGATGCTGATGCGCGGTACCGGGCGACTCTACGCGATGGATGTGTCCGCGCGGCGGCTCGCGGCGCTTGGTCCCCGGGCTGCGCGCGCCCAGGTCAGTAATATCCATCCCATGGGGCTGGATAGCGAGAACGACGTCCGGATCAAGCGACTGGCAGGAAAAGTGGATCGTGTTCTGGTGGACGCACCCTGCACCGGCTTCGGCACGCTGCGGCGCAACCCGGACCTGAAGTGGCGCCAGGGTCCGCAGGCCGTGGGGGAACTTGCGGCCAAACAGGCGCGCATTCTTGCCTCCGCGGCGCGTCTGGTGAAACCCGGCGGCCGGCTCGTGTATGCGACCTGCAGCATCCTGCGCGAGGAGAACGAGGCGATCGCGGAAGGCTTTGCCGCCGCTCATCCGGAGTTTGCGCCGCTGTCCTGCCAGGCGCTGCTAGCCGATCAGCAGATCGAACTCGAATGCGGACAGTATCTGCATCTGAGGCCGCATGAGCATGCCTGCGACGCCTTCTTTGCAGCGGCTTTTCAGCGGCGCAAGCCGGACGGTGCAGAAATGCCCGCTGCGCCGACCCCTGGCAGGCGCTCACGTAGAATGTCGAAAGCTTGACCCGGGTCAACCCGGCCGCAGGATGGATGACCGGCATCGCTAGAGGAGACCTTTCATCGGATATCCTTGAACGATGACGGAGTGTGGGCGAGCTCCGATCATTTCAGGGGGCCGTCGCTCACGATGCTCATAACTTATTGAGATAAAAGAAAACCTGATGCTAGAAACCGGACTGCTGGACCTGACCTGGTGGGGTTATATCCTGTGTGTGCTGGGCATGACCCATATCACCATTGCCGCGGTGACGATCTTTTTGCATCGTCATCAGGCGCATCGCGCGCTGGAACTCCATCCGGTGGTGTCCCATTTCTTCCGGCTCTGGCTCTGGATGACAACGGGAATGGTGACACGCGAGTGGGCCGCCATACACCGCAAGCACCACGCCAAATGCGAAATGCCCGAGGATCCCCACAGCCCGGTCCAGCACGGCATCCTGAAGGTGTTGTTCGGCGGGGTGTTTCTGTATGTGAAGGAATCGCACAACCCCGAGACGATCGAGCGCTACGGCCACGGCACGCCGGATGACTGGCTGGAGCGGAATGTCTATGCACCGCACGCGCTGCTGGGTGTGCTTCTGATGGCGGCGGTCGATATTCTGATCTTCGGTTTCATCGCGGGTGGCGTGATCTTCGTCGTACAGATGGCCTGGATACCTTTCTGGGCAGCCGGGGTGATCAATGGCGTCGGTCACTGGGCGGGATACCGCAATTTCGATTGCGCCGACGCAAGCCGCAACATCTTCCCGCTAGGAATCCTGATCGGCGGCGAAGAACTGCATAACAATCACCACGCCTTTGCTGCCTCGGCGCGACTGTCGGCGCAGTGGTACGAGTTCGACATCGGCTGGATGTACATCCGGCTGCTGGAGATGGCCGGTCTCGCGACGGTAAAGAAAGTCGCCCCGCGGCCCCGCTTCGCCGAGCCGAAACCGCATGCCGATTTCGACACGTTGCAGGCAGTGATTGCAAACCGCTACGACGTCCTCGCTCGCTATGCACAGTCCCTGAAAGTGATTTATCGCGACGAAGTGGTGCGTCTGAAGCAATGGTCGCCCCGGGATGCGGAATCCCTCCGTTCGCTGCGACGCGCGCTGCTGCGCGTCCAGCAGCTCTCGGAGCGCGAAAAGGCGCACATGGCGGAAGTGCTCAAGAACACGAAGTCGCTGGCGACAGTGGTGTCGATGCGCGACGAATTGACCGCGCTCTGGAGTCGCTCCAATGCGACCAAGGAACAGCTGCTCCGCCAGCTCCAGGAATGGTGCCAACGCGCCGAAGCGAGCGGCATAGGGCCGCTGCAGGAGTTCTCGCTGCGGCTCAGATCCTACGCCTGATTCCGCTGCAACTTCGATGCCAAACCCCGCCACGCGCGGGGTTTTTTATTTCCGGGTTCTCACGGCCTCTGCCACTTGAAAGCGGCTCGCGCGCCCGCCACATAGCATCGGAAGGTCCCGGTTCGATCGGCGCGATTTCACATCCGCTCGCCAGATCAATGGAGAGGACCCTCCGAGTGCAGCACCCTGCAAGACCACGTAGTGCACCGGAATGAAGGAGACATCATGTACGCATGGCGCAAACTGCAGCAGGCCCTCACGGGCACGGGAAACATGCCGGCGGCCGTCGCGCCGAAAGTGCTTGAACCGGGCGCTCTGAAGCCGCTGCCCGAGGATGCGATTGCGCTCGTTCCGATGCGCAACATGGTGATGTTTCCGGGCGTGATCGCGCCCGTGACCATCGGTCGCCAACGCTCGGTCGCCGCGGCCCAGGAGTCGGCGCGTTCGGAGCGCAAGGTCGGGTTTCTGCTGCAGCGTGAGGCCGGCGAAAACGATCCGAAACAGGATGATCTTCACTGGGTCGGGACGGCCGGGCTGGTATTGCGCTATGTCACCGGTGCAGAGGGCGCGCACCATCTCGTCGTGCAGGGCCAGTCACGCTTTCGCGTACTCGAATTTCTGGAAGGATGGCCCTTCCTCGTCGGTCGTGTCCAGTACGTGGAGGAATCGCAGGCCACGGGCCCCGATCTGGAAGCGCGGTTCCACCAGTTGCGCACGCTTGCCGGCGAAGCAATCGAGCTCCTGCCGAACGCACCCGACGGCCTCGCCTCGGTAGTGCGGGGCATCGATTCGGCCGGACAGCTTGCGGACATGGTGGCGAATTTTCTGGATGTGAAGGTCGAGGAGAAGCAGGAACTGCTCGAGCAGTTTGCGCTGCCCGAGCGTCTGGACAAGGTGCTCGCACTGCTCGCCAATCGCGTGGAAGTACTGCGCCTGTCGAACAAGATCGGCGAGCAGACCAAGAAGGCTTTCGATGAGCGCCAGCGCGAGCATGTGCTGCGTGAGCAACTGCGCCAGATCCAGAAGGAGCTCGGTGAGAGCGATGACACGGCGGCAGAAATCGAGCAGTTGAAAAAGACCATCGACGCTGCCGGCATGCCCGAGGAGGTGCATCGTCACGCCGCGAAGGAGCTGAAGCGCCTGGAGCGCATGAGCGAGGGCGGCGGCGAGTACTCGATGCTGCGTACCTATCTGGAGTGGCTGACCGAGCTGCCATGGCGCATCATGCCCGCACCGGCGATCGATATCGGCCAGGCACGCGCAGTGCTCGATGAGGACCATTTCGGTCTGGAAAAGGTGAAGCGTCGCATCCTGGAGCATCTTGCGGTGCGCAAGCTGAAGCCCGATGGCCGGAGTCCGATACTGTGTTTCGTCGGCCCTCCCGGGGTCGGCAAGACATCGCTTGGCCAGTCGATTGCGCGCGCGACGGGGCGCGCATTTCAGCGAGTTGCCCTGGGCGGAGTGCACGACGAGGCGGAAGTGAGGGGCCACCGGCGTACCTACATCGGTGCCTTGCCCGGCAGCATCGTCCAGGCAATGCGTCGCGCCGGAACGCGCAACACGGTACTCATGCTCGACGAAATCGACAAGCTGGGCATGGGCGGCTTCCAGGGAGATCCGTCGAGCGCCTTGCTAGAAGTGCTGGACCCTGAGCAGAACGCGCGGTTTCGCGACAACTATCTGGGTGTGGATTTTGATCTGTCGCGGGTGTTGTTCATCTGCACGGCAAATCAGCTCGACACCATTCCAGGACCGCTGCGTGATCGGATGGAGATCATCCAGCTCTCCGGCTATACCGAGGATGAGAAGCTGCAGATCGCGAAGCGATATCTGGTCAGCCGCCAGCTTGACGCGAATGGCCTCGGTGTCGATCAGGCCGCGATCAGCGACGAGGCGCTTCGCGCAATGGGTCACGAATACACGCGTGAAGCCGGTGTCCGCAATCTGGAGCGCGAGATAGGATCCGTGCTGCGTGCGATCGCCATGCGTTTTGCAGAGGGCGCGACCGGGCGGATCGAAGTCGGTGAGGCGGATCTCGTGCCCATACTCGGGCCGCGCAAATTCGAGGATGAAATCGCGGGACGCACTTCGGTACCTGGTGTCGCGACCGGACTGGCGTGGACGCCTGTGGGCGGGGACATACTTTTCATCGAGGCGAGCAGCGTGCCGGGCAGCGGCAGATTGATACTGACCGGGCAGCTCGGGGACGTGATGAAGGAGTCCGCCCAGGCTGCGCATACGCTCGCGAAGAAGCTGCTGAACAGCGCACTTGATAAAGTAGACATTCATATGCATGTCCCGGCTGGTGCGACACCCAAGGACGGTCCGAGCGCTGGCGTCGCGATGTATCTTGCTCTTGTATCGCTGCTTACAGATCGTCCTCTGCGGCACGACGTGGCAATGACTGGCGAGGTATCGCTGCGGGGTCTGGTTCTTCCGATCGGCGGCGTGAAGGAAAAGGTGCTTGCCGCGCTGCGTGCCGGGATCACTAACGTGATGCTGCCGAAGCGCAATCAGAAGGACTACGAGGACGTGCCAGCGGAAGCGCGTGCGTGCCTGAACGTGGTCTGGCTGGAGCGTGTGGAGGACGCGGTCGCGTACGCGATCAGCGAGGCTGCGGAGAGCGAACTGATGGCTGCCTGACGCAGAACTTGCGGGGAGCTCGCGCGTCGTGATCCGGAGACGGGCGCGACGCGCATGAAATCACGGGCTTAAGCGCGATGCCGCGGATTCGTGTCGTGAACCAACGTCGTCTTGCACGACGTTTCGACCCCTGCCCGCGCAGCCAGACACCCCCGAATCATTGCAGTACAAGGTCTTAGCTCGCATGGCACACGCATTGCGATGACCCCGTCGCGCGCACGTGCCGGATCCGGCACGTGCGGGTGAATTCTTTCGATGGAAGGGATTCCCAAACAGGCTGAACAGGGGGTTGCATGCTTGACTATTTGAGACTGGGCATTCTTTACGTACACCTGATTGCGTGCTGTGTCGCAATCGGAGCCATTCTTTCGAGCGATGTGCGGATGGGGTTCGCTCTTTTGAAAGGCGAGAGTCCGGGACATGGATCGGAAGGGCTCGCCGTCACGGTGACCGCTGCGCTTGTGATTCTCTGGCTCACCGGTGCGGTACTGATCGGAGTCGACGCAGCGTCGAGCGGGCTCTGGAAGACGCTCTCGAACCCAAAACTGCAGGCGAAGCTGATGCTTGTCACGCTGCTGACCCTGAACGGGGTCGTGCTGCATGCCTCGATTCTCCCGATGCTTCAGGAATCGGGAGGACTGCTGGACTTGGGCGAGCGCGACCGCCTGCGTGCGATCTGGGCGGGGGCGATTTCGGGGGTTTCGTGGATGGCCGCCGCATTTTTTGGAATTGCCAGACCGCTGTCGTGGAAATTCCCGATTGAAACCCTGCTGGCGCCCTATCCGGCGCTTGTCGTGGCGGTCGCAGGTGCCCTGTACCTCATGACGCAGTGGGCGCGTCTGGTCGGTCCGGGAGGGCGAAATCTGGGTCGCCGGATTGCTCGATCCCGATGGTTGCCCTATTCGGTAGACAGGATCGGCGAATAAGTCGCCTGAGGGGCGTCCGAGGTCGCCCTTCAGCGGTCTATTACTGCCTGGGCACGCGGTCCAGATCCTTCAGCCAGGCGGCTGCACTGCTGTCCGAGGGTGCGCGCCAGTCGCCACGAGGCGACAGCGAGCCGCCGGATCCGACCTTGGGCCCGTTCGGCATTGCGCTGCGTTTGAACTGGCTGGTCTCGAAAAAGCGCTTCAGGAACACACCCAGCCACTTTCGGATTTCGGCAAGCGAGTACTTTTCGCCCCAGGCGTGCCAGGCGAGGAACGCCACCTTGGAGGGCGCGTAGCCGAAGCGCAGGGTGTAGTACAGGTGAAAGTCCTGCAGTTCATAGGGGCCGATCGAAGCTTCGCTCAGTTGAGCCGGCTGGCCGGTCGCGGACCCAGGGATCAGTTCGGGGCTGATTTCAGTGTTGAGTACCCGGCGAAGGGTAGCTGATGCGCCCTTGCCGAACTCACCCGATGCCGCGACCCAGGCGATGAGGTCGCGGATCAGCGTTTTCGGCACGCTCGCATTCACGTTGTAGTGCGACATGTGGTCGCCCACTCCGTAAGTGCACCAGCCCAGCGCGAGTTCGGACAGATCTCCCGTCCCGACCACCATCCCGCCCTGCTGGTTCGCGAGGCGGAACAGGTGACTCGTGCGCTCGCCAGCCTGCACGTTCTCGAATGCGATGTCATAGACCTTGCGGCCCCGCGCATAGGGGTGACCGATGTCCTTCAGCATCTGCATGCAGGAGGGCCGGATATCGATTTCGGCGGCGCTCACGCCGAGTGCGCGCATCAGACCGAGCGCCTGCCCGCGCGTGCGCTCGCTGGTTGCGAAGCCGGGCATTGAATAGGCGTGGATATTCGTGCGCGGCAGCTTGAGGCGGTCCATCGCGTGTGCGCATACGAGGAGTGCCTGCGTGGAGTCAAGTCCGCCGGATACACCGATTACGAGGTGCTTGGAGCCGCTTGCACGCATCCGTCCGGTCAGCCCCTGAACCTGGATCCGGTAGACCTCCTCGCAGCGCGCGTCGCGCGTGGCGGAGTCGGCGGGAACATAGGGGAAGCGCTCGATCGTGCGTGCAAGTGGCAGGTGGCCAACTGGAAGGGGTAGCGAAAATTCCACCGTGCGGAACTGGTCCACTTCCTCGGCATGGCGCAGTGCGGAGGCCGCGAAGGTGTTCTGCCGCATGCGATCGGCAAGCAAGCGGTCGAGGTCAAGATCGCCGCAGGTGAGTTGGGCAGCGTCCGAGAAGCGCGCGGACTCCGCCACGAGCGAGCCGTTCTCGCAGATCATGCCGTGCCCGTCCCAGGCGAGGTCCGTAGTGGATTCGCCCGCGCCGGAGGCACTGTAGAGATAGGCTGCAAGGCACCGAGCGGACTGGCTGGACGCGAGCTGCGCACGATAGCGGTCCTTGCCGACCGTGATATTGCTTGCCGACAGGTTGGCGATTACGGTCGCGCCAGCCAGCGCGGCAAACGAAGATGGCGGCGCCGGTACCCAGAGGTCTTCGCAGATTTCTGCAAACAGGGTGAAGCCCGGCAGCTCCTTCATCCGGAACAACAGGTCCGAGCCGAAGGGCACCCGCTGGCCGGCGAAGTCGACTTCCTCGCGCGCGCATACGTCGCCCGGAGTGAACTGGCGTGCTTCGTAGAACTCGCGATAGTTCGGCAGATAGGTCTTGGGTACCAGACCGAGCAGTTTTCCCCGACAGGTCACGGCAGCGCAGTTGTAGAGCATCCCGTCCACCTGCACGGGGAGGCCGACGACCAGCACGACCGGCAGCGTCCGTGTCTGCGCCAGTAGGGACAGCAGGGCGGATTCAGAGGCCTCGAGCAGCGCGCGCTGATGAAACAGATCGTCGCAGGTATACCCCGAGAGTCCGAGTTCGGGGAATACGGCGAGCACAGCCTTGGCTCGCGCCGCATCCCGGGCGAGTGCGAGCGTTCCGGAAAGGTTGAACTCCGGGTCTGCCACGCGCAGCGAGGGTGTCGCGACCGCGACGCGCGCGAAGCCATGCTGGTACAGACTGAAGAAGGCAGCGTCGGAGCGGCCCCGCGCGGCTAGGCGCGCTGTGGAAACGGATCGGGTAGCCATGGCGCATTCTATCCGTGCCGCCGTCCGGTGGTGCAGCGGTAGCCGGATGCACCCCGGAGTCCGATGGCACCTAGGTGCAGTTCTCCCGTCTACAGCCAGCGCGCCTTGCGGAATCGGTAGAAGAGGTAGCCGTCGACAAGGGCCATGACCGCAAGAGTGAGCGGATAGCCGAAGGTCCATTTCAACTCGGGCATGTGTTCGAAGTTCATGCCGTAGATGCCGGCCACCATGGTCGGCACCGCAACCAGGGCGGCGTAGGCGGCAAGCCGCTTGGTGACTTCGCTTTCTCCAAGCGTAATCATCGTGAGATTCACCTGGATTGCGGTCGTGACGGTGTCACGCGCGGAATCGATGCTGTAGTTGAGGCGTACGAGGTGATCGTTGATGTCGCGGAAGTACTCCCCTAGGCCGGCACATATCTGAGGCACGCGTCCGCCATGCAGGCGGCCGACCGACTCGAGCAGCGGTGCCGTGATGTGCTTCAACTCGGTAAGCTCCTGCTTCACGTAGTAAAGCGCTTCGACGTTGGCGCGCGGCGAGTCGCCCGAGAAGATGCGGTGCTCGAGCGACTCGAGGCGCGTTTCCAGAGCATCGAGCACGGGGAAATATCGGTCTACCACTGCATCCATCAGCGCATAGAGCACATAGCCCGATCCGTGGCGCAGAAGTTCGGGCTCGCGCTCGCATCGCGCGCGCACGCCGAGAAAGCCCTGTTCGGAGTTGTTCCGGATGCTCAGCACGTAGTTCGGGCCCACGAAAATGTCGACCTCCCCGATGCGCAGTTGGTCACCGCTGAGTTCGGCCATTTTCAGCACCGCGAAGAGAGAATCGCCGTACTCCTCCACTTTCGGACGTTGATGACCGTGACGCGCGTCCTCCACCGCGAGCGGGTGGAAATTGAACTGCGCCTGCATCTCGGAGATCTCGTCTTCGGTCGCGTCGCGCAGGGCGACCCACACGAAGCAGTCGGCACGCGTCAGGTACTCGTGTATCTGAGCGCGATCGATGTCGGCGAGCTTGCAGCCATTCTGGTAGGCGACGCAATTGAGGAGCATGGGCAGATGATAACTGCACGAAGGGGGGGGCGGTGTTCTGGACATTTTCAGGGTAGATAGTAACAAATAAGTTACTATTTACCCTTGCCAACGCTTCAGGGCCGCTACAATGCTTCCGTTGCGAAGCGCGCGACGCCAATCGTAAAGCAAGGGAACGGAAACGGCCGTGGATGTCTGGAAACCATTAGTGACCGTCGCGGCGGTCATCGAGAAGGACGGGCGATATCTTCTGGTCGAGGAAGAGATCGACGGCCGTCTGGTACTGAACCAGCCGGCCGGCCACCTGGAACCCGGGGAAAGTCTCACGGAGGCCTGTGAGAGAGAGGCGATGGAGGAGACTGCGCACCGTTTCCAGGCGCGTTCCCTGGTGGGAATCTACCGTTGGCGCTACGCGCCGCAAGATGTCACCTTCCTTCGTTTCGCCTTCGCCGGCGAGTGTTCCGGACCGGTTGCAGGACTTGCGCTGGACCGGGAGATTGTTCGTCTGCACTGGCTGACAGAGTCCGAGCTTGTGGCGCGCTCGGCGGACCATCGTTCGCCGCTCGTGCTGCAATGCGTACGCGACTACCGCTCCGGTCGGCGCTACCCGATCGATGTCATCTCCGCGGACTACGCGTGAAGGGCGGCGCATGAGCGAGCGGGTGGTGGTCGGACTCTCGGGCGGGGTGGACTCGGCTGTGGCAGCCTTGCTGCTCAAGCGCGCAGGCTACGAGGTGATCGGCCTGTTCATGAAGAACTGGGAAGACGATGACAATGACGAGTACTGTTCCACACGCGAAGACCTGATCTCCGCGGCAGCGGTGGCGGACACGATAGGCATCGAACTCGAGGCGGTGAATTTCGCGGCGGAGTATCGCGAGCGGGTATTCGCCGAATTTCTACGCGAGCATCGCGCCGGCCGGACTCCGAACCCGGACGTGCTGTGCAACGCGGAGATCAAGTTCAAGGCATTCCTCGATCACGCAATGCGGCTGGGCGCCGGTCATATCGCAACGGGCCACTACGCGCAGGTGCGCGAGCGCGACGGACGTTTCGAACTGCTGCGCGGCCTGGATCCGCTCAAGGACCAGAGCTATTTCCTTCACCGCCTGAACCAGGCTCAGCTCTCGCGTGTCCTGTTCCCGGTGGGTGGTCTCGCGAAGGCAGAGGTAAGGCGCATGGCGCGCGAGGCGGCGTTGCCCAACCACGCGCGCAGGGATTCGACCGGCATTTGCTTCATCGGAGAAAGACCATTTCGGGCCTTCCTCGACCGCTACCTGCCGCGGACTCCCGGCCCGATGGTGGATGATCGTGGCCGGCGGGTGGGAGAGCACATCGGACTTGCCTTCTACACGATAGGTCAGCGCAAGGGGATCGGTCTGGGCGGGCGGCGTGACGCGGATGGCGAAGCCTGGTACGTTGCGGAAAAAGATGTTCAAAGCAACACGCTGACGGTGGTCCAGGGACACGATCACCCGCTTCTAATGCGCAGCCGGCTTGAGGCGCAGGACGCGAGCTGGGTAAGCGGTGCGGCACCGGAACCGGCTGCTTACGGTGCCAAGACCCGATACCGGCAGGCGGATGCCGTCTGTCTTGCGCAGCCGGTCGGCGATGCCGGGATCGATGTCGCCTTCGAGCGCCCGCAGCGCGCGGTGACGCCCGGGCAGTCGGTGGTGCTCTATCGAGGCAAAGTATGTCTCGGCGGTGGCGTGATCAGCTGAGCCGCTGACCCGCACCGCCCCAGGGCTGCGCCAACGTTTACCAGTCAGTCCTGCTGAAGAGGTACCCCTTGCCTCGCACAGTCTTGATGCGGCTCGGACTATCGGCATCGTCGCCGAGGCGCTTCCGGATCCGGCTGATACGCATGTCGATGGAGCGATCCAGGCCGTCGTGTGCAATTCCGCGCATGCCGCTCATGATGTCGTCGCGCGAAAGCACGGTTCCGGCGCGCGAGGCGAGGAGCCAGAGCAGTTCGAATTCGGCAGTGGTGAGCGGAACCTCCTGGCCGGAAAGCGTCACGACCCGAGTCGCGCGGCTAATACTGAAGCTTCCGTATCGGACCTCGTCAGCCTCGTTGTCGCCTCCAGGGGAATCGGTCCGCCGAAGGCATGCCTTCAGGTGGGCTGCGACCACGCGCGGCTCGATCGGTTTGACGAGATAGTCGTCCGCCCCGAGTTCGAGCCCGAAAATGCGGTCGATGTCCTCGTCCCGCCCGGTAAGCATGATCACCGCGCCACGGTATTTGGTGCGCAACTCTCTGCAGACCTCGAAGCCGTCCTTGCCGGGCAGGTTGCCGTCCAGGATTACCGCGGCCGGAGACTCGGCCATGACCCGAGCCAGTGCGCGGGCGCCGTTGTCCTCTATGCTGACGGTGTACCCCTGCTTTTCCAGATGGCGCGAGAGCACGATGGCCATGACCGGGTCATCTTCGACCAGGAGCACATGCTGGGTTGGATTGTTCGACATGGCTGCAAGTGTCGCTGAAAATCCGGAGTGCCGCCAGTTCAGGCTGCGCAGCATGATCACGCGGGACCCGTCTTGCCGTATTCCGAGAGCCAGCTCGCCAGATCGAGGGCGATCCTGCCCTGCGCTTCGATTATTCGCGCGCACAGCTCGCTCGTGTCCTCTGCGTTGCCGGAGCGTGCAGCGGAATCCAGCAGGCGCGGGAGCGAAGCGTCCCGAGGTTCGGCCATCAGCGACCAGGTAAATTTCATGGTGTGGGCTTCGGCGGCAATTGTTGCGAAGTCGCGCTCTGCGATCGCGTTGCGGAGGAGGTGCTCTCTTCTCGGAAATTCTTTGAATGATGCGTCGGCTGCCGCAGCAAAAATGTCCGGGTCGCCGTCAAGGCTGGCAAGAGCTGCGGCAAACCTTCCCTTGCCGTGTTCTGTGCCTATCATCGGTGCCGCGAGATCGGCGCCCATGACGACACTGATCTCGGCCAATAGCGTGGCAGAGGTGAACGGCTTCGCCACGTAGCCGTTCATGCCGGCCGCAAGGCAGCGCCCGCGCTCACCGGCCTCCGCGTGTGCGGTGAGGGCGATAACAGGTGTTCGCGTACCTTCCTGCCCCATCGCACGCAGTTCGCGTACGACATCGAAACCGCTCATTTCGCCCATCTGCAGATCTGTAAGCACGAGATCCGGCCGTCTCTGACGGAAGAGCGAAAGCCCATCCATGCCGGTCGCAGCGCTTCGCACCTTTATCCCAGAGCGCTCGAGCAGGCGGGTCGCGACGAGGCGGTTCACGTCGTTGTCCTCGATCACGAGTACCTCAAGCCCCGCGATCGAACGCGGAACGGCCGCCGGCGCCGGCGCCCCATCGGCGGCTGGTTCACCGATGTCGAACTCGATGACGAACTCGAACGTCGTACCCTGACCGGGGACGCTGTCGACGGTCAGTGTCCCTCCCATTTTGCTGGTCAGTTGGCGGCAAATTGGGAGGCCGAGTCCGGTGCCGCCGAAACGGCGGGTGATCGATTCGTCACTCTGTGCAAACGCGTCGAAGATATGCTTCTGGTCATCCGGCGCGATGCCGATGCCGGTATCGGCTATGGAGAAGCGTAGGCGGACGCGTGATGTGCTGCTTGACGCGAGTGCCATCCTGATTGCAACTGTGCCCCGGGAGGTAAATTTGATCGCGTTGCTTACCAGATTGCGAAGAATCTGGCGCAGTCTGTAAGGATCACCAAGGACAACAGAGTCCGCTGCAGGGTCGATCTCCGAAGTCAGTTGCAGGCCTTTCTTTCCCGCCTGCGCATCGAACAAACGGGCAACATCGGTTACTTCCGTCGCGGGCCGGAAAGGGATTGATTCGAGGTCCATGCGACCTGCCTCGATCTTGGAGAAGTCGAGAATGTCGTTCAGTATCTCCAAGAGCGACTCTGCAGAAGTGCGCACAATGCCAAGGTACTCGGACTGTTCCTCGCTCAGTTCGGTGCCAAGAACGAGTTCGGTCATGCCGATCACGCCGTTTAGAGGAGTTCGGATCTCGTGGCTCATGTTCGCGAGGAACTCGCTTTTTGCACGGTTTGCCGACTCGGCACGCTCCTGAGCGTCTTTCAGCGCCGTGATATCTACGCGAAACCCGACTACGCCTCCGTCTGGCGTCCGGCGCTCCGCGATGCGCAGCCATCGACCGTCTCCCAATTTTTGCGTGACCACCGAATTTGCGCTTCGGTACTGTGCGATGCGCTCGGCGATCCAGGCCTCTTCTCTGCCGAGAGCCTCCGCATACTGTCCGCGCCGGACTCCCGCGCGAATAAGCTGCTCGAAGTTCGCGCCCGGGACGATCAGGTCTGCCGAGTCACGGTAGATTTGTCGATAGCGCTCATTGCAGATGACGAGTCTGTCGTCCCGGTCGTAAAGCACGAAGCCGTCCTCGAGAGCTTCGATCGCAGTTCGTAGACGTTCTTCAGCTTTCTCGGCGCTCCGTCTGGCCGCTACGAGCTCGGATTCGGCATGGATCCTGGCTGAAATGTCCCGGATGAAAGCGGTGTATCCGCGCTCGCCATCGATGGTCGCCCCGGCAAGTGCCAGTTCAACAGGGAACTCGCTGCCGTCGGCGCGGCAGGCCGTGGCCTCTATACGTCGACTGACTTCCGCGGCAGTTGGAAATCCGCCCGGGCCTGTACCGCAGCGCTCCGGGAACAGGCGGCCCGAAATGGGCAGGCTCAGGATGCGCGCCGCCCGCAGCCCGAACATGCGTTCGGCCGCGGGATTGAATCCGGTGACTCGTCCCTCGGAGCTGACCGTGACTACGGCATCCAGCGAGGCATCGAGCGTAGCGCGCATGCTTTCATAGCCGATAGAGAGCACTCGGCGCTGGATCGCTATTGAGATGGACGCGCGGTTCATTGCACCTGCCAGCAGCCGCAGCTCTTCGCTCACACCGTCTACCGGGACGGTGGTCCCGGGTTCAGCTTCCATGGTGCGTGCGAATCCGGTCAGGCGCGCCAGGTTGTCGGATATTGGCCGGATCATCCGCTCAAGCAGGTACAGGCCGGCACCGAGCACAATTGCGAAGGGCACCAGACTCCTCAGCCAACCGGCATGCATGGTGATTCCAGCGGCTAGACCGCCCGGGTCCCGCATCAGGAGGCTGCCCAGAAGATTGTCGACAAGAAGAAGGAAGAGGAGGGATATCGAGAAGAACAGGGCCTGTTGGCCGTAGTAAGTCTTGGGACGAAATCGGACGATCGCTGGCGTCATTGTGGGAGTTGCAACCGTAAGAAGTTGGGTTGGGCTACCGTGTGTTTCTATGCGGAACGTTTCGGGAAATAGCTGGGACTGTGGCGCACGCATGCTTCCGCGTTACCAGCACGGAAATCAGCGCCCGCGGGTGGTCGAGTACGCTCAATTCGGTGCTCCTTGTGTCAACGTTTCAGTTCCGTTCAGTCCAAGTTAACGGCGGCTTGAGCGCCTTTCAGCATCGAAACGGTGCAGACCGTGTAACGGCGTGTCACAGCCGCTAGTCCCCGGGAGTGCGCGGGGCAACGCCCCGCTGAGGGTTCTACTCGGGCGAGGATTCGGCGAAGGTGGGCCGGTCCAGCATCCGCGCGTAGTGCGCGACCAGGCCTGGGGTGCTTGTCGCCCAGTCTATGCCGCCGGGTCGGCGCAAATTGAGGTAGCCCAGACAACTGCCGAGCGCGATGTCCGCGAGCGTGTAGCGCTCGCCGTGGCACCACTGATGCCCTGCAAGATCCTTCTCGGCTGCGGTGAGGCCTTCGCGGATCTTCTCCATCTGACGGGCGATCCATGCGGCACCATCCGCGGTAATCGCCGTACGCTGGGATTCCTGACGCACGAGGAGGGCGGCGTCCAGCACGCCGTCCGCCAGGGCTTCCCATCGCCGCACCGCGGTACGGTCGCGGTGGTCGTCGGGGATCAGGCGCGAGATGGGCGATACATTGTCGAGGAAGTCGACGATTACCCTCGAATCGTAGAGTGAGCTTCCGTCGTCAAGAATCAGGGTCGGCACCTTGCCAAGCGGGTTGTGTTGAGCGAGGGAATAGGGCGGGACCACCGTCACGAGCTCGCAGTCGATGCGTTTCTCGGCAAGAACTACCCGGACCTTTCGGGCGTAGGGGCTGGCTGATGAATAGAGTAGTTTCATGCGATGGCGATCCGAGCTTTCGTTCAGCCGCAGGTAGTGGGCGTCGAATTATAAGTTAGGCTGAGGGGCGACCCGCCAATCCCAACGCCTATAATTCCGCCCTCCGGAATCAACAGCAAATCGGATGCCTTCTTCTCTGTCTGCCCTGTCCCCACTGGACGGGAGGTACGCGAAATCCGTGGATCCCCTGCGGCGCTATTTCAGCGAACAGGCACTGATATCCAACCGGTTGCGCGTAGAACTGTCCTGGCTGATCGCGCTTGCCGCCGAACCAGCGGTCAAGGAATTGCGCCCGTTTTCCAAGGGGACGCGAGCAGATCTGGATGCGCTGATAGCGGAGTTTTCCGCGCGTGACGCGGAGCACATCAAGAATATCGAGGCGCAAACCAACCACGATGTGAAGGCGCTGGAGTACTGGTTGAAGTCGAAGCTGGCGAACAATCGCGAAGTACAGCGTTCGTTGGAATTCGTGCACTTTGCGTGTACATCGGAAGACATCAACAATCTGGCATATGGGTTGATGCTTCAGGAGTCGCGCGTCGCGGTGATGATTCCGGCGCTGGACGGCCTGGTGAGAGAGTTACGACGTATGGCGCGCGTGAATGCAGACGTCCCCATGCTCTCGCGCACCCACGGACAGCCCGCTTCACCCACGACGCTTGGAAAAGAACTCGCGAATGTTGCTGACCGCCTCCGGCGCGCCCGCGATCGGATATCCAATGTCCAGATCCTGGGCAAGATCAACGGCGCGGTCGGGAATTACAGTGCACACACTGCGGCATATCCTGAGGTCGACTGGCAACGATTCTCACGTCGTTTCGTTGGCAGCCTCGGTCTGACTTTTAACGCCTACACCACCCAGATCGAGCCGCACGATTGCTACGGTGAGCTGTTCGATGCCTATGCTGCGGCCAACACCGTGCTGCTGGATTTCAATCGGGATGCATGGGGTTACATATCCCTTGGCTATTTCCGACAGCGTGCGAAGGCAGGGGAGGTTGGTTCTTCGACGATGCCGCACAAGGTGAATCCGATAGATTTCGAGAATTCGGAGGGTAATGTCGGCATCGCCAATGCGCTCTTTCGGCATCTCGCGGACAAGCTTCCGGTATCGCGCTGGCAACGCGACCTGTCCGATTCCACGGCGCTCAGGAATGCGGGGGTTGCGCTCGGACACACGCTGCTAGCCTACAACGCATGTCTGCGCGGTCTGGGCAAGCTGGATGTCGATGCCGAGCGAATGGCGGACGATCTGAACGGGAACTGGGAAGTGCTGGCAGAGCCTGTGCAGCAGGTGATGCGACGTTACGGCGTCCCGGACGCATATGAGAGGCTGAAGGAGTTGACCCGGGGCAAGCGGCTCGACCGCAAGGGGCTCGCTGCCTTCATATCGGGGCTGCCGATTCCCAAGGAAGCGAAAAAAAATCTTCTTGCGCTCACGCCTGCCGGCTACACCGGACTTGCGTCGTCGCTCGCAAAAAAAATATAGCTTCGGTTTACGGGGCGTCTTCCGCGGGGTTTTATGGTTTACGCGCTGACTATCTTCCTTTCGTCGTTCCTGCTGTTTCTGGTGCAGCCCCTGATCGCCCGGATCATTCTTCCATGGTTCGGCGGGAGCGCGTCGGTATGGACGACCTGCATGCTTTTCTTTCAGGTGCTGCTCCTCGCCGGGTACGGCTATGCTCACTTCCTGAGTACTCGAGTGGCGCTGCGCAAACAGCGATGGGTGCACCTCGGCCTGCTCCTCGCTTCCCTTGCGGCGATGCCGATCGTTCCGTCAGAGACCTGGAAGCCGGGCGGCGGTGAGGAACCTGTCCTGCACATTCTGCTCCTGCTTGGGGCCACGGTCGGGCTCCCCTACTTTCTTCTGGCCTCCACGAGTCCCCTGGTGCAGGTGTGGTTCTCGCGCACGCGCCCGGACGGCAACGCCTACCGTCTCTATGCGGTCTCGAATCTCGCCTCTCTCCTCGCTCTTGTGGGCTACCCATTTGTCGTCGAGCCGGTGCTGACGAGTGGGGGCCAACTCCATGGGTGGTCCTCGCTTTACGCGGCATTTGCGCTCCTGAGCGGATTCCTTGCGTGGACGACATCCGTTGGTGTGCCGTCTCTGCCTTCGGCTGCTGATGCCGCGGCGACGGCCACGGCCTCCAGTACCGCACCTATCCGGGTATGGCTTTGGCTCGGACTGGCGGCGACGGGTTCCGTGCTGCTGCTTGCGGTGACCAATCATCTCACTCAGAACGTGGCGTCTATCCCGCTCCTCTGGCTCGCGCCGCTGACGCTCTACCTGTTGAGTTTCATTGTCGCCTTCGAGGGCAAGAACCTTTACCGGCCGCAGATTCTCTGGCCGCTCGTGTTGATCTGGCTGGGCGCCATGGCATGGCTGCTGATCGATTCCGACTTTCGATTCGATCTGGGGATTCAGCTTGCGGTTTTCCTGCCGGGCCTCTTCCTCGGCTGCCTGTTTTGTCATGGCGAGCTTTATCGCACGAGGCCGCCCTCAGGCGAATTGACCCGGTTCTATCTGATTCTCTCGGCAGGAGGGGCTGTCGGCGGTCTGCTGGTCGCGGTGGTTGCACCCCTCGTTTTTCGCGGCTACTACGAACTTGGTGCGGGACTGATTGCTTTCGCGTTGCTGGCGCTATTGCAGTTCCGTACGCTGGGGAGAGTGCCTCGGTACAGCGCCGTCGCTGTGTTGATCGCAGTGTGCGCATGTGCCTTCTACGATGTGACCCGGGACCAGGAAGGGTTGCGCTATGTTGCGCGCGGCTTCTACGGTGTGCTTAAGGTCAAGGACTACGCGGCGAATGAACCGGAAAACCATGTCAGACGGCTGGTTCACGGGACCATCATGCACGGCGAGCAATACGTGTCCGGCACGCGGCGCGGCACACCAACTACCTACTACAGCGAATCTTCGGGTATCGCCTCGGCAATTCGCTCGCGCGGAGACGGACCGGTCCGAGTCGGCGTGATCGGACTGGGGACAGGCACGCTCGCGGCCTATGGCAGGACCGGGGATGTCTTTCGCTTCTACGACATCGATTCAAGGGTGGCGCAAGTCGCGCACAGGGAGTTCTCCTACCTGTCCGACAGCGCAGCCAAGGTGGAAATCATTATTGGTGACGCGAGACTTCAATTGGAACGTGAGTCACCAGCGCAGTTTGACGTGCTCGCGGTGGACGCTTTCTCGAGCGATGCCATACCCGTGCATCTGATCACACGTGAGGCCGTCACTGTGTACCTCAGGCATCTCAAAGCCGACGGAATCGTCGTGTTCCACGTATCCAACCGGTTCATGGATCTGGCGCCTGTGGTCGCAGGGATTGCAGCGGAACTCGGGTTGCATGCGGTGAAAGTTCTGGACCGGCCGGACGACGACGAAGCCTACAAGTCACAAAGCGACTGGGTGCTTGTGTCGCGTGATCCGGGGGCGTTCGCGCGGAAGGAGATCGTGTCCGCCGGCGCGGAGCCGGTGGCGCGTCGAGGCAATCTTCGCACCTGGACTGACGACTACTCCAACGTAGTTCAGATCATGAAGGACTTTCCGGACTATCGCGAGCGCATGTGCAAACTCGGCGGCTCGATACTGCCGTCAGCCTGGTGCGCGAGCTGATATCCGGGTACGCCGCAATCGGCGGGCATGGCCAGGGCCCCAGAAATGCTACACGACGGCGCCGTCGTTCTCGTCTTTGCGGCGCTTGCGCGGTGCCGCCGCGAACTGCGCGCGTGTGACGCCCAGCCACATCAATAGAGGGCTGGCGACGAGCACGGACGAGTAGATTCCGAACATGATCCCGATCGTGAGCGCAAGCGCGAAGTAGTGGAGCGCGTGTCCGCCAAAGAGCAGCATCGTCGTCACCATAATTTGCGTCGATCCGTGGGTGATGATCGTCCGCGAAATGACACCTGTAATCGAAGCGTTGATAACTTCCGTCGTGGATGCCGAACGCAGCTTGCGGAAATTCTCGCGGACACGGTCGAATACGACGACAGATTCGTTTACCGAGTAGCCTAGGACGGCGAGCACCGCTGCGAGCACGGGCAACGAGAATTCCCACTGAAAAAGAGCAAAGCACCCGAGGATGATGATGACATCGTGCAGGTTGGCAATGATTGCCGACAGGCCGAATCGCCATTCGAAGCGCAACCACAGGTAGAGCACGATACCGATCGAGGTGACGAGAAGGGCGAGCGCCCCGTACTGTGCAAGTTCGTCGCCGACCTGGGGGCCGACGAACTCTACTCGTCTGATCTCGGCTCCGGGGTCCTGAGCCTTGAGAATGCCGCCGACCTTGGCGGATATATCCGCGCTTGACTGGTTTTTCTCCAAGGGTATCCGGATAAGCACATCGCGCGACGAGCCGAAAGACTGCACCTCCACCTTGTAGCGAGCCTGCTCGAGGGCCTGCCTGATTTTGTCTATTTCCGCGGCACGGGGATAGTTGGCCTCCACGAGCGTGCCGCCCGTGAATTCGATCGAGAAGTTCAACCCCTTGGTACTGAGGAAGTAGACCGCAGCAAGAAATGTGACCACGGAAATGATGTTGAACACGAGCGCATACCGCATGAACGGGATGACTCGCCTGATCTTGAAAAACTCCATGCTGGCAGATCCTTCGCAGTTCCTGGCGCTATTTCCAGGCTGTGTTGCCGATCGAAATCCGGGTAAGGCGCCGGCGGTGTCCATATACGGCATTCACGAGTCCACGCGATACCGTTACGGCAGAGAACATCGAGGTCAGGATGCCGAGGCAATGAACCACAGCGAAACCACGGACCGGGCCCTGACCAAATATGAGCAGCGCGAGGCCGGCTATCAGCGTGGTGATGTTCGAATCAAGAATGGTGCCCCATGCACGATCGTACCCCGAGGCAATCGCGGCCTGGGGCGTGGCGCCAGTGCGCAGCTCCTCCCGCACGCGTTCGTTGATCAGAACGTTTGCGTCGATTGCCATGCCGAGCGTAAGCGCGATTGCGGCGATGCCAGGTAGCGTAAGTGTCGCCTGAAGTAAAGACAGGAGCGCGACCAAGAAAAGGAGGTTGACTGCCAGTGCCACCGAAGAAATCAGGCCGAAGACGAGGTAGTAGATCGACATGAACACTGCAATCGCAATGAACCCCCACATCGTGGCGTTGAATCCCTTCTCGATGTTTTCCCTTCCCAGGCTCGGGCCGACTGTGCGCTCTTCGATAATTTCCATGGGTGCGGCGAGCGAGCCTGCGCGAAGAAGGAGCGCGGTGTCGTTTGCCTCGGTAGTATTCATCCGCCCGGATATCTGAACCCGTCCGCCCGGGATCTCACTACGTATGACCGGGGCTGTGACCACCTCGGCCTTTCCCTTTTCGATCAGCAGAATCGCCATCCGCCGGTTGATATTCTCCCGGGTCACCTCCTGGAAGATGCGAGCTCCTGCCGCATCAAGTCGCAGATGCACGGCCGGTTCATTCGTCTGGGAGTCGAATCCTGGCTGTGCGTCGGTAAGCCGGTCTCCGGTAAGTACCACCTGCTTCTTAACCAGAAGGGGCTGGCCGTTTCGCTCGACAAAGTAGTCCGATCCGAACGGTACCTGGCCTCCAGCGGCTGCAGAAAGACCGTCTGCAGTCATGCGTTCCTCGTCGACCAGTCGGATTTCCAGACTAGCAGTGCGCCCGAGGATGTCCTTCGCCTTGGCGGTGTCCTGAACGCCAGGAAGCTGCACGACGACGCGATCTGCGCCCTGTTGTTGAATCAGGGGTTCTGCGACGCCGAGTTCATTGATACGGTTATGCAACGTGGTGATGTTCTGCTTGATCGCAAATTCCTGAATCCGCTTGATCGCGTCGGGCTTGAGCGTTGAAACAAGCAGGAAGTCCTGACCTTCGTTACGTTCGTCTACGGTGAAGTCAATGAAGCTTTCCGCCATGACGCGACGGCCCCTGTCGCGCATTGCGGGGTCGCGAAAACGCACCCGTACGGTCTGTCCTTCGCGCGTGACGCCACCGTGTCGGATGTCCTTGGAACGCATTTCGGTTCTGACGTCGGCGCTCAGGCTCTCCAGCTTCTTGGCGAGAGCCTGTTGCATGTCGACCTGGAGGAGGAAGTGCACGCCGCCCCGAAGGTCGAGCCCCAGGTACATTGGGCGGGCACCTAGCGCGGTAAGCCATGCGGGCGATGCAGGCACGAGGTTGAGGGCGACAACAAAGGTGGGCGACGTTCGATCCGGGTTTAGTGCATGGTCTATAAGGTCGCGGGCCTTAAGCTGGGTATCTGTGTCCGAGAAGCGCAACCGAATGCTCGAAACGTCCAGGACGGCGCCAGAGTAGGGAATGGCAGCCGCCTTCAGCGCAGCTTCGATTTTGGACAGTGTGTCCGAGTCCGCTTTGATGGTCGCCCTACCGCTGGAGATCTGAACTGCAGGCGATTCGCCGAAGAAATTCGGCAACGTGTACAGGAAACCCAGTGCAACGGCGACCAGGATCAGTGCGTATTTCCACCGGGGAAATCTGTTCATTGTTTAGCCTGGAAGTTGCGCAGGACGGCATGGCTGCCGTCGACTGCGGTACTGACCAATCAGCTCTTGAGGGTGCCCTTGGGCAGGAGCAGCTGGACGGACGCCTTCTGGACCCGGATCTCGACCCCTTGAGCGATCTCAAGCGCAATATAGCTGTCGTCCACCTTGGAGACACGACCGGCAATACCACCTGCAGCGAGCACCTCGTCACCCTTCTGCAGCGCGTCGATCATTGCGCGATGTTCCTTCGCACGCTTTTGCTGGGGACGGATCGTCAGAAAATACATGATCACGAACATCACGCCAAGTACGACGATCATTTCCATGCCGGCGCCGCCGGGGCTGCCGGCGGCCTGCGCGTAGGCTGATGAGATTAGGGGCACCTAGAATTCCAGTCGGGTCAATGGTGCGAAAAATTATACATGCGGTGCCTCGTCTGGTTCCGGGGGCTCCTCGTGGGAAGACGCCCGCCCTTTAAGGAGGCGGCACGCCGTAGCGGCAAGGCTGCCGGCCGCGATCGCTTGACGAAGTTCTCGCATGAGGTCCTGGTAATAGTGCAGGTTATGGATCGTGTTCAGGCGCGCACCGAGGATTTCGTTCGCCTTCTGCAGATGGTGGAGGTAGGCACGGCTGAAATTGCGGCAGGTATAGCAGCCGCAGGCGGGATCGAGTGGGGCGGTATCGTTGCGGTGACGTGCGTTCCTGATCTTTACGTCACCGTGACGGCAGAACAGCCAGCCGTTCCTCGCGTTTCTGGTCGGCATTACACAGTCAAACATATCCACGCCGGCAATCACGGCCTCAATGATGTCTTCCGGCGTACCCATCCCCATGAGGTATCGGGGTTTGTCGCCTGGAAGCCTCGGGGCGGTATGGCGCAGTATCCTGCTGCGGTCTTCCTTCGGTTCACCCACCGACAGGCCGCCGATTGCGAATCCTTCGAATTCAATTTGCTTTAACCCGGAAAGAGATTCCTCGCGAAGAGACTCGTACATCCCTCCCTGAACGATGCCGAACAAGGTGTTTCCGCCGACGGGAGCGGCGGACCACGCCGTCTGCGAGCGTGCCGCCCAGCGCAGGCTGAGTCGCATTGACTCGCTAGCCTCCTGCTCGGTTGCAGGGTAGGGGGTGCATTCGTCAAAAACCATCGCAATGTCGGAGTTCAGACTGCGCTGTATGCGGATCGACTCCTCGGGAGTCAAGAAGAGTCGATCCCCGTTTATTGGAGAGGAAAAGTGCACACCCTCTTCGGAAATTCGGCGCAGCGCCCCGAGGCTGAATACCTGGAATCCGCCAGAATCAGTGAGAATTGGTTTGTGCCAGCCCATGAATCCGTGCAACCCGCCGTGTCGGGCAATGACATCGAGTCCCGGACGAAGCCAGAGATGGAAGGCATTGCCGAGGACAATCTGCGCGCCCAGTTCCTCAAGTTCGCTCGGCGAAGTGCCTTTGACCGTTCCGTAGGTACCCACGGGCATGAAAACGGGCGTTTCGACCGCGCCGTGCGGGAGGTAGAGCGTTCCTTGTCGAGCGGCGCCATCGCGAAAGCGGATATCGAACTTCACGGTGCGCGGTCGATCAGCATGGCGTCGCCGTACGAGAAGAACCGATAGCGGTGTTCCACTGCGTGCCGGTAAGCGCGCATGACATTGCGGTAGCCACCAAACGCGGACACGAGCATCAGCAGGCTGGACTTCGGGAGGTGGAAATTGGTGATCAGCCGGTCGACAACCCGGAACCTGAATCCTGGGTAGATGAAGAGTTCGGTTTCGCCCGATAGCGGCTCCAGCGGTCCATTCATCGCGGCACTCTCAAGTGCACGAAGGGACGTGGTTCCGACAGCGACGACGCGGCCTCCGCGCAATCGTGCCGCGCGTATTGTCGCAACAGCGGAAAGTGGCACATCGAAGCGTTCGCTATGCATACGGTGGTCCACAACGTTCTCAGTCCGGACGCTCTGGAACGTTCCTGCGCCGACGTGGAGCGTTACCTTTGCAATCGCAATACCACGAGCTGCGAGTGCGTCCAGCATGAGCTTGTCAAAGTGGAGCCCCGCGGTCGGCGCTGCGACCGCCCCCGGGCGGGAAGCGAAAAGCGTCTGATATCGCTCTGCGTCGTCCGCATCGGGCGTGTGCCGGATGTAAGGCGGGAGAGGGACGGTACCCCAACGCTCCAGTACACCGAGAATATTCGCATCCAGAAAATGAACGCGGTAGAGGTCACCCTCGCGGGCGACGATCCGAACTCGCGCGCCCTCTGCAACGACGAGTTCACTCCCGTCTCGCGGCGGATGGCTGGAGCGGATCAGAGCAAGAGCTTCGCGGTCGGCAACGAGGCGCTCGATGAAGAGCTCGATCCTGCCGCCAGACTCTTTGGTCCCTTGCAGGCGGGCCTTTATCACCCGAGTATCGTTTACGACGAGAACATCGTTCTCCCGAAGCATGTCGGGCAAGCCGCTGAACTGAAGGTCCGCGAGCGTTCCGCTGTTCCCATCGAGGTGGAGTAGTTTGCTATCGCTACGGCCCGCAAGTGGGTGCTGAGCGATCAGCGCTTCAGGTAAGTCGAAATCGAAATCCGCAACGCGCATGGCGCGCAATTATAAGGCCCGTATAATTCGGAGTCGCACTGCGTGGATCGACCACATTCAGCGGGCCCGAGTGGTGAAACTGGTAGACGCAGGGGACTCAAAATCCCCCGCCGCAAGGCGTGTCGGTTCGAGTCCGACCTCGGGCACCACAACTGGGAACCACCAGGCTGCTCTTCCAGTGATGCGTGCCGCAGCGCTACAGTCCTTCTACGATCTTCAGAATCGAGTCTGTGGTGCGTTCCCTCAGCTCCCGCATGGGTCTGTATTCTGCGGAGTCGTACCATGCTTTTGCTCTAGCCAAGTCCGGGAATCTAAAAATCGTTACGCGTCGCTGGGGCGCGTTGCCTTCCAGAATTTCGGGCATGGCGCCCCGTGCGATGTATTCGCCTCCGAATGCGGCGACGATTGCAGGGACCGAGGTTCGGTATGCCTCAAATGCCCCTGGGTCACGGATGATTACTTCTGCGATTACGAGTGCGGACATCGGTATTGTTGCTCCACAGGTCGGCTGGGGATACAGGGGTTCCACTACTGCACAGATGCGATTGCGCTAGCGATTTTCGCAAGGCGCAGTCCTTGGGCGCGCCCGGCAGAAACGGCATCGTGGTCGGGCACGGAGCCCTTCCGTGACACCCAGCTGGCGCCATAGGGATTTCCGGTGACCTTGGCGACGACTGGGTCGCCATAGCCGAGCGGCATTATCAGCGCACCCCAGTGATACGCGAGATTCAGCGTCGCGAGAATTGTAGATTCTAGGCCGCCATGGGACGTTGAGGAAGCAGTGAAGGCGGTGACAACCTTCTTGGCGAGAACCCCTTTCGACCATAGACCGCCTGCCTGGTCGAGAAAGAGTTTAAGTTGGGCCGCGGGCCCGCCGAACCGGGTGGGGGATCCGAGCGCGATGCCGTCTGCCCACTCAAGATCGGCGATCGTGGCGACTTGTACTGGTTCCGCGGTCTCCATCCGCTGCAGGTGGGCAGACCAACGCGGATTCTGTGCAATCGCTTCGGCGGGGGCGAGTTCCGGGACACGGCACAGACGCACGTCAGCACCTGCGTCGCGTGCGCCGTCCGCAAGTGCCTTTGCGAGTTCGAATACGTTACCCGTGGCGCTGTAGTGAATAATGGCAATCCTGGTCATCACCGTCTCCTTCCAACGGCTGTTGTGAACAGAGAGAATCGACGCATCGATCCAGATACGGGGGACTCGCCGAAATGGCAATTGAAAAGAGAAGTCTACGCGACGTTTTTGGAACCTTCGTGACCGGGGTTACCGTTATCACGACGATTGACCTGAACGGAAAGATTCACGGATGCACGGCAAACTCATTCAGCTCCGTTTCTCTGGAGCCGCCGCTCGTGCTTTGGAGTCAGGCGAAGGCGGCACGGAGTTACGACGCATTCGCTGATGGTCCGCGATTTGCCGTGAACATCCTCTCCGAGGCGCAGCGTGAGGTATCCGACCGATTTGCGAGCGATGCCAACGACAAATTTAGCGGTGTCGAGTGGTCGCCGGGCGCTGGGGGGGTGCCCATCCTTAAGGGGGTATGCGCCCACATTGAATGCAGAAAAGTCGCCAACTATCCGGGCGGAGATCACACGATCTTTTTAGGCGAGGTGGAGGCCGTGTTCAAATCCGGCCTGCCGCCCTTGGTGTTCGCCGCAGGTAGGTACCTGATGGCGACAACATTGAGCCTTTGACATAAGGCTATTCGGGGGGCACTCCATGTATGAACGGTGGCGACGGCGTCTTGAGGCTGCCGCCACCGTGCACTTCAAGCGGTTTTTCTCTTGCCCTCGTTGCGCTCGCGTGCCATGTCGAGCGCAACGTCCTCGATCATATCCTCCTGGCCACCGACAGTCTTCCGGCGCCCCATCTCAACGAGGATATCGCGCGACGAAAGCCCGTAGCGATCCGCTGCCCGTTTGGCAAAGAGAAGGAACGATGAATAGACGCCTGCATAGCCAAGGATAAGCGAATCGCGGTCAATGCGTATTGGCTGATCCATCAACGGGATGATCAGATCTTCGGCAACATCCATGATTTTGTAGAGGTCCACTCCAGTGTCTGCCCCGAGTTGGTGCAGTACCGTGACCAGAACTTCCATCGGCGTGTTACCTGCGCCCGCACCAAGTCCTGCAACCGAAGCGTCAATTCGGTTTGCGCCGGCCTCAACCGCCGCAATCGAGTTTGCGATGGACATCCCGAGATTGTGGTGCGCGTGAAATCCCAGTTCTGTCTTTGAATCGAGCGCCGCGCGCACCGCGGCGATCCGAGCCGTCACGTCACCAGGTAGCATGTGCCCCGCTGAATCCGTGACATAAATGCAGTTTGCGCCATAGCCTTCCATCAGCTTCGCCTGTTTGACGAGCGCATCCGGTTCGATCATATGAGCCATCATCAGAAATCCGACGGTATCTACGCCGAGTTTCACGGAGATGCCGATATGCTGTTGCGAGACATCCGCTTCGGTGCAGTGGGTTGCGATCCGTACGGTCGACGCACCGCAGTCCACCGCCATCTTCAGATCGTCAAGTGTGCCGATTCCGGGCAAGCTAAGCACGGACACCTTGCTTCGCTTCAAGTGAGGAACCACTGCCTTGAGATACTCTTGGTCGCTGTGGCGCGCGAATCCATAATTGATTGATGCGCCTCCAAGGCCGTCGCCATGCGTGATCTCAATCAATGGCATGCCCGCGTCATCGAGCGCCATCGCCACACTCTTCATCTGCTCGACAGTGAGTTGGTGGCGCTTAGGGTGCATGCCATCCCGAAGACTCATGTCATGGAGCGTGATCTTTCTTCCCTTGATGTCCATCATCATCTCCTTTCAGGCGGCCCGAGCCGGTTGTGACTTCCCGCTGAGCATGTTCTCGGCAAACATCTCCGCAGTGCGGAGGGCCGCCGCAGTCATGATGTCCAGGTTGCCAGCGTATTTCGGTAGATAGTCGCCAAGTCCCTCCACCTCCATGAAGGTCGACACCCGCCGGCCATCGAACACGGGGCCGTTCTTCAATTGATAGCCGGGCACGTATTTCTGAATTTCCTTCAACATGGCGTGAACTGATTCGATGATTTCATCTTTCCGCGGTTCGGTCTCGGTCAGGCAATGAACCGTGTCGCGCATCATGATCGGTGGTTCAGCAGGATTGATGATGATGATCGCTTTCCCGCGCTTGGCGCCGCCGACCTTCTGGACCGCACTTGACGTTGTCCGGGTGAATTCGTCGATATTCTGGCGGGTGCCCGGTCCGATCGACTTGGAGGCCACCGTGGCGACGATCTCGGCGTACTCCAGTGGCTGGACCCGGCTGACTGCAGCAACCATCGGAACCGTTGCCTGAGCGCCGCAACTGACCATGTTGACGTTCTGTTCATTCTTGCCGACATGATCCATGAGATTCACAGGGGGCACGCAGAACGGTCCGATCGCAGCCGGCGTCAGATCGATCATGAGGGCCCCCTTCTCGTTGACCTTGCGAGAATTCTCTGCGTGGACGTATGCCGACGTCGCATCAAACACAATCTTGATCTGATCGGCCTCCATATGCGGAACTAGCCCGTCCACGCCCTCGTGGGTTGTCTTCAGCCCCATGTCCCTGGCACGCTTTAAACCATCGGAATTTGGATCAATACCGACCATCCAGACGGGTTCGATCAACGTGCTGCGCTTCGCCTTGTACAAGAGATCGGTGCCTATGTTGCCCGAACCCACGATTGCCACTTTGATTTTCATGTTGTATTCCTCTCGCGAAGGTCAGACGAAATTGACCGAGGCTTCTCCAACCCCGGCGATTTTCAGGCTCATCTTGTCGCCGGCTTTGACGGGCTCGAGGGGGACAAGAGACCCCGATAGGATGATGTCTCCCGCGTCAAGTGTGATTCCGTATTCGCCCAAGGTGTTTGCGAGCCAGGCGATGCACGTGAGCGGTGATCCGAGGGCTGCTGCGCCCGCGCCTGTACTTAGGACCTCGCCATTCTTCCAAACAACGATTCCGCAGGTGACAAAGTCCACGGTCCTCGGGTCTACGCCCTTGTCGCCCATTACGAACATGCCGCACGAAGCATTGTCGGCAATAGTGTCCTGAATTTTTATCTTCCAGTCTCGGATTCGCGAATCCACGACCTCAAAGCAGGGATACACGGCTTCGGTTGCATTGATCACCGCCTGCTCGGTAACTCCGGGGCCACGAAGCGCGCTTTTCAGTTTGAAGGCGATCTCGCCTTCTGCACGTGGCTGGATCATTTGCGTACTAACGGGAAGGTCTGCGCCGGTCTTCACAAACATCCGGTCGGTCAGGAATCCGAAATCCGGTCGGTGCACGTTGAGCATGTTCATGACAACCTTGCTGGTGACGCCAATTTTCTTACCAATGACCTTTTCGCCGTCCTCCAGGCGACGATCCAGCAGCCGGAGGGAAATCTGGTAGGCGTCATCAATCGTGATGCTGGGCTCTCTCTCAGTCAGCGGTGCCACCATTGTGCGGCCGCGCAGGCTTCCGTAAAGCTCGTCACCATATTGCCGGATCTTTTCCTTTTCCATGGGTATGTGAAATCTCTCTTGAATAGACAGTGTGGAGACCCTTCCTGAGGGCCTCTGGATAGGCACATCGGTGCCGCAGGTAGCGCTTCCGAATCGCCGGACGCTACTATAAACCGATTGGCCCTATCCGGCGCGAAGCCATGTGGGTTAGAGCGTGTGGAACCCGCAGGGGGAGCCTGCCGAGTCGGCCTCCGCCGCTATAATCCGTCAATGCAGCGCGAATCCCGGGCGATCAGCGGCAGCGCCGAAATAATTGCCGAACTCAAGGCGGGGCGGATGGTCGTTCTCGTGGATGACGAGGATCGCGAGGACGAGGGTGACCTGATTCTCGCGGCGGACCACGTGTCAGCTGAAGCGGTCAACTTTATGACCCGCTTTGCCCGAGGGTTGGTCTGTCTGAGCGTTACCGAGGATCGGCGTCGTCAACTCGGGTTGCAGTCCATGGTTTCTCGCAATCGTTCGCAGAATGGTACGAACTTTACTGCATCAATTGAGGCAGCAGAGGGTGTCACGACCGGAATTTCGGCGCATGACCGAGCGCATACCATACGCGTCGCGTGTGCGCCCCATGCGAAGCCTTCGGACATTGTCCAGCCGGGGCACGTCTTCCCGATCGTTGCTCAGGATGGCGGTGTGCTGGTCAGAACGGGGCATGCTGAGGCTGGATGCGATCTGGCGAGACTTGCCGGACTTACGCCGGCTGCCGTGATATGCGAAATTTTGAGTGACGACGGTACGATGGCGCGCCTGCCACAGTTGCAGGAGTTTGCTGCAGTGCATGGACTCAAGATAGGGACTATCGCTGACCTTATCCAGTACCGGAGTACGAATGAGTCGCTGGTGCGCAGGGTGGCTACGCGAAATGTTGCTACTCTTGCGGGCGAGTTCTCCATGGTCGGATTTCGCGACCTAACGTCAGGTCATACCCATCTTGCTCTTACTTGCGGGAGCATTGGCGAGGATTCGGAAGTCCTGGTGCGTGTACACGTTGTCAAATCGGCGATAGACCTCCTCGATACTGAAGCGGGCAAGCACCCATATAGCATTTCGCACGCGCTCGAGCGGATCAAGCGGGAGGGGAAGGGCGTAGTACTACTTTTGCACGCGCCGCCGGATCCATCGGCGTTGGAGGCCGCACTTTTGGGAGCGGACGCGGCCCCAGCTCCGCGCATGGACCTGCGTTTCTATGGAATTGGGGCGCAGATACTCAGGGATCTGGGCGTTCGCCGCATGAGAGTTATGTCGTTTCCGCGCCGGATTCCCAGTCTCGCTGGATTTGGGCTTGAGATTACGTGCTACGTCGGGCCGGAAGAAGGCTCCGATGCAAGGAGCGCCGGCACACCGCGGATTGGCTGACTCGTGGCAATCGAGCCAGTGAACGCGGAAAAGGCCGCATTTCAGCGGATCGACGGCGGGTCCGTTTGCTAGACTCCCCTCTGTAGATGGCGAGTCGCTACGAAGCGGGAGGGACAAGTGGCAAAGGCACAAGTCAGGGTTTTGCCCTTGGTCCGCAATACTGTCATGGTTGTGGATGACCAATCGACAGGCCGGACGATCCTTGAGCAGGTGGTTCGAAGCCTTGACGATCGAGTCACAGTCCAGGGATTCGCGCGGCCGGTAGACGCCGTCGTGTGGGCTACCCGTCACGTTGCCGATCTGGTTCTTGTGGACTACATGATGCCGGAGATGGACGGTATCGAACTGGTGAAGCGCCTCCGCGCACTCCCTGGCTTTGAGCATGTGCCAGTTGTAATGATTACTGCGATAGACGACCGCAAGGTTCGTTACCTGGCGCTCGATGCCGGCGTTACAGATTTCTTAATAAAGCCGGTCGATGTGCGCGAGTGCCAGGCGCGATGCAGGAACCTGCTCATGCTTCGCCGTCAGCAGTTGGTACTGGAAGACAGAAGGCGGCTTCTGGAGAGCATGGTCGAAGATGCAACAAGTGAGATCCGTGAGCGTGAAAAAGAGACGCTCTATCGGCTCGCACGGGCGGGCGAGTTTCGCGATAGCGATACGGGCAATCACCTAATCCGGATGGCACAGTACTCACGGCTCATCGCGGAGGCAATTGGATTGGACAGCGATGAGGCGAATACAGTAGAACTCGCGGCTCCGCTGCACGATATCGGTAAGATTGGCATACCCGACCACGTATTGCTCAAGCCCGGGAAGCTGGACGAAAGTGAATGGGCGATCATGCGCAATCACCCCGGAATCGGTCACGAAATATTGAAGGGTAGCGCATCAAAGTACGTGCGGATGGGCGCCTTAATTGCATTCGGTCATCACGAAAAGTACGACGGCTCTGGCTATCCAAATGGCTTAGTCGCCGACCATATTCCCCTCTGCGCGCGCATCGTCGCGGCTGCGGACGTATTCGATGCGCTGACGTCCATCCGTCCATACAAGCGTGCGTGGTCGGGTGACGAGGCATTCGAGCATCTTCAAGCTGAACGTGGAAGGCATTTCGATCCTCGGGTAGTAGATGCGCTAGTCGGTTCGCGCCGCCAAGTGGATTCGATCCAGCGGGAGTGGGGCGATGCTGAGCGGTCGGGGGGGGGCTGATGCTGTCTACCTTCACCACTCTCGCACACGGTTTGCGTCGAACGATTGCAAGTCTGTCAGGTAGACCGGATACCGAACATGAGCAGGCGATCGTGCGAATGATCGTCGGTGCGCTGATTGTGCTGTACTCCATCCCAGGGGCGGCAGTCTCTCACGAACCTACAATTTGGGTGATGCTTGGATACCTTGGTATCGCGGTACTGATTTTCTCGCATGTACTTGCGGTTAGGGCTGTGTCTCCTATGAGACGAGTCCTTGGCGCAGTTGCGGACCTAGCGACGCTAACGTGGGTAATGTCCTTCCTAGGCGAGAGGGCGGCTGCGCTGTTCCTGGTATACGTTTGGGTGACGCTAGCAAATGGTTTCCGTTTTGGCGCCAGGTATCTCTTGATTTCTCTCGGACTAAGCGTCGTCGGCTTCCTGGTCGTCATGACTACAAGCGAATTCTGGACTGCGCACTGGAGCATGGGTCTAGGGCTCCTAATCGGATTGGCGGCATTGAGCTTGTATGTGCGCTCACTCGTCACAAAGCTGTTCGATGCGCTAGCGCACGCGGAAGCAGCCAATCTGGCCAAGAGGCGCTTCATCTCGGTCGTTAGTCACGAGATGCGCACGCCCTTGAATGCGATCATCGGCATGGCGGATCTTTTGCGCGATACCACTCTAAGTCGCGAGCAGGCCGACATGCTCCAGACACTGCGGGGTTCGGCAAGGGTGATGCTAGGGCTAGTAGAGGATGTGCTCGATTTTTCGAAGATCGAGGCTGGGAAGCTCTCGCTGGATCATTCCGATTTTGACCTTCACGCTTTGATCAACAGTACTTGCAGAATTCTGGCGTCTCAGTCCGCGCTGAAAGGTGTTGAATTTGTTGTCTCGATAATGCCGGAGGTCGTTCCGGCTGTTCGAGGAGATCCACATCACCTTCGGCAGGTTCTTATAAATCTTGCAGGGAACGCGGTGAAATTCACCGAGCGTGGTTCCGTGACCGTGCATGTATCTTCTCAGGAAGAGACTGCGGATTCGGTCAGGCTGAAGTTTTCAATCAGAGATACCGGGGTCGGAATTTCACCCGATGCACAACAGCGGATCTTCGAGAGCTTTACGCAGGCCGACCAGTCTACGACGCGGCGATTTGGCGGCACGGGTCTCGGAACAACGATCGCCAAACAACTGGTTTCTTTGATGGGGGGGCGCATCGGTCTGGAGAGTGCAGTTGGACTCGGTAGCACGTTCTGGTTTGAAATCGTACTGAACAAACAGCCGGATCGATCTGGAACGGCTAAGGGGGAGTTGTCCTCAGCACGAATCATGCTCGTCGGCTTCCCAATCGAGGAAGCCAGCAAACTAGAGGGGAGTCTTGTCGCATGGGGTGGCGAGGTTGTGCTTGTCGACGACGTGGACGAGGCTTCTGCCAAGCTTGTGTCTGAAATCAGTCTTGCAAAGCCGTACCATAGCGTAATCGTCTATACAAGCTCGTCCGAACTTGGACAGATTCTGAGGCTGAAGCGGTTGGCACCTCAGCCGCTGATGCCTGCTATCCTTGCCGCCCCGCAAGAGGCGGCAATACCTAGATTCGAGGCGTTGTCCGCGGGGTATGCGGGTGTCCTTGAGATTCCGTATGACAACAGGCAACTATTCAACGTCCTACATTCGGTCAGCGCAGTGGAGGAGGTTCGCGATGGTGTGGTGCGGTTGCAGGACTACCGACGCGTCGTCGGGCAGCGGAAACTAAGAGTGCTGGTTGCCGATGATAATTCGACGAATCGGGAGGTCATAGGCAAGATACTGGAGCGGGGCGGCCACTCGGTTACGCTTGTGGTGGACGGGGAGCAAGCACTAGATGCATTTGAGCAGGAGAAGTACGACATCATTCTCCTGGACCGAAATATGCCTGGAATAGGGGGGATCGAAGTACTCAAGACGATCCGTCTTATGACTCGCGGGGGAGAGAGAGTACCGGTTGCGATACTTTCTGCGGACGTGACCTCCGAAGTGAGGAAAGAGTGCCTAGCAGAGGGCGCTGACGCTTTTGTTTCCAAACCCGTGGAGGCAATCCGACTCCTAAATGAAGTGCAGGTTCTCGCCGGTCGAGTCGGTGAGGCGAAACGTACGCTCCACGGACAATCCGCACCCGGACGTTCGTCGGACGCACTGGATGTAGTCAACCGGGAAACCCTGCGACACCTGGAGGAGTTGGGTTCGTCGCATGGTTTTCTGGAGAAGCTCGTCGCTGTCTTCCTAACGGACAACGAATCCCTGGTCGAAAGGATGGAGTCCGCTCTTGCGGCGCGCAACTATGGGGAGTGGCGTTCGCTGCTCCACGCGATGAAAGGGTCGGCGGCGAGCATGGGTACGGACAGATTGACAAGGATCTGCGGGGAGTTGGGGAAGCTAACGGATAGTGAACTCAGGTTGAAAAATTTGACACTCACACGCTCAGTTGGCGATGAACTTGCAGCAGTGCGGCAGGAGTTAGAGAAGTACCTCAGTGAACGGAAGCAATCATCCCGTATATAGCTAGGATGTCTTTATTCAAGTGCGTCTTTAATCCGGCCTTCGAACACATTTCTGGGTAGCTGACACCGGTAGATTGCGAGGTTCAACGCATCAAATAACAAAGGGTACATTTCAGAATGTCCTTCTTCATCGAGTTAATCGAGTTGACCGACAGCAACCGTCGTGAATTGGAGAGTCTGGAGAAAGTTCACTCGATGATTCATGGTGGTCTGCCGCTCCTAGAGTACAAGGCGTTCTTGCAGGATCTCTATCATATTGTCTGGAATTTCTGTCCGGTGATGGCCGCCGCGGCTTCGCGCTGTGATGACAGATACAAGGATGTTCGGTACGAGTTATACGAGCGTATCGAGGAAGAAAAGGGGCACGAAAGCTGGGTGATGGAAGACATACTGGCAATGGGAGGGAGTGAGACGGAAGCAACGATTACGCCGCCCAGCTTGCCGGTACAAGCAATGATCGGATACAACTATTTCAGCGCTGAGCGGATACACCCTTGTGCAGTGCTCGGGATGCTCTATATGTTGGAGGTGGTGTCGTCTGTATACGGGGGGCGGGTCGCAGATTCGATTGCAGCCTCATTGGATCGAAGGGTCGATGGTGGCGGGTTCCGGTTTCTGTCTTCTCATGCCAGTCTGGATGTTGAACACATGGCAAAGCTCAATCGGCTTATTAAAAAAGTTGAAGATCCCCTTGCACAAAAAGCCATCGTTAACGCCACCAAAGTTAATTTCTTCCAGTTCAGCGCAATGTTCGGGGCGGGGGGGTTCGTCGCGCAAGTTTGAGCATGATCGGTGAGGCACGTCAACTGGACGAAAAAAATGGGGCGGAGCGCACCCTGGGGTCGGTGGCTCCGCCGTGCGGCTCAAAAAGATTCGACTGATTTAGGCTGCTTCCGACTGCCTCTCGTCATCAAGCACCTCCGCGGTAATGTCAGTTGCAGCGCCAGATTCCATCCTGCGCATTTGAGCTCGAACGATCCTGCTCATCATTCGTAAATCTCTGTCTTCGAGCCGGAGTGCAGCGTCGACCCAGGTGTCGGTTATCGCATCCAGTTCTTCGCGAGAAATGGGATGCACGAGCTCCCGAGCCCTCATCACGGCCTGCAATCCATTTTTTCTTCGCTTGTTTGAGGAGATCCAATCCGCCACGGCGGCTTCTCCTTCACCGGACGGAGCAAGAATGTCCACGACGCCCATTTCGTGCAGTTCCCGTGCCGACATCACTCGTCCCGACAGGATCATTCTCTCTGCTTCACGTATCCCTATCCGGCGCGCCAAAAGGGAAAATGCACCCATTCCGGGGAAAAGATTGAAAAGAATTTCAGGGAGCCCGAGTTGCGCGGTTTCCTCGGCAAAAACGAAATCCGAAGAAAGTGCACATTCAAGCCCGCCGCCAAGTGCATCGCCCTGAACTAGGGAAATTGTTGTGAGCGTCGGGCAGAAGAAATTCTGAATCCTAGGATAGAGGTTATCGATACATAATTTCGCGTAGTGCGCGAGTGCGTCCCGGTCACGCGACTTGATGAGCAGCACAAAAAGAGCGAGGTCTCCCCCCAAGTTGAACACGGCCGGCGACTTTGACCCAAGGACGTAGTGAGACACCTTTCGAGTCTCACCGCCGATATCAATCTGGCCACCGTTTGCAGCGAGCGCACTGTCATGTGCGCGAATATCTTTCAGCAAACCAAGGCTGAAGCAGGCATTACCTTTGGGCTGGAAGTAGCCCCAAATAGTTTCCGATTCTGGCTCGTACTCGGTGAAGAATTGACCGTTCACCCTGCCGTAACCCACACGCAAACCCATCGAATCGTTCATATTGCTCATTTGCATTACTCCCCAGTATTGGCCCCTGCGAGGGGCAAAAGAAATCAGCCAAACAGAAAAATCTAGGTTCCTGCTTGAACAATTTAACGCCCGCCGGGAGCGGCACGCAATGAAGCAGCCTCGGGCCAGGCTATCGTTGTGGTTGGGTCGCAGAATAGATCGGAGGGGCGGTAGATGAAACTGCCACTATGCGATAAATTAGCTTGCCCGGTGTCGGTAAAGGTGGACGATGTTCGCGATTGTGTCGAAAGACGACGGATTTCCGATCTGCAGGCAGGTACCTGGAGTTGTTCCTGATCCTGTGGTCATGTGGAATTCAGAAGCGGCGGCTAGGGCGTTCTTGGCGTCGCGGCAGGCCGAGGCGGAATTCGCGTCGGTGCCGCTTACGGACGATGTGATGGAATCCATTGCGAAAGCAATGAATTGCTCAGTTCAATCAATTACCTTTGAGCCGTACCCAGATTGAAAACTTCATTCGCCGAATGTGTTGTTCGGCACCTGCCGCGTTGCGTTTGTAGTGGAGAGTGCCAGGAAATCTGACGTTTGATTAGCATCACAATGCGGCGGATGGCGCGGTGTTGAATTCGATATTGTCAATAAGCCGCGTGTTGCCGAGTCGAGCTGCTCCAAGCAGGACAAGGTTACTGTCTTCCCGCTCCGGGAGTCCAAGGTCCGAACGTCTCCGTGCTTCAATGTAGTCGCAACGCCATCCACGATGTGTCAACTCTTGAGATGCTTGCTCGCACGTCGGTAGCACGTCGCCGGGGTTATCGATGATTCGCCGGGCCGCTTTACGTAGCACCGCATACAGTGCGGGGGCTTCCGTGCGCTCCTCTTTCGACAAGTAAGTGTTACGGGAACTAAGTGCCAGTCCGTCGCTGTCGCGAACGATCTCGCTGCCAACAATCGAAATTGGAACGTTAAGCTGTTCGACCATCGATTGAATTACCAACAGTTGCTGATAGTCCTTCTTGCCAAAAATTGCGACGGTCGGATGGACGCAATTGAATAGCTTCAGGACAACGGTAGCAACACCGTGGAAGAAGCCGGGCCTGAACCGCCCCTCAAGGTCGTCGGCAAAGGGAGGTGGCGTTACGACTACTGTCTGGCGGGCTGGGTAAAGACTCGTCTCGTCCGGTGCAAATAGGACATCCACGCCGGCGGCCTCGAGCTTGTCGACGTCTTCCGAGAAGGTTCTTGGATACTTGTCAAAGTCTTCGTGCGGGCCAAACTGCAATCGGTTCACGAAAATGCTGACTGCGACGCACTCAGCATGTAGCCTGGCCTCCTTTACAAGTGCGAGATGTCCGTGGTGCAGGTTTCCCATGGTAGGAACCAAGCAGATTTCCGTGGCCGGCAGAACCGACCGTAATAATGGAATTTCACGGATGACACGCATGTCTAGCCAACCCTGAAGAATTCGCGGCGGCTCCGCATCGCGCGTACTTTTTCGAGAAGGAGTCCGACGTCGTCATTGCGATCCACGAAATTGAGCGTTTCGGAGTTCACGGTTAAAAGAGGTGCCGCAGAGTAATGATGGAAGAATCTTGTGTATCCTTCGGCGAGGAGCGCAAGGTATTCCTCGCTGATCTCTGTCTCGTAGCCAATCCCCCGTTTCTTAACGCGCTCCATAAGTGTCCGGGTTGGAGCATGCAGATATATGACTAGGTCCGGGGCAGCCGCCTGGGGGCGTAGCGACTCATAGATTCGTTCGTAGAGAGCCAGTTCGTCGTTAGAGAGCGTTAGGCGTGCGAACAGGGGATCCTTCTCTAGAAGAAAATCCGAGACGACGGTTTGTTCGAACAGGTCTCGCTGTGCGACTTGTTCAAGCTGGCGAGCTCGTTGAAACAAGAAGAAGAGTTGGGTGGGTAGCGCATAGCGTCCCATGTCATGGTAGAACCGCCTTAGGAAAGGATTGTCGTCAGGCCGTTCGAGGATTGTATTTGCACTAAGCATGGACGCAATACGCCGCGCAAGCGTTGTCTTTCCGGAGCCGATCGGACCCTCCACCGCAATGAATCGCATCCGATCAAGGTTTCCCGGGCGCATCGTTTATCCTTGTTCCGCTTTGGCGGGCGAGGGCCCCACGGATGACCCGTCAGATGAGGCGAGCAAGGTGACACCCTGTCGTCCGCATCGAGCCAGACAGTATTGGCCGGAGCCATGTCCGGGTATCCAAATGTTTGGTGCGATTTCGACAAGTGGTCGAAGAACAAACTCTCGTTCGTGGAGTCGTGGGTGGGGAAGCTGTAGTTGACTCTCGCACATCTCAGAATTGCCGTACAGGAGCAGATCCAGATCGAGAGTTCTGGGTCCGTTGCGATACAACCGGGTGCGTCCGTGAGCGTCCTCAATAGATTGAAGTCGGGCGAGCAGTTTGAGGGGAGGCAGGCTGGTGCGCATGGACACTACACAATTGACAAAATGCGGTTGCTCAACATATCCGATGGGCAAGGTTTCATAGAGACTAGACCGCGCCAGAATCTCCGTTACTCCGGGCGCGCTCATATCGGTAATGGAAGAGCCGATGTGTGAAACTGAGTCCCCGAGATTCGACCCGAGGCTCACATACGCAATCGCCGTGTTTCTGTTCATCAAACTTCGCTGGAGGTGCGTTCCCCAGAATGGACGCGACGCCTGCGACGGCGTTTCGTGC
Organism: uncultured Pseudomonadota bacterium; assembly: GCA_903834835.1. GTDB lineage: Bacteria > Pseudomonadota > Gammaproteobacteria > Burkholderiales > SG8-39 > CAILKO01. The sequence continues at coordinate 31,904 of CAILKO010000047.1, read as the reverse complement.
TTCCTCTGGCGGCGCTTTCGGGGACAAGCATCGCCTTTCGATCATCAGATCCGGCCGCGTAAAAGCCGCGCCACCAAGCCTCCAGTTCCCCCGCGACCTCGCCGCTTGCTGCTCGCAAGGCTAGGAAATCGTATGCCATCCGGAATCTTGTGGATTCCACGAGGCGGTACGGCCTTTGCCCACTACGCATTTCAAATCTTGGCTGCATAGACCAGACTTCTCGCATGGTCGCAGTCAATCTTCGAGTAATCGCGAGCTTTTCGCATTGTTGGTCGAGAACATTGTCCATCGCTCGCTCTAGCGCGACGAGAGGTCGCTCCCCATCTTCTATGCCCGTCTTCCAGCCTGCAAGTACTTCATGCCAAAGAAGCGCTGCAAACAGAAAAGCCGGAGACACCGGCTTTCCATTGATCACTCGTTCATCTGTCTGGGCGAGCGCCAGGGTTACGAACCGCTCTCCAAGGGGTTGGTCCAGTATCACATCCAAGAGAGGCAACACGCCCTTATGTAAACCCTCTTCGCGCAACTGACGTAATGCAGCACTCGCATGGCCAGACAACAGCAGCTTGAGCATTTCATCGAAGACTCTAGCCGGCGGAACACCCTCCAGAAGGTGCGCCAAGTCTTTGATCGGAGCCTTCGTCGCCGGCGCAATCGTCATGCCCAGTTTTGCGGACAGACGGATAGCGCGCAACATTCGCACGGGGTCTTCCCGGTATCTGACCGCAGGTTCCCCAACGATTCGGAGCACCCGCTTCCGTAGATCGGCCAGGCCACCGTGATAATCCACGATTTGAGATGTGGCAGGGTCGAAATATAGTGCGTTTACGGTGAAGTCCCGCCGCTTCGCATCTTCGGGCTGGTCTCCAAACACATTGTCCCGAAGGACCCGACCGCTCTCATCTTTTTCTGCCGTTTCCGTACCGGAGGCACGGAAAGTCGACACTTCGATCGTTTCCTGTCCGACAATCACATGCACCAGCCTGAAGCGTCGCCCGATGATATGGGCGCGACGGAACAATGGCTTTATGTCCTCGGGCCGTGCATTGGTTGCGATATCGAAATCTTTGGGTTCAATCCCGAGGAGAAGGTCCCTAACGGCACCGCCCACCACGTAAGCGGAAAACCCAGACTGGCTCAAAGCAGAGCAAACTTTTGAAGCTGCTGGGCTGAGCATCCCCGCGGTCAGTCCGTGACTTGTAACAGAGACTCGCTTCATGCGGTTCCCATTTAGTCCCAAGACACGCCGGATTAGCCGTTTGATCATTCGTACGAGAATTCTATCAACAGATATTCCCTGTGAAAGGGGTGACTTCCATAAGTAGAACGTCCACCGGACGCCTGGGCAACGTCAACTAACCCGCAAACTGATCACAGTCCAGCCCCGGAGACGAGATTCCAGGAGAAGTGCTGGGTCGGGATCAACGGCTACCGGGGACTTTACCCGTGTCATCAAAGGAAGGTCGTTGTGCGAATCGCTGTAGAACGTGCTCTCGTCGAAATCCTCGAAGGTCCGTCCGAGGGTGGCGAGCCACTGGGTGACTCGTCTCACTTTTCCTTCCCGGAAGCAAGGTTCTCCAGCGGAGCGTCCGGTGAACCGGCCATGAAGAACTTCCGGCTCGGTGGCAATCAGATTTTGGATGCCGAACTCTGCCGCAATTGGTGCCGTGACAAAACTGTTCGTGGCAGTAACCAAGGCGCATAGCGCCCCGCTTCCTAGGTGGTCTTTCACTAGCGCGCGGGCTCGGTAGGTGATGGACGGGACTATCCGCTCGCTCATGAATCTGGAGTGCATGCGGGCTAGATCCTCCGGAGTGTTCTCCGAAAGGGGCCTCAGCGCAAATTCAAGATATTCGTGGATGTCAAGCGTGCCAGCCTTGTACTGATCATAGAACAACTGATTTTTGGTCGCGTATTCGGCTGCATCCAGCATGCCGCTCTCGACCAGAAAATTTCCCCATTCGTAGTCGCTGTCGCAGGATAGCAACGTGTTGTCAAGGTCGAAAAGGCTAAGGCGTCGGCTCATACCGGCAATTTGCTGGCCAATAAAAGGTACAGCTGCATGCGGAACCGAAGATTTGTACGGTTTAGGGACCTTTGCAAACGATTCAATCGCGACCTCGAATGTTCGGCATAGATACTTGGCGAGGCAATTCAAAATTTTCCAGCGCACCTCGAGCGAGCGAGAGTGTCAGTGCACGTTTCCGAGCGAGAGTTTCACGGTCCAAGTGTTCAAGTATACGGTCAAGACTCCAAAGGTCTCTAGGGAACCTAGCGAAAACCAATTCAATGACCTCATTACTCAATGCAATTCCAAGGGAGTCCGCATGCAAGCGTAGCAGAGCCTTCTTTTGATCATCGCTAAGCGATCGTAGATGGTAAGTGAGTCCCCATCCAAGTCGGGATCGTAGATCCTCGCGCAACTGGAGGTGCGTGTGTGCACTCGCTCCCGCAACAAGCACTCTTGTCATACCTTCGCGGGCCATGTTTATCAAATTGAACAGGTGCGCTTGGCGCGCCCAGTCTAAAGATTCGATGTCATCTACAGCGTATAGGGGTACGTCGCACGTCACAATAGCATCGCCCGGCGGAACATAGATGCCTCCCGCTTCGCGGGCGGCGGATCGAAGCAAATGAGTGCGACCGCTTCCAACCGCACCCCACAGGTAGAAAACGGACTGGCCTGGCGCACCGGCCGCAAAGATGCGGACATTTGATATAGCCTCGTCATTGCCGGTGGCAATGAAGCTTTCAAAAGTCGGCTCTGGAAGGCTGAGAATTTGAAGAGGAAGTTGCTGCATGGTCGTGCCCGCGATCGCTGGGTCGACATTACGATGGGTAGAATAGGATTTACTCTAACACGTGTGGGTCTCGAAAACATGACCCACCGTCCTACAGCACGGATGGGCTCGCGGATGACAACAAATCTGTCTTACAAAGATGCCGGGGTCGACATAGATGCTGGGGATGCGTTGGTCGAGGCTATTAAGCCCTTCGCCGCAAGAACAACGCGCCCCGAAGTTCTTGCTGGCATCGGGGGATTCGGTGCGCTTTTCGAGTTGTCCGCCCGATTCAAGAGACCCGTGCTCGTTTCCGGAACCGATGGCGTCGGGACCAAGCTCAAGCTCGCCTTCGAATTGGGGCGTCACGATACGATCGGGATTGACTTGGTGGCGATGAGCGTCAACGACGTTCTGGTGCAGGGAGCCGAGCCACTTTTCTTCCTGGATTACTTTGCATGCGGGCGGCTCGATGCAATTACGGCCGCTACTGTAGTTAAGGGAATCGCGAGAGGCTGCGAACTTGCAGGTTGTGCCTTGATCGGGGGAGAGACCGCCGAAATGCCGGGGATGTATCCCGAGGGGGAGTACGATCTTGCGGGATTCTGTGTAGGCGCGGTTGAGAAGGACCGGATTGTCGATGGGAAGGCTATTTCCCCGGGCGATGTCTTGCTAGGGCTCCAGTCGAGCGGAGTCCACTCGAACGGATATTCGTTGGTGAGAAGAATCGTGGCCGATAGCGGAGTGGGGCTAGAGCATTTGTTGGACGATCGAAGTATCGGCGACTGGCTATTAGAACCTACACGAATCTATGCGCGCGCTGTTGCAGACTTGCTCCAGAGTGTGCCGGTAAAGGGCTTGGCGCATATTACGGGAGGCGGCTTGCTCGGGAACATCCCGAGAATTCTGCCGCGTGGCACGGGAGTAGTTCTTGCTTCCGAATCATGGAGCAGCCCAAAAATCTTTCATTGGCTCCAGGATTCCGGAGGCATCGCGAAAGACGAGATGTACCGGGTGTTTAACTGTGGAATCGGGATGGTTGTTGTTGTGGGTGAAAAGGATCATTTGATTGCCCAAAAAGTTCTTGAGGCGGCAGGCGAAACGGTGTTTCAAATCGGTGTGGTCGTCTCAGCTGACGGTGAGCCCAGCATCACAATATCCGGCGCGTAGCCAAGAAAGGTTCGCGTCGTTAAATTTCATGAGGTCATCTCGGTTTTGAGGACGTCACGTGCCGGTCACGGGTGTTAGTACGCGCTGCCCAGAGAAGTGGCGCCGAAGATTTTCGATCATCAATTGTCCCATGGCTTTTCGGGTTTCGACCGTCGCACTTGCGACATGAGGCAAAAGCACCGCATTGTCTAGGCCCATGAATCCCGCCGGAACTCTGGGCTCGTCGGTATAGACATCGAGGCCTGCACCGGCAATTCGCTTTTCCTTTAGGAATGTGAGGAGTGTCATCTCGTCGACAACGGACCCTCTTGCAATGTTCACTAGATAGCCATTCTTGCCCAGCCGCTCGAGTACCTCCGAGTTCACGAGGTGCCGTGTGTCGCTCCCCCCGGGTGTTACGACCATAAGCACGTCTGACTTTTCCGCAAGTGTTCGCGGATTGGGGTCGTACGGGAAGGGAACGGGTTTGGGATTGCGGTTGTGATACCGAATTTTCATACCGCACGCGATCGCGCGCTTTGCGACTGCTTCACCTATGCGCCCAAGTCCGAGGATGCCCATGGTCTTGCTGCCCAGAGATGTCGAGTACGGAAAACTCCCCCTCGTCAGCCATTGTCCGGACCGCAAGTAATCCTGAGCAACGGGAAAATTTCTGAGCAACATCAGCGTAAGCGCAATCGCGGTATCCGCTACGCATTCGTTCAGGACATCCGGAGCGTTCGTCACGACAATGCCACGCTTGTCCGCGTATGCAAGGTCGATTCCATCCACGCCGACGCCAAAGTTGGACACGATTTCAAGGGCGGGTAGCCGAGCCATCAGATCTTTCCCAACTGCGCCAAAACTTGCAATTCCCCGAATTTCTGCCGCAATGTTGCCCAGGCGGTCTCCGGTGACATCAGCGCCGAGTTCATGGCAGCAGAATTGCGCATGCAGCCCTGAGAGTGTCTCAGCCGACATTGGCTGAGTAATTAAGACGTGCGGTTTCATCTAGACAGAGTCTCCTCGTTTTCGGCGTGTCGGTCTCTTTCGCGGATTCTGTCCCCCAGCACGTGGCCTTTGTAGTCAAACAAGGCTCTTTCGGCGTACCGACGCATTGAGCCCGTATGCGCTTGAGGCAACCCGCGATGTCTATGCGGCTTCTTGCACGCTCCGGCGAAATTCTAATGTTGATTATCCGATACCATCAATAACTATATGATTATTATGTATTAAAAATCCTTATTTTATCGGTAAGATATGCGCTAAGTCTTTGTCTAATCAGGAAAATTGCTTGACCGGCAGCATCTGTATGGCATAAAGTGGGGAAACGTAGAGAAATGTGGTGAAAAGAGAGATTCCGTGTCCTTTGGAACAAAGTCTGGGGGGGTTGCGTGAGCTTCCACGGGGCCACCGTCGTTACCCTCGATGTGAAGGGCCGGCTTGCCATACCCACGCGGCACCGAGACGCACTGCGCGCATCTGGAACCGAAGTGGTTCTCACGGCGCACCCCGATGGATGTGTGCTTCTTTACCCCGAGGTCAATTGGGAGCCGGTAAGGGAAAAAGTGCAAGGATTCCCAGCGTTTCACGCTCAGGCTAGTTGGTGGAAGCGCTTGTTGTTGGGTTTCGAGGAGCACTTAAGGCCGGATAGCGCCGGTCGGGTGTTACTGCCCCCCGCGCTGCGTATCCATGGGCGGTTGGATCGTGACGTGATGATGGTCGGGCAGGGCGCGTACTTTGAACTCTGGGACCGTGCGGTCTGGGACGCAAAGCTTGCTACGGCACTTGCCGGTTCCGGCGCGACCCCTTTGGGGATGGAGGATTTTTCTCTTTGAGCGACCCAAGAAATGACCAACGTCGTGAGTCACAGCCCAGTCCTTCTTCGCGAAGCCGTGGACGCGGTAGTCACGGATCCTTCGGGTGTGTATGTCGATGGGACATTCGGGCGTGGCGGCCACAGCAAAGAGATCCTTGCGAGGTTGAATCCCACGGGGCGCTTGATCGCGATAGATCGGGATCCCGATGCCGCCGATGCTGCCAAGATGCAATCAGATCCTCGGCTTACGTTTGTGAAAACTCGGATGAGCGATCTGGGCCGGGTTCTAGACGCAATGAACTTAGAACAGGTCGACGGAATGCTTTTCGACCTTGGGGTCTCTTCGCCTCAGCTTGGAACACCCGCCAGGGGATTTTCCTTTCAGCGGGACGGCCCTCTCGACATGCGAATGGATCCAACAACCGGAATTTCAGTTGCGGACTGGCTGTCCAATGTAGACGAAGCAAGTCTGAGAGAGGTAATTCGTGACTACGGGGAAGAACGGTTTGCTAAACAAATTGCAGCGAAGATTGTTGCTGCTCGCTGCATCAAACCCATCGTCAGCACGGCCGAACTTTCCTCGGTCGTGGCAAAGGCCGTTCGCACACGCGAACGCCGCCAGCATGCGGCGACGCGCACCTTTCAGGCTCTACGGATTTTCATCAATCAAGAGCTTGAGGAAGTCGCGCTAATGTTGCCGGTCGCGGCAAAGCGGATCCGTCCCGGCGGCAGACTCGTCGTGATTAGCTTTCATTCACTGGAAGACCGTATCGTCAAGCGATTCATTCAGGGGCAAGCTCTCGCTCAGGTGCCGCGAAACTTGCCGCTTCGCGCCCGGGAAATGCCAAGGCCAAGTTTTCGAATGCGAGGTCGAGGCGTCCGTCCGCGCCAGGACGAGGTAGACAACAATCCGCGGGCACGAAGTGCGCTCATGCGTGTCGCTGAACGATGTGTCGATTCACCGGGCGACGGGATAGTCGTCAATCACGGCGTAGAGTGACACTCGTGGCAAAGGCAAATCTTCTACTGCTTATCGTGCTGATCTTCTGCGCTATCGGTTTAGTGACTTCTCAAAACAAGGCGCGAAGGTTGTTCTCCGATCTGGAGCGGGAGCAACAGAATGGCCGGGAACTCGATGTCGAGTATGGGCAGTTGCAGTTAGAAGCGAGTACGTGGGGGCTCCATTCGCGCGTAACGAAAATTGCTGTTTCCACGATGGGAATGCGAACGCCTGATCCGAGAATGATCAGAATCGTGGGGAGTGAATCCTCCGTGACTGCGCGGCAGGAACGGGTGGCCCAGTGACCGTCGCGATTTCATCGACAGTTGTCCGGCTTCCCGCGTGGAGGGCGCGCTTTGTTCTGATTAGCCTTGTCACAGGATTCGTGATCCTCATTGGCCGCACTGTTTACCTGCAGACGATGAGAACCGAGTTTCTTCAGGAGAAGGGCGAGCAGAGGTATGCACGCGTCATCGATATTCAGGCGACGCGCGGAAGAATTCTCGATCGTTCAGGAGAAGCGCTAGCGGTCTCAACTCCCGTCAAGTCCATTTGGGCGATTCCCGAGGATTTCGAGGCGACAGAACAGCAGAAAGTTGCGCTCGCACATCTGCTCGCAATGTCGACAGATGACCTGCGGCACCGTTTGGAAGGGGAAAAGCGGGATTTTCTGTATCTGAAGCGTCAGGTATCTCCGGATGTTGCCCGCAGCGTCGAAATGTTGGAGGTGCCAGGGATCTACCAGCAACAGGAGTTCCGACGGTACTACCCTGGGGGTGAGGTTACTGCACATGTCATTGGATTCACCGGAGTAGAGGACAAGGGCCAGGAAGGAGTCGAACTTGCGTATCAGGCGAGGCTTGGTGGGAAGCTCGGCAGCAGGCGCGTAATCAAAGACCGACTTGGAAGGATCGTCGAAGACTCGGGCTCGATAAGGGCCGCGCAAGACGGTTCTGACCTAACGCTCGCTCTTGATTCGAAGCTGCAAAGCATCGCGTTCGCGGCATTGAAGGATGCTGTAAAGGCCCACAAAGCAAAGGCTGGGGCACTAGTCGTAGTCGATCCGAGAACCGGAGAGATCGTCGCGTTAGCAAATATACCGTCATACAACCCCAACAATCGCAGCCACCTAACTGGTGCGGAACTACGAAACCGCGTAGTTACGGATAGTTTCGAACCGGGATCCACACTAAAGCCCTTTGCTGTAGCCCTCGCGCTCGACCGAGGCTTGGTCACGCCACAAAGCGTTATCAACACTGCTGCGGGCAGCTTGCAAATTGCGAATCATGTAGTGAAGGACGTTCATGCGGAGGCTGCTCTTACTGTCGCACAGGTGATTCAGAAGTCTTCGAATGTGGGCGCAGCGCGAATTGCGCTTGGATTGCCTAGAGAAGATATGTGGTCCTTGTTCCATCGGGTCGGCTTCGGCTCGGCGCCTGATCTAGGTTTCCCTGGTGCGGTCGGCGGAAAGCTGAGACCGTGGAAGACATGGCGTCCGATCGAACAGGCGACGATGGCATACGGCCATGGAATTTCCGTGAGCTTGCTCCAACTCGCCCGTGCATACACGGTGTTCGCAAGAGACGGAGACATGGTCCCGCTGACGCTGGAGCGAATGGCGAATCCTCCGCAAGGGACCCGGGTGATATCGGTGAATGCGGCGAGGGAAATGCGTGCGATGCTCGAAACGGTCACTCAAGTTGGAGGTACGGCACCACGCGCAAGGATAATGGGGTGGCGGGTTGCGGGAAAGACCGGGACCGCTCACAAGCAGGAGAACGGAGGGTACGCCGCGAGTAGGTACCTTTCGTCCTTTGTCGGATTCGGACCGGTGTCGAATCCAAGGCTCGTAATTGCTGTCGCGATAGATGAACCGACCGCCGGGCAGCACTACGGCGGGACAGTTGCCGCTCCGGTATTTGCGCAGGTCATGCAGAGTGCGCTCCGCATTCTGGGGGTGCCAAATGATGCACCGTTGGTTCCTATCGTGATACCCGGAGAGGCTCAGGAAGTCAAGGAGGGCACCTAGTCCATGCTCGGCGTTGAACTAACGCTAACGGGTCCACTTAGCGGATGCATTCCCGTGAAGGTGCCCCACCCGATAGGTTGCGTGCAATGACGCCAGCCATGCTCGTTTCGAAATTGAGATCCGCCGGAGTATTGTCAGGCGAGATGTTCTCCGACAGTCGAATGTGTACACCTGGGGCGGTGTTTCTCGCATTTCCCGGACAAAGCGATGACGGTAGATTGCATCTTGCGGATGCAGTGTCGCGAGGTGCAGTTGCGGTCGTCTGGGAGGAAGAAGGGTTCCTTTGGCCGGGACATCTGAGACATGTGTGCAACTTTTCAGTTCGAGGCTTGCGCGAGATGGCCGGCTTGGTTGCTGACGAGTTCTACGGATATCCGAGTAGGACGATGTGGGTGTGTGGTGCTACGGGCACAAACGGAAAGACAACTACCACGCAATGGCTCGCCGCCGCGTTGGATGCTGCAAGCGTCAGGACAATGGTGGTTGGGACTCTCGGCGCGGGTTTTCACGGACAACTCGCACCAACAACGCATACGACACCCGATGCACTTGAATTGCAGCGTCTGCTTGCACGCCACAAGAAATTAGGGGCCCGTGCCGCCTGCTTGGAGGTCTCATCGCATGCGTTGACGCAAGCAAGAATCTCCGGGGTGCACTTCGACTGCGCCCTTTTTACAAATCTTACGCACGATCATCTTGACTATCACGGAACAATGCAAGCATACGGCGAGGCAAAGGCGAAGCTATTCCACGTCGCCGGCTTGGGCGCCGGTGTCGTGAACCTAGATGATCAACTCGGACAGCAAATCGCGGAGGACCTGAGAAGCAGAGATATTCGATGTATTGGCTACTCGATCTCGCCTACATTCAAACGTGATTCGCTTACGAAGGAGTTTATTTGGGCCCAGAGGATTGCCGCGTCCCGTACCGGCCTACGGGCAGAAATTAGTGCGTCCGGCGGGCAAGGCGTTCTAGAACTCAATCACCCGGGAACCTTCAATCTATCCAATGCGCTTGCGGTGCTCGGTGGTCTGTTGGCCTACGGAGTGGATTTCGCCAATTCGTTGACCTTAATGAAGGATCTTCCTGCTGTCCCGGGGCGTATGCAACGAATAGCCGAATCAAACGAGCCGCTAGTCGTCGTCGACTATGCACATACTCCCGACGCGCTTACAAAGGTCATCCAGGCGCTGCGCCCTGTTGTGCAGATGCGTGGTGGTTCCCTCTGGACGGTTTTTGGCGCAGGCGGTGATCGCGATCCATCAAAAAGGCCCTTGATGGGGGCCATTGCCGACAAGCTTTCGGATCGAGTTGTCGTAACTTCGGATAATCCTCGAACGGAAAAGCCGCTTGACATCATCGGCCAGGTGCTTGGGGGCATTGATGACACCGCGCAAGTGCACTCCGAACCAGATCGAGAGAAGGCAATCGAGTGGGCAATTCGCAGAAGTTCGCCAGACGATGTGGTCTTGATTGCTGGGAAGGGGCACGAGACATTTCAGGAAACTGAGGGCATGCGCAAGCATTTCTCAGACGTCATGGTTGCGAGAGGGGTACTTGAAAGAATGAACGGCAGCTCCAAAGATCGAGGGGAGGGAATTGGCGCGATCCGCGTCTCTGATCCGAGATATTCAGGAGGGCGTGCACCGTGATGCGACTGACCGACGTTGCAGCCGCAATCCAAGGGCAATCGATCGGACACGACGCCGGCTTTCTGAGGGTGTCTATTGACAGCCGAACACTAGCGGAAGGCGATCTCTTCATCGCTATAAGGGGTGATCGGTTCGATGGTCACGATTTCGTTGACCAAGCCGGGGCATTGGGCGCGGCCGGTGCAGTGGTAGATGAAGAGTTCCACGCATCAGCGAGCATCCCACTTCTTAAGGTGCGGGATACGCGCGCAGCATTGCGCGCGTTGGCCTCGTCGTGGCGATCGCGTATGACCGCGACTATCGCAGCCGTTGCTGGTTCGAACGGAAAAACCACAACTAAGGAAATGATTGCGGGGATCTTCCGGCAGCACGCGGGAGACGCTGCAGTTCTGTCCACTGCTGGGAATCAGAACAACGAGATCGGGGTTCCTTTAACGCTTCTAAATTTGCGACTGGGACACCGCTATGCAGTCGTTGAGTTAGGGATGAATCATGGTGGGGAGGTGGCACGCCTCGCAGAAGTTATCAGGCCGGAAATAGCAGTTGTCACGAACGCGCAGCGGGAGCATTTGGAGTTCATCGGGTCGTCGTCGGAGGCCGCTGTGGAGAACTCATGCTTATACGAAAAGACCTCGAACTCAGCAGTTGCTGTGGTGAACTTCGACGATCCGCATAAGGATGTATTCAAGCGGTCCATCGGAAAACGGCGCTGCATAAGCTTCGGTCTGTCCAAAGGCGCCGCAGTCACCGCGGAAATTGAAGCGAGCGAATCCGAAAGTTTGATCAGGGTCTACCTACCCGGAGATCAATTCAAAGTCAGATTGCATACTCAGGGGATGCACAACGTCCGGAATGCATTGGCGGCCGTTGGCGTTGCGTATGCGGCAGGTATTCCTTCCGATGCCATTCGGAGAGGACTGGAAGCATTTCATCCGTACAGGGGACGATTGGATCAAAAAGCACTACCAGGTGGCGTGCGGTTGATTGACGACACCTATAACGCGAATCCGGACTCCGTTCGTGCGGCCATAGACGTTCTCGCTTCTTCGCATGGAAGAAAAATTCTTATCCTCGGAGATATGGGCGAGGTCGGAACGCATCGCGATAGCGTTCACCGTGAAGTGGGGGATTACGCCCGCGAGTGTGGGATTGATACGCTGCTTGCGATCGGCGAGGCAACAACGGAAACAGTTGCGTCATTTGGTAAAGGAGCGACGCACTTCGACAGCGTCGAAGGACTACTTGCTGCTGCAATTCCAACACTTTGCCCCGGAACCACAGTGTTGGTGAAGGGTTCCAGATTCATGCGAATGGAGCGGATTGTCCAGGAGATGTTGCTCGTGGCATCCGGCCCGGTAGAGGAAAGTCATGCTGCTTGAGGTCGCGCAGTGGCTTGCAAGAGACGTTCGTCTATTCAACGTTTTTGGCTACCTGACACTCCGAGCCGTCCTTGCGTGCCTCACAGCTCTCGCTATTTCACTGTTTCTAGGTCCATACGTCATCAGGAAGCTTACGGAATACAAAATCGGGCAGTCGATCCGGGACGAGGGGCCGAAGTCACACCTTACAAAGGCCGGGACGCCAACAATGGGGGGGGCGCTGATTCTCCTTGCGATCGCCATAACGACCCTATTGTGGGGAGATCTCTCAAACCGGTTTCTATGGATAGTGCTGGTTGTCACGCTCGCATTTGGAGCGATCGGCTGGGTCGACGACTATCGAAAAGTCGTTCATAGAAATCCCAAGGGCCTTTCGGCTCGATCGAAATTTTTCTTCCAGTCGTTAGTTGGGTTGGCGGCAGCGTGCTACCTCGGGTGGATGTCGCAAACAATTCCGGCGCTCTCGGAACTGATCCTACCGTTCTTCAAGAATATTGCTTACCCGCTAGGTATCGGCGGGTTCGTGGTGCTCACTTTCTTTGTAATTGTGGGGACGTCGAACGCAGTGAATCTTACGGACGGTCTTGACGGTTTGGCAATTATGCCAAGCGTGCTGATCGGGAGTGCTCTTGGGGTATTTGCATATGTCGCGGGAAATGCGGTGTTCTCCCGTTATTTGGGGCTGCCATACATTCCGGGCGCCGGAGAATTGATCGTGTTCTGTGGTGCGCTCGCCGGAGCAGGTCTGGGATTTCTATGGTTCAACGCTTATCCGGCGGAGGTGTTCATGGGTGATGTAGGGGCGCTAGCCCTGGGGGCGTCACTAGGAACGATTGCGGTTATCGTCCGTCAGGAGATAGTGCTTTTCATCATGGGGGGAGTGTTCGTTGTTGAAACACTTTCTGTGATGATTCAGGTGCTTTATTTCAAGTGGAGCGGAGGGAAGAGAGTTTTCCGTATGGCGCCACTGCACCATCACTACGAGCTTGAAGGGTGGAAGGAAAGTCAGGTGGTGGTCAGATTCTGGATTATCACGATGATGCTTGTGCTTTTTGGTCTTTCGACCCTGAAGCTGAGATGATGGCTGCGTCCCGTAACCAGTCGGCGACTGGCTCCAACTTGGGCGTGCTGTCATCTGGACGCACGCTTGTTCTCGGCCTCGGGGTGACGGGATTGGCTGTTGCTCGCTGGATTTCAAGAGTCGGCGGAACGCCCAGGGTGGCAGATACGCGACGCGATCCACCGTTTGCAGCGCAGTTGGCAGAGTTGGTGCCGACTGCAGAGTTTCTAAGCGGGCCGTTTCATGATTCCCTCCTTGATTCGGTCAATCTTGTTGTCGTTAGCCCGGGACTTTCATTGACGGAACCCGTACTGCAGGCGGCACGGCGCAAGGACTTGCCAATAATCGGGGAAGTCGAACTCTTCGCCAGGTATGTCAGAGCCGAAACATCTAGTCGGGTCATTGCAATTACCGGGACGAATGGCAAGACAACGACTGCTGCACTCACGGGACATCTGTTGGCGACCGCCGGTATCGATGCGGAAGTCGCCGGCAATATCGGTCCTGCGGCTCTGGATGCGTTGATTGCGAGACTTGAATCCGGGCAGAGTCCGTCTGTATGGGTTCTGGAACTATCGAGTTACCAACTTGAGTCCACGTTCAGTTTGAGCCCAGATGTCGCGGTTTTGTTGAATATTTCAGAGGACCACCTTGATAGATACAAGGGGATGGACGAGTACGCGGAAGCGAAGAGGCGAATATTTCAGGGATCGGGGCTCCAGGTACTCAACAGGAATGATCGCTGGTCTAAATCCATGCAATCAGTCGGACGACGGAGTATTTTTTTCGGTGTGGACATGCCGGCTTCAAGCGAAGATTGGGGCATTGTTCCAGACTTCGGATCTTCTGCGCTGGTGAGAGGAACACAGAAGGTCGCCAGTATTGACGATTTGCGGATCCTAGGCGTTCACAACGCAGCAAACGCGCTTGCGTCTTGCGCCGCGGCGATGGAGATGGGCGCTTCTATTGATGACCTAACCAGAGGCCTTGGAAAATTTCATGGTCTTCCTCATCGCATGCAGCTGGTGGCTGAACGTAATGGCGTGAGGTGGATTGACGATTCCAAGGGTACCAACGTTGGGGCCACTCAAGCCTGTATAAGGGGAATCGCTAGTGCAAATGGCGCGGGTGCGGTTGGAGAGTCGAAACCCGGGATTCACCTGATTCTTGGCGGTGATGGAAAGGGACAGGCTTTTGAAGATCTTGCCGCCGACGTGGTCGCGTATGTCAGGCGGGTTCAGCTCATAGGTCGCGATGCTCCGATCATTCAAGCAGCGCTTGCACGTACGGGGGTGCCATTAGTTCGTTGCGAGTCGCTCGCGGAAGCTGTTGCAGATGCAAATCGTCATGCTCGCCCGGGCGACGCGGTATTGCTGTCACCTGCTTGCGCGAGTTTCGACATGTTTCGTGACTACTCTCATCGCGGACAGGTCTTTGCCGACGAAGTGAAAGCACTTGGGGGTGCAGCGTGGCAAGCGTAGCGAGCTACGTATTTGCACGGAACGCCCCATCTTCGGAGTATGACCGGTCGCTGTCATGGGCGGTCTTACTGCTCGTCAGCATAGGGTTTGTCATGGTGTATTCCGCCTCCATCGCGACAGCGGAGGCCAGTCGATATACCGGACACAATTCCGCATATTTCCTGCTGAGACACGGAGTCTTTCTAGCGATCGCGATAGGTTGCGCATTGCTCGTCTTCGCTGTTCCGATGAAGGTCTGGCAGCGTCTTGCGCCATGGTTGTTCGTTGCATGTTTGATACTTCTTGCATTGGTTCTGATACCAGGCATCGGGCGCGAGGTGAACGGGGCACGGAGGTGGCTGAATCTCTACGTCCTGAACCTTCAGCCATCTGAGCTGATGAAGCTTGCCGCCATTTTGTACACCGCAGATTACACAGTGAGGAAGCATGCCGTCCTAAAAAGCTTTCAACGTGGATTGCTTCCGATGCTGGCCGTAATGCTCGCAGTGTCCTGGCTTCTCCTCAGGGAGCCAGATTTCGGGGCATTTGTAGTAATCGCAGTCACATCCTTTGGTCTGCTTTTTCTCGGCGGTATGAACGGTCGGCACTTCCTTGCACTTGTTGCGATGCTTGGCTTTGGCTTCGCCATATTGGTATTGTCTTCACCATATAGGATGCAGAGAATTTTTGGATTCATGGATCCGTGGTCCGATGCGTTTGGTACGGGTTATCAGTTGTCCCACGCATTGATAGCGTTTGGGCGGGGCGAGTGGTTTGGGGTTGGCCTCGGTGCCAGCGTTGAGAAGCTTCACTACCTACCGGAGGCACACACGGATTTTCTCCTCGCGGTGATAGCAGAAGAGCTCGGGTTCGTTGGAGTAGCGGTCGTCGTCGGACTGTTCTCGTGGATTGTGCTCAGGGCCTACGTGATTGGGCGCAAGGCAGCGCTCGGAGAGGACTACTTCGCCTCGCTTGTTGCGCACGGAATTGGAACGTGGCTCGGATTTCAAGCGCTGATCAACATGGGGGTAAATACGGGATTGCTCCCGACAAAGGGGTTGACCCTGCCGCTCATGAGCTTTGGGGGCACAGGCCTCGTCGTGAACTGTGTGGCGCTCGCAATTCTTCTGAGGATCGACTGGGAGAGCCGGCAGCGGGCTCGGGGGTTTTCAGCATGAGCCACACGATACTAATCATGGCCGGCGGTACAGGTGGCCACATCATGCCAGGTTTAGCAGTGGCGGACGAACTGCGTGCGGCCGGGTGGAAAATTGCTTGGCTCGGGGCACGAGGTGGAATGGAAGAACGTCTAGTCCCTATGCATGGATACGACTTGACAACGATTGCTGTGCAGGGATTTCGTGGTCGCAGTTTATTTGCGAAGGCCTTGATGCCATTTCGCCTTCTCAGAGCGTTGTGGGCCAGTTGCGTTGCAATAAGGACATTGCGTCCAGATGTTGTGCTCGGCATGGGGGGCTTCGCTGCATTCCCCGGCGGGGTCATGGCGGCATTGCTTCGATACCCGCTCGCAGTTCATGAACAGAATGCTATTCCGGGCATGACAAACCGGATACTCGCGGTGTTGGCACAGGTGGTAATGAGCGGATTTCCCGGCGCATTCAAGCGTGCAGAGTGGACCGGCAACCCGGTGGCCGCGGCGATGAGTGCCATGGACGATCCGAAGGACCGCTACCAGAAACGAAAAGGTCCGTTGAATATCCTTGTCGTGGGGGGAAGCCTGGGGGCGGTGGCCCTAAATGTGGTCGTGCCAAAAGCGCTGGCGCAAATTCCCGAGGCGGACCGTCCCAGTGTTGTGCATCAAGCGGGATTGCGACACTTGGACTCTTTGACGCTGGAGTACGCAAAGGTAGGCGTCAAAGGCGAATTGATTGCATTCATTGACAATATGGCAGAGAGGTATGCTCATGCCGATCTGGTCATTTGCCGTGCAGGCGCCATGACAATCGCGGAGATCTCTGCGGCGGGCCTCGCAAGTGTTCTGGTTCCCTTCCCGTTTGCGGTCGATGATCACCAGACTGCCAATGCGCGTTTTCTCGCGGACCGCGGCGCGGCTATTCTGATCCCGCAGAGTGAACTTTCTGCGGGACGACTCGCTGGATTTATCTCCGGACTTCGTCGCGTTGACCTAATGGAGATGGCAGAAAGGTCGCGTGCCGCTGCGCGATCCGGCGCCGCCGCTACGGTCGCGCAAAGGTGCATGGATCTCGTGCGAGGCAAGGCATGAAGCACAAGATCCGCCGGATCCATTTCGTTGGGATCGGTGGGGCCGGTATGAGTGGCATTGCAGAGGTCCTTCTCACTTTGGGCTACCAGGTGAGCGGCTCGGATATCGCGCCGAATGCGGCGACTGAACGGCTGGGTGGGCTGGGAGCTGTCATCCATCTCGGGCATAAGCAGGAGAACATATCAGACGCTGATGTAGTGGTTGTTTCAACGGCCGTCAGCAGAGACAACCCCGAGTTGATGGGCGCAAGAGCACGCAGAATTCCCATAGTTCCTAGGGCGATGATGCTTGCCGAACTTATGCGCCTGAAGCACGGCATCGCGATAGCCGGGACGCACGGGAAGACAACCACGACGAGCCTCGTCGCCAGTGTGCTCGCCGAAGGCGGTCTGGATCCAACATTTGTGGTTGGCGGGCGTGTCAACGCTTCGGGAACCAATGCGAAGCTAGGGGGGGGCGATTTCATCGTTGTTGAGGCTGACGAGTCAGATGCGTCGTTCCTCCATCTTCAGCCGGTGGTAACGGTCGTCACCAATATTGATGCTGATCATATGGATACCTATGGTCACGACATTTCAAGGCTGAAACAGACTTTCATTCAATTTCTGCAGAATCTACCGTTCTACGGGAGTGCGATTCTGTGCATCGATGACCCGAATGTACGGGAAATTCTCCCATTCATAACTAAACCTGTAACCACGTACGGGTTCTCGCGTGAGGCAATGGTTCGTGCCGAGAACGTCCGGCACGACGCAGGAAGGATGAAATTCAGCGCGGTTCGTGGCGAGAAGGCGGTGTTAGAGGTAAATCTTGGATTGCCGGGTGAACACAACGTTTTGAATTCGCTTGCCGCGATCGCGATTGCGACGGAGTTGGGCGTTCCGGACGGGAAGATTCTGCTTGCACTCAGCGAATTCAGAGGTGTGAACCGGCGCTTCCAGAAGTGCGGTGAAATTCCGGTGCGATCCGGCGAACAGCAAGGCACCGGTACGTTCACTCTCATTGACGATTACGGGCATCACCCGGCAGAAATCGCGGCTGTTGTGAATGCGGCGCGAGGCGCCTATCCAGGACGTCGAATAGTCCTCGCTTTCCAGCCGCATCGGTACACACGGACAAGAGATCTATTCGAGGATTTTGTCCGCGCCCTCGCTATGCCCGATGCACTCGTCCTTTCTGAGGTCTATCCCGCTGGGGAGACGCCCATTGTCGCGGCAGACGGTCGTTCGCTTGTGCGGGCAATGCGCGTTGCCGGGTCCGTGGAGCCGGTATTCGTCGATGGAATTGCGCAGATGAAAGAGGCGATTTACCGGATTGCAAGGCCAGGAGATGTGGTCCTTACTATGGGTGCGGGGTCCATCGGATCCGTTCCGCAAGAACTACTAGCGACTGCGGATTCGTCCGGTCGGGGAAGTCATGTCTGAGGCGTTTGACATTTCCCGCTTGCGCGGCGAACTTCTTGTTGATGAGCCGATGAGTCGGCATGTCAGCTGGCGCGCCGGTGGAAAGGCATCCAAATGCTACAAACCGGCAGACGACGATGATCTGGCGGAGTTTCTGCGTGGAGTCCCGGAGTCGGAGGATGTCGTTTTTGTCGGACTTGGGTCCAACCTGCTGGTCCGGGATGGCGGGTTTTCCGGGACGGTCGTATTAATGCATTCGGCGCACCTTCGGCCCATGATTAAAAATGGATTGTTGGTTGCGGGCGCCGGAGTTGCGGCACCGAAGGTAGCGAGATTCTCCGCGATGCACGCGTTGGAGGGAGGGGAATTCCTTTGCGGCATACCAGGTTCAATTGGCGGAGCGCTTGCAATGAATGCTGGCTGCTTTGGCTCCGACACATGGGACATCGTCGACCGTGTATCGACAGTCGATCGACGGGGTACGTTCCGACACCGCACAAAGGACGAATTCGAGGTCTCATATAGGAAGTGCGCACTGAGAACGGGCGGCACCCTCGGCGTGAATGAATGGTTCATCGGGGGACGATTCCGGCTTAGGGAAGGTAGCGCTGAGACCGCGCGGCGCCGGATACGCGATCTCCTTGCAAGTCGCGTTGCCTCCCAGCCCCTAAGTATGCCCAATGCGGGGAGCGTGTTTAGGAATCCGAATGGAGACCATGCTGCTCGGCTGATAGAGAGCTGCGGGCTGAAAGGTCTATTTAAGGGGGGCGCAATGATTTCCGAGAAGCATGCGAACTTCATCGTGAATCCTGAACGACGTGCGAATGCCGCTGAGATTGAGTGGCTGATTGAGGCGGCCAGGACGCGAGTAGCCGAGAGAACCGGCATCGTCTTGGAGCCTGAGGTCAGGATCGTTGGGAAGTCGGCATGAGTTCACTTGGCAAGGTCGCCGTACTTATGGGTGGGACATCTGCCGAGCGAGATGTTTCTCTCAAAAGCGGCGGGCGGGTACTTTCAGCCCTTCGAGGCAAGGGAGTTGACGCATACGCGGTCGATCCTGCGCTGGGTGGGGTGCAAGATCTCCTAGGAGGTGGCTTCCATCGAGCTTTTCTTGTTCTGCATGGAGGGGAGGGAGAGAACGGCACCGTGCAAGGGGTGCTTGAGTGGCTGCGTATCCCGTACACGGGAAGCGGCGTGCTCGGGTCTGCATTGGCAATGGACAAGCTCAGGACAAAACTTGTCTGGCAGGCATCAGGTCTTCCGACGCCTCCGTTCGAGTTACTTGATGCGGGTGTAGATTTTGGCGCAGTCGCAGGCCGTATCGGGCTCCCGCTGATGGTCAAGCCTGCGACGGAGGGCTCGTCAATAGGAATGAGCAAGGTGGCCACGGTAAGCGCACTGGAGCCTGCATTCCTGGAGGCGGCGAAATATGACTCTAGGGTGATTGCGGAGCGATTCGTTGATGGGGAAGAAATAACCGTTGGGATCCTCGCCGAAGGGCCTCTGCCGGTGATACGCCTTGAGACCAAGAGGGAATTCTATGATTACCAGGCAAAGTATCTTGACGATGACACCCGGTACTTTATTCCAAGCGGTCTGAGCGCTGATCAGGAGAAAAGCGTTCAGATGCTGTCAGCGGACGCTTTCAGCGTACTCGGCTGCCGAGGCTGGGGGCGGGTCGACCTGATGATCGACAGAACTGGTGCCCCGTTCCTTCTAGAGGTAAACACCGCCCCGGGAATGACTGATCACTCGCTTGTCCCGATGGCTGCACGGGCCGCTGGCATTCCGTTTGAGGACCTTTGCATCCGCATACTGGAGACGGCACGTGTGGGATAACCCTAGGGCACTGAACTGGGCAGCTTCGGTCTTGGTCGCGGTTGCTGCGACGCTTTTTGCGTTCGCAGCCATTCGCGCATTGATGACATCCTCCTTCTTTCCAGTCAGGGAGGTCGTCGTGACGGGCGATCTTCGGAACCTGAGTCGATTTGATCTCGAGTCG
Organism: uncultured Pseudomonadota bacterium; assembly: GCA_903834835.1. Lineage (GTDB taxonomy): Bacteria > Pseudomonadota > Gammaproteobacteria > Burkholderiales > SG8-39 > CAILKO01. The sequence goes on along the minus strand of CAILKO010000047.1, from coordinate 11,926 downwards.
GCGGCACGCGCGCGTCTGTCGGGGAATTTCTTTTCAATGCAGCCTGATAACGTCAAGGCCGCGTTCGAGCGCCTTGCCTGGGTCAGGTCCGCAGATGTCAGGCGCATTTGGCCTAGTCGGTTGGAGGTGGCCCTGGAAGAGCATCGCCCAATGGCGCGCTGGGGCGAGGATGCGCTCGTCAACAGTTTCGGCGAGCGATTTCAGGCGACCATCGATGAGGTGATGCCCACGCTCGCAGGTCCTTCCGGCACTGAAGGCATCGTGTCTGAACGATATGTCCGTTTCAAATCGATGCTAGCGCCACTCGGTTTCCGAATCCGTCAGATCGTTCTGACGCCCCGATACGCGTGGCACGTGACACTGGAAAATGGCCTGGCGATGGAGTTGGGTCGAGATATGCAGCGCGACGCAGTAGACGCGCGGCTCGCCAGGTTCGTGGAAACCTATGGAGACACGCTGGGGAAGATTCGGCGCACCCATGAATACGTTGATCTGCGATATCCGAACGGCTTTGCACTTCGCGTTCCTGGAATCGACAAAGAAACCCGGAAGCACGAGGCTCGGACCTAATCATGTTGAGCAGCCGGAATCGTCCAACTAGTTGGTCATGGAAGTGCGCAGAAGGGAGCGTGCGATAGGGATGGCTAAAGAAGGCAAGAATCTAATTGTCGGGTTGGATATCGGAACATCGAAAGTCGTCGCGCTTGTAAGTGAAGTCAGACCAGACGGCTCGATTGAGGTTTTAGGCATGGGCAGCCACGAATCCAAAGGGTTGAAGAAGGGCGTGGTCGTAAACATTGAGGCGACAGTCGGCGCCATTCAGAGGGCACTTGAAGAGGCAGAGCTCATGGCCGACTGCAAAATCTCTTCAGCGTATGCGGGTATCGCGGGAAGTCATATCCGCAGTTTCAACTCCACAGGGATGGTTGCGATAAAGGATCGGGAAGTCACTGTACTTGATGTAGACAGAGTAATCGAGACTGCGAAAGCGGTGAATATTCCGACCGATCAGCAGATCCTTCATGTGCTCAGGCAGGAGTTCATCATAGATGGACAGGAAGACGTTCGTGAGCCGATCGGGATGTCCGGCGTCCGTCTCGAAGTAAAAGTTCACATCGTCACGGGGGCTGTTTCAGCGGCGCAGAACATTGTGAAATGCGTCCGGCGCTGCGGACTCGAAGTGGATGATTTGATACTTCAACCGCTCGCTTCGTCGCGCGCCGTGCTGTCGGAGGATGAGACGGATCTCGGAGTCTGTCTCGTGGACATCGGCGGGGGAACGACCGACATCGCTGTGTTCACCGGTGGTGCGATACGCCATACCGCCGTCATACCGATCGCAGGCGACCAGATCACGAACGACATTGCGATGGCGCTACGCACCCCGACTGCTGACGCTGAGGTCATCAAGATTCGGCACGGCGTCGCGTTGCGTCAATTAGCCGACGGCAATCAGATGATCGACGTCCCCGGTATCGGTGAAAGGCCGCCCAGAGTGCTCTCACGGCAGACGTTGGCCGAGGTAATCGAGCCGCGTGCTGAAGAGTTGTTCACCATGGTTCAGCAGGTTCTTCGGGAGTCTGGGTTCGAGGAACTGCTTTCTTCGGGAATAGTGCTTACGGGTGGTTCTTCGGTGATGCAAGGCATGGTCGAACTGGGAGAGGAAATATTCCATATGCCAGTGCGGCTAGGTGTTCCGAAGTACGAGGGCGGCCTTTCAGACGTTGTTCGAAATCCAAGGTACGCAACCGCAATGGGTCTACTGCTTGAGGGCGCGGCGCAAGTTCGTCAGGGACGCCTTTCAAAGCAGACGGGTTCATTCCGGGCGGTGTTTTCGCGAATGAGAGATTGGTTTCAACGAAATTTTTAGAAGTTATAAGTGATGAAGGGGCCGTACTGCGGTTATTTGCGTTAGGTGCCCCGCCGCGCACGGTGCTGGTGCGGCAGGGATCATTTGGACTTTACTTTGCGAGGAAAAACAAAAATGTTCGAGATACTAGACAGCCAGGCATCCAGTCCAATCATCAAGGTCGTCGGCGTAGGCGGGGCAGGCGGCAATGCCGTGAACCACATGATCGAACGGGAGGTTCAGGGCGTTGAATTCATTGCCGTGAATACCGATGCGCAAGTGCTGGCGCGCAATCTCGCCCGTAATCAGATTCAGATCGGCAGTACCGGACTGGGGGCGGGCGCTCGTCCGGAAGAAGCGCGTGCGGTGGCTATCTCCGATCGGGAGCGCATTGAAGAGGCGTTGCGTGGAGCGCACATGGTTTTCATTACTGCGGGCATGGGGGGGGGGACGGGAACCGGTGCGGCCCCCGTCATTGCCGAGGTGGCGCGTGAAATGGGGGCCTTGACCGTTGCTGTCGTCACGAAGCCATTCAGCTTCGAAGGGGGAAAGCGGATGAAGACGGCGGAACAGGGTCTGCAGGAGTTGTGGCCGAACGTTGACTCTCTTATCGTAATTCTTAACGACAAACTTGAGGAAGTCCTGGGTGAGGATGTCACACAGGAAGAGGCATTTCGTGCGGCGGATAGCGTTTTGAACAACGCTGTTGCGGGGATTTCGGAGATCATCAACCAGCCCGGGCTAGTGAACGTTGATTTTCAGGACGTCCGTACGGTGATGTCGGAGCAGGGCATGGCTATGATGGGCGCCGCGAGTGCGTCTGGGATTGATCGTGCGCGGATCGCGGCAGAGCAGGCCATCGCCTGTCCGCTCCTTGAAGGAGTGAACCTTGCGGGTGCACGGGGTGTGCTTGTGAACATCACTGCCTCCAGGCAAAGTCTGAAGTTGCGCGAGACGAAGGAGGTAATGAACACCGTCCGGGCATTTGCAGCCGATGATGCGACGATCATCTATGGGGGTGTCTATGATGACTCGCTCGGCGACGAACTTCGTGTGACGGTTGTCGCAACAGGGCTAGGGGGGCCGGTTGTCGCCGCGAAGCAACCCAAGCCCCAACTCGTCATGACGCAGCGCACAGGGACGGACAATCAGCCCGTTCAGAGCGGTGCCGAGTATGGAAACCTGGAAGTCCCTGCAGTCATCCGCCGGAATCGTGCGTCGACCGTTGAGGCGCTTCAGCAGAGCGGGATGGAGAAGTACGATATCCCGGCCTTCCTGCGCAAACAAGCGGACTGAAGTACAAGCCCGACTCAGGCTGGGGTGCCTTGTTCCTTTGAGGCACTCCAGCCTCTGATAGACTCACGAGGAAATTTTTCAGTGTCCCGGACGTGAAGCGCCGACTCGGCGTTCCGCCGCTTGATCGTTTCATGCTAAAGCAACGTACCCTTAGAACAACCTCTACGGCAGTGGGGGTCGGGTTGCACACCGGTAAGAAGGTGCGCATCGCCTTGTCTCCCGCCGAGCAGGACACTGGAATTGTTTTCCGGAGAACTGACTTGCCCGGTGGCCCGGAAATCCGGGCACGCGCGGAATTGATTGGCGAAACGAGGCTGTCGTCCTGCCTTGTACTCGGGGACGTCAAGGTCTACACAATTGAACACCTGATGTCGGCGTTTGCCGGGCTTGGCATCGACAATGCTCGCGTAGACATCGATGGTCCAGAAGTTCCAATCATGGATGGCAGTGCTGCACCGTTCGTGCTGCTGTTGCAGGAAGCGGGGTTACGGGAGCTGGCTGCCGCAAAGAAATTTCTGCGGGTGATAAGGCCGATCGAAGTAACGGACGGGGATAAATATGCGCGCCTCGACCCGTACGAAGGATTCAGTCTTGATTTCACGATCCAGTTCGCGCATCCAGTTATTGAGAAGTCCCGGCAGTCCGTGATTGTCGATTTTGCAAAAACGTCGTACCTCAAGGAGGTCGGCCGTGCGAGGACGTTCGGATTCATGCATGAAGTCGAGCAACTCAGGGATGCTGGGCTTGCGCTGGGAGGTGGCCTTGACAACGCGGTAGTTCTGGACGAATACCGCGTCTTGAATTCGGAGGGTCTGCGCTTCGCTGACGAATTCATAAGGCACAAGGTTCTTGACGCAATCGGTGATCTGTACCTCTTGGGCATGCCCATACTCGGAGCGTTTAGAGCCTACAAATCTGGCCATGCGCTCAACAATCGCCTGCTTCGCGCCGTTGCGGCATCAACGGGCGGCACGGAAGTGGCCATCTTCGAGCGGGACGAAGAAACGCCGCCTGGCGTTCGAGGCTTGGTGCCGGTCGCCGCCTGAAGCTTCTGCCGGCTTGCTACTTCCCGTGCGATGGTCGCTGGCTGTTAGTGCGGTCGCGGAAGACTGCTCACCCGCCGGCGAGATCATTTTCGAAATGCGCTTCGGAGTCGACGGTTACACCTTGATTTCGCAGAAAACGTCCGAGCGCTTCGCGAGCAGGCGATGAGCGCATACCATGATGCGCTGCAAAAAGTGCAGCAAGCGCTGCGGCGGAGGGTTTCCGGACCTCTGAAGTGTGCTCGGGTTCTGATTCCAGGACAGGTTGCACCCTTACGGAAACTGAACTAACCTCCGGTCGCTCCACCGCCAAATGGGCACTTAGTGCGCTGGAGAGCAACCGCACTTTGGCCGCGGTTGCCTGATTGTCCGCCAAGAGTATCAGCGCGCCCTCCCGCACGTTCGCTGCACGGATGTGGCGACTTATTCCAGGGGGCAGAAACTGTCTGCAGCTCTCCGATAGTTTATTGATATATAAAGCTTTATCTGTAATGGCATCGCGTTCAGTTGCAAGCAGGCGAGTAACGCGAGTCAGATAATGCATGGGTGATTCCGACAGGAGGTGCGGACTTGCAGATTATCGTAATCCCCGGTCGCGTGGCAAAGCCTAGGAGCATCACGCTTTCGGCACACCATGTAATCCTGGGATTTCTGCTTGTCAGCCTTATTACGGTTTCGGCGGCGCTCGGGCTCTACTGGCTGACGCTGCGACTTGGGCCAAGCGTTCGGCTCCCGGTTCTCGCGCCGGTAATTGATGCGCTGCAGCGAATCGAATCCGAGCGTTCGCGGGCATTCTTGCAGCGCAACCTGAATGCAATGGCAGTGAAGCTTGGCGAGATGCAGGCTCAATTGACCCGCCTAGACGCGCTGGGTGAGCGGCTGTCTTCGATTACGGGCATCAAACCGCAGGAGTTCAAGTTTTCTCAGCCACCTGGCCTTGGCGGGCCGCAGGCTACGATGATTCCCCCTCAGAACCTCAGCCTTGGTGAGTTCGAGCAGAAGCTGATGGCGTTGTCACGGGATGTCGAGAATCGCAGCGACATGCTCAGCGTTATCGATGCACAACTTTTCGAGCAGACGGTTCAGAAGAAGCTACTGCCCACGATCTCTCCGGTTGACGCGCCTTTCAACGCATCTGGCTTTGGCTACCGGATCGATCCATTTACCGGGCAGCGCACGTTGCACGAGGGCATAGATTTCATTGCGGATGTTGGGACGCCCATCGTCAGTGCGGCCGGAGGTATGGTTGCCTTTGCGGGCCCCCATCCTCAGTACGGCATGATGGTGGAGATCGATCACGGCAATGATTTGTCGACGCGCTATGCTCATCTTTCACGCGTACAGGTCCGTGAGGGAGATATCGTTCACCGGGGCAGGAGAATCGCGGACTCAGGAAATTCCGGGCGTTCAACGGGACCGCATCTTCATTTTGAGGTCAGATTTCGGGGCACAGCGCAGAATCCGGCACGGTTCCTCGAGATAGGTAAGAACGCGGCAGCTCTTGCCGACCGAACGGCGGCCCGGGGACGTAACTAGTAGTCTTCTCCTGCAGGCGTCAGTAGCCTTCATGGTAAACTCTTGATTTTTTAAGCCTGCCTGGCCTTTTCTTGGCACTCGGCGCTATGCCCATGCCGGTTGTTTTCACCCGGCGAGGCACCCCAAAGATGGCAAATTTCCTAACGAAGATCTTCGGCAGTCGAAACGAGCGGCTGCTCAAGCAGTATTCCCGTGTTGTTCACCGAATCAACGCACTGGAAGCCGAGTTGGCCGTGCTCACGGACGGCGAGCTTCAGGAAAAGACCGCGCAGTTCAGGTCCCGGATAGAGGCGAAGGTCGCAGCGGCAGACTCAGCGGAGGTGCAGGAAATCGCGGAACGTCAGGCGCTTGACGAACTGCTCCCCGAGGCCTTCGCGGTCGTTCGGGAAGCAGGCAAGCGCGTACTGAAGATGCGGCATTTCGACGTTCAGATGATTGGCGGCATGGCGCTGCATCACGGGAAAATTGCCGAGATGCGGACCGGTGAGGGCAAGACGCTTGTCGCCACGTTGCCTGCGTACCTGAATGCGCTGACGGGCAAAGGTGTGCATGTCGTAACGGTAAACGACTACCTTGCACAACGCGATGCGCATTGGATGGGCAAGCTTTTCGGCTTTCTTGGCATGACGGTCGGTGTGAATATTCCGCAAATGCAGTCCGAGGACAAGCGCAGTGCCTACGCCGCGGACATCACCTATGGAACGAACAACGAGTTCGGCTTCGATTACCTGCGTGACAACATGGCGATGCAAACGGAGGAGCGGTTTCAGCGCCGGTTGCGGTTCGCCATCGTGGACGAAGTCGACTCGATTCTGATAGATGAAGCACGCACGCCACTCATCATTTCCGGACAGGCAGAGGACAGGACCGAGGTCTATTACCGGATGAACGAGGTCGCGCCGCTGCTGACCCGTCAGAAGGAGGAGAACGGAGACGGCGATTTCTGGGTAGACGAAAAGAATCACCAGATACTTCTCTCCGAGGCAGGACACGGCAAAGCCGAAGAGATTCTTGCGCGGGTCGGAATGCTTCCGGCCGGGGCCAGCCTGTATGAGCCCGCGTACATCAATCTCGTGCACCACCTTTATGCGGCGCTTAGGGCACATAACCTGTTTCACCGCGATCAGCAGTACGTCGTGCAGGACGGCGAAGTGATCATCGTCGACGAGTTCACAGGCCGGCTGATGCAGGGACGTCGATGGTCGGATGGTCTGCATCAAGCGGTAGAGGCGAAGGAAGGGGTGCAGATCCAGAACGAGAACCAGACCCTCGCGTCGATCACGTTCCAGAACTACTTCCGGCTTTACAACAAGTTGTCCGGCATGACAGGTACTGCAGATACTGAAGCCTACGAGTTTCAGGAGATCTACGGTCTGGAAGTGGTCGTCATCCCGACGCACCGGGCGATGGTTCGAGACGACCGGCTTGACCTCGTCTACCGGACGGCCAAGGAAAAGCATCAAGCGATCATCGAAGACGTCCGCGGTTGTCACGCGCGCGGGCAACCGGTGCTCGTCGGTACAACATCCATCGAGGCGTCCGAGCTCATTTCATCGATGCTGATGAAGGACAAGCTGCCGCATCAGGTGCTGAACGCAAAGCAGCATGCACGCGAAGCGGAGATCGTCGCTCAGGCGGGGCGTCCGGGGGTCGTGACGATCGCGACAAACATGGCCGGCAGGGGTACGGATATCGTGCTCGGCGGCAACGTTGAAAAGCAATGCGAGCTTATCGAGGCAACGGAAAATCTTTCGGCCGAGGACAAGCTGGTCAGGGTCGAGGCGCTGCGTGGTGAATGGCAGCAGCTGCATGATCAGGTAGTGGACGCCGGAGGCTTGCATATCATAGGCACCGAGCGCCATGAATCGCGGCGGGTGGACAACCAGTTGCGTGGACGATCCGGCAGGCAGGGAGACCCGGGCAGTTCCAGGTTCTATCTTTCCCTGGAGGATCCGCTACTCAGAATTTTTGCAGGCGACCGGATCAACCGGATCATGGTCATGCTCAAGATGCCCGAAGGTGAAGCAATCGAGCATTCGATGGTCACGCGCTCGATCGAAAGCGCCCAGCGAAAGGTCGAAGCCCGGAACTTTGACATACGCAAACAGCTGCTCGAATACGATGATGTAGCCAATGATCAGCGTAAAACCATCTACGCGCTTCGTAATGAGCTCCTCGAGTCGAGCGATATAACAGAACGGTTGGATGACCTTCGTTCTGGCGTCGTTGCGGATATTTTTCGACAGCATGTTGCGGAAGACAGTGTCGAGGAGCAGTGGGATGTGGACGGGCTTGACACCGCACTGAGGGCGGAGCTTTCGCTTTCGCTCCCGCTCAGGGATTGGATATCAAAGGAACCGGAGCTGACAGAAGGTCCGATGCTCGATCGTGTCGTCGAGATGGCAACCGTAGCGTACCGGGCCAAGATCCGCCCTGGAACCGAGGAGGCTTTCCATCAGTACGAGCGGTATGTGATGCTGCAGATTCTCGACTCGCACTGGCGCGAACACCTGTCCGCGCTGGATCACCTGAGGCAGGGCATACACCTTCGCGGTTATGCTCAGAAGAACCCGAAGCAGGAATACAAGCGAGAGGCGTTTGAGTTGTTTGGCGCGATGATCGAGTCCATCAAGCTTGAGGTAACCAAGACACTCGCAGTCATAGAGATCCGGAGCGATACACCAGCGCCCGACCTCGGACAGCACGTGGAAAACGTGAGACTGCAGCACGCTGGATTCGAAGAGGTACTTGATGAGGAAGCGAGTGCGTCGGACGATAACTCGCTGGGTGAGCGGGTGCCGCGAAAAGTTAAAGGGCAGCCCGCTGCGAGGCCGATGCAGAAGATCGGCAGAAATGACGCGTGTCCCTGCGGTTCAGGCAAGAAATACAAGCACTGCCACGGCAAGCTCGTCTGAGCCTGGTTGTCGGCGCGGCTGCCAAAGCGGGGATACCTTAGTCTGGAGGGGTGATCGATGGCAGTGAATCTGCTTCCACCGGATGCGCGGACCATACGCGAAGTGCCGGGCGTTGAACTCGGCATTGCGATGGCGGGTATCAAGCGTGCGGGACGTCGCGACCTGCTTGTCCTGCGTCTTGCGCCCGGGAGCCATACAGCGGCGGTCTTTACGAAAAACAGGTTCTGTGCGGCGCCCGTGGTTGTCTGTCGGGAGCATCTTGCCGTCGCTGAGCCGGCAATGCTGGTCGTCAACACGGGAAACGCGAACGCTGGAACTGCCGATGAAGGACTGGCGAGGGCACGCGAGGTATGCCGAGCCGTCGCTAAACAGGCGGGTTGCCTGACGGAGGCCGTGCTGCCTTTCTCCACGGGGGTGATCATGGAGCCCTTGCCGATTGACAGGATTATCGCGGCGATCCCTGCCGCGATGGCAAACCTCAAAGCGGATAACTGGGTGCTCGCCGCGGAGGCGATCATGACGACCGATACGGTTCCGAAGGCGGCCTCGCGACAAGTGCGAATCGGAGGGCGCGATGTCACCGTGACAGGCATTGCCAAAGGTGCGGGAATGATACGACCCGACATGGCAACGATGCTGGGGTACATCGCCTGCGATGCGGCAGTTTCCAAGCATGCGCTGCAGTCCATGCTCGGAGACGTCGTGGCGGACTCGTTCAATGCTGCGACGGTGGATGGCGACACGTCGACCAACGATTCCCTTGTGCTCATCGCAACAGGCGCCGCGGGGGCTGTCGTCTCTGGAGTCGCCACGCCGGAATACGAGGCACTGAAGCTGTGCATCGCCGAAGTCGCTCAAGTGCTCGCCCAGGCGATCATCCGGGATGGGGAAGGGGCTACTAAGTTCGTTACGGTCCGGGTCGAAGGCGGCCGCACGAGAGATGAGTGCCGCGCCGTCGCGTACAGCATCGCGCATTCCCCGCTCGTCAAGACCGCTTTCTTCGCATCTGACCCGAATCTCGGGAGAATACTTGCCGCGATCGGCAATTCAGGGATTGCGGATCTTGATCCGGCGAAGGTTGAACTATTTCTCGACGATGTTCTGGTTGCTCTTGGTGGCGGTCGGGCCACGGGATACTCAGAGGAGCAGGGGGCAGCAGTGTTGCGCAAGTCCGAATTCACCGTCCGCGTCCGGCTGAATCGGGGTACGGAAGCGGCGCAGGTTTGGACGACCGATCTGTCGTTCGACTACGTGAAGATAAATGCGGAGTACCGGACCTAGATGGCCGCCGACCTATATGCACTGATCGAGCGTGCAGAGCGCCTCCTCGGGCGCCTCGAATTGTTCATGCCGCTACCTTTGGCGGTGCCGGATTGGAACGCAATCGCGTTTCGCTGGCGCAGGGACGCCAGAGGCATTGGTGGTCTGCATCCCGTCAAGCACGTGCACCGAATACGCGTGGAAGATCTGCGCAACGTCGAGCGCCAGATCGCACAGGTCGACGCCAACACCCGGCAGTTCGTGCACGGGTTGCCGGCAAATAACGTGCTCCTTACCGGCGCGCGGGGAACCGGGAAGTCGTCCATCGTCAAGGCCTTGCTGAACCGGTATTCTGGTGCAGGGCTTCGATTGATCGAAATCGACAAGGCCGATCTGGCAGATCTGCCCGCGATCGCGGATATCGTTGATGCGCGTCCCGAGCGCTTCCTCATCTTCTGCGACGACCTGTCCTTCGATTCGGGCGATTCGGGCTACGTCTCTCTCAAGGTTGCGCTCGATGGGTCCATTGCGACGACCTCGGACAACATGCTGATCTACGCAACCTCGAATCGGCGCCACCTGATGCCGGAATACATGCAGGAGAATCTAGAAACCCGTTACATCGGCGACGAAATCCATCCCGGTGAAACCGTCGAAGAAAAGATCTCGCTATCAGAGCGGTTCGGCATGTGGGTTTCCTTCTATCCTTTTGATCAGGACGAGTATCTCCGAATCGTCGCACATTGGCTTGCAGTGCTCGGCCGACCGGAGTCAGAGATTGCGGTATCGCGCGAGGAAGCGCTGCAGTGGGCGCTGCAGCGCGGTTCGCGAAGTGGTCGGGTCGCAGTCCAGTTCGCGCGTGACTGGGCAGGTCGCCATTCAGGCTAGGCGGCCTGTCGTCGAAGTTGCGGCCGCAGTCATCGAGCGTCCGGACGGGCATTTCCTGCTCGCCCGACGTCCCGCCGGAAAGGTCTATGCGGGCTACTGGGAGTTTCCCGGCGGGAAGGTCGAGCCCGGCGAGAGTGCGAAGGTCGCGCTTGCTCGCGAATTGGGTGAAGAACTCGGAATCGAAGTCAAAGTGTCGCTTCCATGGATTACGCGCGTGTTCGTTTACGAGCATGCAACGGTTCGGCTTAACTTCTTTCGTGTAACAGCCTGGCAAGGCGAGCCTGTTCCCAGGGAAAGGCAAATATTCTCATGGCAGATGCCTGGCGAAGTCTTTGTCAGGCCTATGTTGCCTGCGAATCAGCCGGTTCTTCAAGCGCTCGCACTGCCTCTCATTTACGCGATTACCGATGCGTGTGGCATGGGGGAAGCTGAGCAGCTTGCGCGGCTGAAGACTGGGTTGCGGCGCGGGCTGCGACTTATCCAGGTCCGTGAAAAGCGCATGACTATGTTGGAGCAGGAGCGCTTTGTGGCGCAGGTTCTCGACTTATCGAAGCCATATGGTGCCAAGGTACTGGTGAACGGAGATCTCGCGCTTTCGGCCAGAGCCGGTGCACATGGAATTCATTTCACATCGGCCCAACTCGCAACGCTGTCAGAACGTCCGGAGGGACTTCTCGTTGCCGCGTCCTGTCACGATGGCGTTGAGCTCGAGAAGGCCGCTACGCTCGGGTTGGATTTTGCGGTGCTGGGTCCGGTGTGTGAAACCACTTCTCATCCGGATGCGACGCCCGTCGGCTGGGATGGATTCGAGCGCATTGTCCATGGCATCTGCATCCCCGTGTTCGCCCTAGGCGGCCTTGTAGCCGAAGATGTTGTTCAAGCAAGGCAGGCGGGCGCGCATGGCGTGGCCATGATGCGTGGCGCGTGGTACTAAGTGAGCGCAGCGGGATGTCGTGAAATTGTTAGTAACATATATGTTACTAACAATTGAGGCGGCAGGGGTGAGTTCAACCCAACAGTGCAACAGGGGTTTTCTGGGATTGTAGAGACCCGAACAGCACCTCGTGGGGTGTTCGGAAGCCCAGGCACTTCCGGGGTCTGTGATTCAAGCGACGGGTTGCAAAGCGCATAGCCTCCTT
>CAILKO010000046.1 GCA_903834835.1 uncultured Pseudomonadota bacterium | reverse complement strand
GTCTGTAGGCCATTTGGGCAACTTTGACTGTGGTGGTTGAGGCGGCTCGGATGCTATGGCATCTCGCCCACCCCCTCCACGGTTCATCAAACGTTGCACTTAGAAGTTGAATTCACCCCGCTGCGGCTCCTCCACGGCCTGCGACTCCGGAGAATCGCCGGCTCAGGCTAACCGTAGCTCCCCGGCTGCGAGCGAGATCCCCGCAAGCCGCACCGACCAGCATTCCCCCGGATGCACCGGCCAGGCTGCAGTGATCGTTCCGGTGGTGATGATCTCCCCCGGCCGCAGCGGTGCCGCGTCCGGGTCGCTCGCCACGAGCGCCACCAGATGCGCCAGCGCGGCGAGCGGATTGCCGAGCACGTTCGCGCCGCGCCCTGCTTCCACCGGTACGCCGTCACAGAAAAGCTCCAGCGTAAAACCTGCGAGCGCCGCAACCGGGTCCGCAGCGATCTCGCGCAGGGGCGTCGGCGGGCCGAAGCGCAGCGCAGCATGCAGTCCGCCATCGATCACCGTATCTGGCGCCCGGAAGCGCCACAGCGGGAAATGCGACTGCACGAGTTCAAAGCCCTGTGCGACCCATTCGATGCAGGCCGCGATTCCGGCGAGGTCCGCATCACGCGGTGGCACCGCTGCAAGCCGGAACACGATCTCGGGCTCGATGCGCGGCTCGACGAAACCCTTCAGTGCGAGCGGCGTGCCGTCCAGAGGCTGCACGTCGGAGGCATACATGTGCGCCCAGATCGGATCGCGCACGCCGAGCGCCGTCCACATCGCCGGATTGGTAAAACCGATCTTGCGCCCGACCGCGGCCTCGCCCTCGGCGAGCCGGGCGGCGTGCAGATCGCGCCCCACCGCATAGGCTTCCGCCATGGTGAGCATCGGAAGTCGGTCGCTGAACGGCGCGAGTGAGCATGCCCAGCGCCTGGCGGCGCGCATTTCGGCCGCAATCCTGCCGAGTTCCCCGCCCGGCATGCGGCTAGCTCTGGGCCCGGTAGCTGTAGCTGTAGTGGCTGAGCGGCGTCGTCATCACCATGCCGCCGTCCACCGGCAGCGTCACCCCGCTCACCCAGCGCGCTTCGTCGCTCGCGAGGAATACGGCCGCCCAGGCGACATCCCAGCCCGTGCCCTCGATCGCGATCGGCGCGGCGCCCACTCGTTCCTTCAGCTTCTCGGGGGAGAGATGATCGCGGACCATGGGCGTGGTCATGAACCCCGGCGCAATCGCATTCACGCGTATGTTCTGCCGGCCGTGATGCACCGCCATGCCGTGCGTGAGCCCGATGACGCCACCCTTGGACGCGTTGTAGGAGGCAATCGGCACGAGCGTGCCGGCGCGCAGGCCTTCGCTTGAGGCAATATTCACGATCGCGCCGCCGCCGCCATCCGCCATGCGCGGGATCGCGTACTTCGCGCAGAGCATCATGCCCTTCAGATTGACGTCGAGGACAGTGTCCCAGTCCTCTTCCTTCATGTCCACGACCGTGCCCGTGATCGAGATGCCGACGTTGTTGACCAGAATGTCCAGCTTCCCGAAGTGCGCAACGGCCGCCGCGACGAGCGCCTCGCACTCGGTGCGCTTCGTGATATTGGCTTCGAATACCGCCGCCTCGCCACCTTCGGAACGGATCATCGCGAGCGTTTCCTCTGCGCGCGCCGCGACGTTGTCCACAAGCAGAACCTTGGCACCCTGGCGCGCGAACAGAATGGAGATTGCCTTGCCGCTGCCTACACCGGGGCCGCTGGAACCTGCGCCCGTGACGATCGCCACCTTGCCCGCGAGCCGGCCCTGCCCGCCGCCACCGCGACGTTCTCCCCCGTCGTTCAGTACCATGGTTCCCACCCTCCGTCCTTGCCGATCGATCTAGCGTCTGAACAGTCCGCGGACCGCGTCCTTCACGCCGCCCGCAGCATCCTTCACCCCACCCGCACCCTTCTTGCCCAGCTCGCCGAGCGAGCCCGCAGCACTGCCGAGCAGCGCGGAATAGTCAATCTTCCAGTTCGGACTGTCCAGCGGACCCGAGAGCTGCACCGGAATGGTGATGCCTGCGACGTCCTTCGCCTCGCGTCCGCCCTGGCCCTTCGACGTCGCCACGAGCGAGGCCTTCGCCAGATAGTCGAGGGTGTTCCCGCCGATGTCGATGCTGCCAGCCCCCGCCAATCGCACGAAAGGTGACGCCGCCTTGAGATCGTCGTTTCTCGCCACGCCCTTGTCGATCTTGAAGCTCGCGGAAAGATCCGAAAAATCGGTCTTCTGGTTCGGATCCGCCTTGGCCTGCTTGCTGCCGAGCGCTGCACGCGCGTTGCGCACGCTGTCGGCGAGGTTGACCCCCTTGATCGCGCCATCCTTCATTTCGAGCTTCAAGCTGCCCGCAAGCGCCTTCTTCAGCGCGCTTACCGTGCCGCCTTCGGTCTGGACATCGAGCGTCAGGTTCGCCTTGCCGTCCACGATGTCCTTCTGGACCGCGTCGCGCAGCAGTGCGCCGAGCGCAACGTTCTGCAGCGTCTCCTTCACCGCGACCCGATTTCCGTTTGCATCCGCCGAAAGCTGGCCCGCGACTGTCCCGCCATAGAGATTCGCAGTGTGGGGCGCCACCTCGAGCTTGCCGCCCGCCAGTTTCATCTCGATCTTGAGTGCATCGAGCTTCACGCGCTTGACGGTCAACGATCCAATGGCAAGCTTGCCGCTCACCGTCCTGCCCTTCAGCGCGGAGAGATCGACTTTCGGATCGGCCGCGCCCGAAGATCCGGATCCGCCTGCAGGCAGGTAACGATCCAGATTCAGCCTGTCGATCACCACGTCGAAGTTCGCATCGAGCGGCGCAAAACGGTTCGCTGCAAACTTCGCCTGAATGTTCGATTCATCAAAGCGCGTCGAGAACGTAGCGCTCGCGCTCTGCCGACCGCCATCGGCCTTGAGCGTGGCCTCTATCGGCAGGGTGACGGACTTCTGCGGGATCTCCGGGCTGGCGAGCGTCAGACTCGCGACCAGCTTCGGAAGCTCGTAGATCCGCTTTGCAAGATCGGCCTTCAGGCTGGTCGTGAGTTTTCCCTTCACCGAACGACCCTCTGCCGCGGCGTCGAAGTCGAGTGCAAGCGAGGGCATGAAAAGCGCGGAGGCACTGCCTTCGAGCGCAGCGATCCTGAGCTGCAGGTTCGCGTTGCGCGCCGGCCCTCGCAGCTGAACCCTTCCTTCGATGGCCGATCCCCCGGCGCGCGCCGGCGTGATCTCGAGCTTCGGGGCAGAGAACTCAGCTGCGAGCGTATCGCGCTCGATGCGGCCGTTCGCCTTGAACGAGAATCCGTCTATGGCGTACTCCTGGCGTGCCAGGTTGAAGCGCAGACCGCCGCCCGCCTCGGCCTTGATGTCGAGATCAGGCTTCCTGCCGGCGACCCTGACCGAGAAGGACACCGGACCCGGCGTGTCGCCGTCCAGCCGCGCACTCTTCAGCGTCAGATCAGAGATCGCAATATCCTGCCCCGAGGCAGCATCCGCGTAATGAATGCGTGCCCCCTCGATCGCCAGTTCGGCGATCTTCACGCGCGGCGGTTCTCCGCGTGCCGTGCTCTGATCAGCCTTCGCATCGTCCTTTTTGCCGCCCTCCGCGAGATCGGCGAAGTTCATGCGCCCGTCCTTGTCCCGCAGCACGTTCAGGTTCAATCCTGAGAGTTTCAATGACTCCACCGCGATCTCGCCCGAGAGCAGCGGAACCACCCGCACGCCGGCTTCGAGCTTTTCCACTGCGACGAACTGGCCTGCACCGCCCGGCTCGGACAGCGTCGTCTTGCCGAGCGAGATCCCTGCCACCGGAAAAAGCCGCACCGAGGGTGTGCCCTCGATTACCAGGGTCCTGTTCTTGTCCTTCATCATCTTCTCGAGCCGGCTCTTGACGAAGCCGCCGTCCACGATGAGCACAGCTGCAATGAGCGCGAGCACGGCGAGCCCTGCCAGGCCGGCAACGAAGTACAGCAGGTATTTGACGGCTTTCATGACCGACTCCAGTTTCTGCTTCGGGGACCGGGGGGAGCCTTCAGCGATTGGCGGCGCCTGCCGCAAAATTCAGCACTTCCATGCGTGGCGAGGCGAGCGGAATTCCGCGCCGCCTGAATATCTCCAGTATGGCCTGATTCAGTTCGCCCGTGACCGGGCCGGTATCCGGCACCTGCACCCAGGGCATCACACCGATCACGATGCGCGTCTCCGCGAGTCGGGCGAGGATCAGCACCGGCGCGGGATCGCGCAGCACCTTCGAATTGGCGCGCAGCGTCTCGTCGATGGCGGCCAGTGCCGCGGGAACATCGGCATCCTGGGGTATGCCGACCTCCAGCCCGAGCTGGCGGATCTTGCCGTAGTTGTGCAGGATTTCACCGGCAATCTTGCGATTCGGGATGATCACGCGCGAGAGATCGGGATGGCCCAGCACGGTGTCAAAGAGGCCGATCTCCAGCACTTCGCCTTCTTCGTTCGCGATCGAAATGTAGTCCCCCACACGGTAGGGCCGGGTGAAGATGATGGTGAGTCCGGCCGCGACGTTACCGAGCACGCCTTGCATCGCGAGGGCAACGCCCGCGCCCGCCACGCCGAGCCCTGCGATCAGCGGCAGCAGTTCGACGCCGAGATTCTGCAACGCCATGATCGCGAACAGACCCAGCACGATGAGACGAACGACGCGCTCGAGCAGCATCTGCACCGGCGGATCGAGATGGAATCGGTCGAGCGCGCGTGCCGTGAACCGTGCCGCCCAGCCCCCGCAGGCATAGCCTGCAATCAGGAAAAGGATCGCAACGACCACCCGCGGCCCGAAGCGGAATGCAAGATCGATTGCGGTGGTGGTGACCTGATCGATGGCCTGGAGATCTGCCATGCTGCACTCCTTTGCTCTGCGGGTGAAGCGCCGGATTCTATATGCCGGCCCGCCGGTCCCGCGAACTCAGTCGCGCAGAACGCGTCTCGCGGGATTGCGTTCGCCAAGCGAAACAAAACCTGCCTTGACCGCCGCGCCCGGGTCGAAGCGAAAGCCGCGTTCGGCGGCAAGCGCATGGGCGCGCGCAGCAAGGGTGGCCTGCGTGAGACCGATCGCGCGAGGCAGCGCGATCACGAGGTTGTTGCCGTAGTCTCCCGGGGACACCACGACGGTCTCGTCAAAGACCTCCTGGTAGGTGCGCAGCATGTCGTCGTAGATCGGGTTGAGGCCGCGTCCCCAGACATTGCCCACCACCACTCCGCCCGGTGCCAGCGCGCGCCGCACGGCCTGCAGGAACTCCTGCGTCGTGAGCGCCTTCGGCACGCTGTTCGCGCCGAAGGCATCGAGCAGGATCAGATCGTAGCTGCCGGGAATCGCTTCCTCGATGAAGCGCCGCCCGTCGGCGACGATGCCGCGCAGCAAGGCGTCCTCGCGAAAATCGAAGTACCGCCGCGCGACATCCACCACCTGCGGATTGATGTCGACCGCGTCGATACGCATCGCAGGATAGTAGTGACGAAGAAACATCGGCAGGCTGCCGCCACCCAGGCCCACGACCAGGCTGCGCGCGGGCGCATCGACGAGGGCGAGCCCCGTCGTCATGCTGCGTGCGTAGGCAAGCTCCAGATGGGCCGGATCGCCCGGCTTCACGACGGTCTGGCGTGCACCACTGCGCTCGAAGCGCAGCGTGCGCAGGCCGTCGCGCTCCTGCGTGACAATCACCTCGCCGTAGGGACCGTTCGATTCGTGCAGAACGCTCTGCGCGTTGCAACCGCTGGCAAGGGCGAGAGACAGCAGGCCCGCGAGACCGAACAAACGTGCGGCCGCGCGTACCCGCGCGAGGCATGCCGGTACCGATGCGCTAGCGAGCGCCAACCGCGTAACGCTTGAGCGCAGAGAGCGGGATCAGATCGAGCACCGCCTCGTTGGTCGCCTCCAGCACCACCTGCGGCGGCCTGCCGGCTTCCCAGGCCTCGATCCAGCGCAGGACGTGCAGGCACCAGCGATCACCCGGTTGCAGGCCGCGGAAGCGCAGTTCCGGCCTCGGCGTGCTGAGGTCATTACCGCGCGACTTGCTGAAATCCAGAAACTCCTCGGTCACCTTGACGCAGACGAGATGGGCCACGCCCTCTGTTGCGTGCGCGGCACAACAACCATCGCGGAAATAGCCGGTCAGCGGAGCATAGCTGCACGGGGCGAGTTCGCCCCCCAGGACATTCTTTTCTGCGTGCAGCGCTTCGGCCATGAGGGATCGCTTGCTTGCTCGGCGTTTCGGGACAGGAACAGGTACGTCGTGAATCCTAGCGCAGATTCACGGGGCGGCGCCGGCCGCGACAATACGCTTCACCACCTCGACATCGGGTTCGATCCGCTCAAAGCGCTGCGGCAGCGATTCCAGGTTCTCGAAACCCGGGGGGCGCGGGGGTTCGATACCCAGCGCCTCGCGTATCGTATCGGCGAACTTCGCTGGCAGCGCGGTCTCCAGGCAGACGAGAGGCACACCCGTTTCTCGAAGCTCCAGCCCGACCTTCACACCGTCGGCCGTATGCGGATCGATGATGGCACCGTGGTCACGATACACCCGGCGTATCGTGACAACCCGGTCCGCGTGCGTGCTCCGCCCCGCGGAAAAACCGCTCGCCGCGATCGCCGCGCGGTCCGCGTCGGAGGAAAGTTCGAATTGCCCGTTCCGTCCGAGCTCCGCCCACAGCGCGGCGAGCCGTTTCCCGTCCCGCCCGACCATGTCGTAGACATAACGTTCGAAGTTCGAAGCCTTGGAGATGTCCATCGACGGACTCGAGGTGGCATGTACTTCGCTCGACGCGCGCACCCGATAGCGGCCCGTGGCAAAGAACTCGTTCAGCACATCGTTCTCGTTGGTCGCCACGATGAGCTGCCGGATCGGGAGACCCATTTCGCGCGCCACGTGGCCGGCGTAGATATTGCCGAAGTTCCCGGAAGGCACCGCGAAGGCGACCGGTGCGTCATCCGCCGCGCGTTCTGCTTCCGTCGCACGGAAATAACCCCAGAAGTAGTACACCACCTGGGCTGCGATCCGGGCCCAGTTGATCGAATTCACGGCGCCGATCCGGTACTTCGCCTTGAACGCGGCGTCCGCATTGACTGCCTTCACGAGGTCCTGGCAGTCGTCGAACACGCCATTTACCGCGAGGTTGTGGATATTCGCATCCTGGAGCGAAAACATCTGTGCCCGCTGGAAGGCGCTCATTCTGCCGTCCGGGGAGAGCATGAAAACGCCGATACGCTGCTTGCCGCGCAACGCATACTCGGCCGACGATCCGGTATCGCCCGAGGTCGCCCCCAGGATGTTCAGCGTCTGTCCCCTCGACTCCAGCACCTCCTCGAACAGATTGCCGAGCAGCTGCAGCGCCATGTCCTTGAACGCGAGCGTCGGACCGAAAGAGAGCCCGAGCACATGCAGCCCGGGTGCCAGGGTGCGCAGCGGAGCGACGTCCTCGCTGCCAAACACCGCCTTGGAATAGGTGCGCGCGGCAAGCGCGCGCAAGGCCCCGGGCGGCAGATCGTCGATGAAGCAGGCAAGCACCGCACAGGCAAGATCGGGATAGGACAGCGCGCGCCACGCGGCAAGATCGGCGCGCGGCCAGGATTCGGGCAGGAACAGGCCACCGTCGGCCGCGAGACCTTCGAGCAGGATGTCGGTGAAACGCTGCGGAGCGGCCCCGCCTCGTGTGGATACATATCGCATCGGCTTGGCCCTGCTGGGTTGCGTGAATTGCCGGGTAGGTGCTTGACCGGTCGCTAGAGCAGTTCTTCCAGGCGGATGCGCGTGACCTTGCCCACGACCGTCGGCAGCGCCTCGATGGCGACAATCGCGGCATCCACGTTTCGCTCGAGCGCGATATGGGTGAGCATCACGATATCGACCCGGTCCTCGCCCTCCTCCGGTTCCTTCTGCACCATTGCATCGATCGAAATCGAACGATCGGCAAGAATGCGCGCGATGTCTGCGAGCACCCCCGGACGATCCAGCACGCGCATGCGAAGGTAGCAGGCAGTTTCCACGTCGGCGATCGGCAGCACCGGATCGTCAGACAGCCGGTCGGGCTGGAACGCAAGGTGCGGCACCCGGTGCTCCGGATCGGCGGTGATGAGGCGCGTGATGTCGACCAGATCAGCCACCACGGCGCTCGCGGTGGGCAGACTGCCCGCGCCCGCGCCGTAGTAGAGCGTCGGCCCGACCGCGTCGCCCTTGATCAGGATGGCGTTCATCACGCCCTCGACATTGGCGATCAGGCGCCGGGTGGGTACGAGGGTCGGGTGCACACGCAGCTCGATTCCCTTGGGCGTGCGCTTGGTGATACCCAGCAGCTTGATGCGGTAGCCGAGCTCTTCGGCGTAGCCGATGTCTTCGCGCGTCAGCTTCGCGATACCCTCGGTGTACGCCTTGGGAAACTGCATCGGAATTCCGAAGGCAAGCGCTGAAAGGATGGTCAGCTTGTGCGCTGCATCCACCCCCTCGATGTCGAAGGTGGGGTCGGCTTCCGCGTAGCCCTTCTTCTGCGCTTCCTTCAGCACCGCGCCGAAGGTGTGTCCCTTCTCGCGCATCTCGGAAAGAATGAAATTCGATGTGCCGTTGATGATCCCGGCGATCCACTCGATACGGTTCGCGGAAAGCCCCTCGCGCAGCGCCTTGATGATGGGGATGCCGCCTGCCACGGCCGCCTCGAAGGCGACCATTACGCCCTGCTTCTGCGCAGCCGCAAAGATCTCGTTGCCATGCACCGCAAGCAGCGCCTTGTTGGCGGTGACTACATGCTTGCCGTGCGCAATCGCGTCCAGAACGAGGTCCTTCGCGATCGTGTACCCGCCAATGAGCTCGATGACGATATCAATGTCCGGCGCGCGCGTGACATCGTGCGCCGAATCGGTCACCGAGGCACCGCCCTTGACGATTTCCTTCGCGCGCTCCAGCGCCTTGTCGGCGACCCGCGTAATGCGGATTGCACGACCCGCCCGGCGCTCGATCTCGCCCGCATTGCGGTTCAGCACCTCCCAGGTGCCACCCCCTACGGTGCCTATGCCAAGCAGGCCTACGTTAATCGGTTTCATTGCCGGCTTTCTGTCGGTTTTTGTTTCATGCTGTAGGTTATTCAGGCGACGATCAGGCGGCGGCTGAAATCAGGCCGTCCTTGCGGAACATTTCACGCACACCGCGCAGCGCCTGGCGCAGGCGGTGCTCGTTCTCGATCAGCGCGATGCGAACATGGTCGTCGCCATACTCTCCGAAGCCGACGCCGGGTGAGACGGCGACCTTCGCATCCGTCAGCAGCTTTTTAGCGAATTCGAGCGAGCCCATCGCCGCGTACTGAGGCGGAATCTTGGCCCAGACGTACATCGAGGCTTTCGGGTTCTCCACCATCCAGCCTAGGTCGTGCAGTCCGCGCACCATGACGTCGCGCCGCTTTTGATAGGTGAGCCGGATTTCTTCCACGCACTCCTGCGGACCTTCGAGCGCAATGATCGAGGCCACCTGGATCGGCGTGAATGTGCCGTAGTCGTGATAGCTCTTGATACGGGCGAGCGCGTTCACCATATCCTTGTTGCCCACCATGAAGCCGATCCGCCAGCCCGCCATGTTGTAGCTCTTCGACAGCGTGAAGAACTCCACCGCGAAATCGCGCGCCCCCGGCACCTGCATGATCGAGGGTGCCTTCCACCCGTCGAAGGTGATGTCGGCGTAGGCGAGATCGTGCACGACCAGAATGTTGTGCTCTTTCGCCATCGCCACCACGCGCTCGAAGAAATCGAGCTCCACGCACTGCGCGGTCGGGTTCGAGGGAAAGCCGATCACCAGCATCTTCGGCTTGGGAAACATTTCGCGGATCGCCTGCTCCATCTCGGCGAAAAAATCCACGCCCGGCGTCATGCGGATCGACCGGATGTCGGCATCGGCGATGATCGCGCCATAGATGTGTATCGGATAGGACGGATTCGGCACCAGCACCGTGTCGCCGCGCTCGAGCGTCGCGAGCATCAGATGCGCGAGCCCCTCCTTCGAACCGATGGTGACGATCGCCTCCGAGTTCGGATCGAACTCAACGTCGTAGCGACGCTTGTACCAGTCGCAGATCGCTTTTCTGAGACGCGGGATGCCCTTCGAAACCGAATAGCCGTGGGTGTCGTTGCGCGTCGCCGCCTCGACCAGCTTGTCCACGATGTGCTTGGGTGTCGCGCCGTCGGGATTGCCCATCGACAGGTCGATGATGTCCTCGCCGCGCCGACGGGCCGCCATCTTGAACTCGGCCGTGATGTTGAACACGTACGGAGGCAGACGTTTGATGCGCGGGAACTCTCTCATCTGGGACCCTGTTCGGCGATTTCGGAAAATCCGGAAATTCCGCGCGGACCCCGGCCGCCGGGCCGGAAACTCGCGAGGATGAAGGATGCTCTTTATGAATCGCGCCTATCTATGTGCGCAGAAAGGTAAAATTCTACCACCAGCAGGGGCGCCCTACGGGCACCCCGACAAGCTCGTTTCTACAGCTTTCCTTCTCTCTACGATCTCTCCAATCGGGCGGGCCGGCATGAAGCTGCATCTCGCGAACATTTCCGGCCGCAACGTCTTTACCGGCTACGGGGCCGACCACGTGCTGGTGAACGGCGCGCGGCACGACAGGAGCGTCCTCGTCCTGCCCGACCGGTTGCTGGACTGGGCGCCCGTATCCTTCGACACCCTCTCGGAGGCGGACTTCGCGCCGCTCGTGGACCTCGGTCTTGAAATGCTGCTGCTCGGCACCGGCGCGCGTCTGCGCTTCCCGCATCCGCGGGTCACTGCCGCCCTCATTGCCGCGCGCACCGGCGTGGAAGTGATGGATCTGCAGGCGGCCTGCCGTACCTTCAATATCCTGGTCGCCGAGGAACGGCGCGTCGGCGCAGCGCTCCTCTTCCGCTGAGAGACGCACGCCAGGCGCGTGATCGGATGCGCCCGGAAAAGAGTCTTGCAGCTGAAACAAAATTTGTGTTCAATGAAACCGGAGCGGCGAGTCCCGCTCCTGTGGTTACGAACTACGGCGGTTACAGACAGCGCGAGAAAAATCGGATGGCCAGCTTCGGAAAAGCAGTCAAGGACTTCACCCTGCCCGCCACGGGCGGCGGCACATTCAAACTTTCTTCGGCACGCGGGAAGAAGCTCGTTCTCTATTTCTATCCCAAGGACAGCACGCCCGGCTGCACCACCGAGGGCGTGAATTTCGGCGAACTGCACAAGGACTTCCGCAAGGCCAACTGCGAGGTCTACGGCATCTCGCGCGACACCCTCAAGTCGCATGAAAACTTCAAGGCCAAGCAGGGCTTCCCGTTCGAACTGCTGTCGGATGCGGAGGAAAAGGCCTGCGCGCTCTTCGAAGTGATCAAGATGAAGAACATGTACGGCAAGCAGGTGCGCGGCATCGAGCGCAGCACCTTCGTCCTGGACGAGGAAGGAAAACTCGTGCGCGAATGGCGCGGCGTGAAGGTTACAGGTCATGTACAGGAGGTACTGAGCTTTGTTAAAACCCTCTGAGCGGTCTCCCGGACATCCGGACGACTCTGCCCTTCAGGACGCATCCCCTCTCACCGCATCGCCTCAGCCCTCCCCCGCCTCCGCAGCACCTCCAGTCTCCGCAACGCCCTCCGATCCTGCCCGCAGCACCTCCGTTTCAAGAAAACGTTCCGGATCCAAGCCGCTGAAGAAGCTCTTCGTGGTCGACACCAATGTGCTGATGCACGATCCGAGCAGCCTGTTCCGGTTCGAGGAACACGATGTGTTCCTGCCGATCGGAGCGCTTGAAGAGCTCGACAGCCACAAGAAGGGCATGACCGATGTGGCCCGCAATGCCCGTCAGGCCAGCCGCTTCCTCGATGAAATCGTGTCCGCCGCGCGGGGCGATATACGCGAGGGCATAGAACTCGCCCCGCACAACGGGGGCCGCCCTTCGGGCAGGCTCTATCTGCAGACCGAGGCGATCGCCGGGAGCCTGCCGGCCGGATTTGCAGCCGGCAAGACCGACAACCAGATTCTGTCCGTGGTGCGCCATCTGCAGAAGTTGCAGCCGAAGGGTCAGGTCATCCTGGTGTCGAAAGACATCAATATGCGGATCAAGGCGCGCGCCCTCGGCCTGCCCGCGGAAGATTACTTCAACGACAAGGTGCTTGAAGACGCGGACCTGCTGTACACCGGGGTGAATCGCCTGCCCGCGGACTTCTGGGAGACCCATGGCCGCGGCATGGAGTCCTGGAAGAAGGACGGCCGTACCGGCTACCGGGTACGCGGGCCGCTGGTGCCGCGATTTTCGGTCAATGAATTCGTCTACGAGGAAAGCGGCGAGCGCCCGCTCGCGGCCCAGGTGCGCGAGACTTCAGGTCGGGTCGCCGTACTTGAAACGCTTCGCGACTATACACATCCGCGCAATGCCGTATGGGGCGTGAGCGCGCGTAACCGGGAGCAGAATTTCGCGCTCAATCTGCTGATGAATCCGGAGATCGACTTCGTGACGCTGCTCGGGCAGGCTGGCACCGGAAAGACCCTGCTTGCCCTCGCTGCCGGTCTTACACAGGTGCTGGACGACAAGCGGTACTCGGAAATCATCATGACCCGAGTGACGGTGCCGATCGGCGAAGACATCGGTTTCCTGCCCGGCACCGAAGAGGAAAAAATGCAGCCGTGGATGGGCGCATTGGAAGACAACCTCGACGTGCTCAACTCATCCGACGAGGGCGGCGCCGGCGGCGAATGGGGCCGCGCGGCGACACGCGATCTGGTTCGCTCGAGGATCAAGGTCAAGTCCCTCAACTTCATGCGCGGGCGAACCTTCATCAAGAAGTGGCTGGTGATCGATGAGGCCCAGAACCTCACGCCCAAGCAGATGAAGACCCTGATTACACGCGCCGGCCCGGGCACCAAGGTGATCTGCCTGGGCAACATCGCGCAGATCGACACGCCTTACCTCACCGAAGGCAGTTCGGGCCTCACCTATGTCGTGGACCGGATGCGCGGCTGGCCGCACGCGGGACACGTGACGCTCGCGCGCGGGGAGCGTTCCAGACTCGCCGATCACGCGGCCGACGCTTTGTAGGCGCACCGTCGCGCCAACTTACGTAAACTCCCCGCGCATATCAAACGCGGAGGAAATCCGGATGGTGTTCGGAACAGGCTGGTGCAGATTTGCCGTTGCGGGACTTGCAGCGGCCTTCATGTCGATGGCGCCCGCAGCGGAGCCGGAGTTCCGCCCGCAGATCGGGCAACCGGGGAAGGACGTCATCTGGGTGCCGACACCCGATGAGGTGGTCGAGCGCATGCTGCGCATGGCCCAAGCGACCTCGGCCGATATCGTCTACGACCTCGGTTCGGGCGACGGCAAGATCGTGATCGCGGCAGCACGGAGTTTCGGCGCGCGCGCAACCGGTTTCGAGTTCAATCCTGAAATGGTGAAGCTCTCGCTGCGCAATGCCCAGGCAGCCGGCGTAACGGACAAGGCGAGTTTCCGGCAGGCCGACATTTTCCAGATCGACATCAGCCCGGCAACTGTGGTCACCATGTACCTCCTGCCGAGCCTGAACCTGAAACTCCGCCCCCAGTTGCTCAAGCTGAAACCGGGAACCCGCATCGTGTCGCACTCATTCGACATGGACGACTGGAAGCCGGACGAAATCTCCACGGTCGAGGGACGACGCGCGCACATGTGGTACGTCCCGGCGCCGGTTGCAGGCGCGTGGACGGTGTCAACGAATGACCCGGCCGGCAGCGCGCGCTTCGAGATCATGCTTGATCAGCGCTACCAGATGCTCGACGGATATGTCCGGCTGGGCCGTGTGCTGGCCGGCCTGCGCCAGCCACGCCTCACAGGCGCTGCGATCAGCTTCACGATCGTGGACGAACAAGGCGTGCGTCGCGACTTCACCGGAACGGTGAATGGCGCGAGCATGGACGGCCGCTACCTGACCGACAAGGGTCAGGAGGGCCGCTGGTCAGCGCGACGCTAAGAACGACCTTAGAGCTTCTTGTGTGCGCCGTCGCAGAACGGTGCGGTCGCCGTCTGCTTGCAACCGCATAGCCATACTTTCTGGGCTTCGGCCAGCGTGAACTTCATCGGCGCGAATTCGGTACCCTTGTGTGCGCCATCGCAGAACGGCTGGCGCTTGGACATCCCGCACTTGCACCACCAGTAGTCGCCGGGCGCGAGTTCGGCTGCATAGGGAGCTTTTTGTGCGACGGTAGGTTCGG
Source organism: uncultured Pseudomonadota bacterium (assembly GCA_903834835.1). Lineage (GTDB taxonomy): Bacteria > Pseudomonadota > Gammaproteobacteria > Burkholderiales > SG8-39 > CAILKO01. The sequence goes on along the minus strand of CAILKO010000046.1, from coordinate 74,318 downwards.
CCATGGTCCTTCTCCTTCGGTTGTGTCGATTTCGCGGGCAGCGCCGGGACGCCCTCCCCGGCAAGCTTCAGGACCCAATGATAATCAGAATGAGCCCGGATCGGCGTAGTTTTCGAACCGCGTGTGCTGCCCGAGGAACGTCAGGTCGATATCGCCGATGGGGCCGTTGCGCTGCTTGCCGATGATCACCTTGGCAATGCCCTTCACTTCCGGCTTGTCGGGCGCATACACCTCTTCACGATAGATGAAGAGAATCACGTCCGCGTCCTGCTCGATGGCGCCTGATTCGCGCAGATCCGACATCATGGGGCGCTTGTCGTTGCGCTGCTCCACGGCGCGCGAGAGCTGGGACAGCGCAATGACGGGCACGCTCAGCTCCTTGGCGAGTGCCTTCAGCGAGCGGGAAATTTCGGATATCTCGGTCGCGCGGTTTTCGCCCTGACTGCTCGAGGACATGAGCTGCAGGTAGTCGACCACCACCAGACCGAGCTTGCCGCCGAACTGGCGCCACAGCCGGCGCGCGCGCGAACGCAGCTCAAGCGCATTCAGCGCCGGCGTTTCATCAATGAAGAGCGGCGCCTCGTGCAGCTTGCCCATCGCAGAGGACAGGCGCTGCCATTCCTCGTCGTTCAGCCGGCCGGTACGCATCTTGTGCTGGTCGACGCGCGCGATCGAGCCAAGCATCCGCATTGCGAGCTGCGAACCGCCCATCTCCATGCTGAAGATCGCCACGGGCATCAAGGTGTGCAGCGCGACATGCTCGGCGATGTTGATCGAGAACGCGGTCTTGCCCATCGAAGGCCGCCCGGCGACGATGATCAGATCGCCCTGCTGCAGGCCTGCAGTCTTGCTGTCCAGGTCACGAAACCCGGTGGGCACCCCGGTGACATCCGAAGGGTTGTCCTGGTGGTAGAGCTGGTCGATGCGCTCGAGCACACGCGCGAGGATCGGCTTTATCTCCTCCAGCCCCTTGCCATGACGCGCACCCTGCTCGCCGACTTCCAGTATCCGGGTCTCGGCCTCGTCCAGCATCTGGCCCACTTCCTTCCCGCCCGGCGACAGTGCGTTCTCCGCAATCTCCGTCGCCACCTGGGCAAGGCGGCGCTGCACCGCGCGCTCGCGGACCAGCTCCGCGTAACGCCGGATGTTCAGCGCGCTCGGCGTGTTCTGCGCGAGCGCGCCGAGATAGGCGGGTCCGCCGGTCTTGTCCTTGTCCTCGCTCGCTTCAATCGACTCCGACACCGTCACCACGTCGGCCGGCCGCATCGCCTCCACCAGCTTGGCAATATGGCGGAATATGCGGCGATGCTCGTCCCGGTAGAAGTCGTACTGCGACACCACGTCCGCGATCTTGTCGAAGGCGTGGTTGTCGAGCAGTAGCGCACCGAGTACCGATTGTTCGGCTTCCACCGAGTGCGGCGGCACCTTGAGCGCCAGGAGCTGGGGATCTGCCGGCTCGCGTCGTGCGCCGCCGGCCGGATCGCGCTGGGTGTTAGGGTAGGAACCCTGCTGTCTCGCCATCAGTATCCTCGAATCAGGTTGGAAGCATCGCCCCTGTGGCGCGAGCCGTCAATCATTGCGTACCCATCCTCGCCGAAATCCTTTCGGCGTGGGATCCGGTGGATAACCCGGTGGATAAGCAGTGGGCAACACGTTGAAAAGCTGTTGGCCAGCTGTGGATGGATTCCGCGGCACAGATGAAAAAGGGGCCTTACGGCCCCTTTTTCCCGAAACACGAGCCGCGCCGCGTATCGATCAGGATTCCCCGAGCACCGAAACGGTGATCGTCACGACCGCATCGCTGTGCAGCGCCACTTCAAGCGGATAGTCGCCCACACGCTTGAGCGGCCCCTGCGGCATGCGGATCTGCGAGCGGTCCACCTCGTGGCCCTGCTTGTTGAGCACTTCAACGATGTCGTAATTGGTGACCGAGCCGAACAGCCGGCCATCCACGCCCGCCTTCTGCGCGATCTGGACCGCGAGACCTTCCAGCTTGGCCGCGCGCTCCTGGGCCTTGGCAAGCGCTTCAGCCTGCGCCTTCTCCAGCTCGGCGCGGCGTACTTCGAAAGCCTTCAGGTTGTCCGGCGTAGCGCGCTTCGCCTTCCCTTGCGGGATCAGAAAGTTGCGCGCGAAGCCGTCCTTGACTTTGACTACATCGCCCAGGCTACCGAGGTTCACGACCTTTTCCATCAGGATCACTTGCATGGCAGATTCCTCAGTGCAGATCGGTGAATGGAAGCAGGGCGAGGAAACGTGCGCGCTTGATCGCCTCGGCCAGCTGCCGCTGGTAATGCGCCGAGGTTCCCGTGATGCGCGCCGGCGTGATCTTGCCGTTCTCGTTGATGAAGTCCTTCAGGACATCGATGTCCTTGTAATCGATCCACTCTGCTTTTTCGGCGGTGAACCGGCAGAACTTGCGCCGGCGGAACAGGGCTTTCTGGCCGCGATCCTTCTTGTCCTTGCCGAACTTGCCTTTGCCTTTTCCTCTTGGTGGGGGCATCTCATGCTCCTTTCAGATTCTGTCCGTCCGCGTTTGCGGACGGGCTTGATTCAATAAATTCCACTTTGCTCACATGCAGGACCAGCTTCCTTGAGCGCTGGCTCTTTGCACAGAGAAACCCTACTACCCTCAGCCTGCTGTCCAGGGGCGACGAGGCGATCAATCTGGCCTGAGCGTTGAATGCAATGGCGTCGACCTCTGCATTCACCTTGCGCTCCAGTCCCGCTTCGATCGCAACGGATTCGTGAAGAATCCTGAACTCTGCGACCGGCAGTCCTGCCGGCGTGTGCCTCAGCGCGCCAAGCTCGACGATGCGTCCGCCAAGCTCTATGCGGTTGGGGTACTCCGGCCCGCTCACCCCGACGAGATCAGGCTGCCGCAGCCGGCGCAGCGGCCGGTTCGGCACGCTCGGCGCCACGCTCCATCATCGACTTCGACTTCTCCTCCTTCATCATCGGAGAAGGCGTGGTGACCGCCTTGGTCATCTTGACGACGAGATGGCGCAGCACCGCATCGCTGAACTTGAACGAATGCTCGAGCTCGGCCAGAGATTCCTGATCGCACTCGATGTTCATCAGCACGTAGTGCGCCTTGTGCATCTTCTGGATCGGATAGGTGAGCTGACGACGCCCCCAGTCCTCGAGCCGGTGGACGACGCCCTGGCGAGCGGTGATCACGCTGCGATAGCGCTCCACCATCGCGGGCACCTGCTCGCTCTGATCCGGGTGGACGATGAATACGATTTCGTAATGCCGCATGCAGACTCCTTCTGGGTTGACCGGCAGGCTTGTGCGCCGCGCGGTGGAAAGCCACCCGACATGCGTATCGGTGTGGCAAGGTAAGCCGAAAATTATAGCAAAAATTCAGTAGGATGCGGCACTGCGGCCCGGGCTGGCCGCAACCGGGGCATCCGTGCCTCGCGCCAGGCGAGACGTTCAGGTCCGTGCGTCCGGACGACGGGGCCTGCCGGACTTACACCCGCCCGAATTTCAGCGTGTATTCAATGGGATCGAACCCTACGGTCAGGTCCGTCCCGGCCTCGACGATCGGTCGCCTGATCGCGCTGGTGTGCGTCGCAAGCAGTGCGAATGCGCGCGCCTGATTCAGGTTTTCACGCTCCGACTCGGGAATCTTGCTCCAGGTCGGCCCGCGGGTATTGATCAGTTTCTGCCAGCCCATCCCCTTCGCCCAGGCGTTCATGCGCTCGATCGGCGCACCCAGCTTCTTGTAGTCGTGGAACTCGTACTCGATCCCGTGCGCGTCCAGCCACGAGAACGCCTTTTTCATGGTGTCGCAACCCTTGATGCCGTAGATCTTCACTTTCATTTTGCCCGCCCCTTCCTTGTTCGCAGCTTTCGAACTGGCGTGCCTGCGGCGCACCGACTCGAACAGACAGACGCCAGTCGCCACCGATACGTTCAGACTGTCCACCTGCCCTTGCATCGGAATGCGGACCAGCAGGTCGCACTTGTCGCGCGTAAGCCTGCGCATGCCCTCGCCCTCCGCGCCGAGCACCCAGGCGACCGACTCGGGAATATCGGCGGCGTAGAGTTCCGTTTCAGCCTGATCTGAGGTGCCGACGATCCAGATGTTGCGCTCCTTCAGCTCGTCCAGCGTGCGGGCGAGGTTGGTCACCATGAAATACGGGGTCGCCTCGGCGGCGCCGCTCGCGACCTTGGATACCGTAGCGCTGATGCCCGCGGCGCGGTCGCGCGGCGCAATCACCGCGTGAACTCCGGCAGCATTCGCGACGCGCAGGCAGGCCCCCAGATTGTGCGGGTCAGTCACCCCGTCGAGAACCAGAAGAAAGGGCGGGCCCTCGATCGTATCCAGCAGATCGTCGACGCGTTCGCCGAAATTGCGCACCGCGATGCGCGCGACGACGCCCTGATGACGACCGCCCCCGATGAACCCGTCCAGCCGCTTCGCGCTGACGCGCAGCACCTGCACCCCTACGCCTTCGGCGGCGACCATCACATCCTTCATCCTGCCGTCCTGGCGCGACTCGTCCACGTAGATCTCCTCCACGGAGGCGGGGTCCGACCTCAGGCTAGTCAGAACCGAGTGGAAACCGTAGAGCGTGCGCGATTCCTTCTTATGCATGATGCGCCTGTCCGTTGCCGGTCGCACGCGAAGCCAGCACAAAGTCGATCTTGCGACTCTCCAGATCGACCCGGACGAGTTTTACCTGCACCCGGTCGGCGAGGCGATAACGTGTCCGCGTGCGCTCGCCGATAAGCTGATGACGGATCGCGTCATGCTGAAAGTAATCCCGGCCAAGTTCCGAAATATGGAGCAGCCCGTCGACGAAGTACTCGTCCAGGGTAACGAACAGGCCGAAGGGCGCGACGCCGGTCACCGTTCCGGAATACGTGCCGCCGATGTGATCGCGCATGTAGTAGCACTTCAGCCAGTTCTCGACATCGCGACTCGCCTCGTCCGCCCGGCGTTCGGTGTCCGAGCAGTGCCGCCCCAGAACCTTCCAGTCCTGCCCCTCGTAGCGCTTGCCCTGAAGAACAGCCTTGATCCCGCGGTGAGTGAGCAGATCCGGATAACGCCGGATCGGCGACGTGAAATGCACGTAGGCATCGTATGCAAGTCCGAAGTGACCCGCATTGTCCGGACTGTAGACCGCCTGGCGCAGGGAGCGCAGCAGTACGGTCTGCAGGAGTTCGAAATCCGGCCGCGCGCGGATCTTCTCGATCAGCGTCGAGTAGTCCTTGGGACGCGGCGTCTGCCCGCCCGGAAGCTGCAGGCCGAGCTCACCGAGAAACTCCCTGAGGGCGGCGACCTTCTCTTCGGCCGGCACGTCGTGAACCCGGTACAGCGCGGGATGGCCGTGCTCGCTCAGAAAGGCGCCGGCACAGACGTTCGCCGCAAGCATGCATTCCTCGATCAGCTGGTGGGCCTCGTTGCGATGATCCGGACGGATGCGCTCGATCTTTCCTTCAGCGTCGAACTCCATGCGCGTCTCGACGGTCTCGAAATCGATCGCGCCGCGTCGCCCGCGCTCCTGCGCCAGCACCTTGAAGAGCTGGTACAGAATTTCCAGACCCGGATAGACGGACTCGCGACCGGGCCGCGGGCGCTTCTCGCTCAGCATTTCCCAGACTTCGGTATAGGTCAGACGCGCCCGCGAATGGATCACGGAGGGATAGAACTCGTAGCGCTCCATGCTGCCCTTCGGACCGATCACCATCTCGCAGATCATCGCGAGACGCGGCACGTCAGGGTTCAGCGAACAAAGGCCGTTGGAGAGCTTCTCCGGCAGCATCGGGATCACGCGGCGCGGAAAGTAGACCGAGGTGCCGCGCTCGTAGGCATCCGCATCCAGCTCGCTGTCCTCGCGCACATAGTGGCTCACGTCCGCCACTGCCACCCATAGCCGGAAGCCCTTGCCTTCCCGCTGTGCGCAGACCGCGTCATCGAAGTCACGCGCGGTCTCGCCGTCGATCGTGACAAAGGGCAGGTCGCGCGAATCGCGCCGCCCTTCCAGGTCCTTTGGCCCCACCTCGTCCGGCAGCTTGCGCGTCTCGGCCTGCGCTTCGCGCGAGAACTCGTAGGGCAGATCGAATTTGCGCAGCGCGATCTCGATTTCCATGCCGGGATCCGCATAGCGTCCGAGCACCTGCACGACCCGGCCGATCGGCTGAGCATGGCGCGAGGGCTGTGCGATCAGCTCCACCGTCACCACATCCCCGGGTTTGGCTGCGCCGGCTTCTCCGCCCGGCACGAGTATGTCCTGGCTGATCCGCCTGTCCTCCGGCGCAACGAAGGTGACGCCGTGTTCGCCATGCAGGCGCCCGACGATCGGCCTGTCGCTGCGCTCCAGCACCTCAACGATGATGCCGGCAGGTCGGCCCCGCGGATCGCGCCCAGTGACTCTCACGGATACCCGGTCGCCATGCAGCACCTGGCGCATTTCCACCGCCGAAAGGAAGACATCCGGCGATGAGCCGCGATCATCGGGTCGCAGAAAGCCGAAACCGTCCGGATGGCCTTCCACCCGTCCGACAAGTGCCGCGATGCGCTTTGCTATGAGCACGCTGCCGGCGCGATTGCGAACGATCTCGCCCGCGAGCTCCATGCCGCGCAGCGTCTCGCGGAACTGCTGCAGGCTGCGTTTGCCTATGCCCAGGCGCTCGGCGAGTTCGTCCTGCTCGAGCGGGCCGGCCGCCTCGTTCAGCGCGCCGAGTATTGCGTCCTGAGTGACGCCGGCGGTGTCGGCCGAGCCTTCGCGCGGCTGGCGCCGTCCGAACTGCGTCCTGAAACTGGGGGGATTCTTACGGGTGGTTTTTTTCTTGGATGTGTTCAACGTTGTTCCGCGATGTCATGCATGGTCGGGAGCCGGACTTCTCGCCAGCTCCCGGAATCTGAATTTCTGCGTGCTAGAATCCGCATCCCACAGCCGAGGTGGCGGAATTGGTAGACGCACTAGGTTCAGGTCCTAGCGGTGGCAACACTGTGGGGGTTCGAGTCCCTTCCTCGGCACCATCGATACGGCAGCAAGCATAACAGGCTCCCTGCGGGGGCATCCGGGAGATTCATTCCCGGGTCGCCCTGCGCCGCAGAACGCGCGGCTCACCCGCGCGCAGAGCCTTCCTCCGGTCTTCCGTCGGCCCTGCCAGGCCGCTATTGCTTTTCCACGCCTGCGCGCTTGGCGACATCGATCCAGATCCGGTTCTCCTCACCGATGAAGCGCGTGAACTCCTCGGGTGTCGAGGTAAACGGTATGCCGCCCGCCGTCTTGAAACGTTCGGCCACCGCCGGATCCTTGCCGAAGGCGGCCACGGCCGCCGAAAGCTTGCGGCGCACCGGCAGCGGCGTGTTGGCGGGCGCGAGCAGGCCCATCCAGGACACCACGTCGAATCCCTTCAACCCGCTCTCCGCCGCCGTCGGCACATCCGGCATGCCGGGGCTGCGCAGCTTCGAGGCGGTCGTCGCGATCACCTTCACGCGCCCGGCCTGCACCATGGCGAGCAAACCCTGCGCCGACGAGAGGACCAGCTGCACATCGTTGTTCGCGAGCGCCGGCACCGCCTGCGCCTCGCCCACGTAGTTCACGCGCGTCATCTTCAGACCCGCGCGCGCGAGCAGCAACTCCGTGTTCAGCATCAGGGCGGCCCCGCCCGAGCCGTAGTTCAGCTCACCCGGCACCTTCTTCACGTAGGCGATGAAATCGCCGAGCGTCTTCACCGGCATGGCCGCATTCACCGCGACCATGAGCGGCACCGCCATCAGTTGCGAGATCGGCGCCAGATCCTTCACCGCATCGATTTCCGGCGCTTTCAGGATCGCATTGAAGAGCGAAAGCGAGGGCACGCCGATCAACACCGTGTAGCCATCCGGCGCAGAACGGGCAACGAATGCCGTGCCGATCATCGAGTTGCCCCCGGGCTTGTTCTCCACTACCGCCGGCTGTCCGAAGCTGCGTGTGAAGTGATCGGCGAGCTGCCTGCCGGTCGCATCCGCGAAACCGCCGGGATTCTGCGGCACGACGATGCGTATCGGTTTGCTCGGAAAATCCTGCGCCTCCGCGGCTACGGGAAACAGTATTGCCGTGCATGCAGCGACGATGGCACCCAGAGTGCCCGAATGGATCTTCATTCTTTCCTCCTCCATGAAGAGGCACCCGGATCGCGCCTGCGCGCGCCGAACCGCTGCCCCCTTCGTCCGGATGATACCCCTAGGGGCTCCCGAAGCTGCCCGCCCCACGCAGCGCGGCAATCTCCGCCTCGCCATAGCCCAGCTCTCCGAGCACGGCATCGGTATGCTCGCCCGGCAGCGGCGCGAGGCGGCGCACCGAAGCCGGCGTTTCGGAGAACATTCTCCCGACCCCCACCTGCCGCACTGTCTCTCCCTCGACTTCGCCCAGTTCCACGACCATGTCGCGCGCGTGGTGGTGCGGATCCTGCAGCGCCTCGCCGAGCCCGAGCACCGGGGCCGCCGACATCGCGCCGATCGGTCGCAGGATCTCCCACCACTCGTCGCGCGTCTTCTGTCGGAACGTCTCGGCCAGCGCCGTGCGCGTGCGCGCGTCTTCGGCAGGCTTGCCGAGGACAGACTCGAGATCCGGCCGGCCGATCGCCTCGCACAGCGCGGCCCAGAAGCGCGGCTCCACGCAGCAGATCGTGATGTGCCGGCCATCGCGACAGACATAGACGTTGTAGGCGGGCGAGCCGCCGTTCAGCAGCCAGTTTCCGGGCTCCGGCACATAGCCGTCACGAAAGTATCGAGTGGCGATGTTGGCATGCAGGTAGAGCACGCCATCGGAGAGCGCCGCATCCAGGTACTGGCCACGACCGGTGCGCACCCGCGCCATCAGTGCCGAGACGATGCCGAGGGCCGCATACATTCCGCCGCCCGCGAAATCGGCGATCACGTTGGGCGGCACGATCGGAGCACCGCCCGGATGCGCAAGCAGGCTGAGCGCGCCCGTCATGGCGATGTAGTTGAGATCGTGACCGCCCAGCCTGCTGTAGGGACCGTCCTGACCGTAGCCGGAGATCGAGCAGTAGACCAGCCGCGGGTTGAGCGCCGCGAGCGCTTCGAAGTCGCAGCCCAGGCGCTTCGTGACACCGGGCCGGTAGCCCTCGATGAACACATCCGCGCCCGAAGCGAGCCGCGCAAGCACCTCGCGCCCGCCGGCGGTCTTCATGTCGAGCGTGACGCTGCGCTTGTTGCGATGAATCGCGTTGAATGCGGCGGCACGCGCGTCCGTCGCGCCATGACCACCGCCCGGCTCCTCGACGCGTATGACCTCGGCGCCGAAGTCGCCGAGGATCATCGCGCAATAGGGACCCGGTCCCTGGCGCGTCATGTCGATGACGCGCATCCCGTCGAGCGCGCCCGGTGCCGCAGCGCCACTCACACCGGCCGGCCTCTCATCCCAGGGCCGGCAGATCGAACACCAGCACCTCTGCGCCGGTGCCCGAGGCGATCTCGATCGGCCCGGTGTCGGTCTTCAGCGCATCGCCCGCGCCGAGTTGCCGCCCGTTGATGCTCGCCGTCCCGCGCGCCAGATGCACGTAGCCCAGGCGTCCCGGCCCCAGTGCGAGACTGGCGCCCTCGGCACCATCGAAAAGGCCGGCGTAAACACGCGCAGCCTGGTGGATCAACACCGACCCGTCGGACCCATCGGGCGAGGCAATGAGCCGCAGCCTGCCGCGCCGGTCTTTCGCATCGAAGTGCTTCTGCTCGTAGGACGGCTCGATGGCGAGCCTGTCCGGCTCGATCCATATCTGCAGGAAATGCGTGGCGCCCGCCTTTTCGTGGTTGTACTCGCCGTGACGCACGCCGGTTCCTGCGCTCATGCGCTGCACATCGCCCGGCACGATGGTCGAGCCGTTCCCCATCGAATCCTTGTGCCCGAGCGCGCCCTCCAGAACGTAGCTGATGATCTCCATATCGCGATGCCCGTGCGTCGCAAAGCCGGTGCCGGGCTGAACGCGGTCCTCGTTGATCACGATCAGCGGACCGAAGCCCGTGTGACGAGGATCCTGATAGCTGCCAAACGAGAAGCTGTGCCAGGAATCCAGCCAGCCGTGGTTCGCATGGCCGCGCTCTGCTGCGGGTCTGAGTTCGATCATGGTCGCTCCCTGCTGTGTAATCTCAATGGAGGAGTATATTTTCGCATCAGCGCATAGATAGTAACTTATTTGTTACTATCTTCCGGACGGCCCTCCCGGATCCCCCTCACGCCCCTCGCGGCACGACCGCCAGGGTACAGCGCGACACGCAGATCAGCTTGCCGGACTCCTCGACAATCCGCACCTCCCACACGTGGGTGCGCCGGCCGACGTGGACCGGGGTCGCAGTCGCCGTCACCACGCCGTCGCGTTTCGCGCGCAGGTGATTCGCATTGATCTCCAGGCCGACGACCTGCTCGGTCTCGCGATCCACGTTCAGCCAGCCCGCATAGGACGCAACCGTTTCGGCGAGCGCCACGGACGCGCCGCCGTGAAGCAGGCCGTAGGGCTGGTGGACCTTCGGACCGACCGGCATGCGCGCCACGACGCGCTCCCTGGTCGTCTCGACGAACTCCATGCCGAGCGTTTCCATCAGGGTGTTCTTGGGCGTTGCTTCGAATTCCAGCATGGGAGGCTCCATCACCAGGGTATCAGGGCGCCGGGGCAGCTTGCTTCAACCCGGGCGGCGGGCGAACAGCGCCCAGACGCCGGCCGCACCGAGCAGCAGCCCGCCCGCCCGGCTGAACCGGCGTGCCGCCGAAGGTTTCGCAAGTGCGCGGCTCGCCGCCACGGCGAAGACCGTGTAGAGCGATGCATTGAGCGTAGCGAGGACCACGAAGGTCATCGCAAGTATCCAGAGCTGCTGCGCATAGGGCGCGTCAGCGCTGATGAACTGCGGCAGAAAGGCGAGGAAGAACACGATGCCCTTCGGGTTCAGCGCGGTCACGAGCCAGGTATTGGCAAACAGCCGCCAACGCGGCAATGCGCCCGGCATGGTCCCCGGTGCCTCCGGCCGTGCGGGTATCGGTCCTGCCCGGAACATCTTCATGCCGAGGAAGATCAGATACGCGCCGCCCGCCCACTTGATCAGCATGAACCACGCGGCCGAGGTGGCAAGCAGCGTACCCAGCCCCAGCAGGGAGAGCGCGAGCGCGGTGGAATCGCCCAGTGCCACCGCCGCCACGAGCGGCAGATTGGCGCGCGGCCCGTGCGCGAGCGAATAGCTGATGACCGTGAGGATGGTCGGCCCGGGTATCACGAGCACGACCGCCGAGGCGCCGACGAACGCGAGCCAGAGTTCGACCGGCACGTCTCGACCCCCCGAAGTTCAGACCTTGAACGGATGGCGCGTGACGATCGTCTCCTCCCGGTCCGGACCGGTGGAAATGAGATCGATCGGCACGCCGGTCAGCGCGGCGATGCGCTCGAGATAATTGCGCGCGGCCGCGGGCAGACCGTCGTAGCGCTTCACGCCGACGGTGCTCTCCATCCAGCCGGGCATGGATTCGTAGACCGGCACGCAGAGCGACAGCTCCTCGGCGCCGACCGGCAGGATATCGCTCAGCTTGCCGTCGACCTGATAGCCGACGCACAGCTTCACTTCCTCGACGCCATCTAGCACGTCGAGCTTGGTGATGCACAGTCCCGATACCCCGTTCAGCTGGATCGAACGCTTGAGCGCCGCCGCGTCGAACCAGCCGGTGCGGCGCGGCCGCCCGGTCGTCGCACCGAATTCCTGCCCGCGCTGGCGCAGGCGTTCGCCGACGTCGTCGGAAAGTTCGGTCGGAAACGGCCCGCTGCCCACGCGCGTCGTATAGGCCTTGGTGATGCCGAGCACGTAGTGCAGATGCGTCGGTCCGATCCCGGCGCCTGCGGCCGCCGCGCCCGCGACACAGTTCGACGAGGTCACGAAAGGATAGGTGCCGTGGTCGATGTCGAGCAACGCGCCCTGCGCGCCCTCGAACAGCAGGTTCTTGCCGTCGCGATTCGCCTCGTACAGGGAACGCGGCACATCCGCAATCAGCGGCGCGATGCGCGGCGCAAGCGCCAGGTTCTCGTCGAGCGTCTTCTGGAAATCCACCTCGGGCTGATGGAAATAATGCTTCAGCACGAAGTTGTGGAATTCCAGCAGCTCCTGCAGTTTTTCCGCGAAGCGTACCGGCTTCATGAGGTCCTGCAGCCTGATCGCGCGGCGCGCCACCTTGTCCTCGTAGGCCGGTCCGATGCCGCGGCCCGTGGTGCCGATCTTCTGCGCGCCCTTGGCCGCCTCGCGCGCCTGATCGAGCGCGACATGGTAGGAAAGTATCAGCGGGCAGGCTTCCGAGATGCGCAGCCGCGCGGCAACCGGCACCCCCGCCGCTTCGAGCTCATCCATCTCATCGATCAGCGCACGGGGCGAGATCACCACGCCATTGCCGATGTAACAGGCCACATTGCCACGCAATATGCCCGAGGGAATCAGGTGGAGGACGGTCTTCTTGCCGCCGATGACAAGCGTGTGCCCGGCGTTGTGACCGCCCTGGAAACGCACCACGCCCTGCGCATGGTCCGTCAGCCAGTCGACGATCTTGCCCTTGCCCTCGTCGCCCCACTGGGTTCCGACGACGATCACGTTTCTTGCGGCGCTTGCTGCCTGCTTGCTCGACATCCGGATTCTCTCTTGGTTACGGGTCTGCCCGCGGCGCTCAGCGCACGCGCGATCGGCTGTTCAGGGACACGACGCGCCAGACACCCTTCTGTCTGACGAGCGCGCGCGTGCAACCGAGCTCGGCGCGATCGCGCGCGTGACCCGGCAGCTCTTCAATGACGATTTCTCCGGCACCGCGCAGCGCTTCCACCTTGGCCGCAAGTGCGCGCTCGGCCTTGGCGCGGCTCGCGGTGTTGACGCAGGGTGCGAGGATCGGCTGCCGTGCCGGCGCCGCATGCGAGGCACCCGCGAGTTCGCGCAGGTCGATCGAAAACCCTGTCGCCGGGCGCGGCCGGCCGAAGGCGAGACCGACCTCGTCGTAGCGTCCGCCGCGCGCGAGGCTTACCGCACCGGCCCCCGCTACGCTGCCCGGCGCGGTCCCCGTAATGCGTTCGCCGTAGGCTTCGAAAACGACGCCGCTGTGGTAGTGATACCCGCGAAGCTCCGCCAGATCGAAGCTGAGCGGCACCGTGCTCGCTTCTGCGAGCGCCCGCAGCGTCGCAAGCGCGCGCTTGAGGCCGGGCAGCGCGGGTAGCCGGCGCGCTGCGACATCCAGCACCTCCGCCCCGCCGTAGAGCTCGGGCAGCAGCAGCAGGGCCGCCCGCTCGCGACGCGCGATGCCGTCGGCAAGCTTCTCAAGTGCCGGCAGGTCCTTGCGCTGGAGTGCCTCGAACAATTCGCTTTCGAGCTGGGGAACCGCGCCCGCGGAGCGGATGATCGATCGAAAGATCGCCACATGCCCGACATCCAGGCGCACGCCACGCACGTCCGCGATCGCTAGCGCGCTTCCGAGCAGCCGCTGGACCTCGAGGTCGCTCTCGATGCTCGCATGCCCGTAGATCTCGGCGCCGATCTGGATCGGCTCGCGGGTCGCCGCAACCCCCGCCGGCCGCGTGTGCAGCACGCTGCCTGCATAGCAAAGCCGCGTTACCCCGCGGCGGTTCAGCAGGTGAGCATCCAGCCGCGCCACCTGGGGCGTGATGTCGGCGCGCACGCCCATCATGCGCCCGGAGATCTGATCCACGAGCTTGAAGGTGCGCAGATCCATGTCGTGCCCGGTGCCCGTGAGCAGCGACTCGACGTACTCGAGCAGCGGCGGCATCACGAGCTGATAGCCGTAGCCTGCGAACAGATCCAGTATCCGGCGACGCAGCGACTCGATCCGCCCTGCTTCCGGCGGCAGGATGTCCTCGACGTACTCGGGAAGCAGCCAGCGCATGTCTAGACTTTCAATATCACGATCAGCAACAGTCCGAGCAGCATCGAGGCCAGCCCGACGAATCGGATCTGTCCGTCGCTGAGCTGCATGATGCGCCTGAAGGTGTCGCGCCAGAGGCTAGGCGCGACGAAGGGCAGCGCTCCCTCGATGATGAGCACGAGCGCGAGCGCGAGCAGCAAGGTCGTGCCCATCTTTGCTCACTTGCGCCCGCCCTGTGCCGGAGTCCGGCCGTTCGCGTCCTTCAGATACCGGAAGAACTCCGAATTCGGCTCCAGCAGCATCAGGTCGGTCTTGCTGCGGAAGGTCGAGCGGTAGGCTTCCATGCTGCGGTAGAAGGCATAGAACTCGGGATTCTGCGAGAACGCCTGAGCATAGATCGCGGATGCCTTGGCATCCCCCTCGCCCTTGATGCGCTGCGCGTCGCGGTAGGCCTCGGCCAGAATCACCTCCCGCTGACGGTCGGCATCGGCCCGGATGCGTTCGCCATCGGCGCCGCCCGTGGACCTGAGTTCGTTGGCGATGCGCTTGCGCTCCGCCTCCATGCGCCGATAGACCGATTCGCTCACTTCCTGCGGCAGATCCACACGCTTCAGCCGCACATCGACGATCTGCACACCGATGCGACGCAGGTCCTGATCGGCCTTCTCGCGCACCGTTTTCATGATGGATTCCCGCTCGCCGGAGACGACATCGTGCACCGTGCGCGCACCGAATTCGTCACGCAGTCCGCCGGAGATCGTCTGGCGGATGCGCGTCGCGGCGCGCATCTCGTCACCCTGCACGCTGACGTAATACTGCCGGACGTCGACGATGCGCCACTTGACAAAGGAATCCACCAGCACCGGCCGGTTGCCGGAGGTCAGAAACCGCAGGGGCTCGGCATCGTCATAGGTGAGCACGCGCATGTCGAAAATGCGCACATTCTGGATCAGCGGCCATTTGAAGTGCAGGCCGGGCTGGGTGACGATCTCGCGCACCTCGCCAAGCTGGAACACGATCGCATTCTGGCGCTGGTCCACGGTGTACAGCGAGGCGCTTGCGACAAAGGCCGCGAGCAGGGCCGCGATCGCGGCCGGCATCACCATCCTCATGGCCGCTCCCCACGCTCGCGTCCCCGCAGCACCTCGCGCGAGCGCGCGCCCTCCGGTGCCGCCTCGGCAGGCTCCGCGCCAGGCGGCTTCGGCAGCGCTGCCTCGGGCGACGGCACAGCACCGGTCTGCTGAATGAGCTTCTCGAGCGGCAGATAAAGCAGGTTGTTGCCGCCCTTGAAATCGAGCACCACTTTCGACGTCGACGACAGTATCTGCTGCATGGTCTCGATGTAGATACGCTCGCGGGTGACCGCCGGGGCGCGCGAGTATTCCGCCAGAACCTGCTTGAAGCGCGCCGCCTCGCCCTCGGCATTGGCGATCACGCGCTGCTTGTAGCCCTGGGATTCCTCGGAGAGACGCGCTGCGGCACCCTTGGCGCGCGGGATGATGTCATTCGCGTAGGACTGGCCCTCGTTCTTCTGCCGCTCGCGATCCTGGCCCGCCTTCACCGCATCATCGAACGCGGCCTGGACCTGCTCCGGCGGTTGTGCGTTCTGGACGGTCACCGTGCTCACGACGATGCCGGTCTTGTAGCGCTCATGGATCTGCTGCATCAGCTCGCGCGCCTTGGTCGCGACCGCCTCCTGGGTTTCGTAGAGCATCGAGTCCATTTTCGATTTCCCGATCACCTCGCGCATCGCGGTCTCCGCCACCTCCATCGCCGTCTCGTCCGGGCGACGCACATTGAACAGGTAGCTCGAGGCATCCGAGATCGTGTACTGGACCGCAAACTGCAGGTCGACGATATTCTCGTCGTCGGTCAGCATGAGCGATTCGCGCAGCACCTTGGATTTCACATTGTTGCGGTAGCCCACCTCGACCGTGCGCACCTGCGACAGGTTCACGATCTCGTGAGACTGCAGCGGCCAGGGCAGGCGCCAGCGCAAACCCGGTCCGGTTTCCTCGGAGAACTTACCGAACGTCAGCACCACACCGCGCTGACCCTCGACGACGATATAGAAGCTGCTCGCGAGCCAGACCGCAACGACAATGCCCGCCACGAGCCAGGCACCGCCGGCCAGCCTGAATCCGCCTGTCGGATCGCCCCCGCCACTGCTGGATCCGCCCCCGCCGCGCCGGCCGAACAGGTTGTTCAGCTTGCTGTTCAAATTGCGCCACAGGTCGTCGAGATCGGGCGGCCCTTGATTGCCGCGCCCCGGGCCGCGCGAACCGCGCCCCCAGTTGGGATCGTTCAGGGACATCTCGCTAAGTCCGGAATCAAGCGCGGAATCAAGCGCACGGCGGCGCGATCGGATGATCGCGCGAATTCGGTCTGCGGTGGCACGAAGGATTTTCATCAGGCTTGGATCACGGGGAGAACTCGGTTTTTTCCGTCCGGGTCCGGTCTGGCGCGTCGTGCTCGCGCGCGATCTCTGCAATCGCACCGCGCAACGCCTGCAGTCCGGCGCCGGTGCGGGCGCTTACTCGAAGGCAAGAAATCCTACCATACTCGTCCCGTTCGACCGCAGGTTCCAGTCCTGAGACGTCAATCTTGTTCCACACCTCGATCTGCGGCGTATCCTGCGCGCCGATTTCCGCCAGCACGCGGTTCACCTCCTCGATCTGCTGCTCGCGCAGCGGCGACGCGCTGTCCACCACATGCAGCAGCAGATCCGCCTGCGTGGTCTCCTCGAGCGTGGCACGGAACGCGGCCACCAGTCCGTGCGGAAGCTCGCGCAGGAAGCCGACCGTGTCGGACAGCGTCACGCCGACCCCGGGATGCACGCCGTCGCTCTCCAGCCAGACGCGCCGCGTGGTGGTGTCGAGCGTCGCAAAGAGCTGGTCGGCGGCATAGGCGCGCGCATGGGTGAGCGCATTGAAGAGCGTCGACTTGCCCGCATTGGTATAGCCGACGATCGACACCGCGAGCACATCGCGGCGCGAGCGCGCGCGGCGCTGCACGCCGCGCCGGTCGCGCAGTTTCTCGAGCTTGGTGCGCAGCGTGCGTACCCGCTGACCGATGTAGCGACGGTCGAGTTCGAGCTGGGTCTCGCCCGGCCCGCCCGTCGATCCCATGCCGCCGCGCTGGCGCTCCAGGTGGGTCCAGCCGCGCACGAGTCGCGTCGAGAGGTGCTCGAGCTGCGCGAGTTCGACCTGCAGCTTGCCCTCGGTCGTGCGGGCGCGCTGGGCGAATATCTCGAGAATGAGGTCGGTGCGGTCCAGCACCCGGCGCTTCAGCTTCTGCTCGAGGTTGCGCTGCTGGCTCGCGCTCAGCTGGTGATTGAAGATCACCACGCCCGCGTTCAACCCCTCGGCCTCGAGGCCGATCTCGTCGGCCTTGCCGCTGCCCGCAAAGTATTTCGGATCGGGTCGCGAGCGCTTGCCTTGCACCATGCGATGGCGCAGCACGCCGCCGCTCTCGGCCAGCCGGACGAATTCCTCGTTCTCTTCGGCGAAGTCGGCGTTGCCGAAATCCAGGCAGACCAGAATCGCAGCGCGGGGGTCCTGTGGCTGCGACTCGCTCAGACCGCTGCTCCGACGCTTGTCCTGGCGCTCGTGCGGATCCTGCGCCGGCTCCGGCGCACGAGTACGTTGCGAATTACGGGGCTGAATCCGTGTCCGGACCGAGATTGATCGGCCGTCCTGGTACCACGGTGGAAATCGCGTGCTTGTACACCATCTGCGTCACGGTATTGCGCAGCAGCACCACGTATTGGTCGAACGACTCGATCTGCCCCTGCAGCTTGATGCCGTTCACGAGATAGATCGATACCGGCACATGCTCCTTGCGCAACGCGTTCAGGAACGGGTCTTGTAACAGCTGCCCTTT
This sequence comes from uncultured Pseudomonadota bacterium, assembly GCA_903834835.1. Taxonomy (GTDB): domain Bacteria; phylum Pseudomonadota; class Gammaproteobacteria; order Burkholderiales; family SG8-39; genus CAILKO01. The sequence goes on along the minus strand of CAILKO010000046.1, from coordinate 56,583 downwards.
ATTACTCATCTTCTTCCTCGCGGGGAGTCGCACTATGCGTACTGTAATTGAATTCGCAGGCCTTTTCTATGTTTTCACCGCACCGCGGCGAAAACACGCGCTGCAAATTCGCGCGACGCTCAGGGCGCGCGAGCGGGAACCGGCGCGACTGCGTGCACGACATCGGCGCACTGTGCACGCGCGCGCAACGCATGATCCATGAGCACGCAGGCGAGCATCGCCTCCGCGATCGGCGTCGCGCGAATGCCCACGCAGGGATCATGGCGGCCCAGCGTTTCGATCTGCGCCGGCGCGCCTGTCACGTCGACCGTGCGTCGTGGCACGCGTATCGATGACGTGGGCTTCAGCGCAACCGACACCGTGACGTCCTGCCCGCTGGAGATCCCGCCCAGCACGCCGCCGGCGTTGTTGGAGAGAAAGCCCGCCGGCGTGAGTTCGTCGCCGTGCTCGCTGCCGCGCTGCGCAACCGATGCGAAGCCGGCGCCGATTTCCACACCCTTCACCGCATTGATCGACATCATCGCCGCCGCGATGTCCGCATCAAGCCGTCCGTATACGGGTTCGCCCCAGCCGGCCGGCACGTTCTCCGCGACCACGTTCACGCGCGCACCGCAGGAATCGCCGTCGCGCCGCAGTTCGTCCAGTCGCGCCTCCAGGCGCGGCAGCGCATCGGGGTCCGGCACGAAGAGGCCGTTCGCCTCCACCGCGTCCCAGGAACGAAAGTCGATGGCCATGTCGCCCAGCTGGGCGAGGTAACCGCGGATCCGAACGCCATAGCGCTCGGCGAGCCACTTCTTCGCGATCGCGCCGGCCGCCACGCGCACCGCGGTCTCGCGCGCCGACGAACGCCCGCCGCCGCGCGGATCGCGCAGGCCGTACTTGCGATGGTAGGTATAGTCCGCATGACCCGGCCGGAACTTCGCGGCGATCTCCGCGTAGTCCTTGGAGCGCTGATCCTCGTTGCGGATGATGAAGCCGATCGAGGTCCCCGTGGTGCGGCCCTCGTAGATCCCTGAGAGTATCTCCACCTGATCGGATTCGCGCCGCTGGGTCACATGGCGCGAGGTGCCGGGTTTGCGCCGGTCGAGGTCGCGCTGCAGGTCCTCGGCGGCGAGCGTCATCCCCGGCGGGCAGCCGTCCACGACACCGCCGATCGCAGGGCCGTGCGACTCGCCGAACGACGTCACTGTATAGAGAAGACCGAAGGAATTGCCTGACATCGGTCGAGAATAGCATAGGGGCAGCGTGCATTCGCCGCGCTGCTGACACCGATGCCGGACTACTCCGCCGGCCAGTTCTTGATATAGCCCTTCAGCATCCGGTTCTCGAAATCCTGCTCTTCGAGCACCGCCTTCGCCACATCGCGGAACGAGACGACCCCGGCGAGCTCGCCGGCATCCACCACCGGCAGGTAACGGGCGCCGGTCTCCAGCATGGTGCGTCGCAGGTCGTTGACCTCCATGTCGGGACTCGCCGTCACCGGCGTCGCCTGCATGACCGCCGCCACGGGCTCGCGATGCGCGCCGCCGGGGTCGGCCGCGAAGCACTTGAGCAACTCGTGGAAGGTGACGAGGCCCGCCATGCGGCCATCGCGCAGCACCACGAGCGAACCCAGGTTCTGTTCGGCCATGGTGCGCACCGCATCGGCGACCGGCGTCTCCGGCCCGACAGACACCAGCCGGTCACCCTTTACGCGCAATATCTCGCTTACTTTCATGCTCACCTCCTCTGCCGGACGCGGATCACGATCAAACTATAGTCCAGACCGGCCCGGCGCAGAGCGCACGTGGCACAATCTTCCGATGCAACGCTACCAGACGCCACGACCCGAAATCCTGCTGCGGCAGGCGCTCCTGACCGATGCGCATGCGATCGCCCTGATGTCGCGCGATTTCATCGAGTCAGGCTTCGGCTGGCGCTACGACCCGCCGCGCATCCTGCGTGCGCTGAAAGATCCGGCGGTGACGACACTGGTCGCGACCGACCGGGGCAACATCGTCGGCTTCGCGATCATGGCGTTCGGCGAAGCGCGCGCGCACCTGACCCTGCTTGCCGTGCGCCCCTCGCACCGCCGGCTGGGCGTCGGGCGCCGGCTGATGGGCTGGCTCACCGAATCCGCGCTGATCGCGGGCATCGAAAGCATCCATCTCGAGCTGCGCGTGAGCAACGAGGCGGCGCATCGCTTCTATGCGGTGCTCGGCTACTCCGACAGCTACACGGTGCCCGGCTATTACCGCGGCGCCGAGCGCATCGAAGGCGCGCTGCGCATGCTGCGCGTGCTGCGCCAGCCGGAAGCGCCCGCCTACACCTGGCAACCGCCGCGCACCGAAGACACCTGAGGCCGGACATCATGGATGCGACGCCCGCACTGCCGACACTTTTCGTCTCGCACGGCTCTCCGATGCACGCGCTCGAACCGGGCGCGGTCGGCGAGACCTGGCGCGCGCTCGGCGTGCGCGGCACGCGCCCGCGCGCCATCCTGATGATATCGGCGCACTGGGAAACCCCGGTACCGATGCTGGGGGGCAGCGAGCGGCCGGAGACGGTGCACGACTTCTATGGTTTTCCGGCCCCGCTCTACCGCCTGCGCTACCCGGCGCCGGGTTCGCCTGCGCTCGCCGCACGCACCCAGGGGCTGCTGAAGGAAGCGGGCTTCGCGGCGGGCATCGACGGCTCGCACGGCCTGGATCACGGTGCCTGGTCGCCGTTGCTGCACATGTATCCCGCGGCGGACATCCCGGTCGTGCAACTGTCCGTACAGCCCGAACTCGGCATGCGCCACCATCTCGCGATCGGGCGCGCGCTGGCGCCGCTCGCGCGTGAAGGCGTGCTCGTCGTCGGCTCGGGCAGCATGACGCACAACCTGCGCGACTTGATGATGCAGCGCGCCGCAGGCGATGCGGCGTCCATGCCCTACGTACAGGAATTCCGCGCCTGGGTGCGCGCGCGTCTGGAAGCCGGCGACTGGGAAGGCCTCGCCGCCTATCGCGAGCACGCCCCGCATGGCGTACGCGCGCATCCGACGGAAGAACACTTCCTGCCGCTGATCGCCGCAGCCGGCGCGGCCGGCGCCAGCGCGCGCGCCGAATGCGTGCTCGGTTCGGTGGAGAACGCCGTCCTGGCGATGGATACCTGGCGCTTCACACAATAGCGCGCCCGGCGCGCTTAGCCAGGCGCGCGCCGAGGGCGCAGCTGGCGCCGATGGCACAATGCCGCACCGTTCCCTAGGCGGGACACAGCGAAAGGAAGCCCGTGGCGGCATACGCGCGCATCGGCGATCTGGGCCTCACGCGGTCGGAGTACGCGACCCTGAAGCGCCTGAACACGACCGAGAAGATCCAGCGCTTCGTCTACGAACTGAAGCAGAACTTCGAGCCCGACGGCGACAGCTGCCGCACCGTGCGCACCGTGCTGCGCGAAGGCAGCGCCCATTGCATCGAAGGTGCGATGGTCGCCGCCTGCGCATTCTGGGTGAACGGCGTGCCGCCGCTGCTCTTTGATCTGCGCGCGGTGCGCGACTACGACCATGTGGTCGCGCTCTACCGTCGCGGCGGATGCTGGGGCGTGATTTCCAAGACCAACGGCTCGGTGCTGCGCTCGCGCGATCCGGTCTACCGCAGCCTGCGCGAGCTCGCGATGTCGTATTTCCACGAATACGCCAACAGGCACGGCGAGCGCACGCTGCGCGAATATTCCGTGCCCTACGACCTGCGCCGGCTCTCACCCGCGATCTGGGTCACCGGCGAGGAGGACTGCTGGGAAGTCGGCCAGGCGCTCGATGCGGCGCGTCACTACCGGCTCATGACGCCTGCCCAGCTCAGGCGCCTGACGAAGCGCGACGCCTTCGAGCAGCGCGCGGGCGACCTGCTGCAGTACCCGAAGCCGAAGCCGCGCGCGAAATCCGTCCGAAAGAAAGCCGCCGCCTGATCATCGCGGAATCGCGGCGGCCCGGGCCGGACGCTAGGCGCGCACGAGGCGCAGATCCTGCTCGAGCGGCGGCGCGCCGAAGTGAAAGCGCGCCGGTCCATCGGGCAGCGCGTGCAGGAACTGCTTGAGATAGGGATCTTCGGACGCGAGCACTTCCTCGGGCGTACCCTTGCCGAGGATCCGGCCCTCGAGTATCACGTAGACGTAATCCGCGATCTTCAGCGATTCGCTTACGTCGTAGGTCACCACGATGGAAGTCGCGCCGAGCGCATCGTTCAGATCGCGGATCAGGTTGGCCACCACCTTGAGCGAAATCGGGTCGAGACCGGCGAAGGGCTCGTCGTACATGACGAGCATCGGATCGGTCGCGATCGCGCGCGCGAGCGCGACCCGGCGCGTCATGCCGCCCGAAAGATCCGCGGGCATGAGACGCGCCGCACCGCGCAGGCCGACCGCGTGCAGCTTCATCAGCACGAGCGGCTTCACGAGACTTTCCGGCAGATCGAAGTGCTCGCGGATCGGGAAGGCGACGTTCTCGTACACCGAGATATCGGTGAAGAGCCCGCTCGACTGGAACATCATCCCCATCTTGCGGCGCAGCGCGTAGAGGGCGTCGGAATCGAGTTCGTGCACCACCTGCCGATCCACGCTTACCTTGCCGCTCTCGGGTCTCAGCTGCCCGCCGATCAGCCGCAGCAGCGTGGACTTGCCGCTGCCGCTCGCGCCGAGCACCGCGACCACCTTGCCGCGCGGAATGGAAAGCGTCAGCCCGGCGAGCACCGGGCGCCCGTCGTAACCGAAATGGAGATCCTCGACTTCGATCAGCGGGCTGGCCTGCGCCGGCACCGCGCCTGGGGCCGTCATTCGGCTTTCGCTCCCGATATCTTCACCGCGCGCGCGTAACGGGTAATGTCCTGGCGCATCAAGTCGAGATGTTGCGCGGGATTACGGTAGTCGATTTCGACAAACAGCGATTCCGCCCGCTTGGCGAATTCGTCGCTCTTCACCACGGTGCCCAGCGCCGCCGCGAGTTTGTCGACCACGGGCCTCGGCGTGCCGCCGGGCGCGACATAGCCGATGGCACCGGAGTAGGTCGTTTCGACTTTCAGGTCTCCCATGGACGGCACCTCCGGCAGAAACTGCGAGCGCTGCTGGGTCGCGGCGAGGATCACCCGGATCTTGCCGCTCTTCGCGAACGGCGTGCTCGCCGCCGCACTCGCCATCGTGACCCCGAGATCGCCCGCGAGCAGCGCCTGCAGGGCCTGGGTCGCCGCCTTGTAGGGCACATGCACCATGTCGAAGCCGTAATGGGCCTTCAGCGACTCCATGAACAGGTGGTGCAGGCTGCCGCTGCCCGATGACCCGTAGCTGAGCTGCCCGGGTTTCGATTTCGCGAGCGCGATCAGTTCCTGGATCGTCCGTACGCCCAGATCCTCCCGCACCACGACAAAGATGATCGACATCACCGCAGTACCCAGCGGCGTGAATTCCTTCATCGGGTCGTAGATGCCCGGCCGCAGCGCGGGCTGGACTGCCCACAGCCCGGCATCGGCATAGCTGAGCGTGTACCCGTCGGCGGGCGAGCGCATCAGATCCTGCATCGCCGGCACCCCGCCCGCACCGGGCTTGTTCTCGACGATGATCTGCTGCCCGAGGAGCGGCGACATCATGCTGCCCAGTGTGCGCGTGAGCGGGTCCGGAACCCCACCTGCCGCGTAGGGGACGATGATGCGGATCGCCCTGGACGGGAACTCCTGGGCCTGTGCGCTGCCGAACGCGGCCAGCGCGGCGGCAAGAAGGGTGACGCGGCACCAAAGGCGGGGCGAGGCTTGCATCGGGTTCTCCTGGAATTCCTGCTGCGGGGGTTGCGGTCCGCACCGATTCTACGGCTCCCGCAGCCGGTTTCGCAGCGAAGCGTGGCGGTTGCGCGCCACATCCGCTAGAGTGCAGCGGAATACAGTGCGCCCGCGCAGCACGCGCAACCGGAGGCCTCCGCGATGACCGCAGCATCCACCACCCTGACATCCGAACCCGCCACGCTCGGCGCACCGGTCACCGAGGTCCGCCGCACGCCGCTCACCACGGCCGCGGCCTGGATGCCGGCCCAGCTCGCGCGCGACCGGCGCTGGATCTATCCGCTCGATTCGGCCGACATCGCGGAGCTCGACGCGACGCTCGCGCTCGCGCGCGCGGGCGGCGTCACGCCGGACACCGTGACCCGCGGCACCTTCCCGCTGCCGCGCCTCGCCCCGCGCCTCATCGCCATGCGCAAGGAACTCGAGAACGGCTACGGCGCGGCCCTCGTCAAGGGCCTGCCCGTGGACCGCTGGTCCGAGGCCGATGCGATGCTCGTCTACGCCGGGCTCGGCGTGCAGTTCGGCGAGCTCACCGCGCAGAACGCCGCCGGCCGGCTGCTCGATCACGTGCGCTCCACCGGGCGCGACTGGGATACCGATCCCACCGTGCGCGGCTACCAGACCACGGCCGCCCTGCCGTTTCACTGCGACAAGGCCGATATCGTCGGCCTCATGTGCCTGCGCCATGCGAAATCGGGCGGCGCGAGCTGCATCACGAGCTCGGTGTCCATCTACAACGCCGTGCTCGCGCGCCGGCCGGATCTCGTCGAGGCGCTCTACGCGCCGCTCTACGTCGACCTGCGCGGCGAGGAGCCCGAGGGCATGAAACCCTACTACCTGCAGCCGCTCTACGGCTATCACAACGGCCGGCTCTACGGCCGGCTCGCGAGCAAGTACGTCGAGAGCGCACAGCGCTTTCCCGAAGTGCCGCGCCTCGCGGAGAAGGCGATCGAGGCGACGGCGTATGTGGAATCCCTCGCGCAGAGCAACGAATTCCGCTTCGACATGGTGTTCGAGCGCGGCGACGTGCAGCTGCTCAACAACCACGTCGTCGTCCACAGCCGCCGCGCCTACGAGGACTATCCCGAGCCCGAGCGCTGGCGGCATCTGGTGCGCATGCTCGTGTTCACCGATACCTATCGCGATGTGCCGGCGTATGTGCAGCATGTGAACGATGTCGTGCGCTGGTGGCGGGCGCATCCGAAGGCGGGGGCTTAGGAAGGGGGAAGAAAAAGCGGCGGGTGCAGCATAGATAGTAACGTTTTTGTTACTATCTATGCCCGACAGTGCGGAATTTCTTCCTCTCACATCACCGCATACCCCTCGCGCGAAACCCTGTCGCCTCCTCCGCACCCATCTCCAGCGGACGGCGTCGGTCCGTGAAACCGATGAACCGCTTGATCCCGTGCACGCAGGCATCCTCCGTGCGCAGACTGTGATTCCGCCCCCGTTTCGCAGCGTTCAGCAACTCGCGCAAATTCGGCTGCCGGTTCATCTCCGTACAAGATACGGATGGGGAATCAGGTGGTTGCGCCAAATCTGCTGTTGAACACGGATACTGTTAACTCGCGTATCCATGTAACGCATTGAATTGGAATGGCGTTGCCCTATTGCGGCGGACTGCGGGAATACGTTAAACAGCAGAAATGCTTACTAATGAACGTTAGGCTTCAAGAAATCCGATGGCTTGGCTCATACTGGAAGATAACGCGAACAGGGCGGCGGCCTTCGAAAATGCCGCGAAGCTCTGTCGCCAATCCGAAGAAATTCGCATATGGCGTATTGCGGCACAGATGATCGAAGAATTGCCCAAGGTCCTACCAGGCGCAACGCTCTTGTCCCTAGATCACGACCTATACAAACAAAGCGAAGGCGACCCGGATCCTGGCTGTGGTAGAGACGTCGCAAATTATCTGGCGAGGCAAAAGCCGTTCTGCCCGGTCATTGTTCACTCGACCAACACCGATGCGGCGTGGGGAATGTACAACGAGTTGACTTCCACCGGTTGGCAAGTACAAATCATCCATCATGTTGATGAGGCCGATTGGATAAAAACGCGATGGCTGGCCTTAGCTCAAGAGTTGACAAAGAGATGAGGCCTAACCCTGTGTTGGTGCCGACGGGCGCGCCAGCATCGTGCCTCATTGAGCGCCGTGTTGGCCCGCGGCACAACACCACGTTAGACCGCAAGGTATGGAGAGGAAATGAGGAAGTTATGGTGGGTGACCCCGTTTTTAGTCGTACTCGCTCTATGGCTCGCCTATCAATATTGGTTGCCATCACTCATGACATTTCTCGATTGCAAAACAGACTTGACCGGGTCTGGCACCTTCGGAGACTCCTACGGCGCACTTAATACGCTATTCGCAGGATTGGCATTTGCAGGAATCATCATTTCGATCGTCCTTCAATCACAGGAACTCCGTGAGACTAGAGAGGAACTCCGGGGCCAAAAGGAACAACTTGAACGGCAAGCGTTTGAGAATGCATTTTTCCAGATGCTTAGGCTTCACAACGAAATCGCAAATTCGTTTAAGTATCGAACGCCTAATCCTCCTCAGAACTTGTTTGAAGGAAAGGATTGTTTTGCGGCGCTTCGGCGTGATGTGAAAGCATTCGTTGCAGACGTGAATAACGGCGCGTCAGTTGAAGACCGATACGCGAAGTTCTACTTTCTTCATGCACATAGCAATCTTGGACATTTCTTTCGCAATCTCTATCAGATTGTGAAGTATGTGGACAGAAGCGACGTGAAGGACAAGAAATTCTATACAAACATCGTTCGGGCCCAACTTAGCAGTGACGAGCTTTATCTTTTGTTCTACAACGCGTTAAGTTCACTTGGTCGCGAGAGATTTTTTCCATTAATTGTCAAATTCCAGTTTCTCGAGCAATTGCCATATACCAAAGACATTCAGCACGGCGACGCTATCAAGTTTGGCAAATACGCATTTGGCGAGAATCCCGATTGGCTTCAGTTTCTCGATCAAGTGCCAAATGCTGCTGCCTAATTCAAACTTTAGACCGCTGAACGACTCATATGGACATATTCCTCACAATTACGCTGCTGGCGGTTCTTGCCGGCGTTGTCGTCATCACACGTAGCCTGAAGCGGATGGACCGCCGACTGTCGTGCATTGAGCGGACTGTAGTTGCCGGCGACGCCAGCTCTGTGCATGACACGACCCACCCAGCTTTCAGCCGTGCGCAGCTTCTTCGGGCTCGCGTCAAATTTGAAACCGAGCATCGACGGCAACTCAATCTTGAGTCCGAGCTGTACGAGAGCGCAGACTGGCAGGGCCAAAAGACCAACGCTGGTGCGATCTCGCCCGCGCTCGTGGGACGCTTGAGAGCGGTCTGCGAGGCAGTTGTGCAGTCGGAATGCGCGTGGAAGGAATACCTCTTCATGGTTGAGGGTAACTTGTCGGTTGCGACCGGCCGCGTGCCTAGGGCCGATGTCGTCCAAGGGTTCAGTAACACCTTGGCGCAGACACGAGGCATACCGGTCAAGATGACGGTTGCGCCAACCGCTGAGAAGGTGAAGCGTGTTGATGCAAGACTCGACAATTGGGTTTCTCGGCTTAGCAACGTAAGCGTTGAGGCATTGCACATTAAATTGCCCGACTTGTCGGAAGAAACGTTCGATTTCAGTGCGGCGGAGTCGCGCCGGCACTCTGCACTGCTTGTTGGCTGATGGCGCGTGATGCCGCGGTCTAACTGCCGGCCGCAGGCAATGCGCATGCCGTCGCGCGCGCCTGAACCGGAACGTCGGGCCCGGCTATAGAGCCTGTTTCACGCGACGTGCAGAGGTGGTCTGTTTGCTTCTCCTGGGCGGCGACAAGTCTTCGCAGAAGCGTGACATCAAACGTGCCATCGAGATGGCGCGGACTTTGAATTCGGAGTGAACCATGGCTAAATCTGCCCCCTTCGATGCTGCCGACTACCTCAATGATGATGAGACCGTCGCGGAATACATAACTGCCGCACTGGAAGATCCCAATCCCGATGTATTTCTAACTGCCGTGCGTGATGTGGCTCGCGCCCGCGGCATGGCACAACTCGCCAAAAATGCCGGTCTTGGCCGCGAAAGCCTTTACAAGGCACTGACACCCGGCGCCAAGCCACGCTACGACACGATGCTCAAATTGCTTCATGCGCTCGGCATCAAGCTCTCAGCGTCCCCCGTACATTCGTGAGTAATTTGCCGCATCCCATCGCAAGGCCGAACCCTCAATTGCCATCGGTGAAGGCGCTCGTCTTTGACACATTCGGCACGGTTGTCGACTGGCGCACGTCGGTCGCGCGTGAAGTGAAGGCACTGGCGAAGCGGAAGGGTTTGACTGTGGACGGGGCGAGGTTCGCCGACTCCTGGCGCGCCGGGTACGGTCCGGGCATGAACCGCGTCCGAAGCGGCGAACTGCCCTGGACCAGACTCGACGGCTTGCATCGGATGACCCTCGACAGGATCCTGATCGACTTCGGCATCGTCGGGCTTACCGAGGCCGAGACTGACGCCCTCAACCGTGCCTGGCACAGGTTGCAACCGTGGCCGGACGCCGTCGGCGGACTGACCCGGCTGAAGAAAAAATTCATCATCGCCCCGCTCTCGAACGGCAACATCTCGTTGATGACCGACCTGGCGAAACATTCGGGCTTGCCGTGGGACTGCATTCTGGGAGCCGAACTCGTTCGACACTACAAGCCCGACCGCGAGGTGTACCAGTCCGCCGCAGACATTCTCGACCTCAAGCCCGCCGAGGTGATGATGGTGGCAGCCCACTTGTACGATCTGCGTGCCGCAAAGGACATGGGGCTGAGGACAGCGTTCGTTGCGAGACCCCTTGAATATGGACCGGATGGAAAGCCCGACCTGGATCCCGATTCCTCGGTCGACATTGCGGCGAAAGACTTTAATGATCTGGCCAGTCAGCTCGGCGCCTGAACGCGGCGGCCCGACAGACGGTTACACAAGGCAGCCCTGCACCTGGCATCTTATCCTTCGGAGCAAGCACGATGAGCAAGACCGTTACTACTCGCTATGATGTCGCTGAACATCTGAGAACTCCCGAGGAGATGGCTGCCTATTTCCAAGCTTGCCTGGAAGAGGCTGACGGAGATGCCGCATTCATTGCCAAGGCACTTGGCGATATCGCTCGTGCGAGGCCGTTAGCGTAGCTGACCGTATCGACCCTGCCCTTCGGCTGGTGCAGAGAGGTAGCGCGGGGTACGTCAGCGGCCATTGCCGGGCAGCACGGATTCCCGCTGAAACAAACCGGCCACCAGCCACTCATTCATTTCACAGGTCATTCTGGACATACCCCATGGAAATCAAGGTCAACTTTCTCGACAAGCTTCGTCTTGAAGCCAGGTTCGATGACTTCACGGTGGTGGCCGATCAACCTGTCCGCTACAAGGGCGATGGCTCGGCGCCGGGTCCGTTCGATTACTTTCTGGCTTCATCGGCCTTGTGTGCGGCTTACTTTGTGAAGCTGTACTGTGTAACGCGCAACATTCCCACCGACAACATCCGTCTGTCGCAGAACAACATTGTTGATCCGGGGAACCGCTACCGGCAGACGATCAAGATCCAGGTCGAGTTGCCGGCGGATATCTCCGCCAAGGACCGCCAGGGCATCCTGCGCTCCATCGACCGTTGCACCGTGAAAAAGGCGGTGCAAGCCGGACCGGAATTCGTGATCGAGGAGGTGGAAAATCTGGATGCCGATGCCCAGGCCTTGCTGACGCTGCCGGCTTCCGAAACGACCACCTTCATTGCGGGCAAGGATCTCCCCCTGGAGCAGACCATCGCCAACATGTCGTCCGTTCTGGCGGTCCTGGGCATCAAGATCGAAATCGCTTCGTGGCGAAATATTGTTCCCAATGTATGGTCGCTCCATATCCGCGATGCGCACTCGCCGATGTGCTTTACCAATGGCAAGGGATCGACCAGGGAAAGCGCGCTGGCGTCGGCTCTGGGCGAATATATCGAGCGACTGAATTGCAATCATTTCTACAACGATCAGTTCTGGGGCGAAGACATCGCCAACGCGGCGTTCGTGCATTACCCGAACGAGCGCTGGTTCCAGCCCGGCCCTGACGATGCGCTGCCGGCCGGACTGCTCGACGAGCACTGTCTGCGGATCTACAACGCCGATGGCGAGTTACGCGGTTCGCATCTGTACGACACCAACTCCGGCAATGTGCAGCGCGGCATCTGTTCGCTGCCGTATGTGCGCCAGTCGGACGGCAAGCTGGTGTATTTCCCGTCCAACCTGATCGACAACCTGTTCCTAAGCAATGGCATGAGTGCCGGCAACACGCTGGCCGAAGCGCAGGTGCAGTGCCTGTCGGAAATTTTCGAGCGGGCAGTAAAGCGTGAAATTCTAGAAGGTGAAATCGCGCTGCCGGATGTACCGCAGGAAGTGTTGGCGAAATACCCCGGCATTCTGGCCGGCATTCGGGCCCTGGAAGAGCAGGGCTTTCCGGTGCTGGTGAAGGATGCGTCGCTGGGGGGCGAGTACCCGGTAATGTGCGTCACCTTGATGAACCCGCGTACGGGTGGTGTGTTTGCCTCGTTCGGGGCGCACCCCAGTCTGGAAGTCGCGCTGGAACGCAGCCTCACGGAGTTGCTGCAGGGTCGCAGCTTCGAAGGCCTGAACGATCTGCCTCAGCCCACCTTTGAGAGCAACGCCGTGACGGAACCGAACAACTTTGTCGAGCACTTCATAGACTCGAGCGGCGTGGTGTCGTGGCGCTTTTTCAGTTCCAGGGCTGATTTCGATTTTGTGGAGTGGGATTTTTCCGGCCAGGGCGAAAACTCCAATGCCGAGGAAGCCGCGACCCTGTTCGGCATACTCGAAGACCTGGGCAAAGAAGTGTACATGGCGGTGTATGAGGATCTGGGCGCAACGGCCTGCCGCATTCTGGTGCCGGATTATTCGGAAATCTATCCGGTGGAGGACTTGATCTGGGATAACACCAACAAGGCGCTGTCGTTCCGCGCCGATATCCTGAACCTGCATCGCCTGGACGATATCAGTCTGCAAGCGCTGCTTGATCGTCTGGTAGCCAGCGAGCTATATGATTACACCGACATCGCCACATTGATCGGCATCGAATTTGACGAGAATACGGCCTGGGGTCAGTTGACGATTCTGGAGTTGAAGCTGCTGATTCATCTTGCCTTGCGGCAATTCGAGGCGGCGCATGAGCTGGTGGGAGCCTTCCTGCAGTACAACGACAACTCTGTCGAGCGAAGATTGTTTTATCAGGCCTTGAATGTGGTGCTGGAGGTGCTACTGGACAAGGAACTGGACATGGCCGACTACGCGGTCAATTTCCGCCGGATGTTCGGCAACCCGCGGATGGACGCGGTGATGGGGTCGGTGGACGGCAGCGTGCGCTTCTTCGGCTTGACGCCGACGAGCATGAAACTAGAGGGGCTCGACAGGCACCGGCGCCGGATCGACAGCTACAGAAAACTGCACATGGCGCGGGCCAATGTGGCGGCTGTATCCAGTTAGGGTTACGAGTTATGGCTCACAAGCTGCGACGACGCAAGAAATGGCCTGGGTTTTTCAGGCTGACGATGCCCGGCTGTTGGCGTGGGCTGCGTCCCTCACGGCTCAATGGCTTGCGGAACCGCTGACCTACACCAGCAAGATCGACGGCAAGTCGCGAACCGCACCGAAATGGGCCTTGGTCACGCACATGTTCAATCATCAAACGCACCATCGCGGTCAAGTCACCACATTGCTGTCGCAAATGGGTGTCGACTTTGGAGGCACCGACATCCCCTTCATGCCTGAGTTCGAGCGCGATGCGCGGGCCTGACCCGTGGCTTGCAGGCGCCGCACGCCGTCGGTGCGGGTGGAGTCCCCGCCGGGCTGCGTGGGCGGGGCACGCGCAACGTCGGACGGCCTTCGCGCGTCTCGACCAGATCCGAAACCAACTTCGCAGATGAGTCCCGCGCCGCGCGACCATGCGCGGCACGAAGCCCGGTACCGCGTTGCGGTTTGCAATTCGAGCGTCGCGTTCCCCGGATCACTCCGTATGGGACGCCGTACCTCACGATCCGCGTCGAACAGCATCTGGACACAACTACGGCATTGCCGTAGGATGGACCCATGTTCGAGTTCATCGAGGCCCCGTTTTTCAGCAAGTCGCTTGAACGGTATCTCGATGATGACGAGTACCTGGCGTTACAGAGTCATCTGATCAGGCATCCCGAATCCGGACGGGTGGTTCCTGGATCCGGAGGGGTGCGAAAGCTTCGTTGGAGCGCCGAAGGGCGTGGAAAGCGCGGCGGCTTGCGGGTGATCTATTACCTGCGGTTGAAGAATGGGCAGATCTGGATGCTGACAATCTACGGCAAGAACGTGCGTGAAAGCATCCCGGCGCACGTTCTGAGAGCATTGAAAGAGGCAATAGACGATGGCAAAGATGACTGAGAAGCAATTGAAGAAATGGGAGCAGTCGCGCGATATCGGCGAGGAAATCCTGCGGGGCGTTCGCGATATCAAGGCCGGTCGCATCGGCCGCCGCTACACGACCGAGTCCTATCCTATCGTCCGAGCCAGAGAGAAGTCGGGGCTGTCGCAGGCGGAGTTTGCCAAATTGCTGGGTGTCTCGATCCGGACCATCCAGGACTGGGAGCAAGGTCGCCGCGAACCGAACGCCGCTGCAAAGACTCTGATCAAGGTTGCGGAACTTCACCCATCGGTACTGCGCAAGATTGCAGCGTGATGCGGTAAGGTTTTACAACCCTGCGCGTTCGGACCGCCCCTGGCGCAGCACGCGGTCTGCCGACTGAAGCCGAATCGCCATGAACCGCGTCCGGACATCCGAGAAAATGAGTCAATCCGCATTTCCCGCAACCCTCCCCGCAAAGGAACCTCCATGTTCAGTCACGTAATGCTCGGTTCGAACGACATCGCCCGCTCGAAGCGCTTCTACGATGCCGTGCTCGGCGTACTCGGCGTCGGCAATGCCCTGCAGAACAAGAACAAGACCGGGCAGCAGCGCCTTTTCTATCGCAATGAAGCCGGCACCTTCAGCATCAGCGAGCCGATCGACGGCCAGGCTGCAACCCACGCCAACGGCGGGACGATAGGCTTCAAGTGCAATTCGCCCGAGCAGGTGCGCGAGTTTCACGACGTGGCGATCGCCCACGGCGGCACCTCGATCGAACAGCCGCCCGGCCCGCGCGTCGGGGCGATGGGTACGATGCATCTCGCCTACGTCCGCGACCCGGACGGCAACAAGCTCTGCGCGATGTTCCGCGAGAAGTAGCCTTCTGGTGCCGAAGCCCGCGCACAGGGCGTATCATCGACTCTGCTGATCGTCGGAGGTTTGAATGTCCACCCCACTTGAACTTGTCGAGGCTCAGGCACTGTCCCTCACGCCGGAAGAGCGCGCACAGCTCGCTGACCGCCTGATCACGAGCCTCTTTGACGACCAGGCTATCGAGGACGCGTGGGCGGTCGAGGTCGAGCATCGCATCAGTGACATTGAAAGCGGGCGCTCGAAGCTGGTGCCCGCATCGGAGGCCATCGCGCGCGCGCGCGCCGCAATCAAGTGACGCCGTCGGTCAGTCCCGAGGCCGAGCGCGAACTGACCGAAGCCGGCGTTTTCTACGCCCGCGAAGGCGGCAGGGATCTCGGCCTTGCGTTCATCGCTGAGTTCGAACGATCCCTGCACCTGCTTTGCCTTCAGCCGAAAATCGGCGCGCGGTGGCGAAACGACCGGCGGCGCTTCGCAATGCGGCGATTTCCCTATAGCGTTATCTACTATCTCCGCGACGATGACCTTCGCGTCGTGGCAATCGCGCACCACAGGCAATTTCCCGGTTACTGGGCGGGTCGAACCTAGGCCGCGTCGCGTCCTGGCGGATGCGGACTCAGCGCTTGCTGGCACACACTACCTGCGCCACGCACTTCGCAACAATCATGATGTCCCGCGGAAGCGCAACGCCCTCCATCGCATCCGCATTTACGGCGGTCCGTTCTCAGCGCACCGCCTGCAGCCGGTAGATACGTTCCGCATTGCGCCAGGCGATCGCCTCGGCGAGTTCGCGCGGCAGGCTGGCGAGCGCGGTGCGGTAGTTCTGCAGGCTGTCCGTCTCCACGCCACGACCGTCCTCGCCTTCGGGGCCGTGGAAGAAATCCGTGCCGAGCACGAAGCGATCCGGAAACTCGCGCAGGAGCGCGACCCAGGGCCGCTTGAAGGCCCGGCCTTCGTCCAGCGCAATCGCCGGATGCGGCCCGCCGCGTCCGAGCCGCAGGCTCATGTACAGGTTCGGATACTTCGCGAGCAGCGCGCGCTGCAGCGCCAGCGTGCGCGTGAGCAGCGGATCGGTGCCCGCATGCGCCCACACGAACACCGCCTTCGGGTTATGCGCGAGCAGGCGCTCGAAGGCGCTCGAGTTGCCCTTGAGATTCAACGGCGTCTTGTCGTTGAAGATCGGCCTGCCGGGCCGCGCCATGTCCTCGGGCACGAAATCCAGGTGCAGGTCGATCGGGATGCCGCGTTCCGCGGAAATGTCCGCGAGCAACCGCAACAGCGGGTGATCGGCCGGTACCCACTGGTAGGCGTGCTGGGGACCCATGGCCTTCAACGACAGGTGATGGGCCGTGACTTCACCGAACACCACGGCGCCCTGGTCCGCGATCGTCGTTGCGAGCGCACGGAACTTCGCGCGCACCGCCTCGTCCACCGCGGCCACCGGCGTTGCCTGGATCATCGGATTCAGCGTGCCGCCGCCCCCGCCGCGCAGGATGCGCGCCGGATACTGGGCCAGGGCGAAGTCCATGCGTTCGATCTCCCAGGCGTTTGCCGCGCCCGGCGGCGAGGGCTGCGGCATGATGATCGCGCGCCGGAAACCCGCCGCGTCCATGCGGCCGAGCGCACCGGCCACGCTTGCCGGAAAGTCCATCGCAGGCGGTGCAGACCCCTTGCGCACGAAATTGAGATGGGTGTGGGTGTCGATCATCGGCAGCGCGTCGACCTGGGCGAGTGCACCCGCCGCCGCACAGGCCAGCGCGACACCCGCGCAGGCGCTCAGTAACCGCTCCGGTCGTAGGCGTTTCATCGCAGTCCCGATTCTTGTAGTCCTGTATGCCTGTATGGCGGTGTCACCTATACGGGACGGCAGGAAATCCGCCGCCCGTCGGGACAGATAGTAACACTTTTGTTACTATCTGTCCCGGTAAATGCTCCCATGCTCCTTCGGCACCCGCAGAAAGACCCGCCGCCCTGATTTAGACTCGCCCCACAGCCGGGGAGGAGCCCTGCCTTGCCGCAGCCGTATGCAGGGCCGAGGGCGTGCAGCGGTGCAGTGCATGAAACAAGGTGCAGACCAGACGTTCCGGAAAAAACGTCGGCAGTGAACCGACACATCGATACATTTTCAAATCAGGGGGACATCATGTTCAGAGACTTGGCTGCACGCGTGCTCATATCCGCGTTCGGGTTGTTCTTGACGGTCAGTGTCGCCGGTGCGGCAGA
Source organism: uncultured Pseudomonadota bacterium (assembly GCA_903834835.1). Taxonomy (GTDB): domain Bacteria; phylum Pseudomonadota; class Gammaproteobacteria; order Burkholderiales; family SG8-39; genus CAILKO01. The sequence continues at coordinate 39,295 of CAILKO010000046.1, read as the reverse complement.
CGTCATCCCCGCAGAAGGCGGCAATATCGAGATCACCCCCATCCGGCATGCGCACGTACAGGTAGAGCATGGTGGCAAGGTCATCCACATCGACCCCTGGGCAGGCCCGGCCACCCTGTCGATCCCCTTGCCGGCCGGCACCAAACCCGCCGACATCGTCCTGATTACCGATATCCACTCCGATCACCTGCATCAGCCGAGCATCGATCGGGTCAAGAAGGCGACGACCGCCTATGTGATTCCCAAGGCGGTTGCGGCAAGCCTGCGCTCGAATGCCACGGTCATGGACAACGGCGAAAGCAAGAGTGTGGACGGCGTCAACATACAGGCCGTCGCGGCCTACAACCTGACGCGCGGCGATGCAGGCGGCCCCTACCACGTGCGCGGCCGCGCCAACGGCTACATCCTCGCGCTGGGAGGCAAGCGGATCTACTTCGCGGCCGATACCGAATGCATCCCGGAAATCAAGGCGCTCACGAATATCGACGTCGCCTTCATCCCGGTCAATCTCCCGTTCACGATGCCCGGCGCGGAAGCGGCGGACTGCGTGAAGGCCTTCAAGCCGAAGATCGTCTACCCCTACCACTACCAGCAGCAGGGCGTGCAGCCGCCTAACAAGCATCAGCTGGATTTTGCTGCGGCCATGAAAGACGCGCCCGGCATCGAAGTGCGATTGGTCGACTTCTATACGCGCGCGCCCTGATACACGCGTCCTTTGTGGTGGCCGCCCCCGCCCATGCGCGGCGCGGAACTGATTTAGACTCGCCCCACAGCCGAGGAGGAACCATGACCACCCTAGCCGCATCCGTACGCAAAGCCGAGGGCGCGCCGCGCGCCTCGATCCGCGAGCGCGTCTCGCCCGAGGAATGGCGCCTGCGCGTGGATCTCGCGGCGGCGCACCGCTATGCGCAGTTCGCACACTGGGAAGAGGACGCAACGATCTTCAACCATTTCACCGCGCGCGTGCCGGGCGAGCCCGACCATTTCCTCATCAAGCCGCACGAGCTCACCTTCGGCGAGGTGACGGCATCGAGCCTCATCAAGGTGCATGCCAAAGGACCGATGCTCGGTCCGGATCAGCATGTGAATGCGCCCGGCTTCGCGATCCACAGCGCGATCTTCAACGCGCGTCCGGACGTGCAGGCGAGCCTGCACCTGCACAGCTTCTCGGGCAGCGCGATCTCCGCGCTGCGCGACGGGCTGCAGGTCTACACGCAGGACGGCATGCGCCTCTACAACCGCATCGCCTATCACGACTATGCCGGGGTCGCGAATCCGGACGAGGTGCCGAGCCTCGTGCGCGATCTCGGCAGCGCCTGGAACATGATCCTGCGCAACCACGGCGTGATCGCGCTCGGGCCGGATATCGTCGGCGCGGCGATCAACCTCGGCGCGATGATCCGCGAGGCGGAGGTGCAGCTGCGTCTGCTCGCCACCGGCGCCCCGCTCGTGCAGCCGCCGGCGGAGATGTGCGAGGCGAGCGCAAAAATCTTCGAGCGTTCCTTCCTCGCACCCGCGGGCCCCGAGGGCAAGCCGGAATGGCAAGCGATCCTGCGCCTGCTGGAGCGCGCGGATCCGTCCTTCAAGGATTGATACGGCGAGGATTGATCAAGCGAGGATTGATCAGGCAGGCCTGATCAGGCCGATCGCCTCGTCCGCATTCAGCACGCGGGCGAAGATCGGAAACACGCGGTCCATGTAGATCGCCTCGACATCCGGGCGGGCAGAGAAGCAGCAGTCGCGCAGGATGACGATATTGAAGTCCAGATCGCGCGCGGCATAGGCCGTGCTCGCGATACCCACTTCCACCGCGCCGCCGGCGAGCATCAGGGTATCGATGCCGCGCGTGCGCAGGCTCAGTTCCAGATGGGTCTGGAAGAAGCTGCTCCAGCGGTGCTTCTTGATCATGTAGTCCTCCGGCTGCGGGGCGAGTTCCGGGATCACCTCGCGCGCCGGACCGGCAACGCTCACTTCCGGGGGCTTGGTCATGCGCGGGCGCGGATCGCCCGGCTGCCCCTCGTGATCGAGATCGACCACGCGCGAGGCGAAATCCTTCAGATCGGGACGATGGTCGGCCGCCGGGTAGAACACCGGAATGCCCGCTGCGCGCACGGCCCGGTTCAACCGGGCAAAGCGTGGCACGATACCGAGCGCGTCAATCGCCGCGCGCTTTGCCGGATCCTCGGGGTGCAGATAAGCGTTCAGCGCATCAAAGAACACCATCGCGGTGCGCGCCGCGTCGAGCCCATAATCGGATTGCGTCATTGCCCTTCCTCCCTGACCAGAAAAAAATACGCGGATAGTCCCTTCAGGCGAACTGCGCTTCGAGCTCCCGGCCGATCGCCTCGGGCGTGGTCTTCGGCGCATAGCGCTCCAGCACGCTGCCGTCCGGGCCGACCAGGAACTTCGTGAAGTTCCACTTGATCGCCCGGATGCCGAGAAAGCCCGCCTTCTGCGATTTCAGATAGCGGTAGAGCGGGTGTGCGTGCTCGCCGTTCACTGAAATCTTGGCGTACATCGGAAAGCTCACGCCGTAGTTGCCCTCGCAGAAGGCCGCGATCTCGGCCGCCGTGCCCGGCTCCTGGTGCAGGAACTGGTCGCAGGGAAAGCCGAGCACCGCAAAACCCGTGTCGCGATATTTCTCGTACAGCGCCTGCAGGCCCGCGTACTGCGGCGTGTAGCCGCAGCGGCTCGCGACGTTCACGATGAGCAGCGTCCGGCCGCGGTAGTCGGCCATCCGCTGGCGCCGGCCTTCCAGCGTTTCGACTTCGATGTCGTAGATGTCCACGCGCAGCGCCGGTCGCTCAGGCCGCCGCTTTCGGCTTCTCCCAGCGGAGCAGCGCGCGCACGCTCTTGCCGAGTATCCATTCCTTCTCGGTCTGCGAGAGCTGGTCGGAATCGTGGATGTAGAACAGGCCCTTGGCCCAGCTGTGCACCTTGGAACTGATGGTGGTGTCGCAGGCCCACATGATGCGCTCGGCGCCGAACACCTTGATCGCGTTCTTCAGATGCCCGACGACATCCGGCCAGGGATAGGCCTGGGCCGACAGATCGCGCGGCGCATGGCACCACTTGAGCCCCACGTTCGGAAAGCGCGCCATCTCGAATACCGCATCAAGCTGGGCCGCCTTGGTGCTGCCCTCGGGCTTCGCCTGCCAGGTGCCGCAGTGGTCGATGATGATGCGCAGCTTCGGGAATTTTTCGAGATACGGCACGAGTACCCGCGGCGTGCGCTCGGGGATCTGGCAGAACACCGGCATGTCGTTCGCCTCGCAGGCGCCGAACCAGTCGGTATAGCCGCCGTCCTCCATCAGCTCGCGGTGACCCGATCCGGGCACCGCGACCACGCGCAGCGCAAGCAGCCCCGGACGCTTGCGATACTCGGCGATCAGCGACTTCCAGTCCGGATCGCGCGGGTCCACGCGGCTCAGATAGGCGAAGCGATGCGGATACAGTCGCACCGCGGCCTCGGCGAAAGGCGCCGTGCTGCGCAGCGCGCCGTTCGGCAGCACCACGCCGGGCAGGAGACGCATCTTGTCGTCGAAACCGGTGTACTCGTCGATGAACAGCGCATCCAGGCCGATCGCGTCCATCGCCACCACCACGCGCTCCACCACGACCTCCGGATCGACCTTGTCCCAGTTCGCGCCGAGGCTGTTGATATGTCCCTGTCCGTCGATGATTTCCATGCTGTCTCCTCCTGGTCTGCTTGGTGTGCTTGGTGTACGTATGCCGATGCTGCGGATTACTTGAGCCGCGCGGCGAGGTCCTTGCCGATCGCCTCCGGGGTGTCGCCCGAGGCGTAGCGTTTCTCCACCGTGCCATCCGGGCCGACCAGGAACTTGGTGAAGTTCCATTTGATCGGATCGCTGCCGCCCTGGCCGGATTTCAGCAGCTGGTAGAGCGGATGCGCGTTCGCGCCGTTCACCTCGGTCTTGGCGTACATCGGGAAACTCACGCCGTAGTTGCGCTCGCAGAAGCTGGCGATTTCCGCTTCCGTGCCCGGCTCCTGATGGCCGAACTGGTCGCAGGGAAAGCCGAGCACCGCGAAGCCGCGGTCCTTGTACTGGTTGTGGAGGGCCTGCAGCCCTGCGTACTGCGAGGTGTAGCCGCAGTGGCTCGCGACGTTCACGACGAGCAGCGTCCGGCCGCGGAACTCCGCCATCGTCTGCGGCTTGCCTGCAAGGGTGGTAAGTTCGATGTCGTAGAGGCTCATGGCGGGTCGGCTCCTGTTCCGGAACGCGGAGTCTACCGCTCCTGCGGGCCCAGGCGGAACGCGCGCCTGTCCAGATAAATATAGTAACATATATGTTACTATTAATGCCGCACAGGTGCATTTGTCTTCCCCTTTCTTCTCCTCCTGACTCCTGCCTTATTCAAGCTGCCACCCGAACCATGCAAATCGATCACCCGACCGGACACAGAACAAACGCCCCGACCATCGCCCGCACACTCGCCAGCTACGTCGTCGATCTGAAGTTCGAGGATCTGCCGCCCTCGGCGGTGCAGGCCGCGAAGGACGCGGTGCTTGACCAGCTCGGCACCATGCTGACTGGCGCGACACTGCCCTGGACGCGTCCGGCGCTCGAGGTGGTCGCGCAGGCGGGCGGGCGGCCGGAATGCGTGATCGTCGGCACGCCAGTACGCGCGCCGGCCGCTGAGGCGGCCTTCGTGAATGCGATCCATGCGCATGCCTGCGAGTTCGACGACAGCTCGCATGACGCGGCCTGCCATCCGGGCGCGCTGACCGTGCCGCCCGCGCTCGCGCTCGCCGCACGTGCGCAGCTCGGCGGCAAGGACTTCCTGCTCGCGGTGGTCGCCGGCTATGAAATCCTCTCGCGCATCGGGCGCGTGATGTGCCAGCCCATCCTCGAGCGCGGCTTCCATCATCACAGCGTGGTCGGCCCCTTCGGCACGGCGGCCACCGCCGGCAAGCTGCTCGGCCTGGATGCGGAAACGCTGATGCACGCGCTCGCGATCGCCGGCAGCCACGCCTGCGGCACGATGGAGTACGACCAGAGCGGCGGCGAGGTGAAGCGACTGCATGCCGGCATCCCGGTGCGCGGCGGCATGATGGCCGCGTTCTACGCCGAACGCGGCATTACGGGTCCGGACACCATCTTCGAGGGGCCGCGCGGCATCCCGCGCGCCTTCGGCGGACTGGAGAACCCGCAGGCGATGGTCGCGGATCTGAATCACGACGGACCCTGGTCGGTCGAACAGCGCATCGTGAAACCCTACCCGACGCTCGGCGCGCTGCACACTGGCATCCAGGCGATGGCGCGTCTGCGCGACGAACAAGGCCTTGTCGCCGCGCTGGTGCGCGAGATCCATGTGCATGTGAACCCGCTCGGGGTCGCGCACGGCGGTGCGATCCAGACGCCGCGCGATGTGATCGGCGCGCAGTTCAGCATGGCCTACAGCCTGGCGCTCGCGCTCGTACGCAGCGGCAACGAACTGCGCGACTACATCGATTCCTCGCTATGGACCGATCCGCAGATCGTCGCGCTCGCCACGAAGGTACGCGTGCACGGCGACCCGGCCATGGTCGGCGAGCGGCGCTTCGCGGCGCGGCTCGAAGTTCTGCTGGAAGACGGCCGCCGCATGGAAGTGGACGAGCCCTGGCGCAAGGGCTCGACCCGGCTCCCGTTCAGCGCCGCGGAACTGGAAGCGAAATTCCGCAGCCTCGCCTCGGCCGTGCTGGACGAGACCGGCATGCGCCGCGTGCTCGATACGGTGGCGCGGCTCGAAGACCTGGCGGATGTCTCCGAGCTCGCCGAACTGCTCGCCGCGCCCCGCCCCGCCTAGGCGGCGTGCGGGTAGATCACCGCCTTCACCACCTCGAACTTCGCCATCGCCTGCATCGCGTCGTTGATCTCGTCGAGCTTGTAGCTCTTGCTGATCATGTCGTCGAAGGGATAGCGGTCGTGGCGCGAGGCCATGAAGTCGATCGCCTGCAGCCAGTGGCGCGGCTCGCCCGAAAGCGGCGTGATGATCGTGGACTCCATCGGGATGCTCGCGGCCTCGATCGGCGCCTTGCCGCTGCCGCCGATGCCGATGTTCAGGAACCGACCGCCCTTGCGCAGCAGGGTCAGCCCCTCCGGGATGACGTTGATGGCCGCTGCCTGGATGACGACATCCGCGCCGCGCCCGCCGGTGCGATCGAGCACCCAGGCGCGGCGATCCTTCGCATCCTTCACGTCCTCGAGATTCAGCGCTTCATCCACGCCCATGCGCAGCGCAACCTCGAGCCTGTTCTTCGGTGCGCCGATCATCAGCACCGATTTCGCGCCGTGATCCTTGGCCACCGCCGCGGCAAAGGTGCCGAGCGGTCCGCTGCCCTGAATCAGCACCGTCTCATGGCTCTTGATCGCGCCCAGGTTGTCGAAGCCGTGCATGATCGTGCGATAGGCGCAGGCCGAGGCTGCGGCGGAAGCCGAACTCACCGTCTCCGGCACCTTCACGATATGGCATTCCTTCGGCACGAACATGTACTCGGCCGCGCTGCCGAGCAGGTAGGGCGGCTGGTCGCTGCGGTTATGACCCCAGGACATGCGGTCCGGGCACACGCAGGGCTGGACCGCCGCCGTGCACCAGTAGCAGTTGCCGCAGGCGACATAGCTCCACACCACGCGGTCGCCCTTCTTCAGCGGCCGGCCGACGATGTCGCGCTTCTCGCCCGCCATCTCCTCGATGGTGCCGCAGGGCTCGTGGCCGACGATCATCGGCAGCGTATCCGTGCCCATCATCGGGCCGTGCCAGCGGTGGATGTCGGTGCCGCACAGCGTGGCGGCCTCGATCTTCACCAGCATCTCGCCCTTCTGCAGTGCGGGCACGGGCACGCGCTGGATCTCCAGCGGCTGGTTCAATGCGGTAATGACCGCGGCGCGGCATTCGTTCATGGCATTCCTCCCTCTCAAGGAAGCACGAGGGTACGTTCAGCGCCGACGATTCGTCAATCCGGAGCGCGACGCAGCCCGCTTTTCCCGGACGCAGCCCTGCGCGAGCCCACATTGAGGCCGCTCCCGGCAGTGGTAGCGCCTACAATCGGCCCCCCATGCCGAACTCCCACTCGCATCACCCTCACGCGGTTTCTCCCCCCCCCTACGCCGCACTGACGCCGGATGTGGTGCTCGATGCGGTCGCAAGTCTCGGTCTCGCGCCGAGCGGCACGCTGCTCGGCCTGAACAGCTACGAGAACCGCGTCTACCAGATCGGTATCGAGGACGGCGCGCCGCTGGTGGCGAAGTTCTACCGCCCCGCGCGCTGGACCGACGCGCAGATCGCCGAAGAGCATGCCTATTCGCTGGAACTCGCCGAACGCGAGATTCCGGTGGTCGCCCCGCTTGTGCTCAGGGGCAGCACGCTGCACACGCACGCGGGCTTTCGCTTCGCGCTCTTTCCGCGCCGCGGCGGGCGCGCGCCCGAGCTGGAGGACCGCGCCACGCTCGAATGGATCGGACGCTTTCTCGGCCGCATCCACGCGCTCGGGCGCGAGGCGCCGTTCCGCGAGCGGCCCGCGCTCGACATCGAATCCCACGGCCGCGAACCGCGCGCCTGGCTGCTCGCGCATGGCGCGATCCCCGAAAATATCCGCCCGGCCTGGGAAGCGATCTCCGTCCAGGCGCTCGCCGCGGTGGAAGCCTGCTATGCGCGCGTGCCGGGACTGACATCCATCCGCCTGCATGGGGACTGCCATGCCGGCAACCTGCTCTGGACGCCGGAGGGCCCGCACTTCGTCGATCTCGACGATTGCCGCAACGGTCCTGCGGTGCAGGATCTCTGGATGCTGCTCTCGGGCTCGCGCGAGGCAATGTCCGTCGGCCTGTCTGCCCTGCTCGCCGGCTACGAAGTGTTCTGCCCCTTCGACCGGCGCGAGCTGCAGCTGGTGGAGGCGCTGCGCACGCTGCGGCTGATCCACTACTCCGCCTGGCTCGCGCGTCGCTGGGAGGACCCGGCTTTCCCCGCCGCCTTCCCCTGGTTCGGTTCGCCGCGCTACTGGCAGGACCGCATCCTCGAACTGCGCGAGCAGATCCCGCTGATGGAAGAGCCGCCACTCGAAGTGGCCTGAGCGCCACCGGGCGGCGTCCCCGGCCGCCCTCCCGGCTGCAACCACCGCAGCGCAGCAAACGCGTGCTGCGGGAATCGATCTGCGAAACCCCTCGCAAGCCCGGTGTATCGCGCGCCGGCGCTGTGCGACACTGCGCGCTCCCGGCACCCGCAGCCGCTTACCCGAGGCACATCCCATGAGCTCCGTCATCGACCAGCGCCCCGAGGCGAAGAACGATCCGATCGCCAGCGAACTTCTGATCTCCGCCGATTCCCACGTGATCGAAGATCCGGATCTCTGGGTCAACCGTGTCGCACCGGCCTTCAAGGATCGCGCACCGAAGTTCCCGCCGCGCAAGGTCGGCAACGACGCGACCTTCTCCGCGCACGAAGGCGGCTGGGATCCGAAGAAACGCCTGACCGAAATGGCGGTCGACGGCGTGCGCGCCGAAGTGCTCTATCCGAGCCTCGCGCTGACGCTCTTCGGCATGGAGGACGCGCGCCTGCAGGAAGAGTGCTTCCGCGTCTACAACGACTGGCTGATGGAGTATTGCCAGGTCGCGCCGCATCTGCTGCTCGGCGTCGCCTGCCTCTCGGTGTACGACATCGACCAGGCGGTGCGCGAACTCGAGCGCTGCCACAAGGGCGGGCTGCGCGGCGCGCTCGTCTGGCAGGTGCCGCATCCGGATCTGCCCTTCACCTCGAAGCATTACGAGAAACTCTGGGCTGCGGCCGAGCGCCTGCAGATGCCGATCAGCCTGCATATCCTCTCCGGCTTCGGCTATGCGAAGAACCTGTTCACGCTGCCGATGATGGATCTGCTGCGCCACAGCGTGGTGACCAAGCTGAACGAAGCGGCAAACACGATCTTCGATCTGATCTACTCCGGCGTGCTGGAGCGCTTTCCGAAACTGAAGTTCGTGATCGTCGAGAACGAGGTCGGCTGGATGCCCTTCCTCGTCGAGCAGTGGGACCGCTACTACGCGCGCTTTCTCGCGATGCCCGGCAAGGACCTGCCGATCCCGCGCAAGCCGAGCGAATACATCCTGCAGAATTTCTACACCTCGTTCTTCAACGATCCCGCGGGCGGCTACCTGCTCGGCCACTGGGGCGAAGACAACGCGATGTGGTCGAACGATTTCCCGCACGGCAATTCGACCTGGCCGAATTCGCGCAAGGTCATCGCGCGCGACCTCGGCCATCTGTCGCCCGAAGCGCGGCGCAAGATCCTGACCACCAACGTGGCGAAGCTCTACAACATGGATCTCGCGGCCATCCGCGCAGCCGGCTGAGGCATTACATGCAGTGACGACGGCCCGCCTGCGCATGGAGGCGCAGCGGGCCGTCGGCAGGACCCGAAGTTCCATGCCTGAACGATGATCACCGGGGAGGGTGTCATGGCAGGTCCCGTCGCCCCTCCCGGCAAACGGGGGAGACCCAGCATGCCATCGCGCAATATCCTGCATCTCGCGCTCGTCGCGGCGCTGGTCGCGCCCGTCGCGAGTACCGTCGCACAGGAGTTTCCGACGAAGCCCGTGCGCATCATCGTCTACGTGCCGCCGGGCGGCGTGCCGGACGGCGTCACGCGCATGCTCGCCCCCTCGATGCAGGCGAGCCTCGGGCAGCCGGTGGTGATCGACACCAAACCCGGCGCGGGCGGCATCAACGCGGTGAACGAATTCCTGCGCGCCGCGCCCGACGGCCATACGCTCATCTGCATCGACCAGGCGCAATGGGCGATCCTGCCCGCGCTGAAACCCGGCGGCTACGGTTACGACCCGCTGAAGGACTTCGCACCGGTCGCGGCGGTCGTACGCTCCACGATCTTCGTGACGGTACGCGAGGATTCCGGCATCCGCACGATCCAGGAACTCGTCGCACTCGCCAAATCGAAGCCCGGCTCGCTCAGCTACGGCACGCCCGGCATCGGCAGCATTCACCAGCTGTTCACCGAGACGCTGAACGGCCACTACGGCATCAATCTGGTCCATGTGCCCTACAAGGGCGGCGCCGCGGCGATGGAGGCCGTGCTGGGCGGCAGCATCCCGATCACCGTCACCAGCGCGGCAATCTCCGGCCCGCATGTGAAGGCCGGCAAGATCCGGCGCCTGCTCGCCGCGACGCCGCAGCGCTCGCGCTTCGCGCCGGACACGCCCGCGCTTGCCGATGTCGGCATCGACAACGACTTCGGCGGCGACGTGGGCTATGTCGCGCGCGCCGGCACCCCGCGCCCGGTCATCGACAAGCTCGCTGCGGCCATGTCGAAGGCGGCCGAGGACCCGGAATACCTGAAACGCGTGGAAGGTTTTCTCGTCGAACCCCTGCTGCGCGGGCCCGACAGGTTCGCAGAGCAGATCCGCGCCGACGTGGCGCGTTATGCGAAAGCGGTGAAGCTCTCGGGCGCCACGGCGGACTGACCGCGGACCAACACCTCCAACACCTCCAATCAAACCGGACCACGCATCTCAAAGGAGCTGTACATGAATGACATGACTCGCCGGATCACAGTCGCCGGCCTCGGCGCAGCACTCGCCGCAATCGCCACGCTCGCCGCGGCCCAGGAGTTTCCGACACGCCCGATACGTATCATCGTGCCGTATGCGCCGGGCGGAATACCGGATCCGATCACCCGCGCGCTCGCCCCGCACATGTCGCAGACGCTCGGCCAGCCCGTCACGGTGGAGAACAAGCCGGGCGGCGGCGGCGTGCCGGCAATCAGCGAACTGCTGCGCGCACCGGCCGACGGACACCTGCTCGTGTGCGCGGACGCGGCGCAGTGGGCGATCCAGCCCGCCGTGAAACCCGGCGTGTTCGATCCGGCGAAGGACTTCATTGCCCTCGGCATGGTGGCCACCTCGATCATCTTCGTCACCGTGCGCGAAGACCTGCCCGTGAAAAACTTTCAGGAACTCGTCGCGCTCGCGAAATCGAAACCCGGGCAGCTCAGCTACGGCACCTCGGGCATCGGCAGCCTGCACCAGCTCTTCATGGAAACCGTCAAGGCACAGTTCGGCATGGATATCGTTCACGTTCCCTTCAAGGGTGCAGCGGCCGGCATCGCGGCGCTGGTCGGCGGCGACATTCCCATCGTCATCGCGAGCAACGGCTCCCTCGCGCCGCACCTGAAGACCGGCAAGGTCCGGCGCCTGCTCGCCGCCACGACCAATCGTTCGAAAAGCGCGCCCGACGTACCGTCCACCGCCGATGTCGGCATGACCGACAGCTTCCCCGGCGACGAGGGCTATATCGTGCGCTCGGGCACGCCCAAGGCCATCGTCGACAAGCTCGCGAATGCGGTCGCGAAAGCCGTCGCGACGCCGGAATTCGCGAAGATCACGGAAAACCTCTACGTGGACGTGACCTACCTGACACCCTCGCAGATGGAAGAGCGCATGCGCATCGACCAGGTGCGCTACGCGAAGGCGATCAAGCTGGCAGGGGTGAAACCGGAGTAGCCGATCGCGTCAGGCCTCAGCGCCCGGCCTCGATCAGCCCGACGAGCCGGTCGGGCGAGAGCGGCAGACGGGTGCATTCGATGCCGAAGGGTGCGAGCGCATCGACGATCGCATTTGCCAGCGTGGGCGGACCGATGATGGCGCCGCCCTCCCCCACGCCCTTGAATCCGCCCGGTCCGGCGGAGGGCGTGCACAGGTGCAAGAACTCGATCACCGGCATCTGCGGCGCGAGCGGCGGGAGGTAGTCCTTCAGCGTGGCCGCAAGCGGGTTGCCGTGCTCGTCGTAGGGCGCTTCTTCGAGCAGCACGCCGCCGATCGCCTGGGCGATGCCGCCCGAGATCTGCCCGTCGACCACCATCGGATTGATCATCACACCGCAGTCTTCGCTGACGATCCAGCGCAGGATCTTCACGAGGCCGGTGGCGGCATCGACTTCCACCACGCAGGCATGGGCCGCATTCGCCCAGGTGGTGCCGGGTGTGACGTGGCGCGCTTCTGCAGAGAGCCCGGGCTCCATGCCGGGCGGCAGCTTCGCCGGCACGAAATAGGCGAGCTGAGCCACCTGCTGCATCGTCACCGACAGATCGGGCACGCCCGCAACGGAGATGCGGCCGTCGCGGATGCGAAGATCGGCTTCCGCCGCCTCCAGCAGATGCGCGGCAATCGCAAGTATCTTGGCGCGCAACCGGCGCGCCGAGAGCACCGCCGCGCCACCCGCCATCACCGCCTGGCGGCTGCCCGCGCCGCCGAATCCGAATCCGCCCTCTGAGGAATCGCCCTGCAGCACGCGCACGGATTCGAATGGCAGGCCGAGTTCGTCGGCGATCACCTGGGCAATCGTGGTCTCGGTGCCCTGCCCCGTCGCATGGGTCGGCGAACGCACGACGACATGACCCGAGGGCTCCATGCGCAGCTCGATGTTGTGATGCGCGAGAAAGGCATTCGGCGGCGCGGTGGGTTCCATGTAGGCCGCGATCCCCAGACCGAGATAACGACCCTGGGCGCGCGCCGCCGCCTGCTCACGCCGGAAGGCCGCGATATCCACCACCCGTGCCACTTCCTCCAGCGTCTGATCGGGGGAGACGCGGTCGAACACGATGCCGGTGGCCGCGCGGTAGGGTTGATCGGCCGGCAGTATGACGTTGCGCCGGCGCAGCTCGAGCGGATCCACACCCAGACGGCGCGCCGCGATGTTGAGGAAGATCTCGCGCGCCACGGTCTCGAACATCCAGGGCCCGCGATAGGCGCCGCGGCCGCAGGTGTTGGTATAGACCGCCGAGTGGCGATACCCGTAGCGCGGGATGCGATAGGGCCCGGGAAAGGTTTCGGTGATCTTGGCGCCCGAACCCGGCCACCAGCCATAGGCCCCGGAATTGCTGCGGTAATCCATGCTCGCGGCGAGGATGCGGAACTCGGCATCGAAGGCCATGCGCATGCGCGCGGATTCGCAGCGCGCGTGGCTCGAGGCGATGAGATGCTCGCCGCGATCCTCGATCCACTTGACCGGCCGCCGGAGCAGCTTCGCCGCAGCCACCACCGCGAACTCGTCGCGCACCGGATGCGCCTTCATGCCGAAGCCGCCGCCCACGTCGTAGGCATAGGCGCGCACCTGCGTGTGCGGCAGGCCGAGCGCATCGGCGATCACCATCGCGGCCGTCTGGGGACTCTGCGTCGCGGTCCACACGCGCACCTCCTCCGCCTCGAAACTGACCAGGATGCCGCGGGTCTCCATCGGCAGCGCGAGCTGGTTCTGCTGATGAACGGTCTCCTCGACCACGTGCGCTGCGCCTGCGAAGGCCGCCTCGAGTTCCGGATCCGCTGCCGAAGCCCCTGCGAACACGACGTTCGTGCCGAGTTCCGGGTGCACAACCGCCCCGCTCTCCGCGACGAGATAGTCGATCACGGGATCCTCGGCTTCGTACTCGACCTGCACGAGCTCCGCCGCGTCCTCGGCGATATAGCGGTCGTCCGCGACGACGAGCGCCACGGCTTCGCCCGCGAAGCGCACATCGGCCCGCGCAAGCGGCACGAAGGGCGGACAGGGAATGTTCGGCGGCCAGAAAGCCGGTCGCGCATCCTTCAGCACCGGCTGCAGGTCGGCACAGACATAGACCGCGTGCACGCCGCGCAGCGCGCGCGCCGAGGCGATGTCGATGGAGAGGATGCGTCCGCGCGCGAGGGGGCTGCGCACGAAGGCCGCATGCAGCGTGCCGGGCAGGTTCATGTCGTCGACGAAGCGGCCGCGGCCCGTCAGCAGGCGCAGATCCTCGGTGCGCGCGATGCGCTGGCCGACGAAGCGCGGCGCCACCACGCCGTCCGCCATGTCGCTGCCGGCCCCTCCTGCCCGATCCGCGCTTGCGCTCATGCGATCCGCCTTTCCGTGAGGGTCCCGATCCGGTGCCGGCGCGGCGCGCGGCGTGTCCGGGAGAGATGGGCAGGTTCTACCATCTGCACTGTCGGCGACGCAAGGCAGCCCTGAAGCGGCCCGCGTCGGGCGGTGCTAATCTGCGCCACTCTTTGATGCAATCCACGAACGCAACGCGAGGGGGAAACGCATGACCGACAAGAACCAGGACGCAGGACGCGTGATCATCATCACCGGTGGCAGCACCGGCATCGGCCGCGGCATGGCCAATTACTTCGGCGAGCGCGGCTTTCGCGTCGCGATACTCGGTCGCACGCGCGACACGCTCGACGAGGCGCGGGCAGAAGTCAGCAAGGGCGGCGCCGAGTGCCTCGCCTTCCAGGCCGATGTCTCGAAACGCGAGGATTGCTTCCGCGCGGTGCAGGGCGCGGTGGATGCCTGGGGCAAGATCGACGTGCTCGTGAACAATGCGGGCGCGATGCAGAATGTCTTCGCCACCACGCCGATCGACGAGGCGGAAAAGATCTTCCGCAACACGCTCGACGTGCATCTCGTGGGCGCCTTCCTGATGATGATGGCCGCAGCGCCGCACCTCAAGCGCCCGGGCGGGAAGATCGTGAACATCAGCTCGATCGGTGCCTTCATGGGCGGTCGTCGGCCGGGCGCGGGCGCCTATGTCGCGGCCAAATCCGGACTGAACGCGCTCACCTTTTCCTGGGCGCGCGAATTCGGTCCGCAGGGCATCACGGTGAATGCGATCGCGCCGGGCTTCATCGAAACCGAACTGACGAAGAAGTGGCCGGACGAACGCCGCAAGGCCGCCACCAACGACATCCTGGTCGGCCGCGCCGGCCAGCCCGCCGATATCGCAGCGGCCGCCTACTATCTGACTTCAGAAGCCGGAAGTTTCGTGAATGGCGAAGTGCTGAACGTGAACGGCGGCGCCTACTTCATCCACTGAGCGGAAATGAAAAGGGGCGCGACAGCCTGCGCTGCGCGCCCCTTCACCATCAGCCGCGCTACTGCTTCGGGATATTCAACCGCTTCACCACCGACGCATAGACCTGACGGTCGTTGCGCAGGAAGGGCGTGAGCTTCTCGCCCGTGACGTTCACCACCTCGATGCCGAGCGGGCCGACGAATTTCTCGGCGAACTCCTTCGAGGTCACCACCTTGCTCATTTCCGCGCTGATCTTGTCGATAACGGGCTTCGGCGTGCCGGCCGGGGCCGCGAGGCCGATCCAGGACGGGCAGTTGTAGTCCACGCCCTGCTCCTTGAAGGTGGCGACATCCGGTATCTGCGGCAGGCGCTGGTCGCTGCCGATGCCGAGCGCCTTCAGCTTGCCGGCCTTCAGCAGCGCATTCGCCGCCACATAGGCGGACGAGCCGCCTTCCACCGAGCCGGTCAGGATGCCCTGGATGATGTCGGCCACACCCTTGTAGGGTATCTGCTGCATCTTGAGCCCGCCCGCGCGCGACAGGAATTCTTCGATGATGAGGTGCTGCACGCTGCCATTGCCCGATGAACCGTAGCGGTACTCCCCGGGCTTCGCGCGCACCATCGCGACGAATTCGCGCACGTTGTTCGCGGGGAGACTCGGCGGCACCACGAGCAGGCACGAGAACTGGAAGAAGGCGCCGATGTGGGCGAAATCCTTCTCCGGGTCGTAGGGCATGTTGGAATAGAGCGCCGGATTGATCGACATGGACTGCGAATCGGTGGTGACGAGCGAATAGCCGTCGGCCGGGGAGCTCTTCACGTTCTCCATCGCGATATAGAGGTTGCCGCCGGGCCGGTTCTCGACCACCACGGGCTTGCCCCAGGCGTTCTGCAGCAGCTGGGTGATGAACCGGTAGGGCACGTCCACGCCGCCGCCCGCGGGATAGGGCACCACGACCCGTACGGGTTTGTCCGGCCAGGTCTGGGCCTGACTGACACCGGGAACTACCATGCACAGTGCCGGCAACGCGGCCGCCACGATCCCTGCAACGATCTGCCTCATGCTGTCTCCTCCTCCAGAGGGTTGATGCCCGGTGATGAACCTGTCAATGCGGGGCGCGGCTACTATACTGAATCAGGAGCGCAAATGCAGCCGACCTGCGCAGCCGACCTGCGCAGCCGCCCTGCCGCGACCCGGGAACACCGGTCCGCGACCCCATCAGGAGGAGGAATGAAGATGAACCCCAGTCGCACCCACGCGCGCGCGGCGCTGCTCGCACTCTGCGCACTCGTCACAGGCCCGGCTATCGCACAGGGCTGGCCGGACAAGCCCGTCACGCTGTTCGTGCCCTTCCCGCCGGGCGGCGGCACCGACGCCTTCGCGCGACCGCTCTCCGCCCAGCTCGGCAAGCAGATCGGGAAGTCCGTGGTGATCGAGAACCGGGGCGGCGCGGGCGGCACGCTCGGCGCGACCCAGGCTTCGCGCGCGCCGAAGGACGGCTACAGTTACTTTCTCGGCGCGGTGCATCATGCAATCGCGCCGAGCGTCTATCCGAAGCTCGAATACAACATCGAAAAGGATTTCGCGCCGATATCGGTGGTCGCCGTGGTGCCGCAGGTCGTGGTCGTGAACGCGGAGCGCGTGAAGGCCACCACGCTGCGCGAATTCATCGATCTCGCGAAGCGAGAGCCGGAGAAGCACAACTACGGATCGGCAGGCAACGGCACCTCGCACCATCTGGCGGGGGAACTGTTCAAAGGGCTCGCGGGCGTAAGCCTGCAGCATGTGCCCTACAGCGGCTCGGGTCCCGCGCTGCGCGATCTGGTGGGCGGACAGATCGACAGCATGTTCGACGGGCTCGGCTCATCCGCCGCGCATATCCGCGGCGGGCGGATCCGCGCGCTCGCGGTCGCCTCGCGCAGCCGCGCGCCGGGCTTCCCGAACATTCCGACCGCGGCCGAGGCCGGACTGCCCGGCTACGAGGTCGCGACCTGGTATGCGCTCTGGGGCGTGGCCGGCGCACCGGCCGATGCGCACGAGAAGATGGGCGCGGAAATCGCGAAAGCGCTCGCCACACCGGAACTCGTCGAGGCCTGGAATTCCCAGGGCGCGGTGCCCGGCCCCGCAACGCCCAAGGACATGGCGGCCTTCGTGTCAGCCGAGATCGGGCGCTGGGCGAAGGTCGCGAAGGCCGGCAACATCCGCATCGACTGAGCGACCTGCGGGCGCCGCAGCCGCCGCGCTACAGCGGCGGCTCGTCGAGCGTGCTCTCCAGATGCGCGCGCTCGGCCCAGGCGCGCACACGCCAGTCGGCGCCGTGACATTCGATCAGGTTGATGGCCGCGTTCGGCAGATCGAAGTCGCGCTTCTCCTGCAGCGACTTGCCGGTCGCGCGGCGGTAGAGCACGTCGAGCACGCCACCGTGCGTGTACACGAGCAGGCTCTCGCCGGGATGACGCGCGACGATGCCCTCCACGCAGCGCGTGACGCGCGCGGCGAACCCGGCCAGGCTCTCGCCGCCCAGAAAATCGAACTCCGGCTCGCGCGCCGCGAAGCGCGCATAGGCCTCGGGAAAGCGGGCCTTCGCCTCCTTGTAGGTGATCTCCTGAAAGCTGCCGTAGTGGCGCTCGCGCAGCGCGGGGTCGAGGGTCACGGGCAGCCCGAACTGGCGCAGTGCCGGTGCCGCCGTCTGGCGCACGCGCTCGAGGTCGCTCGCGTAGATCGCATCGAAGCGCCGCTGGGCGATCGCGCGCGCCAGCGCGATCGCCTGGCCGTGGCCGGTTTCCGAGAGCGGCACATCGATCTGCCCCTGGATGCGACCTTCCGCATTCCAGGCGGTCTCGCCGTGACGCGCGACGAGCAGCAGGGTGGGCGCGCTCATGTCCGGGCGCTCCGGGAGTACGGAAAATGCATCAGCGGGAGTTCCTTTCCGGTGCCGGCCAGTCCAGCCTGTCCGGCGCTTGCATGCGGGAGATACATTTTGTTACCAAAAGGGACAGTCTGCCCGGAACGGAGAGCGCTATGCTGGACGCAAGATGAAACGTGCAAGGAGGACTCCATGAACACCGCAGCCTTGACCCCGCGCCCGGACCGCCGTCGCGCCCTCACCGCACTCGGTCTGGGCATCGCGTTTCTCGCCGCCAGCGCAGGCGCGCTCGCCGACGGTCGCCACTGGCATCGCGGCCCGCGCGTGAGTTTCGGCGTGACGATCGGTGCGCCGCTGTACTACGGCGCCTGGTATCCCGGACCGTTCTGGTATTACCCGCCGGTCGCGCCCGTGGTCATCGCACCCGCCGCCCCGCCGCCCGTCTATGTGCAGCGCGAAGAACCCGCGGCCCAGCGCCCCGATGCGCGCACGGATGCAGCGAGCTGGTGGTATTTCTGCCGCGACGCGAACGCCTACTACCCCTACGTGAAACAATGTCCGGCCGGCTGGGAAAAAGTGGCGCCGCAGCCACCCGCCTGATCCCGCGCGCCGACATCGACCCCGAACTGCTGCCCGAACCCGAAAGCCCGTCATGACTCGACACCGCACCCCACTTCTCGCTCTCGGTGCCGTACTGCTGCTTGGCGCCTGTGCCACACCGCCCACCGGCCCGAGCGTCATGGTGCTGCCGGGTGCAGGCAGAAGCTTCGATGAATTTCGCTACGATGAAGCCGAGTGTCGCCAGTATGCGGTCACGCAGGCGGGCACCACGGCGGAGCAGGCCTCGGTGAACAGCGGGCTGCGCAGTGCGGCGATCGGCGCTGCGGTCGGCGCAGCCGCGGGTGCCGTGATCGGCGGTTCGCGCAGCGCCGGATCCGGCGCAGGCGCGGGCCTCATCCTCGGCTCGGCCACCGGCGCGGCTGCAGCCCAGGGCGCTTCGCATACTGCCCAGCAGCGCTACGACATCGGCTATCAGCAGTGCATGTACGCGAAGGGTCACCAGGTGCCGCTCTCGGGCCGATTCGAGACCCAGCGCCACAGTGCCCCCGCGCGCAGCGCACCGCCGCCACCGCCCCCCGGTTCGCCGCCTCCGCCACCGCGCTATTGATGCAGGCGGGCGCTCGACGCGCAGACCGCGGCACGCCCAGCCCCTAGAATGACGGCCTTGCGTCAGTCTGTGCGCGCAGCGATGCGCGCGCGAGCCCGCGGTTTCCGGATTTCCAGATGTCCCAGCTCCAGCCTGCAGTGCCTGCCCAGCCCGGTCTCGCCTTCCCCTTCGTGCTGGCCTCGCTGGTCGGCTCCAATCTGTTTCTCGGCTATTGCTACAGCCTGCCGGCGGTCTATGCCTCGGTCGTAGCAAGCGATCTGGAACTGCCCGCCGAGCGTGTCGGCGTCTACCTGAGCGTGCTCGTGTTCGTCTGCATGCTGGGTTCCCTGTTCGCGAGCCAGGCGATGCGCCGCTGGGGCGCGCTGCGCATGGTGCAGACCGGCACCTTCCTGCAGGCGATCGGACTCGGCATCGGGGCCGCCGGCACGCCCGCCTGGATCGCCGTCTCGGCCGTGGTGGTCGGTCTGGGCAATGGCATGGTGATTCCGTCCGTGGTGCATCTGCTTACCCATAACGCGCCGCGCGGGCGGTTGTCGCTCGCCATCGCGGTCACGCAGTCCGGCACGGCCTTCGGCGCGGGTCTCTCTGGCATGGTGCTGCCGCATCTGCTGGAAGCCATGCCCTGGCGCCCGAGTCTCTTCGTTTCCGTCGGCGCGGGCCTCGTGATCGTGTCCGGACTCGAATTCGTCCGCCGCCAGCTCGACCGCGAACGCGACCCGAATGCACCGCTTGCGATGCACCAGCTGTTCCGTCCCTGGGCCTACGTGCTCGGTACGCCCGCGCTGCGCGCGGTCGGCGTCTCCGGCTTCATGCTCGCCTTCATGTCGAGCGTCTACGCGGCCTTCATCGTGAACTATCTGCACCTCGAGCTTCACTACTCGCTCGTCGCAGCGGGTCTCGTGCT
This sequence comes from uncultured Pseudomonadota bacterium, assembly GCA_903834835.1. Lineage (GTDB taxonomy): Bacteria > Pseudomonadota > Gammaproteobacteria > Burkholderiales > SG8-39 > CAILKO01. The sequence continues at coordinate 19,547 of CAILKO010000046.1, read as the reverse complement.
CACGGTTTCGAATATTTCGGTAATCGCCGGGCGGCTCGTCGCGGGCTGGTTGACCGACCGCCTGCGCAATCCGCTGCTGATGCTGGGCGCGCTCACGCTCTCCTGCGGAGTGCTCACGATCGGGACCGCGATGCTCGTCTACGGCGCGGGCACGGCAGGCCTCGTGGTGATCGCGCTCGCGATGACCGTCGGGCAGAGCTGGTTCGGCGTATTTCTCGCCGCGGGGGCGCGGCGTGCGGAACCGGGCAGGGCCGCAGCCGCCACCTCGGGGATCCAGCTCTTTCCGATCAGTTCGACGGTGATCGGGCCGATCATCTTCGGTGCGCTGGTCGGCATGCTGGGCAGCTACGCGAGCGCCTACCTCGTGTTCGGCATCATCGGCACGCTCGCCGCGCTCGCGCTGCTATGGCTGTACAGGAAGGACCGCGCCTGAATCTCCGTCAGGACCTCCGGCGCGCTTGATGCTCCGGCCGCTCAGGCCCAGGGCTTCATGCCCGAGGCGAGACCGCCGATGTGCTCCACGTCGATCTTCACGAGCACGCGCTGCTCGCCGGGCGCGCGAAACGGATATTTGTCCGCATTCAGGAAGCGCTTCGCAAGCTTGTCGATATTGGCGTCCGCGCCCGCATCGGTGAGCGTCGCCTTGCCGTAGAGCGTCAGATAGGCCTGCGGGTCGTTGCGATCCTGCAGCGACACGATGATGCGCGGATCGGCACGCAGGTTCTTCGGCTTCAGCCGGCCTTCGGCGGTATTGAATTGCGGCGTGTCGCCTTCGCAATCCATCCAGACCATCGTGACCTTGGCCTCGCCCTTCGAATTGAAAGTGGTGACATGGCCGTAGGCCTTGTCGTTCAGGAGCTTCTTTACTGATTCAGGCAGTTTGATACCCATGACAGGCTCCCGGGGGAAAATATGCGGATCGAAACCGTCTATGTTAGCGGTGTTTCCTTCCGCACCCGGCGCCACAGCCAGGGACCAATCAGCACCGCGACGGAGAGCGCCATCAGCACCGCGGAGATCGGATGGCTCAGGAACACGGTCGGATCGCCCTGGCTGATCGCGAGCGCGCGCCGGAACTGGTTCTCCGCGAGCGGCCCGAGAATCATGCCGACGATGACCGGTGCGACGGGAAAGTCGTAGCGCCGCATCAGGAAGCCGCCGAGGCCGATCAGCCACAGCAGCATCAGATCGAACCAGGACTGGCGCAAGCCGTAGGCGCCGAGCGTTGCGAACACGAGTATCCCCGCGTAGAGCAGCGGCCGCGGGATGGCGAGCAGCCGCACCCACAGCCCGACCAGCGGCAGGTTCAGCACGAGCAGCATGACGTTGCCGATGTAGAGGCTCGCGATCAGTCCCCAGACGAGATCCGGGCTGCTCGCGAACAGATTCGGACCGGGCTGCAGGCCGAACTGCTGGAAGGCCGCGAGGATCATCGCCGCCGTGGCCGAAGTCGGCAGACCGAGCGTCAGCAGCGGCACCAGGCTTCCCGTGCTGGAGGCGTTGTTCGCGGCCTCGGGCCCGGCCACGCCCTCGATCGCGCCCTGGCCGAATTCCTCCGGATGCTTCGAGAGCTTCTTCTCCGTGGCGTAGGAAAGAAAAGTCGGAATCTCCGCGCCGCCTGCAGGAATCGAGCCGAAGGGGAAGCCGAAAGCCGTGCCGCGCAGCCAGGGCTTCCAGGAGCGCGCCCAGTCCGCGCGACTCATCCAGATGCTGCCGCCCAGGCGCTCGAGCTTTTCCTCTGCGCGGCTGTAGTAGGCCGCAAGGTAGAGCGTCTCGCCGACCGCGAAGAGTCCGACGGCCACCACCACCACGTCGATGCCGTCCAGCAACTCCGGGATACCGAGCGTATAGCGTTGCTGGGCAGAGATCGCGTCGATGCCGACGAGACCCACGGCGAGCCCGAGAAAGAGACTCGCATAGCCGCGCAGCATCGAGGCGCCGAGCACGCCCGATACGGTGGTGAAGGCGAGCACCATCAGCGCGAAATACTCCGCCGGCCCGAAACGCAGCGCGAACTCCACCATGGGCGGCGCGACGAGCGAGAGCAGCAGCGTGGCGATCGTGCCTGCGACAAAGGAACCGATCGCCGCCGTCGCGAGCGCCGGCCCGGCGCGCCCGCGGCGCGCCATGCGGTTGCCTTCGATCGCGGTCACGATGGAGGCGGATTCTCCCGGTGTGTTCAGCAGGATGGAGGTCGTCGAGCCGCCGAACATCGCCCCGTAGTAGATGCCCGCGAACATGATGAGCGCGCCGGTGGCATCGAGCTTCGCCGTGGCCGGCAGCAGCAGCGCGATGGTGAGCGCCGGCCCCACACCCGGCAAAACGCCGACCGCGGTGCCGAGCGTGCAGCCGAGCAGACACCAGAGCAGGTTCTGCCAGGTCAGCGCGACCGCGAATCCCTGCAGCAGAAAGCCGAAGGCTTCGGGCACGCCTAGCTCCCCGCGCCGGGCGTCGCAGCGAGCGCCGGCAGCCACGCACCCCAGGGCAGACTGAGCGTCAGCACACGCGTGAAGAGCAGATACACCACCGCGTTCAGCGCAAGACCGATCAGCGGGTCGCGCAGCAAGCGCCGGCTGCCGAAACCGCGCGCGACACAGACGAAGAGCAGCGTGGCGGCAAGCACGAAGCCCAGACCTGCGATGAGCACCATGTGCGCGACAAGTCCGCCCGCCACCCACAGGAAAGCAGGCCAGTTGTAGCGGCCGCGTGCCTCCTCGGGCAGATGGCGATAGCCGGTACTTAGCGCTTCGACGAGCAGCAGCACACCGGTGATGACAAGCCCCGCGGCGACGAGCGCCGGAAAATGGCGTGGCCCGATACGCGCATAACCGGGTGCATCGGGCAGCAGCCAGGCACCCGCCGCGAATGCGATGCCGAGCGCGAGCACACAGGCGGAGAGCAGGACTTCTCCGCCGCGCGCCCCGCCCTCGCTGTCGCGGCCGGCCACCTATTTCGCCAGGCCGATTTCCTTCAGCACCTGGGCCGTGCGCTTTTGCTCGGTTTCCAGAAAGCTCCGGAATTCCTCGCCCGCCATCAGGTACTCGGCCCAGTCGTTGCGCTTCAGCGTCTCCTGCCAGGGCGCGCTCTTCACCGTCGCGAATACGAGCCGCAGCAGCTCGTCGCGCTGCGCCTGCGTGATGCCTGGCGCCGCGAACACCGCGCGCCAGTTGGTCGCCTCGACATCCGCGCCCTGCTCGCGCACCGTGGGGATGGTCGGGTAGTCCTCCAGACGCCGGGCCGAGGACACCGCAAGCATGCGCAGCTTGCCGGCCTTCACCTGGGGCGCGAACTCCGCGACGCCCGATGCGCCCGCCGCCACATGCCCGCCGATCAGCGCGGCCATCGCCTCGCCGCCGCCCGCGTAGGGGATGTAGTTGATGCGCTTCGGATCGGCGCCCACCGCGCGCGCCATCAGCGCAACGAGGATATGGTCGATGCCGCCCGCCGAACCGCCGCCGAAGGCCACCGCGCCCGGATCGGCCTTCAGGGCCTGCAGCAGTTCGCGCAGCGTGCGGAACTTCGATGCGGTCGGCACCGCGATCGCATCGAACTCCGCGGTGATGCGCGCGAGCGGCGTCACCTGGGCGAGCGTCACCGGCGACTTGTTCAGCTCGATCGCGCCCACCATCACCTGGCCGCCGATCATCAGCGCCTCGGGATCGCCCTTGGCGGAGTTCACGAACTGCGCGATGCCGATCGTGCCGCCCGCCCCGCCGCGGTTGTCGAGCTTCACGTTCTTCACGAGCTTCGCGGCGAGCATCGCCTGGGCGAGCGCGCGCCCGGTCTGGTCCCAGCCGCCGCCGGGGTTGGCGGGGATCAGGATCTTCACGTTGTCGATCGCGCCGGCAACACCGGACACACCCAGCGCCGCAATCAATGCGGCGGACACAACCCAATTGCGCATGCCTTCCTCCTGAACACAATGCGATTCGTGCAATTCATGCCTGCCAGCCCGCTGCGCTGTCACTGCAGACCGCGCTCGCCATGTTACGCGATGGCTGCGCGGGTCCGACTTATCGCGTCTAATCGCTGCTGCCCATGACCCCCTCCACCCCAGCGCCAAGGAAGCCCGACGCGTCCGACTGGACCATCGTTGCCATGGGCTGCATCGCGCTCGCCATCGCAATGGGCATCGGCCGCTTCGCCTTCACGCCCATGTTCCCGCTGATGCTGCGCGACGGCACACTGGACAGCGCGACCGGCGCGGAATGGGCGGCAGCGAACTATCTCGGCGCGCTCTGCGGGGCGATCGGCGCATCGTTCTTCGCGCGGCAGCCGCGCCGCGGGCTGCTGATCGCGCTAGCAGGCGTTTGTCTTGCCACGCCTCCCGTGGCCTGGCTGGATGGCGGATCGAATCCCCTCGTCGGGGCCTTGCTGCGCTACGCGGCCGGCGTTGCCAGCGGACTCGCGATCGTGACGACGAGCGGCTGGTGCCTCGCAGAACTCGCGCGCCGCCAGGTGGCCGCGCTCGGCGCATGGATCTACACCGGTGTCGGGCTCGGCGTCGCCGGGACGGGACTGCTCACCTGGTTCGGCGGCGGACAATCCGCTGCGCTCATCTGGTTCGAACTCGGCCTGCTTGCCGCAGCCGGGAGCCTCTATGTGTGGCTGCGCCTGCCGCGCAGCGCACCCGCAGCGGCCGCGGACACCCGATCCGCCGCATCGATCCCCGCATCGATACCGATACGGGTCACGCTGATGCCGGTGCTGTGCTACGGCGCGACCGGCTTCGGCTACATCGTGCCCGCCACCTTTCTTCCGGCGATGGCGCGCGAGCAGGTTTCCGATCCGCTCGTGTTCGGTCTCACCTGGCCGATCTTCGGCCTCGCCGCCGCAGTCTCGGTCGGCATCGCGGCGCGCTGGTGCGCGCGCTGGCCGCGCCGGCGTCTGTGGGCGCTCGCGCACTGCGCGATGGCGCTCGGCACCCTGCTGCCGCTCGCCAGCCACGCGCTATGGTCGCTCGCGCTCTCCGCGCTCTTCGTCGGCGGCACCTTCATGGTCGCCACGATGGCGAGCCTGCAGCTCGGGCGCGAACTTGCGCCCGCCTTCCCGACGGCGCTGCTGTCCCGGATGACGATGGCCTTCGCCACCGGCCAGATCATCGGACCCATCTTCGTGCGCACGCTCGGCGATCTGCGCTGGGCCGGCTGGGATGCGATCACCTGGGCCAACGCGATTGCAACGCTGCTGCTCCTCGGGAGCGCGTTCTGGCTGTGGCACGGGAAGCAGGGAGGAATCGCTCGATGAAACTCACTCCGCCCCCGAGACCCGCATACCCCCGCTTGATCGGCCCTCTGAATCGTTAACCCGGCTTGAGGACGTTCGCGTCGAGGCAGAGGAACGTTCTCAGCATAGCAAGAAGCTTGTCCTGTGTTGCCTCATCCGCCACGCCGGCCGGCGTATCGTCAAGAACTGCCCCCTCGCAAACTTCGATTGCGTGAACGCGATCCACAGGCATGCCGGTAAGCAACCACTGCGTGGTCTGAACAACAATCAGCATCCGCTCCACGCACGGATCCAGTTGCAACGCGATGCAGCGATCGAACAGCCCCTGTGCCGCAACCGGCATTTCCGATCCCTCCGGCCCCAGAGTGAGATCATGGCTGGTCAGGTATGCGCGTTGCCCTTTTTCCATCAACGCCTGTTGACGTCTGCGCGCCTTCTGGAGAGCCTGCGGTCCCCCCACGAAGAGTTCCGCGACAATTCGACCGTCGCCTTCGACAAGACCCTCGAGAAAGCCCGGCAGCCGAGCCTGCGCGATCGGATTTCCACCAAAATACGGCGAGTAGTTCACTTCGTTGATCACCATGCCGCTTTCATTCCACGGACGGGCGATGTCGGTGCAGATCATGTCGATGCCCGCCGTGCTGAGTCCGAGCAGCCGGGCGGCGCGCTCCGCGAGCGAAATATTCGTCGAGTGCACAAGGTCGCTTACATCTTCAACATCACCGCCCCATTCGGATGATTCGATCAGTCGCAATGCCACTTTTGTGCCCATGCCGGGGACGGAACTCTCATGAAGGCCCTGAGCACGAAGCGCCTCGACCGTCGCGGCATCCAGAGAAATAGGCTTGTTGCGACGCCAGTGCGGGCGCTGCAGATCTGTTGCCAGACGCTTTTCAATGAGCTGACTGATATTCATGTTGCCGTCACCGGCAATCGCGACGGGCTTGCGGGAAATCGCATACTGGAACACCCCGTTCGCGACCAGCAGGCGGTAGCAGATCCCGGGCACCTCACGTTCGACGAGCACATTGCGCGATATCGCGACCGCCTTGCCGTAGGCTGCGAGGAGCGCTGCATCGTCGCGTATGTGAACCGAGACGCCCTCGCTTCGGTCTCGATCAGCCGGTTTCACAACCAGGGGCCAGCCGAGGTCTCGCGCGACCTGCAAAGCCTGCTCCTCACTTCGTACCAGCTGATGAACCGGAGTCGGTAACCCCGCCGATCGCAACAGTTCCGCCGTCTGGAACTTGTCCTGAGAAATGCGGAAGCCCAGACCCGAGTCGGCCTGCACGGCGCTCGCGCGTATTTTTGTGCTTCGGCAGCCTTGTCCCAGCAGGTAATAGCCGCCCCCCAGGTGACGAAACGGAATCTCCGCTGCGTGTGCAGCGCGCAATATGGGGAGCGTCGACACGCCGGACTGGGACAGGGCTCGCATCGGCCGCACGACATCCTTGTCCAGGCTCGCGAACAAGGTTTGTGGATCAGGAATTCCAGGGCTTGCCAGCAACCGGGAGACGGTCCATGCCGCAGCATGGTAAGGGCGACGGTTGTCGGCGAGACTCAGTCCGTCGAGGGCAGGGACCAGAAGCGTCACATGGAATTCCGGGTGATCGCCGGCCGTCTCGCTCACACCCTGCACTACGCCGAGATCGAATGCGGGGATCCGAGCCGCCTGCCGCAGGTAACGCCCCAGCAACAACACGCGCCAGGCCAGCTTCCCCGCCTGCGTGTCGTCCGTCGGCGGCGCATCGTTCGCGTGACTGGCGTCGAGCTCGAACAGGCGGTACATGAGCCCGTCCAGATGCGCAAAGTCGACGTCTTGAGAAAGTCGCAGCCGGAGCGTCAGTGCACACGCGGGTTGGCGCAATCCACGATGCATGTATCCGAACATCGACGCTTGAAACCTGGTCATAAACTGTATCCGTGGACCCGCACTTGAGTTTAGACTTGCGGGGCTTCTGCAATGCTTTTCATTCAAACGAAAGGAACAGCCATGCAACGAACCATCCAACTGGACGCCAGCAAGCTGCTGGGATTCAAATTGGTGCCCCGTGCCGGATTCGTGCAGATTGGCGCCAAGATCGGCAAAGTGCCACCTGCCGTACTCGGTGCAAAGATCGGGAAGGCGCCTCCTCCCTGAGTCCGGCTGGCGGTTGCTTCAACGATGATCGCGCATGCATGACCCACAGGCCGACTGACGCAAGTCATTCGGCCTGTTTAATTCCTGTCCCATGCTCCCCTCGCTGCACTTTCCCCCCGATCCCGCACGCGCGCTCGCGCTGGACCTGCGCATGCGGCAACAGCTTGCCCAGAGCCTCGCACACATCGGGCAATCCCTGGAGAACTCGGGCCGGTCGCTGCCAGGAGCGCTGACGACGCGCATCGAGCTGCTGGGTCGCGCGGGACTCGCCTCCCCGTCCATGTTCGGCCTTTACTACGAGGCGACCAGTGCCTTGCTCGGCAACGACGTCGGGCCCGGCCTGGCGCTGCTGGACGAGCTTGCGGGAGCGCCTATGCTCGAGGACCGCACCCTGAGCATCGTCACGTTCGACCAGATGCCGCGGAATCAACAGGCGCGCTATCGACGGCTCATGGACACCGATCCCGAGACCCCGTTCCGCATCGTCGCACCGCCAGCCGGGCTGGGCGCCGCGAGCGTCGGCGCCTTCGCCTCCGCCCTCAAGCGCCTGCGGGCTGCGGTGCCGGAAACCGTCGACGAGTTTGAGGCCATCATCCGCGAGGTGATTCTTGTCTCGGGCGATCCAGCGATCGGCTACGACTTTGCCGGCGGTTCCTGCTACATGCTCTGGGGAGCGCTGTTCATCAATGTCGGCGCCCATCGGGGCGATATCGAATTGATGGAGGCGATCGCCCACGAAAGCGCGCACAGTCTGTTATTCGGTTTCACGGTCGACGAGCCGCTGGTGCTCGATGCGGGGACACAACGCTTTGCATCGCCGCTGCGCGATGATCTGCGCCCCATGGATGGCATCTATCACGCCACATTCGTATCCGCCCGCATGCACTGGACGATGTCGCGCCTGCTCGCATCGGGTGAGCTCTCCGCATCCGAGGCCGACGAAGCGTCCGCCAGAATGCAAACGGACGCGCGCAATTTCAGCGCCGGCTACGCGACCCTGCGCGCGCACGCGCAGTTGTCGGCAACCGGGCAGCAGCTGCTTGACGGAGCGCTTGCCTACATGGAGCCTTACACTTCGGAAGCTGCCTGACCGGGACCCAGGGACTGCCGCTCCCGCCTGCTGCTGAACCAGCAGGTCGCGATCTGCTTGCACCCCGTTACGACTGGCGCTCCGCCATGCAGTACGCGTCTGTCCGTTTCACCGCGGTCATCCACATTGGAGAAGAACAGCGCGCGGCCCCTGGCGGGACGTACATCCAGACCCAGTACCGGGAATAGTGTGGAGCCGCCTTCCGCCACATCGCTCAGGTAGATCAATACGGTCGCCAGCCGCTGGCCCATGGACTCGATTCGCGTCCGGCCGCCCGGCGTGGCGGCGTCGAACCAGTCGTAGTGGGGCCGGTACAGCTGGCCGGGCTCATAACGGATCACCTCGACCGGCTCGGCCAGCGCCACATCCAGACCCGCCAGCACGGCGGCGCGCCGCTCGATCCCGCGCAGGACCTCATCGCCCCCCTTGGGAAGCTTCGCACTCCAGCCGGTGCGAAGTTCCGAAACTTCGCGCACTCCGCTTTGCTCGCGGAACACCGTAGCGGGCGCCAGGACCCCGGCCACGGACGCAAGCAGATGGCGCGACTCCGCCTCGTCGATGAATCCGTCGACCAGGGCGAGCCGCGGCTGCGCCAGCGAGAACATCACCCGACAGCGGCGGTCTCCGAGTTCGATCGAGGAGGTCCTGAAATCCGGGGCCCTGTAGTTGAACTGCGACATGCGCGCATTCTAGGACCGTGCGCCCGCGCATCCCGGCGGGCACGACGCGTTGCCTGGCCGATCCGCAAGCTGCGATTCATGGTATTTATAAATCTGCAAAACGGCACGGAAAGACACGCACATGGACGCACTCGGCCCGATCTACCCCTGGAAGACCACCTACCCCGCGCAACCGAAGTGGCCGGAGGGCGTGCGCATGGTGGTCGTGTTGAGCTGCGAGTACGAGGTGATCCGCGACGTGCCGCGCCTGCCCGATGGCTCGCGCGACCTGCGCGGCATCGGCCTGCATGAATTCGAAGGCCGGGTCGGCATCCAGCGCTCGCTCGAGATTCTGGAGCGTGCGAAGGTGAACGGCACCTTCTTCGTGAACGGCTCGACGGTGGACCTGCTCCCCGACTCGGTGCTCGACATCCATCGGCGCGGGCACGAGATCGCGGCCCACGGCCATGTGGCGGAAGATCTGTGGAAGCTCGGCGAGGAGGCCGAGCGCAGTCTGATCAGCGAGGCGCGCGCGCGCATCGCGAAGCTCACCGGCGCCGAACCGGCGGGCTGGCTCTCGCCGCGCGCGCGCCAGTCCGAGCACACGATGCGGCTGCTCGCCGAGCAGGCCTTCTTCTGGAACACCGACATGTTCGATTCCGAGCTGCCCTATCTGGTCGAGATCGGCGGCCGGCCGATGATCGAGCTGCCGCGTTCCTTCTCCGCCGACGACATCATGATGCCGCACGAGAATCCGCGCGCGATGTTCCATGCCTGGCAGGACGAGTTCGATTTCCTGTACGCGGAATCGGCGCGCGCGCCGCGCATGCTGGTGGTGACATGGCATCCCTATATCACCGGCCGGCCTTCGCGCGCGAAGGCGCTCGAGGATGTGATCCGGCATATCCAGGGGCATCAAGGCGTGTGGTTCGCGCGCTGCACCGAGCTTGCCGAATACTGCCGCGCGAACTGGTTCCCACAGGTGCCGCCTGCTAGGATGCCTGGTTCCTGAATTTCCACTCCGTCTCCCGAAAGATCACCATGAAGATCGGCGTCATCTATCCCCAGACCGAGTACGGCACCCACAGCGCCGCGGTACGCGAATTCGCGCAGCTCGCGGAATCGCTCGGCTACAGCCATATCCTCGCCTACGACCACGTGCTCGGCGCGGACCCGTCCGTGCACAAGCTCACCGGCCCGTACACGCACGAGCACAACTTCCACGAGCCCTTCGTGCTGCTCAGCTATCTCGCGGCGGCGACCACGACGATCGGTCTCACCACCGGCGTCATCATCCTGCCGCAGCGTCAGGCGGTGCTGGTCGCGAAGCAGGCGGCCTCGCTCGACGTGCTGGCCGAAGGCCGGCTGCGCCTCGGCGTGGGCCTGGGCTGGAACCAGGTGGAGTACCAGGCGCTCGGCATGGACATGAAAACGCGCGGCAAGCGCATGGACGAGCAGATCGCGCTGATGCGCCGGCTCTGGACCGAGCCGCTGATGTCCTTCGCGGGCGAGTTTCACGGTTTTGACAAGGCGGGCCTGCTGCCGCTGCCGATCCAGCGTCCGATCCCGATCTGGTTCGGCGGCCATACCGAGCCGATGCTGAAGCGCGCCGCGCGCATCGGCGACGGCTGGCTGCCCTTCGCGCGCACGCCCGAGGAAGGCCGGCCCTTCGTCGAATCCATGCTGAGGCATCTGGAGGACGCGGGCCGCAGCCGGGACTCCTTCGGCATCGATCCACGCCTCAACTACGAGGACGGCGAACCAGCCGCGCTCGCCAAGCGCTGCGCGGACTGGCAGCAGCTCGGCGCGACCGGCGCCTCGCTGAGTACCATGGGCTTCGGCCTGAAGGGCGACAAGGCGCATCTGGACGCCATCACGCGCGCGGCGAAGGCGCTCGGCCTGAAACCCCGCTAGGCCGTTGAACGAGCGCCCGGCACCCTGGGGGCCCGTCGTCTGGCGCGATGGATATCAGCTTGATTCCTGATTGGCTCTCCGCAACAGCGTGTTGCTGAGCTTCGTGTCCTGGCGTCCATAGGGCGGAGGGCATACCGGCGCAGGTTCTTTGAAACAAGTTCCGATCCGGAACAGCTGGAAAAGCGAAATGAACGTCCGATTCCGAATATTCAATGGACCAAACATCCACGCGCCGTTCGCAGCCATCATTGCAGATTTCGAGAATCCATTCGGATTTGACATATCGCCTTTGGCAGTCGAGGCGACCTGGCGCTTGATCGATGACGAACCGCTTTGGGACAAGAATCGTCCGCAGGTGCAGCTTTCGTTCGCGAACGTCGCCGCCGCGCTGGCGGTCAAGATCCAGCACCCTGAAGACGAACAGAGCGCGCAGGTGCGGATCGTGTCGCATGCATTTGGCGGAACTTGTTCGATCTCCATTGGATTCCTGGATCCCGTGGCTTCCAGAATGGCCGTGCACACCGCAATCGTCCTGGCAGAAAGTATTTTTCTGGCCGAATCAGGCGAAGCGAGTCACCCTGAGCGGCAAGCCGGCACCCTGAGCCGTGCGCGGGTCACCTTGCGGTCCAGGCTGCCCCAGGCGCCTATCGTACGGACCTTGATTCGCGAAGCGCGCAAACAGGGAATACCCGTCTATCCCGTGGCCGAGGGTTCGCGGGTCTGGCAGTTTGGTCAAGGCGCGGCCGGAATTCATTTTCTCGAAGCCGGCAGTGACCGGGATTCCTTTACCGGCATGAACCTCGCGCGCGACAAGACCTGGGCTAATCGGCTAGTCGGTCGGCTTGGCTTTCCGGGGGTGACGCACGCCGTCGCGATGCGGGAGGCGGAGGCCATCCGGATCGCCGCGCAGTACGGTTATCCAGTCGTCGTTAAACCCCGCGCGAGCGGCAAGGGAAAAGGCGTCTCTGCATACGTTGTCGAGGCCGGAGAGCTTCGCATCGCTTTTGCCGAGGCTGCCGCGCTTTCGCCGCAAGGGGTCCTCGTGGAGCGCCATGTCGCCGGCGTGGACCACCGGCTAGCGGTTTTCGGGGGCACGTTCTCATGGGTCGTAGCGCGGTACCCCGCGAACGTCGTAGGCGACGGCCGCACCTCGATCGCCGACCTCATAGAAAGGGAAAACCTCCGCCGCAGGGAGGACGCGCAATCGGCAGAGGCAGGGCTGATTGCGATCGAACCAGATCAGGAGATGCTCCGCCACCTCGAGAAGCAGGGCTTCTCCTTGGCCACCCGTCCCCGCGAAGGTCTGACGGTGAACCTGCGCAGCGTTGCCAATGTGTCTAGGGGCGGCTCGATCGTTGACGTTACGCATCGCATTCACCCCGACAACCGCGACATGGCGGAAGCCATCGCCCGGGGATTCCGGATGGACGCCCTGGGCGTGGACTTCCTGACACCAGACATCAGCCGATCCTGGCGTGATGTGCCCTGTGCCGTCATCGAGGTCAACGGCACGCCGGGGATCCTTTTCGACTCTCGTGCGGCAAAAATTCTGCACGCCAAGTTTCCCGCAGGATCAGCCGGCCGTGTTCCGAGCGTGCTGCTTGTCAACCCGCCTGCAAGCCTTCGGGCGCGGATGTGCGAGGCAATCGGCGCGCGGGGACGCGCCGCCGGCCACACGGACGCCCAGGCCACGTTTCTCGGGGGGCATGTCCGGTGCGGGCCCGACGAGGACCTGGCGGCGCGGGTATCAGCCCTCGTCTCGGATCCTGGATGCGAGGCGTTAATCATCGAAACGAGCGTGCGGGAAGTCGCGACGTCCGGCTTGCCGCTGGATAGATTCGACTTGGGCTTGAGTTTTGAACCCCTGCCAATGTCGCTGCGGGAAGTTGTGATGCGCTGCAGCCGCAGATACATCGACTCGATGTCGCGCGAGGTATCTGAAGCAACCATGAATACCCTGCTCGACGAAGCATTCCTTCCCTACGAGAACGCCAGTCCTGAGGTGCGGTGAATCATTCGTGTGCGGCGCCCTGCCCGGAGGTGCGAGCATCGACGGCCCGGGGTTCCGCGCAGTGACGTACCAGGGTCGAGGGGATGTCCCGAAGTGCCAGGTGATCTGGCTCGCGGCGGCGCAGTTCGCGCAACAGCTCACCCAGCTTTTCCGAGGTTACGGCCTCTCCACTCCATCGCCATTCGCATGCCTCGGCCATGCGTTTCAGATCGAGATTCAGCGCGCCGACGTGCGAGTTCCGGCTGCGCAGCAACAGACGTTCGAGCATGGCCAGCGACAGCATTTGCGTGCGGATTCTGAATTCAGGGTAGCTGATGCCCGGTGGGACTGGCTGCCCGAGGACCTCTATGATTTCCCCAGCATCGATTTCCTCGCTCACGAAGTGCAGGGTTGCGCCGTGTTCGCGATGCTGCTCGATGAGCGGCAGAGTGTCGTAGCCTCGCCCGCGCAGGAAGGGCATTGCCGGGTGGATATTGACGACGCAGCCGAACGCAACGATCTCCTCCCGGGAAAAAACATAGTCGTTGTAGAACGAAATACATAGCTGCCACTTGCGGGACAGCAGCCTCTCGCGCACGGTCCCGCGCGCACTCCGGTCCCCATGCTGCCAAACCAGGATCTCCCCCTTGGGAAAGTGCTCGAGGAACATTTCCCCGGCCTCCCTGCGCAGGGGCGGGCTGGTGACAAGTACAGTTTGCATGGGGCTTGTCAACGGGCAATAGATTCTGTCGCACGGGCGTGAGGGACCCGACAGCGCCTGGGCCCTAGGCATCGGCGCATTTTAACTGACCGGTGCTCGCAAGGACGAGATCCGATTCAATGCCGCTCCTTCTTGGAGTGCCGGCCTTACTGCCTGCGTCAAGGCCGCAACGTGTTGACGCAGGTGCCGAATCGACCGGGTGTGCCGGCAACCCTAGGCCGCAGGCGCGACCTGATGATCATCGGCGGTGTGATGACGCACGTGATCTCGCTCACGCTGCTCGGCTGCCGGCACGCGCTGCCCGGCCCCCGGCGGTGCGCGCGGCGAAGCGCATCTGATCATTCGATCCGTGCATTGACACGCCTGGTCACGCAGAGTAGCGTCGCCCGTCCGTTGTTCCGAGGAGGACAACGGCAATCTGCAAGCAAATCGGGAGGGGGAGTGCTGACCTGCAACAGGTACAGGCGTCCTGCATATTTCGTCCGCAGTATCGGACGGCATGGCCCCCGCTCGCTCGGCCGGAATCCATGTTCGATACAGGAGGGGGAAAAATGCTGAAACGGAAATCGTTGTTGTTGGCCATGTTGCCGGGGGCGGCGGCGCTCGTCGTCGCGGTGTCTGCAGGCGCACAGGAATTTCCTGTGAAGCCGCTGCGCGTACTCCTTCCCTATCCTGTCGGCACCGGACCGGACATCGTCGGGCGCTCCATGAGTGTCGCCATGGGGAAAGTGCTGGGACAGAACATCGTGTTCGAGAACAAGCAGGGCGGCGGCGGCGTTCCTGCGGTCATGGACATGAAGGGTTCGCCGCCCGACGGCTACACCATGGTCCTCTCGGACCAGGGCGTGTGGTCGATCCTTCCGGTCGTGCAGGACAACCTGCCCTTCGACCCGCTCAAGGATTTCGCCGGCGTCGGTGGCGTGTATTCGAACGCGCTCTTCTACGTGGTCGCCGGGAATTCCCCCATCAAGTCGATGAAGGACATCGTGACCATGGCCAAGGCCAAGCCGGGCGACTTGCGCTACGGCGTGACCGGGGTCGGCGGCATCATGCACCTGACCGGCGAGGCGTTCGCCCACGCCACCGGCATCAAGCTGACCGTGGTGCCGTTCCGTGCGACGGCCGAGTCGGTATCCAACATCATCGCGGGCGATCTCGATTTCGCGCTCGCCGGCAACAACCCGGTGGTGTTCGCGATGCTGCAGGCCGGCAAGATCCGGAACATCGCCTCGACCGGTCCGGTGCGCGACCGGTACATGCCGGACATCCCTTCGGTGAACGAGTCCGCCGGAATCAGCGGTTACAACTTCAACGCCGAGATCGGGCTCTTCGCCCGCAGCGGGACGCCCCGGCCGATCATCGACAAGCTGGCCAAGGCGCTCTCCAGCGCGCAGAAGGATCCCGCGTTTCTCGATACGCTGAAAAAGCTCGAGTACAACGTCTACGCGACGACCCCCGACGAGTTCGCAGCGCGCATGCGCAGCGATCTGGAGAAGTTCCGCGCGGTCGCGAAGGCCGGCAACATCAAGGCGCAGTAACAGGCGGTCCTGCCTCCGGGCAGGATCCCCTTCTGTACACGCGAACGAGGAGAACCGAATGTCGCAAGCGATCTGGGACGGAGACGGCCACGCGA
Organism: uncultured Pseudomonadota bacterium; assembly: GCA_903834835.1. Lineage (GTDB taxonomy): Bacteria > Pseudomonadota > Gammaproteobacteria > Burkholderiales > SG8-39 > CAILKO01. The sequence goes on along the minus strand of CAILKO010000046.1, from coordinate 4,174 downwards.
TGGAAGATCAGGCCGCCATCAAGAAACGCCTGCTGCCGGTGCACCAGCGCATGGCGGCGTTCACACTGTTCCCTGCGTTCGACCACCTGAAGGTTCCCCCCGGCCAGTTGCCCGAAGGAAGCTTCCGCTGGGACGTGGGCCATGCCGACTGGATCGACTTCCTCGATCGCGTCGGCATCGAGCGGACGGTCCTCTACCCGACGCTCGCGCTCACCTTCGGGCGCATCACCAACGAAGACTGGGCGATAGATGTCGCGAGCGCCTACAACGGATGGATCCACGAGAGCCACCTGAGCCGCAGTCCGCGCCTGCAGGCGGTGGGCCTCCTCCCGATGCAGGACCCCGATGCGGCGATCGAGGAACTGCGGCGCGTGGTGAACGACTACGGCATGTGCGGCGCCTTCCTGCCCTCCACCGGCCTGAAGGCACACCTCGGCTCCAAGGAGTACTGGCCGGTCTACGCGGAGGCTGAACGCCTGGGCTGCAGTCTCGCCGTGCATGGCGGACTGCATGCCGGACTCGGGTTCGACGACATCAACTTCAACGCCCCCGCGCATGCACTCGGACATCCGTTCGGCATCCTGATCAGTCTGGGCGGCATGCTGTTCAACGGCGTCTTCGATCGATTCCCGAAGCTCAGGGTCGGCTTTCTGGAGGCGGGCGCGGGCTGGCTCATCATGGCCCTCGAGCGCTTCACCGGGTCTCAGCAGGCGATTCCGCCCGCGGACCCCCGCGGGCGCTACCTGAAGCTGCGGCCGGGCGAGACGATCAGCGATTACGTCGTGCGCAAGATCAAGGAAGGACAGATCTTCGTGGGCTGCGAAGGCGACGAGCCGGCGCTCGGCTATGCGGTCTCCGTGGTGGGCACAGAACCCTTCGTCTACTCGTCGGACTTTCCGCATGAAGTGACGCCCGAGAGCTGCCGCCACGAAATCGACGAATTGCTCGAGCGCAAGGATCTGTCTGACGACGCCAAGCACGCCATCCTGCATGGCAATGCCGAACGTTTCTATCGGCGCGGTGCGTAGCGCAGTCTGCGGCGCGCATAGATTCGAGCGGAACAACCCCGGTATGAGCACGAACCCGGTCCGCTGACCATCAAACCAACTGTTCCTGAATGGAGAAACGACATGCCGAATTACTCGATGGATGAAGATGCAGCCTACTGGCAGGCACCGGAACGCTTCCGCAGCCTGTTCGACCAGACGCCCTCCATGGGCGTCAAGACGTCCTATTTCCCGCTCGGGGATCCGAACGACGACAACACGCCGATGGCGGTCGTACTGCAGATGGAGCCCGGCTATGTGATCACGAACCACGCGCACGCCTGCGAGCGCGTGGAGGTGATCATGCGCGGCACGCTCACTGCGGAAGGCCGGGTATACAAGCCGGGCGATGTGCTCACCGCCAAGGCGAACGAGTTCTACGGACCCAAGGTTGCCGGCAAGGACGGGTGCACGACGCTGGAGGTATTTGCGAAGGCCACGGGTTCGATATGGCGCATCGTGAAGAACGAGTCCGGCGAGGTCGTCCGGACGAACATGCTCGAGTCGTTCACCACCGCCTTCGCGCACGCGCTCAAGAAGAAGGAAAAAGGGTCGACTCCGGAGCAGGCGTAGCAGCCATGGGAAACGTCGACAGCAATCTCGAAACCGCGCGGCTGCTCAGACCCTATGAACGGCCGCTGATCCGCAACGCCTGGTATTGCGCGGCGTGGTCCCATGAAGTCGGCGAGGACTTCCTGACCCGGCGCATCCTCGACATGCCGGTTCTGCTCTACCGGACCTCGTCCGGCGAGGCCGTCGCACTGCTCGATATCTGTCCCCACAAGCTGGCGCCGATGCATCAGGGCAGCCGGGTCGGCGACAACATCGTCTGCGGCTATCACGGCCTCGAATTCGACTGCAGCGGTGCCTGCGTAAGCAATCCCCAGGGCAACCGGGAAATTCCGCAGGCAGCGCGCCTGCGCAGTTTCCCGCTGCTCGAGAAATGGGGTGTGCTGTGGATCTGGACCGGCGATCCCGCGCGTGCCGATCCCGCCAAAATCATCGACTGCAGCCACTTCGAGAGCCCGCAGTGGCGTACCGTGAAAGGCGGGCATTACGTGCGCAGCAACTACATGCTGCTGGTCGAGAACCTGCTCGATCTCGGGCATGCGCTGTTCCTCCACAAGCAGACCGGCGGACTCGGCGACAACTTGGTGCTGTCCGATCACCGGATCGAGCAGGGCGAGGACACGCTCCGGGATCTGCGCCTTTATCGCGACACGCAACCGCCCGCCACGGTCTTCGGCAAGTACGTCCCGCGCGGGGTGCGCCTGGATTTCAACGCCGACATGCTCTGGGTCGCGCCCAGCATGCTGCGCTCGCATAACGGCTGCTCCGAATCCGGGCACGCGCGCGACGGATCCGGCCTGAGTCTCTACGGCACCCACCTCCTCACGCCCGAGACCCAGCACAGCATGCACTACTTCTACGGAACCTCGCGCAACTACGCGCTGGACGATCCGGAGATCGACGAGGCCTACCGGCGGTTCCAGCGGGACGCGCTGCACAAGGAAGACAGCATGGTTGCCGAGTCGATAGACGCCGTGCTGGCAGACACGATGGACCTCGGAGTGCGGATGGTGACGCTGAGTACCGACGCCTCGGGCATACGCGTGAACCGCATGCTCGATCGGATGGCCGAGGCGGATCGTTAGCGTTACGGGACATCCCGCGCTCTGATTCAGTAGGAAACCTGGTCGCCGGCACGGGACACTTCCCACCCTGCTCGGCACGGTGGAGGGGAAGAAAATCAGCGGGGGTGGGGTTATATAGTAACGTTTATGTTACTATCTTTCTTCGAATGAGGCTGGGGGTTCCTTGTTGGATCGCGCGGGGGCGGCTGAAGAGAATTACTGCGGGTTCGAGATGTGGACCGCGGGGTGTTTGGCGGGCGCAATGTCCGCCGCGGCTGAGTACTGGTGGGGAAGCAGGTGTCTAGCTCGACGCCGCCGTTTTACACGGGCGCAAGTGAGCGGACATAGGCGGGAAGTATTTGAAGTTCTGCGAAGTTCGGAGGATGGCGTAAGAACTTGGAAGGCGTTAAACAGCAGAAATGCTGATTTATGTAGGTTAGAGCGCGATGCGGCTTAGCCGAAGCACAATGAATAAAGTTTGGCGCGATCTTCAAAAAGCTCGCGAGACCTATCGGTACCGCACATACTTTTGGTCACAGATGCCACCGGACGAGGTTGGAAAACTACTGATTGGCGCTTCCTGGATCCAAGGAAATGCCAAACGTAGAGGGGTGCGTCGTCCAACGAGTAAATTCCGTCCTTGGTCAGTTCGCAGCCGGCTTGCGTCAGCCTTGCGGAAGCTCGGACATGATGTGCCAACCGAACTGGCACGCGAGCACCTACCGTATCCCTTTCGCTTCGGTACGCACTTCAAGTGGCAGCGCGCTCTTACCGGCGCAGCCACACCGACGCGCGCAGGTGCGGCGCGGTCGGGTGCCAGGGAAAGTTAGACGGCCATGCGCATCCCTGTACTCGCGATTTTGGTATTGATCAACGGGTGCTCCTTCAATGTTCCGAAGTTGGAAACATCGAACTCAAAAATGGCGGAAGAAGAAGCGAGGGAACGGAACGCAGGGCTTGAGAATCGACGAGCGGTTAGTGAGCGGCGCTTTGAACTGATGAAGCAGCAGTGCCAAGGATCAATTCGTGGCTCTGTTTGCATTCAAGCGGATGGAGCGTATGTACTTGGACCAGAAGGAAAGCTAGTCCCAGCAAAGTCTGGATGGAATCCTACTGTTGGAGGGGCAGGGGTCTTCTTTGATAAGTAATAGCCCAGAATCGAAGAATGCGCCTAACCACTCATATGAGTGGTTCTCGCGCCTGCGGCGCGTGTCCACTCAATTCCCACGTCAGCTGCCATGACCACCTTTCGGCTCGCGCTTAAGAGTCGTCCGGAACTATTCGTTTCTCCATGGCTCGTCGTCTCGCTCTTCGTGCTCGTACTCAACGATTGGGCGCTCAAACCTGTCCTACACAATGATCTTGACCTGCCCCCTTTAGCCGTACCAGTTGATTGGTAGGAAGTCCGGTTGCAAGGTTAAAGGAATGTTTCGGTGATGGGTTGCGTTGCATCGGCAGAATTCTGCCGATGCAACGCGGCGAACTTGGCGGGCG
>CAILKO010000045.1 GCA_903834835.1 uncultured Pseudomonadota bacterium | reverse complement strand
ACATATATGTTACCATCGTTCTCCGGGAAGCCTTTAGGACTCGTTCAGGTAAACTGACAGTCTCAATCAAGCGGCGAAAGACTGCCCCCTTGGGTGGATCCCGGGTAACCCTGATCCTGAGGACCTGCCCCTCTGAGGGTAACCCCCCCATCGGGGCATTTCCATTTATGGCCATGCCAAGCTCGAACGGCGCAATTAGCATCGCCCTGTCTAAAGGGCGGATCTTCGACGAAACCTCACCGCTGCTGGCGCGTATCGGTATCCGGCCCGCCGAGGATCTCGGGTCCTCGCGCAAGCTGGTCGTCGGGACCAATCGGCCGGACGTGCGACTGATCGTGGTCCGGGCGTCTGATACGCCGACCTATGTCGAGCACGGCGGCGCGGATCTGGGTATAGCCGGACGCGATGTCCTCGTCGAGCACGGAGGCCAGGGTCTCTACCAACCGGTCGATCTCGGTATTGCCACTTGTCGGATGATGGTGGCAGTCCGAAGCGGTTTCGACTACGAGGGCGCGGTGCGCCAGGGCTCGCGATTGCGGGTGGCGACCAAGTACCCGCGCACGACGCGCGAACACTTCGCGGCGAAGGGTGTGCACGTCGACCTGATCAAACTTTACGGATCGATGGAGCTCGCCCCACTGGTCGGGCTGGCGGACGCGATCGTCGATCTGGTCTCGACTGGCCACACCTTGAAGGCGAACAACCTGGTCGCGGTCGAGGAGATCATGCCGGTATCCGCGAGGTTGGTTGTGAATCCGGCCGCGCTTAAGTTGAAGCGCCTTCTTATGCAGCCGCTGGTCGATGCCTTTGCGCGTGCGGCCGTTGTCGGGACGAAATCATGAAGGTGCGTCGGCTGGACACCGCGGATGCCACCTTCACGGAAGCGCTCGAGTCGCTCACGCGATACGAAGCGGCACTCGATGATCGGGTGCAAGAGACTGTCCGCGGGATCATTGCGGACGTGCGCATGCGCGGGGACGCGGCTCTTATCGAATACACCGCACGATTCGACGGCGCGGTGGGGACCTCCATGGCTGGCCTGACGATCGGACCTGAAGGGCTTCGCGCCGCGCTTGATGGGCTCGATCCCGAGGTCTCCGCGCCGCTGCGCAGTGCCGCGGAGCGCGTCCGGCGGTATCACGAGCACCAGCTCGCGCAATCCTGGCAATACACCGAACCTGACGGGACCGTGCTCGGTCAGCGCATCACAGCGCTTGATCGGGTGGGAATTTATGTGCCCGGGGGAAAGGCGGCCTATCCATCCTCCGTACTGATGAACGCGATTCCTGCGAGGATTGCGGGCGTGTCGGAGCTGGTCATGGTCACACCCGTGCCGCGCGGTGAGCGCAATCCGCTGGTGCTTGCGGCGGCGGCGCTCGCGGGCGTCGACCGGGTGTTCACGATTGGCGGTGCGCAGGCCGTTGCCGCACTCGCTTACGGAACCGCCACCGTTCCGCGCGTCGACAAGATCGTCGGTCCGGGCAATGCGTATGTTGCCGCGGCGAAGCGTCAGGTGTTCGGACAGGTAGGCATCGACATGATCGCGGGGCCGTCCGAAATTCTAATCATTGCCGACGGCTGCGCGCCGCCGGACTGGATGGCGATGGATCTCTTTTCGCAAGCCGAGCATGATGAACTCGCGCAGGTGCTGATTCTTTCTCCCGACCCCGCGTATCTGGACAGGGTGGCAGAGAGCATCGCGCGCCTGCTTCCTGGAATGCCAAGGAAGGAAGTCATCGAATCGTCGCTTGGTGCGCGTGGCGCCCTGATCCGTACGCGTGATCTCGAGGAAGCCTGCGAAATTGCCAGCCGGATCGCGCCGGAGCATCTCGAGCTCGCGGTCGAGGACCCGCAGACCTGGCTTCCGCGTCTTCGCAATGCGGGGGCCATATTTCTTGGGCGCTGGAGTTCCGAAGCGGTCGGCGATTACTGCGCGGGACCGAACCATGTGCTGCCGACTTCCGGGACAGCGCGGTTTTCGTCACCGCTAGGCGTCTATGACTTCCAGAAACGAACCAGCCTGATCGGTCTGACCGCCGACGGTGCGCGGCGCCTGGGCGGACTTGCTGCGACGCTCGCGCGCGGAGAGGGTCTTGAGGCGCACGCACAATCGGCGGAGTACCGCGAGAAGGAAACGGGATGACCCACGCCAATGCAACGCCCGAGGGGCGAGGGTACGAAGCTACCGGCCCGGAAAAATTCGTGCGACCTGAAATTCTTGCGATTCAGGCCTATCACGTCGGCGATTCCGCGGGCATGGTGAAGCTGGACGCGATGGAAAACCCGTTCCCGCTGCCCGACGCGCTGCGGCGCGAACTGGGCGACGTTCTCTCTCGAGTCGACCTCAATCGCTACCCGGATCCGACCGGAACCGCACTACGCGCGAAGCTGCGCGGGGTCATGCAGGTACCGGAAGGCATGGACATCCTGCTCGGTAACGGTTCGGACGACCTGATCCAGATCATGACGGTCGCCCTTGCGCGGCCGGGTGCAACGCTGATGTATCCGTCACCGAACTTCATCATGTACAGCATGGACGCGGTGTTTTCCGGCATGAAGGCGGTGGGCGTCCCGGTTCGAGAGGACTTCTCGCTTGACCTGCCTCGCTTCCTCGATGCCATCCGTGAGCATCGTCCGGCCCTGGTGTTCATCGCGTACCCGAACAATCCGACCGGCGCGCTGTATGCCGAGGAAGACATCGTCGAGGTGATACGCGCCTGCGAGGGGCTTGTCGTGCTGGACGAGGCCTACCACGTGTTCGCGCGCAGAAGTTTCATGTCGCGCCTGCCCGAGTTTCCGAATCTTGCGGTTCTGCGGACGGTCTCGAAGCTTGGGCTCGCGGGCATGCGTCTGGGCTATATGGCGGCGCATCCCGGCTGGATCGCGCAGTTCAACAAGGTCCGTCAGGCCTACAACGTGAATTCTCTCACCCAGGCGGCTGCCCTCTTCCTGCTGGATCGTCTCGATGTGCTTGAGGCTCAGGCGGAGAGCTTGCGTATCGAGCGTGATCGTCTGGCGCGCGAGATCGCGCTCCTGCCAGGCATCACGGTATATCCGTCTGAGGCGAACTTCCTTCTGGTGCGCGTGCCGGATGCTGACCGGGTTTTCGAGGCGCTAAAGGAACGCCGTGTGCTCGTACGGTCGGTGAACGCAGGGCTCACGCGCAACTGCATCCGTATCACGATCGGCAGCCCCGATGAAAACCGTATACTCATGGATGCTCTGAGCGCGGCGCTCGGATCTATCTGAAGCCATGCCTTGGTGCATGGTTCGCCCGGCCGGATGCCCCGGACGGTCGAGAGAGAGTCTGGACATACTATGCGCACTGCTGAAATTGCTCGAAACACCAAGGAAACACAGATTCGCGTGAAGGTGAATCTGGACGGGACCGGCCTCGCCAAGCTCGACACTGGGGTGCCGTTCCTTGATCACATGCTCGACCAGATCGCCCGGCACGGCCTGGTCGATCTGGAAATTTCCGCGAAGGGCGATCTTGAAATCGACGCCCACCATACAGTGGAAGACATCGGGATTGCGCTCGGGCAGGCGTTCGCCGCGGCACTTGGCGACAAGCGAGGCATACGCCGCTACGGTCACGCCTACGTTCCGCTGGACGAGGCGTTGTCACGCGCTGTGGTCGATTTTTCCGGGCGTCCAGGCCTCGAGTACGGTGTGTGCTATGTCCGAGCCCTGGTCGGAGAATTCGATGTGGATCTGGTGCGCGAGTTTTTCCAGGGTTTCGTGAATCACGCCCTCGCGACGGTGCACCTGGACAACCTTCGCGGAGACAATGCGCACCACCAGTGCGAGACCCTGTTCAAGGCGTTTGCGCGCGCCTTGCGCGCTGCGATCGAGCCGGACCCGCGGAGCGCCGGCACCGTGCCTTCGACGAAGGGCGTCCTCTAGGACTCGCGGCGCGCGGGCTGCGATAGTGCTCTGTCACAGACCCGGCCAACCGGTACAACGAAAATGAAACACCAAGTAGGCGTTGTGGACTACGGCATGGGAAATCTTCGCTCGGTGGCGAAGGCGCTCGCGCAGGTCTGCGGGGATGCGGATATCCGCGTCAGTTCGGATCCGGCCGTGATCGAAAGCTCCGATCGTGTTGTCTTCCCTGGTCAGGGCGCGATGCCAGATTGCATGCGCGAACTGAAGGCGCGGGGTCTGGATGGCGCTGTGCGGCGCGCGGCGGCGCAAAAGCCTTTCCTGGGCATCTGCATCGGTCTACAGATGCTGTTTGAGCACAGCGAGGAAGGCGATACCCCCGGACTGGGCATCATGCCGGGTCGTGTCCGCCGGTTCCCCAGCGGCATGGGCAGTCCGCTTGGCGGTGGCGTACTCAAAGTGCCGCACATGGGATGGAATCAGGTTGTTCAACTGATGCCGCACCCGGTATGGCAGGATATTTCTGACGGTGCTCGTTTTTATTTCGTCCACAGTTACTATGCGGATGCGCTCGAGAGAGAATCGCAAAGCGGGGAAACGGAGTACGGCCTGCGCTTCACCTGTGCGGTTGCGCGGGACAACATATTTGCCGTACAGTTTCATCCGGAGAAAAGCCAGATGGCCGGCCTGCAACTGCTGCGGAATTTCGTGAACTGGCGGCCCTGAGGTCCGGTGCTACTGCTACTAAATGACAGCGGCTTCGCCATTTCTCGTGATGGGCGGCCTTGACACGCAACTCGCAAGCGAATATTCCTGAACTCTTCAAGAGCACATCGACTTCTATGCTGATCATTCCCGCAATTGATATCAAGGATGGTCGCTGCGTGCGTCTGAAGCAGGGCGACATGGATACCGCGACGGTATTTTCGGACGACCCCGTGGCGATGGCGCATCACTGGGCAGAGCAGGGCGCTCGTCGCCTCCATCTGGTCGACCTGAACGGCGCGACGGCCGGAAAACCGAAAAACGAGCGTTTCATCCGTGACATCATCAAGGCGGTCGGCGACAAGCTCCCCATAGAACTAGGCGGTGGCATACGCGATCTGGACACCATTGAAAGCTACATCGACGCGGGGGTTGCCTATGTTGTCATCGGCACGGCAGCCGTCAGGAATCCCGGGTTCCTGTCTGACGCATGCTATGCATTCCCCGGAAAGATCATCGCCGGACTGGACGCGCGTGACGGTAAGGTTGCGGTAGACGGATGGTCGAAGCTGACGGGCCACGATGTCATCGACCTCGCAAGGAAGTTCGAAGACTACGGCGTAGAGGCGCTCATCTACACGGACATCGGCCGGGATGGCATGATGACCGGGGTGAATATCGAGGCGACGCTTGCACTCGCGCAGGCGATCAAGATACCGATCATCGCCTCGGGGGGGCTGAACAGCCTGCAGGACGTACAGACGATCTGCGCCCGGCTGGTTCCCGAGGGCATCGTCGGCGCAATTGCGGGGCGCGCGCTCTACGAAGGCCAACTCGACCTCCGAAAGGCGCAGGAGGCCGCGGACCAGGCGGTCAAGGGAGTTTCGTGATCGGTCTGCCTGGCTGGGCGGCAGGCCCGGTATCCCTGGCTGGCGTCGCGGCGGGCCGGTCATGAGCTTGGCGAAGCGAGTCATACCCTGCCTGGACGTCACGGCGGGCAGGGTGGTGAAGGGTGTGAACTTTCTCCAATTGCGCGACGCTGGTGATCCGGTGGAGATCGCGGCGCGTTACGATGCTGAAGGCGCGGACGAGCTCTGTTTTCTGGATATCACTGCGAGCTCCGATGACAGGGACATCATCGTCCACGTAATCGAGGCGGTTGCGGAGCGCGTATTCATTCCGCTTACTGTTGGCGGTGGCGTACGAAAGGTCGAGGATGTGCGTCGCCTGCTGAATGCGGGCGCGGACAAGGTATCTATCAATACGGCGGCCGTGCAGGACCCGGATCTGGTCCGGGCGGCGTCGGACAAAGTGGGGAACCAGTGCATCGTGGTCGCGATCGACGCCAAGCGCGTTTCATCGCAGCGTTGGGAGGTATTCACGCACGGCGGGCGCAAGGCGACCGGGCTCGATGTAGTGGACTGGGCCAGGCGGATGGAACGCGCGGGCGCCGGTGAACTACTGCTCACCAGCATGGATCGCGACGGCACGCGCGACGGCTTCGATCTTCCGCTTACACGCGCCGTGTGCGATGCCGTGGGCGTTCCCGTGATCGCCTCGGGCGGCGTGGGCAACCTGGAGCACCTCGCCGAGGGTGTCTTGCAGGGCGGCGCGGATGCTGTGCTGGCGGCGAGCATCTTCCACTTCGGTGAATACAAGGTGAAGCAGGCAAAGGAATACATGCAGCAGCGTGGAATCGAGGTCCGCCTGTGAGCTCGCAAGCGCCGGACAGCGCATCGAGCGCCGACTGGGAAGGTCTGCTCCACTGGAACGAGCAGGGCCTGGTCCCGGTCGTCACCCAGGATGCTTCCTCGGGGCGGGTGCTGACTGTGGCATGGATGAATCGGGAGGCGCTGCGCGAGACCGCGCGCCGTGGGGAGGCAGTCTACTGGTCTCGCAGCCGGAGCAGGCTTTGGCACAAGGGCGAGGAATCGGGCCATGTGCAGAAAGTGCTCGAACTGCGGCTGGACTGCGATGCGGATGCGGTCGTGCTGCGGGTCGAGCAGAAAGGCGGTATCGCCTGTCACACAGGCCGCGAAAGCTGCTTCTATCGGCGTCTGGAGGACGGGCGCTGGGTGGAGACCGATCCGGTACTTAAGGATCCGGCGCTCATCTACGGAAGCGGAAGCGTGGACCCGCATTCCGGACCAAAGAATTGAGGCAACCCAGATGACCCAGCCGAAGAACGACCTGATCCTGATGCGTCTCGCGGAACTGATTGAATCAAGGAAGGCGGGGGATCCGGGCAAGTCCTACGTGGCGAGGCTGCTGTCCGGCGATGAGGATGTGCTGCTGAAAAAGATCGGTGAGGAGGCCACCGAAGCGGTGCTCGCGGCAAAGGGCGGCGACAGGCTGCACATCGTCCGCGAGACCGCCGACCTGTGGTTCCACTCGTTGATCGTACTCGCGCGGTATGGGCTCGGACCGCAGGATGTGCTGGCCGAGCTTCATCGCAGGGAAGGCATTTCCGGGCTGGACGAAAAGGCGGCGCGTAAGCAGCAGAACCGCTCTGAAAGTGAGGGGGGTCATGGCTGAGGCGGCGACACAGGACGCGAAATGTATTTTTTGCCGGATCATCGGTGGAGAGATTCCATGCCGGAAGGTCTATGAGGATGACGAGGTTTTCGCGCTCCACGACATCCGGCCACAGGCTCCCGTTCACTTCATGATCATTCCCAAGGCACATGTTGCAACGCTCTACGACGGGAGCGCGGCGCTCGAGCCGGTGTTCGGAAGAATGCTTGCACTGGCAGGTAAGCTGGCTCGTCAGGAAGGCGCGTCCGACGGCTTTCGCACCATCATCAACACCGGGCGGGTCGGCTGTCAGGAGGTGTATCATGTCCATATGCACGTGCTCGGCGGAACCGAGCCGCTGGGGCCGATGCTCTCTAGGAGATAGCGAGATGGGTTCGTTCAGTATTTGGCACTGGCTGATAGTCTTGGTCATCGTGATGCTCATCTTCGGAACCAAGAAGCTGCGCAACATCGGCACTGATCTGGGCGGCGCGGTCCGCGGATTCAAGGACGGCATGCGGGAAGGCGGAGACAAGACTGCCGATGCGCCGTCGGCTCAGCTGAGCAACACCGTGGAAGCCGAGGTCAAGAGCCGGGCGGAAAAGAAGGTCTGAGGCACTCGAAAGTGCCGCGCCCGGGAGTCAGGCGCCCTTTGCGGGCGCCTTTGTTTTTCAGTGTCCCGAAGTTTGCGGCGCCTCATGCGCGCCGCGAGCGGCGTGCGGCACGCCGGCAGGGCTATTCCCAATGTTCGACATAGGGTTCTCCGAGCTGCTTGTCATAGGCGTGGTCGCGCTTGTCGTGCTCGGACCCGAGCGCCTGCCGCGCGTCGCACGTACGCTAGGCATCCTCATGGGGCGCATGCAGCGCTACGTCGCCGATGTCAAGGCGGACATCGGCCGCGAGATCGAACTGGACGAACTCCGGAAGATGCGTGAATCGGTCGAAAAATCGGCAGACGATGCGAGGAATTCGGTCGAGCGCGAGATGCGCGAGGCGGAGGAGACCATCAATGCGGCCCTGGCCTCGCCGGGAAATCCCGAGCCTGCTCCGAAGATGGAACTTGGCATGACGCCGTCGCCGAATCCGGCATCGCCGGAACGCGCGATTTCCTCGCGTCCGGATCAGCCAGATCCGGTGCCGAAATGAGCGATCAGGACAGCTTCATTTCGCATCTGGTCGAACTCCGCCAGCGTCTGGTGCGCGCGCTTGCGGCTGTCCTTCTGGTATTCGTCTCGCTCGTCATCTGGCCGGGGGCCGCCGCAATCTACGATCTGCTGGCTGCGCCGCTCATGAGCGCGCTGCCCGAGGGGTCGCGCATGATCGCAACGGGGGTTGTCACGCCCTTCATGGTGCCGATGAAGGTCACCGCACTGCTTGCCTTCATGATCGCGCTTCCTGTGGTGCTGTTCCAGACCTGGGCATTTGTCGCGCCCGGCCTCTACGAGCACGAGAAGCGTTTCGCGTTGCCGGTCATTGTCGGGAGTTCGGTCCTGTTTTTTCTCGGAGTCGCCTTCTGCTACTTCTTCGTCTTCGGCAAGGTGTTCGCATTCATCAATGAGTTCGCGCCGAAAAGTATTACGCCGGCGCCGGATATCGAAGCGTATTTCGCTTTCGTGAGCACCATGTTCCTGGCCTTCGGTGTGACCTTCGAGATTCCGATCGTCGTGATCGTGCTGGTGTGGATGGGTATCGTCAGTCTTGAAAAGCTCAGGGAGGCGCGTCCCTACGTGGTGGTGGGCGCGTTCGTGGTGGCGGCGGTTGTCACTCCACCCGATGTTCTGTCCCAGTTCATGCTTGCCGTGCCGATGTGTCTGCTCTATGAGGCGGGCCTGCTCTGTTCCCGCTTTATAGGCAGGCGTCCCGCGCGTGATGCTGCGGTTGAACCCAGAGGCGCTCCGGACGGCGATTCAGGCGGCTAGCCGGCCCCTCGTCATCACTCTGCCCGCGGTTTCGGCCGAGGGCGCTTTCCCACGATCACCTCGGAGTCGAGCGACTTTCCTCGACGCTGGAGATTCAGCTTTGCGGGCTTGCCCGGCGCGAGCGCTGCGATCATGTTGAGCATGGCCGCCGGATTTGCGACAGGCTTGCCGTCAACAGAGAGCAGAACATCGCCGGCTTTCACGCCTGCCTTGTCCGCGGGCCCGCCGCTCAGAACGCCTGCGATCATGGCGCCCCGGGAGCCGCCAAGGGGGAAGGATTCCGCGATAGTCGGTGTGATCTCCTGAATTTCCACGCCGATCCAGCCGCGCGTCACGGTGCCGTTGGCGACGATCTGGTCGAGCACTTGTTTCGCAGTGGAAACCGGAATCGCGAATCCGATCCCCATCGAGCCCCCCGAGCGCGAATAGATGGCTGTGTTGATACCGACGAGACGGCCACCCGCATCCACCAGCGCTCCCCCAGAGTTCCCAGGGTTGATGGCAGCATCCGTCTGGATGAAGTTCTCGAAGGTATTGATATGCAGCCCGCTGCGACCGAGCGCTGAAACGATCCCCGAGGTGACGGCCTGACCGACACCGAAAGGGTTGCCCATTGCAAGGACGACATCGCCGACGCGCAACGAATCGCCTGCTGCAAAGGTGATCGCGCGTAGTCCGCCAGCGTCGACCTTCAGCACCGCAAGATCGGTTTCGGGGTCATTGCCGACGACTCGCGCGAGCATTTTTCGCCCGTCCGGAAATGCGACCTCGATTTCGCTCGCGGCATCGATGACATGATGGTTCGTCAGGATGTATCCGTTCTGCGTGACAATCACACCGGAGCCGAGGCTTGCTGCGCGCTGGGCATCGTCCGGCAGCTGGTCGCCGAAAAATCGTCTGAAAATCGGGTCGTCGAACAGCGGGCTGCGCATGCCGCGCGATTCCTTGGCGGTGAATACGTTGACGACCGAGGGCATCGCGCGGTCGACCGCATCGCTGTAGGAATCGGCGCGCTGCGCGCCACCGGTGCTGGCGGCGTGCTGGGGCGGTGCCTCGTGGAAGACGGTCGTGGTGCGTCCCGCAGCTGGCGAGGCCTCTCTGGCGAGCCACTCCGGGTGGAAAGTGGCGACGACGAAAAGTGCCGCGACCGCGACGGTTACTGCCTGGGAAAATACGAGCCAGAGGCGATGCATGGGATGCCAGAGTGCGGCGCTAATCTATCACAGCAACGCACCGCATCCGCCCGGCAGCCGGCGGATCAGCCTGGCCTGCGATACAGTCGTTCGGCGTTGCCGGCGAGAATCGCGGCCTTGTCCGCAGCACTTATCGCGGCGTTTTCTTTAAGTTCCTCGATTTCCTCGCGGCAGCTGTCGGTGCTCACTTCGTGCGGGAAGTCGGAGGAGAAGACGAAGGGGGCAGGGCCGACGACCGAGATCGCGGCAGGAAGCTCGGGCTCGTCGCCTTCGCAGCCGATGTAGATCCGGCCGTCGCGAATGAGCTGGATGATGTGCTGGCGCACGGTCTCGCCCGGCTTCAGCGCGATGGCCGAGTCTGCCGAGGGCTGTGACCGATAGGATCCGTCGCAACGCTCCAGCATGGTGAAGATCCATGCCACGCCACCCTCCATGAAGCCGACACGCATGTTGGGATAGCGGTCGAAGACGCCGTTGAACAGCATGGACGCAAACGAAATCATCATGCCGACGGGATGTCCGATCGCGTGGATGGCGCTGAATATGTTCAACTGGTCGAACCCCAGCCCGCTGTGCGCGCCGCCGTGGATGCCGAGGCAGCAGCCGAGGCGGTCCGCTTCTTCGTACACGGGCCAGTATTCGCGCGCACCGAGCGGATAGGCAAGACCGGTGGAAGGCAGCATCGCGCCGACCATGCCAAGCTCGCGCACCATCCTGCGCAGTTCCTTCGCTGCCGCCTCCGGGTCGCGCAGCGGCAGCAGGCCGACGGCCTGAAACCGTTGGCTGCGCTCAAGGTAGGTTTTCGTGATCCAGTCGTTGTAGGCGCGCGTTGCGACGCTCATCCAGTCGAGCGAGACCATCTTGCCATAGCCGAGGCCGAGCGTCGGGTACATGATGGTCTGCTCGATGCCGAGATCGTCCAGAAAGCGCATCCATCCGTCGTAGCCGACCGGGCCGCGATTCAGAATCTCCGGAGGCATCTTGACGAGGTGTGCCGAATGGAAATGATCGAGCGGCGGGAACAGCGTTGACAGGAACTTGCCTGCGTAATCCCTGTGCGGTGCCGGCAGAAACTGCTGGATGGCCTGGACGTCCTCAATGACGTGCCCGTCTCCGTCGATGATTCTCATTTTTCTCGTCCCCTGGCATCCGGTTTCGCGGATGACGCTCGTTGTCG
The DNA here is from genome assembly GCA_903834835.1 of uncultured Pseudomonadota bacterium. Classification (GTDB taxonomy): domain Bacteria; phylum Pseudomonadota; class Gammaproteobacteria; order Burkholderiales; family SG8-39; genus CAILKO01. Next base: position 82,632 of record CAILKO010000045.1, on the reverse strand, counting down.
ATGGCTCTGGTTCAGGACGGCTCTGCCCCGCGATGGCTCAGCAACGGAGTGCCGTCCGCTATGGTATACGTCGTTGGCCACCATAAGGACGACTGCGGAAACCATGCGCCGAGACGAACTCACCGACTGCCTGGGCGGGCTGCTGGAGCCGGGCAGGTTCAAGGACTACTGTCCGAACGGGCTCCAGGTGGAGGGACGGGAGGAAATCCGCACCCTGGCGGTCGCGGTGAGCGCGAGTCTGGATGCCATCGAGCAGGCACTCGCGTCCGGTGCGGACGCTCTGCTCGTGCATCACGGCTGGTTCTGGCGGGGTGAGGATGCACGCATCGTCGGCGGGCGTCGCGCGCGCATTGCGCTCGCGCTTGCGAACGGTTTGAACATATACGGATACCACCTGCCGCTGGATGCGCACCCGGAACTGGGGAACAACGCACAACTCGCACGGCGCCTTGGCTGGCTTGAAGAGGGCAGGGCCGGCGAACAGGATCTGCTCTGTCATGGGCGCCCGGCGGAGCCGGTGACGCTCGATCAGCTTGCGTCTCGCCTGGAGACGACACTGGGAAGGCCGCCGATGGTGATTCCGGGCGTAGACCGCGCCCGGCAAGTCCGCAGGCTCGCCTGGTGCAGCGGCGGCGCCCAGGATTACTTCCATGACGCAATCGCGCTGGGCGTCGATGCCTTCGTTACCGGTGAGGCTTCGGAGTGGATCTATCACGCGGCGCGCGAGAGTGGTGTGTCCTTCATTGCGGCGGGGCACCATGCGACTGAGCGCTACGGCGTTCAGGCGGTCGGGGCTTACCTGGAAAGCCGGTTCGGTCTCGCCTGCCACTTTCTGGACAGCGGGAATCCGATCTGATGCGAGGTGGCAGGGAGATTGGATAAAACGCATATTTCTTAGTGACTTATCGAAGTTTTTTTGAGTTTTTCCCCGACAGGTCGCTATAATCTCGCGTTTTCCCGTGCCTGAGTCTCCTATGCGTGCATCCGGTCGTGCCCGGATCGTGTGGGCCGGCCTGGTCGGGGACAAGCTTTCCTACTAACGGCTATCAGCGAGCGGTCCTCACTCATGACACAAGAGCAAAAGCCAAGCAGTACCCGACGTCGCCTCCTCGTCGTCACATCGGCGGCGGGCGGTGCGGCAACCCTGGGCGCAGCGGTGCCCTTTGTCTCCAGCATGCTGCCGTCCGAGAAGGCACGCGCGGCCGGAGCACCGATCGAGGTGGACATCTCCAAGCTGCAACCGGGCGAACTCGGAATTTTCGAGTGGCGAGGGAAGCCGGTCTGGATACTGAAGCGGACCCCGGAGATGCTCGATTCGATCAAGCAGGGTGCGGCAAAGTTGGCGGACCCTGAATCCAGCGTCGCCCAGCAACCGGACTATGCGAAGAACGAGTTCCGCTCCATCAAACCCGAAATCGCGATCATGGTCGGGATCTGCACGCATCTGGGCTGCTCACCCAAGGAGAAGACCGCGGAAGAAAAGGCGGAAATGGGTGCGGACTGGGCGGGAGGGTTCTACTGTCCCTGCCACGGGTCCAAGTTCGATTTTGCGGGCCGCGTCTACAAGGGCGTCCCCGCGCCGATCAACCTTGAAGTCCCGCCGCATACGTTTGTAACCGAGAACACCGTTGTAATCGGCGATGACCGGAAGGAGGGCTGATCCATGGCTACGGAATACACCCCCAAGTACACCGGGATCATAGGCTGGGTCGAACGCCGCTTCCCGACGCCGTTCATCGAATTCCAGAAGCACGCGTCCGGCTACTACGCGCCGAAGAATTTCAACTTCTGGTACTACTTCGGTTCGCTCGCGCTGCTCGTGCTGGTGATCCAGATCGTCTCCGGCATCTTCCTCACGATGAACTACAAACCGGACGCAGCGCTGGCTTTCGGCTCGGTCGAGTACATCATGCGCGACGTCCCGGGCGGCTGGATCATCCGCTATATCCATTCCACCGGCGCCTCGGCGTTCTTCATCGTCGTCTATCTGCACATGTTCCGGGCCCTGCTCTACGGTTCGCATCGCGAGCCGCGCGAGCTGGTCTGGATATTCGGCGTGCTGATCTATCTGACGCTGATGGGCGAGGCGTTCTTCGGCTATCTGCTGCCCTGGGGGCAGATGTCCTACTGGGGCGCGCAGGTCATCGTGAACCTCTTCTCCACCATCCCGGTGATCGGTCCGGATCTGTCGCTCTGGATTCGTGGCGACTATGTCGTGGGGGACGCGACGCTTAACCGGTTCTTCGCGTTTCACGTGATCGCGCTGCCGCTCGTCCTCATCGGGCTGGTCGTGGTGCACCTGCTCGCGCTGCACGATGTCGGCTCGAACAACCCGGAAGGCGTGGACATCAAGAAGCACAAGGGGCCGGACGGAAATCCGCTCGACGGGATTCCGTTTCACCCCTATTACACGGTCAAGGATGCGGTCGGTGCGGTCGTGTTTCTGGCGTTGTTCGCGATCGTGCTGTTCTTCGTGCCGGAGATGGGCGGGTACTTCCTCGAGTACAACAATTTCGTCCCGGCCGATCCGCTGAAGACCCCTCTGCATATCGCGCCGGTGTGGTACTTCACGCCTTTCTATTCCATGCTGCGCGCGGTGCCCCCGCTGTTCAATTCGCAGTTCCCGGGGGTGATGGTCATGGGCCTCGCGACCATGATCCTGCTGCTGCTGCCGTGGCTGGACAGAGGGCGGGCGCTGTCCATCCGCTATCGCGGTCCATACTACAAGTGGGCGCTTACCTTGTTCGTGGTCGCATTCCTGATCCTCGGCTATCTCGGGACGGAAACCACCAACGTGTGGGGCCAGTTCGGCGACTGGCTCGGCAAGGCGGACGTTGCCACGGTCGTGGCTCGGGTCTGCACGCTGGTCTACTTCCTGTTTTTCATCCTGATGCCCTGGTACACGGCGCGCGACCGGACGCTTCCGGTCCCGTCCCGGATTGCGGACTGAGTGTGGAGGCAAAGAAAATGAAAAAGCTACTGACCGGCCTCGCGCTTGCCTGCGCCGCATTCACGGCGCAGACGTTTGCTTCCGAGGGAGGCTATCGCCTCGACCGCGCGCCCATAGACCAGAACGACGTCGTAAGCCGGCAGGCCGGCGCACGGACCTTCGTCAACTACTGCCTGAACTGTCACAGTGCGCAGTACATGCGCTACAACCGGCTGCAGGACATCGGACTCACCGAGCAGCAGATACGCGACAACCTGATCCTTACGGGCGACAAGGTCGGCGACACGATGCGCGTCGCGATGTCGGCCAAGGACGCGAAGAGCTGGTTCGGGGTGCCGCCGCCCGATCTGAGCGTGGTGGCGCGGTCCCGGGGCGTCGACTGGCTGTACACCTATCTGCGCACGTTCTACCGTGATCCCGCGACGGCCAGCGGATGGAACAACGCGGTATTTCCGAACGTAGGCATGCCGCACGCGCTCTGGACCTTGCAGGGCGAGCGTTCGCTCCAACGCAAGGAAGGCGAGGGCGAACACGCGGCGGTTGAATACAAGTGGGTCCAGATGACACCGGGGACGCAGAGCACAATCGAGTATGACCGGACGGTGCGCGACCTGGTGAACTTTCTCGCCTTCGTGGGCGAGCCTGCTGCGCAGTCGCGCAAGCAGATCGGCATCTGGGTGCTGCTGGTGCTCGGCATGCTGTTCGTGCTCGTGTATCTCGTGAAGCGTGAGTTCTGGAAGGACGTTCACTGAGCCTGCGGCTCAGCCAGCACCAATAACCTAGCAATCTTTCACAGCAGGCCGGAGGAGGCGCAGGGCAATCCTGCCAGGCGCTCTCCGGCGCGTTGACTGCATTTTTCGAAGGCCGCATGCCATGATGCAACTGTATTCCGGGACCACCTGCCCATTCAGCCACCGCTGCCGCTTCGTGCTTTACGAGAAGGGCATGGACTTCCAGGTGATCGATGTCGACATGTTCAACAAGCCGGAGGACCTGTCGGTCCTGAATCCGTACAACCGGCTGCCGGTGCTGGTCGAGCGCGACCTGATCCTGTACGAGTCGAACATCATCAACGAGTACATCGATGAACGCTTCCCGCACCCGCAGCTGATGCCGGCGGACCCGGTGATGCGTGCGCGTGCGCGCCTGATGCTGTTCAACATGGAAGTCGAGCTGTTCTCCCAGATCGAGGCGATCGAGTCGGGCAAGGAAAAGCTGGTCGAGAAGGCGCGCCAGCACGTGACCGAGCAGTTGATCCAGATCGTGCCCCTGTTCAAGCGCACGAAGTACATGCTCGGGGACGAACTCACGATGCTCGACGTCGCGATCGCGCCGCTGCTCTGGCGGCTCGATCTTTACGGCATCAAGATCGCGAAGCAGGCCGCGCCGCTGATGAAGTATGCTGAGCGCATCTTCTCCCGACCCGCGTTCATCGAGGCGCTGACACCTTCCGAAAAGGTGATGCGCAAGTAGCCCGGGGCCGGGTTGCCAGGTTTTTTCAGGAGGCAGGCGCAGTTCACCTGATCCGGCATGGACGAAATTCCTACCAAACCCTATGTGCTCCGCGCGCTGTTCGACTGGTGCGTGGACAACGGCTATACCCCGCATCTTGCGGTGAAGGTGGACGCCCGGACCCAGGTGCCGCTCGAGTATTCGAAAGGTGGGGAAATCACCCTCAATATCGCGCCCACGGCTGTCCACAAGCTGCAGATGGGCAACGATATGATCGAATTCTCCGCGCGCTTCGGCGGCGTGGCGCGCCAGATTTCCGTTCCGGTGCACAACGTATTCGCGATCTACGCGCGCGAGACCGGCCACGGGATGACCTTCGAGGTCGAAGCGCCACAGGCGGGTCAGAGTGATGCAGATGCTCGTCCGGCGGATGCTCGTCCGGCGGATGCGCGTCCGCCCGGCATTTCCGTTGTGCCGAGTTCCTCCGACAACGGGCACGATCTCCCGGACCCTCCCAGGGGCGGCACGCCTCAGGGGGCGGGCAAGCCGACGCTGCGACGCATCAAGTAGCCAGCGGGAGGCCAGGGCACTCCCGAGGGCATGATAGTAACGAAAACGTTACTATCATGCGGTTGGCGGCGAGAATGCTCCTGCGGAAGCCAGCCTGCAAGAACTAGATAATGTAATCCGAGGACTTGTCTGCTGACGCCTCGCGCAGGAACACCCGCAGCTTGCGCGGGCGCACGAGCAGGCTTTCGCCATTCTGCAGGCCGAGTGACCGATAGCGTTCACTCGGCAGTTCCACTTCGATCAGGTTGTCCGTGCCCTGCTGCTTCAGTTCGAGGCGCGCGTAGGGGCCGACGACGAGCGCGCGCTCGAGCGTCGCGGCGATGCCGGTCTGCCCGGGGGTCGGACGCTCCACCTCGAGCTCGTGCGGGCGCGCGTAGCCGACTGCTGGCGCGTTGGACGCATCGGCATGTTCGGGGGCTGCCAGGGTTGCCTCCCCGACGTGAATCTGTCCGCCGTGCGCGCGACCGTGAAACAGGTTCACGTGCCCGAGGAAGCTGTATACGAAGGGGTTGGCCGGGGCCTCGTAGACCTCCTCCGGCGTACCCTGTTGCTCTACCTGCCCGCGGTTCATCAGCACGACGCGGTCCGCGACTTCAAGGGCTTCTTCCTGGTCGTGCGTAACGAAGATGCTGGTGACGTGGATTTCGTCGTGCAGGCGGCGCAGCCAGCGGCGCAATTCCTTGCGTACCTTTGCGTCGAGTGCTCCGAAGGGTTCGTCGAGCAGCAGGACCTTGGGCTCGACCGCGAGGGCGCGCGCGAGCGCCACGCGCTGACGCTGACCGCCGGAGAGCTGAGAAGGGTAGCGGTCGGCGAGAAAATCCATCTGCACGAGCTGCAGGAGGGACATTACCTTCTCGCGGATCACCTCGTTCGACGGCCTCTGGCTGCGCGGCTTCACGCGCAGACCGAATGCGATGTTCTCGAACACCGTCATATGCCGGAACAGCGCGTAGTGCTGGAAGACGAACCCGACCTTGCGTTCGCGTACGTCGCGCTCGGTGGCATCCTCACCGTGGAAAAACACCTCGCCGTCGTCCGGAACTTCCATGCCGGCGATGATGCGCAGCAGGGTGGTCTTGCCGCAGCCGGAAGGACCGAGGAGCGCGACGAGTTCGCCGGTCGGGAAGTCGAGCGAAACGTCGTTCAGCGCGACAAAGTTGCCGAAGCGCTTGGTGATGTGGCGGACTTCGATGCTCATGTGAGTTCCGTGGGGTCGTGTGAGGGCCGCGATCAGCGGGTCGGCTCTTCGGGCGGCAGGATGGCGCGCTCGGCCGCCGTCTTCCATTCGACAAAGGTCTTTAGCGCGAGGGTGAGCAACGCGAGCAGTGCGAGCAGCGAGGCAACGGCGAATGCCGCCGCGAACTGATACTCGTTGTACAGGATCTCGACATGCAACGGCATCGTATTGGTCTGGCCGCGTACATGACCGGATACCACGGACACTGCCCCGAACTCGCCCATCGCGCGCGCATTGCAGAGGATCACGCCGTAGAGCAGGCCCCACTTGATGTTCGGCAGTGTCACCTTCCAGAAGGTCTGCCAGCCGTTCGCACCGAGCACGATGGCGGCCTCTTCCTCTTCCTTGCCCTGCGCCTCCATGAGCGGAATCAGTTCGCGCGCGACAAACGGAAAGGTCACGAACACGGTGGCGAGCACGATCCCGGGGATGGCAAAAATGATCTTGATGTCGTGCGCCTGCAGCCAGGGACCGAGCCAGCCCTGCAGGCCGAAGACGAGTACATAGATCAGACCCGAGACGACCGGGGATACCGAGAACGGGAGGTCCACCAGCGTGATGAGCAGGCTCTTGCCGCGAAAGTCGAATTTCGCGATGGCCCAGGCGGCCGCGACGCCGAATACGAGATTGAGCGGCACTGCAATCGCCGCGGTAATGAGCGTGAGCTTGATGGCCGAAAGCGCATCCGGCTCGCGCAGGGCCGCGAAATAGGCTTCGAGACCCTTGCGCAGGGCCTCGTAGAACACTGCGACCAGGGGGACTACCAGGAACAGGCCCATGAAGGCGATCGCCGTGCCGATCAACAACCACTTCACGAGTGCCGGTTCGCCGGTCGCCGCCTGCGGACCGCGTCCCGCGCGCACCTTGACCGTTGCGGGTGCAGCGCTCACGTCGTCCTCCCGGCGCGCCGGTTCGCCCACCACTGCAGCAGATTGATCGCGAGCAGCATCATGAACGAGATGACCAGCATGACCACCGCCAGCGCCGTTGCGCCCACATAGTCGTACTGCTCCAGTTTCGTGATGATCAGGAGCGGCGTGATCTCGGTCTGCATCGGCATGTTGCCGGCGATGAAGACGACTGAGCCGTATTCGCCGACCGCGCGCGCGAAGGCAAGGGCAAAGCCGGTAAGCAGGGCGGGCAGGATCACCGGAAGGATCACGCGCACGAAAGTCTGCAGGCGCGAGGCCCCGAGGCTCGCGGCCGCTTCTTCGAGCTCGCGCTCGAGATCCTCCAGCACGGGCTGGACGGTACGCACGACGAAGGGCAGGCCGATGAAGGTCAGCGCAATCACCACGCCCAGCTGGGAGAAAGCGATCTTGTAAGGCGCAAACAGGCTGCCGATCCAGCCGTTCGGCGCGTACAGGGCGGTCAGCGTGATGCCTGCCACCGCGGTGGGCAGCGCGAAGGGTAGATCGACCAGCGCATCGAGCAGCCGCTTGCCGGGGAAACGGTAACGCACCAGCACCCAGGCGACGATGAGGCCGAAGATCGAATTGATGACCGCGCCCGCAAGCGAGGCACCGAAGGTGAGCTGGTAGGAGGCGATCACCCTGGGCGTCGTCACCACGCCCCAGAACTGTTCCCAGGTGAGCGATGCCGTGCGGATGAAGGCTGCCGACAGCGGAATCAGGACGATCAGGCCCAGATAAAACAGCGTATAGCCGAGCGCCAGGTTGAATCCTGGCAGCACATTGTGGCGCTTGCCCGCACGGACGGTCATTGGATGCGACTCTCAGTCATGCATAGCCCTGCCGCACGGTCATGCCGCGGCGGCAGGGGCTCGGGATACGGCGGCGGCTATTTCTGGTAGATCTGGTCGAAGCTGCCGCCGTCGGCAAAGTGCGTCTTCTGCGCATTTTGCCAGCCCCCGAATACCTCATCCACCGTAAATAGCGGAATCTGCTTGAAGGTGCTCGCGTATTTCTTTGCAATGACGGAATTGGACGGGCGATAGTAGAACTTCGCGAACAGCTCCTGGCCTTCGTCCGAGTACAGGTAGTCGAGATAAGCCTGTGCAGCCTTGCGCGTGCCCTTCTTGTCCACGACCTTCTCGACCAGCGCGACGGGATTGTCCGCGCGGATGCTCACCGAGGGATAGACGATCTCGACCTTGTCCGCGCCGAGTTCGCGCTGGATCAGGAAAACCTCGTTCTCGAAGGTGATCAGCGCATCGCCGATGCCGCGCTGCACGAAGGTGTTGGTCGCGCCGCGCCCGCCGGTGTCGAGCACAGGCACATTCTTGAACAGCGCCGCGACGAAGGCGCGCGCGCTGGCCTCATTGCCGCCTTTCTTGCGCAGTGCATGGCCCCAGGCGGCGAGATAGGTGTAGCGGCCATTGCCCGCGGTCTTCGGATTGGGAATGATTGCCTGGGTGCCGGCCTTCACGAGGTCATCCCAATCCTTGATGCCCTTGGGATTTCCCTTGCGCACGAGGAAGATCATCGTCGAGTGGCTGGGCGAGGCCGCATCCGGGAAGCGCTTGACCCAGTCGGCGGCCACCAGTGCCCCGCGGGAAGCAAGCAGATCGATGTCGGTTGCCTGGTTCATCGTGACGACGTCGGCCTCCAGACCGTCGGCCACTGCGCGCGCCTGGGCGCTCGAGCCGCCATGCGACTGGTTGATCGTCACCGTTTCCCCGGTGCGCGCCTTCCAGTAGCGGGCGAAGACCGGGTTGTAGTCCTTGTAGTACTCGCGGGCGACGTCGAAGGAGACGTTAAGCAGGGTCGTCTGTGCGTTCGCGACGAGCGGCAACAGACCGATCGCGCTTGCGACGAGGAGTCGGTTGATTCGGGGCAGCAGTTTCTCTGATCGCAGGAAATTCATCGTATACCTTCGTTGATCGTGTTGGATAGCTGGAAGTCGTCTTGCCCGCCGGGCCTCGCCTGTTGCGACCCCGGCGCTGGCACGTCGCCGGAAGGGAGCGCATTATCGGCCTGCGCTCTGCGCAGGCAAACGACTCGCTGTCTATTTCCATATGCCTTGACGGAATTAGACGAGCAGGCGCCTGAACAGCGTTGTTGGGGGGGGCTGCCGGGTATCTGGGGGCCCCCGCGCGTCCCTGTATTGCGATCGCGTCTTAAGGTTCCCAGCGGGCGGGTTGCGCTACTTCGTCGCGTAGATCTGGTCGAACACGCCGCCGTCCGCGAAGTGCGTCTGCTGCGCCTTCTGCCAGCCGCCGAACAGCTCGTCGATGGTGAACAGGCTGATTTTCGGGAACTGCTTCGCGTACCTGGCAAGCACCTTCGTGTCGATCGGACGGTAGAAGTTCTTCGCCGCGATTTCCTGACCCACCGGCGTATAGAGATACTTCAGATACTCCTCGGCGACCTTGCGCGTGCCGCGCTTGTCCACGACCTTGTCCACCACTGCCACCGGAGGTTCCGCGAGAATGCTGACCGGGGGATACACGATCTCGAATTTCTCGGCGCCGAATTCCTTCAGCGTAAGGTGGGCTTCGTTCTCCCAGGTCAGAATGACGTCACCGATGCCGCGCTCGGCAAAGGTGATGGTCGAACCACGTGCGCCGGAATCCAGCACCGGCACATTCTTGAACAGACGGGCCACGAAATCCCTGGCCTTGGCCTGATCACCCTTGCTGCGCTTCAGCTCGTAGCCCCAGGCCGCGAGGTAGCCCCAGCGGGCGCCGCCGGAAGTCTTGGGGTTCGGTGTCACGACCGACACGCCCGGCTTCACGAGATCGCTCCAGTCCTTGATCGCTTTTGGATTGCCCCTGCGCACCAGGAAGATGTAGGTGGAGGTGTAGGGCGAGGCGTTGTGCGGCAGACGCTTCTGCCAGTCGGCCGCAATCAGACCCTTGCCGGCGATCGCGTCGATGTCGTAGGCGAGCGCGAGTGTGACGACATCGGCGTCGATGCCGTCAATCACCTTGCGGCCCTGGGAGCCCGAGCCGCCATGCGACTGCTTGACGTCCAGCTGATCGCCGCCCTTGGCTTTCCAGAACTTCGCGAAGGCCTGGTTGAACTCCTGGTAAAGCTCGCGCGTCGGGTCGTAGGACACGTTCAGGATCGAGGTCTGCGCCCAGGACGGTAAGGCCAGCGCGCTCAGCGCGGCGACGATGAGGGGGCGGACGGATTTTGCGGCAAACGTTTTCACTTCGAATCTCCATGTACGGACAGTCGGGATGGCCGCACGATAGCGAGCGCGGCATGGAAGCGGAAATATCATCGGGCACCTTGCATATGCTTTGCGGACCTGAGATTTGAAAGGAATATGCTAATCCCGGGAGGTGGAAGGCTGACAGGGCCGGAATACGGCAAGGGGCTGAGCACATAGTAACGAAAACGTTACTATCATTTCTCGTCCTGGTCCCGGGATTCGTCCTTCCGCGTCTGCGGGATAGAATGCGCGCCTTCGCCGGATTAGCTCAGTTGGTAGAGCAACCGCCTTGTAAGCGGTAGGTCATCCGTTCGAGTCGGATATCCGGCACCAGTGCCCGGCGCAAGGCCTAGGCAATCACCGTGAAATCGGCGAGCGACAATACCGGGTGAATCGAGAGGCCCAGGGTTGCCACAAGCGCGGCAGCAGCGGCGCCGTTGCCGTCCGTGTCGTAATAGAGGTTTCCTGAATTGGGGTCGTACAGGATGTAGTCGTTGTTGTCCTGTGCCGCACCGATGCGGAACTGCGCCGCCGGGAGAGCGCTTCCGGCCCCGGCATTCAGTTTCTTGAAGACGTCATCGTCCAGCAACAGGTGGTCGATCAGGTGCTCGAAGTCCGCGATCATGTCTGCGTTGCCTGACGTTCCCGGAGCAGAGTCGAAGGTGAAGCTGTCTGCACCTGCGCCGCCCGTGAGCGTGTCGCGGCCCAGACCGCCGTACAGCATGTCGCCACCTCCGTTTCCTGTGAGCTGGTCGTTGCCCGCGAGTCCACGCAACACGTTTGTCTGATCGTTGCCGATGAGCGTGTTGGCAAGGCCATTCCCGGTGCCGTCTACGGCGCTGTTGCCAGCGAGAATCAGGTTCTCTGTGAACCGGCCGAGAGTCCACGATAGGGTGCTTCGCACGATGTCCATACCTCCTGCGTCCCCGGAGGTGGTTGAGGCAGAGATCGTTTCGAGCACCTTGTCCAACACGTTGTCGACGACGTAGGTGTCATTGCCTGCGCCGCCCATCATCGTGTCCGCGCCCGCGCCGCCATCCAGAACGTTCGCCACCGCATTGCCGATCAGCGTGTCATTGCCCGACCCGCCGGTCGCGTTCTCGATGGTGACGTTGTAGGCGATCGCGACGGTGTCGGCTTGCACCGCACCGTTCCCCAGATGAATCCGGTTGCCGAGCTGGCTGAAGTTCCCGGCCCGCAGATCGATCAGGCCGCCTGTTGCCGAATCGTAGACGATCGTATCCGTCCCGCCGGCATCCCAGATGGTTTCGTAGTAGTTGCTGGAGCCACGGTAGACATAGGTGTCGGCGCCGGCACGGTAGGACATGTTCGCGCCGTACAGGTATTGCGCAGCCTTGATGTCCAGCAGCATCGGTGTCGTCGGATAGTAGGACGCGCTGCCGTCGTCCCAGTGGCCGGGGGCGTCCGAGTACGACATGATGGTGTGCTTGAGCGTGTTCTGGGTGAGCGTCAGTCCGGACTTGGGCAGGAGAGGATTCCAAGGGGAAAAAGGATGATCCAGCCCGATCGCGTGGCCAAGTTCATGCGCAAGCGTGTTGAAGGCGACGGACCCCGCCGGAAACTGCAGGGTTGCGGGGGATTCGCTCCCGAGCAACGGACTGCCGGGCAGCGCGTTCAGCCAGAGGTCTCCGTGAGCCGGGTCCCGGTTGTTGGTGACATAGGTGTATGCGTAGGTGCTCGCGTCCATGCCGGAACCATTCGTCCAGGCCACACGGATATCGCCGACGTTGTGCGGGGATTCGGCAGGGATCAGGCTGAAACTGATATTGGCGACGTTGGACCAGGTTGCGAGTGCGGCAGTGAATGCCTGCTGCTGGCTGGTGCTCAGGCCGCGGAAACCGCTGGCCCAGGGCTCTCCGCCGGAACGCGTGCCGCCGTAGCCCGCCACCGGGTCCGTCGACCAGTAGTCCGTCGTGCCAAGGTCGGGAAAGCTGTAGCTCACCGTCGCTGCAGTACCTGCGGGGCCGGTACCCCACTTGAAGCCCTCCATGAAAGCGGAGATCGACGCATCCCGGACGCGTCCGAGCAGGGTAACAGGGCTGCCGAGGAGAGGATCTGACATGGCGTGTTCCGTGTCTCAGGTTGTGACGGTGTCTGCACCCGGGAACAGGTGCTCAGGCAGGCACGGCGCGCGTTGCGTGCCTTCGGGCGGACCCGGCAGGCGCATTCCTAGTGTTCCCATGTTGGCAGCTTGCCATGCCGCAAGCCGCCCGGCGAGGGCTAATTTCTCGTTGCTACGCAGAATCCGGACGAAAAAAAGCCCGGTTGCCCGGGCTTTTTCGTCTGCTTGCAGTGCTTAGATCGGCTTGATGTCCGCAGCCTGCAGGCCCTTCGGGCCCTTGCGGACCTCGAATTCGACCTTCTGGCCTTCTTTGAGCGACTTGAAGCCGTTCATCTGGATCGCGGTGTGATGCGCGAACAGATCTTCCCCGCCGTCAGCGGGAGTGATGAAGCCGAAGCCTTTTGCGTCGTTGAACCATTTCACCGTACCGGTGGCCATGTTGTTTCCTTTGCTTATAGTTGAATGCCGAGGCGAATTCCGGGCTGCGGCGACCGGGCACGACGATCAAGATAGGAAACGAAACTGCCACAACGGGTGCATCTAGCGGAAACGCCGCCGGAGAACTCCGGTTTGGAGAAAGACGCTAAGACGACGGTGAACAGACTTTGAATTCGCTGCTTGAATATCCTGCGGCAGCGATGATAGCACGCATCCGACAGGCAGGGTTCAAATCTCCGAGTCTTCCAGTTTGCGCCGCCGCACGGTGGCCGCAAACTCCAGCACCGTCGCGGCCAGCGTGACCCGGTCCTCAAGGCTCCGCATGATCGTTCTGGCGGTCAGTACGCTCATGCCGCTTGCCGCGATGCCTTCGGCAAGCGCCTCGTCTTCATGGTCCATGACGAAGCCGTCGATCAGGCGCAGGTATTCCATCGCTACGGAGCGCGCCGAGACTTCGCGGCCGAGTTCGAGCATGATCTTGCCGGCCGAACCCTTCAACGCGCGGCCCCCGACGATGGGCGAAACCGCGATTACCGGCGCTCCGCGCTTGCGCAACAGGGCGGCCATGCCCTCGATCTCCAGGATCGGGCGGATGACGTGGTAGGGGTTTGCCGGGCAGATGATGACTGCTTCGAGGTCCTCGGCATGCAGCGCATCAAGAACTTCGTCGGAGATCCGGGCGTCCGCGGCGCCCGCATACTGGAAGCCCGTGACCCTCGGCTCGCAACCCAGTTCCATGAAATAGTCCTGGAACGTCACCGAGCCCTCTTCGGTCGCGACGTAGGTGCGGACCGGGTCGTTGCTCATCGGCAGTACGCGCGCCTCAATACCCAGATTGCGCGCCAGGCCGAGCGTGACCTGAGTCAGGCTTCGGTCGGCACGCAGGCCCTCGGTGCGAAGGATGGGGGCGGCGAGCGACCGGTCACCGAGTATCGGGCGAGTCGGACCGCCGAGGAGCCGCAGCATGTCCGAAACCGCATGCGATTCGTGCTCGGGTTCCCAGCCGCTGTCATGGGCCGCAATGCCGGAGAGCGTGTAGAGCAGCGTGTCGATGTCCGGGGAGAACATCAGACCGAGGTGCTCGTAGTCGTCGCCTGTATTCGCAATGACGGACAGCCCGCTGCCCCGCATCCGGTACAGCCCCTCCGCGAGCTTTGCGCCGCCCACCTGCCCTGCGAGTGCCACGATGCTGCCCAAGTTTGCTCCTGAGTTCCTGCCGGATCGTGGCGCGATGCTAGCGCACTTTCGCCGGATTGCCGGCGCCTACCACCAGCATCGTTCCCGTCACGATCAGGGCGCCGCCAAGCAGTGCGCCCGGTGGCAGGGCTTCGCCAAGGAACAGCATGCCCCAGAGTAGTCCGAACAGCGGAATAAGGTAGGTCACCGCGAGGGCGCGCGTTGCGCCGAGGTCCGCGATGAGGCGCACATAGAGCCAGTAGGCGAATGCCGTGCACAGCAACCCCAGGCCGAGGATGCTGAGTGCCGCGCCTGCGGAAGGAACCGCAATGGGCGGCCATATGGCCAGCGCCGGAAGGAGGGCTAGCCCGCACAGACTCATCGCGCCTGCGGATACGCCGTCGGTTCCGACGCGTGCGGTAAAGCGAGCCAGCATTACCCCACCGATTCCGTAGCAAAGACTCGCAAGCAGGCAAGCGGCAATGGCCCGGACGTAGAGTGCGCCTCCGTCCCCCAGGTCCGCGCGCGAGAGCACGCCGACGCCGCCAATGCCGGCTGCCAGACCGAGCAACTTGCGCCGGGTGAGGCGCTCGCCGAGCCACAGCGCGCCGCACAGCGCACCGAACATGGGGGCTGTGGAGTTCAGCAGCGCCGAAAGCGACGCTGGCAGGTGCAGCGCCGCGAAGGCAAAGAGGAAAAACGGGATGGCGGCGTTCAGCGCGCCGATCAGCAGGTAATCCCTCCAGCGCGCGCGCCAGTGCATGCGTCCGCCCGTGGCGAGTGTCCAGATCACAAGGGCCACGCCGGCGATCAGCAGACGTCCCTCCGATGTCGCCGCCGGTCCGACTTCGGGGGATGCGATCCGCATGAACAGGAACGAGGCTCCCCAGATAGCCCCCAGCAGAACGAGGCGCCCGTAGTCAGTTGCACGCATCAGCCCGCGTTCCAGTCTGCGATCTTCATCCGCGGCTTCGTTGCTGCCGTCGGCGCGCCGGCGAGGGTAGCGTGCCTGCCTCGAGCGCGAGCAGCTGTTCCTTGCGGGCAAGGCCCCAGGCGTAACCGCCGAGTCCGCCATCGGCGCGCAGCGCGCGGTGGCAGGGAATCGCGAGTGCGACCGGATTTGCGGCGCAGGCGCTGCCGACCGCGCGTACCGCCGCGGGGGCGCCGATTTGCGCCGCGATGTCACCGTAAGTGCGGGTCTTGCCCGCCGGGATGTCCCTCAGGGCCTGCCACACGCGCCGCTGGAACACTGTGCCCTGGAGATCGAGGGGCAGACGTGTCAGGCTGTCATCCCCGTCCATGAATGCGAGCACGGCGCGCTGCAGCCCGGCGAGCGAGGCGTCCGATCGACGCAGGGACGCGGCGGAGAACTCCTGCGCAAGAGCCTGCATAAGCAACGGGCCGTCATCGCCTATCCGGATCGCGCACAGGCCGCGCTCGGTTGCGGCGGCGAGCACCATCCCGATCCGCGTGGGGAAAATGCAGTAGTCGATGGTGAGTCCCTTTCCTCGCGCGCGGTAGTCTTTTGCGCGCATGCCCAGTCTCTCGGTGCCATTTTCGTAAAAGCGCGAGAGCGACCCGTAGCCTGCTTCGAACACTGCGCGGGTGACTCCGTGACCCGCGCCCATCAGTTGCTTGGCGCGGGTCAGGCGGTGTTCGCGCTGGTAGTCGAGCGGCGAGAGTCCGGTCGCCTGCTTGAAGCGTCGCTGCAGGTGCGACGGGCTCACGCCCACGGCTTGCGCGAGTTGGGCGAGGGTGACGTGCTCTCCGGAGTGCCCGTCCAGGAAACGCCGGGCGCGCTCGACCATCGCGGTCGTGCCGGTATCGGTGCGCGGACGGGCTGAGGTCGAGGATGTCATAGGAGTGGGAGTCCGGGGCAGTCGATGGCGCATAGCCTAACCCGCAGCCCGGAGGCAAATCTATCCGAAACTTGCGCGTTCCCGGGCGAGGTGTCGATCTTCGACAACCGGCACCGCCTTCGCCTAGACTAGCGTGGGTATCGCACAGGGGAGGCAAAATGGAAAAGATCTGGCTGAAGAGCTATCCGCCGGGCGTTCCGGCGGAGATCGACACGGGACGCTATCGTTCGCTTGTGGAGCTGTTCGAGGAGTGCGTGTCGAAATACGGGGCCCGGCCCGCGTTCCACAACATGGGCAAGACCATTGATTTTGCGGAACTCGAGCGCGAGTCCCGGGCATTCGCGGCCTGGCTGCAATCGAAGGGCATCCGCAAGGGCCAGCGGGTCGCGATCATGACGCCGAACTGCCTGCAGTTTCCGATCGCGATGTTCGGAGCGCTGCGCGCCGGGTGCACGGTCGTGAACGTGAATCCTCTGTATACGGCACGCGAACTCGAGCACCAGCTACGCGATTCGGGTGCCGAGGTGATCGTCATCCTCGAGAATTTCGCATCGGTGCTGGAGCAGGTCCTGCCGAACACCGGCGTGCGGCACGTGGTGGTGACTTCGCTTGGCGAAATGCTCGGGTTGAAGGGCGTCATCGTCAACTTCGTGGTGCGCAAGCTGAAGAAGATGGTGCCGCCGTTCTCGCTCCCCGGCGCGCAGGCCTTCGGTCGCGTGCTCGCCGAGGGCGCACGGTTGACGCTTTCGAAGCCCGAGCTCTCGGGCGATGACATCGCCTACCTGCAGTATACGGGGGGGACGACGGGTATCTCGAAGGGGGCCATGCTGCTGCACCGGAACGTGGTTGCCGCAATGCTCCAGTATCAGGCCTGGCTCACGCCGGCCTTCGGCAGCGAGCCACCGGTGATCATCACCGCACTGCCGCTTTATCACATCTTCTCGCTCACGGTTAACTGCCTGGTGATGTGTACCGTGGGCGGCTGCAACATCCTGATTACCAATCCGCGCGACATTCCGGGCTTCGTCAAGGAGCTTGGCAAGCACCGGTACACGATGATGTCGGGCGTGAACACGCTGTTCAACGCGCTGCTGAACAATCCGGATTTCGCGAAGCTGGATTTTTCACATCTGAAACTGGTCGTGGGTGGTGGCATGGCGGTGCAGAAGGCTGTCGCGGACCGCTGGAAGCAGGTGACGGGCGTCACCCTCATCGAGGGCTACGGCCTGACCGAGACGGCGCCGTCCGCAACCGCGAATCCGCTCGATCTCAAGGAGTACAGCGGCAGCATCGGTGTGCCGATGCCCTCGACCATGATCTCGATCCGCGACGATGCCGGTGCCGAGGTCGCGCGCGGCGAGCCGGGTGAGATCTGCATCAAGGGTCCGCAGGTCATGGCGGGGTACTGGCAACGACCGGATGAGACCGCGCAGGTGATGACAGCGGATGGTTTCCTCAAGACAGGCGATATCGGCGTGATGGATGAGCGCGGATTCATCCGCATCGTCGACCGCAAGAAGGACATGATTCTGGTTTCGGGATTCAACGTGTATCCGAACGAGATCGAGCAGGTTGTCGCCATGCACCCTGGCGTGCTCGAGGTCGCGGCGGTCGGCGTCCAGGACGAGCATTCCGGAGAGTCCGTCAAGCTCTTCGTGGTCAAGAAGGATCCCGCGCTGACCGAGGCGGACGTGATGGAGTTCTGCAAGAAAGAGCTCACCGGCTACAAGCGGCCGAAACACGTCGAGTTCCGGGCAGAGTTGCCCAAGACGAACGTCGGGAAGATCCTCAGGCGCGCGTTGCGCGATGAAGCGAAACAGGCCTGAGGCGTGCGCTGACAAGGCGGCAGGTAAACCTGTGCGAAGCGCGCAGCCGAGCCGGGCTTCGCGTTCTGCCGTGGGTGATTCAGGCCGCGAAACAGGTATATAGTGCGCCTCGAGGCGGGGATTCGAGAAAGCGGAATCTTGCTCTACAAACTCTTTGAAGCCCAGCACACGGCGCTTGCGCCGCTGCGTTTCGTATCCGAGATGACGCACGCATGGCTCAGCCACCCGCTCAGCCCCTGGGCGTGGACGCCGGCCTCCCGGCGGCTCGCCGCGGGGCAGGATCTGTTTCTGCGCGTCACGCAGCGCTATGAGAAGCCCGAGTGGGGCATATCCGGGGTCGAGGTCGCCGGCGAGCGGGTCGCGCTGTCGATCGAAACCGAGCTCGCAAAGCCGTTCTGCAATCTGATCCGTTTCCGGCGTCACGATGGGCCGCAGGCGAGCGCGGCGCTTCCCAAGGTGCTGCTCGTTGCGCCGCTTTCCGGGCACCACGCGACGCTGCTGCGCGATACGGTCGCCGCACTCGTCGCAGATCATGAGGTCTGGGTGACCGACTGGGTGGATGGGCGACTGGTGCCGCTTTCACACGGCCCCTTCGGCCTCTCGACTTACGTCGAATACATCATCGAGTTCGCGCGACATCTCGCGCCCGATCTGAGCATTGTTTCAGTCTGTCAGCCGACGGTGCCGGTGCTTGCCGCCGTCTCCCTCATGGCGACCCGGGGCGATCCGTCGCCGCGCGCGATGGTCATGATGGGCGGTCCGATCGACGCGCGCAAAAGCCCCACTTCCGTAAACAATCTCGCGACCCGCAAGCCGCTCTCGTGGTTCGAGCACAACGTGATCGCGCGGGTGCCCGCGCGCTACCCGGGCTATAACCGCCGTGTTTACCCGGGCTTCCTTCAGCATCTGGGTTTCGTGGCAATGAATCCGGACCGGCATCTCGGGGCCCACTGGGACTACTACAACCACCTGATCGCGGGGGACGGCCAGTCGGCGCAGGCGCACCGCCGGTTCTACGACGAGTACAACGCGGTCCTCGACCTGCCTGCCGAGTACTACCTCGATACGATCCGGACGGTGTTCCAGGATTTCGCGCTGCCGAAAGGCAGGATGTTCGTCGGGGAGGAACTCGTGCGACCGGCCGCGATCCGTGACACGGCTCTCCTCACGATCGAGGGCGAGAAGGACGATATTTCCGGCAATGGTCAGACCCGCGCGGCGCACGAGCTCTGCACGGGGATTGCCGAGGCGAAGCGCGAGCACTACGAGGCGCCGGGTGTGGGGCACTACGGAATCTTCAGCGGCCGGCGCTGGCGCGAGATGATCTATCCCAGGATCCGGTCGTTCATACGCGATAGCGCTGCGCGGCAGCGGCGCAGCGTCAGCCGGGCTCACAGCTCGTAGCGCGATCCTTCATCCGCCCCCAGCACGGCGGCCTCGACGATCTTGCGCGGCAGGTGCGGCGCGAACATTTCGATGAAGGCGTAGGCGTAGCGTCGCAGATAGGCGCCGCGCTTAATCCCGAGCCGCGTGGTGCTTGACTCGAACAGGTGGCCCGCGTCGATGACGCGCAGATTGCGGTCGCGCTCCGGGTCGTAGGCGATCTTGGCCATGATTCCGACGCCCAGTCCGAGTTCGACATAGGTCTTGATGACGTCCGCATCGTGCGCCGTCAGCACGACATTCGGCGTGAGGCCGCGCGTCTGGAAGGCTTTCTGTACCAGCGAACGGCCCGCGAAGGCGTAGTCGTAGGTCACGATCGGGTACTTGCAGACTGCTTCCAGCGTGAGCGGCGTGATTTTCAGCAGCGGGTGCTTGGGCGGCACGACGACCACCCGGTTCCACTGGTAGCAGGGCAGCGATACGAGGTCGGGGTACGCGGAGATGCCCTCGGTGGCGACGCAGATATCGGCGTCGCCCGACAGCACCTGTTCGCAGATCTGGGTGGGCGTGCCCTGATGGATGGTGAAGCCGACCTCGGGAAACTGACGCTTGAACTCGGCCACGCAGGCCGGCAGCGCATAGCGCGCCTGGGTGTGGGTCGTGGCAATCGTCAGCATGCCGAGCGATTCGTTTGCGAATTCCTCGCCCGCTCGCTTAAGATTCCGCACTTCCGCCAGGATGCGTTCCGCGATCTCGATCGCGGTCTTGCCTGGCTCGGTCACGGCGACGAGTCGTTTGCCGTTGCGCACGAATACCTGTATCCCGAGTTCGTCCTCGAGTGCGCGGATCTGTTTCGACACCCCGGGCTGCGAGGTGTGCAGTGCCTCGGCGGCTTCGGAGACGTTGAGTCCGCGTCGAGCGACTTCGCAGAGGTAGCGCAGTTGTTGCAGTTTCATGGTGCGGGCCCGTCGTGTGGGCCGGTGCCTGTATGGGCGGTCCGGCCGGCTAGTTCTATATAACTAAATAGAATTTGCTTAAGTATTTTTTATTATTAATATTTATATTACACCAGAGTAGGCTCCGCGTCCTCATGTACCAATACGACCCGATCGACCAAAACCTGGTGGACGAGCGTGTCCACCAGTTCAGGGGCCAGACCTCGCGTTATCTGGCCGGCACGCTGGGCGAGGACGAGTTTCGTCAGCTCCGGCTGCGCAACGGCCTCTACGTACAGCGTCATGCGCCGATGCTGCGCGTAGCGATTCCCTACGGTATGCTGGCCTCGCGCCAGTTGCGGCAGCTTGCGCTCATCGCACGCAGGTGGGACCGCGGCTACGGGCACTTCACGACGCGCCAGAACATACAGTTCAACTGGATCGCGCTGAAGGATGCCCCGGATGTGCTCGCCTCCCTTGCCGAGGTGCAGATGCACGCCATTCAGACCTCGGGCAACTGCGTGCGCAATATCACCAGCGACCCGTTCGCGGGGATTGCCCCCGATGAAGTGGTCGACCCGCTCGTCTGGTGCGAAATTCTCCGGCAGTGGTCCACGTTTCACCCGGAGTTCAACTGGCTGCCGCGCAAGTTCAAGATCGCTGTGTCCGGCAGTCCCGAGGATCGGGCAGCGATACTTGTGCACGATATCGGCATTGCGGCGGTCCGCAATGGGGCCGGGGAGACGGGTTTCCGGGTGGCGGTCGGCGGCGGGCTCGGGCGCACGCCCCTCGTGGGGCATGTAATACGCGAGTTCCTGCCCTGGCAGCATCTGCTTACCTACATGGACGCCATTCTGCGCGTCTACAACCTTCACGGCCGGCGCGACAATCTATACAAGGCGCGGATCAAGATTCTGGTCAAGGAACTGGGTCCCGAGGTGTTTGCGCGGGACGTGGAGGCCGAGTGGGCCCACCTCCGGGATGGCCCTGCGACCCTCATCCAGGAGGAGGTCGACCGGGTCGGCGCACGCTTCACCCAGCCGGCTTACGAAACACTCGCCGCTACGATGCCGGAAATCGAGGCCCTGATCGCATCCGATAAAGGATTTGCCGCCTGGTGCCGGCGCAATGTGCATCCGCACCGCGTCGCGGGCTATGCCGCAGTGACGCTCTCGCTGAAGAAGACCGGCGTGCCGCCGGGCGACGCGACCGCCGACGAGATGGACCGCATCGCGGCGCTCGCGGATCGTTTCAGCTTCGGCGAAATGCGCATTACGCACGAACAGAACATCGTTCTGGCGGATGTGCGCAGGCGCGATCTGAAAGCTCTGTGGGATGAGGCAAAGGCGCTCGGCATGGCGACGCCGAACGTCGGCCTGCTGACCAATATCATCTGCTGTCCGGGAGGCGATTTTTGCGCGCTGGCCAACGCCCGCTCGATTCCTGTAGCCGAGGCCATCCAGCGCCGCTTCGACGATCTCGATTATCTGTTGGACATCGGCGAGATCGACCTCAACATCTCGGGCTGCATCAATGCCTGCGGCCATCATCATGTCGGCCACATCGGCGTGCTCGGGGTCGACAAGCAGGGCGAGGAGTTCTATCAGGTGCAGGTCGGCGGTGCGCAGGGTACCGCCGCGAGTATCGGCAAGGTGCTCGGACCCGCCTTCTCGCAGGAAGAAATTCCGGATGTCGTGCAGCAGCTGATCGATCTCTATATCGAGCAGCGCGATTCGGACGCCGAGCGCTTCATCGACGTGGTGCGCAGGATCGGCATCGAGCCCTTCAAGGAACGTGTCTATGGCAAAGCTGATAAGAAATCGCAAGGTGGTCGAGGACAGCTGGAGACTGCTGCCTCCTGATGCGACTGTAGAGCAGGCGGCCGAGGGCGATTCGATTGTGCCGCTCTCACTCTGGAAGTCATCCCGCGAGGCCCTGATCGCCGCCGCCGGTTCCGGCAGGCTGGGCGTCTGGCTGGACGGTGCCGACGAGCCGGGTGACATCGTTGCGGATCTGGATCGCTTCACAATCGTAGCGGTCAGGGCGGCGAAATTCGGCGATGGCCGGATCAATTCCTCGGGACGCCTGCTGCGGGAGCGTTACGGATACAAGGGCGAGCTGCGCGCCTTCGGCGAGCTGCTGCGCGATCAGCTGCTCATGCTCGAGCGCTGCGGCTTCGATGCGTTCGTGCTCCGGGATTCGGAGAATCTCGAAGATGCCCTGGCCGCCTTCGGCGAATTCAGCGATCAGTACCAGGTCTCCGCCCAGGAGCCACAGCCGCTCTTCCGGCGCAGGCTCGCGGCCGGACGCTAGGCCGATGGGCCCCGGCACGCCGGGCAAGGTTTACCTCGTCGGTGCAGGCCCCGGGGCCGCGGATCTGCTAACCGTGCGCGCGGCGCGTCTGATCGAGGGCGCCGACATCGTGTTCCACGATGCTCTCGTGAGCGAGGAGATTCTCGCGCTCGCGCGGCACGCCGAGCTTATGTCGGTCGGGAAGCGGCACGGTCGGCACTCGGCCGCGCAGGATCGCATCAACGCGCAAATGATCGAGGCGGCGGCGAGGCATCGCGTCGTCGTGCGCCTGAAGGGCGGCGACCCGATGCTCTTCGGGCGTGCCCAGGAGGAGATCGATGCTTTGCGCGGGGCAGGTATCGAATACGAGGTCGTGCCGGGTGTGAGCGCGGCGTTCGCCGCGAGCGCGGTGCTCGGCGTTTCGCTCACGCGTCGCGGGATCGCACGCAGTGTCGTCTTCGTGACGCCGCGCGTGGGCGAGGGCGAAGGGCCCAGTCGCTGGGCGGATGCGGCGCGCGGGGCGGATACGGTGGTGCTGTACATGGCTGCGCATGAAGCGCCCGCCGTGGCGCAGGCGCTGATCAAAAGCGGGCGCGATCCGGGTATGCCCGTGGCGATACTGGAGAACATCTCGCTCGCCGACGAGAAACGCCAGTTCCGTCTGCTTGGCGAGCTCGCCCGGACGGATGCCGGGCGGATGGGCCCGGCGCTGCTGCTCGTCGGCGAGATCTGCCGCGAGGCGATGCACGGGGCGCAGCCTGGCAACTAGGCCGGGACGATTCCAAATTTGCCGGTCGCGGCCTTTGCCGGGATATAGTAAAAACCCGCTGCACACCGCGCTGCGCTCCGCCGGGGTGCACGCACCTCGCATGGCTTGAGAATCGGAGCACACGATGCCCAGACAGACGCTCACCACCTTGCGCCGGCTGAAAGAAGCCGGCGAAAAGATCTGCATGCTGACCGCCTACGACGCTTCTTTCGCGCGCGTGGTGGATGATGCGGGTGTCGAGTGCATCCTGATCGGCGATTCCCTGGGCAATGTAATCCAGGGGCACGACAGCACGCTGCCGGTCACGCTCGATCATGCCGTGTATCACACCGAGTGCGTCGTACGCGGTGCGCCGCAGAGCTTCATCGTGGCCGACCTGCCGTTCGGCAGCTACCAGGTGAGCCCGGAGCAGGCCTACGCGAGTGCCGCGCGCCTGATGGCCGCCGGTGCCCACATGGTGAAGCTGGAGGGCGGCATGCCCATGCTGAAGACGGTCCGCTTTCTCAGCCAGCGCGGCATTCCTGTCTGCGGGCATCTCGGGCTGACGCCGCAGTCGGTGCATGCGCTCGGAGGCTTCCGCGTGCAGGGCCAGCAGCCGGACGCGCGCGCCCTGATGCTGGAGGAGGCAAAGCGTCTGGAGCAGGCGGGTGCGGACATGATCGTGTTCGAGATGATCCCGGCCTCACTCGCCGCAGAGATCACCGCTGCGGCGGATGCGATCACGATCGGCATCGGGGCGGGGCCGGACTGCCACGGACAGGTCCTGGTGCTCTACGACATGCTGGATGTATTCCCGGGCCGCAAGGCGCGCTTCGTGCGCAATTTCATGGCCGAGGGCGGATCGATCCGCGATGCGATCGATCGTTACGTGCGTGATGTGAAGGCCGGGAAGTTCCCGGCGCCCGAGCACAGTTTCAGGTAGCGGGATCAGGCCTGCGGGCAGGGTTGCGGCGCAGCGCGAGCCACAGGCAGGCCACGCACAGCAGGACGAACCAGACGAGCGACCACTCGGCGATCGACAGACCGAGGTAGGTCCAGTCGACCGCGGCGCATTCTCCCGAACCCTTGAAGAGATTCGTGATCGTGCGCGCGAGCGGGAAGTTTTCCATCATGTAGTAGAGATCGGGCCCGCATTCCGGGACCTTGTCCGCGGGCAGATGCTGCAGCCAGACCTGGCGCCCTGCGGTGCCGATGCCGCCGAGCCCGAACAGCAGTGCGAGCACGCCATAGACCCTGGTGCCAAAACCGGAAGGCGCGTGCAGTGCACCCAGAACGAAGACAGCCAGCATCCCGAAATAGAAGCCGCGCTGCACCAGGCACAGCGGGCAGGGGTGCAGGTCGATCACGTACTGGAGGAAGAATCCGAAACCGAGGAGGCCTGCGCAGAGGGCTGCGCCGATGATGCAGGCCGAGCGAAAGGACATGGCGCGCAGGAATCCGGACATGCTCAGGCGGCCTCGGTTTCGGGCGAGGACCCGGTTGTGGCCTCGGCCGCCTCCGCTTCCCGGGCGCTGCGCTTCGTGGTCGCCACGACCTTCTGATCGATCGCTCCGAAGATCGACTGGCCCGAGGCGTCGAGCATCTCGATGCGGACCCGGTCGCCAAAGCTGAGCCACGGCGTGCGCGCTTCGCCGTGCTCGATGGTCTCCAGCGCACGCTTCTCCAGCAGGCAGGCACTGCCGCGTGTTCCGTCCCGGTTGGAGATCGTGCCCGATCCGATAATGGTTCCCGCGCCGAGCGGGCGGGTGCGCGCCGCGTGCTCGACCAGACGGCCGAAATGGAACTGCATGTCGGTGCCGCAGTCCGGAGTGCCGAGCAGTTCGCCATTTACCTCGACCCGCATCGGGAGGTGCAGGCGCTTGCCGTCCCAGGCATCGCCCAGCTCGTCCGGGGTGACCGCGACGGGGGAAAACGACGTCCAGGTCTTGGAATTGAAGAATCCGAAACCCTTGGCGAACTCCGCCGGCATGAGGTTGCGCAGGCTCACGTCGTTCACCAGCATGAAAAGCCGCAGGTGCGGCGCGACCTTGTCGCGCTCGATGCCCATCGGAATGTCGCCCGTCACCACCGCGAGCTCAGCCTCAAGATCGATGCCCCAGGATTCGTCCTCCACCGGAAGATCGTCGCGCGCGCCGAGCATGGAATCCGATCCGCCCTGATACATGAGCGGATCCCGCTTGTAGTTCGGCGGCATGTCCTGCCCGAGCGACTTGCGCACGAGCTCGATGTGATTCAGGAAGGCGCTGGCATCGGCCCATTGGTAGGCCCGGGGCAGGGGCGCCATCAGCAGCGTCGTGTCGAGCTCGAAGGCGTATCT
Organism: uncultured Pseudomonadota bacterium; assembly: GCA_903834835.1. GTDB lineage: Bacteria > Pseudomonadota > Gammaproteobacteria > Burkholderiales > SG8-39 > CAILKO01. Next base: position 57,226 of record CAILKO010000045.1, on the reverse strand, counting down.
GGGTGTCGAATCGTTCAGCTCGTTGAACAGCTGCTCGAGCAGCGGGCCGCAGTAGTTCCAGTCGTCCAGCGCGGCCTGCAGCGTCGGCGCGATGTGATCGGCCTTGTGCGCGCGCAGGAGGTCGCGGGAGACGACGATCAGCGTGCCGTCGCGGGTGCTGTCTTTCAGGGTGGCGAGTTTCATAGCGGCATCTGTACAGGGAGAGGGGCATTATAGCCCTGTTTCCAGTTATATAGTAACGTAATTGTTACTATATAACTGGAAAGCTGCCGGCACTGCCCTGCCCGCCAGGCGAACCCGCTGATCGGCGGAAAGAGGCCGTACCTCAGCGCTTGAAGGCCGCAACCCCGGCAATGGTCTGACCCGCGCCTCCGCCGGCGTTGAACGAGTAGGCGATGCCGGCGCCCTGCCCGGTCGTCCCGATGAATGCGCCGGCGACCTGACCGTTCAGCGTGCCGGTACAGCTGCCCGTGCAGCTGAGGTTCAGATTGCCGCTCCCGGCCATATTGCGCGCCTCGAAATAGACGCCCTGCTGGATCGCGACGTTGTTCGCCGAGGCCGCCCAGGTGTTGCCGGCGACGGTCGCATTCACGGCGGTGTTCACCGTCTGCGCCGCAAAGTTTGCCGACAGCGTGGCCGAGTTGAGCGTGCCCACGTTCCCCGCCTGGTCGGTCGGATGGGTGCCGCCGACATAGGTGTAGGTGGCCGAGCCGGTGAGCGGCAGCACGGTCGGGCCGGTCTGCGAGCCGGTCATGATGAAGTGGCGCGTGTTGCCGGCGCTGAACGGTCCACCGCCGAGCACGGTGTTTGTGATCGCGTCGGTGACCAGCATGTTGCCGTTCGAGTAGCGGCCCCAGCTTGCGCCGATGGTGCGGTCTCTGCCCGCATCCAGGATGGTCGCCGCACCCGCAACGTCGGCCGGATTGATCGAGATGATGGCCGGAATTCTGTTCACACCACACTGCCCGGGGCAGGTTCCATTCACCGCTACGATCGTGGCGTCGCCGCGGAACGCGATCACCTGGTTGTTCGCGTCGAAGGTCATGGTGGCCGGGTTGATGGCCTCACCGCTGACCGTGGTGAGGTACTCGCTGTCGATGTTGAATGCTTTCTCCGCGACCGGCGCGCTGTTTTGCAACGCGCCGGTGGCCGCGTTGATTCCCGAGATCGTGCCCGCGGTCCCGAGACGCAGCACATAGGGCTGCATCGTCGCGAGCGCGCTGCTCGAGTACTGGCTGAAGACAGGATTGCCGAACGCCGCAACGCCGTTCACGTGCTCGTGTGAAAAGGAGTTGTTCGCGTCGTTGGCCGCGAAGGCATAGGAAAAATACGCACCGTTCGCGCCGCTGCCGGAGAGGCCACCCGTGATGGAGCCGAAGCCGGCGGTGGAAGGCGTCGCCCCGGGTGTCGCAAGTGACACCGATACATTCACGTGCGCAATCGGATTCACGCCTGGCTGGTTATATGCGCGGAAGCCGCCGTCATCCTGCAGCGCAATCTGGTTTGCCGTTGCCGTCCACGTGCGCGCAAGGCTTCCGTTCGCCGCGGGTACGACTGCAGTGACCGCCGCATTCACAAACTGCTGATCAAAGTTCACAGCCAGTGTGGCGCTGGACAGCGTGCCGGTCACGCCGTTCTGGTCCGTGGGCAGCGACGAACCCGCGGAGATGTTCGTATAAGTTCCTGTGCCGGTCATCGGACTGGTGATGTAGAAGGGCCAGATCTGCGGCGCCGTAATCCAATGGAGCGTACCCAGCAGGTTGATCGCCGGTGTCGCGGGCACGCTGCTGCTCGGACCGAAGGAGCCGATGGAGTCGACGTTGCCGTCCGCGGTGAGCGCGGAGGTGGTCGTGCCGGAATTGCCCACCGCCGAGGATGCGGCATAGCGTCCGAACGAAATCCCGTTCGCGGTCGTCGTCAGGCCGGACGGGGTCAGCGAGGCCGTGCCCGCGGTTAGTTTCAGGAAATTCGGTGTCGTGTTGCCTGGATCGTACTCCGTTGCCGAAATCAGGTTGCCTGAGACATCGCTAACGATCCCGGAGGCCGCGCTGTCCTGACGCAGCGACACGAGCTGATCGTTGGAGCCATACGTCAGCCCGGTCGCGCCCGGCCAGTAGAAGAAGGACGTCGCTACGCCCTTGCCGGGATTTGCCGGCGCCTGGAACTGGGGGCCCTGGTTGAAGGCGACCAGGCCTTCGATGGCGTTGTTCGGAATGGCGCCGAGCGGGGCCGCGCCGGTGGTGAGGGCGCCCGGCACGAGCGTCGTGTCGTAGCGCGTGTTGATGGTGTACAGCATGTAGGCGCTGGCGTCAGTGTTGTCACCGGAAAAGCCGCCCGAAATGCGTGCACCGTAGGGCGAGCCCGTTACGTTATAGGGCAGTGCCGGGCAGGTGCCGACGCAGGAGACGCTGAGCGGCACCGGTGGTTGAGGCGTAAACGTGGCATTGGTGGCCGAACTCGAACTCACCTGGAAACCATTACTCGCTATCGGAACATTACGCCCCGTGACGTCGATATTCTGGCCGTCGATCGTGATGCGGACGTAGGGATTCAGTGTGTTGGTGCTGAAGTTCACGTCCAGTCCGGCGCGGTCGAAGGTCCCCACATGGCCGAAGCTGTCTGTCGGCGCGGTCGCGAAGGTCGGCAGGTAGTGGTAGCTCCCCGTGAGCGGAGAAGCGATGGCCGGTGCTTCGCGTACGGCCCAGATCAGGCTGTTGGAGCCCAGGTCGGTCATAAGCGTTAGGCCGCTGGAGAGGTCCGTCGCGTTTACAAGGCCGCCCTGGTAGCGGCCGAGGCGGATGCCGTTGCCGCTGTTATAGGTTTCCGTGGCGGTGCTCGAGACGCGGTCCCCGAGCGCGTTATAGGTGGTGCCCTGTGCGCCGACCGTGGCGCTCGAGATCGAGAAATTCACGACTGAGTCCGGCGAGGGTGTCACGGTGGGCAGCGTTCCTAACAGGCAGGGCGCGCCAGCCAGGCACTGACTGTTTGACGCGTTTGCCGATACGTTCCACGCCGTCCCGAGCACACGAACCAGATTGCCCGAGGCGTCGAACAAGTAGGCGGAGGCGGGCAGCGTGGTCACCGCGGCAACGGGGCTCACGTTGGCGAACGCGATGTTCGTCGTCGTGCCGGATGAAGGACCCTCCCCGGTCACCGGATAGAGCGCGAGCAGACGGAAATCACCGCTCGTGCCGGTCTGCGTCGGATGTACGCCGACCGTAGGAGCTGTGCCCGTGACGAACGCGGCGGCACCCTGGACCAAGTCCGCGAATGGCGTGTTCGGCGAAGGCGAGCCGAGGTCGGGCTCGAACGCGTACAGGAAGCCGCCTCCCGACGCGTTCGGGCCGGCAAAGCCACCCGAGATGCCGCCATGCCAGGTGTTCGTCGTCAATCCGCCGCCGGGTTTGGGGATGATGCAACCCCCGCCGGTGCAGGTGATGGTCGGGGCGAAGGCCTTCGATTCGGAATCCGAGAAGAATGAGCCATCGGTCTTCATCGGGATGAACGGCGTCTGCGCGGCAATCGTCATGATCCGGGCGCCGGAGAACGACAGATTCACACCCGCCTGCACCGCCTGCGCGGAGAAGTTCGCGGAAAGCGTCGCACTGTTCAGCGTGCCGACGTTGCCGAAGGAGTCGGTTGGATGCGTGGAGGCGATCAGCGAATAGGTACGTGTGCCGGTGAGCGTCTGCGCGTAGTGCAGGGGGAGCTCCTCGGAGACGATCCAGTGCGCGCTCGTCGCGCCGAGCGGAATCGACTCCAGCAGGTTCGTTCCGCCGCTCGGACCGGTATCGCTGTAGATGTTCATCGTGCCGCCCTGCCAGCGGCCGAGCGCGACGCTGTTGTTCGGCGCGACATAGGTGTCAGCGGCTGTGCCGCCGACAAACCGGATGTAGCGTGCGGAACTCGTATTGGTCGTGGCGTCCAGGTAGTTGTAGCCGTAGGCGAAGAGTTCGTCGTTGGTACGCAGATCGGTCAGGTTGTTCGTATCGTCAAACAGAAAATTGGTGCCCTGATGCGCAACCGTATTGCCCGCATTCAGCGCTTCGACGCCCTGGGAAACGGACTTCATGGCGAGGATGTTGCTTGAATACCCGTTCGAGCTGGTCAGGGACACCGGTACCGCAGTCGTCAGCGGAACCGTCGTGCCCGAGTTCGTGGTGAGGGTCCCGGTCGATGTGTTGATCGTGCCCGCATCGGTGGTACCGGTAAGCGTCGTGGTCGGCGTCGGGCTGCTCACCGTCGTGGTCGGGCTAGGCAGCGAGGTCGTCGGTGCGGCGGCCGTATTCAGTGCCGCATCCGGCGCCGCATTGGTGCGCGCGGATGTATCCGAGCCGGACGAGGACCCCGTTGATCCACCCGAGCCCGAGCCGCTGTCCGACGACGAACCCGATCCGGAACTGGAGCCGGAATTTCCGCCCCCGCTGCCCCCCGCGCCGCCGGATCCCGAGCCTTGGCCGCTGCGCTGGCCGGAACTGGCGGGTGTCTGGGGGCCGGGTCCGGGTTTGCTGGTCGCGGCCTGTACCAGGAACTGCGGCGTGGGGATGCGGATCGGCGATTGATTCTGCATCACCTGCACGGTCTGCCCGGGGCGGGTGATGATGGTGCCGAGGCTCTGGCCCGCGCCGCCCAGGCCGGTGACGGCGTGGGAACCCTCGATCGTGTGATTCAGGGTTCCGAGTTCCGGCGAGACATGCAGCACATTGCCGGAGCCGCGGATGCCGATCGTTGCGGTGGGTGTAACCATCGCGAAGTTGTCGCGTTTGACGCGGGTGATCGCACCGGTGAAGGCACGCATCGTTCCGTTCACCAGACTCAGGATCGCGCTTTCGCTGCCATCATTCTTGCCGCTGTACTGGTAGGTTTTTACGTCCAGTTCGGTGTTCGGCCGCACCGCGATATAGGCACTGTCCACCATGCGGATCTGGGCGTTCGCCGCAGCGCCGGTAATCACCCGTTCGCCTTCGTTCACCCGGTCGCCCTTGCGCACCGCGCGCACCGAACCATCCGCCGCACGGACACGAACGTCGCCCAGCACGAAGTCGAAGGTGCCCGCCGTCGCAGCCGCAGCCATTTCGCTCAGAGACATCGCAAGCAGCGCCACGCAAACGCGTGCCGCCACGGTGGAAAGAATGGTTCTGTCCATGTTTGTTCTCCGATGTATCACTTGAAGTCCCGGCGGACGCTGACCGTCCACTCGTCCCGGGTGTAGCCATAGAGCGAAATGTTCGAGCGGTTCTCGAAGCGGGCGGCCTGCGCGCGCATCGACCAGCTCGGCGCAAAGCGCCAGTTGACGCCGAATGCCACGTCCACCGTGCGATCCTTGCCGTAAGACGTGACCAGCGAACGCGAGAACTGCGAATCGTCCTGTCGTTCGGAGTAGCCGGCCGTTGCGAAAAGATCCGAGTGCTCCTGAATCGAGTACTGGCCATACAGACGCAAGGCGGAAACCGTCTTGCTGACATCCGTCGTCGCGGCGATATTCTGCGGCCCGCGCGCGCGGTCGCGGCTCTGATACGCGGCCGCCACGAGCACTGGCTTACCCTTGGTATCCCAGGCATTGACGAACTGGCCGCCGATGATCATCGAGTTGATGTCCTGGGCGGGCGAGGTTGCAAAGCGTGTCTCGTTGAACTGCACGAAGAGGCCTGCCTGCATCCCCGGGGCGATCACGTGGCGCCACTCTGTGCTCAGGCCCAGCATGCTGCGATCGTTGGTGGTCTTGGTGCCGGTCACAATCGACAGCGGGGCTGCTGCCTCCTGGTAATAGCGCTGCGCCTGCAGACCGATCCGGAACAGGTCGCGTTCTTTCGCAAACGAGACGCCGCCCCGGAGATCGAGTTGCTGGGAACTGAAATCGCCGTCGTGCCAGTAGTCGCGCGTCTTGTAGTCGCCGCCGAGGTAGAGGCCGAACCCGGCCGCAACGTCGGGAAGCGGACGCAGGTAGTCGACGCCGCCGCCGATGTAGGCGAAGGGCCCTTTGCGCAGGACCGAATTGCCGGTCGGCTGCACGGACGGAATGTTGTAGGCGGCGAGCACGGCCGTGCTGAAATCGCCGCTCGTGACAGCGGTGATATTCGAGTCGTAGCCGAGGCCTCCCTCCACGTAGGACGTAAGCAGGGGTTGCTCGGTCTTCTTGCGGGCTGCGATCGCCTCCAGGTACTTGGCAATCAGCGGCCGCACGTTTGCGGGCGGGTCCTGCTGCAGCACGGTCTCGAATTCGTTCTTCGCGAGATCGTCGCTGTCCATCGCGAAATAGGCGCGTGCCAGATCGAGCCGGGCACCCGAGAAGTTCGGATTCGAGGCGAGGATGCGTTCGAGCGCGATGGTCGCCCGGTCCGGTTTTCCGGCATCCAGTGCAGCGGTCCCGAGCGCATAGTCGAAATCCATCTGTCCTGCGCGCTCCGGCTCGAGCGGTTCCAGCAGGCTGAAGGCCGCCGCAGGATTCCCCTGCTGCGTCAGCGCATTGGCGCGGTCGATGACTTCGTCCGCTCGCGCACTCGAGGTATCCAGCCAGACGGTGACGGAAAAGAGCGCAATCAGCAGCGACGCGCGGGACAGTTTATGGAGCGGCATATGTTTCCCCTCGCACCGGCCGAATCCGGCGGCACGCACAATGTCCTGGTCAATGTCGTGGCGTGAGGCAGGCACAGCCTTGCCATCTGGCGAGATGTACCCGGCAACAGCACCCTGCTTTATACCGGATTTCAGGTGGCGGGATGTGTGATTCCGGCCGCGTCCGGCTCTGACTTGTCCGGTCAGTCCGGTGGCCTCATGTGCGAAGCGACAGGCTTGCGCGGGATGCCGGGCGCCCGGATCAGCTGCCGCTGTTTTTCCTGGCCCAGGCCCAGGCATCGCGGCACATCTCGTCGATGCCGAACTGCGCGCGCCAGCCGAGCCGCTCGGCGGCAAGCGCCGGGGCGGCATAGCAGCTTGCGACATCCCCGGGGCGCCGCGGCGACATGTCAACGGGGATGGGCCTGCCGGAGGCGCGTTCGTAGGCCCGGATCACGTCGAGTACCGAGTAGCCGTTGCCGGTGCCGAGATTGACGGTGACCGATGCATTCGCCGCTTCGAGAAACCTCAGAGCTGCGAGGTGCCCGGCGGCGAGGTCCATCACGTGGATATAGTCGCGCACGCCGGTGCCGTCGTGCGTGTCGTAATCCTGACCGAACACCCGCACGGCGGGCCGCAGGCCGGTCGCCACCTGGGAGACAAAGGGCAGCAGATTGTTCGGAATGCCGTTCGGGTCCTCGCCGAGTCCGCCGCTCGGGTGGGCGCCGATCGGATTGAAATAGCGCAGCGCTGCGTAACGGAAGCGATCGTCGGCGCGTGCCTCGTCAGCCAGCATCTGCTCGACGATCAGCTTGGTCTGACCATAGGGGCTCTGCGGGCGCAGCGGATGATCTTCGGTGATCGGCAGCCTGATCGGCTCGCCATAGACCGTGGCCGACGAGCTGAACACCATGCGGCGCACGCCGGCGGCGGCCATCGCCTGCATCAGCGTCACCGTACCGCCGACGTTGTTGTCGTAGTAGAGCAGCGGCTTCTCGACGGATTCGCCCACCGCCTTGAGGCCGGCGAAATGGATCACGGCGTCGACCGCGGCGCGGCCGATGGCGCGATCGAGCGCAGGGCGATCGCGGATGTCCGCCTCGTGGAAATCGATCTCGCCCTGCGCGAGCGCGCGGATGCGATCCAGCACCGAGCGCTTCGCGTTGGACAGGTTGTCGACGATCGCGAGCCGGAATCCGGCCTGTGCGAGCGTGACGCAGGTATGCGAGCCTATGAAGCCCAGACCGCCGGTGACCAGGATGCTTTTCACTGCCACGTCACAGAAGTCCGGTTCAGGGGAATACTCAGGATGACTACCGGCAAGATAGTAACATATATGTTACTATCTTGCCGGGAAAAGCGCTGCGTCTTGCTGCCGCGGGGGCGGGGATCAGATCCCGTACAGACGCCTCGCGTTGCCGGAAAGGATAGCTTCCTTGTTCGCCTTGGTGAGCTTCTCGTTCTCCAGCAGTTCGTCGATCTCGTGCTGGCAGGATTCGATGTTCACCTCGTGCGGGAAGTCGCTCGAGAAGATAAACGGCTTGTCGCCGATATCGCGCACCGCGTCAGCGAGATTGGGCTCATCGCCTTCGCAGCCCACGAACAGGCGGCCGGCATCCACATGACGCGCGATGTAGTCGAACACCTTCTCGCCCTTCTTGATGTCGAAGAAGCGCTTGCCCGTATCCCTCGGGGTGAAGCCGGCGTAGGAACCCTCGAATCGTTCGAGGCACATCAGTAACCAGGCGACGCCGCCCTCCAGAAAAGCCCATTTGACGCGCGGGAAGCGGTCGCACAGACCGTGGAAGATCACCGAGGCGAAGCAGATCATCTGGCCAAAGGGATGGCCGAGCGCGTGCACCGCCGCGAAGGGGCTGAGATCGTCCATGCCGAAGTTCTCATGGGCCCCGCCATGCACCGCCATCGCGCAACCGAGCCGGTCCGCCTCTTCGTAGATCGGCCAGTAGCGCTTGTGCCCGATATGGGACTGGAAGCCGGTGGAGGCGATCATCGCGCCGCACATGCCGAGTTCCTTCACCGCGCGACGCAGTTCGATCACGGCAGCTTCCACATCATCCATCGGAAGCAGGCAGACCCCCTTGAACACCGGACTCTGCTTCATGTAGGTCTGGTACAGCCAGTCGTTGTACGCACGGCAGGCGTCGACCGAGAACTGGACGTCGGTGATCTTGCCGATGGCGAGACCCCAAGTCGGATACAGTACCGATGCATCCACGCCGACCTTACCGGCGAACTCCTGCCATTCCTTCGGGCCGGTCAGAAAGTTGAATGAACCGGGCATGAAATCCAGCAGGCTCGTCTGATGCATGTGATCGAGCTGACCGAAAGGTTTGTAGAACGGATGACCCGCCTTGAAGGGCGCGTGATAGACCTCGGGCATCAGCTTGTTGATGCCTTCCAAGCTCTCTATGACATGACCGTCGCCATCCAGAATCGTGTAGCCCTTGTAAGCCATGAGTTCCTCCCTCGTGAGAAATGGTTGCGAAACGGCTCAGGATCGGCCCAAGCGTGCGCCCAGCGTACGCTTCCAGCCGATCAGCCTGTCCTGCAGTTGGCTGCCATCCAGAACCGCAACGAAGAGCAGCACCGCGCCGGTGATCGCGTCCAGCGCCTTGGGACCTGTGCCCAGAGCCGTGAGCCCCGAGCGTAGCAGACAGATGATCAGTACGCCGATCAGGATGCCCATCGGGCGACCCTTGCCGCCGCCCAGCGACACGCCGCCGATGATGGCTGCAGCCGTGGCGGGGGCGAGGACGTCCGCCAGCGCCTGGCCCGCTGCTGCCGCAAGGCCGTAGCAGAGAAGCACGCCGCCAAGGGCGGACAGACCGCCCGCAACCGTCAGTGCGGCAACGAGCAGGGCACTGGTGTTCACGCCGGCGTTACCGGCACCGGCACGATTCGATCCCGACGCGATGAGATCGCGGCCGATCCGGGTATGCGTATAGAGCCAGGCGGCGAGCACGTAGAACGCGAGTACGATGAGTCCGCGGTGGGAAATCATGCCGCCGAGTTCGGATTCCTGCAGCCAGCGCGTCACATCGCGGTTCGGATAGGAAATGGTGGTGCCGCCCGAGAGCACGAAGGCGAGTCCTGACATGATCAGCAGGCCGCCCAGCGTCACGCTGATCGCGGGTATGCGCAGCCACACGAGGAGACCGCCCTGGATCAGGCCGGCCGCTACGCCGACTGCCATGCCGGCAAGCGCGCCGAGCACCGGGTTGCTGCCACCGACCAGCACCGCAACCACGCCCCCGAGGCTGAACGAGCCGGCGAGCGATACGTCGAATTCGCGCAGCATCATCACCATGCCGAAACCGAGCGCGACCAGCCCGTAGGTCGCAAAGAGCTGTGTGACACTGAACACCGTACCGAGGTTCAGCAGTCTGCCGCCCCCCGCATCCAGCGCTGCAAGAAATGCGATGACAAGGATGAGGAACCACAGCGCCCGGCCGTTCGGCGGGGCATAGGTATCGAGTAACCGTGCGAGCGGATTCGAGGGCCGGCCGGCGGGAGTGTTCAATGCTCCTCCAGTGCGTAGAGGCAGACTGCGATGAGAATCAGCACGCCGTTCAGCAGGAGCTGCACGCCGATCGAATAGCCGCGCATCACGACGATCGTCGCGATCGCCGCGTAGATGATGGCGCCGAAAAATGTGCGGATCGGCGAGCCGTGGCCGCCGTGCATGGCCGTGCCCCCGAGGAGGATGGCGGCGAAGGCGTCGTACTCGTAGCCGACGCCCATGTCGAGCGTGCCGATCTGCGCGCGCGCGCCGGCCAGGATGCCGGAGAGCGCACAGAACAATCCTGCAATGCCGTAGGCGACCGTGACCACACGGGTGGCGCTGATGCCGGCCACATCGGCCGCGCGCGGATTGGCGCCGACCAGGTACAACTCGCGGCCGAACCGGCTGCGCACGATGAAGATCTGGGCGAGGACGGCGGACAGCACGAATACCAGCGTGGCGGTCTCGATGCCCCAGATCTTGCCGCGCAGAAGATCGAGATTGAAACCTGGGACCGGGTACATGGTCTGGGCGTCGGAGGCATAGGCCACCCCGGCGAGCAGCAGGCCGAAGGCCGCGATCGAGACGATGATCGGATTGGCCCTGAAGTAGGCGATGATGAAGCCCTGCACCGCGTTCATCACGATTCCGGCAATGATGGAGAGTATGAGCGCTGCCGCCATGCCCCAGCGCGACGCAGCGATGAAGGTGATGCAGCAGGCGGCGACCGACACGCCCACCGCGAGCGACAGGAAGTTTCCAGAGATCGTGATGAACGTCATGCCCACCGCGACCAGACCCAGCAGGGCGGCCGCGCTCAGCACCGCATTCAGCGCCGGAATGGAAAAGAACCCGGGCGTCGCGAGGCCCGCGGCAATGACCGCGATGCCGACTGCGACCCGGACGCCGATACTCGCGATCCGGCGGGCGTCCCAGTCACGCGCACCTGCAGCCGGACTCATGCGGCCTCCTTTGCACCGTGGGCGCGACCTTCCGCATGGGTGATGTCGGCGAGCACGCGCGGCAGGTTCGCCTCGGCGCGCGTGTAGCGGCCGATCTGCTCGCCGCGATAGAGCGTGATGATTTCGTCGGACATGCCGAGCAGTTCTTCCAGGTCGGTGCTGTACATCACGATGCTGAACCCGAGCTTGCAGTACTCGCGCATCAGTTGATACAGGTCGGAGCGCGCGCCGACATCCACGCCGCGCGTCGGTTCGTTCATCAGGATGAGGCCGACGTCGCGTTTCCCCTCCGGTGTCCGGCTGTGATCCAGGAAGCGGCCGAAGATGGTCTTCTGCTGGTTGCCGCCCGAGAGCACGCTGATCGGGTGCGGCAGACGGACAGGGTCGACGCCGACCAGTTTCGCGGCGTTGCGAGCGGCCTGATCGAACGGAGCGCGCGACACCATCCCGAGGCGGGTCAGCTGGGCAAGACGTGTCGCGAGCAGGTTCTCGGCGACCGCCCGGCCAGCGAAAATGCTTTCGCCCGCACGGTCTTCCGAAACGAATTCGATACCGGCTGCGAGCATGGCCCCGCGCCCCGCCAGCGGGGTCGGGTTGCCGCGCAGCACCAGAGCGCCGGATGCTCCCGGGATCAGTCCCGCGAGCGCGCGCGTGATTTCGTTTGCACCCGAGCCGATCTGGCCGGCGATGCCGAGTATCTGCCCCTTGGCGACATTGAACGATAGTGATCTCAGTGCGCCGGGGACCGAGAGGTCGCGCACGTCCAGCACGCGCTCGTCGGTAGCGGTGTCCGGTTCGGGATAGAGCGCTTCCAGCCGTCCGCCGATCATCTCCTCGATCAGATGCGATCGATCGATCGATGCCGTATCGTGGGTCGCGATGAGCCGGCCGTTCCGCAGGACGGTCACGCGGTCGCAGATCTCGAATACTTCGCCCAGCCGGTGAGTGATATAGACGACCGCGTGGCCCTGTTCCCTGACGCCCCGCATCGCGATGAACAGGCGCTCGATGTCGTTGTCGGAAAGCGTTGCAGTCGGTTCGTCGAGAATCAGGACTTTCGACTCGCGGCACAGATTGCGCGCGATCTCGATCAGCTGACGCTCCGCGAGCGACAGCGCGGAAACACGCCGCGACAGCATTGATTCGTCCATGCCAAGCGAGGCCAGCACCTCGGCCGCGCGTCGGTGGAGTTCGCGACTGCGGTGGAAAAAGGGAACCCGGTTGGATCCCAGCCAGATGTTGTCCTCGACGTCGAGGTCGGGCGCGAGTGAAAGCTCCTGGGAGACCAGTGCGATGCCGAGGCTCTGACCGCGGCGCGGAGAACCGATGTGCACTGCGCGATCCGCGATCCGGATCTCGCCCGCGTCCGGCTGGTAGACGCCCATCAGGATCTTGACGAGCGTGCTCTTGCCGGCGCCGTTCTCGCCGCAGATCGCGTGCACTTCTCCTGCGCGAACAGAAAACGAGACCTCGTCCAGCGCCTGGACCACGCCGAAGCGCTTGGAGATCCCGGCGACGGCCAGCAGGTCGCTCTGTGCAGCCTGTTCACTCATCGTGCGAGTTCCGTAGTACGTCCGGCAGCTGCCGGCGGGATTCGGATTCGGGATTCTGTATGGAATCCCGGGCCCGACAAGACCGAGGGCGGCACGCGGCCGCCCTCGATTTGCATCGCAGTCCGATTCAGCTCAGAACGTGCAGCTGGCGGCGTGCTGCTCGACGTTCTCTTTGGTTACGACCTGGCTCGGTGTGTAGATCGTCTTCGCGGTGCGCTCGCCGCGCAGCACCTGCAGTACGACCTTGGAGGCGGCTTCCGCGATCTTGATCGGGCCGTTGTCGACTGTTGCGAAGAGCTTGCCGTCGCGGACCGCCTGGATGCCGTCCTTGGTGCAGGACGAGGAGAACACGAGCACATCCTGACCGGGCTTCTGACCGCCAGCCTCGATCGCCTGGATTACCTGGGTCGCAAACGGGTCCATCATGGTGTAGAAGCCCTGCAGCCCGCCCTGGGGCTGGAAGCGGACCAGCAGGCGGCGCGCGTTGGCACCGGCTTCATCGATCCGCCAGCTGGTGCCCTCGGTCGCCGCAATCTGGACGCTGGTCTTGGACAGCAGCTCCTTCAGCCCCTTGTTGATCTCGATCACCTGGAACTGGCCCGGTGCACCCTGGATCACGGCGAGCTTGGGCTGGGCGCCCTTTGCGCCGAGCGCCTTGACCATCGTTTCCACCGGCGCGACACCGCGTGCGCGGGAATTGTCGCCGACGTAGGTGACGAACAGGTCCTCGCGCCCCGGCATTTCCTGCTGGACCAGCACCACGGGAATCTTGGCCGCCTTGGCGCGCTCGAGCGCCGGAACCACGGCGACTTCGTTGATCGCGTTCAGCACGATGAGGTCGTTGCGCTGTGCAACCGCATCATCGAGGTGCTGCGCCTGGACGGCCACGTCGCCGGGCGAGCTGAGGAGCTTGGCGTCGATGCCTTCGGCTGCGAGATTGGCGATGAACTGCTTGAAGTAGGCGGCAACCCACGGCGTGGTAGTCGGGCCGGTCAGCAGGACAACACGCTTGCCCTTGACGCTCTGGGCCTGGGCGGCGCCCGCAGCCAGCACGAGTGCCGCAGCGAATGCGGCAATCTTCGAAAACTTCGACATGACCTCTCTCCCAGTATGAATTCGCGCGGTGGGCGCTCGGAAACCGACTCTTCGACCGGGCGCAGATTACAGCACTTTACACAGAGCGGCTCAAGCGCGCAGCTTGCTGCAGTGCGGGGAGAAATCGAGGCCGCACTGCGGGCGAAATCCGGACCCGCGAGGGTTTGCCCTCCGCCGGAGCGGGGGTATAGTCGCGCAGTGCAGGCTGCAATCGACGCCCGACGGGAAATCCTGGAATGCGGCGCGAACTTCACCGCGGGGTGGCGGGTGGCAGCGCAACGACAGCAAAAGGAGGAGTGAGGATGCCGAACTATTCTATGGACGAGGACGCCGCGTACTGGCAGGCGCCGGAGCGGTTCAAGCTGCCGTTCGAGCAATCGGGCTCGATGGGGTTGAGGTCGTCCTACTTTCCGCTTGGAGATCCGAACGATGACGACACGCCGATGGCCGTCGTACTCGACATGGAACCCGGCTATGTGATCACGCAGCATGCGCACGCCTGCGAGCGCGTGGAGGTCATCATGCGCGGTACCTTGACCGCCGAAGGCCGGGTCTACCGCCCGGGCGATGTGCTGACCGCGAAGGCGAACGAGTTCTATGGCCCCAAGACCGCAGGCAAGGACGGCTGCACGACGCTTGAGGTGTTCGCGAAGGCGACCGGGGCGATTTACCGCATCACGAAGGATGCGGCCGGGCAGATGACCAGGACCAACATGCTCGAGGCATTCTCGACCGCATTCGCCGAGCAGATCCGGAAGAAGTCTGCAGCAAGTGGAAAGGCCTGACCATGGGTGATATCGGAGCCAATCTTGAAACCGCGCGGCTGCTTGAAGGTTATGAGCGGCCGCTGATCCGCAACGCCTGGTATTGCGCCGCCTGGTCGCACGAGGTCACGCAGGAGATGTTTCCCCGGCGCATCCTGAACATGCCGATCGTGCTCTACCGCACCGAGGCGGGGAAGGCCGTTGCGCTGCTCGACATCTGCCCGCACAAGCTTGCGCCGATGAGCCAGGGCAAGAAGGTCGGCGACAACCTGCAATGCGGCTATCACGGCCTCGAGTTCGATTGCAGCGGGGCATGCGTGCGCAATCCGCAGGGTGACGGCAGGATTCCGCAGGAGGCGAAGCTGCGCAGCTTTCCGCTGCTCGAGCGCTATGGTGTGCTGTGGATCTGGACGGGCGATCCGGCGCGCGCGGATGAGTCCAAGATCATCGATCTGAGGCATTTCGAGGACCCTGCCTGGCGCACCATCAAGGGCGGGCATCACGTCGATTGCAACTACATGCTGCTGGTAGAAAACCTGCTCGACCTCGGTCACGCGCTCTTCCTTCACAAGACGAGCGGCGGCATCAGCGACGATCTGGTCCTGTCGGAAACATCGATCGAGCAGGAGGGCGACATGCTGCGCGATCTGCGGCTGTACCGCGACGCCCGGCCGCCGGCCACGATCTTCGGCAAGTACGCGCCCAAGGGCGTGCGGCTGGACTACAACGCGGACATGCTGTGGGTGGCACCGTCCATGCTGATGTCGCATAACGGGTGCTCGGAGACCGGGCGCGCACGCGACGGATCAGGGCTGAGTCTGCGCGGCACGCACCTGCTCACGCCGGAGACACAGCACACGATGCATTATTTCTACGGTACATCGCGCAACTACGCGCTTGACGACCCTGAGATCGACGAGGCGTATCGACGGTTTCAGCGCGATGCGCTGAAAGCCGAGGACAGCCGGGTGTCCGAGGCAATCGACGGGCTCCTCGGGCAGACCATGGCCCTGGGCGTACGCATGGTGACCCTCAGCACCGATGTTTCCGGCCGGCGTGTGAACCGCATGCTCGACCGGATGGCTGAAGCGGAACGATAGGCTGCGTTGGAGGGTGCACGCCGTGCCGTTGCGGCGCGCCCTCCGCGTCGTTCAGTAGAACGAAATCCGGTTCTGCATCGGTCCGTCCACCATCCAGTAGTAGTCCTTCTCCGGGATGTAGCGTGCCGAAGGAATGCCTTCGCTCAGCTCGCTGCGTACGATGACCGCCACCGCGCGGTCGCCCACCGTATCCTCGCTGTGGATCTCATAGGGGCGGACGAGATCGATTTCGCCCGGGCCGCAGGTGACGTCCACCGATTTCCGGATGCGGGCGAGATTTTCCGTCTTGCCGTCATCCAGGCGCTCGAAGCGCTGGATCTGCTGGCGGCCATCGATGAGCCCGTAGAGCGTGTAGACGCGGTTGTGATCGTGCACGCGCGGAATATGCTGATACCCCTCCGCGTTGACCACGAGACCGTTCACGACGAATCCGTAGTCCGGATCCTCGTAGAACAGATGGTTCTCGGCGCGCTTCTCGCGCGGTATGCAGTCGCGCCAGCGTTTCGATGCCTCGATGGATGCAGGGTCGGCGAGGAGTTCGGCCAGAATCGGATTGAGCGCCGTCCAGCGCTTCTCGAGATCGGTCTCCTGCGCGAACAGATCGCGTGTCTTGCGGATGAAACGGTCGAAAGCGGTTTCCTGGCTCGCTGCGTCTGACATTTTCTGCTCCCCCCGGCGGTTGGTCCCGGCGGCCAATGTATGTCAGTGTCCGCCCAAAATCAAACGGGCCGGTCTCCCTGCGGAGGCCGGCCCGTCAGAACCTGCGAGGACCTGCGGAAAGCCCGATCAGGCCTTCTTCTTCTTTTTTGCGCCGGCGGCGCGCAGCTTGGCGCGCTCGATCAGCAGGTCCGGATAGATCTGATAGGAAACCGCGGTCATCGGCATGGCCTTCTTGCACGACTTGGCGGCGATCAGCGCATCGGCGATGTCCTTGCGCACATGGGTCTGTACGAAGGAGTCGGTGCCCTGCGGGTGGGAATCGACCAGGCGGTCCATGTAGCCCCAGTTCTGCACCATCCAGCAGTTGCCGGTGCTGACCTTGGCGAGATCGATGATGAGTTTTTCCGGAACGTTGTAGGCCTGGGCAAGTTTCAGGGCTTCGAGCGTGGCCACATAGCCGACGTGGAACATGAGACCGTTCACGAGCTTGCCGACCTGGCCTGCGCCGGGTTCGCCGAGCAGGAAGGTGTTGGTTCCCATCGCATTCAGGATGGGCTGGCAGCGCTTCAGGAGCGCCGGGGTGCCGCCGACCAGCCAGGTCAGGGTGCCCGCCTTTGCAGCGATGTTCGCGCCGCTCATCGGAGTATCCAGCCACTCCAGTCCTTTCGCCTTGGCGCGACGGGCGAAGTCCTTGGCATTTTCCGGGGGCATCGTGGCATGGGAGAGTATCGCCGTACCGCGTTTGGCGTTCGCGAAGATTCCGTTCGGACCTTCCAGAACCTGCTCCATCTGCGGCGCGCCGACCAGCGCGATGCAGATGAAGTCGCACTGCTGAGCCATCGTCTTGACCGAATCGGCCGCCTTCGCGCCCATCCGGACCGCCGCGTTGACCGGCTCCTTGCGCAGGTCGAACACCATCGGCTTGAAGCCGTTCTTGACCAGGTTGCTGACCATCGGCAAGCCGATGTCACCCAGCGCGATGAACCCTACTTTTGATTTCTTGGTGGCGATTCCAGCCATGTTGCGTTTCTCCCCCGTTGGTACGGCGGCCTTTTCTATTGCGCCTCGGCCGCTTCGCGCAGACCGCCGTGGCCTTCGGCCTCAGCCGCGACCTGAGCGGCTGACTTCCACTGGGTCGGGCGACCCTTTTCGCCACTGGCGAATGCGGAGACGATCTTTCGCCATTTGACCACACCCACGTCGGTCGCCGCCAGTCGTTCGGCCGATGCGTAGTCCTGCTTATCGCAGACCACCGTGTCCTGGCCGATGAAGTAGTTGAACAGGAAGGCGCGCACGTTGATTTCGTCAATCGGCACCATCGAGCGCACGATTCGTTGTTTCTTGACGCACCCCAGGGGCGTCCCTAGCATCGGCCGACAGAATAAAGGGTGAGAGGGGCCGGCCCGCAGCGGCCGGCGGCGGTGGTTGATCCAGCGCAATATGTGGCGACCGCCAGCAGTCAATCTCGCGCAGTTCCCGGCAGGGCACGCGCACAACTTCCGCAGCATTCCCGGAGCGAACATGACCAAGACTGGCATGCAGGACGCATCAATGGTGAAGAAGCTCGGCATAGACGGTTGTATCGACTGCGATTCCCATGTCGAGGAACCGGAGGCCGCCTGGCAATACCTTGACGCCGAGTTTGCGGATCGCAGGCCGGTCGTCATCGATCGTCGCGGCCAGCCGGGCCTCGCGAAGCAGGACGCGTTCTGGCTGGTGGATGGCCGCCAGTTTCCGCGGCCCTTCGGTCCCGCCGCGATGTTCTTCGGTACGCCACCTGTCTCCACGCTCGCGCTGAACAAGCCCTACAGCGTTCCCTCCCAGACCATGGAGGACGTGCAGGCGCGCCTTGCAGACATGGATCGCAACAATATCTACAGTTCGGTCATTTTTCCGACCACGTTTCTGGCGAACCTTACCGACGATCTGCGCTTCGAGGCCGCGCTTATGCGCAGCTACAACACCTGGCTCGCGGGTCAGTGTGCGCAGTCGGGCGGACGGATCACCTTCGTGGCGATGATTCCGTTCCGCAATCCGGCCGAGGCGGTGGCCGAAGTGAAGCGTGCGAAGACGCTCGGGGCCGCGGGTCTTTACTGCATGGGCACGGCAGGCGAGATGATGCTGAACGACCCGATGCTCGATCCGGTGTGGAGCGAGGCGGAGCGGCAGGACCTCCCGGTGTGCATCCATGTCGGATACAGCCATCCGGGCATCACGGGCAGCGTGCACTCGCAGTACATGGCGATCAATACGAGCTTTCTGCTGCCTGTGTTCATGGGCTTTGTCGCAATCACCGGCGGGGGCGTGCTCGATCGCCACAAGGGGCTGCGCTTCGGCTTCTTCGAGTCAGGCAGCGACTGGCTGCCCTATATCGTTGGCCGCATGGAACACTACTACCCGGTCTGCAAGCCGGTGTTCAATGTTCCGGTTCCGGGAAAATCGCCGCTGGAGTATCTGAAGGAAGGGCGCCTCGCGTTCAGCGTCGAGGGTCATGAGGCCGGGCTGCCGCAGGTGATCAGCATGGTGGGCGAGGACAATGTGATGGCCTCGGCTGACATGCCGCATGCCGAGGGTCGCGACAGCGAGCTGGAGGAAGTCGCGGAGCGCGAGGACATCCCCGCCGAGCTGCGCCGCAAGATGCTTACCACCAATACCCAACGCTTCTACAAATTCAAGGACAGAGCATGAGCGAATATCTGAAGGGCAAGGTTGCGGTTGTAACCGGCAGCGCGAACGGCATCGGGCGCGCGAGCGCGCTGCGCCTCGCGCAGGAGGGCGCGGATGTCGCCGTGCTCGATCTGGAAGATGGGCCGCTGCAGGAGGTTGCGGAGGCGATCCGCGCGCTCGGGCGCCGCGTCTATGCGCAGGCAGCCGACCTGCGCGATCGCGCACAGTGCCGCGCCGCATACGAGCAGCTCACGCGCACGCTCGGGCCCGTGGATGTGATGGTGAATAACGTCGGCATGCCGGCGCGCGGCAAGATCAGCGAATTCTGGTGCTCCGAGCCGGAGACCTGGGATGGCGTGATCGACGTGACGCTGAAAGTCACGATGATGTGGTCGCGCCTGGTGGTGCCGGGCATGCGCGAGCGCAAGTGGGGGAAGATCGTGAATATCGCTTCCGACGCGGCCCTGATGGGCGAGGCGAACATGGTCGACTATTCGGGCGCGAAGGGCGGGGTGATCGGGTTCACGCGCGCACTCGCGCGCGAACTCGGCCCGTACAAGGTCACTGTGAACGCCGTGTGCCCGGGCCTCACCCGCACCCGTGGGCCGATGACGCGCAAGCCCGAGGAGATCAAGGCCTGGCTCGAGGGCGTGCCGATGCAGGAAATGTGCGAGCCGGCCGATATCGCCAACGGGGTTGCATTCCTGTCGAGCGACCAGTCGCGCATGATGACCGGGCAGCTGCTGGTGATCAACGGCGGGCGGCATTTCCATTGATGTGACTGCGGACCGCTGCCACAGGTCCGCACGAATGAGGGGGGAGCAAAGATGACTACCCAGTACGACTACATCGTTGTCGGAGCGTCGCACAACACGCTGACCTGCGCGTCCTACCTTGCCGCGGCGGGCTTCGGTGTGCAGGTCTTCGAGACCAATTCCTGGATCGGCGGCGGGGTGACGACCCGTGAGGTGACCGCGCCGGGGTTTCGGCACGATCTGCATTCCACGGCGCACAACTTCATCCAGGCGAACCCGCTCATCAAGGATGACGAGCTAGGCCTGATCTCGAAATTCGGTCTCGAATACAAGTACCCGGACATCACGCTTGCTTCGCTGTTCGATGATGGCTCCTCGGTGCTGCTCTGGTACGACGTGGCGAAGACCGCGGAGTCGATCGCGAAGATCTCGAAGAAGGACGCAGACACGTATTTCGAACATGTGCGCAAGATCAGCAAGATCCTGCCGATGTTCACGGCCGGGCTGTTCCAGCCGCCGGCGCCGTTTGGCACCTTCATGGCGATGCTGGAGCAGAGTCGAGAGGGTCGCGAGCTGATCGGCGTGATGAACAAGAGCGCCTACGACATCGTGACCGAAATGTTCGAGAGCGAGCAGGTGATACATCATCTGTGCAAGTACTCGTCGGAAGCGATGTGCGGTCCGGAGGAAAAGGGCACCGGCATGGTGTTCAACATCCTCCTTGGCTTCATGCATGCGTACAAGGGCGGTCTGCCGGTCGGCGGCAGCGGTTCGCTGTCCGAGGCGCTTGCGCGCTGCGTCAGGCACCACGGCGGCGAGGTGCGTACCGGCGCCGAGGTCGTCAAGGTGCTGGTGGAAGGCGGCAAGGCGGTGGGCGTGCGGCTGCAGAGCGGCGAGGAATTCCGGGCGAAGAAGGGCGTGGTCGCCTCGGTCCACCCGCATGTGCTGGACAAATTCGTCGATGGCATCGACCCCTACATCATCGCCGAGGCCAAGACCACACAGTTCGCAGGCTACAGCTCGATGAACACGCACTACGCGCTGAATGAGGCGCCGGTATACAAGGCGCTCCAGGGTATCGATGCGCCGCCGCCCTTCATCGTCGAACTGATACCGCTCGATCACCAGGCCTTCCGGCGCGAGTACGACGACCTGCGCTACGGCCGCGTTCCGGCGCATGTAAGCCCGGTCTGTGCCACCGCGACCCAGTTCGATCCGACCCGGGCGCCCGCGGGCAAGCACACGCTTTATATGTACCACTTCATGCCCTATGAGCTTGCTGACGGGGGTGCGAAGCGTTGGGATGACATCAAGGAAAGCACGGCTGACTGGATGCTGGAGGGCTATCGCAAGTACACCACCAACATGGGACCGGAGAACATCATCGCCCGCTACGTCGACAGCCCGCTCGACTACGAACGTCATTCCGCGACCATGCGGCACGGCGACATCAGCGGTATCGGCCGCTACCTGCATCAGTTCATGGGCCGGCGGCCGACACCGGAACTTTCGCAGTATGCGGTGCCTGGTATCGAAGGGCTGTACCTTTCCGGTCCGTTCATGCACCCGGGCGGCGGTGTGAACGGCGGCGGTCGTGCGACCGCGGTGAAGATGTTCAAGGATCTGAAGCTGGACATGGACAAGGCGATCAGCCGGGCGCGCTAGGGGGATACATGGCTGAAGGCATGAAGATGCGCGGACCGGACGGCACCGAGCTGATGGAAGTGTCGGCGATCGAACGGGACGGCGACACCCTCGTCATGAAGTGCGTGGTGATGGGCAGCATTCCGATGACCGCGGTACTCAGCCCGGAAGAGGCGCGCCGCGGCCTTGCGATGATGGGATGGCGCAACCTGCTGTTCGCGGCCAGCCTGCTGTTCCGTCGCTCGGGAAAATGAGGCGGGACCTCGAATGAACAGGGAAACAGGGAGAACCGTGTAATGAGCTTGTCTCAGCAGGAACTCGATATCGCCGGCCGCAAGACACGCCTCCTCAGGGGCGGGCGCGGAGCGCCGCTGGTGTTCTTCCACGGCGAGGACGCGTCATCGGAACGGCTCCATGCTTTTCTTGAACCGCTCGCGCGGGAATTCGACGTCATCGCCCCGGTTCATCCCGGATTCGGCGGCACGAGCCTTCCGCCCGGGTGGAACGGGGTCGACGATCTCGTCTATCACTACCTCGACCTTTTCGATGCGCTGGGTCTGACGAGCGTGAACATCGCCGGGCAGTCGCTCGGCGGCTGGATCGCGGCCGAGCTTGCCGCCGGCTGGCGCGAGCGCGTGAAGAAGCTCGCGCTTGTGAATGCGATCGGCATCAAGGTCGAGGGCATCATCCTCACCAACCTCTTCATGGTACCGAGCGCGCAGATGGCGGAGATGCGGATCAGCGATCCCGCCGTGCGGGCGGCGCTCGCGCCAAAGAACGCGGAGGAAAAAGCGGCGATCCTGTACGACAAGGAAGCCTCGGCGCGATTTCTGTTTCAGAAGCTCTATCACCCCAAGCTGCGCGCCAGGCTCGCCCGCGCGACATCGCCGACGCTCGTGCTCTGGGGCGAGAAGAACGGTCTGCTGCCGCTCGAGTACGGCCGCGCCTACGCAGCGGCCATTCCCGGCGCGAAATTCGCCACGCTGCCGGGCGGGCAGGACCTGGCAACCGAGCGTCCGGCCGAAACGGCGTCGACGCTGGCGAAGTTCTTCAAGGAAGGAAACTGAGCATGCAGATCTACGCAATGCACTGGATGCCGTGGATGGACCTGCCGGAGAACTTCGGCAAGAACCACGACTCCGCGATGCTGAACGTTCCGAACAGCTATTACGACCCGGTGAAGGGCGGCGACCTCTTCAACGAGTGGCTGGATCTGCTCGAGTACTGCGAAGAACTTGGTTTTGACGGCGTCTGCTACAACGAGCACCGGCAGTGGCCGCATGCGCATGTGCCGGCGGTGAACATCATCTCCGCGGCGCTGATGCGGCGCACGAAGAAGCTGAAGCTTGCCCCGATCGGACATGTGCTGCCGTCCTACCACCCGGTACAGCTCGCCGAGGAGATCGCGATGCTGGACGTGATTTCGCGCGGGCGCATCATCGTTGGCGTGGCGAAGGGCATCGGCGCCGAGTTCTATGCCCGCAACATCACGCCCGCGGATGCGCGCGAAATGTTCGACGAGCAGATGGACATCCTGATCCGCGCCTGGACCGAGCGCGAGCCCTTCGCCTACGATGGCAAGTTCTACCAGCTGCCTGCGGTGAATATCTGGCCGCGGCCGCTGACGCAGCCGCATCCGCCGGTGTGGGTGCCGACGATCGGCACGCCGGGCACCTCGAAATGGGCCGCGAAGCATCGTTATCCGATCATCAAGGGCTTCGATTCCGATGCGGGGATCGGTCGCGTATTCGACTTCTACCGCAAGTGCGCCGAGGAGTACGGCTACCAGGTGCCGCCCGAGCAGATCGGCCTGAGCAAGCATGTGTACATCGCGGATACAGATGCAGAAGCGGAGAAGCGCGGTACGCCGCACTTCGAGTACACACTGCGGGATCTCATGAAGGCGACCCCGGAACACTTCTTCCCGCCGGGTAACGTGCCGGTGCCGATGTGGGAACGCGCGCTCGGCATGTTGAAGGACTGGGACGAACTACCGATGTCGGAATTCAACAAGCGGGGCGACCTGCTGATGGGCAG
The DNA here is from genome assembly GCA_903834835.1 of uncultured Pseudomonadota bacterium. Taxonomy (GTDB): domain Bacteria; phylum Pseudomonadota; class Gammaproteobacteria; order Burkholderiales; family SG8-39; genus CAILKO01. The sequence goes on along the minus strand of CAILKO010000045.1, from coordinate 33,911 downwards.
CCCGGAGACCGTGATCGAGCACCTGAGCGAATCGCACCGCAAGCTCGACTACGGCATCATCGTGGTCACGCTTTCGATGGGCAAGATGGGCTATGCGGAGTCGAAGCAGAACTTCGAGCGGTTCGCGCGCGAAGTCATGCCCGCGCTCCGGAAGCTGGGCTAGCGTCGTGGCGGACAGACTTAAGGGCCGTGTTGCACTGGTCACCGGCGCAAGCAGCGGGATCGGGCGCGGCGTGTCGATCGCCTACGCGGCAGAGGGCGCACTGGTGGCGATCAATTATCCCGACGCGGGGCAGGAAGCTGCTGCGCGCGCGGTCGAGCAGGAAATCCTCGCCGCCGGCGGGAGGGCGATGATCGTGCGCGCCGATGTGCGCGAAGAGACCCAGGTCGCCGCGATGATCGGCGAAGTCGAACGCGCATACGGGCGACTGGACATCCTCGTCAACAACGCGGGCATCGCGCGGCCGCGCCCTCTTCTCGAGATGACCGTTGAGGAGTGGGACGACGTCCAGAACGTCAACCTGCGCGGGCCTTTTCTGTGCGCGAAGCATGCGCTGCCGGGCATGATCCGGCGCGACTACGGGCGCATCATCAATACCGCCTCGAACCTCGCCTTCCGCGGTCGCGCCGACTATGCCAATTACACCGCCTCGAAGGCGGGCCTCATCGGCCTGACGCGCTCCATGGTGATGGAGGTGGGTGCGCGCAATATCACGGTGAATTGCGTGGCGCCGACGATCACGATCACGCCCATCATGCAGGTGGTCTCCGAAGAAGGGCTGCGCGCAGTCACCGCGCGTATTCCGAAAGGCAGGCTTGGACAGGTGGACGATCTGATCTCGACTTTCGTGTTCCTCGCCTCCGACGATATCGGCTATCTGACCGGACAGTGCCTCGCACCTAGCGGCGGAGATGTGATGGCCTGAACCACGCGCAGAATGGAAAGTGTAGCCCTAGCCGAGGGTCTCTTTGAAGCGGTGCAGCGCGTTCAGATGCTCGTCCAGCGTACTGAACCCGGCGCCGGTCGTATTCACCGCCAGATGACTGCAGCCGAGCGCACGCCAGCCCTCGGCGTTCCGATGCCAGTCCTCCTGCGTGTTGCCGCGCAGCCAGACCCGTCCATCGAGGCCGATCGACTCAGGATCGCGCCCGGCTTCAAGTGCGTGATGGTGGATGCGGGCAAGCCCTCGTTCCGCGTCGCCCAGCGCATCCGGACCGCTTGAAAACGGAATCCAGCCGTCCCCGAGCTTTCCGATGCGGCGGAACATCGCCTCACTCGAGCCGCCGAACCAGATCGGGATCGGCCGCTGGACAGGAAGCGGATTCAGACCCGCAGCGGTGATGCGATGCCAGCGACCCTCGAAGCTCACCACGTCGCGTGTCCACAGCGCGCGCAGTACGGCGACCTGCTCGTCCAGACGCTTCCCGCGGGTAGAGAAATCTTCGCCCAGTGCCTCGTATTCGACCTCGTTCCAGCCGGTGCCGAGGCCGAGGCGCAGGCGTCCGCCGCACAGGACATCCACTTCAGCGGCCTGCTTGGCGACCAGCGCGGTCTGTCGCTGGGTGGAAACAAGGATCGCGCTGACAAAGCCGATGCGCTTCGTGACGCCGGCGAGAAAGCCGAAGAACACGAGCGGCTCGTGGAACGGCGTGCTGGACGTATACGGAAACAGCTTCGGATCGCGGTGCGTGACATCGGCGCCCAGCACGTGGTCGATGATGCGCAGATGCGTGTAGCCCATGTCCTCGGCGGCCTGCGCGAAATCGCGGGCGATGACCGGGTCGGTACCGAGATCGGCGGTCGGGAAGGTGACGCCGGGCTGCATGGTCTCAGAGGTCCGCGAGTGCTTCCGCCTGTTCGGTGACGCGGTTCGTTCCCGCCTGCACGGTCTGCCTGTCGGCGGCCTCCTTCTTTGCAACGGTCGCCACGAGCCTGCGCCATTTCACAAGCCCCACATCGGTCGAGGCGAGCCGCTCGGGCGCCCAGTAGTCCTGGGTCTCGAACACCACGCGATCCTGTCCGATGAAATATTTGAGCAGGCTCCAGGACGCCCACAGGTGGTAGTACAGCCGGTAGGTGATACCGCTCAGGCCCGGCGCGTGCCGGCTGGTGAGCAGGAAGGCGCGCACATGGTTTTCGTCGACGGGGACCATGTAGCGCACGAACATCAGCGTTGCGAAGCCCACGCGCACCACGCAGGGCAGGCGCAGTTCGGTGGTCGGGTATTCGCCCGGCTTGGGGGAATTGATCTTGGTCTGGCGCCACCAGCCGTGGCGCGGCCAGCGGCCGACCCGCTTGTAGGTATCCTGCACCGGGCCCATTTTCGAATATTTGAAATCGACGCCCTTGCCGTCCGGAAGTTCCGTGGCGGCGACGTTCATCCAGCAGGGCAGTTTGCGGAACAGGAAGAAGATCGAACTGCGGTGCACGAAGACATCGTGCGAGTCCATGAGATTCTCCACCGCAGGCATCCAGCTGCAGTTCCAGACCTCGGTCTGGCAGTGCACGATGTTGCGCGTGTCGAGCACCTCTGCGGGCACCTGCTCGGCAATCGGCGACGGAGCGCCATCGCCCATGTAGATCCAGGCGATCCCGTTGATCTCCTGCACGGGATAGCTGCGCACGCGCACCTTGCCGGGCAGCTGCGAGTCAGGGCCTTCGTTCAGGGCTTCGACGCACTCGCCCTGCATGTTGAAGGTCCAGCCGTGGTACATGCAGGAGATCGTGCCGGGGAAATGGCGTTTGCCCGCCGTGAGCGGTATGCCGCGATGCGGACAGCGGTTGTGCAGCGCATGCAGTTCGCCGCTTTCCCGCAGCAGCATGATTTCTTCGCCGAGCAGTTTCACTGCCAGGGGCTTGCGGCCGACCTGACTCGACTTGGCTGCCGGGTACCAGAAGTTGCGCAGACCGAGCCTGGGCAGGTCGGCGCGGGAATCCGCGCGGGCGGGCGATGCGCTGGTCATGGTGTTCCTCACGGTCGGGACGCGAAGGAAGTTCGATCCGCCCGCGCGGGGCGGATCGTGCAGAGGCCGCCCGTTACAGCGGGTGCTAGCCGATCGCGGCCTGCACCGCGCGCTTCGCCATGACCGTGATCAGGTGGGCGCGGTACTCCGAACTCGCGTGCAGGTCAGAGTTCAGGCCGTCGGGCTTGATCTTGATATTGGCGACCGATTCCGGAGCGAATTTGGCGGCGAGAGCCTTTTCCATTTCGGGCAGACGAAATGCGAACGGTCCCGCGCCGGTGACCGCGACGCGCGGCCCGGTCTTCGTGTCTGCGACAAACACGCCGACCAGCGCGAAACGCGAGGCCGGGTGCTTGAATTTCTTGTACGCACCGCGCTTGGGGATCGGAAACGACACGGCCGTAATGATCTCGCCCTGCTCCAGAGCAGTCTCGTACATGGCCTTGAAGAAGGAATCCGCCTCGATGCGGCGCTTGTTGGTGATGATCGTCGCGCCGAGCGCAAGCACCGCCGAGGGATAGTCCGCCGCGGGGTCGCTGTTCGCGAGCGAGCCGCCGATCGTGCCCATGTGGCGGACCTGACGGTCGCCGATTTCCCGGGCGAGACCGGCGAGGCAGGGAATCTCGGTGGAGGCAGCGACGTCCGCATGGCGTGTCATGGCGCCGATTTCGACCGCATCACCGACCTTCTTGATGCCTGCGAGTCCCTTGATGGTGCCAAGATCGATGATGTCCGAGGGCGACGCAAGGCGCAGTTTCATCGCTTGAACGAGGGACTGCCCGCCGGCGAGCAGTTTGGCATCGATCGACTTTCCGGCGAGGCCCGCGGCCTCATTCACGTCTGTGGCGCGGTGGTAATTGAATGCGTACATGTTGTCTCCTTGGAGCGGTGCGCTTGCTTGGACGGGTTAAGGCTCTCAGGAGCCCGAGGACGCCATGTTGCGCGCGCCTGCCATGACCGATTTCACGATGTTCTGGTATCCCGTGCACCGGCACAGGTTGCCGTCGAGCGCCGCACGGACCTGCTCGTCCGTGGGGGCGGGGTTCGATTTTGCGAAGTCCACCGCGTTCATGATCATCCCGGGGGTGCAGAAGCCGCACTGCAGACCGTGGTGCTCCTTGAACGCCGCCTGCATCGGGTGCAGGGTGCCGTCCGCCTTGGCGAGGCCCTCGATCGTGACGACTTCGCCACCCTCGGCCTGCATCGCGAGCATCGAGCAGGATTTCACGGCCTTGCCGTTCAGATGCACGGTGCAGGCGCCGCACTGCGCGGTATCGCAGCCGACGTGGGTTCCCGTCATGCGCAGGTGCTCGCGGATGTAGTTCACCAGCAGGGTCCGCGGTTCCACTTCGGCTGAAACCGGCTTGCCGTTTACACGCATCGAGACTTTGATCGTCATCTGCCGCTCCGTTCTGAACGTTCTGAATCTGCTGGATGGAATTCGACTGCGCCCCGTCGCGCCGCCGCCGGCCGCCTGAATGGCCTGCCCGCCTGCGCGCTCCCCTCGGGGACGAGCGGGGAATGCTATCGAAGGTCCGGCGGCAGGGCAAGTGCGGGGCGGACTGTTTCGCGGGCGGGGTAAACTGCATTGAATTGCCCGGCAATACCGGAGGCGGATCATGGACAGTGTGGATATCGAAGTCCTGCGCAGCGCGGAGGCGTGGCGGGTCGCCGGCCGTCGCGTGACGCTCGGGACCATCGTCAAGACCTGGGGCTCGGCGCCGCGCCCGGTCGGCGCGCTGGTCGCGATCCGGGATGATGGCCAGGTGGCGGGCTCGGTTTCGGGCGGCTGTGTGGAAGACGACCTCATCGAGAAGGTGCGCGCTCGCGCCCTGGCTGCGGACCTGCCGGAACTCGTCACGTATGGCATTACAAACGAAGAGGCTACGCGTTGGGGTCTGCCTTGCGGCGGCACGCTGCAGCTCGTGCTGGAGCCGGTTGGCGAGGAGACCGCCATTGCGCGGCTGCTCGAGCTGATCGGCAGCCAGCAGCTCGTGTCGCGCCGGCTCGACATGGTCAGCGGCGCCGTGACGCTGGAACCCGGCAGCAACCAGGATGTGCTGAGCTTCGACGGCAGCACCCTCCTGACCGTGCACGGGCCGCGCTGGCGCCTGATCCTGATCGGAGCCGGCCAACTTACCCGCTACCTTGCGGAAATGGCGAAGATGCTGGATTACCACGTCATGGTGATCGACCCGCGCGAGGAATATGCAAATGGCTGGGACCTGCCCGGGACGGTGCTCGATCGCGGCATGCCGGACGATATCCTTGCTGCCAACCATCTCGATGGCCACGCGGCGGTCATTGCGCTGACGCACGACCCGAAGATCGATGATCTCGCGCTGATGGAGGCGCTGAAATCGCCGGCCTTCTATGTGGGCGCGATCGGATCGAAGAAGAACAACGATGCGCGCCGGGAGCGGCTGCGCGAATTCGATCTGTCGGACACGGAGATCGCGCGCCTGCACGGACCGGTGGGGCTCTACCTCGGGTCGAAGACGCCGCCCGAGATCGCGGTGGCGATACTCGCGGAGATGACGGCGGTGCGCTATGGCGTGAAGTCGGTCGACTGGGCACAGAAGACCGTAGCGCGCTTCACGCCTTCCGAGTGCGAAGTCCGTCAGCCCGACTGAGCCGGCCCGGTTGATGCTCGGTATCCTGCTTGCGGCAGGCGCCTCCTCGCGCTTCGGCGCAGACAAGCTGCGGCATGCGCTGCCTCACGGCGTCATGATTGCGGTTCAGGCGGCGCGTCATCTGCGAAAGGCGCTGCCGCAGGTGCTGGCCGTCGTGCGCCCGGGTCAGGACGAGCTTGCCGCGGCGCTGCGCGCCGAGGGCTGCGAGGTCGTGGTCTGCGAGCGCGCCGCGGAGGGCATGGGCGAGAGCCTCGCCTGCGCGGTGCGCGCGGCCGGCGCACGGGAGGGTTACGTGATCGCACTTGCCGACATGCCCTTCATCCGGCCAAGCACCATCGTTGCGGTGAGCGAGGCAATCGCCGGAGGCGCGGCGCTCGCGGCGCCGTACTTCCACACGAAGCGTGGGCATCCGGTGGGAATTTCCGGGCGCTACGCGCTCGTGCTCGAACGACTGACAGGCGATGAGGGCGCGCGCAGCGTGCTGGCCGCGCACGCGGCTGAGTTGATCAAGGTTCCGGTCGGCGACCCCGGCGTGCTGCGCGACATCGACCGGCCCGAGGATCTAGCCCGCCCGCCGCGAGCATGAAACTCCCTGCGAACTCGGGTAGAGTTCGGCCCCGTTCCCGACCCCGTTGCGTTGTGGATCCACTATTCAGGAGGTCAAGATGAAGCTGAAATCGACGCATCGCGTGGTCTGGCACGTTGCGGCCGCGTGCATGTTTCTCGCAGCGGGTATCCAGACTGCGGGCGCCCAGGCCTACCCGAACAAGCCGATCAAGTTCGTGCTGCCACTGAACGCGGGCGGTATGGCCGACACGCTGTTTCGTCCTGCCGCCGAGGCCTTCAGCGCGCGCATCGGCACGCCTGTGGTGGTGGAAAATCGCCCCGGCGCGGGCGCGGTGGTAGGCATCGAGTCGGTGGTGCGCTCTCCGGCGGACGGCTATACGCTGCTGTTCACCGCGTCCGACGGTCTTGGCATCATCCCGTCGCCCAACAAGCTGCCCTACGATCCTCCCAAGGATCTGACACCGGTGGTGAAGATGACGCACGCCTATTCCGGGTTCGCGGTCGCCAAGGACGTTCCGGCGAAGACCATCCAGGAGCTCATCGCCCTGGCGAAGAAGAGCCCGGGGAAACTGTCCTTCTCGAGCACCGGATTCGCGACCGCGACGCACATGAACGGCGAGCTGCTGAAGGCGCGTGCCGGCATCAACATCGTGCACATTCCGTACAAGGGGACCACGGCCGCCATTACCGATGCGATCTCCGGCCGGATCGAGATCATTTCCACATCCGCCGCGGTGCTCCGGGCCTTCCTCGCGAAGGGCGACCTGCGCCTGCTGGCGGTCACCGGCCCGGCGCGGGATCCTTCTTATCCGGACACCCCGACCATGATCGAGAGCGGATTCCCGGGGTATGTCGTGGGCGCGTTCTTCGGCGTGTTCGCGCCGGCCGGCGTGCAGAAGGACATCCTGCAGCGACTCGCAAAGGAGCTTGCTGCGGTAGCGGGCTCGGACGATTTTGTCGCGCGCTCAGCCGCGGTCGGCGCGGTGAAGAGCATCGTGCTGCTCGACGACTTCGCCAAGGAAATTGCCGCTGAGACCGCGATGTGGCACACCCTCGTGAAAGAGCACAAGATCCGCCTGGCCGAGTAGAGCTGTCCGGCCTGCGCCCGGGTCGCCCCGGGGCAGCTCCCTCGAGAAGATAGTAACGAATTCGTTACTATCTTCTCTCCGAACGGGCGATTTTCCTCCCTGCGCGGTCAGCTTGCCTCGCCGCCGGTCGCAACCTCGACCAGTTCCGGCTTCAGCAGCGCCACGAGGTCCGCGGGTTTCAGTCGCACCAGAAAGCCGCGCTTGCCCCCGTTGACGTAAAGAGACTCAAGCGCGCCGATCGTGCGTTCCATGTAGACCGGCAGCGCCATCCGGGTGCCGAAGGGGCTGACCCCGCCGGGCAGGCATCCGGTGTGCTTCTCGACCGCCTCGGGACTCGCGGGCACGATTGCCTTCACGCCGATGTGCCGCGCCAAATTCTTCGCCGAAACCTCAAGGTCGCCGTGCATCAGCACGAGCAGGGGGCGCCGGCGCGCAGGCGGCGCCTCGGCCTCGAAGACCAGCGTCTTCACGACCTGATGATGCGGAACCCCGAGGCTCGCGGCCGCGTGCTGGGTGCCCCCCCGGTCGACATAGGGGTACAGGCAGGGTTCGAATGCCACACGCGCCGCGCGCAGCACGCGCAGTGCGCTGGTGACCGGGATGTCAGCGGGTTTCATTTCCAGGGGGTGTCGGGTCGGTACGGGCAGGACGCATTTTGCCAATACTTCAGCGTGTAGCGGCGCCCGGTCCGGCCGGATGGGTGGTGTCCGGTTGCGATCCTGCCCCAAGATGTGGGGGCACGGCTGGTAAACTGCTGTCTCTTCATACAGGGTACGCCATGTTCAGCAACAACCTACTAGCCCAGACCGACCCTGAACTCTGGAACTCGATCCGCCTGGAGCACCGCCGCCAGGAAGAGCATATCGAGCTGATTGCTTCCGAGAACTATGTCAGCCCCTCGGTGCTGATCGCCCAGGGTTCCCAGCTCACGAACAAGTACGCGGAAGGCTATCCCGGCCGGCGTTACTACGGAGGTTGCGAGTTCGTCGACATCAGCGAGAACCTCGCGATCGAGCGCGTGAAGAAGCTGTTCGGCGCCGACTGGGCGAATGTGCAGCCGCACTCGGGCTCGCAGGCGAACCAGGCCGTGTACACGTCGCTGCTGAAGCCCGGCGACACCATACTCGGCATGTCGCTCGCACACGGCGGACACCTCACGCACGGTTCGCCGGTGAACCTTTCCGGAAAGCTGTACAAGGTCGCGTCCTACGGGCTGAATGACAAGGAAGAGATCGACTACGACCAGGTCGAGAAGCTCGCGAAGGAGCACAAGCCCCGGTTGATCGTCACCGGTGCTTCGGCCTATTCGCTCGCCTTCGACTGGAAGCGCTTCCGCGACATTGCCGACAGTGTCGGCGCGTTGATGATGTCCGACATTGCGCACTACGCGGGACTGGTGGCGGCCGGTCTCTATCCCTCGCCGATGGGCATTGCCCACTATGTCACGAGCACCACCCACAAGACCTTGCGCGGACCTCGCGGCGGTCTCGTGATGGGAATGGGCGAAGACGGTGGCAAGGCCGTGAACTCCGCGATCTTCCCGGGTCTGCAGGGCGGCCCGCTGATGCACGTGGTGGCGGCCAAGGCGGTCGCCTTCGGTGAGGCGCTGAAGCCGGATTTCAAGGTCTACCAGCAGCAGGTGCTGGACAACGCGCGGGTCATGGTGCGCGTGCTCACCGAGCGCGGCCTGCGTATCGTTTCCGGCCGCACCGACTGCCACCTGTTCCTCGTCGATCTGAGGTCGAAGAAAATCACGGGCAAAGATGCCGAGGCGGCGCTCGGGCGCGCCCACATCACGGTCAACAAGAACGCGATTCCGAACGATCCGGAGAAGCCGATGGTCACCTCGGGGATCCGCATCGGAACGCCGGCCATGACCACGCGCGGTTTCGGCGCGGCCGAGGCGGAGCGGCTGTCCCACCTCATCGCGGACGTGCTCGATCACCCTTCCGACGAGGCGATGCTGAAGCGAGTCCAGGGCGCGGTGCACGAGCTCTGCACGAGCTTTCCGGTCTATGGCTAGCCGTGCAAGGTCGTTGCCGCGCATCGGAGCCGCGGGCTAGACGATGCGCTGCCATTTCTGCGGCCACCTGGATACGCAGGTCGTGGATTCGCGTGCGAATCCGGAGGCGACCGCGATCAGGCGGCGGCGGAAGTGCCCGAACTGCGACAAGCGGTTCACGACCTACGAGCGCGTCGAGCTGCGCATGCCGCGTCTGGTCAAGAAGGACGGCAGCCGCACCGATTTCGATCGCGACAAACTGCTCTCCAGCATGCGCCTCGCGCTGCGCAAGCGCCCGGTCGCGACCGAGACAGTGGATGCCGCGGCGGATCGCATCGAGGAAAAGCTGACCGGCCTGGGTGAGCGCGAGATTCCCACCAGCAGGGTGGGCGATCTCGTCATGCGCGAGCTCGCGAGGCTCGACAAGATTGCCTACATCCGCTTTGCGTCGGTCTACCGCAGCTTCGAATCTCCGGACGAGTTCCGGGAGCTGGCCCAGGAAGTCAAAACCCCCAGAAAGCGCCGCTGAGCGCGGCGGCAGACGCGTGTGGCACGAACGATGAGTATTTCCGGCATTGATGCCTCGATGATGGGCCGTGCGCTGGCCCTCGCTGCCCGCGGCCTGTATACGACGACCCCCAACCCGCGCGTGGGCTGTGTGATCGCGAGCAATGGCGAGGTTGTCGGCGAGGGCTGGCACGAACGCGCCGGCGGTCCGCATGCCGAAGCCGTCGCGCTTGCCGCGGCAGGGGGCAGGGCGCGCGGCGCAACCGTCTACGTCACACTCGAACCCTGTGCGCACTTCGGCCGTACGCCGCCCTGCGCGGATGCGCTGATCGCATCCGGGGTGGCACGCGTGGTTGCGGCGATGCGCGATCCGAACCCGGAGGCGGCGCGCGGCGGGGAGCGTATCGCGGCTGCCGGCATCGCGTTCGAGCATGGGCTGTGCGCGGACGAGGCGCGCGAGTTGAACATCGGCTTCGTGTCGCGCGTCACGCGCGCGCGGCCATGGGTGCGCATGAAGATCGCCGCGACGCTCGACGGGCGCACGGCACTTGCGGACGGGCGCTCGCAGTGGATCACCGGCGAGGCGGCGCGTCGCGATGGTCATGCCTGGCGCGCGCGTGCCTGCGCAATCCTCTCCGGCATCGGCACCGTTGCCGCGGACGACCCGCAGCTCACGGTGCGAATGGTGGACACATCGCGCCAGCCGCTGCGCGTGCTGATCGACAGCCGGCTCGACGTAAGCTCGGATGCCCGCATGCTGGAAGGCGGCGGAGCGCTGGTGTTCTGTGCGCAGGCGCTTCCCGAGAAGCGCGCGCTGCTGGAGGCGCGCGGCGCCGAGGTGGTCGTGCTCGCGAATGCGGCGGGCAAGGTCGATCTGCCCGGCATGCTGGCGCTGCTGGCCGCGCGCGGCGTGAACGAGCTGCATGTGGAAGCCGGCTACAAGCTGAACGGGTCGCTGGTGCGCGAAGGCTGCGTCGACGAATTCCTCATCTATCAGAACCCCAGCTTCCTGGGCGATTCGCCACAGGGCATGGTGGATCTGCGCGAGCCGGCTGCGCTCGACGCGCGAGCGAAGCTCGATATCGTTTCCGTCGAGCGCATCGGAGAGGACCTCAGAGTGCTCGCGCGGCCGCGAGTCTGAACCCGGGAAAGGACACAGACATGTTTACCGGCATCGTGCAGGCCAAGGGCAGCATCGTGGAAGCGAGTCCCGCCGGGGACGGCTTGCGCTTGAGGATCGACACCGGCGAACTCGATCTCTCGGGCGTGTCGCTCGGCGATTCCATCTGTGTGCAGGGTGCCTGCCTGACGGTGGTCAGGATCGGTGAGCGCGAACTCGCCTTCGACGTTTCGCGCGAGACCGTCGCCTGCACACACGGACTCGGCGCGCCGGGGCCGGTCAATCTGGAAAAGTCCCTCACGCTCGGCGGACTGGTCGGCGGACACCTGGTGACCGGGCACGTGGACGGCACGGGTGGAGTGGCGCTCGTCGAGCCGGCAGGCGAATATCTTCTCGTGCGTGTGCGCGCGCCCGCGGACCTTGCGCGCTACATCGCTCGCAAGGGCTCCATCTGCATCGACGGGGTATCACTCACTGTCAATCGGGTGGAGGGCGCGCTGTTCGAGGTGTTCCTGATTCCGCACACGCTCGAGGTGACGACGCTCGGGCGTCTCGCGGCGGGGGCTAGGGTGAATCTCGAGGTGGACCTGATCGCGCGTTATGTGGAACGGATGTCAACGCAGAGTTGATGTAAATTCACCCGGTTCACAGACCGAGGGAGAGGGCTGTGGCGCTTACCTGCAGAGTTGCTCCGGTGCCGCCGGCAGAAAATCCTGCGATTCATTCGATCCGTAGATGGGAGGAAACATGATTCGATTCGCCAGAAAGTTCAACGCTTCCCTGCTTGCGCTTGCTGCGGCCTGCGCCTTGGTGCCAGGGGTGGCTCTCGCTCAGGAAACAACCCTCAAGGCGATCAGCGCCTGGCCGGAAGGCAACTGGTTTTCGATCAATTTCGACCGGTTTGTCGCCAAGGTGAACGCCGAGGGCAAGGGGCTGGTACAGATCAACTACCTCGGTGGCGGTGCGAAGGTCATGCCGCCGTTCGAGGTCGGCAATGCAGCCAAGACGGGCGTCGCCGATATCGTGAATGTGTCGGGCGGGTTCTATACGACGGTGCTGCCCGAAGGCGACGCGATGTCGCTCAGCACGCTGACACCAGCGGAGATGCGCAAGAACGGCGCGTACGACTACATCAACCGCCTCTGGGGCGAGAAGATGAACGTACGTTATCTCGGGCGTTCCCGCGATGGCATACCGGTGCACATCTTCCTGAAGAAGCCGATTTCCAAGCCGGATCTCACGGGCATGCGGATGCGCTCGATTCCTCTCTACCGACCCATACTCGAGGCGCTGAACGTCCAGTCCCAGCTGAACATTCCGTACGGCGAGGTCTATACCGCAATGGAGCGCGGCGTCATCGACGGCTATGTCTGGCCGCTGGTCGGGCTGTTCGATGTGAGCCTCGAGAAGCAGACCAAGTACCGGTTGGACCCCGGGTTCTACACGGTGGAGGTCGGGATGCTGGTCAATCTCGGTGCGTGGAACAAGCTCAATGCGCAGCAGAAGGCGTTCCTCGAGAAGACGGCACTCTGGATCGAGCAGCAGAACGTGACGGACAACGCCAAGATCATGGAGGACGAGAAGAAGAAGCTTGCGGCCGCAGGGGTGGAAACCATCACATTGGGCGCGAACGATGCGAAGACCCTGCTCACCAAGGCCAACGATTCCGTCTGGACCTCCCTCGTCACACGCAGTCCGGAGCACGGGCCGAAACTGCGCGCGCTTCTGACGAAGTAGCCGTTTTGTTCTCGCGCAGGCATCGGGGAGGCTCGTGGGCCGACTGAACGCGGTATACGGAAGGATGCTGGAGCTGCTCGCGCTGCTCGGCGCCTTCCTTATTTTCCTGATGATGATCCTCATCTGCGTTGACGTGGGCATGCGGGCGTTTCGCGTGGGCTCGCTCAGCTGGGTGACAGAGGTGAGCGAGTACATTCTGTACCTCTCGACCTTTCTCTCTTCGCCGCTCTTGCTGCGTCTCGGACGTCACGTCAGGCTGGACATCGTGCTGCGCGCGATGCCCGGCCAGGTCGGCTGGGCACTCGAATGGGTGGTTGATCTGCTCGGGGTGCTGGCCTGCATGGTGCTCACGGTGGTGGGGACGCGCGCGGTCCTGCTCAGCCGCGCAAACGGAAGCATCATCCAGAAGACGATCGAGATGCCGGAATGGGTGATGCTCATTCCGGTGCCGGTCGCTTTCTTCTTTCTGGCTGTGGAGTTCGTGTTCCGCGCCTATCGATTGTCCCGCGGACCGCGCCAGGTGCGCGACGAGGCGACATCGACCGCCTGAGCCGACTGATGGAAACTGCGGAGACAAACCGAACATGAGCTGGTCCGAAGCGCTGTTGCTGCTCATGGGCGGGGTGACGCTGCTCCTCTTTGTCGGCCTGCCCGTCGCTTTCGCGTTTCTCGTGTTGAACGTCGTGGGCGCCTGGATATTCATGGGCGGGCTGCCGGGCCTGGACCAGCTTGCGCGCAACACCATGCTGGCGGTGTCGAGTTTTTCGCTCACGCCGATTCCGCTCTTCATCCTCATGGGCGAGGTGTTGTTCCAGACGGGGCTCGCGTTCAAGGTCATCGAGGGCGTGGAGCGGTTGATCGTGCGGGTGCCGGGGCGGCTGGCTGTCGTGGCCGTGACCGCCGGTACGGTGTTCTCGGCGATCTCCGGGTCCACCATTGCCACCACCGCGATGCTCGGCAGTGCGATGACACCGACGATGCTGAAGCGCGGGTATCACCCGAGCATGGCGATGGGGCCGATCATGGCGATCGGGGCGGTCGACATGCTCATTCCGCCGTCGGGACTTACCGTGCTGCTTGGAAGTCTCTCCGGCATTTCCATCAGCGGCCTGCTGATCGGCGGCATCATGCCCGGCCTCCTGCTGGCAGTCGTGTTCATCGCCTATATCGTGCTGAGGGTTTCGTTCAATCCTTCGCTTGCCCCGGTGGGGGGCGAAACCAAATACTCGGGGTGGGAACGGTACCGGATGTTCTTCATCTACGTCCTGCCCCTGATATCCATCTTCGCCGTCGTGATCGGATCGATGACGGGCGGCATTGCGACGCCCACCGAGTCGGCCGCCGTGGGGGCTTTTGCGACCCTGATCTTCGCGCTTGTCTACCGCGCGCTCACCCTGAAAATACTGATCGAATCGTTCAGGAACACGTTGATCGTCTCGGCGATGGTGCTCTTCATCGTGGTCGGAGCGACGGGCTTTTCCCAGATGCTCGGATTCTCCGGCGCAAGCGATGGCGTGCTGAAGTGGGTCGCGGCACAGCACTTCGGGCGCTTCGAGATCATCCTGATCATGCTCGCGATCCTGCTCATCCTGGGTTGCTTTGTCGATCAGGTCAGCATGATGCTGCTTACGTTGCCATTTTTCATGCCGCTTGTCGCCAGTCTGAAGATCGACCCGATCTGGTTCGGGGTAATGTTCCTCATGGCCATGCAGATCGGCCTTCTGTCGCCACCTTTCGGCATGATCGCGTACACCATGAAATCGGTTGCACCGCCGGAGATCACGATCAGGCAGGTGTTTTCGGCGGTGATGCCCTATGTGATCATCGGCCTGCTGGTGCTTGTCGCCATCCTGTTCGTGCCGGCAATCGCGACCTGGCTCCCTGAACTGCTGGATTGAATCGTTCGCAGCGCGACGAGGGGCGTACATGAGAATCGCCGTGATCGGAGCGGGATTCATGGGGGCGGTGATTGCCGCGATCTATTCCGCCCGAGGTCATCAAGTCGTGCTGCACGACCGGGACGAGCGCATGCTCGCGAGCTTTTCGGAGCGTGTCTCACCCATCATGGGGTTGTTGGCGGGCGATGCGTCGGCTGGCGCGGCCATCGCGTCGGGAATTCGGCCCGAGCCGGTCCTGGCCGCAGCGATTGCCGGCGCCGGGTTGGTGCACGAAGTGATACACGAATCGCTGCCGGACAAGCAGGCACTGTTCAGTGAACTGGAAAGCCTTTGCGCGCCGGACGCGGTGCTTGGCACCAATACCTCCTCATTTCTCCTGAGCGATCTCTGTCGCGACATGGAACACAAGGACAGGGTGATCGGCATTCACTTCATCACGCCCGCGCACGTGGTGAAGGTGCTGGAAGTCATTGTGAACGACCGCACGCCGGGCCCGCTGCTGACGTGGACGCAGGACTTCGTGCGCAGCCTTGGCTACCACCCGATCGTGTGCAGGGAGAGCCCCGGGTTCATCGTGAACCGGATCCAGCTGGCAATGCTCGCGGAGGTTCATCGCATGCTGGACGAAGGCCTGGCGAGTGCCGACGACATCGATACCGCAGTACGCCTCAGCCTGGGACCGCGCTGGGCGCTCTGGGGCGCGCTGGCCTGCGAGGATCTGGTGGCGAGCAAGCGCACTGCCCTCGCGGTGCTGGACTACATGCATGGCCAGACCGGTCGCGAGCACTTCGAACCCACCGAGACGCTGCGCCGGATGGTGGCGGAGGGCAGACTCGGCGCTGCGGCCGGACGCGGCTGGTACGACTGGACTCGCCCCAATGACGAACTCGTCATCGAGCGTGACAGGCAGCTTGCCGAGATACTGAAATGGCTGGAGGGACAGCAAAGCATACGCGGCTAGTGGCTGCGTGAGCGGTCCGGTCGTCGGTGGCTAGCTGCGGACGAGTTTCCCGAGCGCGGCACCGAGTCGCGGGTGCGTGTCGAATCGTTCGAGGTAGTCGCGCTCGCTCGGACCGCCCTTGGCGGAGACGACTGCAGCAAGCGCACGTCGCTCCGCCGGGGACCAGCGCGCGAGCGGCAGGCGCTGCAGCACCGGGGCCCAGCGCCGCCAGGCAAGAAGCAGGTCTTGCGCCCTGACAGCTTGCAACTCGGGCGGTTTTACGCCGAGCCGGCGCATCGCCTGAGCCGCATCCGCCTCCGTTGCGCCCGTGACGATTGCGCCGAGGCGCGCGAGCCGCTCCCAGTCAATCGCACGTCCCGCTCCGGTTTCAAGCGCCATGACACCGGCGGCGAGGCGTCGCAGCGTCGCAGGGCTGGAGCGGCGCGCAGGGTTCTTCTGACGTGAGGCAAGCTCACGCTGCGCAAGGCGCAGGATCGCCGGATCGCGTGGCCGGAAGCCGAGTTTCCAGTAAAACCACCAGGCGCCGGATGCGATCGCCTCCTCGTTGTGATGGCCGAGCTGGTAGCCGTCCAGCGTAAAGGCCGTCGCACCGAGCAGGGCGTGCACCGCTGCGAGCAGGCGCGCGAATATCCATGCAGTTTCCGCGCCGCGAAAGCTGTCGAAGGAATTGAAGGACACATCGGCGCAGCGGAACAGCGTGTCGAACTGCCCGTAGCCGATCGGCACGCCATTCCTGAGCGTCACGAATCCGTGGCTCGCGCGCAGCACCTGGCGGCGCTCCGGCACCAGACCGATGAAGGCCCACTGCAGGCCGGGGAGCGTGCCGTCGTCAGCCACCCAGACATCGGCGGGGTTGCCGTAGGTGATGCCGTCGATGTCGCGCTGGCGGGTCACGATTGCGCCCAGCGCAAGGTTGATCAGGCGCGCGCCCTCGCCCGGGGAGGCAAGGCGCAGGCGTTTCGGCGCCCGGGTGAGTTCCGCACGAAGCTCCGGTGTGTCACGGCGCAACGGCCCTGCGAAGTAGTATGTCGGTGAGGCGGCATGGCGCGCAAGCGTGCGCGAGAATGCCGCGCCGCCCGCGTCGATACGCATCGGTGTATCGAGCGCGTCGAACCAGGCCTCGCGGGTGAATTCATCGCCCGGCATGCCCCCGACGCTGCGAATCAGGAAGTCCGCGTCGGTTTCGTGAGGACGTTTCAGGCGCGCGATGGCGACCTGAGGTTCCGGAGCGTGTGCCCTCAGCCAGGCCGCCGCAATCGGCGCAACAAGCAGTGGCAGACCGGACGCGAGACGATCGGGATCATCGTGCGCCTCCCAGTCGATCCGCAGGCCCAGGCCGCTGGCGGAAAGTCGGCGTGCCGTCGGCCAGTAGAAGCGGTAGTGGATGCCCGTTCCCGCGATACCGCTATTCGCGAACGCCGCGCGCCAGCGACGGAAATCAGGCCGTCTTGCAAAGCCGCGCAGCAGGCGCACCACCTCGCGCAGAAGGATCGAGTCGTCCGGGTAGGCGCGCATGAAGCAGAGTTGTTCGTGGAGGCGCAAGACGGCGCTGCGCGAGCCGAGTCTTGTGCGAGCGAGCAGGGCAAGGCAACGGCGCTTTTCAACGGCGACTTGCCCGCCGAAGCTCAGTTTCAGGCGCTCCAGCGTGTTCAGGGCGTGTCCGGGCTGCATGGCCGATCTCCGGGGAGGACAACTGCGGCGGGAGTGTAGATCGTACCCGCTCGGGCAAGCTGCCCGGAGCGGTTTGCGGAATCATGGTTGCGCAGTGCAGCATGACCGTGCTATTGATGCAGCCCCATTTTTGGCCGAAACGGCCGGAGTCGGCCGCTGCGTGTCCTGTTCCATCGTTTTCATCGCGCCTGAAGTGTTTCCCGCGCGCTGCTGCGACGTCCCCGTCGCGCGCGCAGCATGACGCCTGCCGGTAATCCCGCGGACCGACGCAGGGCCATGGTCGGCATCCTGCTGCTGTATCTCTCCTCCTTTGCGCTCAGCTTCGGTCAGGGCATGGTTCTGCCGGTCCTGCCCGTTCTCGTATCCGACCTTGACGTGTCTGTGGCGGCAGCGGCTCAGGTGATTACCGCCTTCGCAGTCGGCCGGTTCATCACGCTGATTCCCGGCGGTGCCCTGCTCGACAGCATCGGTGCCCGGCTGGCTGTAATCGGCACGCCGATCGTCATCACCGCGGCGACGCTTTCGGTGTCAGCACTGCCGAGTTACGGGCTGCTGATGGCGGCGATGCTGCTGGTCGGCGGGGCGGAAGCGATCTGGAACCTGAGCCGCGAAATCGCGGGGGTGGAGATGGTGAGCCAGGCCCAGCGCGGCCGCATGATGAGCGGCTTCATGGGCTCCTCGTCGGCGGGTGCGGCTCTGGGCTCGGCCTTCGGCGGCATCCTGCTCGAGCACACCGGTCTGCGAGCCGTGTTTCTCGCCTACGGGGGGATAGCGCTCGCGGTGTCGGTCGCATCCTTCATCTGGCGGGACCGCGTGGCGCCGCGGGGTGCAGCGCGGCCTGCAACGGGCAAGCCGCAGGGCGCCTTCGACTGGGGGGCGCTCTTCAACTATTCGAAGCTCGTGCGCGAAATCCGGCCCGAGTACCGGCGCACATTCTTCGTCCTTGTAATGACGACCTTCGTGATGATGATGTACCGGATGTTCATCCAGGCCATGCTGCCGCTCTATGCAGGCACGCACCTGCAGCTGTCGCCATCGCAGATCGGCTATCTGTTTTCGATGATGGGCATCGTCGTGTTCGTGATGATCATCCCGGCGGGCCTTGTGATCGACAAGCTCGGGCGCAAGTGGGCGATCGTGCCGAGCACGGGTCTGCCGGCGCTCGCTTTCATCCTGATTCCCTACAGCACCACCTTTGCCGAGCTCGCGGTACTGTTCACGATAGTCGGCGTCGCAAACGGACTGTCCCTTGGCTCGGTTGCCGTGGCGACCTACGACGTCCTGCCCGCGGCCGTGCGGGGCCGCCTGCAGGCGCTCCGACGCACGATTTCCGAGGTGGGCGGCATCTCGGGTCCGCTGTTCGGCGGCCTCATCGCGGGGGCGACCAATCCGGGGGTACCCTTCCTCGTTGTGGCGCCGATCCTGGTGGTAACAGCGCTCATCTGCGCCTTCGGCGCGCGCGAAACGCTGGTGAAGAAGGACCGACGCCTAGCTTGATCCGGCTGCGCCTGCGACGCGCGAGTCGTGCGTCGCCTCCTGCAGCAGGCGGGCCGCGAGCGCGAGCAGGGTGGGACCGAGAAAGATGCCTACGAAGCCGAAGGCGATCGCCCCGCCGAACACGCCGAGCACGATGAGCAGTATGGGCAGGCTGGCGCTGCGGCTGATCAGCATCGGCTTCACGAAGTTGTCCACGCTGCTGATTGCGAGCAGGCCCCAGAGTGCCATGAAGATCGCCCAGCCGGTCTGTCCCTGGTCGTACAGCCACCAGGCGGCCCCGCCCCACACGAGCGGCGGGCCGATCGGCACCATGGAGAGGAAGAAGGTGACCGCAGCCAGCAACATTGCGCCAGGCACGCCCGCGATGAGGAGGCCGATCAGCGCAACCATCGCCTGGGCGGCGGCAGTGCCCACGATGCCGATCATGACCCCGTTCACAGTGTTGCCGGCGAGGTTGAGCAGATTCCCGCCCATTTCCCCGCCGAGGCGCAGGGCGAAGTCACGCAGACGCTGCCCGAGTGCGACGCCGTCGCGGTAGAAGAAGAATGCGATGAACAGCACTCCGGTGATCTGCAGCAGGCCCTCGCCCGCAAGCGCCACGGCTGTCAGCAGGAAGCGGCGGGCCGGGTCGTAGAGTTGTACCAGCAGCCGGTTGAGTTCTTCGCGGTTCACCATCAGGCGGTGCCAGTAGGCGTCCAGATGCTCGCCTATGAGAGGGAGGCTTGCCAGCCAGGCTGGGGGCTCGATCGGCCCGTGGCTGGATATCTCGCGGAAGCGTTCAATCAGCATCGGCGTGACTTCTGCGAGACTGACCGCGAGGAAGGCGGTGGGCAGGAGGAGCACCAGAAGAAGCAGCAGCGTCATCAGCATCGCCGCAGCCCAGCTCCGCCCGCCGAGCGCGGCTTCGAGGCGCCGATGCACCGGCCAGGTGGTGATCGCGATCACCGCAGCGAAGAGTATCGCCGCGACGAACGGACGCAGCACCAGGACACATCCCAGTGCGAGCAGCGCGACCAGGGTCACGCGCATCAGTCGTTTGGTATCCATGGTTCCGAGTTTCGCTCTTTCCGTCCGGGCACGCCAGCCGATTAAACTTGCACCGGCACGTGGCCCCTGCGCTCGTGCCGCACGAAGGAGAAGGAATTGCTCGCTGACCTACTTGCCCTGCTCGGGCTGATGCTGAACTTTGCAGGCACCTTGCTGCTCGTGCTCTACCGGATACCGGCGCTCGATGTCACCGCCGACGGCCGTGATATTCCCGGAACCGACCCGGCCACGGCCGAGGCGCGTTCGCGGAACCTGAAGCGCTACTGGCGAAATGCCTCGGCCACACGGATCGGGCTGTGGTTCCTGTGCGCAGGTTTCGCGCTCCAGCTGGCGGGTTTTGTGCTCGGTTACGCTGTCAGCTACCCCGGCGCAGGTGACGTCAGCATCGGCACCCGCCTGCCGGTCCGCCACGCACTCTGATGCATGGGGTGCGCCGCGCCCTGCTCGTCTGCACCCTCGCGGTGCTCGGCGGCTGCGGCATCTTCTCCATCGAACTCACGAACGCCCCCGGGGTACCGGACTGCACCCCGGGTCGCGCTCAGTGCCGCTAGGCGGATTCAGCCTTTCAGGCAGCTGCTCATGAAGCCCTTGCGCTCGTCCCCTTTGAGGTTCTTCGTTTTCGCCTGAACGTTGCAGTCCTTCATGCGCTGCTGCTGGGGTGTCGCCTTGGGGGCGGGGGCGGCTGCGGCACTCTGGCCCTTCAGGCAGGAACTCATGAAGCCCTTGCGCTCGTCGCCTTTCATATCCTTCTTCTTCGCCTCGGCGTTGCAGTCCTTCATGCGCTGCTGCTGGGACGGTTTCGCGTCTTCGGCGCGTGCGCTGAACGATGTGAGGCCAAGACCAACGGCGGCAACGAGACCGAGCGTGATACCGGCACGTCTGAGTAGGGTGGTTTGCATGGAAATCTCCGTCGGTTGTGGTGAGGAATTCCCTAGCTTAGCGTCTGGCTGGAAATAAAAAAGACCCCGTCGTCACGACGGGGTCTTAGTGTCCTGGCGGTTGGCCCGGGGGAGGAGGGGGCCAGGACGGATCAGATCATGCACCGGTCCGATTAAGCGAAGCTTAATGTCGATCGGGCCGCCTCGAGGCAGGCCCCGGGCAGCTCCGTCAGGCGACTTTCGCGTGGCGCCGATAGAGGAACTCCATCACGCAATTGCGCAGGTGGATGTACCGCGCGTTCGTGACCATGGCGAGCCTGTCGCGCGGACGCGGCAGGTCGATCGCCAGGATCGCGCCGATGCGCGCTGCGGGTCCGTTTGTCATCATCACCACGCGATCGGAGAGCAGCACCGCCTCGTCTACATCGTGGGTGACCATGACGACGGTGGCCTCGGTGCTCGCCACGATACGCATGAGTTCGTCCTGCAGGGTTGCACGCGTCAAGGCATCGAGGGCGCCGAAGGGCTCGTCAAGCAGCAGCACCTTCGGCTCGATCGAGAGCGCACGGGCAATGCCCACACGCTGCTTCATGCCACCTGAGATTTCGCCCGGTCGTTTCTGCTCTGCGTGCGCGAGGCCCACCATCTCCAACGCGGCGTGACTGCGCTCCGCGAGGCGCGATTTCGGTTCCTTCGCACCGAATACCCGCTCGACCGCGAGGTAGACGTTCTCGTAACAGGTGAGCCAGGGCAGCAGTGAATGGTTCTGGAATACCACGCCGCGGTCCGGGCCCGGACCGTCGATTTCGCGATCGGCAAGCAGCACCACTCCCTCGGTAGGCCGGTTGAGGCCTGCAATGATGTTGAGGAGCGTGGATTTTCCGCAGCCCGAATGTCCGATCAGGGTGACGAATTCGCCTTTGGCTACGCGCAGGTCGATCGAATCGAGGGCAACGAACTCGCCCTTGCGGCTGCCGAAACGCATGCCCACCGCCTGGACGTCGAGGTAGTTTTCCATGTTTCGTTCCCGATCAGTTGTAGGTGAAGCGTTTCGCCACCATCACGAGCGTCTGCTCGAGTATCAGGCCGACGATGCCGATGGTAAAGATCGCGATGATGATGTGCTCGACTTTCAGGTTGTTCCATTCGTCCCAGACCCAGAATCCGATTCCTACGCCGCCGGTCAGCATTTCCGCCGCCACGATCACAAGCCAGGCGACGCCGATGGACAGGCGCACGCCGGTGATCATGAAGGGCAGGGCGGAGGGCAGCAGTATCTTCGTGAAGATCTTCCATTCCGAGAGGTTCAGCACGCGCGCGACGTTCAGGTAGTCCTGAGGCACCTGGCGCACGCCGAGCGCCGTGTTGATGATCATCGGCCAGAGGCTGCAGATGAAGATCGCCCAGATCGCCGCCGGGTTGGCAGCCTTGAACAGGAGCAGGCCGATCGGCAGCCATGCAAGCGGCGACACCGGGCGCAGCATCGCGACGATGGGCGCCGCCATGCCCGAGATCACGCTGAAGCGCCCGATCAGGAAGCCGAGCGGGATGCCGACGGCTGCGGCCGCACCGAAGCCTAGCGCGACGCGCCTGAGCGAGGACAGCACGTTCCAGCCTATGCCCTGATCGTTCGGGCCCTTGCTGTAGAAAGGGTCGGAGAAGATCACGACCGCTGCCTTCCATACTGCCGCCGGATCCGGGATGCGGCCGCCCATGCGTGCGATCGCGCCCCAGGCGAGCACGAACAGCACCATGCCGAGTACCGCGTAGATGGACGAGATCACCCATTCCGGTGCGCTTACCCGCCGGTAGGGGCGTCCCTCGGTGGCGGTACGTCGCGCGAGCCTGTCGCTCAACTCGGCGGCGGCCGGGTGAGCCGGACTGGGGCCGGTCGCGACCGTACCGGATGCCCCGGAGACCTCGACCGGCAGCATCTTCCGCTTCAGGGGTGTCGCGCTCATCTCAGGCCGCCCGGATCTTGAAGCCCGCCGCGTACTTCTTCGGGTCCTTGCCGTCCCACAGCACGCCGTCGATGAATTTCGCCGAACGCATCACATCCTTGGGGACAGCGGTCTTCGTCGCCGCCGCGGCATCGCGGTAGATGTCGAGCCGGTTCACCTGCTTTGCCACCGCAAGGTAGTCCGGGTCGGTCTTGAGCAGGCCCCAGCGACGGTGCTGGGTCAGGAACCACATGCCGTCCGACAGGAACGGGAAGCTGACGAGGCCGTCGTTGTAGAACTTCATCGCGTCCTTGTCGTCCCAGGTCTTGCCGAGGCCGTTTTCGTAGCGTCCGAGCATGCGCGCGAGGATCACTTCCATGTCGGTGTTCACATAGGACTTGTCGGCCACCACCTCGGCAGTCTTGCGCCGGTTGGAGAGCGATGCGTCGATCCAGCGCCCCGCGTCGATGATCGCGGCCGTCATGGCGCGCGCGGTGTTCGGATATTTCGCCACGAAATCCGCCTGGCAGCCGAGCACCTTTTCCGGGTGGTCCTTCCAGATCGCCTGTGTGGTTTCGGCAGTGAAGCCGATCTTGTCCACGATCGCCCGGTTGTTCCAGGGCTCGCCGACGCAGTACCCGTCCATGTTGCCCACCCGCATGTTGGCAACCATCTGCGGTGGCGGCACGCTGATGGTTTTCACGTCGGTAAAGGGGTTCACCCCATGGGCCGCGAGCCAGTAGTAGAGCCACATTGCGTGCGTGCCGGTGGGGAAGGTCTGGGCAAAGGTGTATTCGCCGCGCTCCTTCGCGATCAGTTGAGCGAGGGTCGCTCCGTCCTTCACGCCCTTTGCGTTCAGCTTCGACGAAAGTGTGATCGCCTGACCGTTGTGGTTCAGGTTCATCAGGATGGCCATGTCTTTCTTCGGCCCCGCGACGCCGAGCTGCAGCCCGTAGATGAGACCGTAGAGCACGTGCGCGGCATCCAGTTCTCCGTTCACGAGTTTGTCGCGCACGCCGGGCCAGGAAGCTTCCTTGGACGGGACGATCTTGATGCCGTATTTCTTGTCGAACTCCATGACCGAGGCCATCACCACGGAGGCGCAGTCGGTCAGCGGAATGAATCCGATCTTCACTTCGGATTTTTCAGGCTTGTCGCTGCCCGCCGCCCATGCGCCCACCCGGATTGCCTCCGGGATCAGACTCGTGATGCTGACGGCCGCGGCCTGCTTGATGAAGCTGCGTCGCTTGCTGGACGGATATTCTGCGGTCATGGCGTCTCCTGTGCGTGAGCTGGGTAGCGCCGGAACGCCGGCGCCTGCAATCGAGTGCTACGCAACCTGCGTGCCAGCCTGTGGAAGTGGCGGCCAGCTGACCCAAAACGCTCGGGCGCCCGTCCACCGCAGCCTGCAGACGCGCGTGATGCACCGCAAGAGTGCGCCGACTTGTGGGTGCGCACCGCTGCTCACCGCTGCGGTGCGCAACGTGGTGGAAGGGGTGGCTCGCTCAGGCCGAGGCGAGCGCGGCGTCCTTGAGGCAGGACGCGATCTCCATATAGGACGCGGTCCATGCATCGCGCAACTCGGGCGTGAAATCCGGACCAAGCGCCTTTTCGAGCGTCCACAGCAGCGCTACGGCAACTGTCGCGTAGTGCCCCGAGCGCAGTCCGATGGCGCCATACTGGCGCCCGAGTTCGCGGGCGAGCGGCGCCCAGACCGCGTGCGCGTGCAACTGGTTGACGAGCCCTCCGAAGGCGTGCAGCGCTGACTGGACCGAGCAGGGGGGAATCTGTCGGACGGCTTCTGGTGCAGACCGCACTCGCGCCGGGTGCCGAAACAGGGCGCCGATACCCGGGTCGAGCTCCTCGATGCGCGCGCAGAACAGTCCCGCGGCCTGCTCGCGTATCGGTGCGAGCCGCTTCCAGCTTGTCTGTACCACTGCAATCTGTTCGGGTGTCACGTCTGCTCCCTTCTCCGCCATCGCCGCGTTCGGATGCGATGCGGACTCCGGGAGCATTACGCAAGCCTTGTGCCAGCGCAGGCGCCCGACGGGTGCCTAGCAGGCGAGCTGGATCGCGGCTGCGCGCGGTGCGGGATGCAGGCGTGCGAGCACCATTTCAGGCGTGGTGGAAAGCAGCAAGGCGGCATCGCGGTAATCGTCGGGCAGTGCGGCATTGCTCCAGCCGCGTATCGAATGGCGCGCGATGTTCACCGCGAGCAGCACGGTGCGTACCTGGGGAGAATTTGCATGCGCGTCGTCCATCGCGTGAATGAGGAGTTCGGGAAGGTGCCAGCGCCGCGCGAGTTGCACCTGGAGGTCGTTCAAGCGCACCCCGAGCACTTCGCGCTGCACCGAAACGCTGCGCAAGCTCGCGTCGGCATCCAGCGCGCGCTGCATCCTGAGTGCGAATTCCGGCGCCCAGTACCAGATGAGCATTTCGGCGAGGTCGTGCAGCAGCGCCGCAACCATGATCTCCTCGATGAGCGGGTCGTTGCGCCACGAGGCAAGTGCGCCGGCGACCCGCGCGGCACGCCGCGCACGCTGCACCACGCGGAACAAGCCCTTCAGGGCGGACGGACTCGTCTGGAGCATGTCCTCGACCAGCGGCGGCGCGGAGAAGGCGCGGAGGAAGGGCGGCACGCCGAGCATCATCAAGAGGCGTTGCACGGTCGTTACATCCGCATGGCGTTCGCCCAGCCGGCGATGCGCGTGCAGATAGAGGCGCGCAGTCATGAGCGGATCACTCAGAACAAGTTCGCTGATCACGTGCGGACTCAGCGTTTCATCCTCGCCTTCCGTGCGCAGCTGCGCCAGACGGCGCAGCGTCGAGCGCAGCACCGGCAGGTCGATCTGCAAAAGCCGGGCGGTCCATAAGCCGAGGTTGCCCGGGGTGAAACCAGCATATGCCATGGAATATGGGCTACGCCTGCGCAGCCCGGAGGTTCGGATGTACCGGTTTTCGGCGCTGCGGCTGAAGACTTTAGAGCGCGATGCGAAATATTTCCGGAATCCGGCGCTGCGAGCGCTAGAGCTCGATCCGGCTGCCGAGTTCCACGACGCGATTGGGCGGGATATTGAAGAAATCGGTAACGCTCGCCGCATTGCGCGCCATGGCCGCGAACAGGGTGTCCTGCCAGTCCGGCCCGCGCAGGCCTGTGGCGATGGTCACGAGCTTTTCGCGCGCAAGGAAGTAGGAAAGCTCCATCGGGTAGACCGCCAGCCCGGCCGGCGCGCAGAGCTCGAGCGCGCGTACCACGTCGGGCTGATCCATGTAGCCGTAGCGCACCGTGACCTGCCAGTATCCGGGCGAGATTTCCGTGCACTGCACGCGCTCGGATTCTGGGACGTTCGGGTGTTCGAGAAACTCCACCGTCAGGAACACATTGCGTGCATGCAGCACCCGGTAATGTTTCAGGCTGTGCAGCAATGCGCTGGGCGTCACATCCGGGGTCGAAGTCAGAAACACTGCGGTGCCCGGTACCGCGTCCGGCGGCGCAACGCGCAGCGCGGCGAGAAAGCCGGCGAGCGGCGGCGTCGCCGAGCGCAGGCGCTCGAGCAGGCGCTCACGCCCGCGTCGCCAGGTCATCATGACCGCAAAGATCGCGGCCCCGAGCAGCAGCGGAAACATGCCGCCTTCGAAAATCTTGTGCAGCGCGGCGGCAAGCAGCGTGGCGTCCACGAGTACGAAGAACCCGGTCGCCGCGAGACACAGTGCGATCGGATACTTCCATCGATGCCGGATGACGAAGTAGGTGAGCACGGTGGTCACGAGCATCGTGCCCATGACGGAAACACCGTAGGCCGAGGCGAGGCGCGATGATGAACCGAAGCCGGCGACCGCGGCGATGACCGCGATGAGCAGTATCCAGTTCACGGCCGGCACATAGATCTGCCCGATGGCCTGCGCGGACGTGTGCACCACGTTCATCCGGGGCAGATAGCCGAGCTGCATGGCCTGTCGGGTCATTGAATAGGCGCCCGAGATCGTGGCCTGCGAGGCGATCACCGTGGCCGCAGTGGCGAGCGCCACCATCGGGTAGAGCGCCCAGGCGGGAAAGGCGCGATAGAAGGGATTCTCCAGGGCCGCGGGGTCGGCGAGCAGCAGAGCACCCTGCCCGAAGTAGTTGAGTACAAGGGCGGGGGCTACGATCCAGAACCACGCCAAGCGGATGGCGCGCCTGCCGAAATGGCCCATGTCCGCATAGAGCGCCTCCGCGCCCGTGATGGCGAGCAGCACCGATCCCAGCACGAGAAAGGAGGCCTGGCCGTGACCGGTGACGAAGCGGATCGCATGCATGGGCTCGAGTGCGGCGAGGATGGCGGGTTGCTTCAAGATGTTCCACAGGCCGGATGCGGCGAGCGCCAGGAACCAGAGCACGCATACCGGACCGAACAGCCTGCCGACGACGGCCGTGCCGTAGCGCTGGATCGCGAACAGGGCGACCAGCACGCCCGCGGACAGGGGCACTACGTAGGGTTTGAACGCGTCGGTGCCGACTTCCAGTCCCTCCACGGCCGAGAGCACCGATATCGCGGGTGTGAGCACGGCGTCGCCGTAGAACAGTGACGCACCGAGCACCCCCGTCGCCAGCAGCGCGCGCCGGGCGGACGGGCGCACCTGCGTCGCCGCGGCGAGCGAGAGCAGCGCCATGATGCCGCCCTCGCCGCGATTGTCCGCGCGCAGCACGAGCATCACGTATTTCAGCGACACCACGATCATCAGAATCCAGAAGATCGCCGATACGCCGCCCAGAATGTTCTCAGGGCTGAGCGCGATGCCGTGTTCCGGGTTGAAGGTTTCCTTGGCCGCGTAGAGCGGACTCGTTCCGATGTCGCCGTAGACAACGCCGAGCGCGAGCAGCGCGAGGCCTGCGGTGGATGTGCGGGCGGCTTGCGCCCTGTCGGAGCCATGCATTTCGTGGGTGTCCATGGGCGCGCAGCCTATGCCGACATCTGGCCGCTTGAAAGATCGCTGCGAGAATCTTTATGCGTTCTTTACGCGCGTCCTGGGCTAGAGTGGAAGGACGATGTCTTCCTCGGGCGCAGGTTCCGCCGGCTACATCCGGGCGATCGCCGCGATCAGCGCTGCGACCCTGGCGGGCTTCGCCATGGAGGCGCGCTTCGACCCGGTAAATATCGCGATGGTCTACCTCCTCGCGGTGGTGGTGATTGCGCTGCGTGATGCGCGCGGTCCGGCGATGACGGCAGCGCTCCTTGGCGTGCTGAGTTTCGACCTGCTCTTTGTTCCGCCGCGCGGCACGCTCGATGTCGACGACGCCCAGTACCTGTTCACATTCGGCGTGATGCTCGCGGTGGCCTGGATCATTTCCGGCCTTGTTGCCAGCGTACGTGCTCGGGCGCTTGCCCAGTCCGGGCTGGAGGCCGAAGCGCGTGCCGAGCGCATGCGCAGCGCCTTGCTCAGTTCCATCTCGCACGACCTGCGCACCCCGCTCGCGGTAATGCAGGGTGCTTCCTCCACGCTGCGCGAGCGCGGCGCGGACCTGAGCCAGGCCGAGCGCGATGCGCTCGCGACCGATATCTTCGAGCAGGCGGGCGAACTCGGCGCGCGGATTTCAAAGATCCTGCAGATGACGCGGCTGGAAGCCGGGGCGCCCCGGCTCGACGCGGACTGGACCTCGATCGAAGAGCTTGCGAGCTCCGCGCTCGAAGGGCTGGCGCGGGCGCTTGCGAAGCACCGGGTGCTGGTCGCGCTGCCCGATGATCTGCCCCTCATCCGGGTGGACGCGGTGCTCATCGAACAGGTGCTCGCCAACCTGCTCGAGAACGCAGCGCGACACACGCCTGAGGGTACGCCCGTGCAGTTCTCCGCCTCTGCGAGCGCCTCCGAGGTCGTGGTGTCGGTGGAAGATTTCCCGGGCGCGCCGCCCGCCGCCGACGTTTCCATGCTGTTCGAGAAATTCGGAGGTGAGCGCGGCGCGAACCGCGGCGTGGGACTCGGGCTCGCGATCTGCAGGGCGATCGTCGTCTTGCACGGCGGACGCATCTGGGCCGAGCCCACGGAACGGGGCCTCGCGGTGCGCTTTGCGCTGCCGCGCACGCACGCCCCCGCGCCACCCGAGCCGGAAGCTCGCTGATGGCGGCGCTCAGGCCGACGGTGCTGGTGGTGGAGGACGAGCCGGAGATCCGCCGCTTTCTGCGGCTGGCACTCGCCGAAGAGGGATGTCGTGTGGTCGAGGCGGGCGCGGGGCGGCGCGCGATGATCGATGCCGGCACGCACAAGGCGGACCTCGCGATCGTGGACCTCGGCCTGCCCGACCTCGACGGCATGGAGGTGATCCGCGCGATCCGGGCCTGGTCGCCGATGCCGATTCTGGTGCTCTCTGCGCGGGCGCAGGAGCGCAGCAAGATCGAGGCGCTGGACGCCGGTGCGGATGACTACGTCACCAAGCCCTTCGCCATCGGTGAACTGCTGGCGAGCGTGCGTGTCGCATTGCGCCGTCGCGCGCGACCCGTCACCGGAGATTCCGTGCTGATCTTCGAGGCTGCGCGGGTGGATCTGCAGCGGCGCGAGGCCAGCCGCGAGGGCCGGGCGCTGCATCTCACCCCGCTCGAATTCAGATTGCTTGCCTGTCTCGCCGCGCGCAGCGGGCAGATTGCGACCCATCGGCAGCTGCTGGTCGAGGTCTGGGGGCCGGCTCATGAGCGCGACACGCACTACCTGCGCATTTACATGAAGCAGCTGCGCGGCAAGCTGGAGCGCGATCCGCTGCGCCCGCGCCACCTGCTGACGGAAATCGGCGTCGGTTACCGGCTCGTGCTGGACGACTGAGCGCCGTCAGCGGAAGTCCACGTCCATCTGCCGGAACAGGGCGGGCGCGTCGCTCGGCAGCTCGTCCTGCACTTCCATCAGGCGCCTGACCTCGATTTCGCCGCGGCCCTTGCCCGATGCAGGGTTTGGAAAGCGCCGGGTCCATTCGAGCGCCTGTTCGCGGCTGTCCGCGCGGATGATCGTGTAACCCGCAATCACGCGGTTCGGTTCATCGAAGGGGCCTTCTATGAACTCCTGGCGCTCGCCGTCGTAGCGGATGCGCCAGCCCGCAGCGCTCGTCTGCAGGCCGGTGGCTTCCATCAGCATGCCGGCTTCGTAAAGTTCTTCGTGGAAGCGCTGCATCGCGTCCAGCAGTTCTTCGTCCGGCATCTCGCCTGCGTCGGATTCGGCTGTGGCCTTAACCATGATCATGAACAGCATGTCGCGTCTCCGCTTAGAGTGTTACGGGGCTGCTTAAGGTGCGTCAGATCTCGATCCGCGTACCGAGTTCGACCACGCGGTTTGTCGGGATGTTGAAGAAGTCAGTCACGCTCGCCGAGTTGCGCGCGATCGCCGCAAACAGCACGTCGCGCCAAAGCGCCATGCCGGGGCCGCCCGCGGTCGGCACGATCTTCTCGCGCGAGAGGAAATAGGAGACTTCCATCGGTTCGACATTCAGACCGAGCGGCGCACACAGGGCGAGGGCTTCGGTGACATCCGGATGGTCCATGAATCCGTAGTGCGCGCTGACCCGCCAGCACCCGGGTGTGACCGGTGTGCAGACGATGCGCTCGGAGACGTCCACCCAGGGCCGGTCGTGGAATTCCACCGTGAGGAACACGTTCTGTTCGTGCATCACCTTGTAGTGCTTCAGGCTGTGCAGCAGCGCATTCGGCGTCACCTCGGGCGTCGAGGTCAGGAACACCGCGGTGCCCGGCACCTTCTGCGGCGGCGACATGGCCAGCACTTCGAGAAAACCCTCGAGCAGTGGCGTCGCGCCGCGCAGCTGCTCGAGCAGGATCTCGCGCCCGCGCCGCCAGGTGACCATCACCGTGAAGATCACGGCGGCGAGCAGCAGCGGGAACAGGCCGCCCTCGAAGATCTTGTGCATCGCCGCCGCAAGCAGCGTGGTGTCGATGGTCGCGAAGAACAGCGTGGCGCCGAGGCACAGCCACAGCGGATAGCGCCAGCTGTAGCGGATCACGAAGAACGCGAGGATGGTGTCCACCAGCATCGCGCCGATCACCGACACGCCGTAGGCCGCGGCAAGCCGCGAGGAGGAGCCGAAGCCGATCACCGCGGCGACCACCGCAATGAGGAGTATCCAGTTCACGGTCGGGATGTAGATCTGGCCCATCGCGCGCGCGGAGGTGTGCAGGATATTCATGCGCGGGAGGTAGCCGAGCTGGATCGCCTGCTGCGTGACCGAATAGGCGCCCGAGATCGTCGCCTGGGAGGCGATCACCGTGGCGGCCGTGGCGAGCGCGACCATCGGAAACAGCGCCCAATCAGGGAAGGCACGGAAGAACGGGTTTTCGATCGCCGAGGGATCCGAGATGAGCAGGGCGCCCTGGCCGAAGTAGTTCAGCACGAGCGCCGGCCCGACGATCCAGAACCAGGTCAGGCGCACCGCGCGCTTGCCGAAGTGGCCCATGTCCGCATAGAGCGCTTCGGCGCCGGTGACGGCCAGCACGACCGACCCGAGGACGGCAAACGAAGCGGCCCCGTGGCCGGTGACAAAGTGCAACGCGTACCGCGGGTCCACCGCGGCAAGTATCCCGGGCGCCCGCGCGATGTTCCACAGGCCCGAGGCGGCGAGGCAGAAGAACCACGCGACGCAGATCGGACCGAACAGCCGGCCGACCACGGCCGTGCCGCGGCTCTGGATCAGGAACAGCGCGATCAGCACGCCGGAGGCGATCGGCACCACGTAGGGCTTCAGCGCGGCGGTGCCGACTTCAAGGCCTTCCACGGCGGAGAGCACCGAGATCGCGGGCGTGAGCACCGCGTCGCCGTAGAACAGGGCCGCGCCAAAAACGCCGACCGTCATCAGGATGTTGCGCATGCGCGGTCGGTCGCGGGTGGCGGCGGCTGCGAGCGCAAGCAGGGCCATGATGCCGCCTTCGCCGCGGTTGTCCGCGCGCAGGATCAGGATCACGTACTTCAGCGTTACCACGAGCATCAGGGTCCACAGGATCGCCGACACCCCGCCCATGATGTTCTCCGGCGTCAGCGCAAGACCGTGCACGGGGCTGAATGTTTCCTTGGCCGCGTACAGCGGACTCGTGCCGATGTCGCCGTAGACCACGCCGAGCGCGAGCAGCGCCAGCGCTGCCGTGGATTCCTTCTGCGGGATGCCGTGTCCGGCGGTGTTTTCCGTTGCGTTCATCGTCTTGCCGCCTCCGCGGTCTGCTGACCGATGCGCTGGCCGCGGCTGCCGATGAATACGCCGGCTCCGGTCAGCAGCGCCATGATTGTGAAGCCGAGCGTCATCGGCTGCAGGATGCCGAGCGGCTCGCGCTCGACCGGTGCGTTGCCGAGGAAAATCGCGACGAGGGCAGCTGAAATCGTCATGCCGGCCAGCATGCCGAGCGAGCGCGCCTTGGCGGTCAGTGCGGCTGCGGTACTCGATTTTTCGCGCGACACGCTGTTCATCACCATGGTCAGATTGGGTGAGGAGAAAAGGGCGAATCCTATGCTCTGGATCACGAGCGCTGCCATGACCTGGATCATGCTCGAGTTCTCGTCCAGGAAGGCCGCGATCGCGGCGCCGGCCGCCGTGAAGGCGACCCCGGTGGTCGCGATCACCGCCGGACGCACGCGATCGGCGAGCGCACCCGCCTGCGGTGCGATGCAGATCATCACGACCGAACCGAAGGCGAGCAGCTGGCCCGCGAACTGGGCGGACTGATCGCGGGTGACCTGGATATAGAGCGTCATGAAGAACGCCATGCACATCGGGTTCACATAGACCAGCACCTGGACCAGCAGCGCGCGCGCGAGGCCGGGGTTGGCGGCAAGCAGGGGGACATCGAGCACGGGCGCCGCGAGTTTCGTCTGCCAGGCGACGAACACGCCCGCAAGCAGGACCCCGATGGCGAGCACGGTCCATCCTGTGAAGCCGTAGTTCAGGCCCGCCGCACCGAGCACGAGAACGACCATCGCCAGCACGAGCAGCAGCGTGCTCGGCAGGTGCAGGGCATCGCGCGCCGGCCGGCGCCAGGCGGCGGGCAGACGCACTGCGAGCAGAAAGGCGACGAATATCGCCGCAGCACAGCCGAGGAAGGCACCGCGCCAGCCCCAGTGGTCCACCAGCCAGCCGGTGGCCACCGGACCCAGCGTGAGTCCGGCGTAGACCGAGGAAAGCATGAGTCCGAACACCCGGCCACGGCGCTCAGGGGGCACGAATTCGCTCAGCAGCGCCGGGCCGGCCACCGCGACGAGTGCGGCGCACATGCCTTCGATCAGGCGCAGGAACAGAATCAGCGGCACCGAGGAGAGCATGCCGATCAGCGCCGTGGTGAGCGCGAAGGCGAGCATTCCGTATTTGTAGAGCGTTGCCTTGTCGGTCGCGTCGCACAGCCGGCCCGAGGGCAGCAGCATCGAGACGGTGCCCGCCAGGTAGAGCGATTCCACCAGGCCGAGCGCGCTCGCGCCAGCCTGCAGGTCCACGCCCATCGGTGGCAGCGCAAGCGTGATGCCGCCCGCGAGGAAAGTCGGCACGAACTGGGCGACGATGATGGTGGGCACGCCGTAGGCGGGCACCTTTCTGGCGCCGGCGGAGGCGCTGCTCATCGCAGACCGTCCGATTGAAGCTGCAGACAACGCGGATGCTGGCGGCTGGTGTGTGCGGTCAAGTATTTTCCTGGGGCTGTGGCACGGGCGCCGCCCGGTTCCACGCGGGCGCTATTCGGGCAGTTCCTCGCCGAGCGCCATGCGCCGCCTGATTTCGGCGGGGTCGATCGGTTCCGGTGGCGCGAGTTCGAACAGCGCGCGTACTTCGATTTCCCCCACGCCGTTGCCGGCGGGGTTGGGAAACCTGCGGCTCCATTCGATCGCCGCCTCGCGCGTAGGCACCTCGATCACCGTGTAGCCCGCGACGATACCGGTCGGTTCGCCAAAGGGCCCGGTCACGACGTCATGCCCGTCCCCCTCGTACTGAATGCGCCAGCCTTCGCTGCTCGGGTGCAGGGCGGTGAGATCGCGCAGTACGCCGGCTTCCCCGAGTTCGCGGTGAAAGGTGTGCAGCGCGGCATTCAGGGTCTGGGCGGGCGCGCTGGCCGTCTCGGTCTCGGCGGTGGCTTTGACGATGATCATGTAACGCATGGCGGAGGCTTTCTTCGTTCCGGCTGGGTTCCGGTGCTGTCCGGAAGTGAGGCGCGGGTGCGGCCGGCGGCCGCGCGCAGGGCAGGATTTTGCCTGAAAGGGGAGGGAATCAGGCGGGTTTGAGGGTATATAGTAACGTATACGTTACTATATACGACGGATGCGGCGGGTGAGTTCAACCCAACAGTGCAACAGGGGTTTTCTGGGATTGTAGAGACCCGAACAGCACCTCGTGGGGTGTTCGGAAGCCCAGGCACTTCCGGGGTCTGTGATTCAAGCGACGGGTTGCAAAGCGCATAGCCTCCTT
>CAILKO010000044.1 GCA_903834835.1 uncultured Pseudomonadota bacterium | reverse complement strand
GCGCAACGAGAAGCGGATGCTGCAGGAAGCGGTGGACTCGCTGCTCGACAATGGTCGTCGCGGCAAGGCCATGACCGGCGCGAACAAGCGGCCGTTGAAGTCGCTTGCCGACATGATCAAGGGCAAAGGCGGTCGTTTCCGCCAGAACCTGCTCGGCAAGCGCGTCGACTACTCCGGTCGCTCGGTGATCGTCGTCGGCCCGCAGCTGAAGCTTCATCAGTGCGGTCTGCCGAAGAAAATGGCGCTCGAACTCTTCAAACCGTTCATTTTCAACAAGCTTGAACTGCTCGGGCTCGCGACCACGATCAAGGCCGCGAAGCGTCTGGTCGAACAGGAAGTCGCCGAAGTCTGGGACATCCTCGAGGAGGTGATCCGCGAGCACCCGGTGATGCTGAACCGTGCACCGACGCTGCACCGGCTCGGCATACAGGCTTTCGAGCCCGTGCTGATCGAAGGCAAGGCGATCCAGCTTCATCCGCTGGTCTGCGCCGCCTTCAACGCCGACTTCGACGGCGATCAGATGGCGGTTCACGTACCGTTGTCGCTCGAAGCGCAGATGGAGGCCCGCACGCTGATGCTGGCCTCCAACAACGTGCTTTCCCCGGCGAACGGCGAGCCGATCATCGTGCCGTCGCAGGACATCGTACTCGGCCTCTACTACGCCACGCGTGACCGTATCAACGCGAAGGGTGAGGGGATGAGCTTCATGGATCTCGCGGAGGTCGCGCGCGCTTACGAAGGGCGCCTCGTGGACCTGCATGCCCGTGTTCTGGTGAGGATCCGCGAAGTGGACGTGTCGGAAGAGGGCGAGCGCAGCGAGCGCATCACACGCTATAGCACGACCATTGGTCGCGCCTTGCTCTCCGAGATCCTGCCGCCGGGCCTGCCGTTCGAGGCGATGAACCGGCCGCTCAAGAAGAAGGAGATTTCGCGCCTTATCAATGCGGCGTTCCGGCGCTGCGGTCTGCGCGAGACGGTCATCTTCGCCGACAAGCTGATGCAGGCGGGATTCACCTTCGCGACGCGCGCGGGCATTTCCTTCGGTGTGCAGGACATGCGCATTCCGACGCAGAAGAACGAGATGATCCAGGCAGCCGAGCGTGAAGTCGCCGAAATCGAGGGGCAGTACACCTCGGGACTGGTGACGGTAGGCGAGCGCTACAACAAGGTTGTGGATATCTGGTCGCGATGCGGCGAGCAGGTGGGCAAGGTCATGATGGAGCAACTCGGCAGCGAGGAGACCATCGACCACCACGGCAAGAAGGTTCGCCAGGAAGCCTTCAATTCCATCTACATGATGGCGGACTCAGGCGCCCGCGGTTCGGCAGCGCAGATCCGGCAGCTCGCCGGGATGCGAGGTCTGATGGCGAAGCCGGACGGCTCGATCATCGAAACGCCGATCACCGCGAATTTCCGCGAAGGCCTCAACGTGTTGCAGTACTTCATCTCCACGCACGGCGCACGTAAGGGTCTTGCGGACACCGCGCTGAAGACGGCCAACTCCGGCTACCTCACGCGCCGTCTGGTGGACGTCACGCAGGATCTGGTCGTCACCGAAGTCGACTGCGGTACGCAGAACGGCGTCGCGATGAAGGCGTTGGTCGAGGGCGGGGAAGTTGTCGAAGCGCTGCGCGAGCGCATCCTCGGTCGCGTGCTGGCGATCGAGCTGCTGCACCCGGAATCCCAGGACGTGCTGTTCGAGGCTGGGACTCTGCTGGACGAGGAAGCGGTCGAGACGATCGACAACGTCGGTATCGACGAAGTGAAGGTCCGCACCCCGCTCAGCTGCGATACGCGCTGGGGCGTCTGCGCCAAGTGCTACGGCCGTGATCTCGGCCGCGGGTACCTGGTCAACGTCGGTGAAGCGATCGGCGTCATCGCCGCGCAGTCGATCGGCGAACCCGGCACGCAGCTCACGATGCGTACCTTCCACATCGGCGGCGCGGCATCCAGAACGGCGGTTGCGAGTCAGGTCGAAGCGAAGTCAAGCGGCATCGTCAGGTTCACCGCGACGATGCGCTACCTGACCAACGCCAAGGGCGACAAGGTCGTGATTTCGCGTTCGGGCGAGGTTATCGTCGTGGACGATAACGGTCGCGAGCGCGAGCGGCACAAGGTGCCCTATGGCGCAACGCTGCAGGTGGGCGACGGTGGCACGATCAAGGCTGGCAAGGTCCTGGCAAACTGGGATCCTCACCATCGTCCGATCATTACCGAATACGCCGGAACGGTGAAGTTCGAGCATGTAGAGGAAGGGGCCACCGTCGCGAAGCAGATTGACGAGGTAACCGGTCTCTCGACCCTAGTCGTCATCGACGCCAAGCGGCGCACCACGGCAGCGGCGAAGGGTGTCCGGCCTTCCGTGAAGCTGCTCGGCGAAAACGGGGAAGAGGTCAAGATCGCCGGCACCGATCACGCGGTGAACATCAGCTTCCCGGTGGGTGCGGTTATCGCCGTGCGCGACGGGCAGCCGGTCGCGGTAGGCGAAGTGCTGGCGAGGATTCCGCAGGAAACATCCAAGACGCGCGACATCACGGGTGGTCTGCCGCGGGTGGCGGAGCTCTTCGAGGCGCGCTCGCCGAAGGACGCGGGAACGCTCGCGGAAGTCACCGGCACGGTTTCCTTCGGCAAGGACACCAAAGGCAAGCAGCGCCTGGTGATTACCGACCTCGAGCATCAGGAGCACGAATATCTGATTGCCAAGGACAAGCATCTTCTCGTGCACGACGGCCAGGTGGTGAACAAGGGTGAACTGATCGTTGACGGTCCGGCCGATCCGCATGATCTGCTGCGTCTGCTCGGGATCGAGGAGCTTGCGCGTTACATCATCGACGAGGTCCAGGACGTCTATCGCCTCCAGGGGGTGAAGATCAACGACAAGCACATCGAGGTGATCGTTCGCCAGATGCTTCGTCGTATCCAGATCGACAATCCCGGCGATACGTCGTTCATCATGGGCGAGCAGGTTGAACGCGCCGACATGCTCGACGAGAACGAGAAGGCGCTCAAGGCGGGCAAGCAGCCGGCGGTCTACTCCAACATGCTGCTCGGTATAACGAAGGCTTCCCTGTCCACGGATTCGTTCATCTCCGCCGCCTCCTTCCAGGAGACGACTCGGGTGCTGACCGAAGCCGCGATCATGGGCAAGCGCGACGGCCTGCGCGGCCTGAAGGAAAACGTGATCGTCGGACGTCTGATCCCGGCGGGCACAGGCCTCGCGTATCACAACATCCGCAAGCGGCAGGCAGCGGAGCCGACGCTGGTGGATTTGTCCCCGGTGGAAGAGAAGCTCGAAGAGGCACCTGCAGGCGAGGGCTGACCACGCAGGGCAGGAATGGAAAAGGCGCCGAAAGGCGCCTTTTCTTTTTCCGGAGCAGGTATTCCGGTGATTGGAGCATATATAGTAACGAATGCGTTACTATTTATGCTCCACCACGCCCCCAGAGCTGCCCAGAAGGCCGCGGTCTCAGGGGCGGGGCGCGTGCCGACCGAGTTCGGCCTTGGCGATCGCGCCGCGATGGACTTCGTCCGGTCCGTCGGCAAGACGCAGGGTGCGTTGCAGTGCGTACATGCCGGCAAGCGGGAAGTCCCCGGATACGCCGCCGCCACCGTGGGCCTGGATCGCCCAGTCGATCACCTGACAGGCGACGTTCGGCGCCACGACCTTGATCATCGCGATCTCGGACCGTGCTGCCTTGTTGCCGGCCTTGTCCATCATGTCCGCTGCCCTGAATGTCAGCAGGCGGGCCTGGTCGATCATGCAGCGCGCATCGGCAATCCGCTCGTGCCACACGGACTGTTCGGAAATGCGTTTGCCGAAGGCGATCCTGGAGGACAGGCGCCGGCACATCAGCTCCAGCGCACGCTCAGCGGCGCCGACCGAGCGCATGCAATGATGGATACGGCCGGGTCCGAGACGACCCTGGGCGATTTCGAAGCCGCGTCCTTCTCCGAGCAAAATGCTGTCAGCGGGCACCCGGACATTCTCGAGCAGGATTTCCATGTGACCATGCGGGGCATCGTCGTAGCCGAATACGGAAAGCGGCCGCTTGACCGTGATCCCCTTCGCATCAGACGGCACCAGGATCATCGACTGCTGCTGGTGTTTGGCGGCTTCAGTGTCGGTTTTGCCCATCACGATGTACACGGCGCAGCGCGGATCGCCCGCGCCCGAACTCCACCATTTACGGCCGTTGATGACGTACTCGTCGCCCTGGCGCTCGATGCGGCACTGGATGTTGGTCGCATCCGATGACGCGACGTCGGGCTCGGTCATCAGGAACGCGGAGCGGATCTCTCCGCGCAGCAGACGGTCGAGCCAGCGCGACTTGTGCGTCTCGGTACCGTACCGTTCAAGCGTCTCCATATTGCCGGTGTCCGGCGCCGAGCAGTTGAACACCTCGCTGGCCCAGGTCACGCGGCCCATGATTTCGCAGAGTGGCGCGTACTCCAGATTGTTCAGCCCCTCTGGTACGCGCGGCGAGCGCGGGAGGAACAGATTCCACAGCCCGGCGGCGCGGGCCTCGGGCTTTAATTCCTCGACGATTTTCGTCGGGATCCAGGCGTTGCCGCGCATGCGATTCTGTTCTACTTCTTCGTGATAGCGCGTCTCGTTCGGGTAGACGTGCTCGTCCATGAAGCGGACGAGGCGCTCACGCAAATCTGCAACCCTGGGGCTGAAGTCGAAATCCATGGTGTATCTCCGTCATGCGCAATGCAGAAAGAAGACGCATTGTCCGGCGTTCCGAGCGCGGAAACCAGCGCCTAACCAGAAGGAAGGCGGGATGCGCAGCGGGTGCGCGATGGGCCGCCGCACCCGGACGGGTGCGGCGGCGAGGTATTGCTAGGATCGACCGAGCAGGAAGTCGATGTGGATCCGGTTGAAGGTCTCCGCATCCTCGAACTGCGGCCAGTGTCCGCAGCCGTCCATGACGACAAAGCGCGAGTTCGGAATCATCTCGCTCAGCTTCTTGCCGTCGGCGACGCCGGCTGTTGGGTCATGCGATGTCCAGAGCACGAGTGCCGGCGCTTCGATGCTCGCCCACTGCTGGGGAGTCAGCAGATTGCGCTTGCGGATCTCCATTTCCTGGAGCACCAGCGTGCGGCGCATGGCGTCGACCATGCCGGGCGCCTTGTAGATGCGCTGGCGGACCGCGACGAGGTCGTCATTGACCTTGGACTTGTCGTGCATCAGGAACTGAAGGCGCGTCTTGATGCGATCCCAGGAGGGATCCTCGACCGCAGCCATCGACAGCGTCTTCACGCGCTCCATCACCTCCGGGAAGGCGGTGTGGCCGCCGGCAGTGTTCAGCACGATCCGGTCCACCATGCCAGGATGGGCAAGTGCGAAACCGGCCGCGACCCAGCCGCCCAGCGATTCACCGGAGACCGAGGCCTTCTTGATGCCGAGGGTGTCCATCACGTCCTTCAGATGCTTCACGTAG
Organism: uncultured Pseudomonadota bacterium; assembly: GCA_903834835.1. Lineage (GTDB taxonomy): Bacteria > Pseudomonadota > Gammaproteobacteria > Burkholderiales > SG8-39 > CAILKO01. The sequence continues at coordinate 106,791 of CAILKO010000044.1, read as the reverse complement.
ACGGGAATCTCAAGGTCCACCGGTGGCTTGTCGGACATGCCGTTGCCGATCATGTCGATCGCGTACGTGGAGAAGTGCTCCGCATGCGCGGCGAAATTGCGTACGTAGGCTTCGGCGTGACCGCCGGTTCCATGCAGCAGGAACAGGGCGGGCTTGTCCTTGGATCCCGCATGCAGGTACCGGGTCTTGATACCGTTCGCGTTGATCCAGCCCTGGGAGAAGCTGACTCCCATGAGATCCATCCAGATGCTTTGGTGTTGGGTGCTGGGTGCTGATGACATTGTCGTTTTAATCTCCGAAAAATCGGGTACGGGACCCGGTTGCGCTGCTTTCCAACTACACCGTTAGACGGGTACGCCGCGCTTGCTGCACGGCGTCACGCCGGAAACAACCTCCGAGAGGCGTCCGTCACACGCCAACTTGCTACCCTGAGACGCACTTATCGAGCAAGCATGCCGCGCATCCGCATCGCGCGCGTCGGGACGGAGCCATGCACTGTAAACCCGAGCCGCACAAGTCCTTGCACGATCGTCTGTCTTCTCGCGTGGGCGGATGGCTTTTCGGGGAGCCCGGGCCTCCCGCGCGGGCTGGGACCGATTCTACGCCTCGCCGGAGCACGGGGCCGCGCCCCATTCCGCCATCGCCTGGCTCCCGCCTTCCCCCACCGCAGGAGGGCGCGTATCCCGTAGCGGGGGCGTGCGCGAAAGGCGCGGTGCCGGAGCGGGCACGGGCGCGCCCTGCTGCATGAGAAATGCCGCGCGGGCGGCATTGTGCGGGTGATCCGGCGCTTCGCTGAACGCCAGGACCGGTGCGTAACAGGCATCGACGCCATCGAAGACGCGGGTCCAGTCGTCGCGCGTACGCGTGAGAAACACTTCGGTAAATCGCGCGCGCAGCGCCGGCCATCCCGCGCGGTCGTTCTGGTCCGGCAGCGCCTCACCCGCGAGGCCCAGGCGCTCAAGCAACTGTTGGTAAAACTGCGGTTCGATCGCACCGATCGCGACATGTCTGCCGTCCAGAGTGCGGTAGACGTCGTACCAGGGGGCGCCGGTATCGAGCAGGTTGGTGCCGCGCCGGTCGGACCAGGTGCCGCTTGCGCGCATCCCGTGGACCATCGCGGCAAGCAACGAGGCGCCCTCGGTCATTGCGGCATCCACCACCTGGCCGCGGCCGGATTTGCCTGCTTCCAGAAGCGCGCAGACCATGCCAAAGGCAAACAGCGCACCGCCGCCTCCGAAATCGCCGAGCAGATTGATGGGCGGGACGGGGGTCTCGTCCCGGCGGCCGAGCGCATTCAGCACGCCGGAGAGCGCGATGTAGTTGATGTCGTGCCCGGCGCGCTGAGCGAGCGGGCCGTCCTGGCCCCATCCGGTCACCCTGCCGTAGATCAGGCGCGGGTTGATCGCAAGTGCGGTCTCAGGACCGAGGCCGAGACGTTCCATGACGCCCGGGCGAAAGCCCTCGATCAGCGCATCGGCACGCTGGATCAGCGATCGCGCTGTGTCCCGATCCGGCGCGCTCTTCAGGTCGAGCACCAGGGAACGCCGTCCGCGCAGCATGACGTCGTGTTCGCGCGCCACCGAGTACTCGGCATCGGCGCGTTGCGGGCGCTCGACGAGCAGCACGTCAGCGCCCATGTCGGCGAGCAGCATGCCGCAGAACGGCGCGGGCCCGATGCCCTGGAATTCAAGCACGCGAATGCCCGCGAGCGGACCGCCGCTGGAGGGATGCGGGGAGGATGCGCGCATCGCGCGATGTTATCCTAGGCCTGTCATTGCACGCCGCTCGGTCGGCCCCTGCGTATATGGCGGCCGACCGAGTCTTTCGCAGTTTGCGACACACCCCAGGCTGCGACCCTTACCGGACCCACATGCCCGCGCGACTCCCGGAACGCATCGTCTGCCTCACCGAAGAGACAACCGAGACGCTTTACCTGCTGGGCGAGGAGCGGCGCATCGTCGGCATCTCCGGCTACACCGTGCGTCCGCCGCGCGCGCGACGCGAGAAGCCGCGTGTATCCGCCTTCCTGTCTGCAAAGATCGATCGCATCCTCGAACTCGCGCCCGACCTGGTGCTCGGCTTCAGCGATCTGCAGGCGGACATCGGTCGCGACCTGGCGCGCAAGGGTTTGAACGTCGTGCTGTTCAATCAGCGATCGGTCGATGAAATTCTGTCCATGATTCTGTTGCTCTCGGCCATGGTCGGCGCGTCGGACCGCGGCGCCGCGCTGGTCGCTCGCTTCGAAGCCGGGATCGCATCCGCGCGCGAGGGGGCTGCGCGGCTTGGCCGGCGCCCGAAGGTCTACTTCGAGGAATGGGACGAACCGATGATCAGCGGCATACGCTGGGTCAGCGAGTTGATGGAGATTGCCGGGGCGGACAATGTGTTTGCCGAACTCGCGCTTCAACAGGGCGCGGGTGGACGCATCATCGCAGAGCCGGCGGAAGTGGTCAGACGTCAGCCCGATATCATCGTTGCCTCATGGTGCGGCAAGAAGTTCCGGCCGGAAAGCCTTGCGGCGCGTCCAGGGTTCGCCGCGATCCCGGCAGTGCGCGACGGCGAACTGCATGAAATCAAGTCATCGGAGATTCTGCAGCCCGGCCCGGCCGCGCTGACGGACGGCCTCATGCGGTTGCAGCGCATCTTCGCCCGCTGGGATGCGAAGCAGTGCGGCGGCGCGATCTAGCGTCCGGCGCTTTCCCGGGGTCTGCCCGTTCGCGAGGTGCCGGCATCACCGGACTGGATGGCGATTGCCGGCGCCGGCATCTGGACACCCTGCGCGTCGAAGGCGGTCTTGATACGCTTCAGGAACTCGCGCCGGACAGGCTGCTGTTCCAGCGGCGCCACCTTCAGTCGCGCGCGGAGCACCAGCGCGGAGCCGTCCAGGCGTTCGACGCCGATCACCTCGCATTCCTCCTGCACGCACCGCGCAAAGGCCGGGTCCGTGCGGATCGAATTGCCTGCCGTGCGCATGATTTCGAGCACGGTATCCGCATTCTCGGTACAGGACACGCCGACTTCCACCACGGCATATGCAAAATCCCGCGTCCGGTTGGTGACGCTCTTGATCTCGCCGTTGGGGAGAAAGTGCACGTAGCCGTCCAGGTCGCGCAGGCGCACGTACCTGAGCGTGACTTCCTCCACGATGCCGGCTTTGTCTCCGATCTGGATCACGTCGCCCTGTCGTATCTGGTCCTCGAGCAGCAGGAAAAAGCCTGTGAAGTAATCCTTGACCAGACTCTGGGCGCCAAAGCCGATGGCCACGCCTGCGACGCCTGCGGTCGCGAGTATCGGCGCAATTGAAATGCCCAGCTGTCCGAGGACCAGCGTGCCGGCGACCAGCGCGATCACGACGGTTGCGATATAGCGGAACACCCGCTCGAGCGTCTGCACGCGGCCGGGGTCGACCATCCCCGGAGCGCGTCGCGCCATGTAGGCATGGAAGCTCTTGATCACCTGGGCGGCCAAGTGCTGCAGGGCCCAGGCGAGCCCGATGATGAGCAGGATCTTGGCGGCAGCGGGAACCAGGCCGTGCCACTCCTGATCGAGCGCGTGCAGGGCCTCCAGTAGTGGCGTCATGCAGTCTGGCGGTCGGTGGCGCGGCCCCTGAAAAGCTCAGGCGTGAATGCCGATTGCGGCTTCCAGATTGCGGATCATTGCGACCAGGCGCGGGCCGAGATCTTCTTCGAGCTGACCTTTCTTCAGCAGGAAGGCGGGCACCGCGCAGTTGAACGCGACATGTTCGCCGTCCACGGGCCGGCGCATCGGGGCACCGACCGCGAAGGTGTCGCGTCGCAGGTCGCGCGGCGTGATGCAGTAGCCGCGCACGCGGATATCGTCCAGCGCTTTATCGATATGCAGCCGGTGCTTGCTGTAGGACTCCGGCTCCTTGACCTTGATCTGATTCAGGATGGCTTCGCGCTCGGCGGGCGAGCAGCCCGCAAGGAACGCGCGACCGCTCACGCTGGCGGCAATCGGCGTCGAGGTGCCGATATCCGGCAGGGTCGCGAAAGCATTGCCGCTGCGGCAGGACTCCACATAGACGATATTCAGCCGGTCGCGTATGCACATGGAAACCGCACCGTTGCAGTACTCCGCGAGGTCTTCCATCATCGGGCGGGCGATCTGGCGCACACTCATCGAGGCGAGCAGCGGATAGCCGATGGAGAGCACCGCAGAGCCGAGCTGATACTTTCCCATCCTGAGGTTGTGTCTCAGGTAGCCGAGTTTGGTCAGTGTGTAGGTGAGGCGCGACACGGTCGGCTTGGGCAGGCCGGTGCGCGCCGAAATTTCCTTGTTGCCGAGCATGGGCTCAAGTGGCGTGAAACAGCGCAGAACTTCCAGTCCGCGTGCGAGCGTCGTTGCGAACTGACGGTCGCCCTCGGTGTCTCGATTGGCCGTGGTCGCAGCCTGAGCCAGCGGCGCGATCGGTTCAAATCCTCCCATGATGCTCTCCTCCCCCAAGGTAAGCAGGCACTCCGATGCCTGTCGAGCGGTCCAGCTGACGGCGATGTGCAAAATCCACGGCCGTTGCGAACGGTGCGGACATGCGAGTCGGTGCACGGGAGATGTGGCGTAGCGACCGGTTTGTCGCCACCGACTATCCGGTGGCCTGTGCTCCCGAGACCCTAACTATCGATCTCCATCGCATGGGTGTCAAATTAATCATATTGAATTTCACTATGCGAAATTCAAATACTATTAGTAGGGATATGCCCCGTTTTGCTCGCCCGGAGCTAAATCGCGGTCGCGCCGCCGTCGACGGCGAGTGCCTGGCCGGTGATATGGCTGCCAGCCTCCGATGCCATCAGTGCGACGATACCCTTCAGATCTTCGTCGTTTCCCAGGCGACCGGTCGGGGTTCCGTCCAGCACGAATCGGGTGGTCGGGTCGTCGAGCACGCCGCCGGTCATTCTGGACGGGAAGAATCCCGGACAGATCGCGTTTACCGTGATCCCGTGCCGACCCCATTCGGCCGCGAGCGAGCGCGTGAGTCCGATCACGCCAGCCTTGCTGGTGTTGTAGGCGACCGCGCGCATGATGCGGGGGTCGGGCGCGATCAGTCCGGCGATCGAAGCATTGTTGATGATCCGGCCCCACTTCTGCGGGATCATTGATCGCAGGCCGATCTGCTGCGACAGCATGAACATGGCGGTCAGGTTCAGGGCCATCACTTTTTCCCAGGCGTCCACCGGGTGGGTCTCGGCCGGCGCGCCCCAGCTCGTGCCGGCATTGTTGACGAGTATGTCCACCTTGCCGTAGCGCTCGAGCAGTCCGCTCACGAGCGGCTCGATCTGGTCTTTCCTGCTCAGGTCAGACACCCATGTCGTAACGTTCACACCGCGCTTTTCCAGATAGGCAAGCGCTTCGTCGAGTTCTATTTTCTTGCGTGCCGTGATCGCGACCTCGGCGCCGAGCTCACCCAGCGATTCGGCAATCTGGAGTCCGAGACCGCGCGATCCACCGGTTACCACGGCGATCCTGCCGCCGAGATCTAGCATCTGTTTGATATTGCGTGATGCCATGGCTAGCCTTTCTTGGCCTGTTGTCCTGGCGGGCCGCGAGCAGGTCGGCGCTCGCGTCGGCGGACGTGTTTCAAGGGGGAGCGCAGCATTCTACGGGGGCGCGGAGACAGCGGCGCCCGGGCTATACTCGCCACGCGCTTTGGTGTCTGAGCGATGCCGGGCAGCCGCTTGCGGTACCGCCCAACACTGGCCCATGAACCCTCCGTCTTTCAGCTCCGCCCAGGTACCTGCAGACTCCGCTTCCAGAATACTGGTCGTGGACGACCAGCGCGCCAACGTGGAGATCATGGCGGAGTTGCTGCGCACGCGCGGCTACGCGGTGGAATCGGCGTCCTCCGGCGAAGAAGCGTTTGAACGCGTGCGCGCCGCTCCCCCCGATCTCGTGATTACCGACATCATCATGACCGGCATGTCCGGTTTCGACCTTTGCCGGCGCATACGAGCCGAGCGGGCGAGCGCAATGACGCCCGTGGTGCTCGTCACCTCGCTCGATCCACTTCAGGAGCGGATCACCGGCATCGAGGCCGGGGCGGATGATTTCATCTCCAAACCGGTGAACTGGCCGGAGCTCTTCGCGCGGGTGCGAGCGCTGTTGCGCACGAAGGGACTGCAGGACGAGGTGCGCCGCCAGGCTGAGCAGTTGCGTGAGTGGAATCTGCGGCTGGAGGAGCGTGTGCAGGAACAGGTGTCATCGATCGAGCGCCTGGGGCGGCTGAAGCAGTTCTTCTCACCCCAGGTTGCCGACACCATCATCGCGGGCGGCGAGGACATGCTCGCACCGCATCGGCGCGATGTCACCGCGGTGTTTCTCGACTTGCGCGGCTTCACTGCCTTCACCGATCGCGCCAACCCGGAAGAAGTGATGGATCTGCTGCGCAGCTATCACGCGGCAATGGGGCGCATCGTCGGCCGGTACAGCGGGACGATCGAGCATTTTGCCGGAGACGGCGTAATGATTTTTTTCAACGACCCGCTGCCGATCGAGCACCCTGGCGAGCAGGCGGTGCGCATGGCGCTCGAGCTGCAGACTGCATTCGAGCCCATTGCTGCGGCATGGCGCGAGCGCGGGCAGGAGGTCGGACTCGGGATAGGGATCGCTCACGGCGAGGCGACGCTCGGTCTGATCGGATTCGAGGAGCGCTGGGAGTACGCGATCATCGGCAATGTGCCGAACCTCGCGGCGCGCCTGTGCGGCGAGGCCCGCGGCGGGGAAATCATGATCGACGGCCAGACCCAGATGGAAGTGGAACGGGTCGCGAAGACAGAAGGCGTCGGCCTGCTGAATCTGCGCGGCTTCCAGCGGCCGATTGCGGCCTTCCGCCTGATCGGGCTGCACGGCTAGCGGCCTTCCGGCAGCGCGGGCCGGCGGGTGCCAAGCCGTCGGCTTTCAGGCGAGGCCTAGCCGTTGAAGGATTTGCCGTCGGCAGCGAGCCTGCGAAGCAGCGGCGCGATCGTCCATTGTTCGCCGTGATAGCCCTGGGCATAACGCTCCATCGCCGCGAGCACCCTTGCGAGACCCACGATGTCGGCATTGAACATCGGGCCGCCACGGTAGGCAGGGAAGCCGTAGCCCGTCAGGTAGACCATGTCGATGTCCGAGGCGCGCAAGGCGATGCCTTCCTCAAGAATGTGCGCGCCCTCGTTGGCGAGCGCGAACATGCAACGCTCCACGATCTCCTCGTCGCTGATCGGTCGCGGGGTCACGCCGATTTCCTTGCGGTAGTCGACGATCATCTTTTCGATTTCGGGATCCGGCGTGCGCTTGCGCGTCGCGGGATCGTAGACGTACCAGCCCTTGCCTGTCTTCTGGCCGTAGCGGCCGAGTTCCACGACCCTGTCAGCGAGCTTCGGATAGAACATTTCCGGCTGATCAACGTAGCGGCGCTTGCGGATGTCGTAGCCGATGTCGTTGCCGGCGAGATCCCACATCGCGAACACGCCCATCGCGAGCCCCCAGCTCTGAAGCGCGTTGTCGACCTGCCAGGGCGTTGCCCCCTCGTCGAGCAGGAACATCGCCTGCTGGGAATATTTCTCCAGCATCCGGTTGCCGATGAATCCGTCGCACACGCCGGATACGACGGGCACCTTCTTGATCGTCTTTCCGAGCTTCAGTGTCGTCGCGAGCACATCCTTGGCGGTCTTTTCGGCGCGCACCACTTCGAGCAGGCGCATGACGTTGGCGGGCGAGAAGAAATGCGTGCCCACGACATCCTGCGGACGGCTCGTGAACGCGGCAATCCGGTTCACGTCCAGCATCGACGTATTGGTGGCAAGGATGGCGCCGGGGCGGGCGATCTTGTCGAGTTTGCGGAACACGTCTTCCTTGACGTCCATGCGCTCGAACACCGCCTCGATGATGATGTCCGCGTCCTTTGCGGCTTCGAGTCCCACTTTGGGTGTGATCAGCGCCATGCGCTTGTCCATCTCCGCCTGGTCCAGACGGCCGCGCGAGACGGTCATCGCGTAGTTCTTGCGGATGGTCTCGAGACCGCGGTCCAGCGCTTCCTGCTTCACCTCGATCAGTGTCACGGGTATGCCGACGTTCACAAGCGACATCGTGATGCCGCCGCCCATGGTGCCCGCGCCGATGATCGCGGCCTGCCTGATCTCGCGCAACGGCAGGTCCTCGGGAATATCCGGGATCTTGGTTGTCTGGCGCTCGGCAAAGAACATGTGCCGCATCGCCTTCGATTCCACCGAGTCCTCGAGCTTGTGAAAGCGCGTGGTTTCCTCCTTGATGCCCTGATCGAACGGAAGGTTCACGGACGCTTCGATGCAGGCGAGAATCTCGAGCGGCGCGGGGTAACCGCGCGATTCCTTCGCGACTTGTGTACGCGCCTGTTCGAAGAAGGCCTTTGTATCGCCCGCGAGCTTCGCCTTCATGTCACGGATGCGGCGCGGGCCCTTGCCGTCAGCCACGATTTTCTTCGCGAAGGCGAGCGCGCCTTCGAGCAGGTCGCCAGCGGTCACTTCGTCCACGAGGCCGAACTCCAGCGCTTTCTCCGAAGTGATCGGCGCACCACTCGTCATCATCTTCAACGCGTCGGCCACCGGAACGACGCGTGGCAGTCTCTGGGTTCCGCCCGAGCCGGGCAGCAGGCCGAGTTTCACCTCGGGCAGGCCGAGTTGAGCGCGCGGCGCCGCCACGCGGTAGTGGCAGGCGAGTGCCAGTTCCAGGCCGCCGCCCAGGGCGAAGCCGCCAATCGCGCCGACCAGGGGTTTGGCGAGCTTGTCCTGGGCATCGTTCAGGTCGCGCAGGGAAGGGGTCTGCCACGCCTTCGGGGTATTGAACTCGCGGATGTCGGCGCCGCCCGAGAATGCCTTGGCTGTACCGGTCAGGACAATCGCCTTGACCGCCGTGTCGGCCTCCGCCTTGCGCAGGCCCTCCATCACGGCGACGCGCAGGTCGTAGCCCATGCCATTCACCGGCGGGCTGTTCATCGTGATCACTGCGATGCCATCGCGGACCTGATACTGGGCGGGCTCGGCCATACTGTGTTCTCCAGGGTGCTTGGTTCAAGGTGGCAGCTTGCGGGGGCCGGAATACGCATCGGGTGCCCGCATGCCGAGTGACGATTCTAGCGCCCGCCTCGAACCGGTCATTGTTAAGATCGACCTCCAACACGAGGGAGCGCCCATGAAAGCCGTACTGTGCAAGGCCTACGGGCCGCCTGAATCCCTGGTCTACGAAAATTTTCCGGATCCGGTGCCCGGGCCAGGCGAGGTGATCGTGAGCGTGCAGGCGGCGGGCCTCAACTTTCCCGACACGCTGATCATCCAGAACAAGTACCAGTTCAAGCCCGAACTGCCCTTTTCGCCCGGTAGTGAGTTCGCGGGGGTGGTGAAGTCGGCGGGACCGGGGGCCACGCGTTTCAGGCTCGGTCAGCCGGTCATCGGATTCCACCCCTACGGCGCCTTCGCCGAAGAGGTGCGGATCGCCGAGAGCGCACTCGCTGAATTGCCCGAGGGCATGCCCTTCGATGTGGCCGCGGGATTCATGCTCGTCTATTGCACGAGCTATCACGGTCTGGTCGAGCGCGCCGCGCTGCGTGCGGGTGAAACCCTGCTCGTGCTCGGCGCGGCAGGCGGCGTGGGGCTTGCGGCGGTCGAGATCGGCAAGGCCTGCGGCGCGCGCGTGATTGCCGCGGCCTCCTCACCCGAAAAGCTCGCGATCTGCCGCGAGCACGGCGCAGACGAGCTGATCGACTACGCGGGCGGGAACCTGCGCGAGCGGGTGAAGGCGATCACTGGCGGAAAGGGGGTGGACGTCGTCTACGACCCGGTCGGCGGACCGTACAGCGAGCAGGCACTACGCGACATGGCATGGGGAGGGCGCTTCCTGGTCGTGGGTTTCGCGCATGGGGAGATTCCGCGCGTGCCGCTCAACCTGCCCCTGCTGAAGAACTGCTCGATCATCGGCGTATTCTGGGGCGGACAGACCGCGCGCGACGCTCAGGCCGTGCCGCGCGTCACGCAGGCGCTCGTGGCGCTCTATCGCAAGGGCGCGATCCGCCCGAGGGTGCATGCGCGCTACCCGTTTTCGCGCGTGGCGGATGCAATGCGGGCGATGCTCGCGCGCGAGGTTGCCGGAAAGGTCATTCTGGTGCCTTGAGGGGCGGTATTTTCCGTGCTTCCGGATAAATAGTAACATATATGTTACTATTTATCCGCGCGCCAGCGTTCAGGCTCCTGCTCCGCTCAAATTGACACCCCGGCAGCGCGCGGGTACCGTCGCCGCCCGGGCTAAGCCGTTGGAAGGAATTCGTTCATGAGCCATATCGTCACTGAAACCCGCGATCGCATTGCGCGCATCGAGCTAGCGCGGCTGGACAAGAAGAATGCGCTCACCGCCGAGATGTATGCAGCGATGGCCGACGCTCTGGCAGCCGCGGAGGCCGACCGCGACGTGCGTGCGATCCTCATTCACGGCGCGCCCGATTGTTTTGCGGCCGGTAACGATCTCGCGGATTTCGTCAAGCGCCCGAGCTTCGACGACAGCGCGCCCGTGATGCGCTTCATGCGCGCCATCGCGACGGCGGCTAAGCCGATCGTCGCCGCGGTCGGCGGCCCGGCCGTGGGGATCGGCACGACCATGCTGCTGCATTGCGATCTCGTGTATGCGGCGCCGAAGACGCGGTTTCAGCTGCCCTTCGTCGGACTGGGCATCATTCCGGAAGCGGGCTCGAGCATGCTGCTGCCGATGATTGCGGGCTATCAGCGGGCGGCCGAACTCATGCTGCTCGGCAAGCCCTTCGATGCTGAAAAGGCGATGGCCGCCGGGTTCGTGAACGAGATCGTGCCGCCGGAATCGCTGCTCGAGCGCGCACGCCAGGCGGCGCTCGACATTGCGGCCCTGCCACCCGCGTCGGTGCGACTGACCAAGCAGTTCATGAAACAACGCTACGCGAAGCCGCTGGCGGAGTTGATGGTGGAGGAGGCGAAGGTCCTTACCGAGCGGGTCGGCTCGCCGGAAGCGCAGGAAGCATTCAGCGCATTTTTCGAGAAGCGCAAGCCGGATTTTTCCAGGTTCTAGCGCGCACGTGCGCTTCAGGCACGAAGCGCCAGCCGATATCCGCCATGTGGGAAGGACTGGGACTGATACTGTTGATCGGGGCGGCCTGGTTCTGGGTCGACAGCCTCAGGGCGCGGGAGCGCGCGCTGGAGGCGGGGCGTCGCGCCTGTGAACGCTACGGTGTGCAGTTTCTCGACGACACGGTGGCGGGTCTTGGGGTGCGAATCGTGCGCGACGAGGAGGGACGCCTGATGCTGCGCAGAACCTACCGATTCGAGTTCTCCTCGAGCGGGAACGACCGGCGGGCCGGTGCCATCGTGATTGCCGGAGCCGAGCTCGCCGATCTGAGCATGGAACCCTATCCCGCAGCAGACGACGCAGCACCGAAAAGGGACAATGTGATCCGGATCAGGCGCGATGGCTGACTGGCTCGAAGCCGAGGTAATCGAACGGCGTGTCTGGACGCCGCAGCTCTACACGTTGCGCGTCGCCGGGCCGCATCCGGCTTTCGAGGCCGGGCAGTTCGTCAAGCTGGCGCTCGATCTGGAGGGTGAACGGGTGGGTCGCGCATTTTCATTCGTGAACCCGCCGGCGCAGGCGACGAGCGAATTCTTCGGGGTGGTTGTGCCGGAAGGCCGACTTTCCCCAGCGCTCGCCGCGCTCGAGTCTGGCGACCGCATGTATCTCTCGGCTGCGGCCTCGGGCTTTCTCGTCCTCTCCGAAATTCCGGAATCTGAGACGCTCTGGATGCTTGCGACCGGCACCGGCATCGCACCTTTCCTGTCGATCCTTCAGGCAGGTGATGTCTGGCGCCGGCACGCGGGCGTGGTTCTGGTTCACTCGGTGCGCCTGGCTGCGGATCTGGTCTATCCGGAGCTCATTGCCGCACTTGTGGCCCGATCCGGGACCCGATTGCGGTACGTGCCCATGGTGAGCCGCGAACCCGCGTCGGGCACGAGCAGGCTGGAAGGGAGGATCCCGGCTGCGATTCTTGACGGGCGGCTCGAACAAGCCGCGGGTCTTGCCCTGACGCCAGCCGACAGCCAGGTGATGCTTTGCGGCAACCCCGAGATGGTGACGGATGCAAGTGCCGCGCTCGTCGTGCGCGGTCTGCGCAAGCACCGACGCCGCGCGCCGGGCCAGATCACCGCTGAGCGTTTCTGGTGAGCCTGCCATGAGCGAAACACGTTCGACCCGCCCGTGGCGCCTGCTCGCCCTTGCCGCGTGCCTGATGTTCCTCGCAGGCTGCAGCGGACTCAGGCTGGCCTACGACAATGCTGATCTGTGGGTGCGCTGGCGCGCGGACCAGTACCTTGATATGCACGGTGAGAAGCGCGAGCGCCTGCACGCAAGGATTGCGGAGTTCCTCGCTTGGCACCGCGAAGAGGCGCTGCCGCGCTACGCCCGCAGTCTTGAAGAGGGGTCAAGGCGCTTGACGGACGGTCTGTCGCGCGACGACCTGTTGCGCGCCTACGAGGAGGGACGCGCACAGCTTGCGCGTGATCTCGTTGCTGCAGCTTCGCGGCTTGCGGACACCGTCGATACGCTCGATGCAGGCCAGATCGAGCATCTGGAACGACGCTTCGCCGCGGACAACCGCAAGTACGCGAGCGAGTTTCTGTCCGGCAGCGCGGAGAGCAGGCGCGCCAGGCGCGCGGAGCGAACGGTCGAGCGGCTCGAGGACTGGCTGGGAAAGTTGAGCGACGCGCAGCACGATCGCGTCCGGCGCCACAGCAACGAGCAGCCGCTCTTCGACGAACTGCGCGACCGCGAGCGCAAGCGGCTGCAGTCCGAACTGATCGCGATTGCCCGCTCGCGGACGGCGCAAGCGAAGCTGTCCGAGCTCGCCCTGCAGCTTGTCCCCGGACGGGGAGACGCGAAGTACGTCGCCGCTGCGCAGGCCTATACGGATGCCTACTTCGACCTGCTGGTCGATGTCAATCGACTGGCCACACCGCGCCAGCGTGAACGCGCCATTGCGCGTCTGCACGGGTTCGCTGGCGATCTCGCCGCGCTTTCGCTCGCCCGAAGGGAGCCGCCGGGCACGCGTTAGCACGCCGGCACAGGTACGCCTGCGATGCTAGTCTAGGAACCTGAACGCCATGACTGACTCCTCAGACTACTCCGTACCCCGCCGTCGCCTTGTTGTCGGCGTGACCGGTGCAACAGGCACCGCCTACGCAGTGCGGCTGCTTGCCGAACTGCGCGCGGCGGGCTGGGAGAGCCATCTCGTGGTGAGCGAGGCGGGGGGACTCACCGCGCGCCATGAACTCGGCCTTGGCCGGCGGGACCTGGAGGCGAAGGCAGACTTCGTCTACGGTCCGCGCGAGATGGGCGCGGCGATCGCGAGCGGCTCCTTCCTCACCGACGGCATGGTGATCGCGCCGTGTTCGATGAAGACGCTTGCGGCGGTCGCGCATGCGTACAGCCACGATCTCATCATCCGCGCAGCCGACGTCACGCTCAAGGAACGCCGGCGTCTGGTGATCCTGCCGCGCGAAGCGCCCTTCAACCTCGCGCACCTGCGCAACATGGTTGCGGTCACCGAAATGGGGGCCGTGGTGTTCCCCCCGGTGCCGGCGCTCTATGCAAAGCCCGCGACGATTGACGATCTGGTCGGTTACACGGTTGCCCGGGTGCTGGACCTCTTCGGGCTGCACGCCGGCAATCTCGCACGCTGGCAGGGAATCCGGCCGGCAGAGGAAGACTGACCCCCCTAGCAGGCCGAGACGACGAGCGGAATTCGCAGTTCGTCCGCGCTCGTCCCGCCGTGATTGCCGCAATGCAGGTAGCGTGCTTCGCCGCGTACCCAGTCCTTCACCGACCAGTCATCGTGCATCAGGAGCGCAACGTCTCCTATTCGTTCGACAAATTGCCGATGTGCCTGGCCGGGCCCGAACCAACCTTCGTCGATGAGTTCCCCGCATGGACGAACGTCGGCGCGCTCGCCCAGCCAGTCGCGTGCGCGGGCGGCGAATTCGAGCACGCGCCCGGGCTGGACATGGCAGAAAGCGCTGCGACGCTCCCCGCAAAGCGGCAGCCGCAGCAGCGCGCTGAGGCCGTCTGCCTCGGAGAGATCGAGGCAGTGCGCGACAGGCGTGTCGATGAAACCGTGATCCGCAGTAGCGATTAGCAGCGTGTCGCTGCCGGCGAGTGACTCGCGCAGACGGGCGAAAGCGGCATCGATCGCGCGCGCCCGCGTGGCTGCCTTGGCGCTGCCCGGCCCGTATCGATGTGCCGCGCTGTCGAAATCGGGCCAGTAGCTATAGACGAGGCCCGGCCCCCGCATGCCGTGGGCGGCAGCGGCGGTGAGATCGGCCAGCGCGCCGACATCCGCATAGGCGTGACGCGCAGCGCTGCCGCAGTGGTGGCGGTTGTAGCCGGAGTCGATGATGCGCCGGTCGGTCACCACGGCCGCCGGGACGCTCAGGGTGTCGAACAGGGAAGGCTCCGAAAATGCGCGCGCCGCGGACAGGCCTCGTCGCACGAGGGGGACTTCGTCGCCCCGGCTGAGCATGGGCAGCGCAGCCGCGACGCAGGACGCATCCGGGAAGTAGACATGCCAGCCGGTCAGCCCGTGTTCAAGCGGCGTCGCCCCGGTATAGGTGGTGGTGATGGCGCTAGCGGTGGTCGGGGGGAAAACGCTGTCGATGGTCGCGCGGTGGCTCGCTGCCAGCGCGCCATCGGGAATGAGTTCACGCAACTGGCGCTCCCCGAGCCCGTCGATCACGAGCAGCACAATGCGTTGCGCTGCGCGGCACTCTTGCGCGCCCAGCGCTCGCAATGGCGCGTGGCGCGGCCGTCCGCCGAGACCCTCGGTGATCGAGGCCATGAGATTGACGAGGCTGGCGCCGTGGTAGTCCGGAATCGATGACAAGGGCTGGCTCTGCAATCCTGCGAAGGTCCGCTGGGGATGTCGCATGCTACGCCATTTGGTTGATTTAGAAGAGATATGCCCTTCGTGTCCGACAGGCATCCGCGGTGTCGGGGTGTAGAATGACGCTTCGCGGTGTCCGTGCATCACGGCCTGTCCGATGCGTTCCGGGCAGGCGCAGCCGGTACCGATCAGCAGATGAGAAAAAGGACCTGCCATGCGCATGGAAGTTCACGTACACGCCGACATTCCGATTGTCGAAGGTGTTGCCCGCGAGCAGGTCGAACAGGCGCTGAAAGTTCTGGTCGAGTATCTGGACGTTGAAAGCATTTCGGATGTGAAGAGTCTCGAGCCCGACGAGCCGGGCATCCGTTATGACGAGAAAGAACTGATTCTCTATATCTGCTGGACGGGAGAGGTCGGTCGCAGCTTCCAGCAGACGCTGGAACGCACGCTTCAGCAGCTGGGACCCTACTGCTACGAGGCGGTGGAGGTGGAAGTCACCTACTACCGCGACAATGGGGAGCAGGATGCCGAGCTGCTGTTCGTCGGACCGACACCCCAGGCCATCCAGGAAGCCCAGCGTCGGTGCATGATCGAGGATGTGTCGGCGCTGCTGGGGCGGCAGTTCAGCAAGGACAAGGTGGCCGAGGTCGTCACCCTCGTGAATGAGCTGTTCGAGCGCGAATCGAAGGAAAAATCGGCGAATCCGGTTGCGGCGGAACGCGCCTTCGAGCCCTATAGCCGACCCTCGCGCAAGAACCTTCACTAGCCGCACCGCAGCCGCGCGCGCCGAGCGGGTCTGACATGGCCGCCCCCAAGTTCCCGGGTTTCGACACGCTTGCTCTGCACGCGGGTCAGTCGCCGGACGCCGAGACCGGCAGCCGCGCGGTGCCGATCTATCAGACAAGTTCCTACGTGTTCAGGGACGCGGAGCACGCGGCATCGCTGTTCAACATGGAGCGACCGGGGCACGTCTATTCGAGAGTGTCGAATCCCACGGTTGCGGTATTCGAAGAGCGCATCGCTGCGCTTGAGGGCGGCGTCGGCGCGGTGGCCACCGCGTCCGGGCAGGCGGCTCTGCATCTTGCAGTCGCCACCCTCATGGGCGCGGGCGGTCACATCGTTGCCTCTGCCGCGCTGTACGGCGGCTCGCACAATCTGCTCGGTTTTACGCTCAAGCGATTCGGTATCGAGACGAGTTTCGTGAACCCGCGGGATCTCGACGCATGGCGTTCCGCAATACGGCCGAACACGCGGCTGCTCTTCGGCGAAACGCTGGGCAACCCCGGGTTGGATGTGCTCGATATTCCTTCGGTGTCCGCAATCGCGCACGAGGCGGGTCTGCCGCTGATGGTCGATTCGACTTTCACCACGCCGTGGCTGCTGAAGCCCTTCGAGCACGGCGCGGATCTGCTGTTTCACTCGGCGACCAAGTTTCTCGGCGGTCATGGCAATGCGATCGGCGGCGTGCTTGTGGATTCCGGCAATTTCGACTGGCGCGCCGGACGCGGATTCGAGACGCTTACCGAGCCCTACGAGGGATTCCACGGCATGGTGTTCGACGAGGAGTCGGCGACGCGAGCGTTCCTGCTGCGGGCACGTCGTGAGGGATTGCGCGATTTCGGCGCGTGCATGGCGCCGATGACGGCCTTTCTGCTGCTGCAGGGCGTCGAGACGCTCGCTCTGCGCATGCCTCGGCATGTTGAGAATACGCGCAAGGCGGTCAGATTCCTCGCCGGTCATGACGCTGTTTCGGGTGTGCTGTATCCGGAGCTTTCAGAGCATCCGGATCATGACCTTGCTTCACGGCTGCTGCCGCGCGGCGCGGGCGCGGTGTTTTCCTTCGATCTGAAGGGCGGGCGCGATGCAGGTCGCCGATTCATCGAGGCGCTGAAGGTGTTTTCGCATCTGGCCAACGTCGGGGATGCGAAGTCGCTCGTCATCCATCCTGCTTCGACTACGCACTACCGCATGTCGGAGGAGGACCTGCGCCGGACCGGTATCGGCCCGGGCACGGTGCGGCTCTCGATCGGTCTGGAGGACCCGGACGACCTGATCGAGGATCTGTCCCGGGGCCTGCGCGCCGCCGCGAAGGGCGCCTGAGCGATGGAGATCCAGCTGCGCGGGGCACGCGCCTACGCGTATACGGCAGGTCATGCCTTCGATCCTGCGCGACCGGGTGTGATGTTCGTGCACGGCGCGGGGCTGGATCACAGCTCCTGGGGCCTGCAGAGCCGCCATCTTGGCTATCACGGTGTGAATGTTCTCGCGGTCGATCTGCCTGCCCACGGGCGCTCGGGCGGCGCGCCGCTTCCGGACGTCGGCGCGATGGCGGACTGGGCGCTTGCATTCGCAGCGGCAGCCGGCCTCGAACGGCTCGCGGTGGTCGGTCATTCGATGGGCTCGCTCGTTGCGCTGGAGTGCGCGGCGCGCGCGCCAGCGCGGATCAGCGCGCTCGCGATGCTGGCCGTTGCCTTCCCGATGAAGGTCTCCGCCCCCTTTCTGGATGCAGCGCGCGACGACCCTCCGGCCGCCTGGGCCATGCATACGATCTGGGGTCACTCGCAGGGCGTCGCGCTCCGGGGTGATCCGAATCCGGGGATGTCGATGCAAGGTGAGTCGCTGGCACGTCTGCGACGCCTCGCGCCCGGTGTGCTGCATGCCGATCTGTCTGCCTGCGATCGCTACGATACCGGCCAGGAAGCGGCGGCACGGGTGCAGTGTCCGGCGCTGTTTCTAATGGGCGCTGAGGACGTCATGACGCCCGTGCGCGGCATGCGGGCGCTCGCCGCCAGGTTCGCCGACGTGAGAACGAAGGTCTTGCCGGGCGTGGGCCATGCTCTGATGGCCGAGGCCCCGGATGAAGTGCTGGATGCGTTGGTCGAATTTCTGTCGCGTTGAACAGGGGCGAGCAGGCCCGGGGGGGGAATTCCGCGTTCATTGGTCTGCATCGAATAATCCTGGCTGTACGGGTGACCGGTGGCCCGGGCCGGCTGCGACGGCGGGTGGATGGAATTTGCTGCAGTCGAGCGCGGCACCGGCAGGCGCGCCGCGCTCGCGCATGTTCAGCTGCGATCTGCGGCAGGCGATGGCGAAGCGCTGGGCGATCAAGTCCGCGAATTTCCCGGTGCCGCGCATGCGCGTGCCGAACCTCGGGTCGTTCTCGCGTCCGTTTCGCACATCGCGCAGGCGGGACATCACGTGCGCGGCGCGTTCCGGGAAGTGGGCTGCAAGCCAGTCCTGAAAAACGATTCTGAGTTCGTGAGGGAGCCGGAGCATCACGTAACCGGCGCTGGTCGCGCCCGCGTCCGCAGCGGCTGCCAGCACCGCTTCCAATGCGTTGTCGTTCAGCGCGGGGATTACCGGCGCGACCATGATGCCGGTCGGAATGCCAGCCCTGCTGAGCGCGCGCAGGGTCGCGATGCGCCGCGCGGGGCTCGCCGCGCGCGGGTCGAGTCGTCGCGCTGTCGCGTGGTCCAGCGTGGTGAGCGATATGTAGACCCGGCACAGATCGAGGGCTGCCATCGGCGCGAGCAGGTCGATGTCGCGCTCGATCAGCGAAGATTTCGTGATGAGCGAGACCGGATGCCGGCACTCTGCCAGAACCTCCAGCACGGAGCGCGTGATGCGGTGTTGACGTTCCGCGGGCTGGTAGGCGTCGGTATTCACGCCCAGTGCGATGGGCGAGACGCGATGGCCCGGGCGCGACAGTTCACGCCTGAGCAGTTCAGCGGCGTTCACTTTGGCGAAGATGCGCGTTTCGAAATCGAGCCCGGGAGAGAGTTCCAGATAGGCGTGCGTCGGTCGGGCGAAGCAATAGATGCATCCGTGTTCGCAGCCGCGATAGGGATTGAGCGAGAGTTCGAAGGGGATGTCGGGCGATGTGTTGCGCGACAGTATCGTGCGCGCTTCCTCCGCGGTGACCACGGTCGGAGCGGGTCTTGCGGCCTCGTGTTCCTCATGCCAGCCGTCATCGAAGGCCTCGCGCAGGTCGCGCTCGAAACGACCCTGGGGGGTCGATACCGCGCCGCGCGACTTCTCGGCGCTACGCCTTGGTACGGGGTGGATCGGGATCGATCGCGGTGTCGGCTTAGGGGGCATATGCGGGTCCGGCTTGTAGAATCGCGCTCCACCTCGGGCTCGCGCCGGCATTCCACCGCGTTCGCGAACCCGGAGGCGCGCATCCGGGCGTACGGCGAACGTCCGGGAAACCCGGCGAACACCGCCACAGCACTACCGGATACTGTATATATGATCATATTCCAAGGCAAGTTCCTGCTCAGGAACAGGCGCGCAATCTGATGGCTGCTTCTGGCTCGCGCGGACGTGCGCCCGCGCTTGCAGTAAGCGAAGCGCGCGGGGTGCGTCGTCTGCATATTGGCGGCGATGCGATCCAGAGCGCGATGCGGGTCGATGACCCCTTCGCGCTCGCGCTCGACTACACGCGTTGCATGATGGCCCTGCTGCTGTTTCACCCGCGGCCGTCGCGCGTGCTCATGATCGGCCTGGGCGGCGGATCTCTCGCGAAGTTCTTCCGGCGCAACCTCCCTGACGCGCACGTGCGCGTCGTGGAATGCGATCCGCGCGTCGTCACCGCTGCGCGCGATCACTTCTTTCTGCCGCCGGACGGGCGACGCTTCAAGGTGGAAATCGGTGATGGAGCGAAAGCGCTGTCACCGGATTGTTGCGACACACTCGTGATCGACGGGTTTGACGACGGCGATCAGGTGCAATCGCTCGCGAGTGCTGCGTTCTACCGGCGTGCCTGGGACGCTCTTGGCGAGCGAGGCATCATGGTCGTGAACTACCTCGGAGACGACAAGCGGCTGGACGACTACCTCGTGCGCCTGGAACAGGCGTTCGGCGGCGCGGTCGTCTGTCTGCCTGCGAGCGCCGATCCGAACGTCATTGCCTTTGCGCTGAAGGGTGCGCCCGAGTCGGTCGAGTGGAAAGAGCTCGCGAAACGCGCCGCGGTACTGGAGAAGCGCATTGATCTGCCGTTCTCGAAATACGTCCGGGCGCTGAGGCGCATGAACCGCCACGACCGGCATCGCCTGCACCTGCGTATCGAGGACTAGCCCGCGGCACAGACGCCGACCTGAGCGGGATTACGCGTCCTCGTACATATAGGCGCGCGACCAGGGCAGGGGGTTGTGCCGCGTATTCGAGGCTTTGACCGCGAGTACCTGGTGGATCGTGACCCAGCGCTGTTCGAAGGCATGCGCGCAGCCGGCGAGGTAGGTGCGCCAGATGCGCACGCGCTTGTCGCCCGCAATCGCGCGGGCCTGGTCCAACCTGGCTTCGAGGCCGCTGCTCCAGGCCCAGAGCGTATTCGCATAGTGCAGGCGCAGGGTCTCTACATCCATTACTTCGAGGTTCGCGTCCGATATCTCGCGCGTGACTAGCGACAGGTGCGGCAGTTCTCCGTGGGGGAATACATATTTCTCGATGAAGTCTCCGGCACCGAGACCGACCGTACGGTGCTCCGTGTCGATCGCAGTAATTCCGTGATTCATCACGATGCCGCCGTCCTTCAGAAGCCGGTGGATGGCGCCAAAGTAGGTCGGCAGGTTCTTCAGTCCGACATGCTCGAACATGCCGACCGAGGAGATCTTGTCGTAAACGTCTTCGCCCTGCACGTCACGGTAGTCCTGGAGCAGCGCCTGGCAGCGGCCTTCCAGGCCGTCGGCACGGATGCGCTCGGAGGCGAGCGCATGCTGATTTCTGGAAAGCGTGATGCCGGTGGCTTCGACGCCGTAGTGCTTGGACGCCCAGCGGATCAGCGCGCCCCACCCGCATCCGATGTCGAGCAGCTTTTCCCCGGGCTTGAGCCTCAGCTTGCGGCAGATGTGGTCAAGCTTCTGCTCCTGAGCGCGCTGCAGGTCCTCGTCGCCGGTCCGGTAATAGGCGCAGGAATAGACCATGTTCGGGTCGAGCCACAGCGCGTAGAACTCGTTCGATACATCGTAGTGGTATTCGATCGAGGCGGCATCGCGCTTTTTCGAGTGCATGTTGCGCAGCAGGGTGGGCAGCCTGCCTTTTTCCGAGGCGCCGAGTTCGCGGACGAGACCTTCTGCAGTCTTCAGAACGTCCGCGATCGGACCGTCTATGTCGATATGGCCTTCGACATAGGCCTCGCCCAGGGTGGCGAGGTCGGCACTCATGAGATGGCGAAGTGCCCCCGAGCTCGCAACACGCAGCGTCACGGTCGGACTTTCGGAGAACGCGTAGCGTCTTCCGTTCCAGAGTTCAAGCATGAGCGGGAGCACGGCACGTCCCCGCAACCGCTCTATCTGCTTCTCAACCTGCGCATCGACGATCGACATGGGCCTCCCTCCCTACGCGGCTCTCTCCCTTAACGTAACGAATTCCTCTGCTGCCGTCGGATGTATCCCGATCGTCGCATCAAACTGGGCCTTCGTGGCGCCCAGTTTCACTGCAATCGCGATGCCCTGGATGACCTCGCCCGCGTCGGGGCCTACCATGTGCGCGCCGAGTACGCGCTGGGTGGTGCCGTCCACTACCAGCTTCATGAAAATGCGTTCCTGGATCGCAGTGAGCGTGTGCTTCAGTGAGCGGAACGCGGTGCGGTAGATATGGACGTCCGGATATCGCTCGCGCGCTTCCTCTTCAGATAGCCCTACTGTGGCGAGGTTCGGATTGCCGAACACGGCAGTCGGAATGCAGTCGTAGTCGGTCGCGCTGGGTTCGCCGCGAAACAGGGTCTTCGCGAGCGCCATGCCTTCGGCCGTCGCGACCGGGGTCAGGTTGCGACGGTTCGTCACGTCGCCGATCGCGTGTATCGAGGTGACCGACGAGCACGAATACCGGTCCACACGGATGCTGCCGTCCGCTTCAAGCGGGACGCCTGCGGCTTGCAGACCGAGTCCCCCCGAATTCGGTTGACGCCCGGTCGCAAAGAGCACGAGTCCCGTGCTGATCTCGGAGCCGTCGCGAAATCGTGTCAGGATGCTGCCGTCCGCGTTGCGGCTCAGGCGTGCCGGCTCCCGTCCGGCGAGGAGCTGGACTCCCTTGCGTCCGAGTTCGGTGCCGAGGTGACGCGCGGTCTCGCCGTCGAAGCCGCGGAGCAAGCTGTCATGCCGGTACGCGAGCGCGCTCTTTACGCCGAGGCCGTTGAACACAGACGCGAATTCGATGGCGATGTATCCCCCGCCCACTACCAGGCTGCTCGCGGGGAGATCCGGGAGCGAAAAGGCCGCGTCGGATCCGATAGCGAATTCAGCGCCCGGGATGTCCGGATAGGCGGCACGCGACCCGGTGGCGACCAGAATGTGCGCTGAGGTAAGCGTTCTGCCGTCGACTTCCACCGTATGCGGGTCAACGATGCGCGCGCGGCCGCGCAGAATCGTGACGCCTGCACCGAGCAACAGCTTTTCGTAGACCGCGTTCAGACGCGCGATCTCGCGGTCCTTGTTCTCGATGAGACGCTGCCAGTCGAACTCCGGGTCCCCGAGAGTCCAGCCGAAGGATCGGGCCGCTTCGAATTCATCGCGGAAATGCGCGGCGTAGGACAGCAGTTTCTTGGGAATGCATCCCAGGTTGACGCAGGTGCCGCCAAGCCGGCCGGATTCTGCGAGACCCACGCGCGCGCCGTAGCCGGCGGATACACGGCTCGCACGGACGCCTCCTGAGCCGCCGCCGATGGTGAACAGATCGAAGTCGTACTTGGGCAAGGCGATCTCGGTATGTGCCGGCGGGGTGCGTGGACGGTCCATTGCGGCGGCGCGCGCCGGGCCGTCGAACCTATTTCAGGTTCGGAATGTTGATCTCGACCAGCTCGAGCATTGCGCGGATGCTCTGGTGCTCGGGCTTGTCGGCGAGCCAGCGCAGAGCATTGCCCACGCGCTGCTCAATCTGCGTGCGCGGCATGCCTTCGGTTTCGTTGAATAGCGAGGCGAGCTCGGTCAGACCGGCGCCCTGGGCCGCGCGGCGCGCGTCGGCAAGCCGCGCCTCGATCGCGCTTCGATCGAGATTGGTGACGAACTTGAGTGTCTTGTCATGCATGCCCATCGCACCCCTGTACAGTCAAACGGCT
Source organism: uncultured Pseudomonadota bacterium (assembly GCA_903834835.1). Lineage (GTDB taxonomy): Bacteria > Pseudomonadota > Gammaproteobacteria > Burkholderiales > SG8-39 > CAILKO01. The sequence goes on along the minus strand of CAILKO010000044.1, from coordinate 83,821 downwards.
GGCCGCCGGCACCGGGCGCACTGCTCGCCCTCGGGCGAACCGCTGCACGCCCTGGGGCGAACTGGTAACAGTGGAGCACCCCAAGGCCATCCCGCAGGATTGATTCTATCGCTAACGGGCGCGGACCCTCGTCATGCGCTGACGCGGTAGACACCCTCCTGCAGGCGAATCTCCTCGTCCGCCGCGAGCTTCTCGAGGTGGGCAAGCAGCGAGCGCGCCGCGACAGGATGGATGGCGGGAGGCACGTCGTCGTAGACGTCAGGGAGCATCGCGTCCAGTGTTGCGGCGCCCCCGGCGCGCTGGAGGGCCGCACGCACCTTGGCCTCGCGTGCGAGCCGGTGTTCCACCAGCCGTTCGATCTCGTGTTTCGGACGGCCCATCAGATATCCGTGAGCGGGCGCGAGTATGGCGATCTCGCGGTTCAGCAACTTGCGCAGCGAGGAGAGGTAGTCACGCATATTGCCGTCCGGCGGCCAGATCACCACGGTGGATCCCTGCATCACGTGGTCTCCGGTAAACAGCATGCCGGTGCGATCCAGCAGGAAGCAGAGGTGGTTGGAGGCATGACCGGGGGTATGGATCGCAATCAGTTTCGCGCCACCGATGTCGAGTTGGTCACCGTCGGCGAGCGTGCGGTCGGGCGAGAACGACTGGTCGTGGTTCACGGCTTCGGGGGCGGAGCGGCCGAGCACCTGCGCGCCGGTGGCAGCCTTGAGCAATTGCGCCGCCGGGGAATGGTCGCGGTGGGTGTGCGTGCAGAGTATCCAGCGGATGGGGCGGCCCTGCGCGGCCTCGATAATCGCCGCCACGTGTGCCGGATCGGCCGGGCCGGGGTCGATGACGGCGACTTCGTTGCCGCCGACCAGATACGTGTTGGTGCCGGGGCCGGTCATGACTCCCGGATTTCCCGCAGTGATCCGAATGACATGGCTGTCGAGGCGCTTTGGCACGTCTGCGAGGATGTCATAGGACGTGGTCCCGGTTTCCTCGGGATCTGACCAGTGGATCTCGGCATACTGCGGGTCGCCGACGCGAAAGAGCTTGCGCCCCTCGCGGCCCTCGGCGAAGCAGGGGCGATTGGTGACGATGACGGTGACGGAGCGCGCATGCGCCACCGCAGAATCCGGCGTCGCATGGGTGCTCATCATGCGCAGCACCTGAAGTGTCGGGAGCGCGATTTCGATTTCCTTGCGCTTGGCGCGCTCAAGGAATTCCGTGGCGGGCAGCCAGAGCGCTTCAACCGTCTCGCCGTCGTCGTGCGCGCCTTCCTGTCCGGCAGGAGAGGCTGCGATGAAGAAGCGTGTATCGAAGCGCCGCTTCTGCACGGGGGGCGTGATCCAGTGCGCAAAATATTCCACGGACGCGGCGGGAACGACCAGGCGCTCGCTCCGGAGCAACTCGCCGAAGCTTGTCTCGCGGCGGTTCAGCGCGTCGCGCCAGTGCGCGAGGGATGCGACGCGTTCGGGCGAGACCGGCGTACCGTCTTCCTCGTGGGCCAGCAGGATGCCGGCCTCCTCGTAAGTCTCGCGCGCTACCGCAACCCAATAGCCGAGCCCGCCAGACTCAAGACCCAGGCGGATATCCGCGTCGCGCGGACCCATGCCTGCAATACGGGAGACGACTTCGGGCGCGAGATCCTCGGGGTCGAGCATGCCGCCCGGGAACACGAAGGCGCCACTGAAATAGGAGGCTTTGCTGCTTCGGCGCAGCATCAGAATTTCAGGTGCATCCCGGGATTCGCGCATCAGCACGACGGTCGCCGCGGGCTGCGGCGGGGTTCGTTCTGCCAGAGGAGTGTTGCCGCGTGGATCCGGATCTGCCATGGCGTCGCCTCGCTGCGAGATGTCGAGTGTATTCGGAATCGTCCAGAGTGCGACCGGCTTCGAACGGCCGCACCGCGTGGATCAGGTGGTAAGCACGATCTTGCCGATATGTGCGGAGCTCTCGAGCAGCCGGTGTGCATCGGCTGCCTGCTCAAGACCGAAACTGCGATACACCACAGGCTTGATCCGCCCGGCTTCGATCAGGGGCCAGACACGCTTGAGCAGATTTGCGGCGATTTTGCCTTTGAAGGCAACCGGACGCGGACGCAGGGTGGACCCGGTAATGGTGAGCCGCTTGCGCATGACGGTGAAAATGTCGATCTCGCCTTTTGCGCCGCCCAGGGAGGCGATGAAGACCAGACGTCCATCGTCGGCGAGCGCCTTGATCTCGCGCGCGACATATTCGCCTCCGACCATGTCGAGCACCACGTTCACGCCCTTGCCCGCCGTTTTTTCGCGCACGACTTCGACGAAGTCGCCGCTGCGGTAGTTGACGGCATGGTCGGCCCCGAGTTCGATGCAAGCGGCGCATTTTTCGTCGCTGCCGGCAGTGGCAATCACCCGGGCGCCCAAGGCGGCCGCCAACTGGATCGCCGCTACGCCGATGCCCGATGTGCCGCCCTGAACCAACAGCCATTCTCCGGCGCTCAGGCGTCCGCGGTCGAATACGTTGGTCCATACCGTGAAGAACGTTTCCGGAAGCGAAGCAGCACCGGTCATGTCCAGGCCTTTCGGCACGGGGAGCGCCTGCTGCTCCGGCACTGTGCAGTACTCGGCGTAGCCGCCGCCGGCCACCAGGGCGCAGATCCGGTCGCCCGGCGTCCAGCGGGTCACTGCGCTCCCGCAGGCGACCACTTCACCGGCAATTTCGAGGCCGGGGATATCCGATGCGCCCGGCGGCGGTGGGTAGTTGCCGGAGCGCTGCGAAATGTCGGGCCGGTTGACGCCCGCGGCGGCGACCTTCACCAGGATTTCTCCGGCTGCGCAGACCGGGACGTCGCGTGTGCAGAGCTGCAGCACGTCGGGTCCGCCGGGACGGATGATTTCGACCGCGCGCATCGTGCGCGGGAGGCTGTGGGCGCTGATATCGGTCATCTAGGATTCCTGAATCAGGGTGGTGTCGCTCGCATTGCGCGCCGAGAGCGCCCAGCCGAGGTCGACGTTGCCGCCGGAGACTATCACCCCGACGCGTCGGCCACGCACCGGAGCGAGGCCGGCGAGCACGGCTGCGGCGCCGAGTGCACCGGTGGGTTCGACCAGGAGCTTCATCCGCTCCCAGAGGAAGAACATGCAGTTCAGAAGTTCCGGATCGTTCACCGTGAGCATGTCATCGACGTGGCGAAGCAGTAGCGGGAATGTCAGGCTACCGAGCGAGGCGGTGCGCGCGCCGTCGGCTATGGTCTGGGGGTTGTGCACGCGCTGCAGGGTTCGCGTCCGGAAAGACCGCGTCGCATCGTCGCCCGCAAGGGGTTCGACGCCGATGACCCTGCACCCCGGGCTCAGATGATGTGCCGAGATCGCGCTGCCGGATAGCAGCCCGCCGCCGCCGCAGGGCGCGAACAGGTAATCGAGCGCACCGGTCTCCTCGATCAGTTCTTTCGCTGCGGTTCCCTGGCCTGCAACCACGTGCGGATGATCGAAGGGAGGAATGATCGTCGCTCCCTGGGCCACGGCGAGCCGCTCGGCGATCGCTTCGCGCGGCTCGCCCGCCGGGTCGTAATGCACGACCTGAGCGCCGTAGGCGCGTGTTGCCTCGAGTTTCACCGCGGCAACATTTGAAGGCATGACGATCGTCGTGCGGATGCCCAGCTGGCGCCCCGCGAGCGCAATCGCCTGGCCGTGATTGCCGGACGAATAGGTGACAACGCCCTGCGCCGCGTCCTCGCGACGGAGCTGGGAGAGTGCGTTCAGGGCACCGCGAATCTTGAATGCGCCGGTGCGCTGCAGGTTCTCGCATTTGAAAAACACCTGTGCACCCGTGCGTGCGTCGACGCTGCTCGAGGTCAGGACCGGCGTGCGCCGGATGTCGCGCCGGATGCGCTCGTGCGCCCGCGCGATGTCATCGAAACCGAGGGCTTCGGCCTGTGCGTGCGCGACTGTCATAGAGTGCCCGGATGGTAACATCGCGCGCAAAGAAGCCTGAAAAGTGAAGCGCATCCTGACTACGGTGCTCGTCCTGTTACTCGTCGCGACCGGTTCGGCCGTGCTCTACGGCGCGTGGGTAGAGGGTTCGATGCTGTCCTGGCGTCGCCCGGCGAACCTTGGATTCGGAACCGGGCGTTTCGCGCCCTGCCGTTCGACGCCGAATTGTGTGTCGTCACAGGCGGACCCGCTGGACGGCGAGCACTATGTCGAACCGATCCATTTCGTGGGCGGCGCACCGGACGCCATGGCGTCTGCGCGCCACGCCCTGCGCTCGGTGGAGCGTGTGACGATCGTCAGCGAGGGACCCAATTACGTCTATGGCGAGGCGCGCTCGCGCATGCTGCGTTTCGTTGACGATGTCGAATTCGGTTACGACCCCGTTCACCGGCAGTTGCACGTCCGCTCCGCCTCGCGCCTCGGTCGCAGGGATTTCGGGGTGAACCGCGAGCGGGTTGAAATGCTGCGCGCCGTGATTGCGGCAGAACACAGCGCGGCGGCGGGGCGCTGAAATGGCGCGCCAGCCGATCACCGATGAGGAGCGCGCGGAGATCGAGGCGCGGATTGCGGCCCTCGACGTCGAGCACGCGGACCTCGACGACATCATCGAGCGCCTCGCCGAACTTCCGACTCAGGACGAAATGCAGTTGCGTCGCCTGAAAAAGCGCAAGCTTCTGCTGAAGGATCAGATCGCGCTGCTGCGCGCCAGTCTGGTTCCGGACATTCTCGCCTAGGCGGGCCCGGGGCCGCGGTTGATCGCACTGATACAGCGGGTATCCGAAGCAGGTGTCTCGGTTGACGGCGTCTCCATAGGGGCGATAGACGCGGGACTGCTCGTCCTGCTCGGCGTCGAGCGCGGAGACGGCGAGCGCGAAGCCTCTCGTCTCGTGGAACGGGTGCTCGGATACAGGATTTTTCCCGATGCCGAAGGCCGGATGAACCGGTCCCTTGCGGACACGCAGGCGGGAATCCTCGTGGTGCCGCAGTTCACGCTTGCTGCGGATACCCGCAAGGGCACGCGCCCGGGCTTTTCCAGTGCCGCGGCACCGGCGCTCGCCGAGCGGGAGTTCGAGCGCTTCCTCGCGCTCGCGCGGATGCGGCACGCGCAGGTGGTGCAAGGCCGCTTCGGCGCGGACATGAAGGTGCGTCTCGTGAACGACGGCCCCGTCACCTTCTGGTTGCAGGTCAGGCCGGGCGAACTCGAGACTACCTGATGCGCGATCCGGACGTTGCCCGCGCTTGCCGGCGGTCGTGGCCGCGAAGGACAAGAAAAGGAATCTGTCGACCATGAATGCTCCGGCTTTCGATACTGAAGCGCTGACCCGCTACCTTGCACGGGCGATGCCCGGCCTGCGTGCGCCGCTCGATATTGCGGTGCTGAGCGGAGGGCAGTCCAACCCGACTTTCCGGCTGACGGATGCTGACGGGCACCAGTTCGTGCTGCGCAAGCGGCCCGCGGGCAAGCTGCTGCCTTCGGCGCACGCGGTCGACCGCGAGTACCGGGTGATCACCGCGCTGCGGGAAACGGGGTTCCCCGTGCCGCGTACCCATGTCCTGTGCGAGGACGAATCGGTGATTGGAACCGCGTTCTACGTGATGGACTACGTGGCAGGGCGCTCGCTCTGGGATCAGTCCATGCCGGGCATGGCGCGCGCGGAACGCGCCGCGCTGTGGGACGAGATGAACAGCGTGCTCGCGCGGCTGCATTCGGTGGACCACCGGGCGGCGGGCCTGGGCGACTACGGTCGGACCGGAGACTATCTCGCGCGTCAGATCGGGCGTTGGTCGAACCAGTACCGTGCGTCGGAAACGGTGCGCATCGAGGCGATGGACAGGCTCATCGAGTGGCTCCCGGCGCATATACCACCCGGGGATGAGACCTGCATCGTGCATGGTGACTTCCGTCTCGATAACCTCATTTTTCATCCGACTGAGCCGCGGATTCTCGCCGTGCTCGACTGGGAGCTGTCGACGCTCGGGCATCCGCTTGCCGATTTCGCCTACCTTGCGATGAGCTGGCATATACCGTCAGCAACGTTCCGCGGCATTGCGGAACTTGATCTCGACGCGCTCGGAATTCCCGCCGAGCGCGATTACGTGGCGGCCTACTGCAGGAGGACCGGACGGGAACTGGTGCCCGAGGCGCAGTGGGACTTTTATATTGCCTACAACCTGTTCCGCATCGCGGCGATCCTGCAGGGCATCGCGAAGCGCGCGCTGGACGGCAACGCCGCGAGTCCCGAGGCGGTGGAAACCGGACGTCGCGCGCAGCCGCTCGCGGAGCTGGGCTGGGCCAAGGTGGAGCGCATCCTCGCGCGTGGCGGCTAGCAGGGCCAGGGCAACGCGGTCGGGCGCGCGGCATATATGGTAACATATATGTTACTAACTATGCCGCGTTCGATCGTTTTTGCTCCTTTGATGCGCTGTGCCGTGCCTGTTCGTTGCGCGCCGACAGATTCGCGAGGTAGATGCCTGCGAGCACCATCGCAGCCCCCGCGAGCTGCAGGGGCCCGAGCGCCTCACCGAACAGCGCCCAGGCGATCAGCGCCGCGACCACGGGTTGCAGCAGCAGGCTCACTGCGGAGAACGAGGCGGGCAGGTGGGCGAGCGCATAGGTGATGAGGCCCTGCCCGCCCGCGTGCGACGCAAGGGCGAGGCCGGCGAGCGTGGCCCATCCCCAGGCGGTCTGCGGGAGCATGCGCTCGCCCGACAGCAGCGCGAGCGGCAGGAGGACGAGGGCAGTGACCGAACTCGCGACCGACATCAGTGGCAGCGTCGCGGCTCCGCGTCCGCGCAGGACGCCGATGCAAAGCAGGTAGATCGCGTAGAACACGGCGGTTCCCAGGCCGAGCAGATCGCCGGCAAGAGCGGACGTCGAGTAGCTGAAGCTTGCGCGCACGAGGAGCACCACGCCCCCGACGGACAGCGCGAGGCCGGCGAGAAACAGTCGCTGCGGTCGCCTGCGCCAGATCAGCCACGACGCGAGCGTTACCAGCACCGCCGCGATATTCACGAGCACGGTCGAGTTGGCGACGCTGGTGAGCTGTATGGATGTGTGCCACAGGCCCAGATCGCCCGCGAATGCCGCGCCGGCAACAAGGAGCAGGGGCCACTGCCGCAGCGCCTGCGGCGCGGCGCCCAGCGCGCCGGGAACCAGGACGAGGCCCGCCCAGAACGCGGGCAGCGCGAGCGCAACGCGCCAGAACGCAGTGGCGGTCGGCCCGGTTTCAGCCAGGCGAACGAAGATCGGCGATAGCGCGATGAACAGTGCGCCGACGAAGAGCGCGATGAGCGCGCGTCGGCGTGAATCGCCGGATGAAGTCATGCGTGCTGCTGTCCGGAGCGTGAGTCGTGCATGGCACCTTTCTTTGCATCGGGAGATGTCATCTGTCGAGGCCGCGGGTGCGATCGTCTCTTGTGAACCCGGATGGTAGAATTTTTTCATGAGTACGGCTCGCAAGGACAGCGGCATGAGCAGGTCCGCCCCGCCTTCCGGCGCGGCTGTGCAGCCTGCCGCGCGCCTCGCACCGCGTCCGGGTCCGGGCGGCATCAAGTCGCCTTTCGTGCACCTGCGGGTGCACAGCGAGTATTCGGTGGTCGACGGCATTGTGCGGGTGGACGATGCCGTGGCGGAGGCTGCCAGACTGGGTATGCCCGCGCTCGCGCTCACCGACAGCGCGAATCTCTTCGGCATGGTGAAGTTCTACAAGCAGGCGCGCGCGAAAGGCGTCAAGCCGTTGATTGGCGCCGACTGCTGGGTGCAGAACGAGGCCGACCGCGAGAAGCCCTACCGAGTGTTGCTGCTATGCGCGAACCATGCGGGTTACCTGATCCTTTGCCAGCTGTTGTCGCGCGCCTGGGTGCAGAATCTGCACCGGGGCCGCGCCGAACTCAGGATGAGCTGGTTCGCCGAACTTGGAACCGAGGGGCTCATCGCGCTCTCCGGTTCGGCTGCGGGAGATGTCGGCGCCGCGCTGCTGGCCGGCAACGAGGCGCTGGCGGGCAGCCTGGCCCTGTCCTGGCAGAAGTATTTTCCCGGCCGTTACTATCTGGAGCTGCAGCGGGCGAGCCAGCCGAATACCGATCAGCTCGTTTCGCGAACTGTCGCGCTGGCGGTGAAGCATGCGCTCCCCGTGGTGGCTACGCACCCGGTGCAATTCATGCGGCGCGACGACTTCAAGGCGCACGAGGCGCGGGTCTGCATCTCTCAGGGATTCGTGCTCGGTGACCAGCGCCGTCCGAAGACCTTCACCGACGAGCAGTATTTCAAGTCGCCCGAGGAGATGGCGGAACTCTTCGCGGACATCCCCCAGGCGCTGGAGAATGCCTACGAGATCGCGCGTCGATGCAATCTTGAACTCGAACTCGGGAAGAGCCGTCTGCCGGACTTTCCGGTGCCCGAGGGCGTCACGCTGGATGCCTACCTGCGCGGCCAGGCCGGGGCCGGCCTGGACTCGCGCATGGTTGAGCTTTTTCCGGATCCAGCAGAACGCGAGGGGCGGCTGACGCAGTACCGCGACCGACTCGATTTCGAACTCGGCATGATCGTGAAGATGGGCTTCGCGGGGTACTTTCTGATCGTCGCCGACTTCATCAGCTGGGCGAAGCAGAACGGCGTCCCCGTGGGGCCGGGCCGGGGCTCGGGCGCCGGCTCGCTCGTTGCCTATGCGCTCGGGATCACCAATCTCGACCCGTTGCGCTACGACCTGCTGTTCGAGCGCTTCCTCAACCCGGAGCGGGTGTCGATGCCCGACTTCGATATCGACTTCTGTCAGGACGGGCGCGACCGCGTCATCCAGTATGTGCGAGGGCGCTACGGCGAGGCGAGCGTCTCGCAGATAGCCACCTTCGGCACGATGGCGGCACGCGCAGTCGTGCGCGATTGCGGCCGGGTGCTCGATCTGGGCTACAACTTCTGCGATCAGATCGCCAAGCTGATCCCGGTCCAGCCGGGCAAGACGATCACACTCGCCGACGCGCGCCAGATGGAGCCGCTGCTCGCCGAGCGCGAGAAGAACGAAGACGAGGTGCGGGAGCTGCTGGAGCTGGGCGAGCGTCTGGAGGGACTCACGCGCAACATCGGCATGCACGCGGGCGGCGTGCTCATTGCACCGGGCAAACTGACCGATTTCTGCCCGCTCTATTCCGCGGATGGCGGTGCGAACGTGGTGTCGCAGCTCGACAAGGACGATGTCGAGGCGATCGGGCTGGTCAAGTTCGACTTCCTCGGACTCACCACGCTCACTATCCTGGACTGGGCAGAACGGTTCGTGCGCCGTCTCGGGCACGCGGATTTCTCGGTAGAAAAGATTCCGCTCGACGACCGCCAGGCCTACGCCCTGCTTTCGGCAGGCAATACCACTGCGGTGTTCCAGCTGGAATCGCGCGGCATGCGCGATCTCATCAAGCGCGCGAGACCCGATCGCTTCGAGGATGTGATCGCGCTCGTTGCGCTCTATCGACCTGGTCCGATGGATCTGATACCGGATTACATCGATCGCAAGCATGGCCGCCAGCGGGTCGAGTACCTGGACCCGCGCCTCGAGGCGATTCTGGGGCCTACTTACGGAATCATGGTCTATCAGGAACAGGTGATGCAGATCGCCCAGATCATCGGCGGCTACACCCTGGGCGGCGCGGACCTGTTGCGCCGCGCGATGGGCAAGAAGAAGGCCGAGGAAATGGCCGAGCACCGCGACATCTTTGTCGCGGGCGCGGAGAAGAACGGCCTTGCGCGCGCGAAGGCCTCGCAGCTCTTCGATTTGATGGAGAAGTTCGCCGGGTACGGCTTCAACAAGTCCCATGCCGCCGCCTACGCGCTGGTCGCGTTCCAGACCGCGTATCTGAAGGCGCATCACCCGGCCGCATTTATGGCGAGCAACCTCTCCGCGGTAATGGATGACACCGACAAGGTGCGGCTGTTTCATGAGGACTGCGTGGAGAATCGCATCAAGGTGCTGCCGCCGGATGTGAACGAGTCGGACTACCGGTTCGTGCCCGTGGACGAGCGCGTCATCCGCTACGGCCTGGGCGCGGTGCGTGGCACAGGAGAGGCGGCGATCCAGTCCATGCTGGAGGCACGCAAGGCGGGGCGCTTCACCGACCTGTTCGACTTCTGCCGTCGGGTGGACAAGAAATTCGTGAACCGGCGCGTGGTCGAGGCGCTGGTGCGCGCCGGCGCATTCGATTCTGTCGATGCCGACCGCGCCCGGATCCTCGCGAACGTTGGCCGCGCGCTGGATGCCGCCGAGCAGACCGAGCGCCAGGCCTCCCAGAACAGCCTCTTTGGCGCCGAGGCGGACGTCGGCGCGGCGGTGATGTCGCTGGTGCCTGCTCAGCCCTGGGATCTGCGGCGCAAATTGCTGGAGGAGAAGGCGGCGCTCGGCTTCTATCTCTCGGGCCACCTGTTTTCGGTCTACGAGGCAGAGCTCAGGAATCTGCCGCGAGTACCGCTCGTGAAAATCGCTGCCGGCGATTACCGCATCTGGATGGCCGGCGTCGTGGCATCGGCGCGCAGCCAGATGACCCGGCGCGGGAAGATGATGGTCGTAACCCTCGACGACGGCACGGCGCAGGTAGAGATCACAGTGTTCAGTGAACTCTATGACCGCCATCGCGAAAAGCTCAAGGAAGATTCACTGCTCGTTGTCCAGGGCAAGGCGCAGCGCGACGACTTCTCGGGCGGCCTGCGGGTCACTGCAGAAGAGTTGCTTGATCTTGCCACGTTGCGCCAGCGCTATGCCACGCGCCTGCGCTTGCAGGTCAAGGGCAACGCGGATGCGCGCCGATTGCAGTCGTTGCTCACGCCCTACCGCTCCACCGCGGATGGGGCATGCCCGGTGACAGTTCATTATGAAACCGATTTCGCAAACTGCGATGTACAGCTCGGAGACACTTGGCGCGTGAAGCCGGATGCGCAGCTGCTCGAGCAACTCTCGGGCTGGCTCGCCTTTGAGAACGTCCAGGTCGTGTACGGGAATATCGCGCGCTCCCAGAGCGCCTGAGTCGCGGGCTTTCAGGCATCGGTGCCGCTCGTGGCTGAAAGCAGGCCAAGCTGGTGGCGGTACCAGGCATTCGAAATCCGGCCTGCGGGGTCGTAACGGCGCTTCTCGGCGAGCAGCGCGCGGACGCCCGGATGGCAGGTAATGAGCTGGTCGGCGCGCAGCGCGCAGGTTGTGCCCGGGAAATAGCTGCCGCCGAGCGCGATCGCTGCATCGATCAGTGCGCTCTGGGCCTGCCGCAGGCGAACCAGAAATCCGAGGTGCTGTTCGCCCCTGAGCGTGAGACGCACCCAATCCTGTTTTTCACGCGCCCAGTTCAACCGGGTTTCATTTTCGGTTCCGGTGCGTAGGACTTCCGACTGACCGAGCGGGATGCGCCACTCCTCGCAGATCGCACGGGCGGTGTCGAGGAGGCGCGCGCCCTTCCCTGGCGGAACGAGCAGGTCCACGGGAGACATGCTCGCGACCGCCGTACCTGTCGATGGAGAGTTTTCGCGGCCGAAGGATCTCGCGGCACAAAGGAGTTCGTCGAGGCGGAGCGTGATGCTGTAGGTCAGCCCGAAAATATGCTGCCCTCCTATGGCGCATGCGAACAGATCGGCGTTCAGATCGCGGCTCGCGCGGCGCAGGTCGCCTTCTGGCGTAAACAGCGTAAGCGCCTCTACAAAGTGCACTGCAGGACGACCATCGGGTGCGGGCGCGTTGCACGCGACCCAGTCCCCGACCGTCGATGGAAGAATCGCGTTGGGGATCCAGGCGGCGAGCGCACCGGAATCTGCGGCCGCGAACGCTGCAAGCGCATCCCAGGTGGTGCGGGCCTGGACTTCGAGCAGCGCCTGCCCGCGGTCGTGCCCGAGCACCCGGTCGAGTCCGCGCAGGCCGCCGGGGTCGACACTGGCGCTCGCGAGCAGGGTCTGGCGCAGCGTGGCGACGGAATGGATCGACGACGTTGGCTGTCTTGAGAAATCCTGGAAGCGCGGGGCGGTCATGCGTGTCTCCCTTCGGTTTCGCTTTGGCGGGGCGCGGACCGGATTCTTCACGCACAGGTGCATAAATCAACCTCATTTCACAAGGTATTAATAAATGATACCCTCCAGTTCATGATCGAGACAGGCCGTCTTGTCGGGTCGCTGAAGCAGTGCCTGAAGGCGAAAGGCATTACCTACGCGCGCGTCGCGACGGCACTGGGTATCTCGGAGGCGAGCGTGAAGCGCAGCTTCTCGCGCGGCAGTTTCACGCTCGAGCGGCTAGTCGAGGTGCTTGCGGTCGCGGAAATGGATCTTTATGAGCTCGCGCGCATCAGTCGCGGGCCTGCGCCCGGACCGACTCGACTTTCCCTCGACCAGGAATCGGCGCTGGCCGAGGATGAGCGTCTGCTCTCGGTCTTCTGGCTGCTGCTGAACGATTGGACGTTCGAGGCGATCCTCGCCGGGTATGCGATTTCGCGTGCCGAGCTTACGGCTGCGTGTGCCCGGCTCGATCGGCTGAAACTGGTCGATTACGGATTGCGAAATCGGGTTACGGTTCGTGTGGCGCGCGATTTCGAGTGGCGCCCTGCGGGTCCGGTAAAACGCGCCTACGGCAACCGGGTGATGCACGAGTTTCTGCACTCGCGCTTCGATGGTACTGCCGAGACGCTGCGTTTCGAAACCCGGGAAATGTCACTCGAATCGGCGGCGCTGCTTCGACGACGGGCAGAGCGCCTGGTGAGTGAATTCAATGAGCTGGCGGAACTCGACACGGCGCTCGGAGACAGGCGGACCGGTGTCGCAATGCTCGTCGCCACGCGGCCCTGGCGTTTCTCGGTGGTGAATGCGCTGAAGCGCCGGCAGGAACCCGGCAGGGCACGGACTCAGCCGTCGCGCCGCGCCTCGAAGCCCTGAAGCGTGCCGCACTGGGCGGGATCAATATCGTGCGTTTGCACTGCGTCCACACGGCCTGAGGGCGGCCCGCGGCGCGCCCAGAGAATGATGGCTTCCACGCTGTCTCGGCTTCCCTGGACCAGCGCCTCAACCCGCCCATCCGCAAGATTACGCACCCAGCCGGTGACGGACAGGTCCCGCGCCACGCGGCACATGGCGGCCCGGTATCCGACGCCCTGAACGCGGCCTTCGATCAGAACATGCAGGGATTTAGGCGCGCTCAAGGGCATGCGCAGGGAGGCAAATGGATAATCCGCGGGACGCTCATGGTAAGCTGCCGGACCCACTGTTTCGACCAACCAATAATAGCTCGGGGGTAAGTCCATGCGTGTCGTCCTGCTCGTTGTAGCGGTCCTGGCGCTTGTCGGTTTCGTGTTCGTTGCCTACGTGATTCCTCAGCGTGCGCAGTCCGAGGTCAAGGAAGCCGCACGGAGCCTTGTTGCGGGCGCGGATGCTGCGAAGCAACAGGTTGCCGCAGTCGCCGAGAAAGAGGGCAAGCTCGCTGGCGCCGGTGCGGGTGTCAAGGCCTCCAACAAGGCCGACGCCAAGCACGGCGAGTTCAAGTGGCTGGTCGAGGGCGACGGCGTCATCCGAGGCTGGAACGAGAAGAACGGCATCGAGGCCTCGATGGCACCGACGCTCCAGGCCGGCAAAGTTTCCTGGAAATGCCGCGGTTTCCCGACCTCCGCGATGCCTGCATCCTGCGGCGGCGCTTCCTGACCTGTCCGCTGCTGTGCCCGGGCGGATCGCAGGCTGCGGTCTGTTGCGGCTGGCCCGGGATTACCTGATTTTCATCCCGGGTTCAGCCCCGGAATCCGGAGCCAGCAGGTAGAGTCCGCTGCCATCTCCCGAGGCGGCCAGCACCATCCCCTCCGAGATACCGAACTTCATCTTGCGCGGTGCGAGGTTGGCGACCATGACGGTCAGCCGGTTCACGAGGCTCTCCGGCGCGTAGGCCGATTTGATGCCGGCGAACACAGTACGTCGCTCACCGCCCAGGTCCAGCGTGAGCCGGATCAGCTTCTCTGCGCCATCCACCGCTTCGGCCTGGACAATCCGTGCCACCCGCAGATCGACCTTGGAGAAATCGTCTATCGAAATGAGCGCAGCTTGAGCAGGAGCTTCGGACTTGGCTGCGGCCCTGGACGCCTTGGCGGCAGGCGCGGCCGGCGTCGGCTCAGAGGTCGATGCGGTGGCCGGCTCGAACAGTGCGTCGAGCTGCTTCGGATCGACACGGGTGAGGAGGTGCGCGTAGGGTGCGACGGATTCCGGCAGTACCGCAGCATCCTGCCACGCGAAGTCCCGATCGAGACCGAAGAATTCGCGCGCCACGCGCCGGGCGACATCGGGCAACACCGGGGCGAGCAGCACAGTGAGAAGCTTGAATCCGTACAGTGCCCGCGAGCAGACATCCTGCAGCTCCGCGCGGCGCCCGGGGTCCTTCGCAAGCAGCCAGGGCTGGTTCGCGTCGAAGGCGTGGTTGATGCTGTCGGCGATCGCCATGACGTCGCGGATCGCCTTGCCGAATTCGCGCGCTTCATAGGACGCCGCGGCCGCTTCGGCCGCCTGTGCGCTTTCGGCCAGCATGGCCGCCGTGCCGCCTGCATACGCGAGGCGGCCCTCGAAATGCCGGGTGATGAAGTTCGCCGCCCGGCTGGCAATGTTCACGTACTTTCCGACCAGGTCGCTGTTCACTCGCGCGACGAAGTCATCGGGATTGAAGTCCACGTCCTCGACGTTCGCGTTCAGCTTGGCGGCGATGTAGTAGCGCAGCCACTCCGCATTCATGCTGAGTTCCAGATAGCGTAGCGGACTGAGCCCGGTTCCGCGGGATTTCGACATCTTTTCGCCGGAGACAGTAATGAAACCGTGAACGTGCACGGAATCCGGGATGCGATAGGGGGCGCCGGCGAATTTCATCATCGCCGGCCAGAACAGGGTGTGGAAGTAGATGATGTCCTTGCCGATGAAATGAATCTGCTCGGTATCCGGCGCGCTCAGGAAATCCTCGAAGCCGCGCGCTTCGCCTGCGGCCGCCGCGCGTCCGCTCTCGAAGTAGTTTTTCAGCGACGCGAGGTAGCCCACAGGCGCGTCGAGCCAGACGTAGAAGTACTTGCCCGGCGCATCCGGAATGGGTATGCCGAAGTAGGGCGCATCGCGAGAGATGTCCCAGTCGCCGAGTGCCCTGTCGCCTTCGCCGTCCAGCCACTCGCGCGCTTTGTTGGCGACCTGCGACTGCAACCGGTCCCGGCTGATCCAGTCCTGCAGAAAAGCCGTGCAGCGCGGATCGGAGAGCTTGAAGAAATAGTGGTCCGAGGTCCGCAGTACCGGCGCGCTGCCTGAGATCGTCGAGTAGGGATTCTTCAGGTCGGTGGGCGCGTAGACCGAGCTGCAGACCTCGCAGGCATCCCCGTACTGGTCCTTTGCGCCGCAGTTCGGGCACTCGCCCTTGATATATCGGTCGGGGAGAAACATGCCCTTCACGCTGTCGTAGAACTGCTCGACGGGCTTCCTGTAGATGAGGCCCTCGCGCTCCAGGCGACGATAGATGTCCTGCGACAGCAACTCGTTCTCGGGCGAATGCGTCGAATACCAGTTGTCGAAGGAGATATGGAAGCCGTTCAGGTACTGCGGCCGTTCGGCTGCAATCCGCGCGACGAGCATCTCGGGCGAAATGCCCTCGGATTCGGCTTTGAGCATGATCGGCGCGCCGTGGGCATCATCCGCGCAGACAAAATGGACGCGGTTGCCACGCATGCGCTGGAATCGCACCCAGATGTCTGCCTGGATGTATTCCATGATGTGGCCGACATGGAACGCGCCGTTTGCGTACGGGAGCGCGGTGGTGACGAAAAGGTGGCGCGTCATCGGCTGGCTAAAGGCCTCATTCTAGCAAAGCGACACCGGCCTTACCCTGCGGTGGGGCGCTTTTCGCTACACTGACCGTTTGCGGAGAAATACGCTTGACCGAAGCTGATGTCCTCAATGTCCTGCGCGGACTGACTGATCCGAACACCGGCCGTGACTATGTCGCGTCCAGGTCGGTGCGGAACCTGAAGGTCGCAGGCGACGTGGTCGCCCTCGAAATAGAGCTCGGTTATCCGGCGAAGACCCAGCAGGCAGCGATTTCCGCCGAGCTGGGCGAGGCCTTGCGTCTCGCCGGCGCCGCAAAGGTGGGGCTGACGGTGTCGTCCCGCGTGGTGCCGCATGCTGTTCAGCGCGGCCTGAAGCTGGTCCCGGGCGTCAAGAACATCATCGCGGTCGCCTCGGCCAAGGGCGGGGTCGGCAAGTCCACGACAGCGGTAAACCTCGCGTTGGCGTTGGCGGCCGAGGGCTGCACGGTCGGCCTTCTCGATGCCGATATCTACGGTCCCTCGCAGCCGATGATGCTCGGCATCTCGGGCAAGCCCGAAACCACCGATGGCAAGAGCCTCGAGCCCATGATGGGGCACGGCATACAGGCAATCTCGATCGGGTTCCTGATCGATGACGATACGCCGATGGTCTGGCGTGGGCCGATGGTTACCCAGGCGCTCGAACAGCTGCTGCGTGATACGCGCTGGCGCGATCTGGACTATCTGGTGATCGATCTGCCGCCCGGCACGGGCGACATACAGCTCACGCTCGCGCAGCGCGTTCCGGTAACCGGCGCGGTGATCGTCACCACGCCTCAGGACATCGCGCTTATCGACGCCCGCCGCGGAATGAAGATGTTCGAAAAGGTCGGCGTTCCAATTCTCGGTGTTGTCGAGAACATGTCGGTGCACGTCTGCGAGAAATGCGGCCATGAAAGCCACATCTTCGGTGCTGGCGGTGCGGAAGCGCTTTGCAGGGACTATGGCACCGAACTGCTCGGCCAGCTGCCGCTGGATATCCGCATTCGCGAGCGCGCTGATGCGGGCCGGCCGACCGTGGTATCGGATCCGGAGAGCCGCGCTGCGGACACCTACCGCCGGATCGCGCGCCGTTGCGCGGTCCGCATCGCCGATCTGCAGAAAGACATGAGCGGGAAGATTCCGTCTATCGTGGTGCAGAACACCTGAGCACTGCAGTCCAGAGAAGAAAGGTTCACCGCATGAGCATCAAATCCGACAACTGGATCCGGCGCATGGCCGCGCAGGGGATGATCGAGCCCTTCGAACCCTCGCTCGTGCGCGAATCAGCAGGCCATCGGGTGGTGTCCTACGGAACTTCCAGCTACGGCTACGACATTCGCTGTTCCGAAGATTTCAAGGTGTTCACCAACATCAATTCGACGATCGTCGATCCCAAAGCTTTCGATGCGAAATCCTTCGTCGATTTTCGCGGGCCGGTCTGCATCATCCCGCCCAACTCCTTTGCGCTCGCACGGACCGTGGAGTATTTCCGCATTCCGCGTGATGTGCTTACGATCTGCCTCGGCAAGTCCACCTATGCGCGTTGCGGAATCATCGTCAACGTGACGCCGCTCGAGCCCGAGTGGGAGGGGCATGTGACGCTCGAGTTCTCGAATACGACGCCATTGCCGGCCAAGGTCTATGCGAACGAGGGCGTCGCCCAGGTCATATTCATCGGCGCTGACGAAGTGTGCGAGACCTCCTATCGCGACCGCGGTGGCAAGTACCAGGGGCAACTCGGCGTCACGTTGCCGAAGATCTGATCGCAGTCCCGGACACCCCGTGGCGCGCGTGCCACGGACGCGCTTGACTCCGGGGGGGTCAACCCTATAATCCCGCGCAATCGCTGGTACGGAAACACGGAGCTGCCGCAAAGGATGGTGGCTCCGCGGGTGACGGGAAGTCGGAATAATTCAATGTTGCTTGATATCGAGAATGGGAAGGAGGTCATCATGACAGGCAAGAGGAACTCTTTGGTGCACGGCGAAATGCAGGTACTCGACATACCCGAAACTTAGTGACCTTTCAGGAGACGTTGATGGGCGCCCGCCCCGCAAGCACCGTTCGCAGCAAGCAGTCAGCACCCCAGCAGGACCAGATCTTCGACTCGCACCCGGAAGTCAGTCTCGACTTCGAGTGCGTGCGCCAGGCCGCACAGCAGCGCTACACCCGGCCATTCCTCATCATCGATAACGCGATCGTCCGCGCGAAGCTGGAGCGCTTCCGTGCGGCAATGCCGCGCATCCGCCCGCACTACGCGGTCAAGGCGAATCCCGATCATCGCGTCCTGCGCACGCTCGCGCAGAACGGCTCAGGATTCGAAATTGCGTCCGTCGCCGAACTCGATCTCCTGCTTGCGCTGGGCGTCCCCGCAGCAGAGATCTTCTATTCGAATCCGGTCAAGGCGCGGGATTCGATCGCCTATGCCGCGCAAAAGGGGGTCGAATGGTACGTGGTGGACAGCGTGGACGAGATGCGTCGCGTCCACGAGGTGATGCCGGATGCGAAGCAGTACCTGCGTATCGCGACGCCGAACATCGGCAGCGACTGGCCGCTGGCGGGGAAGTTCGGTGCGGGCACCGCGGAGATACGCGAGTGCATCGCCTACGCCTCGAGGCACAGGATCGACCTGGCAGGGATTACCTTCCATGTGGGGTCGCAGTGCCGCAATCCCGAGAACTGGCGTGTCGGCATCGAGAAGGCTCGCGCCTTGTTCGATGCGATGGTCAAGGCCGGGCTCAAACCGCGCATGCTGGATATCGGCGGCGGGTATCCGGTCCGGCACGTGAAACCGATTCCCTCGATCGAGGTGATCGGTGAGGTGGTGAACCGCGCACTTGAGGCCTTTCCGGATGATGTGCGGGTCATCGCCGAACCGGGACGGTTTCTCGTGTCTGACGCGGGTTATTTCGTGTGCCGCGTGCTGGGCACCGCCACGCGCGGCGGCAAGCGCTGGATGCACTGGGATGCCGGCATGTTCGGCGGCGTGATCGAGACGACCGAGGGTCTCAAGTACAGGATACGGTGTGATCGCTCCGGTCCGGATGTGCCGTGGACTGTTGCGGGCCCCACCTGTGATTCGGTCGACATCGTGATGCGGGACGAACTCTTGCCCTCCGATCTGCAGGAGGGTGACTTCATCTATATCAAGAATGCGGGCGCTTACACGACGGCCTATGCGAGCCAGTTCAACGGCTTTCCGCTGCCCGAAGTCCGGGTGATCGACGCCCGCGGTGACTGAAGCACTCCCGTGTTCTCACACGGGCCGGGCCAGTTGATGACCAGAAGGGCGGACCTAGTCCGCCCTTTTTTCGCTCAGGCGGGAGTTCCGGTGCTTGCAATCCGCTCGTAGCGGACGAACGCGAAGCCCATTCCGTCGTCAGTTCTGTGGTCTTCGCGCCGCACCTCGCGCCACAGGCTGCGGTCAAAATCCGGAAACCGCACGTCGCCCGCGAATTCGTGCTGGATCTCCGTGAGCTCCAGCACGTCCGCCTCCGGAAGCGCGGCGCGATAGAGATCTGCTCCGCCAATCACGAATACCTTTTCTGCCGCGGCACAGCAGGCGTAAGCGGCTGCCAGGCTGTCTGCAACCTGCGCACCGGGCGCGCGATAGTCGTGCTGGCGGCTCACCACGATGTTGCTACGTCCCGGAAGCGGCCGCCCGATCGATTCCCAGGTCAGTCGTCCCATGATGATCGGGTGGCCGAGCGTGAGCGCCTTGAAATGTTTCAGATCCTCCGGGAGCCTCCATGGAAGGCGCCCATCGATCCCGATCACGCGATTGGCGGCGACCGCCGCGATCAGGCCTAGCCGGAATCCACGCGAGCGCCGGAGACCGCCCGGATCCGCGGATTCGGGCGCACCCGGAATGTCCAAATCGCGTAAATGTGACATTCGTCCTCATGTTGACGATTTCTTACATGCCATTATAGGCGGGTGCCTGCCTCGGACATTCGTTTCCCGCTCGTGCCGTATCCGCGTTCATTCCTCGGGCTGTTGCTGACCGGGGTTGCGCTGATCGTGGTGCCGTTGCTCGGGCTGCTGGCCTACTCGGCCTGGAACACCCAGCGCCTTATTGACCAGTCACGCGGCGCGGTAAGCAGTGCGTCGCTGGTGGCGCGCGTCAGCCGTTCGCTCGTCAATCGGACCAGCCAGCTCGAGCGTCTGAGCCAGCAGATACTTGTCGCGGGGACGGACGAGCAGCTGGCGGATTTTGAGCGGGTTCATGGTGCTTTCATCGGGGTTGCGGCCGAGCTCGCGAGACTCCCGCTGGAGGGCGAGCAGCAGGCAGGGTTGACGCGCGTGATCGAGCAGGAGATGGCGCTGCACGAAATGATTTCGTCACCGGCGCGCGCGGAACTCGACCGGCGCGCTGTGGGCGAACTGGCTGCAAGAGTTTCAGAGCGGGCTGCTGCGGTTCTTGCGATCAGCTTCCTGGTTGTCGAACGCGAGGTGGAGCGTCTGCAGGCGAGCGCCGAACTGGTGCAAGGGCGCCTTGTGTTGATGGTGGCGCTGGGCGTGGTGCTCTCGCTCGTCATCATTCTTGCCATGGCGCGGCGCGTGGCGCGCCCGATCGCGGAGCTGAAGGCGGCGATCGAACGCCTGGGTGACGCCGATCTGTCTCGGGCGATACATGTGAGCGGGCCGCGCGATCTCGAATCCATCGGCGAGCGGCTTGACTGGCTGCGCATGCGCCTGAATGAGCTGGGCGCCGAGAAGAACCGCTTTCTGCGTCATCTTTCGCACGAGCTGAAAACACCGCTGACTGCGTTGCGGGAAGGCTCGGAACTGCTGGCCGACGGCAGCGCCGGCCCGCTCTCGGCCAGGCAGGCCGAGGTGGTTTCGATCCTGCGCGACAACAGCCTCCGGCTTCAGCGCATGATCGAGGAGCTGCTCGAACACCAGCGCGCGCTGCGTGCTGCGGCAGACCTCCGACTGCAGCCGCTGGATCTTGCGGCGCTGGTGCGCGCGCGCATCGGCACGCACCGCCTGGTGGCGGGCGCACGGGGCCTGAGCATGGTGTGCGATCTGGACGAAATTGTCCTGAATGCCGACCGCGAGAAGCTCGGGTCGATCATCGACAACCTGGTGGGGAATGCGCTCAAGTTTGCGCCGCGCGGCGGGCGGATCGAGGTCCTCGCCAAACGCGACGAGGGTTTTGCGGCGATCGAGGTGCGCGACAGCGGTCCGGGAATCGCGGCAAAGGATCGCGCACTTATTTTCGATTCATTTTTCCGCGGCAGCCTTCGCCAGCACGCGCGCGTCCAGGGCACCGGGCTCGGACTTGCAGTTGTCCGGGAGTATGCCGAGGCGCACGGCGGGCGCGTAGGCATCGTGGAGGATGCCGGTGGTGCGCGCATACGCGTGCTGCTGCCACTCATCCAAGGGGTCGGGCCGACGCACGGACCCGATCATCGCATTCTGGCGGGGCGCGCCGAGGCGGCGCAGGCCTGCTGAATCTGCAACAGGAGCTGAAAATGAACATCGCTGCAAGGAAGCTACTGGTGGTGGATGATGATCGCGATCTGCTCAGGCTGATCGCGATTCGCATCGAGGCCGCGGGCCATACGGTTGCTCAGGCGGAATCCGCCGAGCAGGCGCTCTCCAGCATTGCGCTAGACCGGCCGGATCTCGTGATCACCGATCTGCGCATGGCAGGCATGGATGGACTCGTTCTGTTCGATGCGATCCATGCCCGAGCGCCAACTCTGCCGGTCGTTATCCTTACGGCGCACGGCACGATACCCGAGGCGGTCGCGGCGACGCGACGCGGTGTATTCGGGTTTCTTACCAAGCCCTTCGAGCCCGCAGTGCTGCTGGACACCATAGCTGAGGCGCTGAAGCTTTCGGCCTCGCCCGATCGCGCCGCGGAGGACTGGCGTGCCGAGATACTCACGCGGTCTCCAGCGATGGACAGCCTGCTCGAGCAGGCGAAGCGCGTCGCGGTCTCGGATGCGAGCGTCTTCATCCAGGGTGCGAGCGGGACCGGCAAGGAGTTGCTGGCCCGTGCGATTCACCGGGCCAGCCCGCGCGCGAACGCTGCGTTCGTTGCGGTGAACTGCAGCGCGATACCCGAGGGCTTGCTGGAATCGGAGCTTTTCGGGCACCGCCGCGGCGCCTTTACGGGCGCGGTCCAGGATCGCCAAGGGCTTTTCCTCGCGGCGGACGGCGGCACCTTGTTCCTGGATGAGATCGGTGACATGCCTGTAGCCCTGCAGGTGAAGCTGCTGCGTGCGATCGAGGAACGTGTGGTGCGCCCGGTGGGCGCAAGCCGGTCCGTCGAGTTCGATGTGCGGATCATTTCGGCAACCCATCGGCTCATGGAAGAGCGGATTGCCTCCGGAGCCTTTCGCGAGGATCTTTACTATCGCCTGAACGTGGTTCGGCTTTCGACGCCGACACTTGCGGAGCGCCGCGAGGACATCCCGCTGCTCGCCACGCACTTGCTCGGGCGTCTGGCCAAACGCTACGGGCGAGGCGCGCTGGTGTTCTCTCGAGAAGCCGTGGATGCGCTGGTGGCCGGCCAGTGGACGGGCAATGTGCGCCAGTTACGCAACATTGTCGAGCAGGCGGTAGCGCTTGCCGCGACGCCCGTGATACCGGAATCCCTGGTGCGCCAGGCGCTTGAATCGGGTCCGGACCGTCTGCTGCCGCTCGATCAGGAGCGCCGGGCCTTCGAGCGTGACTATCTGGTGAAGATACTCAAGATCACGAGTGGCAACGTCACCCGGGCTGCGCGTCTCGCCGGGCGAAACAGGACCGAGTTCTACCGCCTGCTCGACCGGCATGCGCTCGAGCCGGGCCGGTTCAAGCGCATGACGCTCCCCGCCTAGCGTGGTTTCCCGCCGGGCTGCGGTGTTCGCCTGCGCCGCCGCCCTGGCGGCATTGCCTGGCAGTCAGCTTGCATACGGGGCCGAATCGGTACCGGCGGCCGACTGCTCGATTGCAGCCACCCGCGGGCGAGCGATACTGGCGGAGCTCTATGTGGCCGAGGGATGCCCTGACTGCGCCGACGCCGTGCGCAGACTGGAGTCCATTGCGCGTCTGCAGCCCGGGTTGATCGCTGTGCTGATATCGGACCTGCCCCTTGAAACCGGCGAGGACGCGGCCTATGCCCGGCGGCAACGCGCCATCCGGGAGCACCGGCGCGCACGTCTCGGCTTTCCCGTCGCGCCGAAGCGCCCGAACCTGCTGCTGCAGGGGTCTGAAGTGCCCGCTGGCGGAACCGGCGAGCAGGCGCTCGAGCGGCGGGTTGCCGCCGAGTCGGTGGCGAACACCGGGCGTGCTCCGGGGCTGAAGCTCGAAATCGTGTCAGGATCGCTTGAGACCACACTGCCGCGAACCTTGCGAGTCGGCGTGGAAGCCGCCGGGGGTGCGGGGTCCGGAGCCGCTGGAATGGAATTCTTCGTCGGTTTGGCGCGCACGCGATCTCTCGGGGGCGGCGGCTTCATTCATGAACTCGATGCCTGGCAGGGCCCGCTCCGTCCCGGGCCCGGCGCCCGGCTGGAGGTGGACCTTCGCGCTGGAGCGGGGGGCTCCGGGCAGAGCGTGCTTGCCTTCGCGCAGGAGCCCGCCACGCGAGTCGTGTCCGATGCCGTGGCCGTCCCGGTATGCCCGATGCGGGCCGGGTCGGGCCGTCCGGGCTCGATCCGGCCTTAGCCGGCCGGGCATTGCTCGGTTATAGTCCTGTCGTCCCGGCTCCGGCCGGGCGTAGCGGGCGGCGCGGTTCCGGCGCCAGGTGTGATTTCGAGGCGAGAGGTTCCGGCAACGGAAGTTCCAGCTAAAAAGGGATCAATCGGGGGAGATGGCAATGCACGCAACGCAAATAAGACAAAAAGACGGCATCTTTTACTTCGTGAGCTACCCGGCCCGCGAGTTGATCAGCAAGGTCCGTTTCATCAGCCGTTTCTATGGCGACGGGGAACAGATCAACCCGGACAAGATGCCGCTGAACGACGATGTCGGTCAGTTCATTTCGCGCATCGAACGGGCGGATCAGGCCTTCCAGCGGACCATGTCGCACGGCAAGGTGAAGCAGCTGCGAAATTTCTACGAAACGGCGGTCGCGCAACCGCCTATTCCCGGCACGGTCCTGCTCTTTACCAATGAGCGCCTGAATTTTCGCTCCTCGGGCGAGGGCGGAATCGGCACCGTATCGGAGCCATCTTCCAAGTTTCTGATCATCGACGGCCAGCATCGTCTTGCGGCGCTGCATTTCTATCTGAAGGATCGCCCGCATGAAGCGAGCACGATCAACGTGCCCTGCATCATCTTCGACGGCCGCAGCGAGGATTTCGCGACCGAGATGTTCGTGATCATCAACTCCACGCCGACCCGCATCAACAAGAGCCACCTCGTGGATCTCTACGACCGGGTGTCCTTTGCCGCGCCGGACCGCAAGTTTGCGGCGCGGCTTGTGGAGCGGTTGTATGGCGAAAACGACAGTCCGCTGCGCTACCGGATCAACCGTCTCGGCACGCGGGCGCTGCGAGAAAAATGGATCCTGCAGGCGGAACTGTTCAACGAACTGCACCGCTGGGTACGCGGCCACTGGCGCAGTATCCAGCTCGCCGGAGGCAGCAGCAAGGAGGTGCCCCGCCACTATGCGATCGTCCGCGACTTCCTGGTCGCCACGCGGGAAGTGCTGCGCGATGCATGGGGGAAGGACGGCTATATGGTGACCAAGGCCGTCACGCTGAAAGCGCTCGTGCGCGTCTGCGCTGACCTCGCGCGCGAGGACGCGGATCCCGAGCAGGGGCGCGCGGAGCGCTGGCAGGCGCGGCTCGCACCCTGGAAGGAGATGCTGAAGCAGTTCAGGGACGAGGGCTTCTACGAGCGCTTCCCGGCACGTGGCGAGATCGAACGGGTCGCACGCATACACCGGGAACTCGCCCGCGCTGCGAAGATCGAAATCGTAAAGCCCAAGGAATAATCGAATGTCGACTTGCTTGCCGGCAGCGGAAAAGGGCGGCGCATGGATCCGGCGCTAGCCTGGGCGATCGGCGGGCTCGTGCTCGTCATCGTCGAGATGCTGAGCGGCACCTTCTACCTCCTCGTACTCGCGGTCGGTGCGTTCGGTGCGGCGGTCGCAGCCTGGTCGGGCCAGGGATTGGTGCTGCAGTGCATCGTCGCGAGCGTGCTCGGCGCCGTGGGGGCCTACGGCGTCCATCTGTATCGCGTCCGGAATTCGGCGCAGCAGATGACTTCCATCGACGCGGGCCAGCCTGCGAGTTTCGAGCAATGGGTCGACCGCCCCGCCGGGCGTGCGAGGGTGCGCTACCGGGGTGCGAGCTGGGAGGCGCGTCTCGGACCCGAGGAAAACGTCAATCCGGGTGCCACGGTCTACGTGCGCGCCACCACAGGGAACACGCTGGAAGTCAGCACCCGCTTACCTGTCTGACCAGGCCGATTTTCGGCCGTCGGCACCACGAGAGGAACGCACGAATGATCGTCAAACTGCTGATTGCGATTGCGGTATCGATCGCCTCCTACATGATTCCCGCGACGCAAGGGTACTGGTTTCTGGTGCTGCTGCTCGCGCTGATCGTCGCGTTTGCGGCGGAAGGCATACGCATCGTGCCCCAGCAGTACGCCGTGGTGGTCGAGCGGTTGGGGCGCTTTTACCGCGTGCTTGAGCCAGGACTGAATCTCATCATCCCCTTTCTCGATCGCATCGCCTATACGCATTCGCTGAAGGAGGTGCCGCTTGATGTACCCGAGCAGGTCTGCATCACCCGGGACAACACCCAGCTCGGCGTGGACGGCATCCTGTATTACCAGGTCACTGATGCGCGGCTCGCATCCTATGGCTCGTCCAATTACATTGCCGCGATCTCGCAGCTTGCCCAGACGACACTGCGCTCGGAGATCGGCAAGATGGAGCTGGACAAGACCTTCGAATCGCGCGACGAGATCAACCGCCAGATCGTCGCATCACTCGACGAAGCCGGGCGCAACTGGGGCATCAAGGTGCTGCGCTATGAGATCAAGAGCCTGACGCCCCCGGAGTCCATCCTGCGTTCGATGCAGCAGCAGATTACCGCCGAGCGCGAGAAACGCGCGCTGATCGCGAAATCCGAGGGCGAACGCCAGCAGGAAATCAATATCGCTGACGGCAAGCGTCAGGCGGCTGTCCTCGAATCCGAGGGCGAGAAGCAGGCCGCGATGAACCGCGCCGAGGGTGAAGCGAGCGCGCTGCGCATGATCGCAGAGGCGAATGCGGCCGCAGTGAGGGCCGTTGGCGCGGCGATTTCCGATACGGGCGGGATGGATGCTGCCAACCTGAAGGTGGCGCAGGAATACATCGCGGCTTTCGCCAATCTGGCGCGCAGCTCGAATACGCTGATTGTTCCCGCAAATGCCGCCGACATCTCGGGTGCTGTCGCCACCGCGATGACCGTGCTCGAGCGTACGCGCAAGGCGCCCGGCGGCTGAGTGCACAGACGGCCGGGATGCGAAATCGCGCTCGACGCGGGGTGTGCCCGGGGCTAATCTGCCACGGGTTGGCATACACGCAAACGTCGCAGGAGGAGCCATGGCAGTCATCGACGCAGACACCCACGTAGACGAGAACGAGGATACCTGGGCCTATCTCGCAGAGTCCGAGAAGAAATACATGCCCGTGACCGTGCAGGGCGTGGAGGGCAAGGCGCTCGCGGCCGGCTACCACCGCTACTGGCTGATCGACGGGGCGCTCGTGGTGCGCAGGTTCCGCGATGACAAGCGCACGGGTACCACGCAGGAGACGCGCGAGCTGAAAAGCATGTCCGCGCGCATCAAGCACATGGACGAACTCGGGGTAGACGTCCACACGCTCTACCCGACGCTCTTTCTCTCGCAGCCGAGCGGCAAGCCGGAAGTCGAGGCCGCGCTCTGCCGGTCCTACAACCGCTGGCTCGCTGACAAGTGCAAGGAGGCGAAGGGGCGCATACGCTGGCTCGCGGTGCTGCCGACGCTGGACATGAACGCCACGCTCGCGGAGATCAAGTTTGCGCGCGACAACGGCGCCTGCGGCCTCTTCAAACGCGGCATCGAGGCCGGCCTGCGCCAGGCGGGCGACGAGTACTTCGATCCGCTTTACAAGGCAGCGAGCGACGCCAACCTTGCAGTCTGCATGCACCTCGGCTCAGGCGATCCAAACGTAAGCGACATCCTGCCGGTGGCGAACGGGTTCTGGTTCAAGACCCTGCCGCTGCTTGATGCCTGCAACCAGCTCGTCATGAAGAACACCCCCACGCGCTTTCCGGACCTGCGCATCGGTTTCATCGAGGCCGGTGCAATGTGGGTGCCGTATGTGATGTCCGAGCTGAAGTCGCGCCACGAGCGCATGGCCTGGTTTTCGACTTTCAAGTTCAGCGACGACCTGTTCCGCGAATCGCGTTTCTACGTGGCCTGCCAGACGCACGAGGACATTCCCTATCTGCTGAAACTGGGTCTCGAAGACTGTCTCGTGATCGGCTCGGACTATACCCATGCCGACATGACTGCCGAGATCAACGCGCTCGACAAGATCAAGAAACGCGGCGAATCCGGTGATCTCGGCAAGACCGTCGTGCGCAAGATGCTCGAAGACAATCCCGCAAGGCTCTACGGCATTCAGTAGTGGCTACCCGGTAGCGCGGGTCAGGGTTGCGTTCAGAGACCGGCGGCTTCAGCCGCCGGTCTGCTTTCAGGGGCTGATTTCGTTCCTGCACGGAGATCGGAGGGGCGGCATGTCGGGGACCAAGACCTATAGGGGTATCAGCTTTCGCATGCGCCATGCCATGCTGGCGGTGAAGGATGTGGATCGCAGCGTGGCCTTCTACACGCGATTTTTCGGCATGGATGTGCAGCGCGAGCGTGCCGCGTCGGAGCTGAGTCCCCGAACCACCTATGTCGGCTACGGCAGCGATGACGAAAATTTCGGTATCGAACTCGTTCAGTCCGAAACGGATGGGCACGCCAGGCCCTGGACCGGACATCTTGCGATCTACGTCTCCGACATGGGCGCGCTGTGTGCCACGCTCAGGGCAGCTGGCGTGAAGTTCCTGCAGGATCCTGCTCCGTTGCGTCCGGGCGGGCCGGACCTCGTCGCGTTCATCGAAGACGCCGACGGCTACGTACTGGAACTCACAGAGCGTCACACGCGCACCGGTCCTCCGGTACGCGTTACCTGAGGCTGGATTGCGACTTGCAGGCTGCGGCGTCGTTTCGAAGTTGTCTGACCGGATGCTTCACGCTAATCTCGCCGCCCCTGCAAATCGCAGAGCAGGAAATACGCCGTTCCGCCGGTGACGGCCACACGCCGAGGTCCCCATGCCGTACATGAACTACGCAGATGTCACGATTCACTACGAAGAGTACGGCTCCGGATACCCGGTGCTGCTGTTTGCGCCGGGCTCGCTGAATTCCAGCATCCTCGCCTGGAGCAAACTGGCCCAGATCAATCCGATCACCGAATTCGCCGACGAGTTCCGCATCATTGCGATGGACCAGCGCAATGCCGGGGCGTCGTTCGCACCGATGACGATGCAGGACAGCTGGGAACACTACACGCGGGACCATATCGCGCTGCTCGACCATCTGGGGATAGCACGCTGCCATGTGGTGGGGCAGTGCATCGGCGCGCCGATGTGCTTCAGCCTGATGCAGGCGCAGCCGGCGCGTGTCTCCGCGGCTGTCATGATCCAGCCTAGCGGTCGCATGGGGCCGTTTCCCGGTCCGTCCATCTATTTCGAAAAATGGGCCAACGGGCTGAAGAACCACCCCGAGGTCACACCGGAGCTCATCCGTCAGTTCGCGCTGAACCTCTACACCCCGGACTTCGTGTGGTCGGTGACGCGTGATTTCGTGCGCGATTCGACGATACCGGTGATGGTCATGCGCGGCAACGACCCCTACCACCCGGCCGATGTTTCCGCATTGATCGTCGAGCTCACGCAGAACGTCGAGGACCTGAAAGACTGGGAGGAGGGCGCCGCGCGCGACGCGGCGATCGTGAAGATGCGCGCGTTCATGCAGCGGCACAAACCGGCGTAGACGAGGTCCACGCCGGCAGCGCAGGCCGGCTCCCTGGAGAGGGCGGCTACTTCTTCTTTGCGCTGTCCAGAATCGCGCTGACCCCGACACGCATCGGCTTCGAATAGCGCACCACGATGAGGAGTTGCACTGCGGCGAGCAGTTCCGCGTCAGTGGCGCCCGCTTCGCGCGCGGCCTGGACGTGGGAGGCCACCGTGTCGGGGTGTGCATCCATCGCAACTGCGGTGGAGAACAGGATGAGTTCCTGCACCTTGCGTGGCAGCGGCGATTTCGGCGAGCGGGCGGCGGCCATCATCTCCTCGTGGCCTGCCAGGAAGCGTGCGTCTTCGCGCGCCATGAGCTTGTGCCAGGGGCGAACATGCCCGCGCTCGCGCATGATCTGCTTCAGCAGCTTGTCCGCGCCGATCACCTTCGCGTCCTGTTTTTTCCCTTTGCCTGCCTTCATGCGCTTCTCCCTCTTCTTTTTGACGTCATGGAAGCGGGCCGGATCAGGCGCCCGCCGATGCGCGGCGAGCATACACCAGGGGTGTGTCCTGCTGTCGGTCGGGCGCGGGCCTCAGCCGGCGCGCTTGCAGTCGCTGTAGGAGGCGGAGCCGTCCAGAAGTTTCGCGCCGGTCGCATCGAATTCGAGGACGGTGCCCGCCCGCGTGTAGCGCGCAGCACTGCTGGCGCGGTCGCGGTCGAGCCGCAGGTTGCGGTCGGGCAGGGTTAGCCAGACCGCACCGCTGTCGATGTCCCGCACGTTGAAGCGCAGGTTGCCTGGGCACTGCCAGGTGACGGTGCCGGGTGGCAGCCGTGCCGGCGGCTGCTCCTTTACCGCGCCGAACGGCCAGAGCGTGGCCTCCTTCAGCAG
Organism: uncultured Pseudomonadota bacterium; assembly: GCA_903834835.1. GTDB lineage: Bacteria > Pseudomonadota > Gammaproteobacteria > Burkholderiales > SG8-39 > CAILKO01. Next base: position 54,187 of record CAILKO010000044.1, on the reverse strand, counting down.
TGGAACGCCGCTCCCTGAGGTGTTGCCGCCGCATGCCGCAAGCAGGGCGGCGGTCGCAGCGACGGCGAGGATGAGGCGGCTGGCTTGCATGCTGGGGCTCCTGCGAAATCTCGGTGGTCACGCGTAGCGCGAGGGGGGTGAATTCTATGCGCCCGGGCGGTGGCCTCAGCCGCGGTCGAAGCGCTGGCCGGGCTTGGCCGCCGCCGCATAGAGCGGTTCGACGCGCCCCTGATTCGCCTGCAGGTCGCGTATGCGCGTTGTGGCGGACGGATGGGTGGACAGGAACTGCGGCGGCGCGCCGCGATTCGCCTGGGCCATCTTCTGCCAGAGGCGCACGGCGGCCTGAGGTTCGTAGCCGGCGCGCGCGGCGAGTTCCATGCCGATCAGATCCGCTTCCGACTCGTCCTCGCGGCTGAATTCGAGCGTGAGCAGCTTGCCGCCCATGTTCACGAGCGCGTCGCCGGTCGAGCCGAGCCCGAGCAGACCGCTGATCACGCTGGTCCCGAGCCGCGTCGCGGCGGTCTTGCCCAGACGCTCGCGCGCGTGTTCGCGCAACGCGTGGGCCATTTCGTGCCCCATGATCTGGGCGACCTCGTCGTCGTCGAGCTGCAGGGCCTGCAGGATCCCGGTGAAGAACACGATCTTGCCGCCCGGCATGCAGAAGGCATTCAGCTGCTTCGAGCCGATCAGGTTCACCTCCCAGCGCCACTGGCGCGCGCGGGAGTTCCACTTCATGCCGAGCGGGATGAGTCGCTCGGCGATATAGCGCAGGCGGCGCGCCTGGGGATGGTTCTCGGGGGCGAGCGCATTCTGGGCCCGCGCCTGAGCGAGCAGCTGCGAGTACTCCTTCGCCGACATCGACTCGACCTGGTCGGCCGGCACGAGCCGGGTGAAGGCGGACTGTCGGCCGACATCGACACCCTCCTGGGCGAGCGCAGGCAAGGCAGCGGAAACGCCCAGGCCGAGCAGACTGCCGAGCGCGCGTCGTCTCGCGTGAACCGGTGTGAGGCGATGTGTCATGCTGGTTCTCCGTGCGTCCCGAATACGTGTGCCGAAGCGCGATTATGCATCGCGAAGACGTTCTGTCCGAAAGAGCGTCGCTGTCTCAGAGCGCGCCGGCAAGGAAGCGCAAGGCGCTCAGCACCAGCATGCCGCCCAGGATCGTGAACAGCACGCTGCGGGTCCAGACGGCGATCGCGAATCCGGCCAGGCCGGCGAGCAGACGCAGATTCTCGACATTCAGCGCGAGCTCGCCCTGCACCGTTCCGAGGTCGGGGGTGATGATGGCCATGAGCGCTGCCGCAGGAGCGTAGCGCAGCAGGCGCTGCGTGTCGGGCGAGAGCTGCAGGCTGCGCCCGGGGAGGATGAAGAATGCTCGGGTCAGGTAGACCACCGCGCCGCCGCCGACGATGAGCAGCCAGACTGTAAGCGGTTCGGCCGGCATCAGCGCTGCGCCTTGGCGGGGAGGATGCGCGCGACCGTCATGCCTGCGACCACACCCACGAGCGTGGCGGCGAGCAGGCCGAGGTTGAGCGGAAGTTTCGGCGCGAACAGTGCCACCGCGCCGGCCGCCAGCGCGCCGACGAGCACTGCCCGGTCGAACATCAGCATGACCACCAGCGCGGACAGGCCGAGCGTCGCAGCGAATTCGAGCGACCAGGCCTTGGGTATCAGCGTGCCGCCGAAGATACCGATCCAGGAGCAGGTCTGCCATCCGACCCAGAGCGCCATCGCGCCGCCGAGAAAGAACCAGTGCCGCTCGGGGTCGCCGCTGGCGCGCTCGTAGCGCGCCAGGTACACCGCGAAGATTCCGTCGGTGGAGAGATAGCTGAGGAGCGCGCGCCAGGCCCGCGGCAGGTGGCTGAAGTGCGGCGCGAGCGTTGCGCTGTAGATGACATAGCGCAGATTGACGACCAGCGCGGTCACCAGCATGACCCACAGCGGCGCCTTGGCCACCAGCAGCGGCAGCACGGCCAGCTGTACGGAGCCGGCGTAGATGAGCAGGCTCATCGCAGCGGCTTGCGCCGGCGTCATGCCCGAGCTGATCATGGCCGCGCCCGCCACGATGCCCCAGGGGATGAGACCGAGCATCAGTGGCGCGGTTCCGAGCGCGCCTTCCTTGAGCAGACGCAGCCTGTGGCGGCGCAAGCCGCCCGGATCGGGATGCTGGTTCAGCGCCACTCGCGCGGTCATTCCTGCACCCGGCGTTCAACCAGCGTGGAAAGGCGCAGCTCCCGCAGGGCGGGAGAGCGCACCCAGGCCGTCAGGACGATCACGGCGGCGGACGCCGAAAACAATACCGATGTGACCGACGGCCCGAGGAAGTCGGAGCAGATCCCGGCGAGGAAGGAGCCCACCGAGATGAAGGCCGGGAACAGCGGAAGCAGCGCGGTGATGCGGCCGCGCATCGCTTCGGGTGCGGAGAGCTGGGTGATGGTCGAAATGCTCGTGATCAGCACGATTTCCGCCGCACCTGCGATGCCGAGCATCAGGAGGGCGAGCGGAAAAGGCGGCACGCAGGCGAATCCGATCAGCGCTGCCGAGAACACGACCATGGCCGCAGTTTGCATCAGGCCGATTCTGTCGACGCGGTGATTCGACGCGGCGATCACGCTGCCGGCGACCGATCCGAGTCCGGCCGAGCCCATCATGATGCCCAGGCCCACGGCCCCGACCCGGAAGATGTCGGCGGCGAATATCGGCAGCAGGGCGCTGAAGGTGGCGATCAGCAGCGTGCCGGTCAGCGCGTTCAGCATCAGCATCATGCGGATCACGGGATGGCCAAGCGCGAAGCCGAGACCGGTCTTCATCTCCGTCCAGGCGGAGCTGCGCTGCGCGGGCTTCGGCCGCGTGGCGCGCGGCTGCACGCAGAGCACGCTCGCCGTGACGCCGAGCGCGAGCAGGCCCTGGATGGCGAAGCACCACGCGGGTCCGGTCAGTGCGATGAGCGCGCCCGCGACCGGCGGGCCGAAGGCGCGCGAGACGCTGAAGGCCATGTTGGTGTAGGCAAGGCCGTTGGCGAGATCCTCGCGCGGCAGGATGTCGAACACGAGCGAATTGCGCAGCGTGCGGTCGAAGGTCGCGGTGATGCCCGAGGCGATCATGAATACGAAGAGCTGCCAGGTCGCCACCGCCTCGAGCACCAGCGCGGCACTCACGAAGAATGCGGGCAGGGCGACGAACACCTGGGTAAGCGCGAGGGTGCGTCTGCGATCGTAGCGGTCGGCGACCACGCCGGAGAGTGGTGACAACAGCACGATCGGCACCGCCCGCACCCCGATCACGAGGCCGACCAGCGTGCCTGATCCGGTGAGGTGGTAGGTCAGCCAGCCGAGCGCAGTGCCCTGCAGCCATTGCATGCCGGTGGACAGCAGGGCGCCGCTGAACATCCAGCGGAAATCGCGCTGACGAAATGCGCGCAGGGAGCCGCTGGTCACTGACATGCTTGCCTGCGGGGGAAGGAAATGAGGGCTGCCAGGGGTTTATAGTAACTTATATGTTACTATGTGTTCTGACCGGCTGCCGGGTGCTCCCCTGCGGCGGGCGTTCCGCCGGCTCCGGTGTAGGCGCGCGCGTAGCGCACGTAGACCTGGCGGCCGAGCGCGAAGCCGTCTCGCTCCTCGGGACGGATTTCGCGGAACGGCCGCGCCGGGCGACCCGCCCAGATCCAGCCGGCCTTCACGACCGTGCCGGGTTCCACCCAGGCGCCTGCGGCGATGCAGCCGTCGCGTTCGACCACGACATCATTGCCGACGATTGCTCCCATGCCGACGAGTGTGGACTCCCCGATTCGTCCGCGCCCGAGCCGCACGTTATGGCCGACGGTAACGTCAGCGCCGATGATGAGATCGCCACCCTGCACATCCAGAATCGAACTGTCCTGGACGTTGCTGGTGTCGCTCACGACGATGCGTCCGCCGTCCGCCTTCAGCACGCAGCCGAAGTAGACGCCGGCGTCGCGTCCGACCTGAACGTCCCCCGCGAGCAAGGCGGTCTCGGAAACATAGCCGGTCACGCTCGGGCTGCGTCCGCCCAGTGGGAGCCGGCCGGAACTCGCGCCGGCCACGAAGGCGCCATTGTCGAGCGGCGGCAGTTGCGCGTAGCGCACCTCCGGCTCCGGCGCGCCGGCACGGATCGATCGGGCGAGACGTTCCACTTCCTCTCGGGCAATCTCGCGCACCGGCTGCGCCGGACTTCCCGCGTAGACCCATCCGCCAGGCAGCTTCTTGCGCGGTGGCACCATCGCTCCCGGGGCGATCAGCGCCCAGGGTCCGACCTCGGCGCCATCCATGACGAGCGCACCTTCTGCGAGCACCGTGCCGGTGCCGAGATTGCAGGCGTGCGCAAGGGCGTAGCGCGCGATCGTGACGTCATCGGCGAGCACGGTGCCGAGGGTGCTGTCCCAGATATGCACGCAGGCCCGCTCGCCGAAGAACACGCGCTCGCCCAGCGTGATGCTCTCGCCGTCCGCACGGACCGTGGCGTAATTGCGCATGACGAGGCCCGCGCCTGCCGTCGTTCGGCCGATCACTGCGGCCTGAGCTGCGAGTTCCGGCCGGCCGGCGATGGCGGGACGGTAGTCGAGGTAGGGGAGGATCAGCCCGCCAGCGCCTCGGTCCGGGGTTGAATGCGAAATGGTCCGAGCTCCTAGAAAACCGGGGTTTCGCGATACGTGCCCCAGATGCTCTTCAGCTTCTCGACGATGTCGCCCATGCTGGCGCCGGCATCCACGAGCTCGATGGTCACGGGCATGATGTTTTCCTTCTCGTTCTTCGCCGTAGCCACGAGACGCTCGAGCAACGCATCGACTTTCGCCTGGTCGCGCTCGCGACGCACTTTTTTCAGCCGGTTGATCTGGCGCGTGGCGGTGCTCGTATCGTATGGATGGAGCTCGATGTCGAATTTCTCGTCGGGCTCGACGTACTTGTTCACGCCGAGGACGGGCTTCTCGCCGCTCGCCTTCTTGAGCGCGGTCTCATAGGCGAAGTCCGCGATGCGGCGCTGGAACCAGCCCTGCTCGGTCAGTTTGACCGTCCCGCCGCGGCGATCGACCTCGTCCACGACCTCGAGGATCGCGTGCTCGTACTGCGTGGTGAGACTTTCCACGAAGTACGAGCCGCCGAGCGGATCGACCACGTTTGCAACGCCGGATTCGTCGGCGATGATCTGCTGCGTGCGCAGCGAGATCTTCATCGCTTCCTCGGTCGGGATCGCGAAGGCTTCGTCCATGCCGTTGGTGTGCAGGCTCTGCGCGCCGCCGAGCACCGCGGCGAGCGCCTGGAGTCCGGTGCGCACCACGTTGATCTTGTACTGCGGTTTGGTGAGCGAGGCGGCGGCGGTCTGGCAGTGGAAGCGCAGGCGCATCGATTCCGGGTTCTTCGCGCCGAAGCGATCGCGCATGATCTTCGCGTAGACGCGGCGCAGCGCGCGGAACTTGGCGACTTCCTCGAAGATATCCGCCTGGCAGACGTAGAAGAAGGCGAGGCGCGGCGCGAACTCGTCCACGTGCATGCCGGTCTTCGTGACCTCTTCCACGTAGGTGATGAGGTTGCACATCGTGAAGGCGGCCTCGTCGAGCGGCGAGGAGCCGGCTTCCGAAACGTGGTAGCCCGAGATGTTGATCGGGTTGTAGCGTTTCATGTTCTTGGCGCAGAAGGTGATGCAGTCGCGCACGAGGCGCACCGAGGGCGAGATCGGGAAGATCCATTCCTTCTGCGCCTGGTACTCCTTCAGGATGTCGGCCTGGATGGTGCCCGAAAGCTTGTTCAGGTCGAGACCGCGGCGGCGCGCGAGCGCCACATACATCGCGAGCATGATCCACGCGCTCGGGTTGATCGTGAGCGAGACCGAAATCTTCTCCAGATCGATGCCTTCCAGCAGCGCATCCATGTCGGCGAGCGTGTCGATGGCCACGCCCTCGCGGCCGACCTCGCCTTCGCTCATCGGATGGTCGCTGTCATAGCCCATCAGCGTGGGCATGTCGAAGTCGGTCGAAAGCCCGGTCTGGCCCTGGGCGATCAGGTACTTGAAGCGGCCGTTGGTGTCCTCGGCCGTGCCGAAGCCGGCGATCTGGCGCATGGTCCAGTTGCGGCCGCGATACATCGTCGGATAGGGCCCGCGCGTAAACGGGAATTTTCCCGGCAGGCCGATGTCCTCGATCGGCGTGTCCTGGATGTCGAGCGCCGTGTAGGCGCGCTTCACCGGGAAGCCGCCCAGCGTGCGGAATTCGGGCTGGCGTTCGGGCGCCTTCGCGAGGAAGCCCGCGACTTCCTTTGCATCCCAGCTGCGCACGTCGCCGGCGAGTCGCCGTGCGACATCCGGCGCGAGCGAGCCACGCGTCCTGCGGGCCGCCTTGGCAGCGGGTTTGGCGCGCAGCTTGGCGGGCGCTTTGCGCGTCGCAGCCAATTTGCGCGCCGGAGCGGCCTTGCGAACGGCCGCCTTCTTTCTGGCCGGAGCGGCGGCCTTGATGACGCGCGCCTTGGTTTTTGCTTTCGCCGGGACGGCTTTTTTCTTCGCGGCAGGGGACTTGCGCAGGGTCTTCTTCATTTGTCGCCTCCAAAACCAGATTCCGTGAGTAGTTTGCGCGCCGCATAGTGGGGCGATACGCGCCTTGCGGCCAATTCCTTCAGCAGTACCGACAACTCGCCGCGTCGCTCTTCCAGCTTGTCGCGCAGCATTTCCTCGCTCGCCTTCACCAGACGCCGCTCGGCAATCGCAGCCTGACGCTCGACGATCTCGCCGCTCTCCTTGAGGGAGCGGCCGTGACGGTCGATCTCCTTCAGGAGTTCCTCGATACCCTTGTCGTTCACCGAGCTCGTCGGGACGACCGGCACCTGCCAGCGCGCGGCCTTACGCGCCCCGACATCGAGCGGCGCGGGCACGTGCGGCTGCAGCCCGAGGCTCAGCACCAGCATGTTCTTCAGATCCGATATCGTGCGGTCCGCGTCCGGTTTGTCGCATTTGCTGACGACGTGGATGTCCGCGATCTCCAGCACGCCGGCCTTGATCGCCTGGATGTCGTCGCCCAGACCGGGCGCGGAGACCACCACCGTAGTGTGCGAGGCGCGCGCGACATCGACTTCGTCCTGGCCCACGCCCACCGTTTCGATCAGCACCATGTCGTAACCGGCCGCATCGACGATGTCCACCGCCTCCAGCGTGCCGCGCGCAAGCCCGCCGAGCGCGCCGCGGGTGGCCATGCTGCGCACATAGACGCCCTTGTCGCCGACCAGTTCGCCCATGCGTATGCGATCGCCGAGGATCGAGCCGCCGGAGTAGGGGCTGGAGGGATCCACCGCGATGATCGCCACCTTGCGCCCGGAGGCGCGGATCGCGGCGGTGAGTTTGGCGACGAGCGTCGACTTGCCGCTGCCGGGCACGCCAGTGATGCCGACCACGTGGGCCCGGCCGGCGCGCTTGAAGATTTCCTCGAGCGCGGGGCGGCCCTCCTCGTTGCCGTTCTCGGCGCGCGAGAGCAGGCGCGCGACGGCGCGCGTGTCGCCCTTCAGCACGCCGGGCACCAGGTCCATCGAAGGGATGTAGGCCATGCCTGCGGGCGGCCCGCTAGAGCCGCGCGTTCATTTCGCGAAACACCTCGCGATCGTCGACCACGCGGCGCGCCTTGAAATCGGTGCGCGGGAAGGTGCCCGGCGCGCAGATCTCGATCTTGGCGCGCAGGCCGAGCATGCGCTGCAGGTGATGTGCGGCCTGGTTGCGCAGATCGGTCGTGCCGTCGCTGCCGCGCCCGTGCGTGTCGGCGTCGGCCTCGATGCGGATCAGGAGTTCGTCCATCGCGCCTTCGCGCGATATCACGATGCGGTGTTCGCCGCCGTAGCCCTTGATCTGGTTCACCGCCGCGTCCACCTCGCTCGGATAGACGTTCTCGCCGCGGATCGTGAACATGTCGTCGATCCGGCCGAAGATGCCGCGCGGCAGCGTCGGATAGGTGCGCCCGCAGGGCGTCGGATCGTTGCGCCACTCGGTGAGATCGCCCGACACCAGCCGGATCATCGGCTGGGAGGTGCGCTCGAGGTGGGTGTAGACCGGCGTGCCGCGCTGGCCGTAGGGCACACGCTGGAACTTCACCGCGTCGCAGACTTCGGTGTAGACGACGTCCTGCCAGAGCAGCATCCCCGGTGTTTCGGCGCTGCCGGCCACGTTCATCCAGGGCGACATCTCGGCCATCGAACCGCAGTCCATGACCTTCGCGCCGTAGGCATCCATGATCTTGTCGCGCACGCCCGGCACCGAAGCGCCGGGCTCGCCGGAGAAGAACATGGTTTTCAGTCCGAATTTGCGCGGATCGAGTCCCTCCGCGATCGCGGTTTCCGCCAGATGCAGCGCGAAGGAGGGCGTGCCGTAGAAGGCCGAGGGCCTCACCATGTCGAGCCACATCGCGGCGCGCGCGGTCATCCCGGGCGCACCGGCCCCGAACGGGAAGGCCTTCGCGCGCAGGCGCTCGGCGCCGATCAGCGCCCCCCAGGAACCCATGTACAGGCTGAAGATCGCCGCAATGAAGATGGTGTCGCCCGGACGCATGCCCATCGCCCACATGATGCGTGCGTGCGCGTTGGCAATCGCGTCCCAGTCGCCGCGGCCGATCGCGAAGGCGGTCGGGCGGCCGGTGGTGCCGGAAGTGCCGTGGATGTGATGCACCTCGGATTCCGGTATGCACAGATAGTCGCCGAACTGCGGCGCGCGGGCCTGGGCTTCGCGCAGGTCCTTCTTGGTGATGACCGGTACCCGGGATTCGAAATCTTCCAGGGATTTCAGCTGCTCGGGGTGGAATCCGGCCTCCTCCCACTTGCGGCGGTAGAAAGGCGATTTTTCCCAGGCGTAACGCGTGACCTCCTGCAGCCGCTTCAGGATCGCGGCTTCACGCTCGCCCGCAGGCATGGTTTCGCGCTTCGGGAACCAGTAGCGCTGGTCCGCGGGCGGCAGGTAGTCCGCATCGAAGCGCGGCGGGTAGCTCCACTGTTCCACCGGGGCCTCCGTCAGCGCGCGCCGCGTTCGGCGACGATGCGCCGCACCGAATCCACGATCGCAGCGGGGGGCGTGTCCTGCAGCAGGATTTCCGCGACGCCCATCTTCTTCAGTTTGACGACGTCCTCGTCAGGGATCACGCCGCCGCCCATCACCTTGATGTCGTCGGCGCCGCGCGCCTTCAGCAGCTTGAGCAGCTTCGGGAACACGGTCATGTGGGCGCCCGACAGGATGCTGATGCCGATCACGTCCGCATCTTCCTGCACCGCGGCTTCCACCACCTCTTCCGGTGTCCGGTGCAGGCCCGTGTAGATGACGTCCATGCCCGCATCACGCAGGGTGCGGGCGACGATCTTCACGCCCCGGTCGTGTCCATCCAGGCCTACTTTGGCGACGATTACGCGTATGCGATCGGCTTTGGTCTGTGCGACGCTCATGTGTGATCCTGTCGAAAGTCTCGAAAAGGCAGCGGCTGTCCGCCCGTCAGATCACCGGTTTCGGCGAAGTCACTGCGGGTTACGGGGCGAACCGCGCGGGGCCCGTAGTTTAACCCAGGCGCTGCTGCGGTGCGGTGCCGCGCGGAGCGATTCCGCGCGATGTGCGAGGAACGTTCCCGCGTCAGCGGCGCGGCGGATTGCTGTAGGCCGCTTCGCCGACGAGCTTGCCGTTCTCGAACTCCATCCAGGTGAGCATCGGCACATTGCCCGGGCTGCTGCCATCGCCCTTCCAGTACACCTGCAGCACCGCCACGGTGTCGGTGACGACGGTGCGCCGGATGTCCACCGTGAGGCCCGGACGTTCGGCGAACCGTTTCGCATAGCGCGTGCGCACCGCCTCGTAGCCGTGCAGATCCACGCCGGTGCCGTGATCGACCCAGTGCGGATCCGGGGCCATGGTGGACATGGTGGTCTCGATGTCGCCCGCCTCCTCGGCGCGCATGTGGCGCTCGAGCGTTTCGAAATTGCGCCGCGGCGCATCGCCGGGGGAGAGTTCCACCCGGCCGAACAGCGGATGCTGGAACACGAGCGGTTGATCCATCCGGGTTCTCCTTGGATTGGTGACAGGGATCGGTTCAGCGCCCGGTCTGCGCGAGCGCGCGCAACGCCGCCACGACCTGCGGTTCATCCGGCAGCAGGGCGGCCTCGAGCGGCGCGCTGCAGGCAACCGGCGACTGGGCGCGCACGAGGCGCAGCGGCGCCGCCTTGAGGCTCGCGAAGGCCTTCCCGGCCACCGTGGCCACGATCTCGGCGCCCACGCCGCAGCGCAGGTTGCATTCGTCCAGCACTGCGAAGCGTCCGGTACGCGCCACCGAGCCGAGAATGGTGTTTTCATCGAAAGGCTCAAGCGTGCGCGGGTCCACGACTTCCACCTCGATGCCTTCGGTCGCGAGCGTCGCCGCGGCGCCGAGCGCCATGTGCACGAGGCGCGAGGTGGCGACCAGCGTCACATCGCGCCCGGCGCGCTTGATGTCGGCAAGGCCGAAGGGGATTTCATAGTCTTCTTCGGGAACTTCGCCCTCGGTGGCCGAGAGCCGGGTGTTGTCGATGAACACGGTCGGATTCGGGCTCTTCAGCGCGCGGCGCATCAGGCCCTTGGCATCGTAGGGCGTGGACGGAATGACGATCTCGAGGCCGGGACAGTTCCACAGCAGGGACTGCGGGCTGTAGCTGTGCTGCTCGCCGCCGCCCCCGCGCAGGCCGTGCATCATGTGCATCGTGAGGCGCGCGTTCAGCTGGCCGTTGGACAGGTGGTGCACCACGGACGCCTCGTTGTAGATCGAAGACCAGGCCGGGAAGCTGAAGGTGCCGGTGCCGAGATCGACGAAGGTGGACGCGCCGACCATGCCCGCCCCGACCGCCGTGGCGACGAGCGCCGCTTCCGCAACGGGCGGTTCCATGATGCGGCCCGGGAATTCTTCGCGCAGTGCTTCCATCAGGTGGTTCGCCTGCAGGCCGAACACCCAGTTGCCGAAGATCGTGAAACGCGGGTCCTCGCGCATGGTGTCGCGCAGCGCCTCGTACATGGCGGTCGCGAACGTGATGCGCCGGCCGCGCGCCGGGATCGGCGTCGCGCTCATGCGAACACCTTGTCTGTGGCGGTAGCCGCGTCCGGCCACGGGCTCTCGAGCGCAAAGCGCATGCCCGCATCGTTGCGCGCGAGCACCGTACGGTCGAGCGCAAGGAGTTCGTCCTGCGAGGCGTCGCCTGCGGCGAGTACCACTCGCGCCCAGCGAATCACCGGATCGTGGTTCTCCTGCCAGTCCTGGTTCGGGCCTTCGGGCGCGCGCCGGCCCCAGGCGAGCGCGAGATCGGTCGCGCCGGTGGACTTCGGGAAGAGACTCCTGCCCCCCGGCCAGCGGGCGATCGGCGATTCGATGAACACCGGCCCCTTGCCGGCGAGGCAGTGCGCGCGCGCTTCGAGCGCCGCGGCGTGCACTTCGGCCGCGTTCGCGCCGTTCGAGACCTGCAGCGTGCGCACGCCGGCCATTTCCGGCACGCGCGACAGCCGTTCGGCGCCGAGCATGGAGCGCGGGTAGCTGTCGCCCTTCATCTCGCCCGCACCGATCGAGTTGTTCTCGCACACATAGATCACGGGCAGTTTCCACAGCGCGGCGAGCGTGAAGGATTCGAAGGCCACGCCTTCTTCGAGCGCGGCGTCGCCGAAGAACCCGGTCGCCACGCGACCGCCGCCCGATTGCCGGATGCCATAGGCCGCGCCGGTCGCGAGCCCGACGCAGCCGCCCACGATGGCGGAAGTCTGCAGCACGCCTCTCGCGGGGTCGCAGAGGTGGAAGCTGCCGCCGCGGCCGCCCTGCAGACCCGTGGCGCGTCCGATCAGCTCCGCGTAGGCACGGCCTGCATCGGCGCCGCGACCGACCACATGGCCGTGATTGCGGTGGGTCGAGAGGATGTAGTCGTCCGCAGCCAGCGCCTCGAGCACGGCCGCGCCGGTGCCTTCCTGGCCGATGTAGAGGTGGAACACGCCGCGCAGATGGCCGGCTGCGTGCAGCTCGAAGAGGCGCTCCTCGAAGCGCCGCATCACGAGCATGCGCTCCATGATGGACAGGCGATTCGCACGGGTCATGCCCGGCGTGCTGGCTGCGGCGCTCATGCGGATTTCCTCCCCGGAACGGATGCCTGCGACTGGCGGGCGAGTATAAGGGCTGGCCTCCGAAGACCGTGATGCGCCCGCGCGCGGTTTCGCATGGCGGCAACTCCGCTGGAGGGCGCGTGCTAGCATTTTTGGAGGAGGAAGCGAGCATGCCCGTCATCGACGCCGACGCACACATCATCGAGACCGAAGCCACCTGGCGCTACATGGAGGGCGATGCGGCGCAGTACCGTCCGGGCTGCGTGAATACGGGTCCGGGCGGCGAACTGCTGCCGGATTCGCGCTGGCAGTTCAGCGTGATGAGCGAGCCGCGCATGGTCGGCAATGACGAAATGACGGGCACCACCGCGGCGACGCGCGAACTGCTCGATGTGCCCGCGCGCATCCGTCACATGGACGCGGTCGGTGTCGACGTGCACGTACTCTATCCGACCGTGCTGCTGCAGGGCGTCACCGACAATGCGGCCGAGGAACTCGCGCTGCGGCGCAGTTACAACCGGTGGCTCGCGGAACGCTGCGAAGGCACGAACGGCCGGCTGCGCTGGGTCTGCGCGCCGCCGCTGCACAGTATCGAGGCGGCGATCGAGGAGTTGCGCTATGCCAAGGCGCATGGCGCCTGCGGCGTTCTTAAGAAGGCCGATCCGGAAGCAGGCCGCTGGCCGAACGATCCCTGGTTCTTCCCGGTCTACGAGGAAGCCGAGCGGCTCGGCATGCCGATCTGCTTTCATACCGGCACCGGCATTCCCTCCCGCGTGGCGCCCGGGGAGTGGCTCTACGGCAGGCTGCAGCGCCTGACCCTGCCGGTCGCCTCGGCACTGCATTCGATGCTGCTCTTTGACATCCCCGGCAGATTCCCGACGCTGCGCTTCGCCTTCGTCGAAGCGGGTGCCGGCTGGCTGCCGTTCATCGTGGGCAATCTGAAACGCCGGGCGGAAAAGATCTCCAGCGGCAATGCGCTGTCCTTCCGCGATATCCGGCTCGCGGACGATATTCTGAAAACGAACCGGATCTACGTCACCTGTTTCCCGGACGAGGACCTGCCGTATCTGGTGCGCGCTTTCGGCGCCGACAACCTGATCGCGGGTTCCGACTACGGCCATGCGGATCCGGCGCGCGAGAACGGCTTCGTCGAGCGCCTGACGAAGCGCGCCGAGGCGGGGGACTACCCGATGGAAGTCGTGGAGAAGATCCTCTGGCGCAATCCGAAGACGCTGTACGGGCTCTAGCCGGCGGGTGTGCGGATCGCGATCGTCGTCGATTCCGGTTCCGGCGCCTGTGCGCCAAGCGAACGGATCGCCTGCAGCACCGCGTCATCCAGGCGCAGCTCGAGCGCACGCAGGCAGGAATCGACATCGGCCGGACGTTGCACGCCGACCACCGGAATCACGCCCGCCGGATGGGCGCGCACCCAGGCGAGCGAGAGCTCGGCAAGCGTGCAGCCCTGTCCGGCGGCGATTGCGGCGAGCGCTTCGGCAATGGTCAGCCTGCGCTCGAAGTCCGGGCCCTTGAATTCGCGCGCGTTGACGCGCCAGTCGTCGCTCGCAAAGCTGCCGCCGCGCAGCACGGAACCCGACAGCAGGCCGTGGGCGAGCGCGGCGTGGCCCATGATGCCGATGCCGTTCGCGGCGCAATGCGGGATCACCTCGCGTTCCACGCCCTGACGCACGGCGCAGTAGGGCACCTGGACGGCGGCGATGCGCCCGCCCGCCGAGAATGCGTTCATCTGCTCCACCGAGAAATTCGACACCCCGACCCGGCGCGCGAGTCCGTCGCGGACGAAACCTTCCAGCACGCGCGCGGTGTCGTCGAAGGCCACGCTGGGATCCGGCCAGTGGATCAGGAAGAGGTCCACGTGATCGGTGCCGAGCAGGCGCAGGCTGTTCTCGATCATGCCGCGCAGCACCGGCGCGTCGGAATTGCGCTCATAGCCGCCGTTGGCAGGACGCACGCCGCCCTTCGTGACGATCACCAGTTCGTCGCGCCGCGTGCGGATCAGATCGGCGAGCGCGCGCCCGAGCCCTTCTTCGGCCGAACCCCAGCCGTAGGCATAGGCGGTGTCGAAGAAATTGAGGCCGCGGTCGAAGGCGTGGCGCACCGCTGCGGCGCCCTGCGAGGTATCGCGGCCCCAGGCGCCGCTCAGCTGCCAGGTGCCGATGCAGAGCGGCGCCACGCGCAGGCCGCTGCGGCCGAGTTCGATACGCGCATCGTTCACCTGCGCACCTGTAGCTGTGCTGCCGGATCGGCAATGCCGCACTCTAGCCGCCCGTGCAGGCCCGCGGGTTTCGCATGGAAAAACACTTTAGAATCGCCGCCGGATTTCGTTGTTACCGCCGACAGTTCTGAAATATAGTAGTCGGCTGGTTCCCATTCTGTCGCCGCAGTCGCCCTCCCAGGCGGTGGCCGAGTATTGCAGAGCGTTTCCCGGGTGCAGTGCGGCCCGGCGCGCGTTCCGCACAGGGGAGGGCGGTGAACGTCGTCCGGCGCGCGGTTTTCCGGAAGGCAGCTGGAGAGGAAAGCGAGGTGTTATGGCAGACGCAATGAAGACGAGGGTGCGCGAGCGCGGTCCTACCGAGCACAGCATCTACGAGCGCACGCTCAAGTGGATGGTGGACTGGCGCGAGCGAGCGTTCAAGCGCGCGATCGTGATCCGCAGCGAGGACGTCGAGTGGGAGCAATCCCGCCAGGGCCGGTTGAAGTTCTTCATCAACCGTGAAACCGATGACAAGTGCATCGGCGCGCTGCGCGACTGGAACGTATTCCTGCACGACATCAAGACCCACTCCGGCGCGCACCGTCACCAGGGTGGCCTCGTCATCTACATCGTGGAAGGCGTGGGCTACACCGAAGTCGACGGCGTGAAGAAGGAATGGCAGGAAGGCGATGTGCTGCTGCTGCCGCTGAAACCCGATGGCTGCGTGCACAAGCATTTCAACAAGCATCCGGGGCAAAGCGCCGTGTGGATGGCGTGGATTTACAGCCCGTACATGGATGAACTCGGCAAATGGACGGAACAGAAGGAGGTGTCCCCTGACTTCAAATAACCAGCGCAAGGATCTGCGCGCAGAACTCAATCTTTTCGATGAACTGCTCAAGATGCGCGATGCCCAGCGCGAGATGGCGAAGGGTGCCGTCTGGCTGGTGCGCGGCGCCAATCTTCCCTGGGAGATCAACCGCCTCGGCAAGATGCAGTGGTATCTCCACCCGTCGCTCACGGACGTCGTCTGCCGCACGGTGATGTTCTACCGGCAGGAGATTCCCCCCGGCTCGAAGAGCGGCCGCCTGAAGTGCGGCGGCAGCGTGGTGTACTACGTGCTGAAGGGCAAGGGCTACACGATCGTCGACGGCATCAAGCACCAGTGGAAGGCCGGCGACGTGATCAACCTCCCGATCAAGGAGGAAGGCATCGTGTTCCAGCACTTCAACTCGGACTCGAATGAGCTGGCGCTGCTGGCCGGCTGCGAACCCAACCTGACCGACCCCCTGGGTGTCGACAAGGGCTGCGGCTTCGAAGTGCTCGAGGACTGCCCGGAGTACAAGGCGCAGAAATCGTGAGTAACGCGACCGCCACGAAAGCGAGAAGCGCGCACCTGGCGGTCGCGCGTTCCTCGCAGGAATACGCAACGGGCAGCCAGTGCCTGTGCAATGCACACATTGACGACATGCGCGCCTCCGGCTGGGAGCCGGGGCAGCTGCTCCGCGTGTTCACGGAATCCGGACGCAGCACCATCGCCCGCCTGAGCGAGCCGCGCACGGACGCCGAAGCGAAAGGCAGCATCCACCTCGACCGGTTCATGCGCCAGGCGCTCAAGGCGCGGCTCGGCGAGAACGTCACGGTCCAGCCGGTGGACGAAGTGCCGCTCAAGAAGATCGTGCTGCTGCCGGCGATCGACGTCTTCAGCGCGCACAACCTCGATCGTCACGTGCTCGGCACGCTGGTCGAGAACCGCACCCCCGCCACGGCCGGGTCGGTGATCTATATCAAGTTCCTCGATTCCATCGCCGGCACCACCTACAAGGTGATCAGCGTCGAGGGCGACTACGGTGTCGTCACGCCGGAAACCAAGCTCGAGTTCGAGATCACGGAAAACCTGCACACCGACGCGGTGAGCGAGGTGACCTTCGACGATGTCGGCGGCATGCGCCGGCAGCTCGATCTCATGCGCGAACTGCTGCAGCTGCCGCTGCAGGCGCCCGAGGTCTATCGCCAGCTCGGCATCAACCCGCCGCGCGGCGTCGTGCTGCACGGGCCACCCGGGGTCGGCAAGACCCACCTCGCGCGCGCGCTCGCGAACGAGGTGAAGGCGAAGTTCTATTACATCAGCGGGCCGGATGTGGTCGGCACGATGTATGGCGAGACCGAATCCAATCTGCGCCGCGTGTTCAGCGAAGCCACCCATCATGCGCCGGCGGTCATCCTGATCGACGAGCTGGATGCGATCGCGCCGCGCCGCGGCGAGAGCGGCGCGCTGTCCGACACGCGCATGGTCACCCAGCTGCTCGCACTGATGGACGGCATGACGCGCGTCGATGGCCTGATCGTCGTCGGCACGACCAACCGCCTGGATGCGATCGACATGGCGATGCGCAGGCCGGGTCGTTTCGACCGTGAAATCTACGTCGGCCCGCCGGATGCGGCCGGCCGGCTCGAAGTGCTCGAGATCCACAGCCGCGAAATGCCGCTCACCGAAGCGGCGATCGACTACATGCCCGAAGTGGCGCGTCGTTCGCCTGGCTTCGTCGGCGCCGACCTCATGGAAGTCTGCCGCGAAGCGGGTCTCACGGCGCTGCGCCGCAAGACCGGCGGCATCTGGAAGGAAGGCGCTGTGTCGCCCGCCGACCTGATGGTCGACAAGGAGGATTTCGAGTCCGCCCTGCAGAGGATCCAGCCCTCCGCGATCCGCGAAGTGCTGGTCACGGTGCCGGACGTCACCTGGGACGACATCGGCGGTCTGGACGACGTGAAGGCGAGACTGCGCAACACCGTGCAGTTCGCGCTGATGCGGCGCGACGAGCTCGCGGCGATGAAGCTCTCGCCGCCCTCCGGCGTGCTGCTGCACGGCCCGTCGGGCACCGGCAAGACGCTGCTCGCGAAGGCGGTGGCGCATGAGATCGGGGTCAACTTCATCGCGGTGGACGGTCCCGAGATCTTCACCAAGTGGCTGGGCGAATCGGAGGAGATGATCCGCCGGATCTTCCGCGTGGCGCGGCAGCTGGCGCCGGCGATCGTGTTCTTCGATCAGCTCGATGCCATCGCGCCGTCTCGCGGCGCGGACGTCGGTACGAAGACCACCGAGCGCGTGGTGTCCCAGCTCCTCACCGAGCTGGATGGCATCGAGGCGATGGGCGGCATCATCATCATCGGCGCCACCAACCGCATGGAACTCATCGACGAGTCCGTGCTGCGTCCGGGGCGCTTCGGCACGCACATCTTCGTCCCGCCGCCTTCGGACGCGGAGCGCGGGGAAATCGCGCGCATCCAGCTCGACGGTGTCACGCTTGCCGCGGGCAACAAGATGCAGGACCTCATCTCGCTCGTCGTGAAGTCGAGCAAGGGCTGGTCCGGCGCGGATCTAAAGTCCCTGTTCGACGAAGCGAAGATGGCGGTGGTCATGGGGCAGCGCAAGGGACTGGCCCGCAAGGATCTCGAACTCGTGCTGAAACTCAGCGTGAGCAAGCATAAACCTGCGGCCAAAGCGGGCGCAAAGAAGAAGAAGCCCGCGGCCCGCCGCTGAGCGGAAGGAGATACACATGACCACCAAGCAGAAGAAGGCCCCGGCCGGGAAGAAGCAGGAGAAGGTCAAGCTGAAGTACCGCGTGATCGACTGCGACGGCCACCTCATGGAGCGCGCGGATTCCTTCGGGAAGTACATGGATCCGACGATCCGCGCGGTCGCCGAGCGCAACCGTCCGTTCGCCCTTGGCACCGATATCTTCCCGTCGCTCGACGGCGTGCACTACCTGCCGCGCGACATGTACGAGCCGGTGGGTCAGGGCAATGGCCGCCACCCGGTGGGTTCGCCCGAAGACTGGATCGACATGCTGGATATCACCGGCATCGAGCAGACGGTGCTGTTCGCGAGCGAGGCGCTGTCGGTCGGCGTGCTGCGCCAGAAGGAGTACACGGTACGGGTCTGCCGTGCCTACAACGACTGGGCGTATCACGAGTACTACAAGCGCGACAAGCGCATGCGGCCGGTGGGCATCATCCCGATGCAGTTTCCGGACGAGGCGGTGAAGGAACTGAAGCGCATGGTGACCAAGCTCGACATGCCGGGGGCGATGCTGCCGGCGAGCGGGCTGCAGCTGCATCTCGGGCACGAGTACTACTGGCCGATCTACAAGGCGGCGGCGGATCTCGACTGCGTGCTGACCGTGCATGGCGGTGCGAACCGCGGCCTCGGATTCGATGATTTCACCGATCTGAAGCCGGCGCGTTTCCTGCATCATCCGGTGGCGCTCATGCGCGCCTTCATCTCGCTCGCTTACGACGGCGTGTTCGAGGCCTTCCCCAAGCTGCGTCTCGGTTTCCTCGAGGGCGGCGCGGGCTGGGCGGTGTTCATCCTCGATCGTGCCAAGCGGGAAAACGAGTTCTTCCCCGGCCCGAATCTGCGCAAGCTGTTCGAGAGCGGCCGCGTGCTGATCGGCTGCGAAGGCGTGGACATGACCGTGCCCTATCTCATGGAGCTGATCGGCGACAAGGCGCTCGCCTGGTCGTCCGACTATCCCCACGAGCCGGGTGCGGAAGCGGTCAAGCACGAGATGCACGAGACCATAGACGACGACCGGCTGAACCATGCCCAGCGCACGGCCATCCTGTCGACCAACGCACAGCGTTTCTTCAAACTGTCGAAGGTCTGAGCGTCTCCTGCGGATAGGGAAACGGCGCCTCAGGGCGCCGTTTTCGTTTGCGGATCGTGCGGATCGTGCGGAATGTGCGGATCGCTAGCGTCGCGCCGCGTCCTCCAGCACGAGCGCGCTCCCCTTCTCGGCGATCATCATCGTCGGCACCGCCGTGTTGCCGCCGGTGACCGAGGGCATGATCGAGGCATCGATCACCCGCAGCCCTGCGATGCCGCGCACGCGCAGGCAAGGGTCCACGACCGCGCGCGCATCCGTGCCCATGCGGCAGCTTCCGACCGCGTGATAGCCGCGGCTGCCCGCCTTGCGTGCATAGCCTTTCAGTGCCTCCAGGTCCGAGTTGTCGAGCGTTGGTCCCGGCATGACCTCCTCGGCGACATAGGGGGCGAGCGCGGGCATCGAGGCGATGCGGCGCGCGATGCCCACCATGCGCGCCGAGGCGGCGAGGTCGCGCTCGGTACCGAGCAGGTTGCAGAAGATTTCCGGCGCGCGCTCCACATCCGGGCCCTGGATGCGGATGTGGCCGCGGGCTTCGGGGTGCACGAGCTGGGCGGAGAGGCTGAAGCCCGGCCAGTCCGGCACCGCCGTGGCACCCGAGCCCGGCAGCCGGCTCATCAGGAAGAGCCGGATCTTGCCGTCCGGCGAGGCAAGCGCAGGATCGGATTTCACGAAGCCGGTGCCGTAGCAGCCGATATGCGCCATCTCGCCGCCGCGCGTCAGCAGGTACTGCATGCCCATCGCAAGCTTCTTCAGCGGACTGCGCAGAATTTCGTTCAGCGTGATCGGCTGCGTGCAGCGGTAGACGAGGCCGACCGATACGTGGTCCTGCAGGTTCTCGCCGACTTCCGGCGCATCGAGCACCACGCGCACGCCGTGCTGCTGCAGCAGCGCGCCCGGGCCGATGCCCGAGCACTGCAGCAGCTGGGGAGAGTTGAAGGAGCCGGCTGCGACGATCACCTCGGCGCGCGCGCGCAGCGTGTTCGTCTCCCCGTTGCGGCGGAATTCCACGCCGGTCGCGCGACCGCCTTCCGTCGTCACGCGGCTTGCGAGCGCATTGGTGATCACGCGCAGATTCGGGCGCGAGCGCGCCGCACGCAGATAGGCATCCGCCGTGCTGTCGCGCCGGCCGTCCCGGATATTCACCTGGTCGTAACCGAAGCCCTCCTGCGTCGCGCCGTTGTAGTCGTCGTTGCGCGGGAAGCCGGCCTGCTGGGCGGCAGAAATCAGCGCATCGCCGAGCACGTTCTTCGGACCCACCTTCACGCGCGAGGGGCCGCCCGCGCCGTGCAGCGCGCTCGCGCCGAATTCGTGATCTTCCAGCCGGATGAACCAGGGCAGCACGTCTTCATAGCCCCAGCCGGTGTTGCCGAGCGAACGCCAATGATCGAAATCCTCGCGCTGGCCGCGCACCCAGGTCATGCCGTTGATCGAGCCCGTGCCGCCGAGCATGCGTCCGCGCGGTTGCGGCACGCGACGTCCGCCGAGTCCGGGCTCGGGCGCGCCCTCATAGTTCCAGCGCAGGTGCTGGAACTTCGGCTCGTCGGCGAGCAGGCCCACGCCGAGCGGCACGTGTACCCAGAAGTTGCTGTCCTCGCCTCCCGCTTCCAGCAGCGCCACCGTATGGCGTCCCGATTCGCTCAGGCGCGCCGCGAGGATGCAGCCCGCCGTACCCGCGCCGACCACGATGAAATCCACGTCATCCCATGCCGCCATTTCGCCTCCGCTGCTCCTGTCGCGCCGATTCTATGCGCAGGCTTTGCATCAACCGGATCGCAGCGGGTGCAGTTTTGCAGGCCGGATCGAATCGGGGTGCGGGAGGGGAGGAAAATCGGCTGCACCCAGCCATAATAGTAACATATATGTTACTATTATTTTCAGAGGCCTTGATACTCCTCGTGCCGGCAGGCGCGCAGCGTTGATGGGGAAGAATGCATTCACGGGGAGCAGCCGTGAATTAATTCCTGTGCCGGCGGCGACGCCGGAACTTCCGGTCGATCGCGGGTTGGAAGACGAGATAGACCGAGAGCAGCCCGCAGGCTGCGCACAGTGCAATGCCCGGAACCCATCCGAGCAACTCCGCGAAACCCTCGGGCGCCGGGCGCCAGTCGAGAATCAGTACCCAGGACTCGATGCCGAGATTCGCAGCGAGCAGGCCGCCGGCGATTCCCCAGTAACGCAGCGGCAAGCGCAGCTCGGGGGTCGTGTCTTCTGCATCGGGGGCGAGCAGGCGGCGCAGCATCGTCAGGGCGCTCGCGGCTGACGCCCACGCCGCGAGCAGCGCACAGACGATCCACGCGACGGGCGGGAGCAGATGATTGAGCAGCGTTACGGGCGCCAGCTCGCCCACTTCCACCGCCGAGTTCTGCGGATCCCGCGGATCGACGCGCACGCCGAGGGGCTGGTCGAGCTCGAAGCTCACGCTGCAGGAGTCATAGGCCGGGATGTCCTGGCATTGCGGCGCTTCCAGAAACTTCCGGAATTCGACACCCGGCGCGAGGGTCGCGACGATCAGCCGGAAGTCGCGCGGGTTTTCGGCCCGATAGGTCCAGCGCCAGGCATCGCCAAGGCTGAGCCGGTTGCCGGTGTAGGTTCGTCCGCCAACGCTGTAGCGGTACTCGATCCGGGGCGAATACACCGCGCCAGCCACTTCGCCGCCTCGCGCCAGAGCGTCTCGCGGTGGGTGTCGCGGAAGAAGCCGAAGTGGCCGATCTTCTTCACGCCGAGCGCTTGCGGGGACACCTCCCAGATCTCGCCCTTCGCATTCGGGTAGAGCGCGAGCAGGGCTTCGGCGGCCTTCCTCGGTGCGTAGATGTAGTCGTCCGCGATCCACACGACGCGCAGCGGCGCGCGCAGGCGCGCGTACTCGGCGTGCGCGCCGAGATGCCCGACGAGGTATTCCGGATGCCGGCACCAGGCGGCCCATTCGCGCGCGACGCCCGCGGGCAGGTCTTCGCCCTGGCCGAGCGCGGCCATGGGGAAGTAGCCCGCCGCGCGCGATACGCCGGGCAACACGGCGTGGGTGACGAGCCACATGCCGGCGCGGCGCAGGCCGGGCCAGTGGCGCCAGTAGCCGCTCTGCGAGGCGACGGCAAGGCAGGCGGCGTAGCGATCCGCGCCGGGCACGAGGCCGAGCGTCTGGCCGCCGAAGCTGTGGCCGACGGCATAGCAGCGCTGCGGCTGCAGTTCCTGCACCACCCAGGCAAGCGCGGCGCCCGCATCGAGTCGAGCCCAGTCGCTCATCGTCGCGCGCAGGCTGCGCAGCGAGCCGGGGGCGCGCGAGGCACCGATGCCGCGGTAATCGAAGCTGAGGACGTGCCAGCCCTGCTCGGCGAGAAAACCGGCGAAGCGCGCGTAGTAGGTCTGCGGCGCGCCGGTGGCGGGATGGATCACGACCGCGCGCCCCGAGGGCGCGTCCGGTTCATACAGGCAGGCTGCGATCGCGGTGCCGTCCGCGGCGCGCAGTTCGATGTCGCGGCCGGCGGGCCGGGCCGGCCGGTTCATGATGGCTTGCAGGCCGGGTTCCCGATCAGCCCTGGTCGCGACCGGCCGCGTAGTGCAGCGGGCCGCCCGTGAACGGGGCGAAGCCGGTGGCGAAGATCAGCGCGCCGTCGGCGAGGTCGGCATCGGTCACCACGCCATCGGCGAGCGCGGCCTGGGCTTCCTTCAGGAAGGGGGCGACGAGCGCGTCGATGTAGGCAGTGTCGAAGCTCCCGGGCTCGCCCTTCTGTGCGCGCCCCTTCACGTAGCGGTAGATCCCCGCGCCGGTCTTGCGGCCGAGCTCGCCGGCTGCGACCTTGTCGGTGAGGATCTTCGGCGCCACGGCGTCGCTGCCGTCCGCCGCCTTGTGCGAGAGCGCCTTGCCGGCGGCGAGGCAGATGTCGAGGCCGACGGTGTCGGCGAGCTCCACCGGGCCGACCGGCATGCCGAAGGCTTCCATCGCCGCATCGAGCGTCTCGGGCTTCGCGCCTTCGTCGAGCAGCCGGAACGCGTTCTGCATATAGGGGCCGAGCACGCGGTTGACGAGAAAGCCCGGCGCGTCCTTCACCGGCAGCGGCAGCTTGTCGATCGCGCGCACGAAGGCGGCGGCTTCCAGCGCGAGTGCAGGGCGCGTGTATGTGCTCGCCACAATCTCCACCAGTTGCAGCAGCGGTACCGGGTTGAAGAAGTGGATGCCCACGAGACGCGAGGGATCCTTCAGGCCCGCCGCGATATCCGCCAGCCTCAGACTGGAGGTGTTGCTCGCGAGGATCGCATCGGGCTTCGCGATCGCCTCGACCTTGGCGAACAGGGCGCGCTTCGCGTCCAGATTCTCGAAGATGGCCTCGATGACCAGATCGGCCGAGCCCGCGCCGGCGCCGGTCACATCCGGCGTCAGGCGATCGAGCGCGTCGCGCACGCGCTGCGGATCGCGCAGCCGCCGGCGGAAGAGCTCCGCCGCGCGCTGCATGGCCGGTGCGATGCGTTCGTGGCTCGTGTCCTGCAGCGTCACGCGCAGGCCGCGCAGCGCGCAGACCGCGGCGATGTCGCCGCCCATCACGCCGGCGCCGATCACGTGCACGCGTCTGACGCGGTTCGCAATGCCCTTGCCCTCGCCCTTCAGGCGCTCCTGCAGGAAGTAGACGCGGATCAGGTTCTTGGTGGTCGGATGCGCGAACAGAAACTGTATGGAGCAGGGTGCATCCGCCGCCGGTGCGAAGGGATCGCCGTCGTGATCGCGCCACAGTTCCAGAATCGCGTAAGGCGCGGGATAGTGCGCGCGGCGCGCCTTCTTCGCCACCTGCTTCATCGCCTGTGCCGCGATGATGCCGCGCAGCGGCGGCAGCATCATGAGGCGCTGCAGCAGCGGGAGCTTGCGCCGCGGGCGCGCTTCCAGCGTCACGATGCGCGCGGCGTTCTCCAGCACGCGCAGCGGCACCGCCTCGTCGACGAGACCGATGCGCTTCGCGCGCCGCGCATCGAGCGACTTGCCGGTGAGCAGCATGTCGAAGGCCGCCACCGGGCCGACGAGCTTGGGCAGCCACTGCACGCCGTGCCAGCCGGGCAGGATGCCGAGCATCACCTCGGGCAGCGCGAAGCGCGCGGAGAGGTTGTTCGCCGGATCATCGAGCGCCACACGGTAGCGGCAGGCGAGCGCGAGCTCGGTGCCCCCGCCCATGCAGAAGCCGTTCACCATGGCGGTGGTCGGGAAGGGCAGATCGCGCAGCTTCTGAAAGGTGTCCCAGCCCAGGCGCACGAAGGCGAGCGCCTCGGCGGGCGACTGGAAGCGCGTGAACTCGGCCACGTCCGCACCGGCGATGAAGCCGGATTCCTTGGCCGAGCGGATCACGAGGCCTTTCGGATTCGCGGCGCGAAGCTGCTCGAGCATCGCGCCGAGTTCTTCCAGCGCCTCGCGCGAGAAGGTGTTGGCGGATTCGCCCGCCTTGTCGAAGGTCAACCAGGCGAGACCCTGGGCATCGGTTTCCCAGCGCCAGTGTTTGCCGGTGTGGCTTCCGGATGCGGCAGTCGTGTTCATCAGCATTCCTCTCTAGACCGTTTCCACGAGCATCGCGCCGCCGAGGCCGCCGCCGATGCAGATCGCGGCGATGCCGCGTTTCGCCTTGCGCGCGCGCAGCGTGCGCAGGAGGTGCAGCACGATGCGCGCACCCGAGGCGCCGACCGGATGGCCGAGCGCGATTGCGCCGCCATGCACGTTGAGCTTGTCCTCATCGAGCGCACCGGCCGCAGCCGGCAGGCCGAGCACTTCGGTGCAGTAGCGCGGGTCCTTCCAGGCCGCGATGCAGGCGAGCACCTGTGCGGCGAAGGCCTCGTTGATTTCCCAGGCGTCGAGATCGTTCAGCGCGAGACCGTTGCGCTGCAGGATGGGGGTCGCCGCATGCACCGGGCCGAGGCCCATCTCGCGCGGGTCGAGGCCGGCCCATTGCGTATCGACGATGCGGCCGATGGGCTCCAGCCGGTGGCGCTCGACCGCGGCGGCCGAGGCGAGAATCAGCCACACACCTCCGTCGGTGATCTGCGAGCTGTTGCCGGCGGTGATGTTGCCGAACTTGCGGTCGAAGAAGGGCCTGAGCTTTGCGAGTCCCTCGATCGAGGCATCGCGGCGCAGGCCGTCGTCCGCCGCATAGGCCTTGCCCTTCGCGTCGTAGATCGCGTCGATCTCGCCGCCGCCCGCGGCGAGCACGCCTTCGTCCTGGGCGCGCGCGACGCGCTGGTGGCTCGCGACCGAAAAGGCATCCATCTCGGCGCGGGTGATGCCGAAGCGCCGCGCGAGGTTCTCTGCGGTCTGGCCCATGAGGAGGCCGCAGTAGGGGTCGGTGAGCCCGCGCATGATGCTGATCACGGGCGAGAGCAGCTTGCCGAAGGGCAGACGCGCGAAGAGCGCCGCGCGCGCGCCGAAGCTGCGCGCAGCGGCCATGTCCGAGAACCAGTTCACCATCGCATCCTGGTAGAGGAGCGGCGCGCGCGAGAGCGCATCCACGCCGCCCGCGAGCACGATCTGCGAGCGCCCGGCGAGGATGTTGTTCACGCCGGAGTCGAGCGCCTGCATGCCGGAAGCGCAGTTGCGCATCACGGTCCAGGCCGGAATCTTCTGGTCGAGCCCCATGCGCAGCGCGGCCACGCGGCCGATGTTCACTTCATCGACCGAGGGCGCGGCGCAGCCGAGGATCACCTCGTCGATCGCGGCGGTGTCGAACCTCTGCCGCGCGAGCAGGCTGCGTCCGGCCTGGGTGGCGAGATCGCCCGCCGAGAACGGACCGGGCCGGTTGCGCGATTTCAGGAACGGCGTGCGTGCGCCGTCGATCACATAGATGGGTTGCGAGAGCGCCATGCGGTTTCCCCGTAGCGTTGCGGTGGTTGGAGGCGATCGGTTCAGGCGGCGCGCGCCGCCGTGGCATCGGCCGGCGCGAGCCGGCGCTGGATCTCGGCGCGGCCGAAGTCCTGCGGGAAGTCGTCCACCTTGATGACGTTCCGGCGCAAGGTTTCCTTCTTCTGCCAGAGCAGGAATTCGTCCTGGCTGAGGATGCCGGCGTCGAGCGCGAGCGCGTGCGGCGCGTGGTCGAGTTTCGGCGCGAGCCGGCCCGCTTTCTGCGCATCGCGCACTTTCTTCTCGATCGGCTCGCAGGCGAGGGTGGCCGTGAAGGCGGCCTCCAGCGCGCCGGTCGGATCCGATTCCGAGCGCGATACGTACATGCCGGCGGTGAGGCGCTCGCGCGCCGCGCCCGGCTCGAGCAGGATGCGCGCGCAGTCGCGGTTGCGCGCATCGAGCGGCGGGCGGAATGGCATGCCCAGCGGGAAGATGGTCCAGCGCAGCAGCGTCGCGAGCGGCTTCACCGGGAAGTTGGAGAGAATCGCGTCGATCGCCTGCTGCGCCTGATAGAGCGAATCGCGCACCGACCAGCCGACGAGCGGCAGGTCCTCGCGGATCCGTCCCTGCTCCTCATAGCGCTTCAACGTGGCCGAGACGAGGTACATCATGGAGAGCACGTCGCCCAGGCGGCCGGAAATCTTCTCCTTGCGCTTCAGCGCGCCGCCCATCGCCATCATGGAGATGTCGGCGAGGAAGGCGAAGGCGGCCGAGAGCCGGCTCACGTGGCGGTAGTAGTGGCGCGTCTCCGGCGCCGCGCCGGCGGGTGCCGGTGCGAAGCGCGCGCTCGTCACGCCATGGATCAGGGCGCGCACCGCGTTCGAGATCACATGGCCGATGTGGGCGGTGAACGCGGCATCGAATTCGCGCGAGGCTTCGGCACCCTGCAGATCCTTGGCGGCGCGCATCTCGCGCAGCACATAGGGGTGGCAGCGGATCGCGCCCTGGCCGAAGATGATCAGCGTGCGCGTGAGGATGTTCGCGCCCTCCACCGTGATGCCCACCGGGATCACCTGATAGCCGCGCCCGACCCAGTTGTTGGGGCCGAGGCAGATGCCCTTGCCGCCGTGGATGTCCATCGCGTCGTTCACGCACAGGCGCGCGCGCTCGGTGAGGTGGTATTTGGCAATTGCGGAGATCACCGCGGGCTTCTCGCCGAGATCCACCGCGCCCGCGGTCATGATGCGCGTGGCGTCCATCATGTAGGTGCGCGCGGCGATGCGCCCGAGCGCTTCCTCCACGCCTTCCAGCTGGCCGATCGGGGTGCGGAACTGGCTGCGCACGCGCGCATAGGCGCCGGTGAAGCGCGCGAGCGCCTTGGCGCCGCCCGCCGAAGAAGTCGGGAGCGAGATCGAGCGCCCGGCCGCAAGGCAGCCCATCAGCATCATCCAGCCCTTGCCCGCGTACTCGGGCCCGCCGATGATCCAGTCGAGCGGCATGAAGACATCGGTCCCCGAGTTCGGGCCGTTCTGGAATACCGCGTTCAGGGGCAGGTGGCGCCGTCCGATGTTCACCCCCGGGGTGTCGGTGGGCACGAGCGCGCAGGTGATGCCGAGATCCTCGCGCTCGCCGAGCAGATGTTCGGGGTCGTACAGCCGGAACGCGAGGCCGAGCAGCGTTGCCACCGGTCCGAGCGTGATGTAGCGCTTGTCCCAGGTGACCCGCATGCCGAGGGTTTCCTTCCCCTGCCACATGCCGCGGCACACGATGCCGCGATCCGGAATCGCGGCCGCGTCCGAGCCGGCCTCGGGGCTCGTGAGCGCGAAGCAGGGCACCTCGAGTCCCTTCGCGAGGCGCGGCAGATAGTGATTCTTCTGCGCCTCGGTGCCGTAGTGGAGCAGCAGTTCGGCCGGTCCGAGCGAATTGGGCACCATCACCGAGACTGACGCCGCGTTCGAGCGCGTGGAGAGTTTCATCACGACCGCGGAGTGCGCGAGCGCCGAGAAGCCGAGTCCGCCGTACTGCTTGGGGATGATCATGCCGAGGAATCCGCGGTCCTTGATGAACTGCCACACGCGCGGCGGCAGATCCTGGCGCTCGTGCGTGATCTCCCAGTCGTCGCACATCGCGCACAGTTCCTCGGTCGGGCCGTCGACAAAGGCCTGTTCCTCGGCGGAGAGCTTCGGCTCCGGATAGGCGAGGAGCTTGTTCCAGTCCGGGCGCCCGGAGAAGAGATCGGCATCCCACCACACGGTGCCGGCGTCGATCGCGTCCTTCTCGGTGGGCGACATGTCGGGCAGGATGCGCCGGTAGATCGCGAGGATGCGATCGGTCACGAGCGCGCGGCGCAGCCCCGCCAGGTTCAGCACGGCTGCGACAGCGATGAACGCGATGCCGAGCACCGCGAGCCCGGTCGCACCGAGGCCCGCGAGCTGCGCGAGCCACCCCGCGAGCAGGGCGGCGGCGACAGTCCAGAGCGCGAGCGGCGCGCCGAAGTAGGCGAGCGCCAGCGCGATGACGAGTGTTGCAACGATCAGTGTGAGCATGCTCAATCTCCCCCTAAGACAGCTTTGCGGAACACTTGGACAGCTTTGCGGAACCCTTGTTCGTGGCACCCGGATTCATCAGACATCGTATTCCGCGCGCGCCGGAGCCGCGGCGGATACGCATTACCGTGTCAGGCGGCCTGCCTGACCTTGTTCTCGCGCGGCTCGGCCGCAAGCAGCCCGGCGGTGAGAAACGCGAGCAGGCGTTGCTCGATCAGTCGCGCGTCATAGCGATCGGCCTGCTTGCTGCCCGCGATGAGCTGCATGGTGTCGGTTGCGGTGAGCGTGTAGGACAGCGTGCCGAACATGAAATACAGGCGCCAGCTCAGCTCTTCGTGCGGCAGCCCGGGCAGCGCGCGCCGGAAGGCGTCCCGGTAGCGCGTCATCGCGTCGGCGTAGAGCTGGCCCATCAGCGCGCGCAGTCCGCGCGAGGGATCGGTATAGGCGCGCCCGAGCAGGCGGATGAAATTGCGCCCGCCGCCCCGCGCATCCTCGAACATGCGCAGACTGGGTGCGATGAAGGCGCGGATGATCGCTGCCGGCGCGAGCGGCCGCCCGCCGGCTTCGGTCTCCAGTCGCGCGAGGCCCGCGGCGCGCTCGGCATTCATCGGATCGAGCCGCCGGCGGAACAGCGCCTCGATCAGCGCGTCCTTGGAGCCGAAGTGGTAGTTCACGGCCGCGAGGTTGACCCCGGCGCGCGCGGTCAGCATGCGCAGCGACGTGCCCTCGAAGCCGTGCAGCATGAAGAGCGCCTCGGCCGCCTCGATGATGCGGGTCCGGGTCTCGTGTTCGGGCCGTGCGGCTTTCTCAGGCCTCTCCGGGCTGATGGTGCGCAGTGCGCCGCGTCTGTCTTTCTGGGGTGCCGGCATGGCAAAAATCAAACGACCGTTTGAATTGGTTCGCGCATCATAGGCGGGGCCGATGCCGCGGTCAACCGGCGCCGGGGCGCTTGCCCGGGACCGGGGGAGACAATAAATTCGGGTCGGGCGCAGGCTTCAACTGGAGACGAGAGTGGCGCGGACGCTGGTGCTGTGGCTGTGCGGTGCGGTAACGGGTCTGGCGGCGAATCCGCTCGGCGCGGCTGAACTCAGCAAGTGCCTGGACCGTACCGGTCATGTGACCTATTCGAACGAGCGTTGCGAGGCCCAGGGCCTCAAGTCGGCGGGCCCGATACGCGATCGCACCACCGTCATGCCCGCGCCGGTTACGCGTCGCGACGCGGCCAGGGACGCGGGCGGCAAGGACGCGGCGGCGCGGGACGCGAGGGATCCGGGCGGCGAGTTGCGCGGCAGTCCGGTCCAGATCAAACCGATCAATCCGCTGATCGAGAAGCTGGTCAAGTAGCCTGCGGCGCGAAACCGGTGTCGGCCCCCGGCTGCGCGTGACTTACAATCGCGCCCTCCCATGGCACGCCACGCGCAGAGTTCAGCACCCAACCAGAGATTGAGCGGCAGGGAGTGGCGCGCCGCGGCCACGCTGCTGCCCTACCTGTGGGAATACCGCTGGCGCGTCGGCATCGCACTCGTGTTCCTCGTGATCGGCAAGCTCGCCAATGTGGGCGTGCCGCTCGTCATGAAATCCGTGATCGACGGGCTGGATGCGAAGACCGCGGTCCTTGCGGTGCCGGTGGCCCTGTTGCTGATCTACGGCGTGCTGCGTTTCGCGACCACGCTGTTTGCCGAGTTGCGCGATATCGTGTTCATCCGCGTCGCGCAGCGCGCGATCCGGCGCGTGGCGCTCGGCGTGTTCCGCCATCTGCACAGCCTGTCGCTGCGCTTCCATCTGGAGCGCCAGACCGGCGGCATGACGCGCGATATCGAGCGCGGCTCGCGCGGCATCTCGCAGCTCCTTTCCTATTTCATTTTTTCGATCATTCCGGTGATCCTCGAATTCGCGCTGGTGGCCGTGGTGCTGCTGCAGCGCTTCGACTGGCGTTTTGCCGCGGTGACCTTCGGAGCGGTGCTGGTCTACATTCTGTTCACCGTGAGCGTTTCCGAATGGCGCATGGGCATACGGCGGCGCGCCAACGAGCTCGACTCGCGCGCGAACGCGCGCGCGATCGACAGCCTGCTCAACTACGAGACCGTCAAGTACTTCGGCAACGAGGAGTTCGAGGCGAAGCGCTACGACGAGAACCTCACGAAGTACGAATCCGCGGCGGTGCGCACCGAAGCCTCGCTCGGGGTGCTGAACATCGGCCAGTCGCTGATCATCGCCGCTGCGGTCACCGGGCTCATGCTGCTCGCGGCCGAGGGCGTGGCGGCGCAGAGTTTCACGCTGGGCGATCTCGTGCTGGTCAACGGTCTGCTGATCCAGCTCTACATCCCGCTCAATTCGCTCGGCATGGTGTATCGCGAGATCAAGCAGTCGCTGCTCGACATGGAGCGCATGTTCCGCCTGCTGCAGGCCGAGCGCGAGATCGAGGATCGGCCGGACGCGCGCGTCATTCCGCCCGGCGCGGTGACGGTGGAGTTCGAAAACGTCGACTTCGGGTACGAAGCGGAGCGGAAGATTCTGCACGGGGTCGGTTTTCGCATCGGCGCGGGCGAGCGTCTCGCGGTGGTCGGGCATTCTGGCGCCGGCAAGTCGACGCTCGCGCGCCTTCTCTACCGGTTCTACGATGTGACCGGAGGCTCGGTGCGCGTGGGCGGCGTCGATATCCGCGATCTGAAGCAGCAGAGCCTGCGCGCGGCGATCGGCATCGTGCCGCAGGATACGGTGCTGTTCAACGACACCATCCGCTACAACATCCGCTACGGGCGGCCGGAAGCAAGCGATGCGGAGGTGGAGGAGGCCGCGCGAGCCGCGCATATCCACGATTTCGTGGTCGGCTTGCCGCGCGGCTACGAGACGATGGTGGGCGAGCGCGGCCTGAAGCTCTCGGGCGGCGAGAAGCAGCGCGTGGCGATTGCGCGCGCGCTCCTGAAGAATCCGCGCATCCTGATTTTCGACGAGGCGACTTCGCAACTCGATTCCGCATCCGAGAAGGCGATCCAGGCGGAACTCGCACGCATCGCGGTGGGGCGCACCACGCTCGTCGTTGCGCACCGGCTCTCCACGATCATGGACGCCGACCAGATTCTGGTGCTCGGTCAGGGGCGGGTGCTCGAGCGCGGCACCCATGCTGAACTGCTCGCCCTCGGGGCGGAGTACGCACGCATGTGGGCGCTGCAGCAGCAACAGGAGGCCGTGCGCGAGGCTCTCGCCGAGGCCTGAACGAAGATCCTGGAGAGCCTCATGTCTTTTCTAGTTTCATGCGCCAGATCGTTATTTTTTCTTGATTTTTGGATTTCCAATCCGTTAGACTTGGACCCCATAACAACAAACCGGACAGCGCCGCAGCGAATCGGGTGGCGCAATCCTTGCATGGACACTGCCGGCATGCAGACCGCGGAAAGAAGACTCCACTCGCTGGAAAAGACGATCGTCGTCGTGCTGCTGTTCGCCGTGCTCGCGCTGAGCTTCGGTTTCGCAGACGCGGCGGGCAAGCGCAAGAAGGTGCGGGTGCCGCGCCCGATCGAACAGATCTCCCAGGCAGTACCGCACAATGTGCTGCTGGCCTCCTCGGTCGCGCTGGTGCAGGACGTGACGAGCGGGGAAACCATCCTCGGCAAGAATCAGGACGCGGTGGCGCCGATCGCATCGATCACCAAGCTGATGACCGCCCTCGTGGTGCTGGACAGCCGGCTCGATCTCGGACAGCGCGTCGCGATCAGCGGCGACGACACCGATCACCTGAAGGGCACGCGTTCGCGTCTGTCGGTGGGCACCGTGCTCACGCGCGACCAGCTGCTGCTCATCGCGCTCATGGCGTCGGAGAACCGCGCGGCGGCGGCCCTCGGACGCACCTATCCCGGCGGCATGCCCGCCTTCGTTGCGGCGATGAACGACAAGGCGCAGCAACTCGGAATGCGCGACACGCGCTTCGTCGATTCGACCGGACTCAATTCCGCGAATGTCTCCAGCGCGCGCGATCTCGCGCGGCTGGTGGTTGCGGCGCACGAGCAACCGCTGATCCGCGAATACTCCACGCGCGAGAGCGCCGAAGTGGACTCGCTCGGCAGACGGCTCGCCTATCGCAATACCAACGGCCTCGTGCGCAGCCCGGACTGGCATATCGAGCTTTCCAAGACGGGCTTCATCAGCGAGGCGGGTCGCTGCCTCGTGATGCGCCTGCGACTCGCGTCGCGCGAGGTGGTGGTGGTCCTGCTCGATTCTTGGGGCAAGCAGACCCGCACCTACGACGCGATGCGGATCCGCAAGTGGCTGGAGAGCCGCATCGCTGCCGCCCCGCGCGGCTGAAACGCGTCCGCGCTGCAGATCCCGCTCCGGGCATGCTATCGTCGCCCGCATGCGCAGCACCGACAACGCCGCACCCGTCGATACCACCGATGACACCCCAGCCCTGAGCGTTCGCGGCCGGGTCGCCCTCATGGTGACCTGTCTCGTGGATCTCATGCGTCCGGGTATCGGCTTCGCCGCGATCCGGCTGCTGGAATCTGCGGGCTATGAAGTCGTCGTGCCCGCAGCCCAGACCTGTTGCGGGCAGCCCGGCTGGAATTCGGGCGACCGACCTGCGGCCCGTGCGCTCGCGCAGAAGCTGATCACTGAATTCGAGGCTTACGAGCACGTGGTCGTGCCATCGGGCTCCTGCGCAGGCATGATCCGCATGCACTACCGCGACGTATTCGCGGACGATTCCGCCTGGCTCGCGCGCGCGGCGGCGCTCGCCGGGCGCACGCACGAGTTGACCGATTTTCTCGTCAATGTCGCGCGCCTGGCGCGCGTGCCCGGCAGCTTCCAAGGCAGTATCACCTACCATGATTCATGCGCCGGCCTGCGCGAGCTCGGCGTGAAGACCCAGCCGCGCGCGCTGCTCGCGACCATGCCCGGCGTCGAGCTGAAGGAGATGCCGGACTGCGAGGAGTGCTGCGGTTTCGGCGGGACGTTTTCGGTCAAGTTCGGCGAGATCTCGGGCGCGCTCGCCGAGGCGAAATGCGCGTCGATCGCGAGTACCGGTGCCAACGCGGTGGTGCTCGGCGACCTGGGCTGCATGCTGAGCATCGAGGGCAGGCTCAGACGGCGCGGCGACGAGACCACGCAGGTGCTGCACATCGCCCAGGTGCTGGCGGGCGGAGGCTGAGGCGATGCAGGTCCGCGCCATGCACTTCCAGCGCAATGCCGCACGCGCGCTTGCCGACGCCCCGCTGCAGGACATCCTGCGCCGTTTCGGTACCGGGCTCGCGGAGAAGCGCGCCAAGGCGCGCCTCGCCTACGGGATCGATGCCTTCGAGGGGTTGCGCGATGCGGCTGCCGCCATTCGCAGGCGGGTGGTCGGCAATCTGGACAGCTGGCTGGAACGTTTCGAGGCCGAGGCCACGCGCCGCGGCACGGTAGTGCTGTGGGCCGAGAGCAGCGAGGATGTCTGCGCCCATGTGCTCGAGATCTGCCGCCGGCATGGCGTGAAGAAGGCGATCAAGTCGAAGTCGATGCTCTCCGAGGAAGCGGGTCTGAACGAGGCGCTCGAGGCGGCCGGCGTGCAGCCGGTGGAAACGGATCTCGGCGAATACATCATCCAGATGGCGAAAGAGCCGCCCTCGCACATCATTGCGCCGGCGATCCACAAGTCGAAGGAGGATGTCGCGGCGCTTTTTGCCGAGCAGCATCGTCGCCCGCGGCTCGAGGATATCGGGCAGCTCACGCGCGAGGCGCGCCTCATGCTGCGCGAGCATTTTCTGTCGGCCGACCTCGGCATCTCCGGCGCGAATTTCCTGGTGGCCGAGACCGGTTCGGTGGCGCTTGTCACCAACGAAGGCAACGGGCGCATGGTGACCACGCTGCCGCGCGTGCATGTCGCGATCACCGGCATCGAGAAGGTGGTGCCGACGCTGGAGGATCTCTCCACGCTGAACCGCGTGCTGCCGCGCTCCGCGACCGGGCAGGAGATCTCGAACTACTTCAGCATCCTCACCGGGCCGAAGGCGCCGCAGGATGCGGACGGTCCCGAACACATGTACGTGATCCTCGTCGATGCCGGGCGCACGGGCCTGCTCGGCGGCGAGATGGAATCCATGCTCTCCTGCATCCGCTGCGGCGCCTGCATGAATCACTGTCCCGTCTATCGGACGGTCGGCGGCCATGCCTATGGCTGGGTGTATCCGGGGCCGATGGGCTCGGTGCTCACGCCCGCCTATGTCGGGCTGGAGAACGCGCTCGACCTGCCTCAGGCGGCGACGCTCTGCGGTGCCTGCGAGGCCGTCTGTCCGGTGCGCATTCCGCTGCCCGAGCTGCTGCGCGGTCTGCGGGAGAAGCAGACCGAGCGCGGATTGCGGCCCTGGACCGAGCGTGCGGGACTGGGCCTGTGGGCCTGGGCGGCGCGCCGGCCGGCGGCGTACGCACTGCTGAGTAAGATCGGCGTAAGGCTGCTGAGAACAATGGGAGGTACGCGCGGCCGCATCGGACGTCTTCCATTGGGCGCAGGTTGGACGCTGATGCGCGACATGCCGGCGCCCGAGGGAAGAACCTTTCGCGAGCTGTACGCGGCACGCCCGCAGGGGACGAGGCTGTCCTGAGGCTTGCGCGATGCGGCAGGGACGGTAAGATTTCAGTCATCGGCGCCCCCAAGGGCGCTGCAAACCAGGAGGAAGAGCGATGAAAAGAAGAGCATTTATCAGCAAGGCGGGCATCGGCCTCGCCGCGGGCGCGGTGGCGGCCCCGGCGATTGCCCAGCAAAGCCCGACGATCAACTGGCGACTCACGTCCAGTTTCCCCAAGAGTCTGGACACCATCTTCGGTGCCGCAGACATGATCTCCAAGCGGGTCTCCGACATCACCGAGGGCAAGTTCCAGATCCGCGTGTTCGCGGCCGGCGAAATCGTCCCCGCGTTCTCCGCGGTCGACGCGGTGCAGAACGGCACGGTCGAGTGCTGCCATACGGCACCCTACTACTTCATCGGCAAGGACCCTGCCTTCGCGTTCGGCACTGCCGTCCCGTTCGGTCTGAACGGCCGCATGCAGAACGCTTGGCGCTATTACGGCGGCGGCAACGAGGCGATGGCCGCGCTCTACAAGGACTACGGCATGGTGTCCTTTCCCGCCGGCAACACGGGCGCCCAGATGGGCGGCTGGTTCCGCAAGGAGATCAAGTCGGTTGCAGACCTGAAGGGCCTGAAGTTCCGTGTCGGCGGTTTCGCCGGGCAGGTGCTCGCCAAGCTGGGCGTGGTGCCCCAGGCGCTGCCGGGTGGCGAGATCTACCAGGCACTCGAGCGCGGCACGCTCGATGCCGCCGAGTGGGTCGGCCCCTATGATGACGAGAAGCTGGGTTTCAACAAGGTCGCGAAGTACTACTACTACCCGGGCTGGTGGGAGGGTGGTCCCGAGCTGTCCCTCTTCGTGAACGACAAGAAGTGGGCCGAGCTGCCGAAGCACTACCAGGCCGCGCTGGAGGCAGCCTGTGCCGAGGCGAACGTGCACATGCAGGCGAAGTACGACGCGCTCAACCCGGGCGCGCTGCGCAAGCTGGTCGGGGGCGGCACGCAACTGCGCGCATTCCCGCCCGCGGTGATCGAGGCCTGCCAGAAGGCGGCGGCCGAGCTCTACACCGAAACCTCGGCGAAGAGCGCGCACTTCAAGCGCATCTACGAGGGCTGGGCGAAGTTCCGCGCCGACCAGTACCTGTGGTGGCAGGTGGCAGAGAACACCTACGACAACATCATGGTCCGGCAGATGCGCGGTGCGGGCGGTGGTGGCGCGCCCAAGGCGGCGCCTGCCAAGAAGGGCTGATCGCGAGCGCGCGTTCAGCAAGCAAAGCCCGGCTCAGGCCGGGCTTTTTTTTTCGTTCAGCGCTGCTGCTGGAACTGGCGCTGGATCGCAGCGGCCGGATCCTCGTCCTGGGACGCCGCTGAAGGCGTGGTCGCCGGCTCCGGCGTGGCGGGGTTCCCCGTGTTTTCTTCCGGGACAGCCGGGTCGCCGAGATCGGGCGAGTCGATCCGGATCTCCACCTTGGACGGGTCCTGGACGTCGGCCTTCGGAATGAACCCGGTGATGATGTTCGGCCAGATGATGATCATCGCCGCCATCAGCACCTGCAGGAAGAGCCAGGGCACTGCCCCCCAGTAGATATCCGAACTCTTCACTTCCTTGGGCGCGATGCCGCGCAGGTAGAACAGGGCGAAGCCGAAGGGCGGGTGCATGAAGGAGGTCTGCAGCACCACGCAGATCAGCACGCCGAACCACACGAGATCGATGCCGAGCTTGCTCGCTACCGGCGCGAGCAGCGGCACGATGATGAACGCGATCTCGAAGAAATCGAGGAAGAATGCGATGAAGAAGATGAACAGGCAGACGATGATCAGGAAGCCGGTCTGGCCGCCCGGCAGGTCGGACAGCAGGTGCTCGATCCACTTGCCGCCGTCCACGCCCTGAAACACGAGGCTGAATACCGTCGCGCCGATCAGGATGAAGATCACCATCGCGGTCAGCCGCATGGTGCTCGCATAGGCCTGGCGGATCAGGTCGCGCAATTCCGTGATGCGGGCAGATTCCAGCATCAGCAGCACGAGCGCGACGCAGAAGATGCCGAACAGCCAGTCGCGCGAGACGTCCATGAAGGACTTTGCGCTCTCGACGAGCGCCGCCGGCATGTCCTCGCCCATCATGATGACCGTGTCGGGTATCGCCATTGTGATCAGCGCGGCCATGCCCACGAGCGCGATCGTCTTGCCGCCGCGCGAGAAGCCCTTGTTGTGCAGCAGCGCGAGCACGACCGCGCCGACTGCGCCCATGGCACCGGCTTCGGTCGGCGTGGCGAGGCCCAGGAAGATCGTGCCGAGCACGAGGAAGATCAGCACGATCGAGGGGATCATGCCCCAGAGGACGCGACGGATGAGCGGCCAGCCGGAGAGGGTGCGCGCCTCCTTGGGCAGCGGCGGCACCCATTGCGGGCGCACCAGCGACAGGATGAAGATGTAGCCGACGAACAGCAGCAGCTGGACGATCGACGGACCGAAGGCGCCGGCGTACATGTCGCCCACCGAGCGGCCGAGCTGGTCGGCGAGCACCACAAGCACGAGCGAGGGCGGAATCACCTGGGTGATCGTGCCGGAGGCGGCGATCACGCCCGTGGTGGTCTTGATGTCGTAGCCGTAGCGCATCATGATCGGGAGCGAGATCACGCCCATGGCGATCACCGAGGCGGCGACCGTGCCCGTGATCGCGCCCAGGATGGCGCCGACGATGATCACCGCATAGGCGAGTCCGCCGGGAACGGGCCCGAACAGCTGGCCGGTTCCCTCGAGCAGATCCTCGGCAAGCCCGCAGCGTTCCAGGATCGCGCCCATGAAGGTGAAGAACGGAATCGCCAGCAGCAGCTCGTTCGACAGGATGCCGAAGATCCGCAACGGCAGTCCGCTCATGAACTCCGGTCCGAAGAATCCCAGTTCGATGCTGATGAAGCCGAAGAACAGGCCGAGGGCAGCCAGCGAAAAGGCGACCGGGAATCCGATCAGCATGAACACGACCAGGCCGCCGAACATCAGCGGCGGCATCCACTCGACGGGGATCACTGGAGCGGCCTTTCGTAGTGAAGATCCATGTTGAACTCGCCGCGCAGGTAGCCGACGCGCTTGATGATCTCCGAGACGCCCTGCAGGGCTACGAGCGTGAAGCCGATCGGCATCAGGATCTTCACAGGCCAGCGGATCAGGCCGCCGGCGCTTGCCGACATCTCGCTGATGCGCCAGGATTCCTGGAACATGCTCCAGGAGGTCCAGGCCATGACGCCCATTGCGGTGAACAGGAACAGTACGGTTCCGACGATATCGATCCAGACCTGGGTGCGGGTGGATCGGCTGCCGTAAAAGATGTCGACCCGAACGTGCTCGTTCTTCCTGAGCGTATAGGCCGCGCCGAGCATCACCATGCCGGCGAACATGTACCACTGGATTTCCAGCCAGGCGTTCGAGCTCATGTTGAATCCGTAGCGGCTGAATGCGTTACCCGCGCTGATGAGGCAGGAAAGCAGCACCATCCAGTTCGCTAAGTAGCCGATGCGCTCGTTCAGCGCGTCGATTGCGCCGGCGAGGCCAAGCAGTGGTTTCACGTCCATCCTCCTGTCAATCCGGATCCTGGCGCGGATCTCTGCGTTCCGCGGCGCACCGATTGTGGCCGATGCGAAGGCCCTTGGCAAAGCGGCTT
This sequence comes from uncultured Pseudomonadota bacterium, assembly GCA_903834835.1. Classification (GTDB taxonomy): domain Bacteria; phylum Pseudomonadota; class Gammaproteobacteria; order Burkholderiales; family SG8-39; genus CAILKO01. The sequence goes on along the minus strand of CAILKO010000044.1, from coordinate 15,694 downwards.
TCGCGAAACTTACGCCCGGCGCCGGCCCGCTCGCAATGCAAAGCGCGCCGGGTCGACCGCCTCGGCAAGTGCAGCCTCGATCGGCCAGGGCGTTCCCTCGATGCGATCGACGAGCAGTTCCGCGCAGAGGTCTGACCAGACGAGGCCGCGCGAGGCAAAGCCCGTGAGGGCGTGCAGCCCCGCGCTGCGCGTGACGCCGGCGAGCGTGGCGCCGGCCGCGTAGCGGGCATCCTCGGCAGGCATCGGTCCGACGAGCGGCAGCCGGTCCGGGGCGACGGCCCGAAAGCCGACGCGTCCTTCGAGGCGGGTCGGGTCGATCGTGTCCAGGCCCCCAAGGGCCGGGAGGATGGCCGCGAGGCGCGCGAGGTTGCCCTGGTGTACTTCGGGGCGCAGCCCGGTTTCATCATCGTCCAGGTCGAAGCTCGCCCCAACGAGCGTGCGGCCCGCTATCTCCGGCAGCACGAAACCGCCACGCAGCAGGACTGTGCGCAGACCGTCGACGCTGCCACCCGGGAGGTGGCTGACCTGGCCGCGTACGCGGTTCACGCGGATTGCGGAGCGCGGCGCGAGACGGGTGAATTCCGATGCATTGGCCAGGACGAGGAGCGGAGCCCGCGCGATCGGCGCGCCGGCAGCGTCGCGCGCGCACCACTCGCCGGTCGCGGCGTCCTGTGCGATATCGGCGGCTTCGATGCCGTAACGCGCGGCAAGCCCGTCGCCGCAGGCCGCGAGGAGCGCAGCCACGAGCGAGGGCGGGCGGATCCAGCCGCCTTGTTCGAACCACAGGCCGGGGGCGGCAACCGGCAGGCCGGCGAGGCGTCCGGCCTCGGCGGCATCGACCATGCGCGCATAGCCGGAAGGCAGGGCGAGACGCGCGCTCGCATCCTGCTGCGCATGCGCCTCCTCGTCATCGCGCGCGAGTTGCAGTGCGCCGCAGTGCTCGCGCGTCGGCGGGAGACCCGCCGCATCGAGCGCACGCCAGCGCGCGAGCGCGGCAAGGAATCCCGCGCGGCTGAGGCGCGCGAGATGGCTGTCGTCACGCGTCACCACCGGGTGGAAAATGCCGGCGAGATTGCCCGAGGCTTCCGCCGCCGGTCCGGCATGACGCTCGATCAGGGTGACTTCCCAGCCGCGCGCGCACAGACGCTCGCAGGCGGAGGCACCGGCAAGCCCGGCGCCGATCACGATCGCGCGCCGCTCCGGGGGCGCCTCCGGCATGCGCAGGCGCGACACGCCGGGCCTCAGTGTTGCGACGCTCATCTCGCGTTTGCTCGCAAAGCCGGGGCGCTTCTCCACCGTCCAGCCCGCAGCGCCAAGCGCCTCGCGCACGGCGGAGGCCGCGCTCCAGGTCGCGGCGGTGGCGCCCGGAGCGGCCAGGCGAGTCAGTGCGCGCACAGTCTGCGCGGACCACATCTCCGGATTGCGCGCGGGGGAGAAGCCGTCCAGATAGAGCGCGTCCGCGGCGAGCCGCAGCTGGGGCAGCGCCTCGGCAATGTCGGCAAAGGCGAGCGTGAGCACCACATGCTCGTCGTCGAAGTGCAGCCGGTGCATGCCGGCAAGGGGCATTGGCCATTGCGCGACGAGCGCGCGCGCGAGGGGCGCGAGCGCGGTGTGCGCAGCAAGCGCGCGGGCGAGATCCTGGGCAAGCAGCGGGTGCTTCTCGATCGAGACGAAATGCAGCCTGCTGCAGCGCCGGGGATCGTCGCGCCATGCCTGCCAGGTGGCGAGGAAATTGAGTCCGGTGCCGAAGCCGGTCTCGAGCACGGTATAGCGTTCGCGCGCCTGCCAGCGCCCGGGCAGCGCATTGCCGCCGAGGAACACGTGCGCAGCTTGGCCAGGGCCGCCATCGGCGCTGTGATAGATGTCGCCATAAGCTTCGGACCAGGGTACGCCCTCGGAGAAGGCGAGTCGGGCCGGGATGATCGGTTCGGGCATGCGGGGCGGGTTGCCTTGCGTGGGTGTGGCGCGCGGCCGCTGAGTTTAGCGAGGCGATGGCGCACCGCCCTCGCCCGGCCGGTGATCCGGCCAAGGCTACAATAGATGGTGTAAGGGGCCGCGAGCGGCCCCAAATCTATTGCAGGGCTGGAGATCATGGCGAAACAGGCCGCATACGACGCATCCGCTATCCAGGCGCTGAAGGGGCTCGAACCCGTGCGCCGGATGCCGGGCATGTACACGCACACCATCCACCCCCTGCACATCGTGCAGGAGGCGATCGACAACGCGATCGACGAGGCGCTCGCCGGTTACGGCAAACAGATCCGCGTAACAGTGAGGAAGGACGGTTCCTTCGAGGTCGAGGACGAGGGTCGGGGCATCCCGGTGGACATCCATCCGGTCGAGAAGATACCGGCGGTGGAGATGGCCTTCACCATGCTGCACGCGGGCGGCAAGTTCGCGAAATCGGGCGAAGGGATCTATCACATCTCGGGCGGCCTGCATGGGGTCGGCGTCGCGGTGAGCAATGCGCTCTCGAAGCGGCTCGAAGTCACGGTCTACCGCGAAGGACGGCGCAACAGCATCTCCTTCGAGGGCGGCGAGCTGAAGGAAAAGCTGAGGGGCGAGAAGTCCGCAGAGCCGCGCCGCACGGGCACGGTGGTGCGGATGTGGCCGGACCCGAAGTACTTCGACAGTCCGAACGTGCCGCTCGGCGAGCTGGAGCATCTGGTGCGCTCCAAGGCTTATCTGCTGCCCGGTCTCACCACCATCCTCGATATCGAGGGTCGCGAGGAAAAGCGCTGGAAATACGAGCGCGGCATGGCCCAGTACTTCGAAACCATGCTGGCCGGACGCGAGCTCGCGGCGCCGCTCTTTTCCGGCGAGAAGTTCTACGACGAAAAGGCGGCGGCCGAGTTCTCGGAAATCGAGGCAGGCGAGGGCGCTGCCTGGGCGATCGGCTGGGTGACCGAGGGCGAGACCTTCGCCGACAGTCACGTGAACCTGATTCCGACCCGATCGGGCGGCACCCACGAGGCGGGATTCCGCTCCGGCGTGTTCGATGCGGTGTCGGCCTTCATGGACGCGCGCGGTCTTGCGCCCAAGGGCGTGAAGCTCATCGCGGACGACGTCTGGGCGCGCGCCTGCTTCACGCTCTCGGCGCGCATCGTGCGCACCCAGTTCCACGGGCAGACCAAGGAGAAGCTCACCACGCGGCATGCCGCGAAGCTGCTCGAACTGTGCGTGAAGGACGCCTTCGATCTGTGGCTTAGCCAGCACCCGGAGCACAGCAAGCGCATCGTCGAGCTCGCGATCGAGCAGGCGATGAACCGTCTTGCCAAGGGCAAGAAGGTGGAGCGCAAGAAGTCATCCGGCATCGCGACGCTGCCTGGCAAGCTGGTCGATTGCGCCTCGGGCGATGTGACGCGCAACGAACTCTTTCTCGTCGAGGGCGACAGCGCGGGCGGCTCGGCCAAGGAAGCGCGCGACAAGGAGTCCCAGGCCATCCTCCCCTTGCGCGGCAAGGTGCTGAACACCATGTCGAAGGATTCGCGAACCGTGCTCGCGAACAAGGAGCTGCAGGCGATCGCCACTGCGATCGGCGTCGATCCGCACGGACCGGACGACAACCCGGATCTCTCCGGACTGCGCTATGGCAAGGTCGTGCTGATGACCGACGCGGATGTCGATGGCGGCCACATCCAGGCCCTGCTCCTCACTTTTTTCTTCATGCACTGCCCGAAACTTGTCGCCGCGGGCCATGTCTATGTCGCGCAGCCGCCGCTCTTCAAGATCGAGGTCCCGGCACAGGGCAAGGGCAAACCCGCGCGCCGGGTCTATGCACTGGATGACGACGAACTTGAAGATACGCTCGAGCAGCTGAAGAAGGAGAAAGTGAAGCCGGACAGCTGGGAGATCTCGCGCTTCAAGGGCCTGGGCGAAATGAGTCCCGAGCAGCTCTGGGAGACCACGATGAATCCGGACACGCGGCGCCTGGTGCGCATGCAGTTCGATCCGGCGCGACTGCAGGCCGTGCGCGAGACCTTCGAGCTGCTGATGGATTCGGGCGAAGCGGAAGGCCGGCGCAACTGGATGCGCGAGCACTGGCGCACGGTCGAAGCCGACATCTGAGGGGCGGGGCTAGGCTGGAGGAGTGGCGATGGCTACGAAGAAGAAGGCGGCATCGCGCAGGAAGATCGCAGCGGTATGGGAGCGCGGCTACCAGGGCCATGTGTACTGGCTCGGGAAGGAAAAGCTCGGAAAGGTCAGCCTGCTCGCGGGCAGCGCGGCCGATCCGCGCGGCAAGTACCGCTGGGATGCAGCCGGCAAGACCGGATTCTGCGAACAGCTGGACAGGGCACGCAGCGCCGTGGAGCTTGCGGTGCTTACCCGGGACAGGCAGCGCGATCTGTTCGAGTGATGCAGCAAGAGAAGCCGCGCGGGGAAGGTCAGCGCGGGTTTTGAATTTCATGGTCTCCGTTGAAACGACGGCGTGCCCGCCGTCGTTTCAACGGAGATGTCTTTAAAGGCACAGGCAAGAACGATGGACGACATCACCAAGGATCTCTTCTCCGCTCCCGGCGACGGCGATGACGACGCCGCACCGATCGAGCAGCATGCCTCGCAGGCCTATCTCGGCTACGCGGTCTCGACCGTCAAGTCGCGCGCATTGCCCGAGATCGCCGACGGACTGAAGCCCGTTCAGCGGCGCATTCTGTATGCGATGGGCGACACGCCGGGCGGCGCACAGGGTTTTTCGAAGTGCGCGCGCTACGTTGGGGAGGTGCTCGGCAAGTACCACCCGCACGGTGATTCCTCCACCTACGAGGCGATGGTGCACCTCGCGCAGCCGTTCTCGATGCGCTATCCGCTGATCGAAGGGCAGGGGAACTTCGGCTCGCGCGACGGCGATTCCGCCGCAGCCTATCGCTATACCGAGGCGCGGCTGTCGCGGTACGCCGAGCTGATGCTCGCCGAGATCGGCGAAGGCACGGTGGATTTCATCCGCAACTACGACGGCAAGTTCGAGGAGCCGGTGCTGCTGCCGGCGCGCCTGCCGTTCGGCCTGCTGAACGGCTCCTTCGGTATCCCGGTCGGATTCTCGACGCGGATCCCTTCGCACAATCTGAAGGAGGTCGCGGCTGCCGCGGCGCTCGTGATCCGCTCGCCGAAGGCGACGCTCGAAGATGTGATGGAGAAGCTCCCCGGACCGGATTTCCCGGGCGGCGGGCAGATCATTTCTCCCGCGGAGGAGCTGCGCCAGGCCTACGAGACCGGTCGCGGCTCGATCGTGATGCGCGCGCGCTGGCAGGTGGAGCAGCTCGCGCGCGGCCAGTGGCGCATCGTCGTCACCGAGCTGCCGCACGGGGTGTCCTGCCGCCAGGTGCTGGAGGAAATCGAAGCGCTCGTGAATGCGAAGCCGAGCCCGGGCAAGAAGGAAATCTCCCAGGAGCAGAAGCGGCTGCGCCAGTTCGTGCTGGATCTTGTGGATGCGGTGCGCGACGAATCCGACCGCAAGTCCAAGCTGCGCCTGGTGATCGAGCCGCGCAGTTCGCGCCAGAACCCCGAGGAGATGATGACCGCACTGATGGTGCACACCTCCCTCGAGACGCGTTACGCGGTGAATCTCACCTGGCTCGGCCTGGACGGCCTGCCGGAGACCAAGGGTCTGCTCGACATTCTGCGCGAGTGGGGCGAGTTCCGGCAACGCACGGTGCGCCGGCGTACCGAGCACCGGCTCGCCAAATGCGAGGAGCGCCTGCATATCGTGCAGGGCCGGCTCATGGCCTTCGTGCGGATCGACGAGATCATCAAGCTGATCCGCTCCTGCGACGACCAGCCGGAGGCCAAGCGCAGACTGCAGGAGACCTGGGGCTTCTCCGAGCGTCAGGCAGAGGACATCGTCAACCTGCGCCTCGGTCAGCTCACACGCCTGGACGGCGTCAAGCTGAACGACGAGAAGAAGTCGCTCGAAGCCGAGCAGGCCGGGCTGAAGGCGATACTCGGCGACGAGAAGGAACTGAAGAAGCTCGTGGTGCGCGAGCTGGACGAGGACGCCAAGAAGTACGGCGACGCACGCCGCACGCTGATCAAGGTGGAGGAACGGGCGCAGATCGAGCGCGCCATTCTGGAGGAGCCGATCACGGTGATCCTCTCCCGCAAGGGCTGGATCAGGGCGCGCGGCGGCCACGGACTGGATGCGAGCACGCTCAGCTTCAAGGATGGCGACGGCCTGCTTTCCACCCTCGAGTGCAAGACCACCGATCCGGTGATCGTGCTCTCCGCGCGTGGACGCACGTTTACGCTGGACGCGGCCGCGCTGCCCACGGGACGCGGCGACGGCTTGCCGGTGAACACGCTGGTGAACTCCGAGGGCGACGAGATCGTCTGGATCGCGAGCGGGGCGCCGGCCACCCAGCTCGTGATGAGCAGCAGCGCGGGACTCGGCTTTGTCTGCAAACTCGGCGACCTGCTCACCAAGACCCGTGCGGGCAAGGAGTTCATGGATGTTTCCGAGGGCGCGCGTGCGCGGCCCCCGCTCGTCTTTGCGGGCGATGCGGCAAAGCTGAAGCTTGCGGTGCTGTCATCCGACGCACGGCTGCTCGTGTTTCCGCTCTCGGAACTGCCGGTGCGCGCGAACGGCGGCGTGGGCGTGCAGCTGATCGCGCTGCCGGAGCCGGATCTGAAGCTCGCCTCGATCGCGGTGACCGACGGCAGGCAGTTGCCCGTCTCCGGCATCCGGCGCAAGAACCGCGCGATCGAGGTGATTAGCGCGGCCTCGGTGCGGCAGTTCGAGGGCAGGCGCGCGCAGCGCGGCAAGCTCTGCGACGTCGGCTTCCGCGTCGATCAGGTCGGCGGATGAGTTTGCGCCGGGCAGTCCTCGCGTTCCCGCTCGTCGTGTGGTGCGCGCTCGCGCAGGCGATCGAGTGCCGCGTCGTGGATGGCGACAGTCTCGTCTGCGGCGTGGAGCGCATCCGGTTGCGCGACGTCTATGCGGCGGAGTACAAGCAGGCAGGCGGGCGCGAAGCGAAGCGCCGCATGGAGGCACTGGTGCGCGGCAAGGATGTCACGCTCGTGCGCCACGGCCAGGATCGGCACGGGCGCACGCTCGCGGATGTCTGGGTGGAAGGCCGGAAGGTCGTTCAGGAGGACATCGGTCCGCGCGCCGGAAACGGCGCACGGCCGCGCCGGCCGAAGCTGGAACACTAGCCCCGGTCCGGGCGCGGAGGCTGCGGGTCTTAGGGCAGCAGCTTCCAGGCGATCACGAGGGTCGCAATCCAGCCTGCCGCAAAGGCAAGCGTGCGCACCCAGGGAATCGCGAGCAGATAACTCACGGCGTGCACGATGCGCGCCCAGAAATACCAGACTGCCGCGGTGCCGATGGTTTCGCTGCTCGCGCCGAGTACCTGCGCGGTGAGTACCAGCGGCGCGAAGATCACGAGGTTTTCGACCGCGTTGTAGTGCGCTTTCTTCAGCCGGCGGGCCCAGGCGGAACTCGGGCGTGCGTCCTGCTCGGGATAGCCGACCGCGTCCTCCAGTCCCTGGACCACGAGGCGTTCCAGCACATAGGGCAGCCACATCAGGGCGGTCAGGATGCAGACATAGATCAGGTACTGGACTTCGGTCTTCATGCTTTTCTCCTCTTGTTTTCGTTGGGTCGGGCGCCGCGCGGAGCCCCCTGCGCATCGACGATCCAGTTTAACCCCGGCGCGCAAGTTCCCTCAGATGCGCATACCAGTCGAAGATCATGAAGACGTTGCTCCGAGTGTAAGCAGCAGCATGGGGCGCATGGTCACCTCGGAGTGGTCGCATTCCCGGCAAATCAGGTGCGTCAGTGCTGCACCAACCGCGCCGATACGTAGCGCCCGGTTCCGTCAAATGCGATGTCGAATGTGAGACAGTCAAGGGTGCTTGTGCCCGCACGGTAGCGCCAGAGCGGGCCGTGCGCATCGTCGGCTGGCCCGAGCAGCGCTTCAATGTCCTTCATGCCGGGCGGCGGGCTGTGATCTGCAAGCAGGCGCATCAGATCTTCCGCCATCTGCTGCCGGGGATGATCGGAAAAGAAGCTGCAGCCGGAGCCGTCCGCCAGCCACGCCTTGGCATCGAAGGACCGCGGCGCCGGCACGAACACGGTTGGCTTCAGGTACAGGAACACGCAGGCCGTGAGCAGGAGCAGAACCAGACCGTCCATGACCCGCACTCGGACGCGGTCAAGCAGTCTGCGCGGGGCCGTCATGGCAGGGTGCCTGTCCCTCAGCCGGCCGCCGGCTTCGCGGCTGCAACCTCCGGCACGCGCCAGGCGGTGAACAGGCCGACGAGGCCCGCCGCCGCCACCGCCCAGAACACGAGCTGCAGGCTGTGATCGAGCCCGCCGCGCAGCGTTGCAAGCACTGCCGCGCTCTGCTCGACGACCCCGTGCCCGGCAAGCAGATTGCGTACGCTCTCCATGGGCACGCTGCGTCCGTCCAGCGTGTCCGGATGCGCGTCGAGGAAATTCTGCAGGCTGTGGTTGATGATGCCTCCGAACAATGCGGCACCGATTGCGTTGCCGAGCATGCGCATGAGCATCATCGACGCGGTTGCGGAGCCGCGCTCCGACCAGGCGAGGCTCGACTGGATACCGAACAGGTAGGCGGTCGTGAGATAGCCCATCGCGAGACCGACGAAGGCCATGCCGAGCGTGCCGAAGTAGGGGCTGTAGGGCACGCCGAGCGCGATGACGACCGTGCCGATCAGCATCGATACGCCGGCGATGCGCGACAGGCGCCGCGCACCGGTGCGCGGATAGATGCGGCTGGAGATGATGGACCCGATCATCCACGCGACCGGCATGCCCGCGATCACGAATCCGCCGACCATCACCGAGCGCTCGAGCACGCCCTGCACATAGGCCGGCAGGAAACTGATCGGGCCGATCATCACGATGCCGGCGACGAGGCTTGCGAGATTGCCGCGGGCAATGAAGGGTTTTGCCCATAGCGCGAGATCGATGATCGGATGCGGGGCGCGCCGCGCATGCCACAGCAGCACGCGGAACACGACGAATGCGGCGGCGATCAGCCCGCCGGTGGTCGCGTACCCGAGATCGCCGCCCATGGTGAGCGCGACGATCAGGCACGAGAGCGCCGTGAAGATAAGCGCCGCGCCCGGCAGATCGATGCGCGGGCGCGCATGCGGCAGGTTCTCGTGGTGGTAGATCGCCACCAGCACCAGGGCCGCGAGAGCGAAGGGAATCGACAGCCAGAATATCCACGACCAGCCGAGCGTGGCCACGATGAGTCCGCCGCCGAGCGGCCCGACCACTGCGGAGAGCCCCCAGACCGAGGAGATATAGCCCTGGATGGAGGCGCGCTCCTCCAGCGCGTAGAGATCGCCCACCAGCGTCATCGACACCGGCTGGATCGCGCCCGCACCGAAACCCTGGAAGAACCGGAAGGCGATCAGCATCGGCATCGAGGTCGCGAAGCCGGAGGCGAGCGAACCGGCAATAAACAGGGCGAGGCCGCTGATCAGCACGGGCTTGCGCCCCCAGGTGTCGGACAGCCGGCCATAGATCGGTGCACTCACGACCTGAGTGAGCACGTAGACGGAGAACACCCAGGCGTAGAGCTTGAATCCGCCGACCTCGGCCACGATGCTCGGCATGGAGGTGGCGACGATGGTGGCCTCGATCGCCGCGGTGAAGGTGGCGAGCAGGCAGGCGGCGAAGACGAGACGGCGATGGCGATGCCGGGGCGGGGAAGCAGTGGTCATGGGAAACTCGTGTGGAGGCGGGCGCGAGGATACTTGATTCCAGCCTTCCGGCGGCGGGCGGTTCGCGGCCTGGGGTTCGATGCGGGCTTTCATCGAGCTGACGCTGCCCGGCCCTGCAGGCGGATCTCTGCATAATTGACGCCTTTGTCCGGAATACCTGCCATGCGCCGAGCTCCTTATGTCGCTCCGGTCTTCGCTTTTGCCGCCGCGGGCGCACTGTTTGCCGCGCCGCTGGGCTATCGCTACGGCCTGTGGAATCTGAACGGTGCTTTTGCGCTGCTGCGTTCAGCAGCGGTGGCGGCCGCTGCCGGCGCCTTGCTCTGCCTCGTCGCAGGGGGCTGGGCCCTGCGTCTGCGCGACCGGCGCCTCCTCGTCGCAAGTGTTGCGGGCTTCGTCCTCGGCGCTGCCGCGTGCGCCGTCCCCTGGGCCAGCCTGCGTCTTGCGCGGGGATTGCCTGCCATCCACGACATCAGCACCGACACAGGCAATCCGCCGGAGTTCGTCGCGCTGCGGGCCGCGCGGCTCGCCGCGCCGAACGGGCTGGAATACGGCGGGCGCCATGTGGCGGAGGATCAGCGCGCCGCCTATCCGGACATTGCACCGCTTACCTATGCGGCGTCCCCCGCGGCGGCGCGCGAACGCTGCCTGGACATCGCGCGCCGCCTCGGTTGGGAGATTGCGCCTGCGATGGACCCCTTGCTCGTCGAAGCCACCGACCGGACGCTGTTCTTCGGTTTTCGCGACGACGTGGCGATCCGGATCACGCCGCTCGCGGAGGGCCGCGCCAGCCGCATCGATCTGCGCTCGGTGTCGCGCGTGGGCGGCAGCGACTTCGGCGCGAACGCGAAGCGCGTGCGGCGCTTTCTTGCCGAGCTCGGACGGCGGGAATCGTGAGCACGCTCGTGATTCCGGAGAGCGAGATCGAGATTCTCGCGGTGCGCGCTCAAGGAGCGGGGGGACAGAACGTCAACAAGGTCTCGAACGCCGTCCACCTGCGGTTCGATGTGCGTGCATCGAGCCTGCCCGCAGCGGTCAAGGAACGCCTGCTCGCGCGTGGCGATCAGCGCATCAGCACGAGCGGCGTGATCGTCATCAAGGCCCAGGGGCACCGCAGTCTGGAACTGAATCGCGAGGACGCGATCGCACGGCTGCACGAACTGGTGCGCGCGGCCGCCCATGTGCCGAGAAAGCGCCGCCCTACACGCCCGACGCGCGCCTCCAAGGAGCGGCGCATCCAGGGCAAGCAGATCCGCTCGAAGGTGAAGTCCCTCAGGGGGCGGGTGAGGGACTAGCGCAGGTCTGCCGCGCGCGCAGTGCAGCTCAGGGATGGAGTTCCTGCAAAAACCAGTCGTCGGGAATTTCCCTGCCGAGCCCCATCTTCCGGGCATTGGCCTGAATCCGCGCGCCTAAGGCAGCGAACTGCAGCCCGGATGAAGTATTCATGTGACAGGTGATCTGCCGATCATCGGTCCGCCCCGGGATCTTCCCGGCAGTCAGACCACCGAGCGTCGGCGTGTCGGGATTCGCGAGCAGCTTGTGCAGCCACTCGGTATCGGAGGCGAAGAGTTTTGCCTCCGAATGCGTCGCAGGCAGCTCGTATTCGTGGCAGATCCAGCCGCCGGCATCGACCATGTGCCAGGAGGCGAGCACGCGGTCGCACTTGTCGATCGCGGCCCGGTCGACGTCGAAGAAGGTGAGGGTGTTGACGTGCATGCCGGGCTTGAGGTGCTCGGGCCGCACGAGGACGCTGCGCGAGTTGGTGCAGCTGAGGATGACGTCGACGTCGGCGATCGCGTCCTCGACCGAACTCGCCTCGACGATGCTGACGCCTTCCTCGCGCCAGCGCGCGACGAACTCCCGCCGGTGCTGCGCGGTGGGGCTGAAGACCTTGACCTGCTTCACGTCGAGGACGAGGCGCGTGGCCTCGATCGCGCCGTCGGCCATCATTCCGGTGCCGAGCAGCCCGATCCGTCCGGCGCCGCGCCGGGCGAGGTGCTTGGTGCCGACCGCGCCGGTGGCGACCACCCGGTTCCGCTGGATGTAGCCGTCCGGCATGATGCAGGTGAGGTGGCCCGCCCGCGTGTCGAAGAGCTGGACGAGCGAGGTGTACCGCCCGCCCGGGCCGGTGGGGAGCTTGGCGATGCGTTTCTTGCCGTCGATCACCGGCATGGCCATGGTCTCGGAGCTGACCCGCACCGCGCTGACGTGACGCTTGTGCAGCGTGCCGTACATGGTCTTGAACATGTGCGCCCAGGGCACGTCGAACACTTCCGGTTCGACGTGGGCATCCGCCGCCATGCGCTCGTTCAGCAGCATGTGCCGGTAGGCGGCCGGCGTCATGCCGACCGACTCGGCGGCTTCCTGCGGACCGGTGGGCGAGTGCCGGTCGACGCGGTTGTCGCTCATCGCCCAGCCGCGCCCTTCCTCGACGAGCGCCTCCTCGATCGCCTCGATGCACTCTTCCATCGAGATGGAACGGCGCACGTCGTCGTTGTTCAGCAGCAGCATGATTCCTCCTCAGGAAACCGATGCCCCCGTCCATCGGACAGGTCCGCGCAGGCCGCGCGCCTTGTGGCACGCGGCCCTCGTACCCGGCTTACTGCGCCTCGTACCCTGTGACTTTCGCAGCAGCTTCCCAGGCCGCGATCTCCGCGCGGAACAGCTTCTGCAGTTCCTCGTTGGAGACGCTTAGCGGCCGGCCGCCTTCGCGCAGCAGCTTTTCGGTTTCGGCGGATGCGACGATCTCGCGGAAGGCGGCGTTCAACTTCTGCGCGATCGGGGCAGGCACGCCGACCGGCGACATGATCGCGCCGACGGTTTCCAGATCGATCGGGAAGCCGGCCTCCGCCATGGTCGGGACGTTCGGAATGCGCGGCAGGCGCTGGTTGCCCGTCACGCCGAGCACGCGGATCTTGCCGCTGTCGAGAAAGCTGATGACCGACTGGAAGGTGTTGAAGGTGCCCTGGATCTCGTTCGCGAGCATCGCGGTGTACATCTGCGCGGCGCCCTTGTAGTCGATGCGTTGCATCTGCACGCCGGCCTTCGCAGCGAGCAGCATCATCGGCATGAGGTTGGGACCGTTGGAGCCGCCGAAGTTCACCTTGCCCGGATTGGCGCGCGCATAGTCGATGAACTCCTTCACCGTGTTCGCCGGGACCGCGCTGCTGATCGAGAGCACGAAGGGTCCGGACCAGATCGAGGCGATCGGCTGCATTGCCTTCAGCACGTCGAAGCCCGGGTTCTTGATGAACACCGTGGACATCGTGGACGGCACGATATGGGTGAGGGTGTAGCCGTCGGGCGCGGCGCGCAGCACCTCGTTGGCACCGACCAGTCCCCCGCCGCCCGGGCGGTTGTCGACCAGCACCGGGCTCTTGAACTTGGCCTGCAGCTGGTTCGCGAGGCTGCGACCGTAGATGTCCATGATGCCTCCCGGAGGGAAGCCGACGACGATGCGCACGGGCTTGTTCGGGTAGTCCTGGGCCTGGGCTTGTGCCGAAGCCGGCAGCACGAGCGCCGTCGCGGGCAGCACGAGCGCTGCGGCGGGCAGCACGAGCGCTGCGGCAAGTCTCGCCTGGCAGAGCAGGCGCCGGGAGAACGAGAGTTTCGGATGCTTGGATTTCATGGTCATGCTGTCTCCAGAATTCAAAGGTGATTTTGCGGATCGGCTGCCTGTGGACGGAGAATGAAATGGGGGACGGGGCCCGCCTCCGCAAGGTGCGAGACAATCCTAACATGCACACGAACGAACCCGCTCCCGCCCCGGTCAGCCCGGTGACCGACCTTCCTTCGCTGCTCGATCCGGTGATCGCTGCCGTGGAACGCGAGGGCGAACGGCTTGCGGCTGAATTCTTCCGCAAGGGCGGACCCCGCGGCCGGCATTCGAGTGCGCCGGTCGACCTCGAGATGGAGGATGCCTTGCGCGCCGCGCTGCAGGCTCTCGTGCACTGCCGCTTTGTCGGGGAGGAGTCGGGCGAATCGGCGGCGCCGGACGGTGCGTCGGCGGCAAAGCTATCGGACTGGGTCTGGCTGGTGGATCCGCACGACGGCACCTACGAATTCCTGCGCGGGCGGCGCGGCTCGGCGGTCTCGGTCGCGCTGCTGCGCGCCGGCGTTCCGGTGCTGGCCGTGGTGCACAGTCCGCTCGCCCCGGATGTCGGTCGCGACACGATTGCTTGGGTCGAGGGCGGCGCGGGGCTCGTGCGCAATGGGCGGCCAATCATCGTGGATCTGGCGCGCCGCCGGCTGGATCAGGGCGAACGGGTGCTCGCTTCGGCATCGGCTGCGTTCTGGCCCGGGGTGTGGACGCGCGCTGTGGCGCCGGCCGACTACGTCGCGCTGCCGAGCATCGCCTATCGGCTCGCACGGGTCGCCGCAGGCGATGCGATCGCGACGCTCACGGGGCATCCGGTGAACGAATACGACATCGCGGCGGGCTATGCGCTGGTGCGCGCCGCCGGGGGTGTCGTCATGGATGCCGCCGGGCTGCCGCTCGTGTTGAAGGGCGAAGCCGACGGCAAGGTGAGCGGCTGCATCGCCGGTGCGCCGGCCGCGGTGGCCGCGCTCGCGCACTTCGACTGGAAGGCGCTCGATCAGGAGTCGCGTGCTGCGGCACGCCTGGACACCATGACCGAGCGCGTCGAGGACGAGGCGCGTCTCGCGCGCGCCCAGGGCGCGCTCCTCGGCATGGTGCTCGGGGACGGTTCGGCGACGGTCCTGCGTCTGCATCCGGCGAAGCAGGCCGTCCTGCGCAGGGCGCGCGCGCTGCTGCGCGGCGACGCCTCCGGCGTGCAATCCGAGACAGGTGGCGATGCCGGCATGCTGCTCGGCGTATTGCCGCTGGCACTGCGCGCCTCGCAGGACTGGCAGGCGGCTGCGACGCGCGCGCGGGCGGCTGTGCGCGGCGCAGGTGGCGCCGAGGCTTGCGTCGAGACGGCCGCGGCCTGCGCGGCGGCGCTTGCACTGGGGGTTGCGGGTGCGAGCGCGGGCCGGATGCTGCGCGGCGCGCTCGACGCTTCGGCGGACGAGACGCTGAGGACGGCGCTGCGCGCCGCTGCGTCGGGCGAGCGTCCGGAGCAGGCGCTGCTCGCAGGCGGAACGAATCCCTGTGCCCTTGCGCAGAACGCCTTCTTCCAGTTGCTGCACGCCGCATCCGCTGATGCAGCGGTGGCCGATACGGCGTGCGCCGGCGGCGAGACGGATCTCAACGCGGCGCTGGCCGGCGCGCTCTACGGTGCGGCGATGGGACGCGAAGCCTGGGCGCCCGGAGACATCCTGCGCGTGCTGGCGTGCCGGCCGATGCCGGCAGACGGCACGCCGATCGCCGAGGCGATGCAGGCCTGGCCGGACGACCTGCTGGAACTCGCCGAGGCGCTGATCGGCGCAGGAACCGCTGCGGCTGCTTAGCCGAGACCGAGCAACTCCACTTCGAACACCAGCATCGCGTTCGGCGGAATCACGCCGCCGGCGCCGCGGCTGCCGTAGCCGAGCGCGGGGGGGATCGTGAGCTTGCGCGTGCCGCCGACCTTCATCCCTTGCACGCCTTCGTCCCAGCCCTTGATCACATGGCCGCGCCCGAGCGGGAACACGAAGGGCTCGTTGCGATCCTTGCTCGAATCGAATTTGCGGCCGTCCGTCAGCCAGCCGGTGTAGTGCACGGTGACGTTCTGGCCGGTTTCCGCGGTGGCGCCGTCTCCGACGACGAGATCTTCGTACTCGAGGCCGCTCGGCTTGGTGATGGAGGTCATGGGCTTCCTTTGCAGTGGGTGGATCGTTGGTGTGCTGTGGATGTGTTGCGCGGGCGATATTCTGCCTTATCGCCGCACAATAGTAACGTATTAGTTACTATCTATTGTGTCATGCCGCGGTGAGTTCAACCCAACAGTGCAACAGGGGTTTTCTGGGATTGTAGAGACCCGAACAGCACCTCGTGGGGTGTTCGGAAGCCCAGGCACTTCCGGGGTCTGTGATTCAAGCGACGGGTTGCAAAGCGCATAGCCTCCTT
>CAILKO010000043.1 GCA_903834835.1 uncultured Pseudomonadota bacterium | reverse complement strand
CGTTCGATACGGGTGAGATGTCTGTAGGCCATTTGGGCAACTTTGACTGTGGTGGTTGAGGCGGCTCGGATGCTATGGCATCTCGCCCACCCCCTCCACGGTTCATCAAACGTTGCACTTAGAAGTTGAATTCACCGCCCCGACATTCCGTTTGCGGCACTCTAGATGGTCATTACCATCCGGCGGTAGTACTTGAGTTCCTCGATGGACTCGAGGATGTCCGCCAGCGCCTCATGCTTGCCTTCCTTGGCGAACCCCTTGTATACCTCGGGCTTCCACCTCCGCACGAGTTCCTTTAGCGTCGACACGTCGAGGTTCCGGTAGTGAAAGAAGGCCTCAAGCCTCGGCATCCAGCGCGCCAAGAAGCGGCGATCCTGGCAGATGGAATTTCCGCACATCGGCGAGACACCCGACGGGACGTGCTGGGAAAGGAAGTCGATCATCACCTGCTCGACATGAGCCTCGGAATGGGGAGAAGCCTTCACCTTGTCGATCAGGCCCGAGCGCTTGTGCGTGCTCTTGTTCCAGTTGTCCATGCCGTCCAGCACGGAATCCGGCTGGTGCACCACCAGTACATCGCCCTGCTCGATGATGTTCAACTGACTGTCGGTCACGATCACCGCGACCTCCAGAATGCGCTCGGACTCGGGCACGAGCCCGCTCATTTCCATGTCGATCCAGACCAGATTCGCCGCGTTTGCCGCCATTTCTTTCTTTCCTCCGGTATCTCGGGGTATTCTCTCACAGCGGATTTTTTCCGCCGCGTCCAGGGATCGCCCGGGGCCGCAACGAGCATGGCGACCTGCACCGATCACGGACGATGACGGCAGAAACATTCACCTGGATATTCGCCGTCGCGCTCGCGGCGACCACCGTTGCGCGCCTCTGGCTGACCGAGCGCCAGATTCGTTTCGTGCGCACCCACCGCAACCGCGTTCCTGCTTCGTTCGAACAGTCCATCTCGCTCGTTGCGCATCAGAAAGCTGCCGACTACACGATCGCAAAGGCGGGACTGCAGCGCGCCGCCATTCTCACCGGCGCCGTAGTACTCGCCGTGCTCACTTTCGGCGGCCTGATCGGCTGGCTGTACAGCGCGCTCGCCGTGCTCGCCACGCCGGGGTCAATCTCCCACGGAGTGCTTCTTATCGTGGGCGTGACCCTGTTCATGTCCCTGGTGGAGCTTCCCCTGGATCTTTACCGCACCTTTTCAATCGAGGCACGGTTTGGATTCAACAAGATGACCTTGCGGCTGTACCTGGCGGATCTCGTCAAGCAGACGCTCGTCGGAGCCCTCATCGGTCTGCCGCTGCTCGCGCTGGTGCTGTGGCTGATGGGATGGATCGGGCAGGCATGGTGGGTTTACGTCTGGCTCGTGTGGATGGTGTTCAACCTCACGCTGCTCCTCGTCTACCCGAGCTTCATCGCTCCGTTGTTCAACAAATTCGCACCGCTCGAGAACGAGTCCCTGCGCCAGCAGATCGACGCGCTGATGCAGCGTTGTGGTTTCCGCGCTGCCGGGCTTTTCGTGATGGACGGGTCGCGCCGCTCGAATCACGGCAACGCCTATTTCACCGGCTTCGGCGCGGGCAAGCGCATCGTATTGTTCGACACTCTGCTCGCCAGGCTCGAGCCGGATGAGATCCTTGCGGTCCTCGCTCATGAACTGGGGCACTTCCGCAGGCGGCATGTATGGAAGCGTGTCGCGCTGCTGGCGGGTATTTCACTCGGCCTACTCTGGGTGCTCGGTCAACTGATCGACCAGCCCTGGTTCTACGCCGGACTGGCCGTGGATGCCCAGGGCGATGCGCTCGCGCTGCTGCTTCTGTTTCTGGTGGCCCCGGTTTTCATGTTTCCGCTCGGTCCTCTCGCGAGCCTCTATTCGCGCCGACACGAATACGAGGCCGATGCCTATGCATCGGAGCATGCCAGCCCGGGGAGTCTCGCCCATGCTCTCGTGAAGCTCTACAAGGACAATGCCGCGACGCTGACGCCGGACCCCGTTCATTCCGCTTTCTATGACTCCCACCCGCCTGCGGCGATGCGCATCGCGCGCCTGAGGCTGCGGGCATGAGCCGCAGACCCGGCATCTCCAGCCTCGCGGTGCGGCACTGCACGCCCTGCCACGGCGACACGCCTGCGCTCGGGGATACCGAGGCACGCGCGCTGCTTGCCGAACTCCGTGGGTGGCTGATCGAGTCAGGCCGATTGATCAAGCTCTACCCGTTCAGAAATTTTCACGAAACAATGGCCTTCGTCAATGCGCTCGCCTGGATCGCGCACCGCGAAGATCATCACCCCGTTCTGATCGTCGAGTACAACAAATGCCGGGTCGAGTACTACACCCACGCCATTGACGGACTGTCGGAGAACGATTTCATCTGCGCCGCAAAGTGCGACGCGCTGATTCTCTACTGATGCCTCGGCCGCGCGCGTCCTGATGGCGAAGCCCGGCACGACCAACGCCCCGACGGAAGCCTGGTCCGGTACTGTCGTGGCTGCCTACGGGCGGCGCTGCATCGTGCAGACCGACGATGGGAAACGCATCCCCTGTCAGGCTTCCAGCAGGCACATGCACCCGGTCTGCGGCGACCGGGTATCGATTGCGAGTGCCGGCACCGACTCCGGCCGGGTACTATCGATTTCCGACAGGAAGAATCTCTTCAGTCGCTCGGGCAGCACCCGGACGAAGCACTTTGCAGCCAACATCTCTCAACTCGCGATCATTACTGCCTGCGAGCCTCCGGTGGACGATGACCTGCTCGCGCGCATGCTGATCGGCGCGACCGCCGCCGGCCTTGAGGTAGTCGTCATCCTGAACAAGTCGGACCTTTCGGACCGCCTGCCCGCGGCACGCGCGGCACTGGCGCCGTTCCGCGATCTCGGGCATCGCGTGATTGAAATGTCTGCCCGTGAGGACGTCTCGGCGCTCCGTTCGGCGCTGGACGGTCACCGCACATTGCTCATCGGCCAGTCGGGGATGGGCAAATCAACCATCGTCAATCGGCTTGTCCCGGATGCGAATGTGCGCACGGCGGAAATTTCCCGATGGCTTGGTACCGGCAAGCAGACGACCACCGCATCGCATCTTTACAGCGTCGGCCCTGGGTCGGAAATCATCGATTCGCCCGGTGTTTCGCGCTTCGGCCTCGCCGGGATGGGCGCTGAGGCGATACAACACGGATTCCCCGAATTTATTGCGCATGCCAGCGGCTGCCGCTTCGCCGACTGCATGCACCTTTCAGAACCTCAGTGCGCGGTCACTGCAGCGGCAGAATCCGGACTTGTCCATCCGCGTCGTCTCGCGCTCTACCGCCGCATACTCGAAAACGAGGTGCCTGCCCGCGGACGACGCAACTAGCCGAGCGCACTTGCGACGCTAAGCAGAACGACGGCAAAGATCCACAGGACGAGCGCGCGCCACAACAGCCCGACGGTGCTGTCGAGGAAAGAGATGGCTGCGGGTTCTCCGGTGCCCAGTTCAGGACGCGACTCAAATTCTCCGTATTGGCCGATCGAAGACCCGAGCCTGACCCCCATGGCACCCGCTCCGGCAGCAAGGACGATGCCTGCCTCGGGTTCCGGCCAGCTGGCCGCCTGCGAACGCCAGCAATAGACCGCGTCCTCAAAGTCTCCGACCACGGCGAAAGAGGCCGCCGTGAGGCGTGCAGCCGGCCATTCCAGCAGGCGCATCACCTTCATCGAGAAGCCGCCAAACTCACCGCGCGATCGCCAGCGCTGGGCGAGAAAACAGCTCAGCCGGTAGAGCAGTGCGCCCGACGGTCCGGGGAGCAACAGGTACCACAGCAGCACTCCGAAGACGTGGCGATGCGAGGCGAGCAACGCCTCCTCTATCGTCAGACGCACGACCTGCTCGGTGCTGTCGCTCTGGACGGACTCACCTCGCCATTCTCCGAGCAGTTCGCGCGCGCGGTCCAAGCCCCCGTCCCTCAGCGCGGACTGTATGCCGGTAAAGAAATGGCTGAACTGCCGGAAACCGAGGGTCAGGTAGAGAACCAGCACATGGAACAGTATCGCGAGGAACGGGCTCGCCGACAGGAGGAGGTAGTGGACAATTGCGGCGAGCACGCATAGAGGGGCCACAGCGAGCAACCAGGCGATAGTCCCATGGCGAAACTCACCTGCGTCGAAGGTCTGTTCGAACCACTGCGCCCACGCGCCCAGCGTCGCCATGTAGGCCTTGCGATCCGCGAGTGGACGCCATTGTTCGAGCAGCAACGCTGCAATGATTGCCAAAACCCGCATGCCGTTTCTGCCTGGATTCCCGCATTGAATTCCGATTGCGCTTCGATGCCACGCGCCGCCTGCAGACCTCACAAGCCGCCTGAAAGATAGCACGAGACCGGGCGTTGCCCCTGCAAGTCCGGGAAAACTGAACATCGCGATACACTCACCCCCTCTGCTTCGGCCCTGAGGGTAGCTTCCATCCGGGCCATGTTTCCGCCGGACCGACCCCCAATCAACGATGAAGATCACCCCGCCCTTCGGATACGACGAGATCGCGCCGCTTCAGAAACAGCACCGCGTGCTGCTTCCCTCAGGATCTACCCCCGCCTTTTGCAGAAGCATCAACGCGCTCGCGGTTTCAGTCTCCGAATTTGTGGCCGCAGGACACGACTACCCGATAGTTTTCATCAGCCTTGACGACGGCGCCAGCTTTGCTCCGGTCATCGTGCTGGGTCTGTCTGAAAAGACCAACCTCTTCGTGAGCGACGACGGCGACTGGGATCCGACCTGCTACCTGCCGGCATTCGTGCGGCGCTATCCGTTCTGCATTTCCAAGCTTTATCGTGACGGGCAGCCTGAAAGCGAGCGGGTAGTCTGCGTCGCAAAATCCTATCTGGACGCTGCGGGAGTGTCCCTGTTCGACGAACACGGAGAGCCAAGCGAGCGCTGGCGCTCCATTGAACGGCTACTCGCCGAGTTCGAAAAAGACCTCGATCTCACGAACGAGATGTGCGCAGCCCTCGGACGCCTGGGTCTGTTCGAACCGTTCACCATGCAGGTGATACGCGAGCAGCAAGAGCAGCTAAGCCTGGGGGGGATGTACCGGATCAGCGAGAGCCGCCTCGGCGATCTTCAGGCAGCAAATCACAAGGTGATGGTCGCAAAGGGATACATGAGCAGGATCTACGCCCATCTTCATTCACTGCAGAATTTCGCGCGTCTGGACAGGCGGCGCCCCTAGCGCGGAACCCGGATCAGCCTGTCAGCCGTCGGCGTAACTCCAGCACGATCGATGCAGTGGCCCCCCAGATGCGGTGCGAACCGTACTGGATGACATTGACGATCCGGGTGCCACGATCGGTTTGCCGGGTTTCCTGGGCGTGATTGGCGGAGTCCATCAGGAACCGAAAAGGTACCTCGAACACCTCGGCTACCTCGTTCGGATCGGGCTTGAGTTCGACGGGTCCGTCGACGAAGCCGATGACCGGGGTGATGCGAAAACCGCTCACACTGGCATGCAGATCGTCCAGCCTGCCGATTACCTGTACGCGCGCGGGTTCGAGGCCGACCTCTTCCAACGATTCGCGCAAAGCTGTCTCCTCGGGCGTACGGTCGTGCTCCTCCACCCTGCCCCCCGGGAATGCCACCTGCCCGGAATGGTGCCTGAGGTGCGCCGTACGCCTCGTGAAGAGCAAACACTGACCGCCCGAGTAGTCGACGATCGGAATCAGCACCGCGGCCCGCTTATCGGCGGGTATGGCCAGGTCGTCCCGCCCCGCATAGGGCGGGGTGTCCAGTTCCCTGCCGAGGAGCCGCCGGATCTCGACCGGTGTGAGCCGCATCAGGGCAGGAGCAACAGCGAACCGGTCGTCTTGCGAGCCGCGAGGTCACGATGGCTTTGCGCCGCTTCTGCAAGCGCGTAGCGTCCCGAGACATCGATCCGGATCTTTCCCTTTCCAACCATGTCGAACAGCGCACGTGCGCCCGTCTCGAGATCTTCGCGCGAGGCAATATAGTGGAAGAGGCCCGGGCGCGTGAAAAAATGCGATCCCTTCTGAAGCGAGGCGACGCTTACCTGCGCCACGGGCCCGGATGATGCCCCGAACAGCACCATCATTCCTCGTTGCCGAAGGCACTGAATGGATCCGTCGAAGGTATCCTTTCCGACCGAGTCGTACACGACGGGAACGCCCTCGCCGCCGGTAATCTCTTTTACGCGATCCACGAAGTTCTCGCGCGTATACACGATCGTGTGATGGCAGCCGTGCGCACGCGCAAGCGCCGCTTTTTCGTCTGAGCCGACCGTGCCGATGACCGTGACACCGAGCGCATTCAGCCACTGGCACGCTATTAGCCCGACCCCTCCTGCCGCAGCGTGCAACAACACCGTGTCACCTGCTTGAACCGCGTAGGTGCGATGGAACAGAAATTGTGCAGTCAGCCCCTTCAGCATCATCGATGCGGCAGTGTCGAAGGCGATGCCATCCGGGATCTTCACCAGGCGATCGGCCGGCAGCGCACGCATCAGCGCATAGGATCCCGGCATCGGCACCGCATAGGCGACCCGGTCTCCCGGTTCAAGGCCGGTTACAGCGGCACCAACCGCCTCGACCGTCCCTGCCGCTTCACAACCCAGCCCGGACGGTAGCGGAACCGGATACGCTCCCGCTCGATGGTAAGTGTCGATGTAGTTGACGCCTATCGCGGCGTGCCTGACCAGAACTTCTCCAGCTTGCGGCGCGGGGATCTCGACATCCTCGTAACTGAGGACCTCGGGACCACCGTGCTGGTGCATCCGTATTGCCTTCATCATCGCCTGTCATCTCCCATAGTCCTGCTCACTTGCTCTCGTTCTTGTCGTCCGGCGTTGCGCCACCGGGTGGCGTACCCGTAAAGCTGGAAGGAGTCATGAACTGCTGCATCGCAGTCCACGGCCAGTTCATCATCCCGGCTCCGGCGTCCGCGGCCTGCGCTGCGGGGCCAGGCGCGGACTTCATCGCGGCGCCCATTCCGCCAGGCATGGCATTCATCGCCTTGACGCCCGAGAGCTGCAGTTCCATTCCCTGGATCGTCATGCGCAGCATGTTCAGGTTCAGCGTAAGCCAGGTCTCGACTGATCGCAGTTCGCCAAGGCGCTTCTCTATTTCCGCTGGATCGAGAGTCGGCATGGGCATTCCCGGAGTCGGGACACCCATGGCGCTCCAGATTTTCCTGATGGATTCGAAAGGATCTTCGTGTTCGGGCATGGCATTCCAAGAGGTACGTGAGATCGCGGGGCAACGAGTCGGTCACCACTGTAGCGATGAAACACGACCCAGCGCGGGACGCCGCCATCGGTTACTATCGGGCAAGCGTCAACGAATACGGTCGCCATTGCCGGTGCAGGCCATGCGCAGCAGTACTCGGAAAAGTATATCCGAGCTCCCTGCCCGGCAAGTCCACTCAATTCAGTCCAACTCCTCATCTCCCGAGACAGGCCTGTCTTCCCGTCAGGGTCCGATGCTAGCTTTCCCCCCTCCGCCCCCATGAAAGACCACGCCGCTCGATACCCTTCCATTCCGGCTGCGCGCCGGATGAGCGAAATTCATCCGTTTCATGTCATGCAGGTGCTGGCTCGCGCCCATGCAATCGAGCAGTCCGGGCGGCGAGTTGTTCATATGGAGATCGGCGAACCCGATTTCAGCGCAGCCCCGCTCGTCGTCGAGGCGGGCGTCCGCGCGCTGCGGGCGGGCGATACAACCTACACGAGTTCCCTTGGGCTGCCGGCATTGCGCGAGGCGATCGCCCGGCACTACCAGGATCACCTCGGGAAGAATGTTCCCGCCAGCCGCATCGCGGTGACTTCCGGTGCATCGGGAGCGCTGCTGCTTGCTATCGCGCTCTACGCCGAACCCGGCCGCGACATCCTCGTGCCTGATCCAGGATACCCGGGTTACCGCCACCTCGTACGCCTGCTCGAAGCGCAACCGCGCGCACTTCCCGTCGCTGCGGAACACGCCTTCCAGCCGACCGCCGGGGATGTGGATGCCGCTTGGGGCCGACAGACCGCGGGACTGGTGTTGGGAAGCCCATCGAACCCGGGCGGCACGTTGATTCCCGAGGATAGTCTGCGAGACATCGCCGGGCTGATCGAACGTCGCGGGGGCGTTTTGATCGTGGACGAGATCTACCAGAATCTAGTGTATGACAGTCCGCCAACGACCGCATTCGGACTGCCCGGCGAGACCATCCTGGTCAACAGCTTCTCGAAGTACTTCTGTATGACTGGCTGGCGGCTGGGCTGGGCCGTCCTACCAGAAGAAAGGATGCCGCTCTTCGAACGCCTGGCGCAGCATCTCTTTATTTGCCCGCCCACTCCGTCGCAATATGCGGCCCTTGCCGCCTTCGATCCCGAGTCCCTCGCGATATTCGAAAAGCGTCGGATTGAATTCGGCCTGCGGCGCGACTTTCTGGTCGCCAGCCTGCGTGGGCTCGGTTTCGGGATTCCCGCCGAACCCAATGGCGCCTTCTATGTCTATGCAGACTGCTCAGCCTTCGGACTGGACAGCAGTACGTTCTGCATGCGTCTGCTGGACGAGGAAGCGGTCGCAGCGACACCCGGTCTCGACTTCGGAGACCAGGGCACCAAGCATTGGGTCAGATTTTCCTACACGCGCCCACTGTCCGAACTGGAGGAAGGCGTAGAGCGAACGAAGAAATTCGTCGAAAAGCTGCGTTAGGACATCTGCGAGGGCTGCTTCGCCAGTTTGCGCGCCCGTTGCAGCACCTGGTCCAAGCGATTGCGCTCTGCGAGCACTCTGCCTGCGTAGATCGATGTCGGCTCGTCGAAGGCGCCGCCGTACATCTGAAGGGCATCTTCCACCTCGCCGAACCGCTTCATGTACTCGCGCAGTATGGACGCGCCCACCTGGATATTCACCTCGGGGTCGAGGAGTCCGGCCTGGGAGCGCACGGCCTGAAGCTTATCGGCGTGAAATCTCGGAATCACCTGCATCAGCCCCTGCGCACCGAACTCGCTCTGCGCCACGGGATTGAAGCGTGACTCCACGGCGATCACCGCCAGAATCAGCAGAGGGTCCAGCGCCATCTCTCGCCCTGATCTAAACGCCACGGCAACAAATTCGGATAGCGGTGCTTCCGCCACGCGGTAGCGCTTGGAAATGAACTCCACCACGGCACGCTGCTCGGCGGGCATGTGCGAACTCGTCTCCTCCGGACCGACCTCAACAACACGCGGTATCGACCTGCGTTCAAACATGCGCCCCGCATCAATTGCCTGGACACTCGCGAGGAACGCAGCAATGCATGCGAGGCCCAGATAGAAGACGCGCAAGCGTCCGCCCCAAGTCGCACGTAGCCTTTCCATGTTTGGCATTTCATCTCCTTTCAGAGCGTGCCGGAAGCTCCTCTGCTATCCGGACTCAGCCAGGTTCACACACTCGCGCGGCGCACGTTTCGATTCAAACCTGGGACTGTCGGGGCATCAACACCCCGGTTCACACGTGACCTAGGCAGCGGCTAGGATTACACGAGACATCAAGAATAACCACTCTGAGCACGTGGCTTGAATGTAGTTATGCTATTGAATATTATGTATTTTGTCAATATTTGAAATTTATGCCGCAACGCAACATAGCACGCGCTTTTTTGAAACTCAGTCCAACCCGACTAGCGAAGGTCGGTAGAATGAAATCAAGGTTGAGCCCGGTCGACCCCGACCGGGTTCTCAAGTGAAACACCGCGGACCAGCCTCAACCCCTCATCCAACTGAATGGCAGAGGCGGTCCGCATAGTTTCAATAGGCCGGCGAAGAGTTGAGTTCTTCGTCTCCATTCCCAGTCAGGCTCCGGTTACGGCCGAGACCCGGTTGGGAAGGGCCAAGCGGCAGCTGGATTCAGCGCGGTTCGCGCGCTGGGGGTCGCAGCGGTCGAAGGGGCTGCAACTGCAGCCACCTTCGACTTTACCGCAGGCTTAGCCTTGGCTTTGGCAGGTTTTTTGGCCGCACTGTTGTTCTTCTTAGCGCTTTTCTTTTTCTCTTTCGCGGCCGTCTTCTTACCTGCAGCTTTCTTCTTCGCAGCCTTTTTCTTTCCGGCTGCTTTTTTCTTTTTGGCGGGCTTTTTAGCCGCTTTCTTCTTCTTTTTCGCGGGCTTTTTCGCAGCCTTTTTCTTTGCAGCCTTCTTAGCGGGCTTCTTTGCGGCCTTCTTCGCTTTTTTCTTCGTTGCCATGGTTCTCTCCTAAAAGGAAGTTACACAAGAAAAGTCCGTGCCAAATGGCCCGAACTATCCGGCCTGACCGGGATTTCTCCCAGCCACGCCGAATCCTTCACACCGTCGCATTCGCACCTGCGACGCCAGCAACCTCTTCGCCTCTCCTGGACACGATGTCCTGATAAAGCACATCCGGATCCAACCGGATGCCCCCTTCCCACGTAACCGTGGCGATGTCCGTATCGACACTTACCCTGAAAAACTCGTCGGCCTCCCGCCAGAGACGGAACGCACTGATCTCCAGCAAATTGCCGAGATACACATTGCCTTCGACTCCGTCTTCGAATCTGACCCAGAGTCGATAACCCTGCTCTGCCCTGCATTCGACAACTCTCGACATTTTCCGTCTACCCGTACAGTGTGCTCAGGCCACCCACGTTCCAGCCCCTTGCGACCTCACTCCCAGTTGAGAGCTCCGCCGGTCTGATACTCAATCACCCGGGTTTCGAAGAAGTTTCGTTCCTTCTTGAGGTCAATCATCTCGCTCATCCAAGGAAATGGATTGTTTGCACCGGGATAAAGCGTATCCAACCCGATCTGCTGGCAACGCCGATTAGCGATGTAACGCAGATACTCTTTGAACATCGGCGCATTCAGGCCGAGCACGCCCCGCGGCATGGTGTCTTCCGCATAACGGTATTCCAGTTCGACCGCCCTCCGGAACAGATGTTGGATTTCTTCCCTGAATTGCGTGGTCCATAGCGACGGATTCTCTTGCTTGATCTGGTTTACAAGGTCAATGCCGAAATTGCAGTGCATGGACTCATCGCGAAGGATGTACATGTACTGTTCAGCCGCACCCGTCATCTTGTTCTGTCGGCCAAGAGCGAGTATCTGGGCGAATCCGACGTAGAAGAAAAGCCCCTCCATCAGGCAAGAGAACACGATTAGGCTGCGCAACAGCTTCTGATCGTTTTCCAGCGTGCCCGTCGCAAAGTGCGGATCCGTCAGTGTATGTATGAACGGGATGAGAAATTCGTCCTTCTCACGGATTGACGGTATCTCATGGTACGCGTTGAACACTTCTCCTTCATCGAGGTCCAAGCTCTCCACGATGTACTGATAGGCGTGTGTATGTATTGCTTCCTCGAACGCCTGTCGCAAAAGGTACTGACGGCATTCCGGCGCTGTGATATGCCGATAGGTACCGAGAACAATATTATTGGCAGCAAGTGAATCGGCCGTCACAAAGAATCCAAGATTTCTGCGTACGACGCGCCGTTCGTCTTCAGTAAGTCCGTTCCTATCCTTCCAGAGCGCGATGTCCCGGCTCATGTTGATTTCCTGCGGCATCCAGTGATTGGCGCAGGCAGCAATATATTTTTCCCAGGCCCATTTGTACTTGAACGGAACCAGCTGATTCACGTCAGCCTTGGAATTGATGATCCGCTTATCGTCTATCCGGACCCGCTGGTATCCATCAGCTTCGGTACGATCGTTGTCATGCGGCGCGGACGGTGCCCTAGCGAGCACGGCCGCCGCGGCACCAGCCGCCGGTGTGAATTTTCCCTCTTCTTCGAAGCTGAGCATCATGCCCTCCGTTGTTCTTTTTTGGCGCTTCGGAGTTGCCGACACATTCCGGCCATCGCGATCGACTCTTTCAGTCGCGGAAACCTGAGTACGCGCCAGATCACTGACATGCCTCGCAGTCCGGATCATCGATTGCGCAGAACTTCGGTTCGTCGTTCGCTTCGACGGTCGCTGACACCGCGTTCAGCTGCCCGGCCCTCGATGTGGATTTCTCCGCGTGGGTTGCACCCATCGAGCGCAGGTAGTAGGTTGTCTTGAGACCGCGCAGCCACGCGAGTTTGTATGTATCGTCGAGCTTCTTGCCGGAGACACCTGCCATATAGATGTTCAGTGACTGGGCCTGATCAATCCATTTCTGCCTGCGCGCCGCAGCTTCTACCAGCCAACTAGGCTCTATCTCGAACGCCGTCGCATAGAGCTGGCGCACGGACGCCGGAATGCGGTCGATTCTCGCAAGGTTCCCGTCAAAGTACTTCAGATCCGAAATCATTACCTCGTCCCACAAGCCTTCCCGCTTGAGGTCCTCGACGAGATGCTCGTTCACGACGGTAAACTCACCCGACAGATTCGATTTCACGTACAGGTTCTGGTAGGTCGGCTCGATGCAGGCGGACACGCCGACAATATTCGAGATTGTCGCGGTCGGCGCGATTGCGAGGCAGTTCGAATTGCGCATGCCATGGGCCTTGATTCGGGCGCGCAGAGCATCCCAATCAAGATCTCTGCTTGAAGTGCGATCTACTTCGACGTACCCGCCCCGCTCTGCAGCGAGCAAATCGAGCGTGTCCTGAGGGAGGATGCCCTTGTCCCAGAGAGATCCCTCAAAGGACGCATAGCTGCCACGCTCCTCCGCGAGCTCGGTCGATGCCCAGTACGCCGCGAACGCCACCATCTCCATCGATCGATCCGCAAACTCTACAGCGGCATTCGAGGCATAGGGCACCCGCATTTGGTGCAGGCAGTCCTGAAAACCCATGATGCCCATGCCGACCGGCCGATGGCGCAAATTCGAGTTCCGCGCCTTGTCGACGGCGTAGTAGTTGATATCGATAACGTTGTCCAGCATGCGCATTGCAGTCCGGATCGTCACCTTGAGCTTCTCGAAGTCCAGGCCGTTCTTTCCGAGATGTGCCGGCAGGTTCACCGAACCCAGATTGCAGACTGCAATTTCGTCGGCTGACGTATTGAGCGTGATCTCGGTGCAAAGGTTCGAACTGTGTACCACCCCGACGTGCTGCTGCGGGCTGCGAATATTGCAGGGATCCTTGAACGTGATCCAAGGATGACCTGTCTCAAACAGCATGGAGAGCATCTTGCGCCACAACTGAACCGCGGGAACCTTCTTGTACAGTTTGAGTTCGCCCTTATCCACCTTCTGCTCATAGCGGAGATAGGCCTCTTCGAACGCCTTGCCGAAACTGTCGTGCAGTTCTGGAGCATCCGACGGGCTGAACAGGGTCCATTCCGCGTTTTCCATCACTCGCTTCATGAACAGATCGGGAATCCAGTTTGCCGTGTTCATGTCGTGAGTCCGGCGCCGGTCGTCACCGGTATTCTTGCGAAGTTCGAGAAACTCCTCCAAGTCGAGGTGCCAGGTTTCAAGATACGAACACACCGCGCCCTTGCGCTTGCCACCCTGATTCACAGCGACAGCCGTGTCGTTGACAACCTTTAGAAACGGCACGACCCCCTGGGACTTTCCGTTTGTGCCCTTGATATGCGAACCCAGAGCTCGAACGGGTGTCCAGTCGTTGCCCAGCCCACCGGCGTACTTCGCCAGCAGAGCATTCTCCTTGATCGCCTCGTATATTCCGTCGAGATCATCCGACACGGTAGTCAGGTAGCACGACGAAAGCTGCGAGCGCAAGGTTCCCGAATTGAAGAGCGTCGGCGTGGAACTCATGAAATCGAACGAGGAAAGCACGTTGTAGAACTCTATTGCACGCGCCTCCCTGTCCTGTTCATTCAGCGCGATGCCCATCGCAACGCGCATGAAAAATGCCTGCGGCAACTCGATCCGCGTCCCCTCTGTGTGCAGGAAGTAGCGGTCGTAGAGCGTTTGCAAGCCGAGATAGTCAAACTGCAGGTCGCGCTCGAACTTTAGAGCGCGGCCAAGACGATCCAGATCAAAAGTGGCGAGCCGAGGATCAAGCAGTTCGGCTGCCACCCCTCTCGCGATGAACTCGGGAAAGTAGGTCGCATACCTATCCGCCATGCGCGACTGGCTTATCTCCGTGCCAAGAACCTCAGCACGAACAATGTTCAGCAGGAGGCGGGCTGTGACGTACGTGTAGGCGGGATCCTTTTCGATCATGGCCCTGGCCGCCATTACCGAGGATTTTCGGACCTCTTCAAGCGGAACACCGTCGTACAGGTCACGCAGCGTCGCATTGAGTATCAGCTCCGGCGACACTGAAGGCATAAGCCCCTCGCACGACGCCACAATCTCCCCCGTCAGCCAGGCTAGGTCCAGAAGTTGTCTCTGTCCGTCCTGGATTACGTGAATCTGATGCTGCTCAGCCTGCTGCTCCCGAACTGCCTTCTCGCTCGCACGCGCCTTCGACCTTTCCTCCCGGTACAGCACATAGGCGCGAGCGACATCGTGTTCACCGGAGCGCATCAACGCAAGCTCCACCTGGTCCTGAATGTCCTCAATATGGAACGTTCCGCCCTGCGGCTGGCGCCGAACCAGCGCGCCGAACACTGTATCCGTCAACTGTTGCACGACCTCTCGGATACGCGCCGAGGCCGCCGCCTGGCTGCCGCTCACGGCCAGGAAGGCTTTCGTCATTGCAATGGATATCTTGCCCGGCTCAAACGAGACAACCGCCCCGTTGCGGCGGATGACCCTGAACTCGGTATAGCTCCCCTGAACTGCGCTCGATTCTTCCGGCATTTCGGAAGGGGCGCCTTGGGTTGTATTTCTGCGTTCCTGCGCGATCTGCATCTGTCCCCCGCCTGTTTGCCCGTATGCACATCACCAAGATGTTTCAAGAACCACAACATCTTGTAGCTAAATGGGAAATCAATACCAAAAATTGTGTACGCACTTTAACCACTGCAAAATGAAAATGCAAGCACCCGCAACAAGATAGGCGAACATCCTCGGAGCATTCCTGATTCGGAACGCTCAATGCGGTGACCTTGACGAATGACGACTCAGATGTCTCGAGCCGGCGAAACGGCGTGTATCCGCTTCCAGTCGAAGCCCGGGCCAGGATCTGATTTCCGTCCGGGAGCGATCTCACTATGGGCTGCGACACCTCTGATAGGAAGGCGATCTCGCAAAATCGAAATCAACCCGGCGAGCTCTGCATACTGCGGGTCAGAATAGCCGCCGGCGTCGGTCCCTTCGAGTTCGATTCCAATTGAGAAATCGTTGCAGCGCGTCCGTCCGCGCCAGGACGACACACCTGCATGCCAGGCGCGCATGTGCAGCGGCACGAACTGCAGCACCTCGCCTGTGCGGCGCACAAAAAAATGCGCTGATACCTTCAGACCTTCAAGCGTGGCGTAGTACGGATGTTCAGAAGAATCGAGGCGGTTCGTGAAAAGGCGCTCTACGGCATCCCCGAGGAAGATCCCGGGCGGCAGGCTTATGCTGTGAATGACAATCAGACTGACTTCTTCATCGTCCGGCCGGTTGTCGCAATTCGGCGACGGCACCTGCCGGACCCCCAGAATCCAGCCATCTAGCCGTGGCATTTCAGCTCTGGCTGCCGCCGCCGGCATCAGGATCGCGAACACCGAGGCGCTGCATCCGATACCTGAGCTGCCGGAAGGTGATCCCCAGGAGTTTCGCGGCGGCTGTCCGGTTGAAAGATGTCTTCGCAAGCGCATCCTGGATGGCGCGTCGCTCGATGCCATCCAGGTATTCGGGCAAAGCACCTCCCGGCTCGTCATCGCCCGCCGGATCCACCCCCTCAAGCGGAAGATTCAGGTCCAGATCGGCTTCAGATATGTCGTTCGAGGACCGCAGGGCGACCGCTCTCTCAAGTATGTTCTCGAGTTCCCGGACATTCCCGGGGAAATCGTGCTGCGTCAACCGTCCCGTTGCTGCATCAGTCAGTCGGACACCCCCCTCCGGACACAGCCGGGCCAGGATGCTCCTTGCGATCAATGGAACGTCATCGCGGCACTCGCGCAAGGACGGCATGCGCAGGTCAATGACGTTCAGCCGGTAAAACAGGTCCTGTCGAAAAGCTCCCGATGCAACCAACGCTGCAAGATTCCGGTGCGTCGCGGATATGATCCGGACGTCAACGGGATTTTCGGCAGGCGCACCGACCATGCGGACGCGCTTTTCCTGTATTGCGCGAAGAAGCTTTACCTGCATACCGAGCGGAAGCTCCGCAATCTCGTCCAGAAACAGCGTACCGCCGTTCGCAGCCTGGAAGAAACCGTCCCGGTCATCGGCCGCGCCAGTGAATGCGCCTTTCCGGTAGCCGAAGAACTCGCTCTCGACCAATGCATCTGGAATCGCACCGCAGTTGACCGGAACAAACGGCCCCCCGCGTCGCGCGCCATTCTCATGTATCAGTCGTGCAGCAAGCTCCTTTCCGCTGCCCGACTCCCCGGAAATGTGGACAGGCGCCTGGGTGCGGGCCAGCTTGCCGATCCGCTCCCGTACTTGCCGCAACGGTTCGGAATCACCCAGCAGCTGGCTTCCGCCTGAAGGTCCATCCACCGTCTCGGGTAGGGCCAGCGCGGCGCGGACCAGTGTGCGCAACTGCTCCAGACCGACGGGCTTGGATACGTAGTCGAATGCTCCAGCCTTCAGGGCTGCGACTGCATTCTCTGCACTACCGTAGGCGGTAATCACCGCCACGGGAACATCGCCACCGTTCGAAGCAATGAATCGGACGAGGTCCAGCCCTTCGCCGTCGGGCAGGCGCATGTCGGTAAGGCAGAGCCTGAAGCGGTCTCTCCGCAGGAGTTCCCGTGCCTCGCTCAGCGTCCCCGCGATGACGACCCCCAACCCCATCTTGAGTAATGTGAGTTCAAGCAGTTCGCAGATGTCCGGCTCGTCGTCGACGACCAGGATGGGCAGGGCACTGCTGCGAGTAGCACGCCTCACTTGACGGGCGACGCGCGCAGCAGAAGCCTGAAATGGGCGCCCGCGCCATCGTTTACGTATTCGAGCACTGCGCGATTGGCCGTACAGAGCTCCCGCGCGAGGTAAAGACCCAGCCCGGTTCCCTTGCTGTCAGTCGTAAAAAACGGTTCGAACAGCTGTCCCTGGTTGGCCGCCGGCACGCCCGGCCCGTTGTCTATCACGCTTAACTCCACTTGATCAGCAAAACTTCCCAGGACGATCCTCACGCTGCGCGGCTCCTGCCGGGCATACCGGACCGCATTGCGCAACAAATTCCAGAGGATCTGGCGCAGATGTTCGCGGTCGAATTCGACATGCACCTCGCGTACCGCCTCAAGTACGAAGCGCTGTGGCGGGATTCCCTCATTGGCCACAAATTCTTCGACGAAACTGCGCAACCACGCATTCAGATGCAGCCGCTCTGCAGCAAGCCGGTCGCGCCGGTTCAGCTGAAGCACATCATGGACGAGCCGCTCCAGTCGCAGCGTGTTGTCGTGAATAATACGGCATAGTCGTTCGCGATCGCGATCACCCCTCGTCTCGGCCAGCAACTCGGACGCATGGCTTATTGCCGAGAGCGGATTCCGGATCTCGTGCGCGATGTTCGCGGTAAGTCGGCCGAGGGAGGCAAGTTTGAGCTGCTGTGCCTCCTCTCTGGACCGCGTCATGTCCTCTATGAACAACACGCTGAGGTCCTCCTCTGTTCCCGTCTCGAGCAATCGCAGCCTCAAGTCACGGCCACGGACTTCGAAGTCTGCACTTATCTGGATCGGAGCTCGCTCGCCGACACGCCATGCCTCCCAATGCCTGCCGAATCCAGGAATCAGCCTCTCGAGTTCCTGCCCCCGCGCAACATCGATTCCGAGCAGGCGCCTCGCCTGCGGATTGTGCTGCAAGGTCCTGCCTTCACCGTCAACCACCAGAACCCCATCATGCATATCCTCGATCACGAGTTCATTGACGCGCATCTGGGTCTCCAGTTCACGCTCCCGCTGACGAGCGAGGCTCTCGTTCGCGGCGACGCGCTGCGCGAGCCAGCCCGTGACACTGGCAACGGCAAAGCAACCTATCGAGAGAAGACCGGGCTGCAGAAAGTTTTCGGTAGGTGCGTCGTGCAACAGCACCTGGTAGCCCTGCTCAAGCAGAAGTGCGATCGCGGCGAGCGCAGCGTATAGATAATTGAGCCTGCGCGGTGCAATCAGGGCGGCTCCGACCAGGGATATCAGCAGCATCACGCCAAGGCCGCTGCGCAACCCGCCGCTTGAGTACATCAGAACAGTAAGTGCCGCAACATCCGTGAATACGTGGAACGAAAGCTGCACCTGGAAGCGGTCTCGCAGGTTGCGCAGGACCGCATCGAACACGATGCCGAGTACCAGGTACGTTACGGCGCAAGCCCGGAACAGGCTCATCGACTGCGAGCCAAGGTGTACTACATCGTCGTAAACCAGTACCACGCCCAAGAACAGGCCGGCAACCGCAATCCTGTATAGATTGAAGTAGCGCAGCGAAATCCAGAGCGATTCCACGGGCGCTCCTCCGGACGAAATGCCATGCCCTCCGAGCCGCGGTAACCGGGTACCGCTCATTTTCGGCGTGCCGCCTCGCCAGTACGGCAGGTTCCGCAAAGCGTCCGTCCGTCGATTCCGACAAGCTCAGTACTTGGAACAAGCACTCCACAGTCTGAGCATGCAAGCAGATTTCCCGCCTTTTCGGGGGCACGAGATCGACGGTTCAGCGAGCGCTTTATCAGGACAACAAGCGCTACCAGTGCTAGTGCGAGAAGAAGCAGCCTGGCCAAAGGCTACCTTTCAAAAATGTGGTCCATGACCTCATTCAACCCAGGCCGGACTAGGACACATCCGTCTGGGTGATGGTCGGGGTGAGAGGATTTGAACCTCCGACACCTGCGTCCCGAACGCAGTACTCTACCAGGCTGAGCTACACCCCGAATTGATACAACAAATCAGCTTCTTTACCATGCGTGCGCTTGGCATCAGCTTGGACCGGATGCCCGCCATTTCGGGGAGACCTGAATGGAGACCCTAAAAACAGCGTGAAACTGCAAAGTCCGCTAATTCTAGCAATATTCCTTTCGCCCTCGATGATGGCAGAGACGCGATCGCCTCCGCAGCCGTCCGAGCCTCACGGCGAGCGACCGATTGCACATAGTCAATCGCGCCGCAGGCCGTGACAGCGTTCAGCACTTCGGCGAAGCGCTCGCGCCCACCTTCGCGAATCGCACTGCGGACCATCTCCGCAAGATCCGGTGTACTGCTCTGAATCGTCCAGATGAGGGGTAGCGTGGTCTTGCCTTCTGCGAGGTCATCTCCGAGACTTTTCCCGAACTCGGTCGGATCTCCCGAATAGTCCAGCAGATCATCGACCAACTGAAAAGCGGTCCCGAGGTGCATGCCATACGCACCGAGCGCATCCTGAACGTTGGCGTCGGCCGAGGCGAGCACACTCCCTACTCTTGCGGAGGCCTCGAACAGGGTCGCGGTCTTCCTGCGGATCACATCAAGACAGGCCACCTCGTCAAGATCAGGATCACCGCAGTTCATCAACTGAAGGAGTTCTCCCTCCGCGATCGTATTGGTCGCGTCTGACACGATCGCCATCACGCCGGGGTTTCCCGCCGACACCATCATTTGGAACGCCCGCGAATAGAGAAAGTCGCCCGCAAGCACCGCTGCCGCGTTTCCAAAGGCCGAGTTCGCCGTAGTGCGCCCGCGCCGGAGCGGGGATTCGTCCACGACGTCATCATGGAGAAGCGTAGCGGTATGTATGAGCTCGATTGCTGCGGCCACCTGAAAGCGGGCAGCCGGCAGCTCAGAACCGAGGGCCGAGGCCAGCAGGACAAGGGCAGGGCGCAACCGCTTCCCGCCCCCGGCCACGACATGTTCTCCCACCTGGGCAACCAGGGCAACCTCCGACTGCAGCGAGTCGCGCAAGAGGCGCTCAACCAGCTGCAAATCGTCGGATATGGGTTCTAGAACAGGAACGATAGACATGGATCCACGCCGCCCCCGGGAGGACGCCTGAGGAGAATAACACACCGGGTTGACCTGACCGCCCGAAATTCCGTAAAATCTCAAGTCTTTACCAACGTTAATTGGCAGCCACCATGTATGCAGTAATCAAGTCCGGCGGAAAACAGTATCGCGTGAGCGCCGGTGAGCAGCTACGCGTAGAGTCACTTTCTGCTGATGTTGGAGCAGCAGTTTCCTTCGACCAGGTGCTCGCCATCGGCACGGGCGAGGAACTGAAAGTTGGCGCGCCGCTCGTTGCCGGCGCGACTGTCAAGGCCACCGTAGTTGCTCACGGCCGCCATGACAAGGTCAAGATATTCAAAATGCGTCGCCGCAAGCACTCGATGAAGTCCCAGGGACATCGGCAGAACTACACAGAAGTCCGCATCGAGCAGATTTCGGCAGCGGGCTAAACAGCGGGAGCACGGAAATGGCACACAAGAAGGCAGGCGGAAGTTCCAGAAACGGTCGCGATTCCGAGTCAAAGCGCCTTGGGGTGAAAGTGTTCGGCGGCGAGACTGTCAATGCAGGGCAGATTCTTATTCGTCAGCGCGGCACCCGCGTGCACCCCGGCCCCAATGTCGGCATGGGCCGCGACCATACGCTGTATGCGCGTATGCCGGGTACCGTGCTATACGGGATCAAGGGTGAGAACAGCAAGCGAGTGGTGAGCATCGTTCCGGCGTAGCATCACACACAAGCGACAAAGCCCTATCGGTCGCGATAGGGCTTTTTTTTTGCAGACGCTGCAGGGCGGTCGATGAAATTCATAGATGAGGCTCGGATTGAGGTGCATGCCGGCAAGGGGGGGGACGGCTCCGCCTCCTTCAGGCGGGAAAAGTACATCCCGCGCGGTGGCCCCGATGGAGGTGATGGCGGTCGCGGAGGCAGCATTTTTGCCGTGGCGGACCGCAATATCAACACGCTCATCGACTATCGCTTCGCTCCGTTGCATCGGGCGGAGCATGGAGCGCGCGGACTCGGTGCCGACTGCAACGGACGCGCGGGACGAGACATCGTTCTACGCATGCCGGTGGGCACCATACTACGCGACCTCGAGACCGAGGAAACGCTGGCCGATCTCGCGCATGACGGAGACCGCATCATGCTTGCGCGCGGCGGCGCAGGCGGACTGGGCAACCTGCATTTCAAATCGAGCACAAACCGGACGCCCAGACAGTTCACGCGAGGCGAGCCGGGGGAGGCCCGCCGACTGGGGCTGGAACTGCGAGTCCTCGCGGATGTCGGCTTGCTTGGGCTGCCCAACGCGGGGAAATCCACGCTGCTGCGCGCGATTTCGAGCGCCCGCCCGAAAGTGGCGGACTATCCGTTCACCACGCTCAGCCCGTCGCTTGGCATGGTCCGTGTGGACAACGGCGCCGGATTCGTCGCGGCCGACATTCCGGGCCTGATCGAGGGTGCTGCGGACGGTGCCGGGCTCGGCCACCAGTTCCTGCGGCATCTGTCCCGCACCCGGTTGCTGCTTCATCTGGTAGACATTGCACCGTTCGACGACAGCGATCCGGCTCGGTCGGTACGCGCGCTCGCCGCGGAACTGAAAAAGTACGACGCCGGGCTCTACCGCAAGCCGAGGTGGCTCGTATTCACCAAGGCCGATCTCGCAGACGACGCCGATCTCCGCATACGTCGCATCCTGCGGCAGCTGCGCTGGACACGCCCATGGTTCAAGATCGCCGCGATATCCGGGACCGGTTGCCGGGAACTCGCGCGCGAAATCCAGCGTTACCTCGAAGAGAAGCCGCGGGCGAAGCCCCGTCGGGCTGCCTGAAGGCCGGCAACATGTCGCACACGCTGGCGTCGTGCCGGTCCTGGGTGGTGAAAGTCGGCTCGTCCCTTGTGACGAACGAAGGACGCGGTCTGGACATATCTGCAATCGCGCGTTGGGTCGCACAGATTGTCCGCATGCGCGAGCGCGGCAACAGGGTCGCTCTGGTCTCCAGCGGAGCGGTAGCGGAAGGTATGCTGCGCCTTGGGTGGAAGCGCCGTCCGCACGAGCTGCATCAACTCCAGGCGGCGGCCGCTGTCGGACAGATGGGCCTTGCACAGTGCTATGAATCCTGTTTCCGCGAGCACGGACTCTCGAGTGCCCAGATCCTGCTCACTCATGCGGACATGCGGAACCGAGAACGCTACCTGAATGCACGCTCCACCCTGCGCACGCTGCTCGATCTTGGCGTCATACCGGTCATCAACGAAAATGACACTGTCGCGACCGAGGAGATCCGCTTTGGAGATAACGACACGCTCGCCGCGCTCGTCACCAATCTTCTCGAAGCGGACGCGCTCGTGATCCTTACTGATCAGGAAGGCCTGTACAGTGCCGACCCCCGCCACGACCGCAATGCCCGGCTGGTCTCGACCGGCAGCGCCGGTGACCCCGTTCTGGAGGCGATGTGCGGCGGCGCGGGCAGTCCTACTGCGCGCGGCGGGATGCTCACCAAAGTGCTTGCGGCAAAACGCGCCGCCCGCAGTGGCGCACACACGGTCATCGCATCCGGGCGACAGGACAATGTCCTCGGCCGCCTTGCTCAAGGCGAGGACATCGGCACCCTGCTCACCGCAACGCACGTCCCGCTGGCCGCCCGTAAACAATGGCTTGCTGACCAGCTCCGCATTGGCGGTCGTCTGCGCCTCGACCCCGGTGCCGCGCATGCATTGCAGCGCGATGGAAAGAGCCTCCTTTCCATCGGCGTCATCGGGGTGACCGGCGAATTCGAGCGTGGCGAAGTGGTGAGCTGCGAAGACGCGTCGGGACGCGAAATCGCGCGCGGACTGATCAACTACTCGGCAGCCGAAACCCGCCTGATCATGCGACGAACATCCACCGAAATCGAGTCGATACTCGGCTACGTTGACGAGCAGGAACTGATCCACAGGGACAATCTCGTTCTGCTCTGACACGGATCTGCCTCGCTGCCAAGGCTGCGGCCGGAAAGGTCGCGTCAGCGATGGAATCCGCCCCGCGGCATGACCTTGAGAATTTCGTCCACGCTCAAGGGTGTCGTTCCGACTTTGCACAGGTAATCGCGATACAGCGCCCTGTGCCAGAGCTGTCCTTTCGAGCCGATATTGACCCACTCCTTCGGCCGTTCCGCCCATACAGGCCCGCGGCCGAGCGCATAGATACGCAGTTCGTTCGACTTGCAGCGCATGCCTTCGTAGCTCACGTTGGAAATTCCGCTCGAACTGCGTGCAACGAGCGTGTACCGTATCACGCGATCCTTTCCGATCGAGAGGGTGGTGCGATCAACGAAGAAGCGGAAACTGCTTGATGCCGTGGGCTCGAATTCAACGAGATCCGTATCCCTGGGCATCGGCGGCAGGGTTACTTCCCCTTCATTCCAGTAGCGCTCCTCCTGATCGAGTTCCCAGTCGCTCTTTGACTGCGCCAATCCGGTCGTCGAGGCTACCGCAAGCACGCAGGCAATAACACTGCGCACCCGCCCGCCACTCAAGCGAGATCTCCTGCAAGAGAGTCGCGTGCAACTTGGGGTAGCGGATCTACGATGACCTTGATTTCAGCGTGATCGACACCGATCGCGATGGGCGCGCCGGAGCGCGCCGCATCGCAGGAATCACGATCCAGTTCGAAGCGCAGAAAATGAACGGCGGAAGTCTTCTCATCGTTCTCCCGCTCGAGATCCTCATCTGCGACGGCGAAGATCCGCGCGCCGTCGCCCACACGCAACCAGACTGTGTCCTCTATCCCCTTCAGACGCGCGAGCGCGAGCCGCCGCTCGTCAAGATCCGGATACTCGATCATCATCGTGGCCTTGAGATTGGCACCATCCGGAATCAACGGGTTGTATGCTTCAAGTTCATTGCGTATGCCATCCTCCTCGAAGATGCGCTCGATGCGCAGCATCTCCTGGATCTGATAACGAATCGTGAGTTCGTCTTCGAAGTTCAGCGTCACATGCGGCCCGATCGCGACGCGACGGGCATTCTTGTGCTCAATCACCTTGGCGCGGAAGGCGTTACGCTGCTTCGAATAGGCCTCCAGCGTCATCAGGCTGTCCGGGGTTATCTTCGACATGTGTACCTGCTCCGACGGGTTGGATAGCACCGGATGTAAGTTTGGGGCACCTTGATCCGGTTTCAATGGCAGTTCCGCGGACCGGCCCCGAAAACCGCAGTCTGACGCAAGGGTCGCAGACTCGTGCTGCAACCTGTTTCAGGGCTCCGAAAATCCGACAGCAGTCTCGAATGTTTCCTCGTGGCCTGCCGTGCCACGCGCTCGATCGCCATCCCTGCGGGCTCGCATTCTCCGGTCCGCGCCGAGGAACCGATGAAGTTCGGTGAGTGCCTGATGGTAAACGTCTCGCTTGAATTCGATCACCGCATCAAGCGGGATCCAGTATTCATGCCAGCGCCATGCGTCAAATTCCGGATGCCCGCTCGCGCGCAGACGAACGTCGCAGTCCCGGCCTACCATGCGCAGCAGGAACCAGAGCTGCTTCTGGCCCCGGTAGGCAATGCGACGGGAGGCGCCGGCTTCGTCACCATCTCGGTCGCGCCGCATCCAGTGCCCGGGGACATCGTACTTCAACCACTCCCGGGTGCGACCGAGAATGCGTACGTGATCCGCACCCAGACCGACTTCCTCTTCGAGTTCCCGGTACATGGCCTGAACGGGCGTCTCACCCTGCTGGATACCGCCCTGCGGAAACTGCCACGCATGCTGCCTGATGCGCTTGCCCCAGAACACCTCGTTCCGGGCGTTGGCGAGGATGATGCCGACGTTAGGCCTGTAGCCGTCCTTATCGAGCATGGCCGTACCGCCTTAAGTTAGAATCCGCCTTGATTTTTCCATAGCCTTCCTACAAAGACAATGCGGCGCCGCGTACCCTTTTCCGGCGCGGTGTCTTACCCATGCGAACGTCAAAGTTTTTCCTAAGCACGCTCAAGGAGGCCCCCGCGGAAGCGGAACTGGTCAGCCATCGCCTCATGCTGCGCGCCGGCCTGATACGCCGCCTCGGCTCCGGGCTCTATTCCTGGCTTCCGCTCGGTCACCGAGTCCTGCGCAAGGTCGAATCGATCGTGCGCGAGGAAATGAATCGCGCCGGCGCTCTGGAGATGCTGATGCCGAGCGTGGTCCCGGCCGAGTTATGGCAAGAAACCGGACGCTGGGAAGCGTTCGGCCCGCAGATGCTCAAAATCATAGACCGCCATGAGCGCGCCTTCCTCTATGGACCGACGCATGAGGAAGTAGTGACCGATGTCGCCAGGCGCGAAATCAAGAGCTACCGCCAGCTGCCGGTCCACCTGTATCAGATCCAGACGAAGTTCCGGGACGAGATCCGGCCGCGTTTCGGCGTAATGCGCGCCCGCGAATTCCTGATGAAGGATGGCTACTCCTTTCACGCGGACCACGCGGATCTCGAACGCGAGTATCGGAACATGTACGAAACGTACACGCGCATATTCACCCGCCTCGGACTGCAGTTCCGCGCAGTCGCGGCTGATACCGGCGCAATCGGCGGGACGGGCTCGCATGAGTTTCATGTGCTCGCCGACTCGGGCGAAGACGCAATCGCCTATTCACAGGATTCCGGTTTTGCGGCGAACATCGAGCTTGCGGAGGCCGTCGCGCCCGCTTCCGGACGCGCCCCTGCATCCCGGCCACTCGATAAGGTCGCGACGCCGGGAACCACCCGCTGCGAGGATCTTGCGGCCCTCCTGAAACTGCCGCTCGAGAAGACAATGAAGGCGATCGCAGCCATGGGGAGCGACGGCTTCTGCCTGTTGATGTTGCGTGGCGATCACTCGCTTAACGAACTGAAGGCCGGCAAGATCGACGGCATGGCCGGCCTGAGGTTCGCGACCGATGCCGAGATCGAACAGCACCTCGGATGCAGGCCGGGCTATATCGGCCCTCCGCCGATCTCTGCCGATAGGAAGGTACGGGTGGTTGCGGATCGCTCGGCGGCAGCGCTGTCGGATTTCGCATGCGGTGCGAACGAGGAAGGCTTCCACCTCAAGGATGTCAACTGGGGACGCGATCTGCCCGAGCCCGATTTGGTTGCCGACATCCGCAACGTGGTCGATGGCGACGCGAGTCCTGACGGAACCGGAAAGCTCGCGATCTGCCGCGGCATCGAAGTAGGCCATATCTTTCAGCTCGGCACGAAATACTCCGAGGCGATGAAAGCCGTGTACCTCGACGAGTCCGGCACGAGTCGCCCGATGGTGATGGGGTGTTACGGAATCGGCGTGTCACGCATCGTCGCGGCCGCGATCGAACAAGGTCACGACGACAAGGGGATCGTGTTTCCTGCGCAGATCGCGCCATTCAGCGTCGCGATCCTGCCGATAGGCGGCGCGAAGAATCCGGCGGTCATGGAGACCGCGGTGAAACTTTACGATGCGCTCCTCGCTTCAGGCGTCGACGTGCTGTTCGATGACCGGGACGAGCGGCCCGGCGTGATGTTTGCCGACATGGAACTCATTGGCATTCCACATCGCCTGGTCATCTCCGATCGCGGCCTCAAGGCCGGCACGGCGGAATACAAGGGCAGACGCGACGCGTCCTCGGTCAATGTGCCGATCGACGAGGCGCTCGAACATCTGAAGAGGGCACTCGCCAGCGCATGATCCACCGGGCACAGACGGCCTGCCTCGTGCTGCTGTTCGCTGCGGCGGCCGTTATCAATGTCGCCCGGGCCGGCAACCAGATCTACGAGCCGCTCGCCAACAGCGTCCGGACTGAGCTCAGCGCTGCGGT
Source organism: uncultured Pseudomonadota bacterium (assembly GCA_903834835.1). Classification (GTDB taxonomy): domain Bacteria; phylum Pseudomonadota; class Gammaproteobacteria; order Burkholderiales; family SG8-39; genus CAILKO01. The sequence continues at coordinate 145,918 of CAILKO010000043.1, read as the reverse complement.
CAGCGACCGCAGCGCACCGGTCCTGAATTTTGCACGGGCGGAGGACGCTCACCGCTGGCTCGACGACATGTCGCGCCGCCTGCAGAAACGTCTGCCCGACCGGGTCGTTCGCACCGACGTTCTCAAGTCGGTGCACTACGAAGCGACCCGCGCCGGCCTGGATCCCCAACTCGTCCTCGGCCTGATCGAAGTTGAGAGCGGATTTCGCAAATACGCGGTCTCCGGCGCGGGCGCGCGAGGCTATATGCAGGTGATGCCGTTCTGGAGCGGTCTGATCGGCCAGAAGACCGATAACCTGTTCCACGTGCGCACGAATCTTCGCTACGGCTGCGTCATCCTGCGGCACTATCTCGACATCGAGAAGGGCGACTACTTCCGGGCACTTGGCCGTTACAACGGAAGCCTCGGGCGTCCCGAATACCCCTCCGCAGTGCACGCTGCCTGGCGCGGCCGCTGGAAGTACGAGGGGCCGACCGCATGACCGCCGGCCGGACACAGCCCCTGCCTGCGCGCATCGCAGACTGGTTCTACGGCTTCAAGCCGCCCGAGCGCGGTGTCATTCATCTGGGCCACCGGCGCGTCTACATTGTTCCATCGCGACTGGGATGGATCTACGCGACGAGCCTGCTTGTCATGCTGATCGGGTCGATCAACTTTGCGCTCTCCCTTGGTTTCGCCCTCACCTTCATGCTGGCCGGAATGGGTCTTGCCTGCATGGTGCACACCTTCCGAAATCTCGCACGCCTGACAGTAAGCACCGGACGGTCGGATCCCGTATTTGTCGGTGAGTCAGCGCGATTCCGGCTGTACCTCGAGAGCGGCGTACGCTTCGATCGCCACTCGATCCTGGTGCGGCACGTGGAATCCGGCGCACAACTCGTCATACTTGTTCCCGCAGGCAACCTGACCGAAGTGCCGCTTGCGATTCCTGTCGACACTCGCGGCCTGTTGCCGCTCGGGCGGGTGATGCTCGAAACCCGCTTCCCGCTCGGGCTGTTCCGCGCCTGGAGCTATGTCGAGCCGGATTCGCAGTGCCTCGTGTATCCCCGACCTGAATTTCTGCCGCTGCCGCCCTCCTCGGGCAGCGCATCCGATGGGCAGTTCCAGACCCTTGCTCCCGGGAATGACGACTACGCCGGACTGCGCAGCCATCAGCCGAGCGATTCGCCTCGCCATGTGGCATGGAAAACCCTGGCGCGCAGCGGCGAGATGTACACGAAACAATTCACCGGGGATTCCGCTGCGCGTCTGTGGCTGGAGTGGTCGCGGGTTCCAGGGTCAGACAGCGTTGAGCAGCGTCTCTCCCGGCTGACAGGCTGGGTTCTCGCCGCAGAACAGGCAGGCCTGCACTACGGCCTGCGCCTGCCCGGCAGGGAGATCGCGCCCGGCAGCGGCGATACGCACCGCGCGGCCTGTCTGGAGGCGCTTGCCATGCATGGTCGCCCGCTGGCAGCGACATGACCCTAACAGCCCTCGGCGGAGCGGTGATCCCTTGCGCGCCTTAGGTCACCCGCTGATTCCCGAACAGCGCCCGATTTCGCTTGCCGACATCGTCGGGCTTCTGGTGTCGCTTGTGCTCGTAACGGCTCCTCACGCGCTGCGTGCCCCCTGGTGGCTGGGCGTGCTGACGGCGCTGCTTTTTGCGTGGCGGCTACGTATCGCCATGAACGGTGCCGGGCTCCCCTCTCGCTGGATGCTGCTTGCGATCACCGCGCTTGGCATGTTTGGGGTCTGGCTCGAGTTCCGCACGCTGTTCGGTCGTTCACCCGGCATCATTCTGCTGATGCTGTTTGCAGGCCTGAAGTTGCTCGAATCGCGTACCCACCGAGACGCCTCGGTCATTGCCTTTCTGTGCTACTTCCTCGTGATCACGAACTTTCTTTACACACAGACCATACCCACGGCGCTCCTGATGTGCCTGGCCGTGCTCGCCATCACCGCGACACTGGTCGGATTCAACGCGCCTCACCGCGCCTTGCGCGACAACCTGCGCACCGCCGGTCTGCTGTTCGCACACGCGGCGCCCGCAGCGCTCGTGCTGTTCCTGCTTTTTCCGCGCGTACAAGGGCCGCTCTGGGGCGTGCCTCAGGACAGTCTGAGTGGTGTGACGGGCCTGTCGGAGAGCATGGCGCCGGGCAATCTCGCACAGGTCGCGTTGTCCGATTCCATTGCTTTTCGCGCGGAATTTCAGGGCGACCCACCGCCCCAGCGCCTGCGCTACTGGCGCGGTCCGGTGCTCTGGGATTTTGACGGCCGCACCTGGAACATGGGCTTTCCCGAAATTGCGGAGCGGATCGACAATCCGGCGCCGGGACCGCGTTTCGACTACTCAGTAGTCCTGGAAGCCCACAACCGGAACTGGATGTTCGCACTCGAAACACCCGTCAGTGCGCCGGCCGGCGCCCGAATGACGCTCGACGGTCAGTTGCTCGCTCGCAATACGGTGCGCGCACGGATACGCTATGACCTTTCATCGGTCGCCTCGGGTATCGCGATGCCGGACGCGCGGGAGAGTTCGCTCGCCCGCGCGCTGCGACTGCCGCGCAGCGTCAATCCGAAAGCCATCGAACTCGCGGAAGGCTGGCGTCGCGATCTGCGGGACGACTCCGCCGTGCTTGCCCGTGCGATCGAATTCATGCGCGGACAGCGTCTGACGTACACGCTTGAACCGCCGCTGCTGGGCCGTGACACCGTCGACGAATTTCTGTTCACGACGAAGGCGGGATTCTGCGAGCACTTCTCCTCTGCCTTCACGTTCCTGATGCGCGCCGCAGGCATCCCTGCGCGCGTGGTGACTGGCTACCAGGGTGGCGAGCCGAATCCTGTGGACCGCATCATCACCGTCCGCCAGTCGGACGCGCATGCCTGGTCCGAAGTCCATATCGCAGGCCGTGGCTGGGTACGCGTCGATCCCACTGCGCTCGCGGTGCCCGGCCGCGTGGAACAGGGGCTCGCGCGCTCCGTGCCGAATACCGATCCGGTCCCTTACCTCATGCGACCCCAGCTCGAGTGGCTGCGCAGCCTGCGCTACGAGTGGGAAGCGGTTTCTCACAAGTGGAATCTCTGGGTGCTCGGCTACAATCCGGACCGTCAGCGCGATCTGCTCGCCTTCGTTGGCATGAAGGACGCCGACTGGCGCACCCTGACCGCCGCCCTCTTCACCCTGCTCGGACTGCTTACGCTCGGACTCCTTGCCTGGGCCGTGCGCCGCATGGTCCTGCCCGACCCGGTCAAACGCGCCTGGGATGCGTTCTGCATGAAGCTCGCAACACGTGGCGTCGCGCGGCAGGACAACGAAGGGCCGCTCGACTACTCGGCCCGCGTATCCGCGAGCCTGCCCGGCCAGGCAGGTGCAGTCTCCCGGATTGCAGCGCTCTACATCCAGCTTCGCTATGGGCGCGACCCAAAACCGGAGCAAGTTGCCGAACTGCGCCGCCTCGTGCGCGAATTTCGGCTCCAGTGAGGACGTCCCGATGAGACTCGCCCCCCTTCTTCGCGTGCTCCTTTCGGTCGTCTTCCTGACGACTGCCCTGCCGGCCCTCCCCGCCGCGGCGCGCGCCGGCTACGCAGAGCGCGAGGATGTGCGCGCATTCATCGCCGAGATGGTGGCGAAGCACGGCTTCCGGGCCGAAGAACTGTCGGAGGTGTTCCTCCGCGCGCGCCCGCTCCCCGCGGCGCTCGACGCGATACGCCCGCGCGAGGCGGCACGCTCCTGGGAGCGCTACCGCGCGAATTTTCTGAACGCCCGACGCCTCGACGCGGGCGTCGAATTCGTACGCGCAAACCGCGTGCTGCTCGCGCGCGCGCGCATGGAGTACGGCATACCTGAAGAAGTTATCGCCGCGATCATCGGCGTGGAAACCTTCTACGGACGCAATATGGGACGCTGGCGGGTCATCGACGCGCTCACGACATTGAGCTTCGACTATCCGGAGCGCGCCGCGTATTTCCGGGGCGAACTGGAGAACTATCTGATTTACGCCCGCGGCGCCGATCTGAACGTGTTCTCCGTGCTGGGGTCTTACGCCGGCGCGATCGGCATGCCGCAATTCATGCCCGGAAGCTACCTCCGGTTCGCGGTCGACTACGATGGCGACGGCAGCATCGACCTGCGCGCGAGCAGTGCCGACGCGATAGGCAGCGTCGCGAATTTCCTCGCCAGGCACGGCTGGAAATCGGGCGCACCCGTGATGAGCACGGCAGTGCTGGAGGGAGACGCCTACCGTGGCCTGATCGACGGCGCGGTGCTTCCGAAAATCAGGATGGACGCGCTGCGCGCGGCGGGCGTGCGTGCGTCGGATGGCGCGCCCGCGATTCCGGACGACATGCTCGGCGTGCTGATCGAACTCGATACACCAACCCGGGCGAGCGAATTCCGGATCGGCTTTCACAATTTCTGGGTACTGACGCGCTACAACCGCAGCGCGCTCTATGCTTCTGCGGTGGCGGACTTCGCCGCAGCGCTGCGCGAGCGCGCGCCCTTCTGACTGCGCCGCCTAGCGCGCTTCGAGAAACTTCGCGGGATCGACCGGCTTGCCGGACTTGCGGATCTCGAAGTGCAGCTTCGGCCGCTCCGCATCGGTATCACCGAGTTCCGCGATGCGCTCGCCCCGGGTCACGGGCTGCCCTTCCTTCACCAGAATTTCCCGGTTGTGCGCGTAGACGCTGTTGTAGCCGTCATCGTGCTTGATGACGATCAGCTTCCCGTAGCCACGGATGCCCGTCCCGGTGTACATGACCCTGCCGGGAGCGGCGGCCAGCACCGGATCGCCCGGCTTGCCGTCGATATCTACCCCTTTGTTGCCTGGCTCCGAGAATCCGGCAATCACCTTGCCCCGGGCCGGCCAGGAGAAACTCACCGCCTCGCCTTCAGGTCTGGATTCGGGGCGCGGCTCGACACGGGTCGCCTGCTGGGCGGCAGGCGCTGGCGCCGTCTGCGGGGGCGCTTTGGTCGCGGCCGGGGGCGGCACCTGCTCTTCGCGCGCGAGCAGCGCCAGATTTTCTTTCGTATAGGGCAGGCGCTGTGCCTTCGGTTCAGTCTTGGTGGGGATGCCGCCCGCCGCAACGCCGCGTCCTGCGGCACCGCCCGCCGCCCCGCTCTCCCGGCCGGCATCCAGCGGTCGCGACTCGACGTTCGCGGGGCGATTCACGGCACCCACCGAGACGACGGGCTCCTGCTGCTGCCCTGAAGATTTTCCAGTTCCAGCCGCCGCCCGCGGATCGCCAAGACGCAGGGCCTGCCCTTCGCGTATACGCGAGGGGTCGTCCAGTCTGTTCCACTGCGCGAGCTCGCGGTAGTCGAGTCCGTGCTCAAGCGCGATCGCATAAAGCGTATCGCCCTTCTTCACCACATAGCTGCCGGCAGCCACCGGCTCCTGTGGCGTGCGCTGCGCTGCCTGAGCCGGCGGCGTGCGGTCCGTCACCGGCGCGGAAACCGGTCTGCTGGCACAGCCCGCAAGCGCGAGTAACCCAACGATGACACCCGCTGCAGGAAGTCTCGTCATATTCATCCCTTGCCCGCGGTCAGCGGCACGAACCGCACCGAGTCCAGTTCGGTCTGCAGAACGGTGCGCCCGTTGCGCTCGAAGAGCATGAGGCGCTGCTCCTCGCGCGCGGCCCCGGGCATGTGCAGCGGCAGCACCATCCTGCCGCCGTTCGCGAGCTGTTCCACCAGCGCATCCGGTATCGCCCGTGCCGCCGCGGCGACGATGATCGAATCGAAGGGTGCCGCTTCCTTCAGCCCTGCATAGCCATCGCCGTGCACCAGCCTGAGATTCGAGATGCGCAAGCCGCGCAGGTTGGCACGAGCGCGATCGCTCAGGGCGCGCAGCCGCTCGACGGAGTACACATCCGGTGCGAGTTGCGCAAGGAGAGCCGCCTGGTAGCCGCAGCCGGTTCCCACTTCGAGCACCTTCCCGAGCGGCCTTGCACCGGTATCCGTGACACCAAGCGCCTCGATCATGCGCGCAACGACATAAGGCTGCGAAATCGTCTGACCGAAGCCGATAGGCAACGCGGTGTCCTCGTAGGCTCGGCTGGCGAGCGCTTCCTCGACAAAGATATGGCGCGGCACGGCGCCCATGGCGCCGAGCAGCCGTTCATCGCGTATGCCCTGCTCGCGCAGACGCTCTACCATGCGCGCGCGCGTGCGCTGGGAAGTCATGCCGATACCGGCGAGCTGCCTTGGACCGTGCGCTGCGCTCATCGCCCGGCTACTTTCCAAGCCAGGCACGCACGAGCCCGGTCTGCGCATGGTGAGTGAGATCGATCTGCAGGGGTGTCACCGACACGCGACCCGCCGCGATCGCGTGAAAGTCCGTGCCCGGCCCCGCGTCCTGTTCGCTGCCCGCCGCGCCGACCCAGTAAGCGGGTTCGCCGCGCGGTGTCTGCACCTTGATCACCGGCTCGGCGCGATGGCGCTTACCGAGCCGGGTGACATCCATGCCGCGAATTTCAGCCTCCGGAAGATCGGGCACGTTCACGTTGAGGAGCACCGGCTGCGCGGGCCGCTCGCGCACGATCCGCTCGACCAGACGCGCGGCCACCGCTGCAGCCGTCGCGAGGTGGGTGCCGGGTTTGCCGGTCAGCGACACCGCAATGGACGGAATCCCGAGAAGATAGCCCTCCGTCGCGGCCGCCACCGTTCCCGAATAGATCGTGTCGTCGCCCATGTTGGCGCCGTGGTTGATCCCCGAGACCACCACGTCGGGCAGATGCTCGAGCATGCCGGTGACAGCCAGATGCACGCAGTCGGTGGGCGTGCCGTTCACATAGAAGAATCCACTGGGCGCCTTGCGCAGGTAGAGCGGGCGGTCGAGCGTCAGAGAATTGGAGGCACCGGAGCGATCGCGTTCGGGCGCGACGACCGTGACTTCGCCGAGCGGCCGCAGGCGCTCGGCCAACGCGCTGATGCCCGGGGAAAAATAGCCGTCGTCGTTCGATACCAGGATGCGCATTTGTCGGCTTGCATTCTAGCCGATGCCACCGTCGGGCCGACCGCATAACGCTGGCGCAAGCCCGGAATTGGCGATAGATTCCGCATCCCATGTCCGGACCCCTGCCCAGCCCGCAAGTCCTGCGCGAGAAGGAATTTCTCGTGGCGTGCCTCTGCGCGGACTGGTGCGACACCTGCCGCCAGTACCAGGCCCCCTTCAATGCGCTTGCCGCTGCCTTTCCGCGCGCGGCATTCGCATGGGTGGACGTCGAGGACGAGGCCGAGCGGGTGGACGATTTCGAGGTCGAGAACTTTCCGACCCTCCTCGTCCAGCGCGGCGAACTGGTGCTGTTCTATGGCACCCTGCCCCCGTATATCGCACAGGCCGAGCGCCTGCTGAACGAACTGTTCGCACAGACACCCGACGAGGCCCGGGCACATGCGTTAGCGACACCGGAGCGCAGGCAGTGGCAGACGGACAGGAACCTGCGCAGCCTGCTGCTCGCCAGCTGAGACGCAGCCACCGGGCCGCCCGAGGAACATGGCGGGCTGCGACGGAACAGTTAGTAACATATTTGTTACTATTTATATAGTCCAGGCCCGCCAGGCTCCCTTCACCGCGTCGCGCACGCGCTCAATCGATGTACAGCGTCGCCGGGTGCTCGAGTTGCGAGCGGATTGCACCGATGAACTCCGCCGCGTGCCAGCCGTCCACGATCCGGTGATCAAAGGACGACGACAGATTCATCATCGTCCGGACCACGATTGCGCCGTCGCGCACCACCGGACGAGGCTCCAGCCGGTTCACGCCGATGATGGCCGTCTCCGGGTGGTTGATAAGAGGCGTCGTCGCGATACCGCCCAGCGCGCCGAGGCTCGTCACGGTAATCGTCGAGCCGCTCAGCATGTCGCGCGTAGCCCGGCCCTCGCGCGCGGCTGCAGCAAGGCTTGCAATGCCCGCGGCGCAGGCCCATAGATCGAGCTGTCCGGCATCGCGCAGCACCGGCACCATGAGCCCGTTCGGGGTCTGGGTGGCGATGCCGACGTGCACAGCACGGTAGCGCACAAGCGTCCCTGCCTCGTCGTCGAAGCGGGCGTTCAAGTCGCGATGCGAAACCAGCGCGCGCGTCATCGCCCGGATCAGGAAGGGCAGCAGCGTAAGCCGCGGACGGTCTGGATGGCGCTCGTTCAAATGACGGCGCAGGGACTCGAGTTCCGTCATGTCGATTTCCTCGACATAGGCGAAATGCGGGATCCGGCGCGCGGACTCCTCCAGGTGCTGGGCGATTTTGCGACGCACGCCGAGTATGCGCACGGTCTCGATTTCGCCCGTGTCGGCAGCCGGCGCGGCAATCGCCTTTCCAGGCGTCGTGAGGTCCGCATGCACGATGCGCCCTCCGGGACCGCTGCCCGCGATCGTTCCGATGTCGATACCCAGCTCGCGCGCGTGACGTCGCACCGACGGCGAGGCGAAGACGCGACCCGCCCCATGCGCCGGTTCCGTCGCGGCCACGGGCACGGCCACAACGGGCGGAACACTCTGTAAGGCCTGCGTGGAAGCAGGCTGCGCAACATCGAACAGCGCGGCTGAGTCGCTCGAGCCAGCCGGCGCGTCAGCCGCGACGCCGGACTCGATCACCGCAAGCTCAGCCCCGACAGGCAGCGAATCGCCCGGCGCCGCGCCCAGCGTCACCACGGTACCCGAAACAGGCGACGGGATCTCGACGACCGCCTTGTCCGTCGCCACATCGACCAGCGGATCGTCTTCCCGCACCACGGTACCCGGCGCGACATGCCATTTCACGATCTCGGCTTCGGTCGTCCCCTCACCCACATCCGGCAGACGGAACACATGTCGCATGGCTCAGGCCTCCACGACGCGTCGCAAGGCTTGCACGACCCGGTCGGGGCCGGGAAAGTACTGCCACTCGAAGGCATGGGGGTAGGGTGTGTCCCAACCCGCAACGCGCTCGATCGGCGCCTCCAGCCGGTAGAAACAGTGCTCCTGCACCAGCGCGCAAAGCTCCCCGCCGTAGCCGGAGAAACGCGTCGCCTCATGGACGATGACGCAGCGGCCGGTTTTGTCGACCGACGCTGCAATCGTTTCGACATCGACCGGAGAAAGCGTGCGCAGATCGATCACCTCCGCGTCGATGCCGCATTCGGCGACCGCAGCGAGCGCCACATGCACCATGGTCCCGTAGGCGAGCACGGTCGCCGCCTGTCCCGCGCGCACGATGTTCGCCTTGCCGAGCGGGACACGGTAGTGCTCGAGCGGAACCTCAGCGTCCGGGTGCCCCGCCCAGGATTTTGCCGGCTGGTCGGGTCGACCGCCGAAGGGTCCGTTGTACAGACGCTTGGGCTCCAGAAATACGACCGGGTCGTCGTCCTCGATCGCGCTGATCAGCAGGCCTTTGGCATCGTAGGGATTGGACGGAATCACGGTCTTCAGCCCGCTCACGTGCGTAAACAGCGCCTCCGGGCTCTGGCTGTGCGTCTGGCCGCCGAAGATGCCGCCACCGCAGGGCGCGCGCACCGTCATCGGCGCGAACCACTCCGCGCCCGATCGATAGCGCAGGCGTGCGGCCTCGGAGATCAGCTGGTCCATGGCGGGATAGATATAGTCGGCGAACTGGATCTCGACGATCGGCCGCAGTCCGTAGGCCCCCATGCCGACCGCGAGCGCGACGATGCCGCCCTCGGTAATCGGCGTATCGAACACGCGCTCGCGTCCGTATTTTTTCTGCAGGCCGTCGGTCACGCGAAACACGCCACCGAAATAGCCCACGTCCTCGCCGAAGATCAGCACGTCGGGATCGCGCCCGAGCATCACATCCATCGCCGAATTGAGTGCCTGCACCATGTTCATCGCGGCCATGATCAGGCGCCCTCCGCCGGCCGGGGCGTGCCGCCCGGTTCCAGACCCGCCTCGCGTCGCTGGCGCTTCAGATGCGGCTGCATCTCCTTGTACACATCTTCGAACATCGAGGCGGGATCCGGCAGCGGGCCGGCGTTCAGCGTGCCGAGCGCCTCCGCACGGCGCCCGGTTTCGCGCACCGTCTCGTCCAGCTCCGCGACCAGCGCCGCATGTTGCGCGTCGCTCCACGCACCGATCGCCACCAGATGTCGTTTCAGGCGTTCGATCGGGTCGCCCAGCGGCCATTTCGCCGACTCGTCCTGAGGTCGGTAACGCCCCGGGTCGTCGCTCGTCGAATGCGCGGCCGCGCGGTAGGTGAAGTGCTCGATAAGCGTGGGTCCGAGATTGGAGCGCGCGCGCTCGGCGGCCCAGCGCGTAGCCGCGTACACGGCGAGGAAGTCGTTGCCGTCCACCCTCAGTGCGGGCACGCCGTAGCCGATGCCGCGCGACGCGAAGGTCGATTCGTCGCCGCCCGCCATCCCCTGATAGCAGGAGATGGCCCACTGGTTGTTCACCACGTTCAACACCACGGGCGCGTGATACACCGCCGCGAGCGTCAGCGCATAGTGGAAGTCCGGCTCGGCTGTGGCGCCATCGCCGATCCACGCCGAGGCGATATGCCGGTCGTGCCGGTAGGCCGAGGCCATCGCCCATCCGACCGCCTGGCTGAACTGCGTGCCCAGATTGCCTGAAATCGAAAAGAAACCCGCTTCGCGACTGGAGTAGAACACCGGCATCTGCCGGCCCTTCAGCCGGTCGGCCGAATTCGAATACACCTGACACATCATGTCGAGAATCGGCCAGTCGCGCGCAATCAGCAGACCCTGCTGGCGATAGGTCGGAAAGAACATGTCGCCGCACTCGAAAGCACAGGCCTGTGCTACGGCGACCGCCTCCTCACCGGTGCATTTCATGTAGAAGGAGGTCTTGCCCTGCCGCTGCGCGCGGAACATGCGCTCGTCGTAGGCACGGGTAAGCATCATCGCGCGCAGACCGCGCAGCAGGAACGCCGGCTCGAGCGGCTGCGCCCAGGGACCGACAGCCCGGTCCTCGTCATCCAGTACACGGATGAGTTCGTAGGCCAGGTCCCGGATTTCGTAAGCAGAGGCCGCGATAGGCGGCCGGCGGATTTCGCCTGCCAGGGGCAGACGAAGATGACTGAAGTCGGCGAGTTCACCCGGGCGATGCTTCGGCTCGGGAATGTGCAGTTGGAGTACCTGGTCTCGGTCCATCGGATTCCTCTCGATATGCAGCCGTCGCGGCGGATCACGCCGGACACACTGCATCGAATCTCCGGTCGCACCTCGGGTGGAGGCGGTTCCGGCATGTTCACGCGCCCTTGATGAGGACGCGCCCTGTGCTGCCAGTCCGAATCTGGATCAGTTCAACTGTCCGCTGGGTTGCCCTCCCTGAAGTTGTCGTCCTCTCTGTAGTAGCGATCCGGCGCGAGCATCACCTCGTGATGCCCCTTGCCGGCCGGCATCATGGGGAAACAGTTCTCGGTCGCGGTCACCTTGACATCCAGAAAGAACGGCCCGTCGTACGCGATGCACTCGGCGAGCGCGGCGTCGAGCTCGGAAGGGTCGACGACAGATCGCGCGCCCCAGCCGAAGGCGCGCGCGAGCGCGACGAAATCCGGCAGCGCCTCGGTATAGCTGTGGCTGATCCGGTTGCCATGGATGAGTTCCTGCCACTGGCGCACCATGCCCATGTAACCGTTGTTGCAGAGCACCAGCTTGACCCGCGCCTTGTGCTGGATCGCGGTGGAGAGCTCCTGGATGCACATCAGAACCGACGCATCGCCGCTCACGCAGACCACGAGACGCTCCGGATGCGCGATCTGCGCACCGATCGCCGCCGGCAGTCCATAGCCCATGGTTCCGGCGCCGCCGGAGGTCAGCCAGCGGTAGGGCAGTTCGAAACGCAGGTATTGGGCGCTCCACATCTGGTGCTGACCCACGTCGGTCGAGACGATCGCATCGCGCCCGTCGATCGTACGCTGCACGGCCGAGAGCAGCGCCTGCGGCACGATGGCATCCGGCTTCGGGGTGTAGGCGAGGCAATCCACCGCGCGCCAGCGCCGGATGCGCTCCCACCACGACGCGAGGCGCGCCGCCGGCAGCGGATCAGGACCGATTTCAGCGAGCAGCGCATCGAGCACGGCCTCGCAATCGCCGACCAGGGGCACGTCCACCTGGATGATCTTGTTGATCGAGGAAGCGTCGATGTCGACATGGATCTTCTTCGCCTGCGGGCAGAAATCCGACAGTTTTCCCGTCACCCGGTCGTCGAAGCGTGCACCGATGTTCACCACGAGATCCGCATGGTGCATTGCCAGATTGGCTTCGAGATTGCCGTGCATGCCGAGCATGCCGACGAACTGGGGATCCGATGCGGGAAATGCGCCAAGCCCCAGCAGCGTGAGCGTGCAGGGCGCGCCCGTGCGGCGCACAAGCTCAGCGAACTTCGCGCACGCGCCGGGGCCCGAATTGATCAGCCCCCCTCCGCCATAGAACACCGGACGCGATGCACCCCGAATGAGCGCCACCGCCTGCCGCAGACGCCCGGCATCCGGCAGCGCCGGCCGGGTCGATGGCACCTGCGCAGCCATCGCACGCTGAGGCGCCGGTGCGAGCTGCACATCCTTGGGAAAATCGATCAGGACCGGACCGGGCCGGCCGGATGTCGCAATCTCGAAGGCCTTCGCGACAATCGCAAGCACCTCGGCGCCATCCCGGATCTGGCAGTTCCACTTCGTGACCGGTCTCGAGATGCCGAGCGCATCGCTCTCCTGAAACGCGCCGGTGCCGAGCGAGGGCACGGCGACCTGCCCCGCGATGCACACCACAGGGATGGAATCGCTGATCGCATCCAGCAGTCCCGTGATGGTGTTGCTCACGCCCGGCCCGGAGGTCACAAGCACCACTCCGGGACGGCCGGTGGTGCGCGCATAGCCTTCGGCCGCGTGCACCGCCGCCTGCTCATGACGCACGAGGATGTGCCTCAGCCTGGGCTCGGCATAAAGCGCGTCGTAGATCGGCAGCGCCGCCCCGCCCGGGTAGCCGAAGACCGTATCCACGCCGCAGGCGAGCAAGCCCTCGAGCAGCCATTCGGCGCCGTTGCGCGTACGGGTGTCGGTCCGCGGCATTGCGACTGCAGGGCTCGTGGCTTGATGGGTGTCGGTGTCAGTCTCGGACATGGCGCTACTGTAATTCGGCCGGCGAAAAAAAACTGTCCGCAGTATCCTGTATCTTCTCCATGAATTGGAAAAATTTTCCTGTTTTGGTCATTTACAAGAAGGATTTTTTCATGGCTCTGGACAAGTTCGATCTTGCGATCCTGCGCTTCCTGCAGGGACATGCCCGCGCCAGCCTGCAGGAGATCAGCGCCGAGGTCGGCCTTTCCTCCACACCGTGCTGGAACCGCATCAAGCGTCTTGAGAAGGAAGGCGTCATCCAGGGCTATATCACGCGTATCAATCCTGACGCGGTGGGACTGCACGACACAGTGATCCTGCAGCTCACGCTGGAGAGCCACTCGGACGAGACGCTGTACGACTTCGGAAAAGCCTTGCGCCAGATACCCGAAGTGCTGGAAGCCTACCTCGTGTCCGGCGAATACGATTATTTTCTGCGCATTGCCGTCCAGGACACGCGCGACTACGAGCGGCTGCTGCGCGAACGCCTGTACAAGATTCCAGGCATCCGGCACAGCAAGTCCAATTTCGTATTGCGCTGCCTAAAGGAAAGCCCGCTCCCGATACCAAAACCGGAACCGAAGGCTCGCGCCCGGCCCGCGCGCTCCTAGGCGCCGCGCGCGGCAAGATACCGCCGCGTCATGTCGAGCGCGAGCCGCGCGCGCTCCCTCGGCGCGTGGCGATTGCTCGCGAGATTCGGCACTTCGACACCCAGCGGCCGTCCCGGCGGCAATGCGTCAAGAAACTCGCCCAGCGGCAGGCCGCCCTCCCCTGGATACAGCCGGTTCGTGCGCCCTTCCATCACGTACTCCGGTTCCGGCGGGCGCAGCAACGGCGCATCGCAGAGCTGGGCGTAGGCGACCTGCGCTGCCGCCAGCCCGGCGAGGTCCGCCGCCTGACCGCCGGAACGATACAGATGCAGCGAATCCACGACGAGTTCGATGCCGGGTACGCCAGCCCGTTCGATCATCGCGCGCGCCTGGCCGATGCTGCGCAGCTTCAGCCGCGATATGAACTCCAGCGCGATGCGCACGCCGCGCGTGGCCGCGAGCGTCGCGAGCGCCGCGAGGCTGTCCGTCATGCGCCCCTCGTCCGGATCGTCCCCGCATACGTTCAGGTAGGGACACGAGAGGCGCGCGGCCGCATCGAGCAGCGGCTCCAGCGGCGCCAGCCTGAAATCCGGCGCAAGCCCGACCGCTTCAATTGTGAGTACCGGCAGCCCCGCATCGCGCACCCGGGCTTCCAGCGCACGCATCGCGGCGGGATCGCCGAGCGTAGCGCTCGCACCGCCGGAAAATCCCCAGAGCGTCAGGCCGTAGGAGTCGTAACCCGCCGCCACCGCCGCGTCGACCACTTCGATCGGTCCCGCATCCGAGATGGTCACCGGCATGAGCGAAAGCTGCGCGGCGGTACTCACTGGCTGGTGCCCTGGGCCTGCTGGACCGCCTGCTGCACGACAGGCGCCGCACCGCGTTTGTGCGGCGCATGCGGATGCCAACCCTGCACTGCGAGCAGCACGAAGAACCCAGCAACATAGGCTACGACAATCGGCCACCCGTGCCGGATCCACAAACCCACCGAACGCGCCTGCGGATAGACGCTTGCCAGCGCCACACCGGCGCTCGATCCGAACCAGATCATCGAACCGCCGAAGCCGACCGCAAACGCAAGGAAACCCCAGTCGTACCCGCCCTGCTTCAGCGCAAGCGCAGTAAGCGGAATGTTGTCGAAGACCGCCGAAACGAAACCCAGACCGAATGCCGTATCCCAGCCGGCCGGCGGCAGGGTTTCGACCGGCATGTAGGACGCGCACAGTATGAGCGAGAGCAGAAAGATGCTGCCCTTCAGCGCCTCGGGCAGGGATTCCCAGGCAGGCCTGCGCCAGCCCGCGGTAAGCAGGATAACCGCCCAGACCGAAGCGCCGAGCAGCGGAAACGCGTCCGCCAGCGCGGGAAAAACCAGGTTGGCGGACACGTTCGCCACGATCGCGGCGACGAGCATCATCGCGACGATTGCCACCCGCGCCCAGTCGATGCTTACGCCCACCGGTGCATCCGCCGTGATCGGGGAGTGGCGATGCTGCTGCAGCGATGCGGGAATGCCGAAGATCACGACCGCCGTCCCGGAAGCGAGGAAAGCCTCGAGCACCTCGCGCGGATCGACGCCGTCCAGCCACATCATCGTGGTGGTCGTGTCGCCGACCACGCTGCCCGCACCCCCGGCGTTCGAGGCTGCGACAATCGCCGCGAGATAGCCGATATGCACGCGTCCACGAAACACCGTGCCGGCAATAGATCCCCCGATCAGCGCCGCCGCGATGTTGTCGAGGAAGGACGACAGCACGAAGATCATCACGAGCAGCATGAAACCGCCGCGCCAGTCGTCCGGCAGAATGCGCGGCAGTACCAGCGGCAGCCTGCTTTCCTCGAACTGCCTCGCGAGCAGCGCGAATCCGAGCAGCAGCGCGAAAAGGTTTGCGAGAATCACCCATTCATGCGCGAGGTGCTGAACGAGGCCGCCGAACCCGGGCCCGGATTTGAACTCCGCGAAGCCGAGCTTGTAGAGCGTCAGCACCGCGAGACCCGTGAGCGCAACCTGGAGGTTGTGCCGGTGCAGCAGCGCGACGCCCGCGAGCGTCAGCGCGAACAGCACGAACTCCGCGGGAATGCCCGCCGCCCAGAGGCCGACGGCAATCGCAACCGCGAGGGTCGCGCGCAGCGCGAAACGGAAAAAGAGTCGTCCTGCTTCAGACATGCATCCTCCTCAATCCTGAAGTTCCCGGGTAGCGATCAAGCTTCATCGCAGTGAACCGTCCCCAACGTTACATTTCGCACAGGCTTTCGCCACATTTTGCTGCATCATGCGCGCCTTCTTCCATCGCACCCGAACAAGAAATTCCCTTGACAAGATTTGCAATTCCCGCCGCCTTGATGCTTGCCCTTCCACTCCCCTGTGCAGCCCAGGTGTACAGCTGGAAGGACCCGCAGACCGGCACGCTGATGATGTCCAGCACGCCGCCGGTCTGGTACAGCGCGCGAATACCTGTGCCGGGCCCGCGGATCGTGGTTTCGATACGCGGACGCGATGTTGACGATACCGCGCGTCCTCTGGAAGAACTACAGGCGCTGCAGCGCGGTGCGTGCGCGGAAGCTCCCCGCGCACCGAATTTCCCCGCTCTGCGCTAAGCCACCGCAACGCGCTCAGGCGCGCGCGGGCAGCATCTCGCAAGGCGTCTGCTTCGGTCCCAGGCTCTCGTAGTAGCGCTTCTCGTCGGGCAGAAACCGCCCCTGGTTGAAGCTGCCTGCCTTTTCACTGCGTACGATCACCGCCACCGTCCGCTCGCCTACGGTCACCTCGGCGTGCACCTCGTAGGGCCGTACGAGATCGATTTCGCCAGGCCCCACCGTCGAATCCACGGTCCTGCGGATTTCCGCATAGCCTGCGCGCGTACCGTCGTCGAGCCGCTCATAGCGCTCCATGCGCTCATGGCCGTCCAGCACGCCGTACAGCGTATAGAGGTGGGCATGGTGGTGGATGCGCGGCGCGCCGCTCTGGTCGGTTGCCTTCGTGAGCCCGTTGATCGCAAACCCGTAATCCGGATCCACATAGAACAGCAGATTCTCCGCGCGTCCGTCCGAAGGCATGCAGTCAGGCCAGCTGCGCGAGGCCTCGATCACCGCGGGATCTGCCAGGAGCTCGGCAAACGCGGGGCTGAGCGCGGTCCAGCGCCGTTCCGGGTCGGCCTCGCTTGCGAACAGCGCCCGCGTCTTGCGCACGAAGCGCTGCAGTGCGTTCTCGGTCCTCGCATCCATGGACTGCTCCTCGTGATCAGACGTTGCGGTACTGTTCCGGAATGTCGAAGCGGAAGAAGCGCGCCGCGTTGAGTCCGAGTATCCTGCGCCGCGTCCCTTCCCGCAGATGCCCCATGTTGCGCTCGATCACCTGGGCGGAATGCGGCCAGCTCCCCTCATGGTGCGGGTAGTCGTTCGCGAACATCAGGTTGTTCTCCAGCCCGAATTTCTCGACCAGCAACAGCGCCGCCCGATCGTCACAGACCGAGGCCCCGCCATGCGCCCTGAAGTACTCGCTCGGCAGCATCCTGAGCTTCGGGTTCACGTACATGTGGTGCTTGCGCACGCCCTCGTCCATGGTATCGAGCAGCCACGGCAGCCAGCCCGCATTCGCCTCGATGGTGGCAAAGCGCAGCCCGGGGAAGCGGTCAAGCACGCCCGAGGCGCACAGATTCACCACCGGCTCCATGGTCGGCGCGGTCGCGTGGATCACATAATTGATGATCGCGCCGCCGTCGGAACGCGCGCCGCGCGGATCGGTGCCGGTCGAGACATGAAACGTGATCGCCAGATCCGCGTCCTGAATCGCCGCCCACAGCGGGTCGAAGTGCTTCTGGTTGTAGTTCACGTGCATCGCGTCGCCCGGGCCCCAGATCGGCTTGCAGGGCAGCGCGAGCACGCGGTAGCCCAGCTTCGCGACGCGTTCCACTTCCCGGATCGAGCCTTCCAGGTCGCCCGTGGCGAGGGCCGCTGCCGGATTGCAACGCGCCTTGTGCGCCTCGCACAGCTCCCAGGCCCAGGTATTCCAGATACGGCACTGAGCCATCGCGAACTCGGGGTCGTGAGTGCCCCACATCAGCAGACCCGGTCCGTTCGGAAAGATCACTTCGCCGTCGATGCCGTCCAGATCGAGATGGCGGATACGCTCATCGAAACTGGCGCCCCCGCCCAGCAACACGATCGACGAGCCGCTGCCGGCCTTGGCGCGCACCATGTCCTCGCCATCAAGTGTGTCCTCCACGAGCATCATCGGTCGACGCCCTTCCAGCACGAGGTAACGGCGGCCGTCGCGGTTCTCGATGCGCGGGAGACGATCGACGTATTTCTTCTCGATGCGATCACGGAACAGCGTGGGCGGTGGCCCGAGGTGGCTGTCGGTGGAGATGATGAAATATTTCTTCTCCGTGCCCGGTCGCGCCGAGCCTTCCCAGCCCTGGGCGCCCGGCGTCTCGAGTCGCCAGCAGTTCTCGGGATTGACAGTGATTTCCTCGGGCAGTGCGCTCATGGGGTTCTCCATGCCATACGACTTGGGGACCGGGAAAACGGCTGCAGGAAATAGCTAGTAACATATTCGTTACCATCTATTCGCACAAGACTCGCCGGCCTCCCCTCCGGCGCCCGCGCCAAGCCGCTACTTGAAGTCCGGCGAGATTTCCTTCTGCTCGATCCACTTGCCGAGCTCGTCCATGTAGGGGCTGTAGATCCACGCCATCCAGATTGCGCTCTTGCCGGGCCGGCGATTGAAATGCTTGTGGACAACGCCGTCCGGCTTGAGCGGCAGCAGCAGCACGTCGCCCTCCTGCCAGTCCTTGCGGTCGCCGTCCACTTCGGTATACCCCTCGCCTTCGACCACGTAGATGACGAGGCCGCCCTGGTGACGATGCGCGCCCGAGTGGGTCTTGATGTCGTGCAGAAACACGTTCCAGTCGCGCAGCGCGCCGACACAGGTGTCGTCGGTCTCGCGGTTGATGAACCACTTGAGACGCCCCTGGCGCGACTGCTCCCATTCGATCTCGTCGCCGCGGATCACGATCGCGCGCTTGAATGCGCGCTCGCGCCAGTCCACCATCCACTTGAGCGTGCGCTCGTAGATGCTGTGCTCGGTGGGCCCGCGCTCGCGGACACGGGTCTTCAATGCATCGGACATCTCGACTCCCCTGCTCGCCCGCCAGTCACCTCAGGGTCAGACCCCGGGGTCAGACCCTTGCTTCATCCCCGGAAGTCGGGCGCGACTTCCTTCTGCTCGACCCATTTGCCGAGCTCGTCCATGTACGGGCTGTAGATGAACGCGATCCAGACGGCCTTCTGACCGGGGCGCTTGTTGAAATGCTTGTGCAGCACGCCGTCCGGCTTGAGCGGCAGCAGCAGCGCGTCGCCTTCCTGCCAGTCCTTGCGCTCCCCGTCCACCTCGGTATAGCCCTCGCCCTCGATCACGTAGATCACCAGACCGCCCTGGTGGCGGTGCGCGCCCGAGTGGGTCTTGATGTCGTGCAGGAACACGCTCCAGTCGCGCAGCACGCCGTGGCACTTGTCGTCGGTCTCGCGGTTGATGAACCACTTGATCCGCCCCTGGCGGGTGGAATCCCACTCGTGCTCGTCGCCATTCAGCACGATGGCCTTCTTGAACGCGCGCTCGCGCCAGTCCACCATCCACTTCAGCGTGCGCTCGTAGATGCTGTGCTCCGTAGGACCGCGTTCGCGGACCCGGGTTTTCAGTACGTCGGCCATGATGGGCTCCTCATTCTTCCGTTAATACGGCAGGGCTGCGTCCGGCCGCCCCGCTCCTGAATCCTTGACCGCCAATACTAGTCGATTTTCCCCGGCATGCCGCCCGCACGCCGACCGGTTTCGCATCCGCCGCGTTCAGGAAAGCGACTTCAGCAGCAGGCGCTTCTGGATCTTGCCGGTCCCGCTCATCGGCCACTCGGTGACGAAATGCACGGCCCGCGGCACCTTGAAGCTCGCGAGTCGCGCCTTGCAGTGCTCGATCAGCCCCTGGACGTCCGCCGGCGCGCCGTCCTTCAGCTCGACAAAGGCCACCACCACTTCACCCAGACGCGGGTCGGGCCCGGGCACCGCGGCCGCCTGCTTGACGGCCGGATGCTCCAGCAGGCAGGCCTCGACCTCGGCCCCGGCGAGGTTCTCGCCGCCGACCCGGATCATGTCCCGCACCCGCCCGAGCAGGCGCAGGTAGCCGTTCGCGCCGAGCACGCCCTGGTCGCCGCTGCGATACCAGCCGGCTTCGTCCAGCACTTCGCGGGTGAGTTCCGGCTCATCGAGATAGCCGAGCATCGGATGCTCGACCTTCAGGAAGATCTCGCCTTCCTCGTCCGGGCCGAGCACCGTGACTCCATCATCCGGATCGCGAATCTCCACCTCCACGCCCGCGACCGCGCGACCATTGGTGTTGAAGCGCAGGACTTCCGGATCGTCGAGCGTGGTGTACGTGCCGTAGAGATGCGACTCGGTCATGCCGTAGCCGGAAACCAGCGCGTCGATGCCCGTGCGTTCCTTCACCATCCTGAAGATTTCCGGACCGGCAATGATGAACATCCGTTCGAGCGTCAGGCGCCGCTGCGGAAAACTCGGGTGGTTCAGATACTCGATGTAGTGCGGCTGATGGCCGACGACGACCGTCGCGCGTTCCGACTCCATCATTTCGAGCGCATCGCCGGTATCGAAGTAGACCAGCGTGACGACGCGGCACCCCGAGATCAGGGGCGGCAGCATGGTGCCGAGCGTACCGCCACTGTGATAGAAGGGCTGCACCGAAAAATACGCATCGCGCTCGCCGACGCGCATGATCCGGATCGAGTGCGCCGCACCACGCAGCATGCCCGCATGGTAGAGCATCGCGCCCTTGGGGAAGGAGGTCGTGCCCGAGGTGAACTGCACCAGCGCTTCGTCGCGCGGCTGCACCGCGCGCCTCGCGGCAGCGAGCGTCTCCCGGGTCGTTCCCGAAGCGCCAGCGAGAAAGTCCGCATAGGGGACCGTGCCGGCTGCGGGACGCTCGGCGAGATCGACCACCGTGCGCAGGGCCGGCAGCGCCACCGAGTGCAGCTCGCCCGGACGTGACGCGCCGAGTTCGGGCACGACTTCGGCGAGCAGCGCGGCGTAATCCTTGCCGCTCATGTCGCTGCTGCGGAAGAAGAGCGCCTTCACGCCCGACTTCTTCAGCACGAACTCGATTTCGGAGGCCTTGAAGCGCGTATTGAGCGGCACCATCGAGACGCCGATCTTCGCGAGACCGAAATAAAGCGCCACCCACTCCGGGTGGCTCGCCATCAGTACACCGACCCGGTCGCCGCGCTTCAGCCCGAGCGCGAGGCAGGCACGTGCGACGCTGTCCGATTCGGCATCCGCTTCGCGAAAGCTGATCCGGCGACCCGGGAAGGTATAGGCCTCCTTGTCGCCGTAGCGCTCCACGGCGCCGGCCAGCGCGCTGCCCAGCGTCTGATCGGGCCGATCATCGGTCCAGTACATGCTCCCCCTCCTGAACTCCCGTCAGGCTAGCCCTGGCCGCCGCTGCAGTTGATCACATCACCCGTGATGAACGACGCATCGTCGGAGGCGAGGAAGGCGATGGCCGCGGCCTGCTCGTCCGGCGTACCGGAGCGCTTCAGTGCCTGCTGGTTGCGGATGTCGTTGTACATCTCTTCGCGGTAGCCCTTGTACTGCTCCGACTCCGGCGCCTTGGCCACTTCGCCCGGTTTGATCGTAAGACGCGTGGTCACCATGTCGTTCACGGCGGTGCCGCCCGGCGAGACGCAGTTCACGCGGATGTTGTAGCGGCCGTATTCCATCGCGAGCACCTTGGTCATCGCGATGACCCCGCCCTTGGAGGTCGCATAGGGCAGTCGATAGAGTCCGCGCGGCGACTGCGAGCCGACGTTCACGATCGACCCGCCCTGCTGCTTGATCATGATCGGCAGCACCGCGTGGCAGCAGAACAGCGTCGTGTGCAGGCTGCGCTGCAGCTCGAGATGGATCTGCTCCTCGGTGAACTCATGGAAGGGCTGGATCCAGATCGTGCCACCGACGTTATTGACGAGCACGTCGACCCGCCCGAAGGCGTCCAGGGCGGTCTTCATCAGGCTCTGCGCGCCCGAGTAGGTGCTCACGTCCGCAAGCGCCTTGATCGCCGTGATGCCGCTCTTGGTAAGTTCTTCCGTCGTCCGGGTAGCGCTCTCGTCGACGCGCTCCGCGACGACGATCTTGCCGCCCTCGTCGCCCAGGCGCCGGGCCACCGCGCGCCCGATACCCTGGCCCGCGCCGGTCACGACGCATACCTTGTCCTTGAGACGAACTCTGCCCGCCTGCTTGGGGTCCAGACCTGCCATGTGTTTCTCCTATAAGACGCTGAGGGGACCAGGAACCGCATGCCCCCTGCGGAGGGGGGCCCTTGGCCGGCCTGCGATGGTCGCCGCAGCGGCGCTTGATGTCAATTGGCGGCGCTTCTCGTTCCACATGGTGGCCCGCAAACGTTCGGCGACGCCGCACACTTGCGTATCATCGACGCCGCAATCGTGCAGTAAAGACAATATCCATGACCTGCCCCCAGCCATGTCTCCGAACAGCATCCTGACAGCCGGGCAGGCCGCGCTGCGCTGGGCGCGTGACAGGCCCGACAGCATCGCTGTCGTCTGGCGCAAGCGCAGCCACTGCTATCGCGATCTCACCACGCACATCGCCGGATTCGCGCGCGCGCTCGAAGAGCGCGGCATCGCGCAGGGGATGATGGTCGCGGTCGCCTGCGAGGACCGCTATCTGCGACTGGTCCTCGCATTCGCGCTGGAAGTCATCGGTGCCGCCGCAGCGCATCTTGCGCCGTCCGCTGCGACCTCCGACCGTGCCCTTGCGCATTGCGACGTCCTGCTCGCTGATCGCATGGATCTGACGCCGCCCGCCGGCATCCGCTGCGTCCCGATAACACCCGATGTCATCCGCGAAATTACGCAAGCGCCCGCAAGCCCTGCCGACCTGGGACGCCTTGCGCGCGCTCGCGGCGAAGAGGAAATCGCATTCCTCGGCAGCACCTCCGCGACGACCGGCGGCAAGAAATTCTTTTGCGAAACCTGGGCCGGCGTGTGCAGCCAGATCCGCCTGATCGGGCAGATGTATTTCCAGCCGCCGGTCACCGATCTGATTTCCCTGTATGACCTGACGGTGGGTGCCGCCTACGTCGCAGCGGTTGCAGCGATGAACCGCGGGGGATGCACCGTCTTTTCGACCCTGCAGGCGTTTCCGGCGGAAGCTCAGCAAAGACCGCACTCCCACGCGCCGCTGCTGCTGCGCGATGTCGAACTGCTGGCACGCATGCACGCCGAGGCGCCGTTCCAGTGCCGCCTCGACTCCGTCCGGGTACTCGGGGCGGCCCTGCCGCTCGCGAACCGCCGCTGGCTCGAATCCACCCTCGCCGATCGCGTGGTGAATTCCTACTCCGCCAACGAAACCGGCCAGATCGCGGAATCGACTGCGGACGGCAGGTGCCTCATCTACCCCGGCGTCGAAGTAAAGATCCGCGCCGCGGACGGTAGTGAACTTCCAGCCGGCGAAACCGGCCTCATCGCCGTTAAAAGTCCGCAGAACACGCTTGCCTATCTGAATGAACCCGAACTCAGCGCGCGCCACTTTCGCGACGGCTGGTTCCTGTCGAACGATCTGGGACGCATGACGGGACCGGGTGTGCTCGAGCTGCTGGGACGCGGCGACGACGTGCTGAACGTCGGTGGCATCAAGCTCGCACCCGCGCCCTGGGAGCAGTCAATCAAGCAGATCGATGGCGTGCTCGATTGCGTGCTGCTCGCCCAGCGGGACACCGTCGTCGTCTGCATCGAACAGCCCGCCACCGCACCCAGGGCCGCCCTGCGCCGCCGCATTACGGCCGAACTCAAGAGCAGTCTCGGAGACGTGAAAGTCGCGTTCTTCGATCGCTTCCCGCGCACCGGGACGGGCAAGGTGCAACGGCGGATGATGGGAGTGAAGGATGACTCGACCTAGATCGACGAAAGCGGAAATGCAAAAGGCCGCATCGCTGCGGCCTTTTGATCTGCTTCCATCCTGAATTCTGGTCGGGGCGAGAGGATTTGAACCTCCGACCACCTGCACCCCATGCAGGTACGCTACCAGGCTGCGCTACGCCCCGAAGCGCCCATTTTAGCCTGCCGTGCGTACTGCGGTATCCGATTTTTGATGCGCGGAGGCGCGAGGGGAGAATCCTGGATCGATACGGAATAAATAGTAACGTATTTGTTACTATCTATCCCGAAAGCCCCGATTCTCCTGCCCTACTTCCCGAGCGTATCGAGCAGTTCGCGCAATTCGCGCTTCAGTTCCTTGAGGTCCACTTCGCCCGCGGCGGGCGCAGGTGCCGGACGCTGCGTTTCAGGCTCGGCGCCGCCCAGCCCGCTATCGAGCCGGTTACGCGCCCCGCTGATGGTGAAGCCTTCTTCGTAGAGCAGGCCGCGGATACGACGGATGAGCAGGACTTCGTGGTGCTGGTAGTAGCGCCGGTTGCCACGGCGCTTCACCGGTTTCAGCTGCGTGAACTCCTGCTCCCAGTAGCGCAGCACATGGGGCTTGACGCCGCAAAGCTCGCTTACCTCACCGATGGTGAAGTAGCGCTTGGCGGGTATCGGAGGGAGTTCAGCCTTCTTTCGATTCGTTGCCATGGCGCGCCTTTTCAACCATGGCTTTCAGCTTCTGGCTCGCGTGGAAGGTGACGACACGGCGCGCGGAAATGGGAATTTCCTCGCCGGTCTTGGGATTGCGTCCCGGACGCTGCGGCTTGTCGCGCAACTGGAAATTGCCGAAACCCGAGAGCTTGACGCTTTCGCCGCGCTCCAGCGCACCGCGAATCTCCTCGAAGAACGCCTCGACCATGTCCTTCGCTTCGCGCTTGTTCAGACCGACCTTTTCGAACAACAGGTCAGCCAGTTCAGCCTTTGTAAGCGTCATCCCCACTCCCTGACCCTTTCTTCTTTCCCTGCTTTCTTCCCCGCCGTCACGCCGTCAGGTCCGCAGTGAAGCGGCAAATTCCCGACCCAGCAGGGCCACCAGAAACTCGCTTGCGGCGTCTGCCTCGGCATCCGTGAGGGTGCGTTCAGTATCTTGCATAACTACCCGGAAAGCAAGGCTTTTTTTCCCTTTTGGGAGCTTGTCACCCTGGTAGAGATCGAACACCTGGAGCGCGCTGACGATCGGGGGACGCGCCGCCAGCATGGCGTCCAGCAGGGCCTGCACAGGCACCGCAGCGTCGACCAGCACCGCGATATCGCGAACTACCGGAGGGAAGCGCGAAGGGAGGCTCGCGGCCGGCATCGGACTCTCGCCGAGCGCCGCGGCATCGAGCTCGAACAGCACCGCCGGACGCGGCAGATCGTACTTGCGCTGCCACCTGGGGTGCAGCTCCCCGATCCAGCCGACGACCCGGCCATCGGCGAGGACCCGCGCCGAGCGCCCGGGGTGCAAGGCCGGGTGCGGCGCCGCCTCGAAGCGCAGCGCGCGCGGCGCGAACAGGGCTTCGACATCGGCCTTCACATCGAAGAAATCCACATCGCGGGTCTCGGCACCCCACTGCTCATCGACTGCGGGGCCGTAGGCCGCGCCCGCCACGCGCAGAGGCTGGCTGATACCCGCCACGCCGAGCGCATCCTCCTTCGCCTGCGGATCGCGCGCAAAGACACGGCCGACCTCGAACACGCGCACCCGTGCAAGCTTGCGCGCGAGGTTGTGGCACAGGTTGGCGACGAGGCCGCCAGCGAGCGAACTGCGCATCACGGAAAGCTGGCTCGCAATCGGGTTGAGCAACCGGACCGGGTTTTCTTCGCCGGCCAGATCGGCTTCCCGCTGCGGTTCGACGAAACTGAAATTGATCACCTCGACATAGTCCGCGGCGGCCAGGCGCTCGCGCACCGCATGCAGACTGCGACGCGACTCCGAGGGCAGGCGCAGACGTGCCTCCGCATGAGGCGGCTCGGCCGGGATGCGATCGAAACCGTGCACACGCGCGATTTCTTCGATCAGGTCTTCCTCGATCTGCAGATCGAAGCGGAAACTCGGCGGCGTGACCACGAAACTCTCGCCTTCGCGCGCGTGCGCGAATCCGAGGCGCCTGAAGATGTCCGCCATCTCCTCGGCGGCAATAGGCACGCCGATCACCTTCTGCGCCCGCGCGACGCGCATGCGCACCGGCGCGCGCTCGGGCAGGCCGAGCACCTGGTCGTCGATCGGACCGGGCTCGCCCCCGCAGATGTCCAGCACCAGACGCGTGACCCGTTCGATATGCAGCACGGTGGTCGCGAAATCCACGCCGCGCTCGAAACGATGCGCCGCCTCGGTGGAAAAGTTGTAGCGTCGCGCACGGCCTGCAATCGCCTCGGGCCACCAGAAGGCGGCCTCGATGAAGATGTTGCGCGTGTCGTCCGAAACCGCCGTGGCCGCACCGCCCATGATGCCGGCGATCGCCTCCACGCCCGATGCGTCGGCGATCACGCCGACATCGGGCGCGAGCGCCACGGTCTGGCCGTTCAGGAGTTCGACCTTCTCGTCCGCGCGGCCCCAGCGCACTTCAAGCTCGCCCTTCACCTTGTCCAGATCGAAGATGTGGGTCGGGCGACCGAGTTCGAGCATCACGTAGTTCGAGATATCGACGAGCGCCGAGATCGGGCGCTGTCCGGCGCGCTCGAGCCGGCGCTTCATCCAGTCCGGCGTGGCGGCACGCGCATTCACGTTCTTCATCACGCGGCCGGAGAAGCGGCCGCAGAGATCCGGCGCGCGCACCTGCACCGCGAGCCGCGCGTCGTTCACGGCAGCCACCGGCGTGATCTCGGGCGCCACGAGCGGCACCCCGGTGAGCGCCGAGACTTCGCGCGCCACCCCGAGTATCGACAGGCAGTCCGCCCGGTTCGGCGTGAGCTTGAGCGTCAGCAGCGCTTCGTCCAGCCCGAGCAGCGCGCGCAGGTCGGTGCCTTTTTCAGCGCCCGCATCGAGTTCCAGGAGACCAGCATGATCCTGCGTGAGGCCGAGCTCGCGCGCCGAGCAGAGCATGCCGAAGCTCTCCACGCCGCGCATCTTTGCCTTCTTGATCTCCATGCCATCGGGCAGTTTCGCGCCTAGCATGGCAAGCGGCGCCTTGAGCCCCGCGCGCACGTTCGGCGCGCCGCAGACGATCTGCAGCACTTCGCTGCCTGTATCGACGCGGCAGATCGTGAGCTTGTCCGCATTGGGGTGCTTTTCCGTCGCCACTACTTCGGCGACCACGATGCCGGTGAAATTGCCGAGCGAGCGCCGCTCCTCGACTTCCAGACCGGACATCGTCAGCAGCTCCGCGAGCGCCTCGCCGGAGAGCGGCGGGTTCACGAGACTGCGCAGCCAGCTTTCGGGTATCTGCATGATCAGCTGAACTGCCTGAGGAAGCGCACATCGCCGTCGAAGAACAGGCGCAGGTCGTCGATGCCGTAGCGCAGCATCGTGAGCCGCTCCAGACCCGAGCCGAAGGCGAAGCCGATGTAACGCTCCGGGTCTAGCCCGTAGTTGCGGATCACATTGGGGTGCACCTGGCCGGAGCCCGAAATTTCCAGCCAGCGCCCCTTGAGCGGACCGGATTCAAAACGCATGTCGATCTCGGCCGAAGGCTCGGTGAACGGAAAGAACGAGGGCCGGAAGCGCACCTGCAGCGCATCGGTCTCGAAGAACTCGCGCAGAAAACTCGTGTAGACGCCCTTCAGGTCCGCGAAGCTGACGTCCTCGTCGATCCACAGACCCTCGACCTGATGGAACATCGGCGAGTGCGTGGCATCGGAATCCACGCGGTAGGTGCGGCCTGGCGCCAGCACCTTGATCGGGGGCATCTTCGCCTCGCCGCGGTGCCGCTCGACCCACATGCGCGCGTAGCGCACCTGCATCGGACTCGTATGGGTGCGAAGCAGCAGCGGTGTGCCGTTCGCGTCATTCACGTCCACGTAAAAGGTATCGTGCATCGAGCGGGCCGGATGGTTCTCCGGCTGATTCAATGCGGTGAAGTTGTGCCAGTCGGTCTCGATCTCGGGACCATCGGCAACGTCGAATCCGATCGAGCGGAAGATCTCCTCGACGCGACGCCAGCTGCGAATCACGGGGTGAATGCCGCCGCGGCTGCGGCCGCGTCCCGGCAGCGTCACATCCAGCGCTTCCTGCGCGAGCCGCGCCTGCATCTGCGACTCGGCCAGTTCGGCACGGCGCGCTTCAAGCGCGCCCTCGACACGTTCCTTCGCGGCGTTGATCTCCGCGCCGGCCGCCTTGCGCGCTTCCGCGGGCAGCTGGCCGAGCGTCTTCAGGAGCGCGGTAAGTTCGCCCGAACGGCCAAGATAGCGCGCCTTGGCGTTCTCCAGGGCTGCGGGGTCGGCCGCTGCCGAGAGTTCGGCGAGCGCGCTCTGAACGATGACGTCGAGATTTTCCATCCGCGAATCCGCGATCTGATGAGAATCCGGGGCTGTATGGAATGCGTAGGGAAGGCGCCGCCCCGGCTTGCGCGCGGGACGACGCTGCGGACCGCCGAAGCGGCCCGCGTTCTCCCGCTCAGTGCACCAGGCTGGTCTTGACCTGGGTAACGATCTTTGCGAATGCAGGCTTGTCGAGCACCGCGATGTCCGCGAGTACCTTGCGGTCGATCTCGATGTTCGCCTGCTTCAGACCGGACATGAACGCGCTGTAGGTCAGCCCGTGTTCGCGCGCTGCCGCGTTGATGCGCGCGATCCACAAGCCGCGGAATTCACGCTTCTTCGCCCGGCGGTCGCGATACGCGTACTGCCCGGCCTTCATCACCGCTTCCTTGGCGATGCGGTAGACGTTCTTTCTGCGGCCCCGGAAGCCCTTGGCCTGTGCGAGAACCTTCTTGTGGCGCGCGCGCGCCGTTACACCTCTTTTTACGCGTGGCATGGCGGCTCCTTACCCGGCATAAGGCAGCATGGCCATCACTGCCTTCATGTTGGTGTCGTGGACGTTCGCGGTGCCGCGCAGCTGACGGATGCGCTTCGGTGACTTCTTGGTCAGGATGTGGCGCTTGTAGGCCTGGGAACGCTTGATGGTTCCGCCCGGACGGACCTTGAAGCGCTTGGACGCGCTCTTCTTGGTCTTCACTTTTGGCATGATGCTTCCTTCTCTCTTTTAGCTTGACGCCGGGTGGCCCGCGACGCGGACGCTTCAACTACCTCGGACATCACTTCTTCTGAACCCGGCATCCAGGCCGGGCCCCTTTGCGCCTCGCGGCGCAAATTCATCGTTGCGGCCGGCGCTCTCAGGCTGCCGGCGCCGGGTTCTCTTCCGCCGGCTTCGCTTCGGCCGGCTTCGCTTCCGCCCTCGTCATTTCGGCCGGCGCATCGTCGTGCGAGCGCGCCTTCTTCGGCCGGACCACCGTAGTGATCTTCTTCTTCGGCGCGATGACCATCACCATCTGCCGGCCTTCCATCTTCGGGAACTGCTCGACCTGGCCATAGGGCTCGAGATCGGCCTTCACCCGCTCCAGCACTCTGAAGCCGAATTCCTGGTGAGCCATTTCACGGCCCCGGAAGCGCAGGGTCACCTTGACCTTGTCGCCCTCTTCCAGAAACTCGGTCAGCCTGCCGACCTTGATCTTGTAATCACCCTCGTCCGTGCGCGGCCGGAACTTGATTTCCTTGACCTGGATCTGCTTCTGCTTGAGCTTCGCCTCATGCGCCCGCTTCTGCTCCTGATAGCGGAACTTGCCGAAGTCCATCAGCTTGCATACCGGGGGCTGGGCGGTCGGAGCGATCTCAACCAGATCGACATCCTTCTCCTGCGCCAGCCGCTGAGCCTCGGCGATCGAAACGATCCCGAGCTGCTCGCCCTTTTCTCCTACCAGACGGACCTCGGGAGCGTTGATCTCTCCGTTGAGCCGCTGCGCCTTTTCGAGTGCGATGAGGGTATCTCCTCTAAACGCGGTAACTTGCCGGCGTCCGCTTACCGTCCGGGAAACGCTTCCCGCGGAACCGTGCGCGCTCGAGGCGCGCCACGCATTCCGGTACTGCAACCGTTGCCACACTGTGATGACGCCCTGCCCGGTCCCGTACCGCCCCGGACCGGCGCACTACCGCGTCAGCAGGATTCAGGATTACGCGCGTGCTGCCACTTCGCTGGACAGCCTCGCGATGAACTGAGCAAGGGGCATGGCCCCGAGATCTTCGCCACCGCGCGTGCGTACCGCTACAGATCCAGCCTGCATTTCCTTGTCCCCCACGACCAGCTGGTAGGGCAGTTTCTGCAAGCTATGTTCCCGAATCTTATAGGAAATTTTTTCGTTCCGCAAATCTGCCGCCACCCGGAAGCCCGCTCCACGCAACTGGCGGGCAACTTCCCCCGCGTAGTCGGCCTGCCGCTCGGTGATATTCATGACCACCACCTGCTCCGGCGCCAGCCAGAGCGGGAATGCGCCGGCGTGGTTCTCGATCAGAATCCCGAGGAAGCGTTCCATCGAGCCGACCACCGCCCGATGCAGCATCACGGGGGTGCGCCGCGTATTGTCTTCTGCGACATACTCGGCGCCGAGGCGCCCCGGCATGTTGAAGTCCACCTGGATCGTGCCGCACTGCCAGACCCGGCCGATCGCGTCCTTCAGCGAATACTCGATCTTCGGCCCGTAGAACGCGCCTTCCCCCGGCGTCACCTCGAACTCGACCCTCGAGCGCCGCAGGGATTCCATCAGCGCCTGTTCGGCCTTGTCCCAGAGTTCGTCCGCCCCGATCCGCTTGGCCGGACGGGTCGCCACCTTGTAGATCACATTGCTGAAGCCGAAATCCGCGTAGACCGCCTGAAGGACCCGCGTGAAAGCGCTGCACTCGTCGAGTATCTGGTCCTCGGTGCAGAAAATGTGGCCGTCATCCTGGGTAAAGCCGCGCACCCGCATGAGACCGTGCAGCGCGCCCGAGGGCTCGTTGCGATGGCAGGAACCGAATTCACCGAGCCGGTAGGGCAGTTCGCGATAGCTGCGCACGCCCTTGGTATAGATCATCAGATGCCCGGGACAGTTCATCGGCTTCACCGCGTAGTCGCGGTTCTCGGAGGCCGTGGTGAACATGTTCTCGCGGTAGTTTTCCCAGTGACCGGTACGCTCCCACAGGCTGCGGTCGAGAATCATCGGGCAGCGCACTTCCTGATAGCCGTTGTCGCGATACACGCCGCGCATGTACTGCTCGACCTGCTGCCAGAGCGTCCAGCCCTTCGGATGCCAGAACACGAGGCCCGGCGCCTCGTCCTGCATGTGGAACAGATCGAGCTGGGTGCCGAGTCGGCGATGGTCGCGCTTCTCGGCCTCCTCCAGCATCTTCAGATAGGCGTCCTGGTCCTCCTTGCGACCCCAGGCCGTACCGTAGACCCGCTGCAGCATTTCGTTCTTCGAGTCGCCGCGCCAGTAGGCGCCGGCAAGACGCATGAGCTTGAAGACCTTGAGCTTGCCGGTCGAGGGCACGTGCGGCCCCCGGCACAGATCCACGAAATTGCCCTGCTCGTAGAGCGATATCGGTTCGTTCGAAGGGATGGACGCGATGATCTCGGCCTTGTAGGCCTCGCCGAGTCCGCGAAAAAACGCCACCGCCTCGTCGCGCGGCATGAGCCTGCGCGCGACCGGAACATCGCGCTTGGAGATTTCAAGCATGCGCTTCTCGATCGCCGCGAGGTCCTCGGGCGTGAACGGGCGCTTGTAGGAGAAATCGTAGTAGAAGCCATTGTCGATCACCGGGCCGATGGTCACCTGCGCATCGGGGAAGAGTTCCTTCACCGCATGCGCGAGCAGGTGCGCGCTCGAATGGCGGATGATGTCCACGCCTTCGGGGTCGCGCTCGGTGACGATCGCGAGATCCGCGTCGGTCTCGATGCGATGGCTCGTATCCACAAGTTTTCCGTCCAGCCGGCCGGCGAGCGCGGCACGCGCGAGTCCTGCGCCGATGGACTGCGCCACTTCCGCGACGCTCACCGGCCCCGGAAAGCTGCGCTGGGAACCGTCCGGCAATCTGATCTGAGGCATTGCTTGTTTCCTGGAGTGGGTCCGCTCCGGCCGGTCCGCATCGGAGGCGGGCACCTGGCCAGAGTATCTGCGGACATAAAAAATGCGGCAGCGCCGCATCCTGTGATCCCGATGTCGGCCGCCGGTTCCTAGTGGTCGGACTGCGTTCGCGTTCGTGTCATCGTCTGCTCGGGCGGTCGCCTGACCGCTGTTCGCATGGCCAGGATGCTGTTTCCTTGGTCTGCCGATGATATCACCCGCTCCCCCGAGGAGCGTGCGGCGCGCTTGACCGGCTGTGCCAACGGCGTTAGCGTCCACGCGGGAGCCGCGTGCGCATTGGGCACATTCGCGGGGCAAATTCAGCATCAGGAGGAAATCGATGGGCAGATTCGCAATCGGGCAGTCCGTACCGCGTACCGAGGACGACCGCCTCACCACCGGACGCGGGCGCTATCTCGACGACTACACGCTACCTGACGAGTGCCACGCGGTATTCCTGCGCTCGCCCCACGCCCATGCGCGCATCCTGTCCGTCGACACGGACGCCGCGCGCGTAGCCCCGGGTGTGCTCGCCATCTACACCGGCGCGGACGTGCTGCCGGAGAAATTCGGCTGGCTCGCGCCGATGATGCCGCGCTTCCGGCGCAGCGGCGCCTCTGCCTTCGCGCCCCACCGCCCCCTGCTTGCGCACGAACGCGTCATGCTGCTCGGCGAATGCGTCGCGATGGTGATTGCGGAAACACGCAACCAGGCCAAGGATGCGGCTGAGCTCATCGCGGTGGACTACGATCCGCTGCCGGTTGTCGTCGATACCGAAAGCGCTGCGCGGCCGGGCACTCCCGCCGTGTGGAAAGACTGCCCGGACAACGAAACATTCTTCTTCGCGGCCGGCGACAAGGCACGCGTGGATGCTGCCTTCGCCACGGCGCACCATGTAAGCCGGGTGCGACTGGAATTCAACCGGATCACGCACTGCACGATGGAGACGCGCGGCTGCATCGGCGAGTACGACTACCGCGAGGACCGCTACACCCTGTATTCGGGCAATCAGCGTCCCCACGGAATGCGCAAGGGCATCGCCGGCACCATCCTCGGAATTCCCGAGACCAAACTGCGCATCGTGAGCGGCGAGGTCGGGGGCAGTTTCGGCCTGAAGAACGAGGACTTCACCGAGTACCCGCTCTGCCTGTGGGCCGCGCGCAAGATCGGTCGCCCGGTAAAGTGGATCTGCGAGCGCAGCGAAGCGATGCTGGCCGACTATCACGATCGCGACCACATCAGCAATGCCGAGATTGCGCTGGACCGGGACGGCAGGTTCCTCGCGGTGCGGGTCTCGAACATCTCGAACATCGGCGCCTACCTCAACCTGACGGGCCCGATCTCCGCGTCGACCCACTTCGGCAGCCTGGCGGGCACCTACACCACGCCCGCGATCTATGCCGAAGTCTCGGCCGTGCTCACCAACACCGGCGTCGCCGGTCCCTACCGCGGTTCCGGCCGCCCCGAGGCGGCCTACATCATCGAGCGTCTGATCGACGTGGCGGCGCGCGACATGGGGATGGATCGCGCGGAAATCCGCCGGCGCAATACCGTACCCGCGAGCGCGATGCCCTTCCAGACCGGACTCACCTACAAGCTGGACTGCGGCAACTTCCCCGCCAACCTCGAACGTGCGCTCCAGATCTCCGAGTACGCCGGCTTCGAGGCGCGCCGCGCCGAGGCGAAGCGTCGCGGCATGCTGCGCGGCATCGGTATTGCAAACGTGATCGAGCAGGCGGCCCACCTGCTCGGCGAAACGATGGAAATCCGTTTCGATCCGAGCGGCGGCATCACGCTGGTCGCGGGTTCGATCTCGCACGGCCAGGGCCACGAAACGATGTACAAGATCATCCTGAGCGACCGCCTCGGCATCGATCCGGACACGGTGCGGCTCTCCTTCGGGGATACCGATGTCGTCTCCGACGGACAGGGCACCTGGGCCTCGCGCACGGCGGTGCTCGGCGGTTCCGCCTGCGGCATGGCCGCGGACAAGATCATCGAGAAAGGCAAGCGCATCGCGGCACACCTGCTCGAGGCGGCGGCGGTTGATATCGAGTTCGGCGACGGCGAATTCCGCGTCGGGGGCACCGACCGCAAGGTCGGCATCACGGAAATCGCGCGCGTCGCCCATGTGCCCTCCCTCATCCCGAAGGATGTCGAGACCGGACTCTTCGCGGTGGCGAGCTTCGCCCCGGAAATCGCCAGCTATCCGAACGGCTGCCATGTGTGCGAAGTCGAGATCGATCCGGAAACCGGCAAATCGAAAGTACTGCGCTATGCAGTGGTAGACGATGTCGGCACGGTGATCAACCATCTCACCTTCGAGGGCCAGATCCACGGCGGCATCGTGCAGGGTATCGGTCAGGCCTTCAGCGAGCACCTGCGCTACGACAGCGAGACGGGCCAGTTGCTGACGGGATCCTTCATGGACTACGGCCTGCCGCGCGCCGACGACACCTGCGACTTCGACATGGAGAACCAGCCGGTGCCGACCGCGACCAACCCGCTCGGTGCCAAGGGCGCGGGCGAGGCCGGCAACGTCGGGGCGCTGCCGGCGATCATGAATGCAGTCGTCGATGCCCTGTCACCGCTCGGCGTGCGTCACCTCGACATGCCGGCCACGCCGGAGCGGGTGTGGCGCGCGATCCAGTCCGCGCAATAACGCTACGGCAGGATGCACGCACCGGGCGACTGACGTCGCCCGGTGGCCTTTAGAGAGACAGAACAGGAGCAGGACATGGGCAGATTCGCAATCGGACAGTCGGTGCCGCGCACCGAGGATGATCGTCTCACCACCGGCCGTGGCAAATTTCTCGACGACTTCGTGCTGTCCGGCGAATGCCATGCGATCTTCCTGCGCTCGCCGCACGCCCATGCGCGCATCGTGTCGATCGACGCGAGTGCCGCACGCGCGGCCCCGGGCATCCTCGCTGTCTACACCGGCGCGGATCTCGTGCCCGAGAAATTCGGTTCCCTGCCGCCCTTCCTGCAGCGCCAGCGGCGCGACGGCTCGCCGATGTTTGCCCCGGCACGCGCCCTGCTCGCAGCGGACACGGTCAAACTCGTCGGCGAGGCCGTAGCAGTCATCATCGCCGAAACCCGCAACCAGGCGAAGGATGCAGCCGAACTGGTCGCGGTCGAGTACGAAGCCCTGCCGGTGGTGGTCGATACCGAAGGTGCGCGCAAGCCCGGCACGCCGGCGATCTGGGACGGCTGCGCGGACAATGAAACCTTCTTCTTCGCCATCGGCGACAAGCCGCGCGTCGATGCCGCCTTCGCGGGCGCCGATCACGTCACCAAGCTGCGTCTGGAATTCAATCGCGTCACGCACTGCACCATGGAGGCGCGCGGCTGCATCGGCGATTACGACTATCGCGAGGACCGCTACACGCTCTATGCCGGCACCCAGCGCCCGCACGCCACGCGCACCCACATCGCCAAGCTCGTCATGCACATGCCTGAAACCAAGCTGCGCCTCGTCTCCGGCGAGGTTGGCGGCAGCTTCGGCATGAAGAACGACCAGTTCCCGGAATATCCGGTCTGTCTGTGGGCGTCGCGCCAGCTCGGCCGCCCGGTGAAGTGGGTAAGCGATCGCAGCGAGGCCATGCTCTCGGACGACCACGATCGCGACCACATCAGCTATGCCGAGCTCGCGCTCGACCGGAATGGAAAATTTCTCGCCGCGCGGATTTCGAACATCTCGAACATCGGCGCCTACATGAACCCGGCCGGCATGATTTCCGCCTCCACCCATTTCGGCAGTCTCGCCGGCACCTACACCACGCCTGCGATCTACGCGGAGGTGTCTGCGGTGCTGACGAACACCGGCTGCGCAGGCCCTTATCGCGGCTCGGGCCGCCCCGAGGCGGCCTATGTCATCGAACGCCTGATCGACACCGCCGCGCGCGAAATGGGTATCGACGCGGCCGAGATCCGGCGCCGCAACACGGTGCCCGCGAGCGCGATGCCTTTCCAGACCGGCCTCAACTACAAGCTGGACAGCGGCAACTTTCCCGCCAATCTGGAGCGCGCGCTGCAGATTGCCGACTACAGCGGTTTCGAAGCGCGCCGCGCGGAAGCAAAGCGCCGCGGCATGTTGCGCGGCATCGGCTTGTCCAACGTGATCGAACAGGCCGCGATGTACTACGGCGAGACCATCCAGATCCGCTTCGATCCGAGCGGCGGCTGCACCGTCATTCCCGGCTCCATCTCGCAGGGCCAGGGCCACGAAACCATGTACAAGATCATCGTGAGCGACCGTCTCGGGATCGATGCGGACACCATCCGCGTCGCGCAGTCCGACACCGATGTCGCGCCCGACGGCGGCGGTACCTATGCCTCGCGCACCGCGGTGCTCGGCGGCACGGCGAGCGCGATGGCCTCCGACCGGATCATCGAGAAGGGCAAGCGCATCGCCGCGCATATCCTTGAGGCCGCCGCCGTGGACATCGAATTCGGCGACGGTGAATTCCGCGTCGCGGGCACCGACCGCAAGGTCAGCATTGCCGAGGTCGCGCGCGTCGCGCACATTCCGTCCCAGATTCCGAAGGACATGGAGACCGGTCTTGCGGAAACCGCGAGCTTCGCCCCGGAGATCCCGACCTTTCCGAACGGCTGCCACGTGTGCGAGCTCGAGATCGACCCGGAGACCGGCACGACACGGATCCTGCGCTATTCGGTGGTTGACGATGTCGGCACGGTCATCAACCACCTGACGCTCGAAGGACAGATCCACGGCGGCATCGTGCAGGGCATCGGACAGTGCTTCAGCGAGCACGTGCGCTACGACCCGGACTCCGGCCAGCTGCTCACGGGTTCATTCATGGACTATGGCCTGCCGCGCGCGGACGACACCTGCGACTTCGACATGGAGAACATCCCTGCCCCGACCCCGACCAACCCGCTCGGGGTCAAGGGCGCGGGCGAGGCCGGCAATGTGGGCGCCCTGCCGGCGATCATGAACGCGGTGGTCGATGCGCTCGCGCCGCTCGGCGTGCGCTCGATCGACATGCCTGCCACGCCGGAGAAGGTATGGCGCGCAATCGAAGGCGCGCGCGCGGCCTGACAGACGAACTTCCACAGACCCGGCGCGGCGTCGCATCGTGCGTCGTGCCGGGCGGTCTGCCAAGCGTCGAGAGAGGAAGGTACGTCCAGGGAATTTGGCAGGCGCGATTGAATGCGAACCCAAGACCCCTACCAAGTCTATCGAGGCCCGATTCGGACTCCGACCAAGCTTCTGCTTGAAGAATACTCCCGCTTCAACCGGAACAGATTTATCCGCGGTTGCCGTGATAATCTGATTCGGAACACTGATAAAGCGCAACCGCGCTGAAGTAGAGTTCGATATACCAGCAGCAATCCGCCTAAATACGACTGCGAGCAGATGGGTCAGATGATGCGCGCGAAGAATCGCGGCGCGACCGCGCTGGAATTTGCGCTGCTAGCACCAGTCTATTTCCTGCTCATCCTCGGCGTTGTCGAGTGTGGCATCATGTTCTGGGTAAACCTGACCATGCAATACGCGGTCAGGGAAGGCGCGCGCTACGCGATTACGGGCCAGAGCAATCTCGACCCGAATGCGTCGAACCAGCAGCGCTACCTGGCCGTCATCGAGGCAATCAAAGACAACTCGATCGGACTCTTCGACCAGGTTCACCCCGTTGTTGCTACCAGCATCAACGGCGGCCCCCTCCGGACGTATGGCGATTCCACCCAATATACGAGCGGCATGTTTGGCGGCCCCGGCGACATTGTGATGCTGCAACTCAATTGCTTCTGGCCGCTCACAACCCCTCTGGTCGCGCCTTACTTCATGGCGGGAAATTACAATTTCAGCGTTGCCGCCACCATGCGCAATGAGGCTTATCAGCAGTGACGGCACCACGTCCCAAGGGGCGTCGCAGCAAGTGCGCTGGGACGGCCGCCGTGGAATTTGCGCTGGTGCTGCCGTTCCTGTTGCTGCTCGTGGTCGGAATATATGAGTTTGCGCGCGCGCTACAGGCGCAAATGATATTGGTCAATCTCAGCAGGGAAGGCGCTAACCTGGCGTCGAGATCATCTCTCCAGTATGCAAACCAGCAAATCATGGTTGCGCTTGCTTCCTCGACTCCCCCACTGGACATGGGCCAGAACGGAATGATCTATGTCACCAAGATCACGGGACATCAGGAAGGTGGCAGGGTAAGAAATGTCGTGATCGAGCAATACCGATGGACGCAAGGCTGGCACCAAAGCACTTACTCCCCGAATAGCGCGGTCTGGACCTGCGGCGATTCCGGCGGTACGAACTGGCTGACCAGTGGGCCCAATGAAGGCAATTGCGCAAACCTGCCCTCCGCAGGGACCATGTCCCCGACCGCCAACGTCATGATGGGGCAACTCGCCGACGGCGATGTGATCTACGCGGTGGAAGCTTATTACCGCTTCAGCATGCTCCTGGGAGCAATGAATTTCGGATTCGGCGTACGAATGCCCCAGATCGGGCCTAACTTGTACGCCATGACGGTCCTCTGATTCCAGCAGCCCAAGGATAGGCCATGAGAACTTCCGGGCGATTCCGGAGCAAAGGACAAATCACGATCCTGACGGCCTTTATCATGCTCGTGCTGATCGGCGCAGCCGGTGTCGTCATCGATTCCGGTGTGGGCTATCTCGTCAAAGCCAAGCTCGAGGGCGCCGTCGATGCCGCCGGGATAGCCGCAGCGCGGGCGCTAAGCCAGGGGGCCACCCAGACGGATCAAATCAACAATGCGGTCCAGGCGGCCCAGAAGTTCTTCGACGCCAATTATCCGGCCGGCTATCTACGCTCGACCGGCACGCTCGCGACACCCGTCGTTACGTTCTCCCGTGGCGAGGCGACAATCAATCTGTCGGGCACCGCCAGCCCGCCCGTCAACATAATGGGAATGTTCGGCCTCAATCTGCTGCCGGTGAGCGCGACAGCGCAAGTGGTCAGGCGTTCCCTCGACATGGCGTTCGTTATGGACACGACTGGATCGCTGCAGTCCGTCGGGAGCGGGGTAAGGAACGGTGCGACCTATTTCCTCAGCCTCTTCAATCAACTGGAAGATCGGGTCTCGCTGATTCATTTCGCCTACGGCGCCACGGTGGATGTTCCCTTCAAAGCGGATCAGAGCCGGGGGTTTGACAGAGGCACGATGAATAGTCGCATTAACGGCTATGGCTTCGCCGGAAACACGAATTCTTCCGAGGGGCTATGGAACGCTCGCGATCAGCTCAAGAACCACATTTCACCCGCGAACTATTCCAGTCTGCGGGTCATCGTGTTTTTCTCCGATGGTTCGCCAAATACGTTCGCTTCGTACTTCAAATTCCACACCCCCTCCGACTGCGCGTCGCCGGGTGTGCTCTCCGCAGGAGATGGCTCAACCGGTACGCCCACGGGCTTGTATTACCCTGATCGAGTGAGCCAGGCGCTGCCCGGAAACTGTGACCAGGGGAACAGCATCATTTCAACTACGGGGGGCGGCGTGAATCGACACTATCGGTACGTGACCACGCCGTTTCCCGCCTACTACAACGCGCACAACCAGACCGACATGGAATTCCCGGTCGTTACGAACACGCCGCGCCAAGTGCTGGCGACGCCCGCTGCCGCCGGTGCCCCGAACTATCAGAACGCCTGGTATGCGAACATCAACCGAGCGGCGCGCAACCTCGCGGAGTCCGTCGCCCTGAAGGCGCGGACGGAAGGCACTTACGTATATACGCTTGGCTTGGGCAGCCTCCTGAAGAACGGGTCCGGACCGGACAATGAAAACGGCGAAGACCTGCTCAAGTGCATGGCAAACACGCCTGACTCCCTGCCGCGTTGCTACAACCCGAATCTTCCGGTTGGCAAGTATTGCTGGGCCGCCGACGTAGCCGCCTTGAAGTCCTGCTATGCCGAAATCGCTTCGGGGATTCGCATCGCGAAGTGATCGTCGGAACCGCGCGCTACGGTTGAATTGACCACCGGCGGCCCGGCCAGCGTGCCGGACACGCCGCCCCTTCTCGTTGCCCCTGATTTTGCGTGCTATGTGTGGCAACGAACATAGCGGCCACGCAATTTCCTCCATACTGACGCCTTGTTCCGGAACTTTTTTCAGCAGCCGATGGAGAAATGTCATGAAGACAATGAAGCAACTTGCACTAGATTTTTGGCGCGACGAAGAGGGTGCGACCGCAATCGAATACGGATTGATCGCTGCTTTGATTGCGGTTGCAATCATCACTGCGGCATCATTGCTCGGTACCCGCCTGTCATGCATTTTCACGCGTGTTGCGGATTGCATGGTGGGCGCCAACAACGGCACGTGCACGACAGCTTGCACGTAATCCGCTGTTCGGTGCTGGGTTCATGCCGGCTCACCCGAAAGTACCGGCATGAACCCGGTGTCTCCATCTTAGTGAGCCCCGTGTTGCAGGCACCCGATGCAGAACCGCTCATACCGGCATAGGGGCGGTCCTAGACGACCTGGCAGACAACCGATGCGTTGCCGGCAACCGGACACATGAACCGGCTCGACTTCATGGTGTTGATGGCATTCCTTATCGCGGCGGCGTGGATGGACATCAGGTCGAACCGGATTCCCAATACGCTCGTAGTGGCCGCGGCACTGGTCGGGGTTGCTTTCAGCCTCACCCCCACCGGCATCGGGAGCAGGGACATGGCAATGGGATTGGTCACGGGATTTGCACTGCTGTTGCCATGCTACGCGCTTGGCATCATGGGCGCAGGCGACGTCAAGCTTCTGGCGATGGCCGGAACGTTTCTGGGCGTGAAGGCAACACTGCTAGCGGGCGTTGCCACGTTCGCAGCGGGCGGGATTCTCGCCATCGGCTACGGACTGAAATCCGGCGTTCTGGTGCAGGCCCTGCGCAACGTCTGGGCTTTTGCGAGGAGCGCTGCCATGCACCTGGCAAGCGGCAACGCCCCGCGAATTGGCGACATGCCTGTAACCCGGGTCCGCCTTCCGTACGCGGTGGCGGTGGCAGTCGGCGTGCTGGTTTCACAGCTGGCAGCAGACCGCTTCTAGCTATGAATATCAAGCCCATAGCTACTATCGCCATATCGATTGCGGTAGGGCTCGCGGCGGTATTTGCAGCCGCACAGTGGGTCTCGCGTCAGGCCTCCGTGGCGACCGTCAAGGTCGTGGTCGCGAAGAGCAATATGGATGCGGGTACTCGCCTTGAGCCTGGCATGCTGCAGGTGGTCGATTGGCCGTCGCCCAGCGCGGTTAAGGGGACATTCTCCGATCCCAAGGCACTCCATGCCAGAGTGATCATTGCCAATCTACTGCAGGGCGAGCCGATCCTGGAGCCCAAGCTTGCAGCGACCGGCAGTACGGGCGGCCTATCCTCGGTCATCGCCGAAGGCAAGCGCGCAATAACGGTCAAGGTGAACGAAGTTGTGGGTGTGGCCGGCTTCGCCATTCCCGGCAACCGAGTCGATGTCATAGTTAACGCCCAGGACGAGCAGAACAGGCCCGTGTCGAAGATCGTGCTCGAACAAATCCTCGTACTGGCGGTGGCGCAGGACGTGAAGGGCGACGAGGCCAAGCCGAAGGTCGTGAATGCCGTCACCCTTGAAGTAACACCCCAGCAGGCCGAAATACTCGATCTCGCACGCAGCGTCGGAACCCTGTCTCTGGTGCTGCGCAACCAAGTCGATCGCGCGTCCGTTGTTACTTCCGGCGCCGGCAGGAGCGACCTGCTGAACGTCCGCAGCCTGCGCCCCGCGCCGCACACGTACGGCGCAGACACCGCCGTGCTGGAAGTGAAGGTGCGGGAGGCGAGGCCCGCATCGGCCACGCCTGAAAACACATCGCTCCGGCGGAAGCCTGGGATTGAAGTCATTCGAGGCGTAACCCGGACGACAATCGACCCACCGCCGAACCCGAATGGCCGCGGCTGAGTATAGAAAGCAAGCCATGGCCGCATTCAATGTATTCAACATACTGCGGGACCTGCGGACTGCGGCAGTCCTAATTTCGACGTTCACGCCAGGTGTGGTCCACGCGACCGGTACCACCGAAGAAGCGGGCCAAAAAACTGTGACGGCCAAGGCGGTTTCCGCGCTCTTGACGCAACGCGCCGCGGCGCCGCGCCCCAGTATGACACTCGTTCTGAAGTCTGCATTTACCCTCACAAACGCGATAGCTGCGGAACCCGCCAGAGTAACTGACCAAAGGACTACGGAGCTCGCTCGAATCGCCGTGCTTGTGCCGCCGACCACTATCGCGCCACAGCTAAGTCTTACTCTCGGAAAGTCCAGCGTTCTCCGCCTGCCGGAAGACGTTACCCGGATATCCGTCGGCAGTCCTGAAATCGCGGACGTGATGCTGCTCAATCCGAACGAGCTCTATTTGCTCGGAAAGAAAATTGGCGCGACCAACATCTTCCTGTGGACCGGAAGCGGTGGCACGACCATCATGGATGTGTCCGTGGACATCGACACCACCGCCTTGCGGAACAGGCTCAACCTTCTGATGCCCAACGAGAAGACGCTCACCGTAAGCGCGGCAGGCGAATCGCTTGTACTTAGCGGCCAAGTAGCCGATGCGGTCAAAGTTCATCATATTGCCGCGCTCGCCGAGCAATTCGGCGGCAAGAAGGTGATCAACATGATGACGACGCGCGACGCGGCGCAGGTGATGCTTGAGGTAAAGGTTGCGGAGGTTTCGAAGACTCTGATCGACAAACTTGGGGCGTCATTCACAGGAACGCGGACGAGCGGCGATTTCACTTACTCTTTGATCACCAACCTCCTTACCGGCGCAGCCGGAACCGTGTCGGCGACGCGCGCGGGCGGAGGCACCTCTTTCTCGCTGGACGCGCAAATTCAGAACGGGCTGGTCAAGATTCTGGCGGAACCCACGATCATGGCGATCAGCGGTCAAGAAGGTGCTTTTCTCGCCGGGGGCAAGATATTCATTCCGGTGCCGCAGGCGAGTGCGACGGGCGGTGTTACCGTCACACTCCAGGAAGAAAGCTTCGGCATCGGTCTCAAATTCACGCCTACAGTCCTCGATGGCGGCCGCATTAATCTGCGCGTCACCCCTGAGGTATCTGAACTATCCAAGGTGGGCACTTCCGTCTCGGCCAACGGAGTTGTCAGCGTATTGCCGACAATTACGACCCGCCGCGCGTCTACCACCGTGCAACTATACGATGGGCAGAGCTTCGCCATAGGCGGCTTGATCAAGGACAACGTCACACAAGCAGTCTCGAAATTCCCGATATTGGGCGAAATACCGATCCTTGGTGCGTTGTTTCGTAGCAGCGAATATCAACGCGATATGAGTGAATTGCTGTTCGTCATAACGCCTCGCCTGGTCAGGACCTTGCCGCCAGACTATGCGTTGCCTACCGATGGCTATGTCGACCCGAGCCGCTCCGAATTCTT
This sequence comes from uncultured Pseudomonadota bacterium, assembly GCA_903834835.1. Taxonomy (GTDB): domain Bacteria; phylum Pseudomonadota; class Gammaproteobacteria; order Burkholderiales; family SG8-39; genus CAILKO01. Next base: position 102,858 of record CAILKO010000043.1, on the reverse strand, counting down.
CCTGGAAGGCCTCCAGGAAGGAAAGCCGAAGGCCGGAACGCCCGCAGGCGACATACGTCGCGGCGGCCAGGTACCGCAAGAGACCAGGGACAAATAATGAGCCGCCAAATGTCCGGACTCGTCCTCGTATGCGTTGCCCTGCTTCTGACGACCGGGTGCGCGGACAATCGCTTCGGCGGCAACAATCTTTCCGACAGAACTTTTGGCGCCGCAGTGCGCGAAGCAAGAGTCCGCCAGACCCTTGATCCCGGCGCTTCGCAATTTCCGAAAGCCGAAGCAGGTCTAGATGGGGAGGCAGCCAAGGGCACAATGGAACGCTATGAGAAGAGCTTTGAAGCACCTCCTGCGACGGCCAATGTATACACGATCGGCGTCGGCAGCGCCGCGAGCGGAGCCGGTCCCTGACCTGACGCAATCCACGCCATGCCCGCAATGCAGATGAAAATCACCGTTGTCTCGAACAAGGCTCGCACCCTTGAGGATCTCCGTCAGATCCTTGAGGGCAGCGTGGCGGCAGCGACCATTACCTACGTCGAGCGGACGGGCGAGGCACTCGACCTGGAGAATGCCGACATCGGCTTGCCCGACCTGGTATTGCTGGACAGTCCATGGCAGGATCGCGCCGACATGGCCGCAGTCGAGGAGTTGAGCCGACGCCATCCGCAATCGGTGATACTTCTGCTGTGCCCGAACCGCTCGTCTGAAACGCTGATAAGCGCCATGCGAGCGGGCATCCGCGAGGTGCTGCCCTCGCAAGCATCACGGAAGGAACTCGTCGACGCGATAGAGCGTGCCAGGAAACGCATTCCCGTCGCGGTGATCGACAAGCCCCGTGGCAAGATTCTCGCGTTCCTCTCATGCAAGGGCGGTAGCGGTGCCACTTTCCTGGCGACCAACCTTGGCTACGCGCTTGCCGTCGCGATGGGAAGGAAAGTGCTTCTCGTTGATCTCGATCTGCAGTACGGGGATGCGTCCTTTTTCATGTCCAGCGCGAAAGGCGTTGTCTCGGTGGCCGAGGTAGCAATGCAGGTCGACCATCTCGATGACCGGTTTCTCGCCGCAAGCACCATCGAGGTTGCCCGGAATTACTCGTTGCTGCCGGCGCCGGAGGATGCGGAGCGTGCGATCGAGATCACGCCCAAGCATGTCGAGAATCTCCTGAACGTTGCGGTTGCGAACTACGACTTCGTGATCATCGACCTGGAAAGATCGATCGATGCGGTTTCGATGAAAGCACTCGATTGTGCGGATCTGATATTCCCGGTGCTGCAGGCGCTGGTGCCCCACGTACGCGACACCCAGAAGGTGCTGCGCATGTTCCGAATTCTCGGCTATCCGGATAGCAAGGTGCGTATGGTAGTAAACCGATCGGTCAAGGACTCGAACCTTCCTACGGCGAAGATCGAGTCGACACTGGGTGTCGGAATATATCGATTCGTTCCGAACGACTTCGCGAATGTCAGCGCATCGGTAAATCAGGGCATCTCGATCCTGAAACTCGCGCCAGACTGCCCAGTGTCGCAGGTGCTGAAGGAAATGGCGGGCGATCTGACCGGGGCAGCAAAAGAGCAAGAGTCATGGTTCGGGAAATTGTTCCGGGGCGAACGATCAGGCCTGCCGCTGAATTGAACGGGGAGTCAAATGTCTCTCAGAGAACGCCTGGAAAGCACCATCAGCGAAGCCGACACGGAGCAAATCGTGCGCCCGTCCGTGACTCGCTACGACCCTGCACAGGCGGTCTTGAAGGCTCGCATACACACGAAACTTCTAGACCTGGTCGATCTCGGCGCTCTGGAGCATATGCCGGAGGAAAAGCTCCGCACGGAACTCAAGTCACTCGTGGAAAAGATACTTTTCAGCGAGCGAATACCGCTCAACGATGCCGAACGGCAACAACTCATCCTTGCCATTCAGAACGAGGTGATGGGGCTAGGCCCGATCGAGCCGCTTCTGGCGGATCCGACAGTGTCGGACATTCTCGTGAACAACTGGTCTCACGTGTATGTTGAACGACACGGACGACTTGAATTGACCGACATCCATTTCAACGATGACCGGCATTTGATGACGATCATCGAGAAGATCGTATCGAGGATCGGCCGCCGGGTGGATGAGTCGAGTCCGATGGTTGACGCCAGGCTGCCCGACGGATCGCGCGTAAATGCCGTCATTCCCCCGTTGGCGGTGGATGGGCCGGTCCTGTCAATCAGGCGCTTCGCAACCATCCCGCTCGCCATCAGCGATATTGTGACATTCGGGACCCTGACCGGGGATATGGCGCAGATCATTGCCGCACTGGTTCGCAGCAAGACCAACGTTCTTATTTCGGGTGGTACCGGAAGTGGCAAGACCACCCTTCTGAACATCATGTCTGCGTTCATCCCGCACAACGAGCGCATTGTCACCATAGAGGACGCAGCGGAACTCAAGCTGCAGCAGCCGCACGTCGTCAGGCTGGAAACTCGGCCACCAAACGTTGAAGGCAAGGGAGAGGTAGCGCAGCGCGCCTTGGTCCGGAACTCCCTGCGCATGCGCCCGGACCGGATTGTTGTGGGCGAGGTCCGCGGCGCCGAAGTGCTGGACATGCTGCAGGCGATGAATACCGGACACGAGGGATCAATGACAACCGTTCATGCGAACACCGCTCGCGACGCCCTCACGCGCCTGGAAAACATGGTCGGGATCGCGGGTCTGAGCATTCCTCCTAAGACACTGCGGCAGCAGATCGTTTCAGCCCTCTCGGTCGTGATCCAGGTCGCACGCCTGAGCGACGGAAAGCGCAAGATAGTCAGCATTCAGGAGATAACCGGCATGGAAGGTGACATGATCTCCATGCAGGAAATTTTTTCCTTCGAGCAGACAGGTGTAGCCGGCGATGGGACGGTACTTGGGAGTTTCTGCGCAACCGGCATCCGTCCGAAATTCAGCGAGCGGCTGCGCGTGCGCGGCTCGCCGCTGCCGGATTCAATTTTTTCCCCGGCGCGGGGGAGTGAATAGGACTGGTTGTGGATCTTTCCTATTACCTCTTCGTGGTTCTCACGTTCCTCGCGGTGATGGGGCTCATGGAGGGCATGGTCCAGTTGTGGAACGCTCATGGCAGTCCGAAGACAAGGCTTGTGGAAGAGCGGCTTCAAGCGATGTCTACGGGCGTCGAGAATATCGAATCGCCCTTGCTCAGAAGACGCCTGCTGAGCGGCGTTTCCACCATGGAACGGCTGTTGCTCACGATGCCAACAATCCATGTTCTCGACCGGCTCCTGATCCAGGCGGAATCAAAGCTGAAAGTCGCGGATTTTCTCGCTGGCAGCGGCGCCATTGCGCTCGTCGCTGGCGCAAGTGCGCTTGCGCTGGGCACGCCGCCGTGGTTGTCGGTAGCCATGATGGCGGCCGGTGCGCTCGCGCCGTTCGCATACCTCAAGCATCTGGGCCGACAGCGCCTGCAAAGGATAGCGCAGCAGTTGCCGGACGCACTGGATCTGATGGCGCACGCATTGCAGGCAGGTCACTCCTTTTCGAGCGCGCTGCGCATGGTTGCCAAGGAGGGACCCGCGCAGGTTGCGTTGGAATACCGCAAGACCTTTGAAGAAATCAACTTTGGGGTCTCGGTACAGGATGCGCTCGTCAACCTTGCTGCGCGGGTGGACAGCACCGACTTGCGCTATTTCGTTGTTGCCGTGCTCATTCAGCGGGAATCGGGCGGGAATCTGGCGGGGCTGTTGAGCGGCATCGCAATCCTGATCCGTGACAGGTTCAAGCTTGCGGGCGCGGTGCGCGTGCTCTCGTCCGAAGGACGATTGTCGGCGTGGATACTCGGGTTGCTGCCGTTCGTCCTGGGGGCAATCGTCAACTTTCTCAACCCGCGGTTCATGAGCGTACTGTGGACCGATCCCGCCGGCATCCACTTGCTGGGCGGCGCGCTCTGCCTGATGCTGATCGGCGTATTCTGGATGTGGCGCATCGTGGTCATCAGGATCTGAAAGCCGGCCATGCCCATGACGATGACGACCGCACTGAGCTTGTTCCTCCTGGTGATATTCGTCGCGATATCGACGCTGACCTTTCTTGTTGTGTCCTATTTTTCGCGCACGACCGAAACGCGACGGCTGAACTCGCTCGAAAACGCCCCAGTGGCGAATCGGCGTGCGCCTCCATTGCTACGCGCCGCTCGCGCCTGGCTGGGCAGTCTGTCCGCAACCCTCGCCAAGCTTTCCGTGCCGAAAGAGACGTGGGAAAGTTCCCCGCTGCGCATCCGCTTCATGAACGCCGGATTGCGGAACACTTCCGCGCCGCTCATGTATTTCGCGACTAAGACATTCTTGACTTTCGTCATACCGGGATTGCCCGCCATTTACCTGGCAAGCGGCCAATTGCAGCTGGAGGGACAGACGATTCTGTTACTCCTGCTGGGGCTCTCGGCAGTAGGCTACTACACTCCAAACCTAGTGTTGGCACACCTGATTTCACGCCGTCGGCGCGAACTGTTCGAGAACTTTCCCGACGCCCTCGACCTGATGCGGATATGCGTCGAAGCGGGCCTCGGGCTCGACGCAGCGATAGCCAGGGTAAGTGACGAATTGCGCATGAACAGCGAAGCGCTCTATGACGAACTGCACCTGGTCGGCATGGAACTGCGCGCTGGCGCGTCGCGGGAGCGGGCGCTGCACAATCTCTCCCTCCGGATGGGACTTGAAGACGCCGAGGCGCTGGTCGCGATGCTGGTCCAGGCCGAAAGGTTCGGCACAAGCGTTGCGGATTCCCTGCGAGTGCACGCGGACGCCCTTCGGCAGAAACGGCGCTTTCGTGCAGAGGAGGCTGCGGCTAAGGTTCCTGTCAAGCTGCTCTTCCCGCTGATCTTCTGCATGCTCCCTGCGTTTCTTGTGGTTCTGTTGGGACCCGCTTTCATCAGCATCTACAGGGTCCTCTTCACGACGTTTTCCGGGCAGTGAATTTTCAATTTTTTTCAATCTTTGATATAGGAGCAAGCAATGGACATCAATCACATCATCGAACCAGAACGTCATGGCCTGTGGATCGCAGCAGGATTCATCGTTGCGCTGCTTGCACTCGTACTGGGGCTCGCCGCAAATCAAAAAGTCAATACCATACTCGTCGGCACTCAGGCGCAGATCCTCGTTCTGCACAAACAAGTCGAAAGCATGAAGGCCAACCAGGGAACAGAACAATCGAGCCAGTCCACGCAAGGTGCGCGGGCATCGGTGAAAAAATAGTTCCTCCACAGGCGACGCTGAGAATGCACCGAGGCTGGCCTCGTTCCAGGACAGCTCAGAGTTGAAAATCTCCGGGGGGGGGGAGAAATTCAGGCACCAAATTCCCGCGCACATTGGGTACCCGGGGTGGGTACCGCCGCAAAATCGTATGGAATTTGGTAGGCGCGATTGGATTCGAACCAACGACCCCTACCATGTCAAGGTAGTGCTCTAACCAACTGAGCTACGCGCCTGCGGGTCTGCGGACTGCCTGCAAGCTTTGCATCGCACCCTCCCCCCGGATCGATCCGGGAGCAGGCAGGAGCCGGCTGCAGCGGACCGAATTCTAGCGCAGCCGGGCGCATGCGTCACAATGCTGTCACGGACAATGTGCCAGACTGGCGCCGGGACACACGGCCGCCGCAGTCAACGCAGCGCCCGGCCTCTGCACATACGCGGAAAGCAGCAGACATGGACCTCATACTCTGGCGTCACGCCGAAGCGGAAGAGGGCGATCAGGGCGATCCGGACATGGAGCGCCGGCTGACTGCCCGCGGCCACAAGCATGCCGCACGCATGGCGGCCTGGCTGACGCAGCGCCTGCCCTCCAAACTGACCCTGGTCGCAAGCCCTGCGCGCCGCACCGTCCAGACGGCAGAAGCGCTGCGGCTCGATTTCAAGACCGATGCGCGGCTCGCGCCGGGCGCTTCGGTGGATGACATTCTCGAAACAGTGCGCTGGCCCGGGCGCAAGGGACTGACCATCGTGGTGGGCCATCAGCCCACGCTCGGACTGGTCGTCGCGCGCCTGGTGGGCGGCCGGGATCTGGACTGGCCGATGCGCAAGGGCGGCCTGTGGTGGCTCGCCGACCGCGAACGCGGTGGCGCCGAGCAGGTGATCGTCCGCGCGGTCATCGCACCCGATCTGCTCTGAGTCCTCCGGCGCGCGCTGCTCAGGCGCGCGCGAGCGCAGCGAGCTTGCGATCGGACAGCGCGCCGATGCTGAGGCGCATGCCGATCGCAGACCACTGCTCCGCCTCGGATTCGAGCGTGAAGGCGGTAAGCGGGTTGCTGTCGAGCCACGCCTGCGGCAGGTCGATCTGGAAGCCCGCGTTGTCGCTCGCGACGCGCTGCAACGGGATGCGGATATCGGTGCGCGGACGCAGCAGCGCCGCAGCCAGACGCAAGGCGAACACCAGGACCCAGTCGCTTCCCTCCAGGCCCGCGTCCTGGATCTTGCCGAGCTTGCCGCGGTGCGCGAGCACGACGCGTGCGAGCCGCTGCTGCTCCATGCGCGAAAACCCGGGCATGTCGGCGTACTGCAGCACGTAGGCCGAATGCTTGTGGTACTGGGCGTGCGCGATCGAAAGTCCGATCTCCGAGAGTCGCGCGGCCCATTCCAGCATGCTGCGATCCGGATCGTCCTCGCTGCCCTCGGGCACCATGCCGTCATAGAGCCTCGCCGCCAGCGCGCGGACCCGCTCGGCCTGCGCCATATCGATGTGGTAGCGCCGCTCGAACTCGGCCACCGTCGCCGCGCGCATGTCGTGATGCTCGACCCGGCCGAGCAGATCGTAGAGGAGGCCGTGCCGCAACGCGCCCTCCGACACCGTCATCTGGGCGATTTCCAGTTCCTCCATGAGCGCGAGCATGATCGCCAGGCCCCCTGGCAGGACCGACGCCCGGTTCGCCCGCAGCCCCGGAATGCGCTCCGCCAGCGCCGCCTCGTGCCGGATGAGCAGACTCTTCAGCTTTTCGAGACCTTCGTGGCTGAGGCCATGCTCGGCAAAGCCGTTCTCGCGGAGAATATTCTCCAGCGCCCGCGCTGTGCCCGAAGACGCCACCGCCTCCTGCCAGCCCGCGCTGCGGTACTGGCGCACGATCGCGGCGATTTCCTGCCGCGCGGCAAGTTCGGCCGCCTTGAACCGCCCCTTGTCGATGCGGCCGTCGCCGAAGAAGCGCAGGCTGTAGCTCACGCATCCCATGTACAGGCTCTCGGTGAGTTCCGCTTCCAGGCCCGTCCCGATGATGCACTCGGTCGAGCCGCCGCCGATATCCACCACCAGCCTGCGATGGGTGGCGGGCGGCATCGAATGCGCGACCCCGACGTAGATCAGCCGTGCCTCTTCGCGACCCGCGATCACGTCGATCGGGAATCCGAGCGCCTCGCGCGCGTCACGCAGAAACTGGGGCGAATTCTTCGCCACGCGCAGGGCATTGGTGCCGACCGCCCGCACCGCCTCGCGCGGGAAGCCGCGCAGCAGTTCGCGGAAACGCCGCAGCGCTTCGAGCGCGCGCGCCTGACTGGCGCGATCGAGCCGTTTGTCTCCGGTCAGCCCCGCGCCAAGGCGGACAGTTTCCCGCAGCGAGTCGAGCGGGTAGATCTGGCCTTCCACCACCCGGCCGATCTGGAGGTGGAAGCTGTTCGAGCCGAGGTCTACTGCGGCGAGTGTGTCGTGTCGTGCCATCGTGGGCGAAGGATAGCCGATCCGGCCGCGATCGATTTGCGCCGCATCAGGAACAGAGCTTTGCGCGACGCGCCGGCGAACGAAGCTTGCGCAAAGTCATGCCTGCCCCGGACCGTCCGTGACAATATCCCCGTGCGGTGCAATATCGCTGCAACATGACGCGGATATAAACCGGGGTCCACGCTGCGGACTCCCCGCGCCAACCCGAGAACGCAGACAATTCGGCGGATCCATGAACCGTAAAGCCACTTCCGCGCAGTTCCTGAACCGCGAACTCGCGCTGCTCGAATTCAACCGCCGGGTGCTCGCACAGGCCGCCGACGATGCGGTCCCGCTGCTCGAGCGCCTGCGCTTCGTGACCATCGTGTCGTCCAATCTGGACGAATTCTTCGAAATCCGGGTCGCGGGCCTCAAGGAGCAGATGCGCCAGCGCATCACCAAGACCGGCCTGGATGGCCGCACGCCTGCGGAAACCTACGCCCAGGTCACGCGCGCCGCACAGGCCCTTGTCGCCGAGCAGTACAAGCTGCTGAACGAGGTGATCCTGCCGGGGCTCAGGGCCGAGGAAATCCGCTTTCCGCCGCGCGCCGAATGGACGCCCGCGCAACAACAGTGGATCCGCGAGTATTTCGTGCGCGACGTGCTGCCTGTGCTGACGCCGATCGGCCTCGACCCCTCGCATCCGTTTCCGCGCGTGTTCAACAAGAGCCTCAACTTCGCGGTCGAACTGGAAGGCAAGGATGCCTTCGGTCGCAGTTCGCGCGCCGCCATCGTGCAGGCGCCGCGCGTGCTGCCGCGCCTCATCCTGCTGCCCGCGGAGGTTTCGCGCAGCGACTACGAATTCGTGTTCCTGTCCTCCGTGCTGCATGCGCACGTGGGCGAACTCTTCGCCGGGATGACGGTGCGCGGCAGCTACCAGTTCCGCGTCACGCGCAACTCCGATCTCTTCGTCGACGAGGAAGAGATCAAGAACCTGCGCATCGCGGTACAGGGCGAGCTTCTGCATCGGCATTTCGGCGATGCGGTCCGCCTGGAGGTGTCCGACAACTGCTCGCCCGAGATGATCGACTTCCTGCAGCAGCAGTTCGGCCTCGCCGCGGAGGATGTGTACCGCGTCGACGGACCGGTGAACCTGTACCGGCTGCGCGAAGTGCCTGACCAGGTCGATCGTCCGGACCTGAAATTTCAGACCTTCGTCCCGGGCGTTCCAGCGCCGCTTGACGACGAGGACGACATCTTCGAACTGCTCAAGCGACAGGACGTGCTGCTGCACCACCCGTTCCAGTCCTTCATGCCGGTGATCGACTTCATCCGCACCAGCGCGGCCGACCCCAAAGTGGTCGCAATCAAGCAGACCGTCTACCGGACCGGCACCGACTCCGAGATGATGGAAATCCTGATCGACGCAGCGCGCCGCGGCAAGGAAGTCACCGTTGTGGTCGAACTCATGGCGCGCTTCGACGAGGAAGTGAACCTCAACTGGGCGGCGCGCCTGGAGGAGGTCGGCGCCCACGTCGTGTACGGCGTCGTGGGCCACAAGACCCACGCCAAGATGTGTCTGGTGATCCGTCGCGAAGAAGTGAAAAACGCCGATGCGGGCACCGGTCCGCGCACCATGCTCAAGCGCTATGCCCACCTTGCCACCGGCAACTACAACCCCGGCACCGCCCGCCTCTACACCGACTTCGGTCTGTGTACCGCGAATGACGAGCTCTGCGCGGATGTAAACGAGGTATTCAAGCAGCTCACCGGTCTCGGCAAGGTGGCCAAGCTGCGCCACATCTGGCAGGCGCCGTTCACGCTGCACCGCAGGATGATCGCCGCCGTGCGCGCCGAAGCCAGGCGCGCCGCCGACGGCGAGCCCGCGCGCATCATCGCCAAGATGAACTCGCTGCACGAAACGCGCATCATCCAGGAACTCTATGCGGCGTCCCAGGCCGGCGTGCGCATCGATCTCATCGTGCGCGGCGTGTGCGCCCTGAAGCCCGGAATCGCGGGGCTGTCGGAGAACATCCGCGTGCGTTCAGTGGTCGGTCGCTTCCTCGAACATTCCAGGGTGTTCTATTTCCTGAACGGCGGCGAGGAGTCCGTCTACCTCTCGAGCGCCGACTGGATGGAGCGGAACTTCTTCCGCCGCATCGAACTCTGCTTCCCGGTGCTGGATCCCGCTCTCAAGCGGCGGGTGATCCGCGAAGGTCTGCAGCCCTATCTCGAGGACAACTCCCAGGCCTGGACCATGGCGGAGGAAGGCGGCTACAGCCGCGCCAGCCCGCGCCGCAGCCGGCGACGCGCCGTCCAGGACGAGCTGCTGCTCACGCTGGCAACGCCGGGCTGAGGCAGGCCGGTGACGTCGCCGGCCTTATATGGTAACGTTTTTGTTACCATCTATGTCGGAGACGCCCGATTTTCTCGACCTTTCTCGATCGCTGCCACTTTGCGATCCCGATCGCGACATACTCCGATCACGCATAGGAACGCAGGCGGCGCGAGAACTCCGCAAGCGGAATGATCCCGCTCGCATCCGCGAGCCGGCACCAGGTCTGCAGCCGGCTCACGAGCTGGTCGCGACCGGAGAGAGACCTGCCCCACAGCGCGACCAGATCGGATTTCATCGCCTGCATCGTCCGGCGCGCGTCCTGCGCGTCCCGCGGCAGACGTCCGAGCGCGGCATCGTAAGCATTCATCGCGTCGTAGCGGTGCGCGATCAGCGCCTCGAGCGTATGCAGGTCCGCAAGCACCGCAGGCGCCCCGAAACGCGGCTCGGGCGGCAGCCGCTTGACCGTCGCGAGCCCGAGTGCAGCGAGCAGCCGGATCCACGCCCAGCCCGCATCGATCTCGTACCACCGGTTCGAGAAGCGTGCCGAGGTCGGATAGGCATGGTGGTTGTTGTGCAACTCCTCGCCCCCGATCAGCATCCCGATCGGGAACATGTTGGTGCTCGCATTGTCGGTCGACCAGTTCCGGTAGCCCCAGTAGTGCCCGACCCCGTTGATCACCCCCGCGGCCCAGAACGGAATCCACGCGATCTGGGCGACGAAGATCAGTGCGCCGGGGACGATCCCGAAGAGCATCACGTCGGCGAGCCCGGTAAGGGTCAGCCCGAACATCACGTAGCGCGAATAGAGATTGCGCTCCAGCCAGTCATCCGGGGTGAGATGCCCGTAGCGGGCGATGGTGTCCGGATTCGCCGATTCCTTCACGTAGAGCAGCACGCCGCCCCAGAGCACGCGGTTCAGTCCGAGCAGTTTCGGGCTGTGCGGGTCGCCCTCACGCTCGCAGTAGGCGTGGTGCTTGCGATGCACCGCAACCCACTCGCGCGTGCGCATGCCGGTCGTGAGCCACAGCCAGAGCCGGAACGCGTGCCCCACCGCGGGATGCAGCTCGATCGCGCGGTGCGTCTGGTTACGGTGCAGGAAGATCGTGACCGCCAGGATCGTCAGGTGGGTAAGGCCCAGCGCGACGAGCACATGGCCCCACCAGGGCAGATCGAACAGTCCGCCGAACAGCGACACCTACTTCCCGCCTATCGTCACCGGAAAGCTGAGCGCATCTTCGCGATACGGGGATGGCAGGTAGGACACGTCGATGCGTATCTCCCTCAGGCGCTTCGCGTTCAGCGCATCCGCAGGAAACTCCGTCTCAACGGCCTGGCTGCTCTCCTGCCCCGGTTCCAGACGCCGCTCTCCCGCGCCGTACTGACCGCTCATCTTCATCGACGTCGCCAGGCGCCCCGGCTCGAACGGAATCGCCTTGCCCTGCATGTCGACGAACACGAACTTCGTGCCGATCAGCTGGACGCTCTGGTCCGCGGACATGTTCTTCAGGAGCAGCTTCCCGCTCAGCATCGCGGGCGTCGTCACCTTGCCCGAGATCTCCTCCACGCGCTCGGTCACCTTCATGTCGCTGAATTCACCTGACACGAGAGCCGAGCGAACCTTGAGCACGCCGGGCGTCACCGCGTAGAGTTTGTCCTTCACCACGAGTGCTGCGCTCGTCGGTTTCTGGGTGCATCCTGCCCCGAGAACCAGAACTGCCGCAAGACCTGCCACCGCGCCGATGCGACGCGCATTCTTCCCCGCTCCAGTCATGCCTGTCTCGCTTCTCATCTCTGACTCCATCATCGAACTCGATGGAAAAGTCTGCGCGCAGCGGACCGCGCGATCTGTGCGCCACAGCACGTAGCTGAAAAAATTTGCCGCGCACCGCGATCGCAGCGGGCAGTACCATGAAGCGGCTAGACGGACGCGCGCCGCAGGGCACTGCAGCAACGCCGCGCGTTCTCAGAAGCCACGCACCGTAACGCCGTCCACGGTGTCTTCTCTCAACGGCAATTCACCCGCAATCGTGCCGCGACGCCGTACCGCGTTGCGGCGCGCCCTGCACAGCCCCGCGCCAGGCCCGCCAGTGCGGCCCTCCCTCGGCGCAGGTCGGAAAGGCAATGTGGCCTTCGGATTTCTCAACGCAATCGGACAAGGTAAGCGGGCAGCGCCCTGGAACAGCGAAGATGCGATCCGCGAGGAGCTCTTCAGCGTGCAGCGGCTCGAACAGCATGCGACGAGCCTTGCCACCGCGCAGGATGTGAGCGTCGGAAAGCGTTCCGCCCGGTCGCTCAGCGCGCGGCTGCGGGAAAACGAATCCGTACTGCTCGAGGCCTATATCGCGCTCTCGGGTTCGGTCGAGGAGAGCAACGGCATCACGCCTGCCGCGGAGTGGCTGCTCGACAACTATCACGTGGTCGAGGAGCAGATCCGCGAGATCCGGGATGACCTGCCCACAGGCTTCTACCGCCAGCTGCCCAAGCTCGCCTCGGGTCCGCTGCGCGGATTTCCCCGGGTCTTCGGTATCGCCTGGGCGTTCGTCGCGCACACCGACAGCCACTTCGATGCCGGAATGCTGCGTCGCTTCGTACAGGCCTATCAGCGCGTCCAGCCGCTCACCATCGGGGAACTCTGGGCGGTCGCGATCACGCTTCGCATCGTGCTGGTCGAGAACCTGCGCCGCGGCGCCTGCCGGATCATCGCGAACCGCGCATGGCGCGCGGAAGCCGATCTGCTGGCCGACCGTCTTCTGAACGGGACGCCCGAGGAGCACAGCGGCAATCGCATGCGCCAGATCTTTCAGCACTACGAGAAGGCGCCGCTGCCCGCCGCGTTCGCAGTCCGGCTCATGCAGCGCCTGCGCGACCAGGATCCCAAGGTCACCCGCTCGCTCGCATGGCTGCACGAACGCCTCGCTGCCCAGACGACGAATGCCGAACAGATCGTGCACGACGAACACCAGCGCCAGGGCGCAACCAATGTCACGGTCCGCAACATCATCAACAGCATGCGCAGCATGTCGGACGTGGACTGGCCGGAGTTCTTCGAGGATGTGAGTCTGGTCGACGGGATTCTGCGACAGGGCAGCGGTTTCGCGGACATGGACTTCGGGACACGCAACCTCTATCGCAATGCGATCGAGGAGATCGCGCGCGGATCGCTGCTGTCCGAGCTGCAGGTCTCGCAGGCCGCGGTCGACGCCGCATCGAACCGGCGGGGTCCCGAGGTGTCTCCGCGGCTGCAGGACCCCGGCTACTACCTGATCGCGGCCGGCCGCCGCGCGTTCGAGCGCACGCTCCGGTTCCGCGTCCCGGCGCGTGACTGGCCAAGACGGTTCATCGCCCGGACAGGGGTACTCGGCTACGCAGGTTCCATCGGCGCGGTGGCCGGTCTCATCGCCGCCGTGCCGCTGCTCGCGCTCGGCGTCGGCTTCGATGCCATGCACGGCTGGCAGCTCGCGATGTTTTCGGCGCTCGCCCTGATCCCGGCAATCGATGCCGCGACGCCGATCGTCAACCGCATGGTCACCGGCGGCTTCCGGGCAATGATTCTCCCCGGGCTCGCACTTCGGGAGGGCATACCGGCGCATCTGCGCACGCTCGTCGCGGTGCCCGTGCTGCTTACCTCCGAGACGGCCATCGAACAGCTGGTCGACCGGCTGGAGACGCACTATCTCGCGAGCGATTCCGAAGAGATCTATTTCGCGCTGCTTTCCGACTGGACCGATGCGGACGTCGAATCCCTGCCTGGCGACAATGCGCTGCTGCATGCCGCCGCCGCAGGGCTTGCCCGGCTGAATCTGCACTACGGTCCCGGCGCCAGCGGGGCGCGCTTCCTGCTCCTGCACCGGCGCAGGGTCTGGAACGTAGGCCAGCAGCGGTGGATCGGCTGGGAGCGCAAGCGCGGCAAGCTGCATGAACTGAACCGCTTGCTGCGCGGCTCGCAGGACACCTCCTTTCTGCCGGTTGCGGGCCTGGCACCCGCGGTCCCTGCAGGCGTTCGCTATGTGATCACGCTGGATGCCGATACCCGTCTGCCGCGCGACACCGCGCGCAGGTTGATCGCGAAAATGGCCCATCCGCTGAACGCCCCGCGCTTCGACGACGCGCGCCGGGTGGTGGAGGGCTACGCCATACTTCAGCCCCGCGTATCCCCGTCCCTTCCGATCGGGCGCGAGGGCTCGCATTTCCAGCGCGTGTTCTCGAGTGCGAGCGGCATCGACCCCTATGCAGCGGCGGTGTCCGACGTCTACCAGGATCTGTTCGGAGAAGGCTCCTACACCGGCAAGGGCATCTACGAAGTCGATGCATTCGAATCCGCGCTGAACGATCGTGTCGCGGACAGCAGCCTGCTCAGTCACGACCTGTTCGAAGGAACCTTCGCACGCTCGGGACTCGCATCCGATGTCGAGGTCGTCGAGGAGTTCCCGGCACGCTATGACGAATCCGCTTCGCGTCAGCATCGCTGGGCGCGCGGCGACTGGCAGTTGCTGCCCTGGATTGTGGGTCGCGGGCACAGCTTCGGATCCGGTGTCGAGGCGCGATCCCGCCGCCCATCCGGCCCGCTCCAGGGTCACACCCGGAGCCGTCTGCCCGCGATCGGCCGCTGGAAGATGCTGGACAACCTGCGTCGCAACCTGTCGGCGCCAGCCAGCCTGATCGCCCTCTTCGCCGGGTTCTCCCTGTCGCTCGAGGGCGCGGCAATCTGGACCGGATTCATACTCGCTACCATCTTGCTGCCCGCGCTGCTGCCGGTGCTCGGCGCGGCACTGCCACGCCGGATCCGGACCTCGATCCGCAGTCACTTTCGCGCGCTCTCGACGGAACTGCAGGTCGCACTCTGCCTGAGCGGGCTCATCGTTGCGCTGCTCGCGCATCAGGCCTGGCTGATGACGGATGCGGCGTGCCGGACCCTCTACCGGCTGCTGATCAGCCGCCGTCACCTTCTGGACTGGGTCGCCGCCGGAGCCCGACCTGCGGGCGAGCATCCGGATCTGGCGCTTGCGTACCGGAAGATGAATGCGTCGGTCGCTGCAGGCATCGTCGCTTTCGCCGTCATGTGGTTCTCGGGCGGCGAATCCTGGCCGGTCGCGATACCGCTCGTCCTTGCCTGGATTGCGGCCCCCGCGCTCGCACTCTGGACGAGCCTCGCACCGCCCGATGCCGGACATCAACCGGTATCGGCTCAGGATGCGCGGGCATTGCGCGCCATCGCGCGCCGGACCTGGCGCTTCTTCGAAACCTTTGTCACCGAGGCGGACCACTTTCTGCCCCCCGACAATTTTCAGGAAGATCCGCGTCCGGTCGTCGCACATCGCACCTCTCCGACCAACCTCGGCCTGTACCTGCTCTCTGTGGCGAGCGCCCGCGACTTCGGCTGGTCGGGGATGACCGAAACGGTGGAACGCCTGGAGCAAACCCTCGCGACGATGAACAGCCTGGAGCGGTTCCGCGGGCACTACTACAACTGGTACGACACGCAGGACCTGCGCCCGCTCGAGCCGAGATATGTCTCGTCGGTGGACAGCGGCAATCTCGCCGGACACCTCATTGCCCTCGCGAATGTCTGCCGCGAGTTGGCGCAGCGGCCCGCGACCGGGATCGAGGCGCTCGCCGGCCTCGCCGACGCGCTGGTGCTGGCGCGCGAGCATCTGGCCGTCCTGGTCGGCCTGTCGCTGAAGGGGCCCGGGGAGGATGTCGAACTCTGGTCCCTGCTGCACACGGTGGAAGATCTGACCGCAGAACTGCCCCTCGGGCTGCCGCGCACCGTCATCGAGCAAGCCGGCCCCGGTGAGCTTCCCGCTTCCCAGGATCACGATCCGGTTGCGCGCCTTGCAAGCCTTGCGCCACGGGTCGAGGCAATAGCCGCCGCCGCACGCGGACTTTCGGAAATCCTGGGCAAGGGCGCGACCGCCGATCTCGTGTACTGGACCCAGGCCGCGGCGCGGTCGATCGAGAGCCACCTGCGGGACCGACCCGATCCGGTCGAGCGCTCCGCCATGATCGAGCGCCTCGGCGCCATCGAACGCAACGCGCGCCGTCTCGGCTTCGACATGCAGTTCGGCTTTCTGCTCGATCCCGAGCGCAGGCTGCTCTCCATCGGCTATCGCGTCGCCGAGGCCAGCCTCGACCCGAGCTGCTACGACCTGCTTGCCTCGGAAGCGCGCCTGGCCAGCTTCATTGCGATCGCCAAGGGCGACATTCCCTCGCGCCACTGGTTCCGACTCGGGCGTACGGTCGCACCGGTCGGCAACGGCGCCGCGCTCCTGTCCTGGTCGGGCTCGATGTTCGAATACCTGATGCCGTCGCTCGTCATGCGCGCCCCGCGGGGCAGTCTGATCGAGCAGACCAGCCGGCTGATCGTCGGCCGCCAGATCGCCTATGGCGCAGAACTTAACGTGCCCTGGGGCATTTCGGAATCCGCCTACAACGTTCGCGATGTCGAACTCACCTACCAGTATTCCAACTTCGGCGTACCGGGCCTGGGCCTGAAGCGCGGGCTGAGCGGCAACGCGGTCATCGCGCCGTATGCGACGGCGCTTGCCGCAATGGTCGATGCCCATGCGGCAGCGCTCAACTTCACCCGCCTCGCGCTCGCCGGCACGCGCGGCCGCTACGGCTACTACGAAGCGCTCGACTACACCCGCTCGCGCCTGCCCGCCGGACAGCAGGTCGCGATCGTGCGCGCCTTCATGGCGCACCACCAGGGGATGACCGTGGTTTCCATCGCGAACGCACTGCTAGACGGCGCCATGCGCACGCGATTCCACGCTGAACCGTCGATCCGGGCCACCGAACTTCTGCTGCAGGAGAGAACCCCGCGCGACGTCGCCCTGGTTCTGCCTCGCGCCTTCGAGACCAACCCCTTCGTCACCGACCGACAGCAGGATCTGCCCTCGATGCGCCGCAAGCCCTCGGCCCATGGCGCGACGCCCGAGGCGCACCTGTTGTCCAACGGCAACTACACCGTCATGCTGACCGCGGCCGGATCGGGATACAGCCGGCTCGGAAATATCGCGCTCACGCGCTGGCGCGAGGATGCCGCCTGCGACGACTGGGGCAGTCACATCTATCTGCGCGACACCGGGAGCGGGCGCGTCTGGTCCGCAGGCTATCAGCCCTGTCGGACGAAGCCGGACGACTATGAGGTGAGCTTTACCGAAGACCGCGCATGTTTCATCCGTCGCGACGGCACGGTGACGACGACGCTCGAAGTCCTGGTATCACCGGAACACGATGCGGAAGTGCGCCGCGTCACGCTTACCAATTCGGGCAAGAGCGCCCGCGAATTCGAAATCACGTCCTGCGCGGAACTCGTGCTCGCGCCGGCCGCCGCAGATGCCTCGCATCCTGCGTTCTCCAAGCTGTTCGTGCAGACCGAAATGAGCCCGGATTCCAGCGCCATCCTGGCGACCCGCCGGAGACGCTCGCCCGCGGATCCGGAAATCTGGATCGCGCATCTGGCCGTAGTGGAAGGCGATACGATCGGTGAGCCGGAGATCGAAACCGACCGCGCGCGTTTTCTGGGCCGGGGCAACGATACCAATGCGCCGCTTGCGATCATGGAAGGTCGCCCGCTGACGAATACCGTTGGCACCGTGCTGGATCCGGTTTTCGCCATGCGCCGTCGTGTCCGTATCCCGCCGGGCCGGATCGCACGCATCGCATACTGGACTGTCACGGCAGGCTCGCGCGCGGGACTGCTCGATCTGATCGACAAGCACGGCGATGCCACCGCCTACGAACGCACCGCCACGCTTGCCTGGACCCAGGCCCAGGTGCAGCTCGGCCACCTTGGACTGAGCGTCGAACTTGCCGAGGCATTCCAGCGTCTGGCGAGCGCCATCCTGTATTCGGATCCGGTGCTGCGCCCCTCCCGGGAAGTCATCGCGCGCGGCCAGGGCGGACCCTCCGCCCTCTGGGCGCACGGCATTTCAGGCGATCTGCCCATCGTGCTCGTGCGTATCGAGAACATCGAAGACCTGCGCACCGTGCGCGAGATGCTGCAGGCGCACGAGTACTGGCGCTCGAAGCATCTCGCCGCCGATCTGGTCATTCTCAACGAACGCGCGGCGTCCTACGACCAGGATCTCCAGGTCGCGATCGAAACGCTGATCCGCACAGTCCAGACCCGCTCGCGCCTGGGATCCGATCCCGCCCGGGGCACCATCTTTCTGCTGCGCGCCGGGCTCGTCTCGGATGAAACGCGCGCCGTGCTGCTGTCGAGCTGCCGGGCGGTGATCAACGCAGGCCGTGGCGCGCTCACCGAACAGTTCAACCGGTTGCAGGAACCCCCGCCGACCGAGCCGGTCGCAACGCGACACCCCGCGCTCTCGCGCCTCGAACCAGGGCCCGGACACCAGACCGGGCTCGAATTCTTCAACGGCTACGGCGGGTTCTCGCAGGACGGTCGTGAATACGTCACCCAGCTCGGGACCGGTGGCGCCACGCCCGCGCCCTGGATCAACGTGATCGCCAATCCCTCGTTCGGATTCCTGGTATCGGCGGAGGGCGGCGGCTGCACCTGGGCCGACAACAGCCGCGACAATCAACTCAGCCCCTGGTCGAACGATGCGGTCGCCGACCGGCCCGGCGAAGTCTTCTACCTGCGCGACACCGAGAGCGGCGAACTCTGGGGGCCGAGCTTCCGGCCGACGCGCAACACGGGCGCGGCCTCCTTCATCGCGCGCCACGGACAGGGCTACAGCCGCTTCGAGACCCGCGCGCGCGGGATCGAACTCGATCTGCTCCAGTACGTTCCGCTCGCGGACCCGGTCAAGATATCGCGCCTGAAAATCCGCAATACGACACAGCGTCCGCGGCGCATGTCCATCACCGGCTACGTCGAGTGGGTGCTCGGCACCACGCGCGGCGCGTCGACTCCGACGATCACGACCAGCCTGGACGAGGACACGGGGGCACTGCTCGCGCGCAACCCCTGGAACGCGGCGCGCGCCTCGCACGTCGCCTTCTCCGACATGGGCGGGCGACAGACTTCCTGGACCACCGATCGGCGCGAGTTCATCGGCCGCAACGGCGCACTGGACGCGCCAGCCGCGTTGCGCGCAGGCGCTCAGCTGTCGGGACGAACGGGCGCCGGCCTGGATCCCTGCGCGGTGCTTCAGGCGAGCATCGAAATTCCGCCGGGCGGAGAGATCGAGATCCTGTTCCTGCTGGGCGAGGCAAAATCGCTCGCGGCGGCGCAGGCCTTGATCCGGCAGTACCGCGAGGCGGACCTCGCCGCGGTCTTCGCGTCGGTCACGGATTACTGGGACAGCCTGCTGGGGTCGGTTCAGGTATCCACGCCGGATCGAAGCATGGACATCATGCTCAACCGCTGGCTGCTCTATCAGACACTCGCCTGCCGCATCTGGGCGCGTGCGGCCTTCTACCAGGCAAGCGGCGCCTACGGCTTCCGCGACCAGCTCCAGGATGGCATGGCCCTTACGTTGACGCGTCCTGCGCTCACCCGTACGCATCTTCTGCGGGCTGCGGCCCGCCAGTTCGTGGAAGGCGATGTGCAGCACTGGTGGATCGAGCCGCTCGGACAAGGCGTGCGCACCCGCAATTCGGACGACCGCGTCTGGCTGGCCTACGCCGCAGCGAGCTACGTCGAGACTGCGGGCGACATCGCCATCCTCGACGAATCGATCCCCTTCATCGAAGGTCAGGTGCTGCGGCCGGGCGAAGCCGACGCCTACTTCGAACCGCTGCCATCAGCCGGGCAGGCCAGCCTGTTCGAGCACTGCGCCCGCGGGCTCGACATGAGCCTTGCCACCGGCCGCCACGGCCTGCCCCTGATCGGAACGGGTGACTGGAACGACGGCATGAATCGCGTCGGGCAACTCGGCAGCGGCGAGAGCGTGTGGCTCGGGTGGTTGCTCTACGCCACGCTCAATGCCTTCGCGCCGCTCGCGCTCGCGCGCAATCAGGCCGAGCGGGCGTCCACGTGGCTGGCCCATGCGGCGGCGCTTCAATCCGCTCTGGAGAGCTCCGGCTGGGACGGCGGCTGGTACCGGCGCGGCTACTACGACGACGGCACGCCGCTCGGCGCCGCGCAGAGCGAGGAATGCCGGATCGATGCGATTGCACAGTCCTGGGCCGTGATCTCGCGCGGCGGGCGGCCGGATCGCGCACGGATCGCGATGGAGGCCGTGGATGCGCACCTCACGCGCCACGCCGACGGACTCTCCCTCTTGTTCGCACCGCCCTTCGACAGGACCACGCTGGACCCCGGCTACGTGAAGAGCTATCCGCCCGGCATCCGTGAGAACGGCGGCCAGTACACCCATGCATCGACCTGGTCGGCGATTGCCTACGCGCAGCTGGGCGACGGGGACCGCGCCGGCGCGCTGTTCCGGATGCTCAATCCGGTGAACCGCGCACTCACGCCGGTCGACGCAGCGCGCTACACGCTTGAACCCTATGCGCTCGCCGCGGATGTGTACTCCGCCGCGCCGCACACCGGGCGCGGCGGCTGGAGCTGGTACACCGGCTCTGCCGGATGGCTCTACCGCACCGGCATCGAATCCATCCTCGGACTGCGCATTCAGGGCGCGTGGCTGCTGCTTGCGCCCTGCATACCGAAGACCTGGCCGCACTACGACATGACGTTTGCGCACGGTTCCGCGCGCTATGCCATCCGGGTCGAGAATCCGGACGGCGTCTCGGCGGGAATAGCGCATGCGACACTCGACGGCGTCGCGCTGGATGCGGGTCCGATCCGGATCGCGCTGCGCGATGACGGATCCGTTCACACGCTGCATGTCGTGCTCGGCTGAGCGCAATTCATGCGCGGCAACGGGAGTCCGGGGAGTACATGGCGATCGGCCGCGATACATAGTAACGTAAGTGTTACTATTTATCCGAAACCGGCCGATTCTTCTGCCCCGTTCATGCGCGCTGACAGTGACGGCCGGGTTTGCGTACACCCCCTATGTGCGGTAGGGTACGCAGCAGGTCGCATCGGAACACCGCCCCGCCAGGCGATCCGCCCGCTTCCGATACGCCGGAAAGGCAAGGATCATGGCTCGCGCGACGACCTCCCCGCGATTGCAGGAACCACGTGAAAATCACGTGCTCGCCGCATTACCGGAATCGGACTACGCAAGACTGGTACCGCACCTCGAGCTCGTTCCACTGCCACTTGGCTGGGCACTGTACGAGTCGGGCGGCCATCAGGGCTTTCTCTACTTCCCCACGAGCGCCATTGTTTCGCTGCTCTACGTCATGGAGAACGGCTCCTCTGCCGAAATCGCGGTGGTCGGCAACGAGGGCGCTGTAGGCATCGCTCTCTTCATGGGCGGTGAAAGCACCCCCAGCCGCGCGATTGTGCAGAGTGCCGGCTACGGCTATCGCCTGCGCGCGAGCGTGCTCCGCACCGAATTCAGCCACGGCGGACCGCTGCAACACCTGCTGCTGCGCTATACCCAGGCCCTCATTACCCAGATGGCCCAGACCGCCGTGTGCAATCGTCATCACAGCGTCGAACAGCAGCTGTGCCGCTGGCTGCTGCTCAGCCTGGATCGCCTGCCCTCGAACGAACTCACCATGACCCAGGAGCTCATTGCCAACATGCTCGGGGTGCGTCGCGAAGGCGTTACCGAAGCGGCCGGCAAACTCCAGGCCGCGGGCCTCATCCAGTACAGCCGCGGCAAGATCACCGTCATCGACCGTCCTCGCCTCGAGGCCCGGGTGTGCGAATGCTATGCGGTCGTAAAGCACGAATACGACCGGCTGTTGCCAGAATTGGCAGGCACGGCCGCGAGTCTTCCGAGCCGCTGATCTGATCCGCCGTCAGTAGCCGGCGGCATGGTTCAGGACCCCGGGCACAGCAGCC
This sequence comes from uncultured Pseudomonadota bacterium, assembly GCA_903834835.1. Taxonomy (GTDB): domain Bacteria; phylum Pseudomonadota; class Gammaproteobacteria; order Burkholderiales; family SG8-39; genus CAILKO01. The sequence goes on along the minus strand of CAILKO010000043.1, from coordinate 81,028 downwards.
CGTGATCAGTTGCCCGGCAACCGCTGCAGAATCACCCCGGTGGCGATCGCGACCAGCAGATCGTCGCCTCCCGACTGCACCCAGTGGTAGCCGCGATGCAAGACGAGGCCAGGCGCTTCGCGGGAGATCCTCTGTACGCAAGCACACCAGGCGCTCCAGATGTGCGACAGCGCACCGAGCGGACACCTGAATCGGCGGAGGATTCACAGGGATGCGATGTGCTGAACATTGCAGTGCCGCTGTCGGATCCAGGTTCCGGCTGCGGACATCGCCCACCGCCAGGCAAGGAACAACCGGAGCACGACCATGATTGTTCAGAAAATGCTGATGCTTCTGGTAGTCGCCTGCGTGGCCGGCGTCATCGTGGTCCGGAGCACCGGCAAGACCGCGTCAGCCGCACCGGTCGCAGCGGGCCGGACAGGGGGAGCACGGTGGTGGTCCTCCTTCCACCTGGGCTGGCCCGAAGTTTCGGCCGCGGCCCTCGTCATCATCATGATCACCGATCACGCCTGAGCCCGTGAACACAGCCCAAGGTCTGCACAGGCTGGGTGTGAGTCTGTGGCTGGACAGCATTTCGCGACCCTTGCTCGCGCAAGGCTTGCTCACGCGGTATATCCGCGACTATGCGGTAAGCGGGCTGACCTCGAATCCGGCAATCTTTCGCCAGGCCTTCGAATCCTCCAGCGCCTATGACGAAGCCATCCTGGAGAAGGCAGCTGCCGGCAGCAGCTGCGAGACGATATTTTCCGAACTTGCGATCGAGGACATCACCCGGGCCTGCGCGAGCTTGCGCGCGATCCACGATTCGAGCGATGGCAGAGAAGGCTGGGTATCCCTCGAGGTGCCGCCCGGGTTGTCGCAGGATGCCGCGGGCACAAGCGCCGCGGCTGCAGCGCTGCACGGCCGCGTTGCCCTGCCGAACCTGCTGGTAAAGATTCCCGGAACCCGGGTCAGCCTGGTCGCGGTGGAGGAGTCCGTCTATCGCGGAATCCCCGTGAATATCACGCTGCTGTTCTCGCCGCGGCAGTACCTCGCCGCGGCCGAAGCGTATATGCGCGGCATCGAGCGCCGCTTGAGTGACGAGCTGGACCCGAAGGTTGCCTCGGTAGCGTCGCTCTTCGTAAGCCGCTGGGACACCGCATTCAACCCGCTGATACCGGAAACGCAGCGCAACCGCCTCGGACTCGCGGTTGCGCTGCGTACCTACAGGACCCACCGCGAACTGCTCGCCTCGCCGCGCTGGCGGCAACTGGAATCCATGGGCGCGCTGCCGCAGCGGCTGCTGTGGGCCAGCACCAGCAGCAAGGATCCGCTCGCGCCGGTTTCGCTCTATCTCTCGGGACTCGCCCTGCCGGGGACCATCAGCACGGTGGCCGAGGCAACGCTGCTGGCCTACGCCGCCGGCGACGGCATGGACCTTCCGCCCGGCGGCATCGAAACGCCGGACGATGTGCACACCGGCGCGACGCTCGAGACGTTTCACGCGCACGGACTGGACCTGGAAAACCTCGCCGAAGGACTTCAGCAGGAAGGCCTGCGCGCGTTCTCTGAAGCGTGGCAGGAATTGATGGCGCTCATCCGGTTGAAGTCAAAACGAAAGGTCCAGGCGGCACATGACTGAACTGCGATGTGCGGCGGTTCAGCGCTGCGCACCCGGTCCGCAATGAATGCCGCTTCGCCGTTGATTCTGTCGATCAATGGCGGGTCCTCCAGCGTCAAGTTCTCGCTGATCACGACCTCCCTGCCCCAGCAAGCGGAATTCTCCGGGACGATCGAGGGCAACGACGACCTCGCATTCCTGAGCCTCGCCGAGCGCGTTGAAGGCTACTGTCCGCCATCCCAGCTCGCAGCGGTCGGACATCGCATCGTCCATGGCGGACCCGACCTGCATGCCCCGCAACAGGTCACCCCGGCACTGCTCGCGACGCTCCGCCGCATTGTGCCGCTCGCACCGCTGCACATGCCGGCCGCGCTGCGACTGATCGAATGCGTCAGCGGGCGCTACCCCCTGCTGCCCCAGACAGTATGTTTCGACACGGCCTTCCACCACGCCATGCCGCGCGAAGCGAAGCTCATGCCGATTCCGTATCGCTACCAGGACGCCGGCATCCGGCGCTACGGGTTCCACGGACTCTCCTTCGAGTCCCTGATGGGAGAAATCTCGGCCAGCGAAGCGCCCGCGCTGGCAGGCGGACGCATCATCCTCGCGCATCTCGGGAACGGGGCCAGTCTGTCCGCCGTGCACCGGCACCGCCCGATGGAAACGAGCATGGGTTTCACGCCGGCATCCGGCATACCCATGGGCACCCGTTCCGGCGATATCGATCCCGGACTCGCCTGGCACCTGGCGCGAACCGAGGGCATGAATGCCGAACAGTTCGAACGCATGGTCACCCGCGAATCGGGCCTCCTGGGCCTCTCCGGAACCAGCGCCGACATGCGCGTGCTGCTCGAGCGCGAAGCAACCGATACGCGTGCCGCCGATGCCGTGGCGCACTTCTGCCACCGCGTGCGCATGTGTATTGGCGCGCTTGCGGCGGCGCTCGGTGGTGTGGACCTGCTGGTGTTCTCCGGAGGCATCGGCGAACACGCCGCGCCGGTGCGCGCCCGCATCTGCGCGGGCCTCGAGTTCCTCGGCATCGCGCTCGATGCCGCGCGCAATGTGTCGAATGCGTCGCATGCGTCGAACGCCGGCTGCATTTCCGCCGACACCGCACACGCAAGAGTACGCGTCATCCATACCGACGAGGAAATGGTAATCGCCCGGGCCACCCTCGGCCTGCTCGACACACGCCCGACGCTTCCCCGTGCCACGACTGATTCATCGACTTCTACACGACTGGATACCACCCTGTGAGCATACTGACGCCCGATCTTCTGCACCGCATGGACGCCTACTGGCGCGCGGCGAACTACCTTTCCGTCGGCCAGATGTACCTGCTCGACAATCCGCTGCTGCGCGATCCGCTCGAGGCGCGCCACATCAAGCCGATGCTGCTCGGCCACTGGGGCACCACACCCGGGCAGAACTTCATCTACGTCCACCTGAACCGGATCATCCGGAAGTTCGATCTGGACATGATCTACATCTCCGGACCGGGCCATGGCGGACCTGCCGTGGTGGCCAACACCTACCTGGAAGGCAGCTACAGCGAAATCTACCCGGAGATCTCGCAGGATGTTGCGGGACTGCGCAAGCTCTTCCGGCAGTTCTCCTTCCCCGGCGGCATACCGAGTCACGCATCGCCCGAGTGCCCCGGTTCGATCCACGAAGGCGGCGAACTCGGCTATTCGCTCAGCCACGCCTTCGGCGCGGCATTCGACAACCCCGAGCTGATCGTCGCCTGCGTGGTCGGCGATGGCGAGGCGGAAACCGGTCCGATAGCAACCGCCTGGCATTCGAACAAGTTTCTCGATCCCGCCACGGACGGCGCAGTGCTGCCGATCCTGCACCTCAACGGATACAAGATCGCCAACCCCGCACTGCTCGCGCGCATTCCGCGCGAGGAGCTCGTGAGCCTATTTACCGGTTACGGCTGGACGCCGCATTTCGTCGAAGGGCACGACCCGGCGCTGATGCACGAAGCGATGGCGGCCGCACTCGAGCAGTCCGTATCGGAGATTCAGGCGTACCAGCGCAGTGCTCGCAGTGGCACCGTTTCCGCGCGGCCGCGCTGGCCGATGATCGTGCTGATCTCCCCCAAGGGATGGACCGGGCCGAAGGCCGTGGACGGCAAAGCTGTGGAAGGCACGGCGCGCTCGCACCAGGTGCCGATACCGGACGTGGTGGCGAATCCGGCCCACCTCGCGCTGCTCGAGACGTGGATGCGCAGCTACCGTCCCCGGGAGCTGTTCGATGAGCGCGGCCGGCTGATGGAGGAATTCGCCTCGCTCGCGCCGCCGGGCACGCGTCGCATGGGTGCGAACCCGCATGCGAACGGCGGCCTGCTGCTGCAGGATCTGCTGATGCCCGACTTCCGCGCCTACGGTGTGGACGTTCCGGTGCCCGGCGTGCGTCGCACGGGCGACACCCGGGCGCTCGGAACCTTTCTGCGGGATATCGCCCGCCTGAACGACGCGCGCCGGAATTTCCGCGTGTTCGGCCCCGACGAAACGCTGTCCAACGGACTGGGCGCGATGTTCGAAGTGACTTCGCGCCAGTGGAATGCCGAGGTCGTCGAAACCGACGAATTTCTGGCGCGAACCGGCCGGGTCATGGAAATGCTGAGCGAGCATCAGTGCGAAGGCTGGCTCGAAGGCTACCTGCTGACCGGACGCCACGGCCTGTTCAACTGCTATGAGGCCTTCATCCATATCATCGATTCGATGTTCAATCAGCATGCGAAATGGCTGAAGATCTCGGGTGAACTCGCCTGGCGACCGAAGATCGCTTCGCTCAACTATCTGCTGACTTCGCATGTCTGGCGCCAGGATCACAACGGCTTCACTCATCAGGATCCTGGCTTCATCGATCACGTCATCAACAAGAAGGCCCGCGTCGTGAGGGTCTATCTTCCGCCGGACGCGAACTGCCTTCTTAGCGTCATGGATCACTGCCTGCGCAGCCGTCACCACGTGAACGTCGTCATTGCGGGCAAGCATCCGTCCCCGCAGTGGCTGGGCATCGGTGCGGCCGCGCGTCACTGCGCTGCCGGAATCGGAATCTGGCACTGGGCCGGGAACGAGGCCGATGGCGATTCCCAGGCCGATCCCGACATCGTCATGGCCTGCGCGGGAGACGTGCCCACGCTCGAGACGCTCGCGGCGGTGTCGATCCTGCGCGAGCATCTTCCGGAACTCAGGATACGCGTGGTCAACGTGGTGGACCTGATGACGCTTTCACCCGCGGAGGAGCACCCGCACGGCCTGAGCGATGCGCGTTTCGAATCGATCTTCACGCGTGACAAGCCGATCGTGTTTGCGTTCCACGCCTATCCCTGGCTGATCCACCGGCTCACCTATCGGCGGGCCAACCAGGAGCGCCTGCATGTGCGCGGCTACAAGGAGGAAGGCACGATCACGACCGCCTTCGACATGACCGTACTGAACGACATGGACCGCTTCCACCTCGCCATGGATGCGATCGAGACGCTTCCGCAGACGGGCACGGCCGGCGCGCGCGTCACATCCATGCTGCGCGAATGCCTCGCCGCGCACACGCGCTACATACGCCTGAACGGACAGGACATGCCCGAGATCAGGGATTGGGCCTGGACGCCATAGACGGAAACTCAAACAGGTTCCTTCGGTGAGATGGTCCAGCGGATGCAGGCCGATCGATAGATAAGGGCCGTATCCGGCAGGACGTGTCTCGCCCCGCACCCGCACGGCAGAATTCCGGGGCCTTGCCGACCGGGCATCGGCGCCTCGGTTCGAAGTCCGTACGTTGTCGTACATACCGGGATATGACCCGCCCCTAAGATGCATCGCATGCGACACCCTCCCGTTCGACCGCTGACCCCCGTCCGTCGCAGCGCGATGCGGCCCACCGTATCACTTGCTGATGCTCCGGTTGCTCCGGAGAACAGTCTGCTCGCCGCGCTCCCGCGGCATGCGCTTCGCAAGCTCGCCTCAGGGCTAGAGGCGGTAGCGCTTCGCTTCGGCGACGTGCTCTTCGACCCCGGAGAGCGGATCACGCACGTGTACTTCCCCGGCAGGGCCCTCGTATCGCTCCTCACGCTGGCCGATGGTCACCTTCCGCTTGAAGTCGGACTGATCGGTCGCGACGGCATGGTTGGCATACCGTTGATCCTTGGCGCACCGATTTCTCCAGTACGCATGCTCGTTCAGGGATCCGGCTCCGCATTGCGTATACCGGCAGCCACGTTCCTCCGTCACTTCCGCTCCGATTCCCGACTGCAGAAGGCGCTCTACGGCTACACCTGCGCCCTGATGAACCAGATATCGCAGACCGCGGCCTGCAATCGCTTTCACACCGTTGAGGCCCGCCTCGCGCGCTGGCTGCTGATGACCCGCGACCGGGTATGCACCGACGCATTTCACATGACTCAGGAGTTCCTGGGCCACATGCTCGGTGTACGACGAGTGGGCGTCACCCGTGCGGCGCGCAGCCTGCAGGGCAGGAAGCTCATCCGCTACGCGCGCGGCAATATCGTCATCCTCGATCGCGTCCGCCTGGAAGCGACCGCCTGTCAGTGCTATCAGGTCGTGCGCTACGGGCAGGAGCTGCCCGGCACGCCGACGTCCTGAATCGAACGCACGAAAAAAGGCCCGGAGCGGGGTTGCCGGTCCGGGCCTCGTACTGCCAGCGCCCCCGGGAGGGAGGAGAACCTTGGGCGCCGAATTCATGATGCGCTATCTCGCGCAGTCCCACCGTCTGCTGGCGCACACAAGCTGCGCTCGCCCACCGGCCAGCGCAGCATCAGGCCGCGGGAACTATTTGCGCTTGCTCACCTCGTTACCGATCAGACCGCCCACTGCTGCGCCGCCGACCGTTCCTGCCGCGCTCCCGCCGGTAAGCACCGCACCGGCAACCGCGCCAGCGCCGGCGCCGATCGCAATGTCCTTGTCTCGCGTAGACATGCCGCTGCAGCCACTCAGGCCGACCAGCAGCACGGCTATCGTCACATTCAACGCGCTTGCGTTCGTCGTTTTCATGGGAATTCCTTATTCTCGACTGCTGTTGAACCGCAATCGGACCGCCTGGCTGCTGCGGCCCGGACGTGCCGCATTTCACGGCGCCCATTGCCAGCAGAAGCGTGAAAGGACTGTCTGGCGACGCTGCCACTATGACTCGGGAGCGGGGATGTTTCTGGACGCTGACGCACATAGTCCGATCGCATTGCGCGGGGAACATGTGCGACGGCGCACAGAGCCGCACGTGCTATCGGGCGATGATGTTCTTTTTTCGGGGCGTCGAATGCTCTACACGATTGCCGTAGTGCTGCTGGTACTGTGGCTGCTGGGTCTCGTCTCGTCATACACCGTCGGCGGATTCATCCACGTGCTGCTGGTCATCGCAATCGTGATGGTGCTGCTAAGGGTGATCAGTGGCCGGAAGCCGATCTGACTGCGGGCGACACATCATCGAGCAGCCGGTGCAGTTCGTTCTTCACCACGGCATAGCATTCGCACACACGCGCTTCCAGTCCGGCGCGCTGCAACACCGAAATATGCCCGCGCCGGTAGCTGATGAGCCCCGCGCCCTGCAGGCGGCCTGCGGCTGCGGTGATGCTCTCGCGACGCACACCGAGCATGCTCGCCACGAGTTCCTGAGTGATGACCAGTTCACGGGCTGGACCGCGATCGAGCGTGAGCAGCAGCCACCGCGCAAGCTGCTGCTCGACGCTATGGTGTCGGTTGCAGGCGGCCGTCTGGGTCATCTGCGCAATCAGCGCCTGCGTATAGCGCAGCAGCAGCCGCTGGGTCGGCCCGCCGCGCTCGAATTCCTGCTTCAGCATGCGGCCGGGCAGGCGCCAGGCGTGGCCGGCCGTCTGTACCACGGCCGAGCTCGGCGTACTGTCCCCGCCCATGAAAAGCGAGATGCCGACCACCCCTTCGTTGCCCACACCCGCGGTCTCGGCGGATGCGCCGGAGGCCATCACATAGTGCAGCGATGCGATCGCCGTGGTCGGAAAGTATGCGTAGGCCATCCGGGCATCCGGCTCGTAGAGGATCGCTCCGAGCTGCAGGTGCACGAGTTCCAGAAACCCGCTCAGCCGGTCGAAATCGGTCGCCGGCAGTGCCGCAAGCAGGTGGTTCTGATGCGGGTGCTGCGCCGTGGCGACGGCCGGCGGTAGCGGGGACGCACTCATCGGCCGGCTCCGAGCTCGACACCGATTCCGCGGTAGCCGATGAACCGGGAGGCGCGGTTGAACATCGGCTCACCGCTGACCTGGAAACGCTGTTGGGTCCCGTCGGCCCGCGTCCGGCTGAAGACGAAATCGAGAAACGGCTGGCGTGCCGTAATCTGTGCCTGCAGCGTGGCGCGCTCCGCCTCGTTCCAGCCACCGTCCTTTTCGGGCGGAGCCTGCCCCGCAAGCGTCTCCACGCGGATGCCGAGCATTTCCAGCACCGGGCCGGATACGCGGGTAAAGCTGCCGTGCTCGTCCTGCTCCCAGTACCAGTCGGAGGCGAGCTCGGTCAGGCTGCGAAAGCGTGCCTCGCTTTCCTGCAGCTCGGCCGTGCGTTCCGCGACGGCACGTTCGAGCCCCTTGCTGTGCTGCTCGAGCGCCCGGTAGAGCAGTCGTACTTCGATCTGGTTCCGGATGCGGGTTCTGAGCTCGACGAGGTCGAAGGGCTTGCTGATGAAATCGCGCGTCCCGGCCTGCAGCGCCCGCAACTTGTGCCCGGGCTGCGCGGTGATCACGATGACCGGCAGGTAGCTGTCCGCGGCGTTGGTCTTCAGGCCCTCCATGACCTGGAAGCCGTCCATCCCCGCCATCTGCAGGTCGAGCAGGATGAGGTCGTAGGCGTTGCGGCGATGCAGTGCGCAGACCTCGGCCGGATTCATGGATACCGACACATGCAGGTAGCCCGCATCCTGCAGCATCTGCTGCAGCAGGAGCACATTGGCCTCCTGATCGTCGACGACCAGAACGGCGGCATTCAGTATGTCCGTCTCGGCGATTCTCATGCGGATTCCTGGCGGGTCGATGGAGCTGTTCCTGTTCTGGAGTATTCGAGCCCTAGGTCCAGACTCGCCAGGAACTGATCCATCTTGATCGGTTTGGTGGGATAGTTGAAGAATCCGGCTTCGAGTGTCCGGGCGCTGTCCTGCGGCACGGCGTTGGCGCTCAGCACGATGTTGTCGCTCGCGAGAATGGCGTGCTTCAGCGCCGCGGACTGTAGATCGCGGGTCACGGCCTGCGGCGCTGCGCCTCCCGCTTGCGCCGCCGGCTCGCCAGGACGGGTCCCGCCACCTGTCTGCGCCATGCCCATATCCCCGAAGAACCAGCCGTGATTGCGTGCGGGCCTGCGTCCGCCCTGTCCGATCCGGCCGGGGCGCGCAGTCTGTGGAAGTTCACGCCCGCTTGGGGCGACGGTCGATCATCACCGCAAACGCCGGGTGGGTATGTGCGCTGGAGCGCATAGCGTCCGGCGAGCGGGCGGCCCGAGGGGGGCGAAAACAAGGCATGCCGCGCCCACATAGTAACGTTTATGTTACTATCTTACTTTGACAGCCGCGTTTTCCCTCCTGCCCGCTCTGCAACTCTCCCGATCAGCGCGACACGTTCTCCACCGTACAGCCAGTCGTGGGCGATGCTCAGGGTCGCAACCGGTGCGGGCATGCGTGCATCCGGGTCCAGCGCCACCTCGAAGCGGCACGACTCGCCCCGCGGCAGCACGCGGCCGGCCGTGCAGTCGGTGAACCGCAACCGGAAGTGCGCCGCACCCGACCCGGAAATCACGGGGCCCGAGCGCAAGCGCACCGGTGCGGCACCGCGATTCTGCAATGTCATGCCTGAATACAGCACGCCGGCATCGGGTGACAACCCGATCTCCATACGCCCCTGCGCGCCATGGTTGGTCCCCGGTCCGTCGGAGACGAGCACCAGTTGCGGCGAAGCTACATCCGGCGCACCGAGATAGGCCGCGATGTCCGCAATGTCACGCGCGCTCAGGTGCGCATCGAGACGCGCCATCTGCGGGATGGAACCCAGCGCGTACCGGATCGCGTTTGGATCGTTCGCGGCACGTCCGATCCCGTGCGCCGCACCCGGAAAGCCGCCATGACATTCCACACAACTGACCGGAGCCGAGGTCAATCCCGCAAGGTCGTAGTACAGGCGCTTGCCGCGCAGCGCGTCCTGCGCGGCCGATGACATCGAAGCAGCAAGCAGGACGAGCGGGAGCGCGACCTGCCTGCGCAAACGGGCCCGCCTCAGAGCCCGACCACCCCGCCGTCGTTGCGCGTGATGACCACGGTTGCCGAGCGCGGGCGTGCCGATCCGCCGTCCGGCCAGTGGCTGGGCCAGGCCGAGGGATTTTCGATATCTCCCTGTTTCGTGTCCTCACCCGGGTGCTGGATGTTCACGAAGAGGGTCTTGCCGTCAGGCGACTCGGTGACACCCGTAATCTCGCACTGCAGCGGGCCTGTCAGGAAGCGTTTCAGGCGATCGCCCAACGGTGCGCCGACGCGGGTCTCCACCTGGCGGACTCCGCCTGCAGCGTCGCTGCTCGTGACGGTCTTCAGCGCACCATCGCCGACCCGCCCCGGCAGCGCGGCCAGCATCATGCAGTTCGTGACGTCGGTGTAGGCGCCGTCGTCAGTCTGGATCCAGCAGATACCCGTCGCGCGCGAGAACCACAGGCCGTCCGGACTCGAAAAATCGTTGTCCGCCGTCAGGCCCGAGAGGTTCACATTGGCGGCATCGGTACCGGCGCGTGCGCCGAAGAGGAAGATGTCCCAGCGAAACGAGGTCGCAGCGGGATCACCGCCGGCTTCCAGCCAGCGAATGATGTGGCCGTTCGGGTTGCCGCGCTGTGCCGTACCGTTCACGCGTGCGTCGTTGTAGTGCCGCGGGTTCGCCGCATCGAGCGCCGCGAGCGGCCGCGACGACGCGCTGTTGTTGGTCAGCGTGCAGTACACCGCGCCGGTGACCGGGTCGACGGCAGCCCATTCGGGACGGTCCATCTTCGTCGCGCCGAGCGCGTCTGCGGCGAGCCGGGCATTGACGAGCACATCGGCCTGATCCGCGAAGGGGTACTTCGAACCCGCAAGCCCCGCGGCGCCATGCTTCAGCTCCAGCCAGGTTCCGCTCCCGTCGGCATTGAAGCGCGCCACGTACAGCCGCCCCTTGTCGAGATACTTGTCACCGGCAGCAAGGCCGCGCGAGGCATCGGCCGGATCCCACTTCGCGTCCGAGACGTACTTGTAGATGTACTCCCCCCGCGCATCGTCGCCGCTGTACCAGACGAGCGGCTTGCCTGCCTGTACCTTCCCGAGTTCCGCGTTCTCGTGCGCGAAGCGACCAAGCGCCGTGCGCTTGCGCGGCATCGCCCGCGGGTCGAAGGGGTCGATCTCGACCACCCAGCCGTAGGTGTTGGGCGCGTTGCGGTAGTCATCATGCACGGTCTCGCCCGTCGCCTCCGCATTCCAGCGTCCGTAGAGGTTGTCCGCGCTGTCCGGCGTCACCGTCGCCCAGAGCTCCCGCCCGTTGCCCGCCACACCGTAGCGGTCCAGAGAGAGGAGCTCCTTCGCGCTGCGCCGCGGATTGTCCGTACCGGCTATCCGCCGGAAGTAGCCCGCGAAGTTCTCCTCGCAGGTGAGATAGGTATGCCAGGGCGTGTAGCCGGCGGCACAGTTGTTGACCGTGCCGCGCGTCCGCTTCCCGTCCGGCGAATAGCGGGTCGCGAGCAGCGTCGAGCCGGCTGCCGGCCCGCTCATCGCCATTTCGGTCAGGGTATGTATCCGGCGGTTGAAATGCGACTGCTGGCGGTAGGCCCAGGATCCGCCTCCGGTCTTCTCGACCTCGACGATGCTTACGCCGTGCACATAGAACTCGCGCAGCACTTCCTCCGGCATAGTGCGCATCGCCGTCGCACCGCTGCCGCTCGTGGTGACACCTTTAGGGTGCAGGAACGACGGCGTGATCGCCTCGTGGTTCATGACCAGCAGGCCGCGGGTCGACGACGCACCGCTGTAACGGTCGTCCCTGCCGAGGCCGAAATACTCGATCGCATCGTGGTGGTCGCCCGCGCGATAGGCGAAGGACCAGGCCGGATCGGAACCGTTGTTACGGTACGCAGGCACCGATCCCGCGATCGGATCGCCCAGACGGTAGAGCACCGCGGCGCTGTAGCCCTCGGGTACGGAGACGAGATCATTCAGCTGCTTCGGAACCGCCTTGAAGCCCAGCTTCGCGGGGCGGCGCGGCGATCTGCCCGCATACGGCTGCGCGGCCTCGACCGGACTTGCTCCTGTCGTACCGAGAAAAGAGATCGCGGCCGCGGCTGCCGCACCCTGGAAGAGGCCCCGGCGGCCGCTGTTCTCCAGACGGCGCTCGACGATGTCTTCAATTCGCATGTTGTCGCTGCTGTTCTCGCTCGACTCCGACTTCTCGTTCATGTTCAACACCTCCTGAGGAAGCGCCGATTGTGCGAGGCGAGTGTTACATCTTGTCGCCACTCCGGTTACAACTTTGTTACGCGCAATGCGTGCAACCGATCGCATTGCGTCGCGCTTCCTGCGCAGTGTTCATCACGACAGCCGTGCATGCGCCGCGATGCTTGTGCGATGTCCACGTTTCAAATAACGTGGCCGCGATGACAGACGCGAAAGTTCGCTGGGTCGCCACGGTGTCAGCGCTCGGCCTCGCGCAGATCGTCAGCTGGGGCACGCTTTACTACGCCATCGCCGTTCTCGCGGCGCCGATTCAATCCGACACGGGATACTCGGAACTGCAGGTTGTCGGCGCATTCTCCGCCGCGCTTGCCCTCTCGGGCATCGCGGCCCCTTTGGCCGGACGGCTGATCGATCGCTACGGCGGTCGCTCTGTCATGACTGCCGGTTCCGCCATCGCCGCGATCGCCTTCTTCACCATCGGGACGTCGACTGAATATGCGGGCTTCCTGGCCGGTTGGCTGATCGCGGGCGTTGCGATGTCCGCCTGCCTTTATGACGCGGCGTTTGCAATGCTCAATCGCGGCATCCCCGTCGTGCACTATCGCAGCGCCGTCACGGTCCTTACGCTGTTCGGCGGATTTGCGAGCACGCTCTTCTGGCCGGCCACACATGCGCTTCTGCAGGGGCTGGGGGACTGGCGAGCCATCTGCGTCCTGTATGCCGGGGCGCATCTGTGCGTCTGCCTTCCCCTGCACTGGCTCACGATCCCGCGCGTATCCGATGCATCCCATGCAGCGGCGCGCCCGGACTCCGGAGGGGATGTCCGGCCTGCGCCGGCCCGCACGATGCGCACGCTCGCGCTCGCTTTCGCCGCGAATACCTTCGTCTTTTCCGTCATGTCCGTTTACCTGATCCGGATGCTTGACGCGCGCGGGCTGGACGCCTCGCATGCCATCGTGCTCGCGTCGCTGATCGGACCGTTCCAGGTCGCCGCGCGCGTCCTCGAATTCGCGCTCTCAGGCCGCATCTCGGCAATCGCCGCGGGCACCGCCTCGTTCGCCATGCTCTCGGCGAGCCTCGGCGTATTCCTGCTGGTCGACGGCCCGGGGGCGGCCGCCTTTGCCTTCGTCGGCCTGTACGGCGCCAGCAATGGCGTCATGACCATCGCCCGAGGCACTGTGCCGGCAGAACTCTTCGGCCGCGAAGGCTACGGTGCCACGCTGGGCCGCCTGGCGCTTCCTTCACTGATCGCCAAGGCCCTGGCGCCGGGCGCGTTCGCCCTGCTGCTTGCCTCGGGCCTCGGTTTCAATGACGGCATGCGCCTGCTTGCGGGAACAGCCGTCCTGGGTTGGCTTTCCTACGCAGTCGCCACCGGCGTGAGAGCAAGTCCGCGCAGCAGTTGAGCGAAGTATTCGAGATCGGGCGTGGGTGCGCCCGGAGTCTTCGCGCGATCGTCCCACAGCCGCAGGCTTATCGCGTCGTGTGCATACGGCAACGCGAGGAACCTTTCGGCTTCGTCGCTGGTAAACATGCCGCCTTGCATTTCAAGACTGTGTTTCGATGCCTGCGAAAGCTCGTTGGCGTATCGTTGGTCGGCTACACACAGGTAGCGCTTCGCGTCGACATGCAGCCGTATCGGCGCAAGCACCGATTCCGAAAATGCCCCGCGCAGAAATGGCAACGCCGTGTACTGGTGGGCATCATCGACGTCCGCGGCGACTTCGTGCGCCTGATGGGCGAGCAGATGCCCGACATCATGCAGAAAGCTCGCTGCAACAAGCGAGAAGGAGGCGCCCTCCCGCTCGGCAAGTGTCGCCGTCTGCAAGGCATGCTCGATCTGCGAGACCGCCTCCCCGCCGTACCACTCGGATCCCTTGCTCCTGTACAGCCGTACGATCTCGTCTACAATGAGCGCCATGTCCTGTTTCCTGTCCTCGTTGCGTCAGATGAATGCTTTGCGCACCCGTGCTGATATCAGATCGATCAGGGTCACCGTGACCACGATGATGATCATGACCGCGCAGGTTTCCGCGTAGTAGAAGCCGCGTATGATTTCCCAGAGGATGACCCCGATGCCACCCGCGCCGACCATGCCCACCACCGACGCGGAGCGCACATTGGATTCGAAGCGGTAGAGCGAATAGGAAATCCAGAGCGGCAGCACCTGGGGAATCACCCCGTAGACGATTTCTTCGATCGCGCGCGCCCCGGTTGATCGGATGCCTTCCACGGGCTGTGGATCGATCGCCTCCACGGCCTCGGCAAAGAGCTTTGCCAGGATGCCGGTGGTATGTATCCAGAGCGCGAGCACGCCGGCGAACGGCCCCAGCCCGACCGCGACCACGAACAGCATCGCGAACACCATCTCGTTGATGGCGCGCGCCGCGTCCATCAGACGGCGCACCGGTTGATAGATCCACCACGGCACAATGTTCGACGATGAAAGCAGACCGAATGGAACCGCGCACAGCACCGCCAGCGCCGTGCCCCACAGGGCGATCTGCAGCGTCACCAGCATTTCGTCGAGATAGACCCGCCAGTCGGTGAACTTCGGCGGAAAGAACGACGCGGCGTAGGTGCCCATGTTGCCGGAGTCGCGCAACAGGTCGAGAGGGCGCATGTCCGCCCCCTTCCAGGACGCCGCAAGAACGGCAAGGACCACACCCCAGCCGAAGAGCGATGCAAGGCGGGCCGAGCCGCTCGGCCGCGGGAGCGGCATCGAGAGGCCGGCTGGCGTCAGCGCCACAGCGGTGCCTTACTGCTTGAGCGAGGCGAGTTGCTGGTTCAGATCGGAGAGCTTGCGATCGATGTCGTCCAGACGCGCCTTGCGCTCTCCCGCGGCGAGGGAACTATCCGCCTCCAGCTTCACCCGGTCCTTGAAGAGTTCGAGCTGCCTGATCGGAATCAGCTGATGATTGCCGGAATCCCGGAACCCCTTGTAGGTGAGCTTGGCCAGCACCGCCTGCTCGCGCGCCGCTTCCTTGCCCGCGCCGTAGCTGAGGAAGAACTGCTTCACCTTCGCCTTCGTATCCGCATCCAGATCCTTGCGCCAGACCATCGGGTCGGAGGGAATGAGCGGCGACTTCCAGATGACCCGCACATCACCCATCTTTTCCGGCATTCTTGCCTGAAACTTGTCGAGGTTCTCCGTGTTGTTCGCTGCGACATCGACCTGCTTCGCGATGACCGCCATGAGATTCGTCTCATGATTCGCCGCTCTCACGGTCTTGAATGCCGTCTTCGGGTCGACCTTGTTCAGAGCGAACACATAGTAGCTCGGCACCAGAAAGCCTGAGGTCGAGTTCGGATCGCCGATGCCGAAGTTGATGTTCTTGCTGTTCCGGAGCACGTCCTCGAGTGTCTTGTAAGGACTGTCCTTGTGCGTGATCAGGAGCGACCAGTAGCCCGGACTCCCGTCGGCGTACACGACCTGCGAGAACACCTCGGCGTTCGCACGGTCCACGGCCTCCATGCCGGACTTGTTCCCCATCCAGGCGATCTGAACCTTGTTGAACCGCATCCCTTCGATCACGCCCGCGTAATCCGGCGCAAAGAAAGCGTTCACCTTCATGCCTGTGCGCTTGCTCATGTCCTCGATCAGCGGCGCCCAGTCCTGCTTCAGATTCGCGGTCGACTCGGTCGAAATGATTCCGAAACTGATTTCCTTCGTCTGCGCATGCGCCACCGAGGCGGTCATTGCAGCAAAGGTGAATGCGACGCCTATCCTTGCCAGTTGTCCTGCAAACATGCGGTGCTCTCCTGTTCCTGTATGTATGTGCGAATGGATTCGAATCTGGAATGCGCCCGGGGGTCAGACGGCCTGCGCCGACAGCGCCGCGTATGCGACACGCTCGGGTACCTGGATCGGTCTTCCGTGATGCGACAGGTGATCCGGCTGGGAGAGAATTTCGTCGGCCTCGGCGCCGTAAAGTTCACGGAGCAGCGACGAATTGAGTTCCGAAGACGGGCCGTCGTAGACCACCTTGCCCTGCCTGAGCGCGACGGTGCGCGGACAGTACTTGAGCGCCATGTTGACCTGGTGCAGCGAGACCACCACGGTGCATCCGTCTTCCCGATTGATGGCCGCCAGGATGTCCATGACCCGGCGCGCCGACTCCGGATCCAGCGACGCGATCGGCTCGTCCGCGAGCACGACGCGGGCGCGCTGAACCAGCGTGCGCGCGATCGCCGCGCGCTGCTGCTGTCCGCCGGACAGCGTCGAGGCTCTCTGCATCGCCTGATCCGAGATGCCGACGCGCGCCAGCGCATCCATTACATGGCGCAGTTCGGCGGACGAGAACCGCCGAAAAATGCTGCGCCAAAGCGGAATCCTGTGCAAGGCGCCGGCCGCGACATTCAGGTAAACAGGAAGACGCCCGACGAGGTTGAACTGCTGAAAGACGAATCCCACGCGTGTCCTGAGCCGTCTGACATCGCTTGCGATCCGGCCGTTCCGCTGTATCGTCTGGCCGTGAACGACCACCTCGCCTGCTGCCTCGTCACCGGCTGCGAGTCCTGCGACATGCCTGAGCAGCGTTGACTTTCCCGAGCCGGATGCGCCGATCAGCGCCACCATTTCTCCGGGAAGAATCTCGAGATTCACCGAATCAAGGGCGCGATGCTTGCCGTAGGTGCGCGTCAGGCTGGTCACTCGAATGGCTGCTTGCATACGTCCCCTGTGTCGTTCCGGGCTTGTGTCCCGCCGGCTTGTCGGGTTGAACGTCACGAATTCGATGCCGTGGCGCATGTGCCACCGTGCATGCGGCCGTGATCCCTGCGTTCAGCGACCAGTGTAGGAACCTCCGGTGACAGACAGATGACTGAACTGTTGCAGGCCCGTGAATCCGGCAACCGGCCGTGAGGCAGAATTCAGACGACTCGCCTGCCCGCGCTCCATACCGAGCGCACGGCCGGATGCATCGATGCTGCTGTTCCAGCTGCTGCCGATGTCGGCGGCGGTGAAAGGTGGACGTGGACGAGGTCCGCGCGCTTGCCGGGTGCGAGTTCCCCCCTGTCATCGAGACCGAGCGCGCGGGCAGGGTTCCTGCTCACGACAGCGACAGCAGCGGGCAGCGCAAAGTCAGCTTCGGAAACGAGCCTGAAGCACGCGAGCATCAGGCTCGCCGGGATATAGTCGGATGAGAGCGCATCGAGCAATCCCGATCGCGCAAGATCCAGAGCGGACACATTGCCCGAATGGGACCCTCCCCTGACCACGTTCGGCGCCCCCATCACGATACTCATGCCGCTGTCGCGCGCTGCCCTGGCGGCGATTTCGCGCGTCGGGAATTCGGAAATGACGACCCCTTCCGCAAGGGCGGCTTCGACGTGCGCGACGACGGTGTCGTCATGACTCGCGAGCGGGATTCCCTTGCGCGCGGCGTGCTCGACAAAGAATCGGCGCTGCGGTACGGCATATTCCGCCTGAAGTTCGCGCCAGTCTCGCACCGCGCGCTCGAACTTTTCCGGCGACCAGCCCTTCTTGCCGCAGTAATACACGCGAGCGTGTTCCGCATCCTCCCACTGACGCTGTCCCGGCGTGTGGTCCATCAGCGAGATCAACCCGACCAGCGGATGATCCTCCAGCGGGGCAAACAGCCCGCTCGTATTGGGCGCCGGGAGTTCCGCACGAACATGCAGCCGGTGGTCGATCCGGAGCAGGCCCCGCGCACTCGCCTCATCCAGCGCGGCGATGATCGGCCCGAGCGGCTGACCTCGCATCGCCTCGGCATCCAGATCACCGACGCCCAGCGCATCGTAGACGGTGGTGATGCCCGCCGAGGCGACCTCCGCGTCGTGGCCCAGCAAAGCGGGCAACTCGGGCCACCGGGTCTTCGGTCGCGGCATCAGATGCCGTTCCAGGTTGTCGGTGTGGATTTCCACCAGACCGGGCAGCAGGTAGTCGCCCTCCAGATCGAGCGCGGAGGCTACCGAGCAGGCGCCGGGGTCCACCGATTCGATGCGCCCGTCGACAATCTTTGCAGATCCCAGGACCACCTCGTCCTGCAGGACGATGCGGGCATTGCGCAGTATCGTTTCAGTCATTCGGTATCCTGTGCGGCACGCGCCGCTCCGAGTTCGTTCATCTCGACGACCCGTGTCGCCACCTCGTTGCGCGCACGCGCATCGTGGAATATCCCGACGATCGCGGCGCCTGAATCGCGCGCCTCGTTGATCATTTCGATCACCGTGCTCCGGCTGTCCTCGTCCAGCGAGGCGGTCGGTTCGTCCAGCAGCAGCAGCGGCTTCATGCGCATGAACCCGCGCGCAATGTTCACCCGCTGCTGCTCGCCGCCGGAAAACGTGGCGGGCGGCACATTCCAGAGCCGCATCGGAATCCGGAGTCTCAGAAGAAGCTGCTCGGCACGGTAGCGGGCCTCCATCGCAGCCTCGGACGCACGCGCGTGCCCGCCGATCAAGGGCTCGGCGACCACGTCAAGCGTGGGAACACGCGGCACCGCACGCAGGAACTGACTGACGTACCCCACCACGTGCTCGCGCATGCGAAGGATCGTGCGCGGCGCCGCATAGGCGATGTCGTGCTCTTCGTCCAGGTGACGCAGCAGTATCGACCCGCGGGTGGCGCGGTAGTTCCCGTATATGCACTTGAGCAGACTGCTCTTGCCCGCACCGGAGGGACCGTGCAGCACGACGCATTCCCCGGGGCGAACCTCGAGGGAAACGCCTTCCAGCACATTCAGATGCGCGCCGCCCTGCTGGTGAAGCATGAACGTCTTCGAGAGCTCGGTAACCCGCAGCAGCGGTGCCGTCGGATTCATGGCTGAAGCACCGAGGACACCAGCAGCTGCGTGTACGCGTGCTGCGGATCATCGAGCACCTGATCCGTAAGGCCCTCTTCGACGATCCGCCCGCGCTGCATGACCAGCATCCTGTGCGACAGCAGCCGCGCAACAGCCAGATCATGGGTCACGACGATCGCTGCGAGCCCGAGCGCGTGCGTCAGCGACCGGAGCAGGTCCAGAAGCCTGGCCTGAACCGACACATCCAGACCCGAAGTCGGCTCGTCCATGAACACGAGCCGAGGCCTGGTGACCAGGTTGCGTGCAATCTGCAGACGCTGTCGCATACCGCCCGAGTAGCTGCGCGGCGCATCGTCCATCCGCGCCTCGTCAAGCTCGACACGCGCCATCCAGTCTGCGGCCTGCGCGCGCAGATCGCCGTAGTGCCGCTCGCCGAGCGCCATCAGACGCTCGCCGATGTTTGCGCCGGCCGAAACGCCCATGCGCAGACCGGATTCCGCATGCTGGTGCACGTAGCCCCAGTCGGTTCGCGCCAGCATGCGGCGCGATGCCTCCGACATCGCATGGATGTCCGCCATGCCCTGGTGGCGCGTCATGAATTCGACGGTGCCGGTGTCCGGCTTCAAGCGCCCCGAAACACAGTCGAGCAGCGTGGATTTTCCGGATCCCGACTCGCCTACGATCGCAAGCACCTCGGCGGGCCAGAGATTGAAGCTGGCCTCCCGGACAGCGGCGATGCTCCCGTAGTCCTTGGCGACAGAACGCACCCGCAGCAAGGGCGCGTCCCGGTCGAAATCCGCACTCACGGCTCGACCCTGAAGCTGTAGCCGTGACGCTCGAAGCCCAGCCCCTCGTAGAAGGCATGTGCCCGTTCGCGCACGAGATTCGACGACAGCGCCATCTTGTAGCACCCGCGTTCCCGGCAGCGCTCGCGCGCGAACTGCATCATGATGCGTCCGATGCCGCGTCCTCGTAGAGACTCGTCGACAACGACCGACTCCACGAGCGCGGAGTTCGCGCCCATGTGATTGATGATCCGGATGACGAGCAGCGTAAACGTCCCCACCACCCTGCCCTCAACCTCGGCGACGTACAGACGAAAGTCCGGATAGGCCCGCATCTGGTCGAAGATCGCCTCCGCCTCGTCGACAGGAACATGCGACCCGCCATCCATCCCGGCGTAGAGCGACAACACCACGGGCAGGTCCTCGGGCCAGGCTTCACGGACGACTACCTTCATTTCGGGAACGACGGGGTCGGGCGCATTCATTCCTGGCCTCCGGTTTCTGCCGGTTTCATTTCGCGCCGGTCGGCGCAGTAGTCGCTATCGGAACAGACAAACATCCGGGAACCTGTGTCATCCATGAGAATTTCATCCAGGAAACTGTCGCGAGCGCCGCAGATCGCGCACGGGTCGCTCCAGCGCTGGGGCTCGAACGGGTGGTCTTCGAAACTGAGACTTTCAACCTTCGTATACGGCGGCACTGCGTAGATCCGCTTCTCGCGCCCCGCACCGAAGAGCTGCAGCGCCGGATTCATGTGCATCTTCGGATTGTCGAATTTCGGAATCGGAGAGGGCGACATCAGGTAGCGGTCGTTGACCATGACGGGGTAGTCGTAGGCCGTCGACACATGACCGTAGCGCGCGATGTCCTCGTAGAGCCGGACATGCATGAGCCCGTATTCGCCGAGCGCGTGCATCTTCCGGGTTTCCGCCTCGCGCGGTTCCAGCCGCTGCATCGGTTCCGGAACCGGAACCTGATAGACGATGATCTGACCTTCCGCGAGCGGCGTTTCCGGAATCCGGTGCCGCGTCTGGATCAATGTGGCCTCACCCGTGCGCTCCGTCGTGCGAACACCCGTGGTCCGGTGGAAAAACCGCCTGATGTTCACCGCGTTGACGGTGTCGTCCGACCCCTGATCGATCACTTTCAGCACGTCGGCGGGACCGATCACCGAGGCGGTTACCTGTATGCCGCCGGTCCCCCAGCCATAGGGAAGCGGCATCTCGCGGGAACCGAATGGAACCTGGTACCCGGGTATGGCCACGGCCTTCAGTATGGCCCTGCGGATCATCCGCTTGGTACGCTCGTCCAGGTAGGCAAAGTTGTAGCCATCGCCGGGCGCGGGTCCCTCGCCGCGCCCGGCGGCGGCGGACGGCGGCACATCCTGCGCCTGCGTCATCAGATCTTCGTTCCGTATCGTCATGCCCCGGATTCCGTGATGGCGGCTGCGGCGCGCAACTTCCTGATGAGTTCGAGCTCTGCCTGAAAGTCCACGTAGTGCGGGAGTTTCAGATGCTGAACGAAGCCCGAAGCTTCCAGCGAGTCAGAATGCGAGAGCATGAACTCCTCATCCTGCGCGGGCGATCGGGCGTCCTCCCCGAGCTCCCTGGCGCGCAGGGCGCGATCGCACAGCGCCATCGCCATGGCCTTGCGCTCGGAGTGACCGAAAGCCAGCCCGTAGCCTCGGGTGAATTCCGGCGGCTGGGTGGCCGACCCTGCGAACTGGTTGATCATCTGGCATTCGGTGACCTCGACCTCCCCGATGACAACCGGAAAGCCGAGTTCCTCCGGAACGAATTCGAGTTCGACGCGTCCGTAGCGGATCTCTCCGGCGAAAGGATGGCTGTGCGAGTACCCCCGCTGGGTTGAATAGCCCATCGCCAGCAGGAAGCCTTCATCGGCGCGCGCGAGATTCTGCAGGCGCTCCGGTCGTGCTGCGGGGAACTCGATCGGTTCCCGCGTCAGGTCCATGGGCTGAGGGTCGCCCGTCGCCGGCGTCTGCGGCTCGAGCAGACCTTCGGTGCCCAGAATGCCCGCAACATCCGGCGTCTCGCCCGGTGGCGCGATGCCCTCGATCGCCTGCGCCGGCGATCCTCCGGCTGCAAGCGTAAAGTCGATCAGCCGCTGGGTGTAGTCGTAGGTCGGTCCCAGGATCTGCCCTCCGGGGATGTCCTTGAAGGCGGCGGAGATCCGGCGATCGATACGCATCGCTCTCGTTTCGATCGGCTGGGTGTGGCCGAAGCGGGGCAGCGTCGCCCGGTACGCCCTGACCAGAAATATCGCCTCGACCAGGTCGCCGCCCGCCTGCTTGATCGCCAGGGCGGCCAGATCGCGGTCGTACAGGGATCCTTCCGTCATGACCCGGTCCACCGCCAGTCGCAGCTGTTCCCTGATCTGCCTGACTTCAAGTTCCGGAACAGCCGGGTCGCCGCGCCGGCGTTCGGCCAGCAGCCGGTAGGAGTTGACTATGGCGCGTTCGCCACCCTTCGCTGCAACGTACATCTCAGCCCCCGAGCCTAGTGGTGCGCGGCAGCCCGACCATCTGCCGTCCACAAACCAGGAACACATCGACACCGCGCGGGAATCTGGCAGCGTTGCAGGCCCATTGCTCAAGGAAGTCCGCGCCCGGCCCGTCGACCTCGAGCCACAGTTCATGCAGTACGCCCGGCCCGGCGAGTCGCCAGCCGCAGGCGTGGCCGGCACGGGACTGCAGGTGAGACACCTGCAGGATGACGCTCGCCGACCGGTCCGGGTACTCCGCGCTGCCCTGGGCCAGCGTTTCCAGCCGCGGCAAGGCCTGCGCCGAATCCGCGAGCAGAAAGCTCCCCTCCGATGGCGATCGTGCCGACGTGCAGCCCGTGTGGAAGCGGAAATAGTCGCTCGCGTGCTCGAGGCCGGCGGAAAGCCAGAGGGACGTATCCGTGTCGAGCAAGGAAAGCAGCAGCGCCCCCGCCGCAGGCGCCACGCCATCGGGCAGATCGGCCTCGCATGGCACCTCGATGATCCTGCCGGGATGCGCCATCGCATCCAGCGCCTGGCGGAACACCTGCTGGCTGGCGAGCGCGGGCAGCCTGAAGCCCGCCCCGATGCTGTCCAGATCGAGCGACATTTCAGTCGTCCTCATGAGCAAGCGTGAAGAACTCGACCTTCGTCGCCTGCGCCTTCCGGGCGCTGCGCTCCGACTCCGACGCGAGGTGCGCCGCCACCGGCGCGATCAGGCCGTTCCTGACAGCCTCGGCCAGCTCGGGATCCTGGAGCATCGCGTCCGCGAGCGCGGCGAGCTCCGCCCGCCGTTTCGACCGACCTTGCACATAGGCGACCCCGGTTCGACCACTGCGCAGCCTGAGGACGCATCGCGTGACAGTCATCTCGCCGAAATTGAAGCGCTCCCCGGTCCCGCCCGCGCGCGCCTGAACCATCACGAGGCCCTGCTCGGGCTGCCGCAGCCATTCGAACTCCGTCGCGCCCAGACCCGCGGCCCATGCCTCGAGCAGCTCGGCTGGCGCCCGCGCAAGCAGCCCCAGGCACCGCGCGCGCTCGCGCTCATCGCCATCCGTTGAGCGACTGTAAGAATCCTGCAACACGGTCATGCGACCTTCCACGTTGTCTAGACAACGACGGCATGCTAGCTTCGCTGCATGAACATTTCGTGACAGAAACCGCAATGCAGGGAAAGCGCGCCGGCGGCACCGGCCAGCCGATCTGGGCACGCATCGAACGCACGCTTGCGCGGGACATCGAGAAGCGCCGGTTCAATCCCGGGGAGCGCCTGCACTCGGAACATATGCTGGCGGAGCGTTTCGGCGTGAATCGCCACACCGTGCGACAGGCGATAGGCAGCCTTGCGGCGAAAGGGCTGCTGCGGGTCGAGCACGGAGTCGGAACCTTTGTCGCGGACTTTGCGCTCGAATACACGCTCGGGCGTAGGACGCGCTTCAACGCGAACGTGTCCGCTGCCGGAGAATCAGGACGCCATCGCCTGGTCGAATCGCGCACCGAGAGAGCGTCCCGCCTGGTGGCGAAGCGCCTGCGCAGCGCGCCGGGCAGCCGGGTGATCTACGCGCTCAGCGTGGGCGAGGTCAATGGGCGGCCGATCAGCCTTGCAGAGCACTGGTTTCCAGCGATGCGATTTCGCGACATCATCGAGCGCTTCCGGCAACTCGGATCTCTGAGCGCCGCATTCGCCGAGCTCGGCATTCCGGACTACGAACGCGAGCGCAGCGTCATCTCGGCGGTTCTCCCCGACGAAGCCGCCCGCCAGCAACTCTCTGTACCGGCGACGCGACCTGTGCTCGTTGTCGAATCCGTCAACGTTGACCCTTACGGTGTTCCGATCGAGTACGGCCGCACGCAATTCTGCGCGGACCGCGTCCAGCTCGTCGTCGAGCCCGGCCGATGAGTCCGCGTTATGCGCTGTATTTCGCGCCACGCGCCGAGAGCCCGTGGAACCGGTTCGCACAGCGATGGTTGGGACGTTGCGCGATCACCGGCGAGCGGCACGCCCTCGAGGCTGTCCCCGGTGTGACCGCCTCGCGATACACGGAGATCGTCGCCGAACCGGCGCGCTACGGGTTCCATGCGACGCTGAAGGCGCCGTTCCGGCTGCGCTCGGATGCAGTAGCCGGCACGCTGATCTCCGAACTGGAGCAGCTCTGCTCCCGGATGGCGCCATTCAGACTGCCCGCATTCGAACCCAGGCGTCTCGCAGATTTCATCGCGCTCGTTCCCGTGCACGGCGATCCTAGGGTCGACGGAATCGCCGTGGAATGCGTACGCAGCTTCGATCCGCTACGCGCTGCATCTTCCGTTCAGGAAATTCAGCGCAGGCGGCAGGCCGGGCTGACTGAACGGCAGGAGGCTTTGCTGGACACCTGGGGCTATCCCTATGTCATGGATCAGTATCGCTTCCACCTGACACTCACCGGCGCGCTCGCTCGATGCACCCAGAAGGAGGTCGACGCGCTGCTTGATGCGGCGAGGCGTCTGCTTCCCGCCGAGCCCCCGGAGTTCGACTCCATTTGCGTTTTCAGAGAGCCGGCGCCGGGAGCGCCCTTTGAATTGATGCATCGCGCGCCTTTCGCGCGCCGCGGACGGCTGGTCTACCTCGTCGGACCTTCGGGCGCCGGCAAGGACAGCCTGATCCGATGGGTCAAACTGAACCTCCCGGCGGGCGCGCCGGTCGAGTTTGCGCGACGTACGATCACACGCGAGCCCGGCCCGAACGGCGAACCGCACCACACTGTGGACGCGGCGGCGTTCGATCAACTGCGGAATGAGGGCCGGTTTTCGCTTGCCTGGCAGGCCAACGGGCACGGCTACGGCATCGGCAAGGAGGTGCATGCCTGGCTGAACCGCGGCCTGACCGTCGTCGTCAATGGCTCCCGCGAGCACCTGCCCGAGGCGATGCGCACCTTCCCCGGACTCGAACTCGTCCATGTGACTGCGCCCGCCACGGTACTGACCGAGCGCCTCGCGGCGAGAGGCCGTGAAACGGCTGCGGAAATCGAGGGGCGGCTCGCACGGGGGACATTCGAAGCTCCAGCCGACGTGCCCATTCTGGAGATCCACAACGACCGCGACCTCGAATCCGCTGGCCGTGTCCTCCGCGCCATGCTGCTCGGGCAGTTGCACCTGCCCGCCACCGGGGCGGCACCATGATCCACCCGGACCTGCGCCGTTTCGCAGCGCTACCTGCTAGTCGCCCGCGGGGGCGATGAGCTGAAATACGAAGGGCTGCTTTGCCTCAGGGAGTATCTGCACGCGAACGGCCCGGACATCATCGTCACCCGGGACGACGAGCCGCGTCACATTCCTGAGCGGTTTGCCATTCAGGCGAAACGGCTGATCAACCTTGAACCGGTGACTGTCGCCGGAAATCATCAGAACCGGCCGCCCCCAGCGCGCCGCAAGCGGAAGCAGGGTCTCGCCGATGCTCGACCTGAATCCGGACCACGGCGGAAAATCCTCGAATGGGGAGCGCGTGTCCAGGACGTCCGCCTGAAATGCGAACACGAGCGCACTGGCGCCGCGTGTCTCCGCGAGCGCATAGGCATCCCGGATCCACTCCACGTTGGCTGCATCGCGCTCCATGAATTCAGCCACTGCCTTCGGATCCCGGACTTCGAAATTATTGTTGCTGCCGACGATGTGCACGGTCACGAACAGCACGGAGTCCCGCATGAACCGCTGGTTTTCGACGAAACCTGCGCGCCCCGGCGTGATGCGCGACTGGTTCTCCACGACTATCGGCCGCGCCCCGAGCGATCGCCCTTCGCTGAAGAACATCTCCCTCAGTTTCTGCAGGCGCTCCAGCGGGTCGTAGGCGCCGTTGTTGCGTCGGTGGCAGTCGGTCCACTCATTGTCCCCGGGCGTATAGACAAGCGCTCCTGAAAACTCCTGGAAGTGCGCCAGCTGATTGCTGAATTCCTCGTCGGAACACTGCGTCGACCCTGATTTGAAATCGCCGATGTGGATGGCGAAATCAGGTCGTGCCGCGTTCACGGTGCGGATGAGCTCCCTGTACGCCGGATAGGACGTTTCGCGCGGGCCATAGGGCAGATCGCCGAGCGCGACGAAGCTGATGCCCTGCGCGTTGCAGGACGGTACCGCGAAGGCGG
Organism: uncultured Pseudomonadota bacterium; assembly: GCA_903834835.1. Classification (GTDB taxonomy): domain Bacteria; phylum Pseudomonadota; class Gammaproteobacteria; order Burkholderiales; family SG8-39; genus CAILKO01. The sequence goes on along the minus strand of CAILKO010000043.1, from coordinate 54,837 downwards.
CACTGAGCGCAGCGGCCAGCAGACATCGTACGAGTGCGCGCAATGGATCCTGCTCAGGTCTGCGCAGGTTTGAACTGTCCGCCCGGATAGCGCCTGCGCTCGACGAAAATCGAATTGCCGTCCTGGCGCTTCGCGAACTTCTTGGCCTCCGTCGCGGCGGCAGCGATTTCCGAATGCGTACGGAAGGTTTCCGGATACACAGGCACCGCGCCGATCGACAGGCTGGGCAGCGGATAGCGCCTGCGATTGCCCTGACGATCCTCGGCCACGAATCCGCCCTCCTGACGCGCGTCCTCCGAGAACAGGAGCTGTATGCGTTCGCCGAAGAGCTCCAGCGCCTTGCGGCACCTGAGCTCCCAGTCCGCGCTCTGCATGGCCATCACAAAATCATCACCGCCCACGTGGCCGAGAAAATCCAGGCGGGGATCGCAGACCTCGGTGAGCGTTCTCGCGGCCAGCTGTATGACTTCGTCCCCCCGTTGATATCCGAACACGTCGTTGAACGGCTTGAAGTTATCCAGGTCCCCGTAGCAGGTGCAGAACTCCCTGCCCTGCGCAATCAGGCGCTCCAGGTGTTCGCTGATCGGCACATTTCCGGGCAGCATCGTGAGCGGGTTGGCGTAGCGCGCGGCCATCATCTGCATTTCCGTGATTTCACGCAGCAGGTCGGCACTGGTCCCGATGCCGAGGTAGTGCCCGCGCTCTACGATGATGAATCCGTCCATGACGGCGTTGTGGCGCCCGCCGGATACCAGCTGGCCGATCTCCTGAATGCTCATATCCGCCTCGACAATGGCGGGATCTTCATTCATCAATGCCGAAACCGGCTTTCTGCCATACAGTTCGCGCCGGTAGGGCCGCGCGAAGCGGTCGATGAAGGCATGCCTGTTGACGAGGCCGACAGGCCGACCGTCGCGCACGACCGCAACCACCGGCAGATCGGGCTCGGATTCGAAACGCGCGAATACGAGGTCGTTCTCCGCTTCAGGACTGACGGCTTCCACCCGTCGCAGCAGGGTACGCGCACTGACGAGATTGACGTTTCGACCGGGCACCGGAAATGCGACCACCGGCTCCTGCGACATCCTGCGCCAGAGCCCGAGCGCCTCGTCATCGCGCGGCTCGGCCGCCGGGCGCGCGATCAGGTAGCCCTGGCAGTAGCGTATTCCAAGGTCCCGCACCACCTGCAGATCCGCTTCGTGTTCGACACCTTCTGCGATCACGTTCGCGCCGGCAACGGCCGCGATCTGCACGATCGCCCGCGCCACGTACTCCTGAACAGTCGCCCCGTCGATGTTCCGCGTTGCAAGGGCGCGCGGACTGAAATTGACGAACAGCTTGGCAGGTGCGCCCGCAGCAGCGAAGCGCTCGACGGCCATCCTGACGGCGACCATTTCGATGTCGCTGTCGAAACCGTGCGCTCGCGCCAATGAGAAAAGTGCGGCCGGCCGTTCGAAGGCGCTGCCCGCCGGCCCGCGCGAGAGCGCCTCGTACGCGAAGACCGTCCCGTTTCTGAGGTCCAGAACAGGCTGGAACTCCGTGCGCAGCCCGGTACCGAGCATGCAGTCGGCGAGCACGCGCATTTCCTCCGCGTTCGGCAGCCCCGCACCGACCGGCCCTGCGCCTGGGGGTGCGGCCAGCCTAGTCAGCAGTTGTCGCTCGAATTCCTGCACGATCACGTGGTGTCTCGCTTGCGCCGGCCCATTGAGGAAAACTGATCTTAGAGTCCGTGCGTGACACCCCGGTTACGCATCGGTGACGGGAAACCGTGCCGTATACTCCGCCGCCCCGTCACAGCGTCGGATGCCAGGTGAAATTCGAAATCCCTCCCCAGTCCCTGTTTGCCGTGCTGATGCGTTCCCCGTGGTGGGTGAGCGCCGGCATCAGCGCAGCCATAATTCTCGCGAGCGCGACGCTCCTGCCGCCGCTCTACCAGCCGGCGGGCTACTTCGGCGCCGCGCCCTGGCTCTTCATCGCCGGCATAGCGGGATGGAAGCAGCTGCGCCGGCCTGGCGCGACCCGGGTCGAGGCGACGCTCGCCGCGATACAGGAGATGAACTGGACTGAATTCTCGAAGCTGATGGAGGATGCCTTCCGGCGCGATGGCGCGGAGGTGACGGTGCTCAAGGATTCGACTGCCGATTTCGAGCTCAGGCGGAATGGCCGGCGCTCGCTCGTATGCTGCCGCCGGTGGAAGGCGGCGCACACCGGCATCGAGCCGCTGCGCCAGCTCAGGACCGCGCGCCGGGAGGCCGAAGCCGCCGAGTGCATCTTCGTACACGCGGGTGAGCTGAGCGATGCCGCGCGCCGCTATGCGGACGAAAACGGCATCCTGCTGCTGGCCGGCGCCGATCTCGTCGCGCTGCTGCCGCCGGCCGCGCGACTGCGCGCCTAGTTCTGTCCGTCCGGCAGCGCCCGCCTCAACCTGGCGATACGCCGCGTCATCACCGCATAGCCCACCGCGCCGGCGAGCATCATCAGGCCGGCGAGCAGCGGAACCAGCATGGCCGCTGCACTGAGCGGCTCCCCGCCCGGCGCCACCGAGGGTGATGCAAACCACCCGAGCGCGACGCCTGCCCAGAACGTAACCACCGCAAGGGCGAGCCAGGTCTTCAGCTGGCTTGCATGCGCGCCGTCGATCACATCGGGAACGCTTTCAACGGACGCATCCTTCACGGCACCGATCGCGAGGGATCCGCCGCAATACGGGCAACGCTGCGCAGACGGCCCCACGGCGCGGCGGCAATGCGGGCAGGCTTTCAGCAACATCTGGGGCATATCGGGGCGCGATCTATGAGGCCGCAGCTGCGCGGTGGCTGGCGCCGGATTGCGCACGATCCAAGTTATACGCAATCCGCCGGCAGCGCCAGCAACAATCGGTGTGCCCTCCCGGCGCAGTAGACGCGCGCCGCATGCGACGCGCCGCATGCTAGAGTCAGTTCAGGACCGCGTGCCGTTCCGCGCCTTGGCGGGGTGCCGATGCGCGGAATCGCACTACGCTCCGGATTTGGCGCGCCACATACTCCTTCCATGTCAGACATCCGACCCGAACATCACCATGGCGAAAGCCCGTACAAAGGCAAGACGGGACTGCGTCGCATGATCAACGCGACGCGCTACTCCGCCTCCGGACTCGCCGAGGCGGCGCGCCACGAGGACGCCTTCCGGGTCGAACTCGTGCTTGGCATCGTGCTGCTACCCCTGGGCCTGTGGCTCGGTGCGAGCGGGACCGAGCGCGCCCTGCTCGCCGGCAGCATCCTCTTCGTTCTGGTCGTCGAACTGCTGAATTCGGCGGTGGAGGCGACGGTCGACCGGATCTCGCTGGAAGATCACAGGCTCGCCAAGCGCGCCAAGGACATGGGCAGCGCAGCCGTGATGCTGTCGATCCTGGCCGCTGTCGTGATCTGGCTGCTCGTGCTGCTGGGCTGAACGGGATCGTTCAGCAGGCCTGCTCGCGCGGCATGGACACCCGGAGCAGCATCATGGTCGTCGCGAGTGCGCTCAGACGTTCTGCAACGGGGCCGGCGTCGATGTAGTGCCCTTCCGCGAGATAGGCGTGCATGCGCGCCTGTTCGATGTCCCCGCGTTCGTAGTGCTGCATCGCCTTGCGATTGTGATCGGCGGCACGCTCGAGCTGCTCGGCGGCCAGCTGATGCAGCCTGATCTGGTCTGAAATCTCCGCGTGTTGTACGGGCCGTGCAACGGGGCTTCCGGATTCCTGTGTCATGCAGTCCTCGACAAGTTTAGTTGGTCGAACGGCGCGCATGCTGACATCCGGTCATGACAGTACCGAGACGAAGCATGGGGACGAACCCGAAATCATTAGTAACATTTATGTTACTAATTATTCGGGCTATGCCCTGTTTCCCTCTCCCCTGCGCGTCATTCATATCTGGTTCACCTGTCTTTCGTCCTTGATTCACCTCCATCGCACGTCGGCCCCCGCTGAATGTCCCTGTCATGCGCCTGCAACGTGGCCGACCCAACATGTCCGGCATGGCGCATACCAGATTGCACAGATCGGATGATGTCGTGGAGCAACCCGGTCCCCGGTCGCAGCTGCGGGTTGCGATGCTCACTGAAACCTACCCCCCCGAAGTCAATGGCGTGGCGCGCACCGTGGCGTTCATGGCCGAGGGTCTCGCACGTCGCGGTCATGCGGTCCAGGTCGTGCGCCCGCGCCAGGCGCCGGACGTCCTTCAGCGCAAAGACGAGTGCCTGTTTGGCGCGGACGAAGCGCCCTGTTTCATCGACGGGGCTGTCACCCAGGTGCGCACACGCGGCTTTCCGATACCGCGCTATCCGCAGCTCCGGATGGGACTGCCGGCGGGACGCGAACTCCTCCGGCTGTGGCGACGGCAGCGACCGGATCTCGTCCACATCGCCACCGAAGGCCCTCTGGGATGGTCCGGCCTGCGTGCGGCGCGCCGACTGGGACTCCCGGTCGCCACCGACTTCCACACGAACTTCCATGCCTACAGCAGGCACTACGGTGCCGCCTGGCTCGCAGGGCCGATCACCGCCTGGCTGCGGCACTTCCACAACCGCGCCGATTGCACACTGGTTCCGACGGAAGAACTGGCTGACGATCTCGGCGCCCGCGGCTTCGAGCGCCTCGGCATCGTCGGCCGCGGTGTCGATCCGTCGGTGTTCAGTCCGGTCAAGCGGTCGGACGAACTCCGGGCGCGCTGGGGCGCCGGACCCGATACGCTCGTGGCACTGTGCGTGAGCCGGTTCGCCAGGGAGAAGAACTTCCCGCTGGTGATCGACGCCTACGAAGCCATGCGACGCGCGCGCCGCGACACGCGCCTGGTTCTGGTCGGAGACGGCCCGATGGCCGATGAACTCAAGCGCAGGAACGTCGGATACATCGTCGCCGGGCGCCTCGTGAACGGAGCCCTTTCCGCCCACTACGCGTCTGCCGACGCATTCCTGTTCCCGAGTACCTCCGAGACCTTCGGCAATGTGACGCTGGAGGCGATGGCGAGCGGTCTGGGCGTCGTTGCCTACCGTTATGCAGCGGCTCGCCAGCACATCGAGCACGAGCACTCCGGGCTGCTCGCAAGCTACGACGACCGGGACGCCTTCATCGCGCAGGCCGTGCGACTCGCGCTCTATCCGGCGCTTGCGCGCGACCTCGGGCGCGCGGCGCGCGCCGTCGCCGAGCGCGTCACCTGGGAACGGATCACCGAAGATTTCGAGCGCGCGCTTCGATACTCCCTGGAGCGCGGACCTGTTGCGCGGAGCAGCGCGGTCTGACAAGCGCTGTCACCAGGGCGCAACACACACAGCCTAGCCTAGGTGTTCACGGCGCCCGCACGCACCCTCCTCCTCGGGCGCTGTTTGCCGACCGCCGGACGCCCGACACATCGCTCGACGATGCGCAGGCGTCCGCGGCGGATTTTTTTGAGCAGTTCGCCGGTCATCAAACTTTCATCGTTCGTTCATCGCGCCGTAACACGCCTGCCTCAATCTTGCCGCAAGTGGACACTTGGACGAAAAACAGACTGCATGACCCGGCCGCGCTGCCGCGCATCGCGGTGGTGACCGAAACCTATCCACCGGAAGTGAACGGCGTTGCGATGACGCTGGGCCGGATCTGCAAGGGATTGCGCGAGCGCGGCGTTTCTCTTCAGGTCATCCGCCCGCGCCAGGCGCAGGACGACGCTTCGGCTCCCGTGACACCGCATGACGACACGCTCGTGCTCATGCCCGGCATGCGCGTTCCCGGATACGCCGAAGTGCGCATCGGACTTCCGTTCGCTGGCAGTCGTATCGAGAACGCCTGGCGCCGGTGGCGCCCGGACATCGTGCATATCGCAACGGAGGGTCCGCTGGGCTGGAGCGCGCTGCGCGCTGCGCACCGCTCCGGCATACCCGTGACCAGCAGCTTCCATACGAATTTTCACGGCTACGCCAGTCACTACTGCGCGGCGCCGCTGCAGAACGCGGTGATGCGTTACCTGCGCAGCTTCCATAACCGCACGCGTGTCACGATCGTGCCGACAAGCGAGAAGCTGGAGGATCTTCGTCGGTCCGGGTTCCAGCGGCTCGCGGTCGTCGGACGCGGCGCGGACGTTTCCCAATTCTCTCCTGTGCATCGGAGCAGCGCACTGCGCGAGCAGCTTGGCGTCCGGGAATGCGGCCCGCTGGTACTGCATGTCGGGCGCCTGGCCGCCGAGAAGAATCTCGACCTGCTGTTCGCGGGATTCGCGGCCATCCGGGCGGTGCGCCCCGGGGCGCGCCTCGTCATCGTCGGAGACGGTCCGGAGCGTGCGCGCCTGGAGCGGCGCTACCCGGGACACGTGTACACCGGCGTGCGTACCGGCGATGAACTCGCACGCCTCTATGCATCGGCCGACTTTTTCCTGTACCCGAGCCTCACCGAGACCTACGGCAACGTCACGATGGAGGCGATGGCCTCGGGCCTTGCCGTGCTCGCCTTCGACTATGCAGCAGCCCGCGAGCACATCGTTTCAGGTGCGAACGGCTACCTGGCCCGGTACGGAGACGCCGCCGAATTCATCGCGCGCGCACGTGAGATGGCACTTTCCGCAGGCGGCCTTCAGGTGCTCCGTGCTCGCGCCCGCAGCACCGCCGAAGGCCTCGGCTGGGACAAGGTGGTGCAGAGCTTTCTTCACACGCTGATGGTCTCACGCGAGCCATGGCCACATGCAAGCTCACCCGGTGCCGGCATGCGCGCCGGGGCGGCCGCCGCCGGCGGTTCGGAGCTCTGAACAGACAACGCTGCCGCAACAGCAACGACACGACAACTATAAAAGGAGGTTCGCCCGATGTTCGATTCACTGCCCAAGGGATTCAACCTGGAGATCGGTGCTGCATGGTGGCTCGTTGCACTCGCAGTGCTGCTTGTCTTCCGCGGCCGGCGTCTGTGGGCCTTTCTGCTGTCGCTCCCGGCAATTTCCTATACGCCGCAGATCTCGCGCAAGCTCTCCCGGCTCGTGAAGACCCGCCACTACTCGGAGGCGGAGTTCCTCGGCGCCGACAACGCGCCTGATCCGGTGATCGCGACCCGGCGCCAGGCACTCGACACTCTCGCCGAGGTACTCGCACGCAGGAGTCCGAAGTCGGAAGCCTGGGGCCTGCGCGTGCGCGACGGACTGTCGGACCTGCGCTTCGCAGACGCGAACCGCGTGCCCTTTCCCTTCGCCCGCGTGATGCGGGAGAAGTTCAACCTATGTTCTGTCGCGGAAGCCTCCGAGGGTCCCTACCTGCGCGACCTGGACGGCAACCTGAACCTCGATATCGGCGGCTCTTACGGCGTGAACGTCGCTGGCTATGACCGCTACAAGGAGTGGATAGACCGCGGCTGGGCCAAGGTAAGGGATCTGGGCCCGGTGCTCGGACCGCTGCATCCGCTGGTTGCGGAGAACATCGAGATGCTCAAGCGCGTATCCGGCATGGAGGAAGTGTCGTTCCACCTGAGCGGGACCGAGGCGGTCATGGCGGCGGTCCGGCTCGCCCGGTTCAACACGAAGAAGTGGAAGATCGCCTGCTTCGCGGGCGCCTATCACGGCTGGTGGGACGGCGTGCAACCGGGCCTCGGCAGCGAGCGCGCGATCGGCGACTGCCTGACCCTGAAGGACATGAATCCGGATTCGATCAAGGCGATACGCGCCAAGGCACCCTTTCTCGCCGGCGTGCTGGTGAATCCGGTTCAATCCTTCCATCCGAATTCTCCGCCGCCGAACGACGCGGTGATGCTCTCCAGCTCGATGCGCAGCGCGAAAGACGATGTCCGCTCGGACTATGCCGCATGGCTGCGCGAACTGCGCAAGGTCTGCGACGAATGCAATATCCCGCTCATCTTCGATGAAGTGTTCACCGGATTCCGGCTGGCACCGGGCGGTGCGCAGGAGTATTTCGGCGTCAAGGCGGACATGGTGCTCTACGGCAAGACGGTTGCCGGCGGCATGCCGATCGGCGTGGTCTGCGCCAAGCGCGGCCTGATGCGCCGCTTCGATCCGGATCATCCGATGCGGATCGCCTATGTGGTCGGAACCTTCGCCGCCTATCCCCAGGCAATCGGCGCGATGCACGAATTCCTGTCCTGGGTGACCACACCGGAAGCACGCACGGAGTATGAAGCCGCGAATGCGCGCTGCGCCGCCTGGGCAAGGCGCTCCACCGACGAGTTCGTGGCCGCGCGACTGCCCGTGCGCATCGCCCAGCTGGGCACCATCTGGACCGTGCTGTTCACCGAACCCGGCCGCTATAACTGGCTGCTCCAGTACTACCTGCGCGCCGAAGGCGTGAGCATGAGCTGGGTCGGCACCGGGCGCTGCCTGACGAGCCTCGACTATCGCGACGAGGATTACGACGCGCTGCGCCTGAAGCTCAGGGAGGCCGCCGAAAAGATGAAGCGCGACAAGTGGTGGCTCTCGCTCGAGGAGCAGCCGAGTCGCGACAGCGACATCAGGCGCAGGCTCGTGCGCGATCTGGCCTCCAGCATCGTCCGCCTGCCGCGCCCCGCGGCGAGCTTCACGGCCGAGATCATGCAACGCAAGCATGACGATCACGTCGCCTCGCACAGCCACCGCGTGAACCAGATCCTGCACTTCTTCAGCTCTTCCACCTTCATCTTCGCCTACGCCTTGCTCTTCACGCACTTCACGCTCGCCATGTGGCTGGGCCTGGGCGCCCTCGTGCTGCGCCAGGCCGGGCACGCTCTCATCGAGCCGCCCTGCCGTGACAAGGAGAAGCTGCTGCTCGGCTTCGATACGCCGAGCAAATCCGTGATTCTCGCCGCGTATACGCTGATCCCGCTGTGGGTGCTGTACGGGGCCGAGACGATCGCGTGGGCGAATGCAGGCTCGCTGGTGCTCGATGTCGCGAAGCACTGGTTCGGTCTGACCTGTGTCGTCGTTTTCGGACGCGTGGCCGTCCTCGTAGGCAAGCACGGACTGCGCAATGCGCTCATCTGGTTCGTCAAGCTGATCACCGACCCGTTCACCGACGTCATCGCCTACTACCCGAGCCTGCGCGGACGCACGGCCTAGCGGGGAGATGTCACCGTCCGGAATTTCCGCCGACTCGTTTTCCACCGAGCCGGTGGAGTACGCGCCAGGACGAAGCGGACTCGTCTCCGGCTTCCGCTTCGCGCCGGGCACGCGCGGCGAGGAGATCTCGCAGGCCGGCGCGGAGGCCTGGCTTACCCGCCCCGGCACCGACGACGAGTTCATCTGGCTGCATTTCTCTTCGGTTCCCGCCACTACGGAATGGTTGAGGAGCAAGCTCGATCTGCCCGAACTGTTTCACGAACTCGTCGGCGAGCTCTCGCCGTCCACGCGTATAGAGCTGGCGGACGAGGCGCTCGTCGCAGTGCTGAACGATGTCATCTACGACTTCCTGCACACGGAGACCATGCAGGTCGCGCCCCTCTGGCTGACGCTCGATCGCCGGGTCCTGATCAGCGTGCGGCTGCGGCCGATCCGGTCCATCGACCGCCTGCGGGCGGCGGTACGGGCGGGTGAGACATTTCCTTCTCCGCTTTCGCTCCTCATTCATCTGATGCACCACCAGGGCGACGTGCTCGCGGACATCACGCGACGCACCGCGACAAGAATCGACACGATCGAGGACCGGCTGCTGTCCGGTCGCCTCGACCTGACACGCGCAACCCTCGGCGGAAACCGGCGCGATCTGGTGCGCCTGCAGCGTCTGCTTGCGCCGGAGCCGGGCGCGCTGTTCCGGATGCTGGGTCAGCCGCCCGCATGGGTCCGCAGTGAGGATCTGAGTGACCTGCGGCAGGCGACCGAGGAGTTCTCGACCGTTCTGCGGGACGCGATCGGACTGCAGGAGCGGATCAAGCTGCTGCAGGAAGAGATCGCCACCCGCGTGAGCGAGCAGACCAACCGCAGCGTCTTCGTGCTCACTGCGGTCACCGTCATGGCGCTCCCGATCAACATCATCTCGGGTCTGTTCGGCATGAACGTCGGCGGAATTCCGTTCTCCGGTGACAGCGCCGGCTTCTGGACCATCGCGGGACTGATTTTTCTCGTTACTTCGATCGCGGGCTGGCTGCTATTCCGGCAGCGCGAGCCCCGGCCCTAGATGCCCGCGCCCGGGCGCGCGCCCGGACCCACGATGCAGACACGCGCGTAATCGGCGAGTCACAAAGTCACCGTAATCTGATTGCCCAGATGCCTGTCTGACCCTGCCGACTCGACACTGGAGAGCATTCTGTCTACCGCACTTAGCCTGTCCGACCGATTCGATCAGCGCCTGTTCAATGCGATCTACGGTCGCTCTCTGGTCTACAACAGTTGCTGGGAAGACCCCGCGGTGGACCGCGAAGCCCTCGCCCTCAGCCCGGGCGATCGTCTGCTGGTCATCACGAGCGCCGGCTGCAATGTTCTCGATTACGCGCTGACCGGACCGGCGGCGATCCACGCAGTCGACGCGAATCCGCGCCAGAACGCATTGCTGGAACTCAAGCTGGCCGGCATACGGCGCCTGGAGTTCGCGGATTTCTTCGAGATATTCGGCCACGGGCGGCACCCGCGCTTCCGCGAGATCTATCGCGATGCGTTGCGCGGAGATCTCTCCGAATTCGCCCGCGCATACTGGGACCGGAACTATCGCTGGTTCGCACATGCGGATCCCGAGACAACGTTCTATTTTCACGGACTCGCGGGTCTCGTGGCCCGCGGGTTCCGCAGCTACGTCGGCATGCGTCCCGGACTGCGTGATGCGCTCGAGGCCTTTGCCGGATCGCATACGCTTGAAGAACAGCGCGAGCACTACGATCGCCGGGTCGCGCCCAGGCTCTGGACCCGTCCGCTCGACTGGATGCTGGCGCGCCAGTTCACCATGAGCCTGCTCGGCGTGCCGCACCCGCAGCGCAAGGAAGTGGAACGTCAGCACAGCCGCGGCGTGGCGGGCTTCGTGCGCGAGAGTCTCGACTACGTGGCGCGCGAGCTGCCCGTTCGCAGCAACTACTTCTGGACGCTCTATCTGCGCGGGCGCTACAGCTTCGCGAATTGTCCCGAGTACCTCAAACGGCGAAATTTCTTCGCGCTCAAGGCGGGCCTCGCGGACCGTATCAGCCTGCACACCGACACCGTCACCGGGTTCCTGAAAACCACGGATCGCCGGATCTCGCGCTACGTGCTGCTCGATCACATGGACTGGATGAGCGCCTACCAGCCGGCGGCGCTGGCCGAGGAATGGGAGGCGATCCTCGAGCGCGCCGCACCCGGAGCACGGGTCATCTTCCGCAGCGCGCACGCACATCCTTCCTATCTTCAGGGCATCATGATCGGGGACGGGGACCAGGCACGTCCGCTCGAAGACAGCCTCAGCTTCCACACCGAACTCGCGAATCAGCTTGCTCGCCGGGACCGCGTCCACACCTACGCGGGATTCCACATTGCGGACGTGAAGCGCTGACATGGGCGTTTCCGCCGACCTGAAGGTTCTCGCAGCCCTGGTTCGCGGGATGAACCATGACCGGCACAGCAGCCACGCCGAGCGCGTGCAACGCTTCTATGCACCGCAGGCGGCGGCCTACGATCAGTTTCGCGAACGACTGCTGCATGGACGGCAGGCCCTGATCGCAGCGCTTCCCTGCGCCCCCGGCAATCACATCGTCGAACTCGGTTCCGGGACCGGACGCAACCTTCTTTTCTTCGACGATCGCCTGGCGCACGCGGCGCGGGTCGATCTCGTGGATCTGTGCCCGGCGCTGCTGGAAGTTGCCCGCGAACGTCATGCACATCGCCCCAACGTGCGCCTGTTTCTGGGCGATGCCACGCGATACCGCCCTGTGCATCCGGTCGATTGCGTCTATTTCTCCTATTCCCTGAGCATGATTCCTGACTGGCAGGCCGCCATAGCGAACGCCTTGAGAATGCTGAAGCCCGGCGGCACGCTCGGCGTCGTGGATTTCCACCTTCCCGAGGGCATGCGGCAACCCGCCAGAACATTTCTGCGTCGCTGGTTCGGACACGACGGCGTCCGCCTGAGCGACGAACAGCCGCGCTTTCTGCGCGAGCGTGTGGATACGGTGACATTCAGCGCATTGCAGGGTCCCATCCCCTACCTTCCGCTCATCCGCGCCCCGTACTACCTGTTCATCGGCCGCAAGCGCGTCGCGGACCCCGCGCAATGAGCCGGAGAGTCCGGTCGATATTCATCTCGGACGTGCACCTCGGCACGCGCGCGTGCCAGGCCGAACGTCTGCTCGAGTTCCTCAAGGCGCATGAATCCGAGCACCTGTTCCTGATCGGCGACATCGTGGATTTCTGGGCGATGCGCAGGCGAGGCGTGTACTGGTCCGAGCCGCAGAACACCCTCGTTCAGAAAGTGCTGCGGCGCGCCCGCCACGACGTCCAGGTGGTCTTCGTTCCGGGCAATCACGACGAGGCGGTGCGCGAGCATTCGGGCTCATCCTTCGGCAACATTCGCGTCGAGCGCGACCATGTGCATGTGGCGGCGGACGGCAAGCGCTATCTGCTGCTGCATGGCGACGAATTCGACCAGGTGACCCGGTACCACAAATGGGTCGCGATTCTGGGCGATCAGGCCTACGCCCTCGCGGTGAATCTCAATCGCTGGCTGTCGATCCTTCGCCGGATGCTCGGTGTGCCCGGTTACTGGTCGCTGGCCGGCTACGCGAAGCGCAAGGTGAAGGGCGCGCTGGAATTCATCTTCGACTTCGAGGACTCGGTGCTGCGCCACGCGCGCGAGCGGGGTGTGGACGGGGTGATCTGCGGGCATATCCATGCCGCGGCGATACGCACCGTGGACACCACGACCTACCTCAACTGCGGCGACTGGGTGGACAGCTGCACGGCCATCGTGGAACACCTGGATGGCCGCATGGAACTGATCCGCTGGGGCGCTCAGGCGCCTTCGCAGAGCACGGCCCAGGCGGAGCTTCCGCTCGCGCTGGCGGAAAAGCGCATCGAACCGGAGCGCGAGACTGCAGAGGTCTGAACCGGGAGCCGCGGCGGCACTCGCTTCGCCGCAGGCAACCGGCGAAAATAACCCATGAACGTCATCCTGCGCCTGCTGCTGACCCGCCTCGCTACGCTGGCTGCACTGGCCTCGCTATTCGTCACCTTGCATGCCCATGCCGCGCGCCCCTTCGTCACCGACGACGCGCGCCTTACCACTGCAGGGAGCTGCCAGCTCGAAAGCTGGATCCGCATCTATCCGGAGAGCCGTGAAAGCTGGGCGCTGCCCGGCTGCAATCCGGGCGGCAATCTGGAACTCACGCTCGGCGGCGGCAAGGCGAGTTATGCGGGCGAGACCGCCACGCGCGACGATGTCGTTCAGCTGAAAACGCTGTTCCGGGAGCTGAGCACCAACAGCTGGGGCATCGGCCTCGCGCTCGGCACGATCCGGCATGTCGGCGCGACGCCGGGACCGAACCAGTTCGGCGCGACCTACGGCTATCTCCCGATCTCGGTTTCGCACCGCGACGATGCATTCATCATGCACTACAACCTGGGCGTGCTGCGTGAGCGTTCGGGTGGCCGGAACAACCTTACCTGGGGCATCGGCGCCGAGATCCAGGCGCTGCCGCGACTCATGGCCATTGCGGAGGCCTTCGGCGACAACCATGCGAACCCGTACTGGCAGGCGGGCGCGCGCTACGCCATCGTCCCGAACCGCGTGCAGGTGGACGCCACCTTCGGACGCCAGCTCGGTGGTCCGGCGGCGGGCCGCTGGATGTCGTTCGGACTGCGCCTGACGCCCGAGCGCCTGTTCTAGGCGAGCCCGGTCGCAGCGGCTGCGCCGACGGGCACGCCATGCAGCCTGAGCAGGCTCGCCGTCGCCTCCGGATCGTTCACGGTCCTGATCGCGCCATAGAGCGCCTCCGCCTCCGGAAACCGGCGCCGGAGCCAGGCGAGCCAGGATTTGAGCCGGCCCGCCGCATGGCGCCCCGCCACTTTGTCCTGGCACAGTCTCCAGTACTCGGCCACCAGAGGCAGCAGTTCCAGCCACTCGCTGCGCGCATCGCGTTCAGCGCGATCGGCGCGTGTGCGAATGCGTTGCGCGAGGAAGGGATCCGCCACCGCGCCGCGGCCGAGCATGACGTCGGTCGCACCGCTCTCTGCGCGGCAGCGCAGATAATCCGCGACGCTCCAGATCTCGCCGTTCGCGATGACCGGCAGACTGACCGCCGCACGTATCCTGCCGATCCATTCCCAGTGGGCCGGCGGCCGGTAGCCATCGTCGCGCGTGCGCGCATGCACCGCGAGCGCCTCGACGCCGCCCGCCTCCAGCGCCTGGGCACATTCGAGCGCGCGCGAGGTGTCCGACACGCCCAGACGCATCTTTGCGCTGTAGGGGATGTGCCGCGGCACGACCTTGCGTATCGCGGCCGCGACGCGATAGAGCACCTCGGGCGTGGCGAGCAGCATCGCCCCGCCGCCGTGCCGGTTCACCGTCTTCGCCGGGCAGCCGAAGTTCAGGTCGATGCCCGCCGGCGCGAGCGCGCAGAGCTGCGCCGCGTTTTCCGCCATGCATTCCGGATCACTGCCGAGGAGCTGCACGGCGACCGGCATGCCCGGCCCGGTCCTGCTGCCACGGTCGAGTTCCGGACAGATGCGACGGTAGATGCGCGGCGGCAGCAAAGAGCCGGACACGCGCACGAACTCGCAGGTCGCGCGATCGTAACCGCCCACGCGCGAGAGCACTTCGCGCAGCACATGATCTGCGAGGCCCTCCATCGGCGCGAGCTGGATCCGCCCGCTCACCCGCGCGCCACCCGGATCACCCCTTGCACATCCTTCACCACCGCGAAGGCGCGCTTCAACTGGGCAAGGTCGCCGACCGGAAAGGCGAAGTGCATGTAGGCCACGTCGTCGCGACTCTGGGTGCGCACCGCGGTGACATTCAGCCGTTCGCGCGCAAGCGCATCGCCGATGTCCCGCAGCAGGCCCTGCCGATCCTGGGCGACCACGGCGATCTCCACGGGATAGCCTCGCCCGGCAGCCTGCGCGCCCCACTCGGCATCGAGCACGCGCTCGGGGTTCGTCTCCGACAGCCGGCGGAAGTTGAGGCAGTCCTCGCGGTGCACGGATACGCCGCGTCCGCGCGTCACGAAGCCGCGGATCGGATCCGGCGGCACCGGCCTGCAGCAACGCGCGAGCTGGGTGAGCACCTGGTCCATGCCGACCACGAGCACCGAGCCGGCGGTATCCGACCCTGCGGCCCGGCGCTGTGGGCGAACCGGCAGCTCCGGCTCGACCGGGCGCGAGGCGCCGCCGCGCAGTTCGCGCAACGCCCCCTGCAGGGCACGCAGGTTCACTTCCTCGCGCCCGATCGCGGCGAACAGCTCGTCGGGCCCGGCGCAACCGAGCTTCACCGCGAGCGCATCGAGATTCGCCTGGCTGCCGCCCCCCTCGCGGCGCAGCTCGCGCTCCAGCGCCGCCCGGCCTGAAGCGATGGTGTCGGCAAGGTCGTGATTGTTGAACCACTGGCGGATCTTCTGGCGCGCGCGCGCGCTCTTCACGAAGCCGCGTTCGGCATTCAGCCAGTCGCGCGACGGACCGCCCGCCTTGGCCGCCAGGATCTCGACCCGCTGGCCGTTGCGTATCGGCGTCTCGAGCGGAACGATCTGCCCGTCGAGCTTGGCGCCCCGGCAGCGATGACCCAGATCCGTGTGCAGGGCATAGGCGAAATCGATCGGCGTTCCGCCGGCAGGAATATCCACCACCTTGCCGAGCGGCGTGATTGCGTAGACCGCGTCGTCGAGCGCCGCGCGACGCGTGCTCTCGGCCCAGCCCGCACCCCCTGCGACTTCGTCGCGCCAGGCGAGCAGCTGACGCAGCCAGGCGATCTTGTCGTCGAAGCCCTGCTCGTCCGGCTTCTGCCGGCCTTCCTTGTAGCGCCAGTGCGCGGCGATGCCGAGCTCCGCGTGCCGGTGCATCTCCTCGGTGCGGATCTGCACTTCGAGTGTGCGGCCCTGCGGCCCGAGCACCGCCGTGTGCAGCGACTGATAGTGGTTGCCCTTGGGACGGGAGACGTAGTCGTCGAACTCCTGCGACACGGGCTGCCACAGGTTATGCACCACGCCGAGGGCCGTATAGCAGTCCTTCACGTCGCCGACGATCACACGCAGCGCGCGCACGTCATAGAGCTCCGAGAAATCCAGCCCCTTGGACTTCATCTTGTTCCAGATCGAATAGATGTGCTTCGGCCGGCCGTGGATCTCGCCCTTCACGCCGACCGATTCGAGTTCGGCCGCAAGCGTGCGGATCGCATCGGCGATGTACTGCTCGCGCTCTGCGCGCTTCTCGTCCAGCATGCGCGCGATACGCGCATACGACTCCGGCTCCATGAACCGGAAGGAAAGGTCCTCCAGTTCCCACTTGAACTGCCAGACGCCGAGCCGGTTGGCGAGCGGCGCGTAGATATCCATGGTTTCGCGCGCATAGGCCGCACGCTCCTGCAGCCTGCGAGCGCTCTCCTCCTCGCTCGCCACCTTGCGCGCCATCCAGCGCATGGTCTGAGTGCGGCTCGCGAGGCGGATGAGCACCACGCGTACGTCCTCCACCATGGCAAGCACCATCTTGCGCAGCACTTCGGTGTCCGCGGCCGGGGTCTCACGCACCACTGCGCGGCCCTGAGGGCCGCCCCGGGTCGTCACCCGCAGCTGATACAGACGCTCGGCGCCGACCGCGAGGGATGCGACCTCGGGTCCGAACTGCGCCCCGAGCTCCTCCAGCGCGGCGAGGTACTTGGGCGCCGCGAACAGTATCCCGGCAGCGCGCGCCACGCCGTCCATTCCGATCGCAGCGAGATTCGCCGCGAGCGCGAGCGCATGCGGCCATACCGGCTCGCCGGTCGATAGCGTGCGTCCTGCATAGAGCGGCTCTGCCCATGCGCAGGCGCGCGCGAGCAACTCGCGCTCGGCCTCAGGCAGGCCTTCCGCAAGCGGCTCGAAGGCAGCGCCCGCGCCGAGCACGAGCGGTGACTGAACGATGGAAACCATGGCTTATTCTAGGAAAGCCAGACCGGGAAAACCGTGCCCGTCCGGCGCTGCACGAAATATCGCCTCCATGTCCCCGCGCAACGCAAGTTCCGAGCCAGTGCGGCGGATATCGCCGGGCGCGCGGCGCACGCCGTGGGACTGGGGTATCTTCCGGCTCCATGAACCTGCCACGCCCCCTCGCGTCGCCGCACTTCCTGCTCGGATCCTCGACGCTGCTCTGGGCCGGACACTGGATCGTGGCGCGCGGGGTACGAGAGGAATTCAGCGCGACCACGCTCGCATTCTGGCGCTGGGCCGTCGCGACCCTGGTACTTGTTGCGGTTGCCGGGCCCGGGCTGTACCGCAAGCGCGCCCAGTTGCGCGGCACGTGGCTGCAGCTCGCCTTCTTCGGCATCACCGGCACGGGCATCTATTCCATCCTCGCCTACCGCGGCATCCAGGCCACCAGCGCGACCAATGCGCTGCTGTTGCAGGCGGTCACGCCCGCGCTGATACCGGTGTTCGCCTGGGCAATCTTCCGCGAGCGCATCCGTGCCAACGCGGTTGCCGGGGTGACGATCTCGTTCCTCGGCATCCTGGCGATCGTCACGCGTCTCGATCCGAAGGTGCTGGCAGCACTCAGCTTCGATCACGGGGATCTCTGGATACTCGGCAGCGTGGCACTGTGGGCGCTCTACACGGCGTGTCTGCGGCTGCGTCCCGCGGGGCTCACCCAGCTCGAATTCCTGCTCGCCATCGCGCTGGTCGGGCTCGTGCCGATGGCCCCTTTCTATCTAGCGGAAATCGCCTCCGGAACGGGCGGACTGCGGCTGCGGCCGGATGTCATCTTCGCAGTGTTCTACGTCGCGGTCGTCCTGTCGGTCATCAACTACGCGATCTGGGGAATCGGTGTGAAGGCGATCGGTTCCACGGCAACCGGAATCTATCTGAACATGGTTCCGCCGGTGGGCATCATCATGGCGGTGCTGATCCTCGGCGAGATTCCCAGGCCGTATCACGCGATCGGCTTCGCGCTTACGCTGGCCGGCGTCTGGCTCGCCAGCCGGCCGCAGGCTCACTGAGGCCCGCGTGGGGTTCCTGCGTGATCTGCGTAGGCGCCGGGTACTCGCCCGGCATGCGATCGACGAGATGCTCTGGCGCGAAGTCACCGGCCGGCTCGACTGTCTGCGCGCGCTGACTCCGGACGAGGATGGCCGGCTGCGCGAGCTGTCGCTCATTTTCCTCGACGAGAAGGAGTTCACGGGAACGCACGGGCTGGACCCGGACGACCGCGTACGCCTCACCGTGGCCGCACAGGCCTGCCTGCCCGTACTCGAACTGGGCATCGACTGGTACCGCGGGTGGCACGGGATCGTGGTCTACCCCTCCGACTTCCGCGTGGAGCGCAGCGACGTGGACGAGGCAGGTGTCGTGCACGAATGGACCGACGAGCTCGCCGGCGAGGCGATGCAGGGCGGCCCGGTGGTGCTCTCCTGGGATGCGACCGCGCATGAATCAGAACTGAACGTGGTGATCCACGAATTCGCACACAAGCTGGACATGCTGAACAGCGATGCCGACGGCCTCCCGCCGCTGCACGCCGACATGGACCGCCGCGCCTGGAGCGACGCGTTCCGCGTCGCCTACGAGGGCTTCTGCGATGCGCTCGATCGCGGCCGCGACACCTGGCTCGACCCTTACGGCGGTGAGCACCCGGCTGAATTCTTTGCCGTCACGAGCGAGGCATTCTTCGTGGAGCCCGCCGAGACACGACGCCGCTACCCAGACGTGTATGCACAGCTTGCGCGCTTCTACCGCCAGGATCCGGCGGCGCGTGCCGCGCGATGAAAACGCTGCTCGTGGTGTACCAGAGCCGCAGCGCGAAGACCGCTGCAATGGCCGAGGCGGTCGCGCGCGGCGCACGACGCGCGCTTGAGCAGGCCGAGGCACTGACAGAAGTCGAACTCGTCTTGAAGCGCGCTCCCGAGGCTGGGCCCGAAGACGTGCTCGCAGCGGACGCGCTGATCCTCGGTACGCCCGAAAATTTCGGCTACATGTCCGGCCTGATGAAGGATTTTCTCGAACGCGTGTTCTATCCCTGCGAGGGCAGGATCGAAGGCCGGCCCTGGGCGCTGTTCGTGGGCGCGGGACAGGATGGACGCGGCGCGGTGAGTTCGGTGGAGCGCATTGTTACCGGGCTCAGGCTGCGGCGCCGGCACGAACCCATCATCGCGCTGGGCGAACTCACTCCGGAAATCGTCGGGCGCTGCGAGGAGCTGGGTGCGACCTTTGCGGCAGGACTTGCGGCGGGCGTTCTGTAGCGCCCGTTCACGCCCCGCCCGATCCAATGCGGTGCCGCGGGAATCAGAGGATCAGTTCCGTGCCCTCGGCCGGCGCCTCGCACTGAACGCGGCAGCCTGGCCCACCGAGCTTCGCGAGCGCGGCGCGCATCTCCGAAAGCTTCGCGTCGATGTCGTCGTCGGTCTGGTCCGGATCATGGTGAAAGAGCTGCAGGCGTCTCACCTCGGCCCGTGCCGCCAGATCAGCCACCATGCTTACCGACGAGTGACCCCAGTCCACCTTGGACGGATACTCGTGGTCGCGGTACGTGACATCGGTAATCAGGGTGTCCGCGCCGCGCACGAAGTCCGCCAGGCGCTCGACGTAACGCTCGTCGTAGCGCGCGTCGCTCGGCAGATAGAGCTCGTTGTCGGTGATGTAGCACACCGATCGCCCGTGCGCCGACAGGCGGTAGCCGAGGCAGTAGCCCGGATGCTTGAGCAGCATCGTGTCGATGCGAACCGGCCCGAAGGTCAGGCTCTCCTCGCGCAGATCTCGGAACGTGAGCCGCGCGCCGAATTCGCGTATGGTGACCGGGAAATAGACGCTCTCCATCTGTGCGCTCACCACCCGGTCGATCGTCAGGTCGCCCTGATACGGGCCATAGACCTCCACCTGGTTGCCGCGAATGTACAGCGGGGCAAAGAACGGAATGGTGTTGATGTGGTCCCAGTGCGGATGGGAGATGAAGATGCGCGCCGAGAAGCGCGGTTCCTTCGACCCCATCACGCGATCGGACAGCTTCTTGATGCCTGAGCCGCAGTCGAACACATAGAGCGGCTCGCCACCGCCAACCTCGACCGACACGCAGGGCGTGTTGCCGCCATAGCGCAGGGTGTGCGGTCCGGGTACCGGAAGCGTCCCATGCACGCCCCAGTAGTTCACCGTCACCTTGTGCGACACGATCTCGTCGATCTGCGGCAGCAGCAGCTCGCGCCGGATCGGTTTCGTGATGTAACCATCCGCGCCGAGCTCTTTCGCCCTGCGCCGATCGAAATCATAGGTCTTGGTCGACAGGACGATGATCTTCAGTCCCGCGAGCTCGGGCCGGCTGCGCAGAACGCGCGTGAGCTCGAAGCCGTCCATCTCCGGCATCATGAGGTCGGTGATGACGCAATCCGGCCGCACGACGGGAATGTTCTCCAGCGCATAGCGACTGGAGCCGGAGGTCACGACTTCGTGGCCGGCCCCCGAGAGCATCTTTTCCAGCAGCGAAATGATGTCCGGATCATCGTCCACGACGTAGAACTTCATGCCACGGGTCCCGCTGGGTGAAAGAGGCTCGGATGTTAACATCGCCCGCCGCCGCAGACGCCCGGAGTCCTCCGGGACCGGGACGACACGCGACGGCAGGGAGGACCCATGCGATTTGATGGAAAACTGGTCGCCGTCACGGGCGGCAACGGCAATCTCGGGCGCGCGGTCGCCGCGCTCGCACTCCAGCGGGGCGCGCGCGTGGCCTTGCTCGACCTCGGCTTTTCGTCCGACGCGGCGCCCGCAGGCATCAGCCGGCACCCCGTCGACTTGCTGGACGCGGCAGCCAGCCGCGCGGCTCTGGAATCGCTCGGTGCAGTGGACGTCCTCTGCAACGTCGCGGGCGGCTTCGCGATAGGCACGCCGGTGCATGAAACCGACGACGCGGTCTGGACCCGCATGTTCGACCTGAACGTGCGCACGCTTTTGAACGCAAGCCGCGCCGTCGTGCCCGGGATGCTCGCGCGCGGCGCCGGCCGGATCGTGAACATCGGCGCCGCGGCGGCGCTTGCCGGCCTGCCGATGATGGGCGCTTACTGCGCTGCCAAGTCAGTGGTGATCCGGCTCACGGAAAGCATGGCGGCGGAACTGAAAGACCGCGGCATCAACGTGAACTGCGTGCTGCCGAGCATCATCGATACTCCCCAGAATCGTGCCGACATGCCCGATGCCGACCCCGCCCTGTGGGTATCGCCGGCCCAGCTCGCCGAGGTGATCCTGTTCCTTGCCTCGAACGCGGCCGATGCACTGCACGGCTCTGCAGTGCCGGTCAAGAATCGGGGGTGAGCCGCGGGGCGTACTGCCCCGCCCCGCTATAATCTGGCGCTCCGCTCGCTACTTGCGCGCAGCAATTACCACTCCTGTCTGGAACTATGGAAGCCGAACGCCTCAACCAGCTCGTCTCCACGCTCGCCGACCTTGCCTCGCGCACGGCCGAGCTGCGGAGGTATCTTTGACTTCGATACGCGCAAGGAACGCCTCGCGACGCTGAACCGTGAGCTTGAGGACCCGAAACTCTGGGAGAGTCCGCAGCGCGCCCAGGAGCTCGGCAAGGAAAAGAAGACGCTCGACAACATCGTGCTTACGCTGGAACGCGTGGGCACGGGGATCAGCGACACACGCGAGCTGTTCGAGATGGCGCGCGCCGAAGAAGACGACGCGACGCTCGAATCCCTGGCGGGCGAGATCCGCGCGCTGGAGACGGAGGTCGAGAAGTTCGAATTCCGGCGCATGTTCTCCAACCCGCTCGACCCGAACAACTGCTTCCTCGACGTTCAATCCGGCTCTGGCGGCACGGAGGCCCAGGACTGGGCCGCGATGCTGGAACGCATGTACCTGCGCTATACGGAGCGCAAGGGCTTCAGCGTGGAGATACTCGAACAGTCTGAGGGCGAGGTCGCGGGCATCAAGAGCGCCACGCTGAAGATCAGCGGCGAGTACGCCTTCGGCACGCTGCGCACGGAAACCGGCGTTCACCGCCTGGTGCGCAAGAGCCCCTTCGATTCCAACGCACGGCGTCACACCTCCTTCGCCAGCGTGTTCGTCTACCCCGAGGTGGACGACAGCGTGGAAATCGACATCAATCCCGCCGACCTGCGCATCGACACCTACCGCGCCTCGGGCGCCGGCGGCCAGCACGTCAATCGTACCGACAGCGCGGTGCGCATCACGCACCTGCCTACCGGCGTCGTCGTGCAGTGCCAGAACGATCGCTCCCAGCACCGCAACCGGGCAGAGGCCATGGCAATGCTGAAGTCGCGTCTCTACGAACTCGAAATGCGCAAGCGCCAGGCCGTTCAGGACAAGATGGAGGCGGAAAAAACCGACATCGCCTGGGGTCACCAGATCCGCTCCTACGTGCTCGACCAGTCGCGCATCAAGGATCTGCGCACCGGAATCGAGGTCGGCGCCACGCAATCGGTGCTCGACGGCGATCTGGATCAGTTCATCACGGCCAGTCTGAAGCAGGGGGTGTAGGGCAGCACTCGAGTCGCACAACTGAGAGCTTAAGCGCCACAGGCAGAAGGAAGCAGGTCTCCCGTTTTCCGACATGCTGGCCTGCCAGCATGTCGGAAAACGGGAGATTCAATTAAAGGCAGAACCGGCACCACACGTTCCGGAGCCAGGGAGTAGTCGAATGGAAAACAAGGATCAGACCCCAGCAGCCGAAGGACACGAGCCGGCGGCCGACGAAAACAAGATCATGGCCGAACGCCGCGCGAAGCTGGAGGCATTGCGCGCCGAAGGCGACGCCTATCCGAACGATTTTTTCCGCAATGAACTCGCTCGCAGGCTGGACGAGAACTTTGGCGAAATGTCGAAGGAAGACCTCGAAAAGGAGCAACCGCAGGCAACGATCGGCGGACGGCTGATGCTGAAGCGGGTGATGGGCAAGGCCAGCTTCGGGGTGCTGCAGGACACCTCCGGCAGGATCCAGATCTATGTCGCGGACGATTCCGCGGGCAAGGCGAACCACGCCGCGTTCAAGCACTGGGACATCGGCGACATCATTGGCGTGTCCGGAATCCTGTTCAAGACGCGGACCGGCGAACTGACGCTGCGCGCCCACGAGATCCGCCTGCTAACCAAGTCGATCCGCCCGCTACCCGAGAAGTGGCACGGCCTCACCGACATGGAACAACGTTACCGCCAGCGCTATGTCGACCTGATCGTGAACGAGCACTCGCGGCTTGTTTTCGCTGTGCGCTCGCGGGTGGTGTCCGCAATCCGCGAGGTGCTCGGATCGATGGCCTATCTGGAGGTGGAGACGCCGATGCTGCAGCCGATTCCCGGTGGTGCGACAGCGCGGCCATTCCAGACCCACCACCATGCGCTCGACATGGACATGTTCCTGCGGATCGCGCCGGAGCTCTACCTCAAGCGCCTGGTCGTGGGCGGCATCGAAAAAGTCTACGAGATCAACCGCAACTTCCGGAACGAAGGCATCTCGACGCGCCACAACCCGGAGTTCACGATGATGGAGGTGTACTGCGCCTTCACCGAGTACGGGTACATGATGACGCTCATGGAGCGCGTGATACGCAGCGCGGCCGAGCGTGCGCTGGGCACTGCCCAGGTGAGCTACCAGGGCAAGAGCTTCGACTTCAACAAACCCTTCACCAAGATGACGATGGCCCAGGCCATCCAGCGCCACGCGCCCGAGCACTGGTCCGATGCCCAGCTGCGCGATCGCGACTTTCTCGCCGGCAAGCTGCGCGAACGGAAGGTGGAAATACTGCCGCATCATGGCTGGGGCGCGCTCCACCTGATGCTGTTCGAGACGATCGCCGAGAAGAATCTGATCGAGCCGACCTTCGTGCTCGATTTTCCGGCGGAGGTTTCCCCGCTTTCACGACGCAAGTCCAGCGACCCCGAGATCGCGGAGCGATTCGAGCTGTTCGTCGATGCCAAGGAAATCGCGAACGGGTTCTCCGAGCTGAACGACCCCGAGTTGCAGGCCGAAGTGTTTCACCAACAGGCGAAACTGAAGGATGCAGGCGATCATGAAGCGATGTTCTATGACGCTGACTATATCCGGGCCCTCGAGTACGGCATGCCGCCCGCATCGGGCGCCGGCCTGGGGATCGACAGGCTCGTCATGCTGCTCACCGACAGCCCGTCCATCCGCGACGTGATCCTGTTTCCACACATGCGCCCGGAACACTGAGTCCGGAAAGCCCCGACACGCCACACAATGAAAAAGGCGCCAGCGGCCGTGTGACGGCCGGGCTGGCGCCCTGAAAAGTCTCCGTTCCGGGAACCTGCCGCCCGGCCGGAGCCAGGCCTCCCGGTTACTGATCGCTCAGTCGGTCCTGCAGCTGGACGGGCCGAATTTTGCGGGCACCACTTCGCAGCTCCACACCACGGTCTGGCCGTTCCAGCTTGGCGCGAGCGTGACCTTGATATCCTGGTTGTTGAATTGCGCGGGCACGCCGGCAACGGCGATCGTGCCATTCGTATCAACCGTCCCGCCGCTGATCTTGGTGGTGGCCGAAATCGAGATGCCGGAGTTCGTGTTGCTCAGTCCGCCGATGTTCTGCGCTGCCTCGGTGACGCCGGTGCGCGCCGATGACGCCGCGATCATCAGCTCCGAAACCTTGGCGCGGATGGTGTAGTCCTGATAGGCGGGCAGTGCGACTGCCGCCAAAATGCCGATGATCGCAACGACGATCATCAGTTCAATCAACGTAAAGCCCTTCTGAATCCGGTTCATGGCGTTTCCCTTCTGCCTGTGATTGAGTGAACTGCTGAACAGTGCAGCGGATGCAGGGCCGTCGTGCGGTCAGTCTACGCGTGATTCCCAGGAGAAAGCGGCGCTACCGGACTTTATTTGTGCGCGGTTTGCGACGCCATGGGGAGAAAAATCCGGCAAAACCGGAACACATAGTAACATAAATGTTACCATGTGTTCCGTGGCCCTCCGGCGCACGCCGCTTAGCGAGCGGCTCTTATCTCGATGCCGACCGAAGTGCCCGCCGGCATCTCAGGTTCCAGAATCGAATTGCGTGCCGGGCGCTCCGCCTTGTCCGGGAAGCACTCCACCCATACCTTGTCGATCACGTCGCGATGCGCGTGGTCATCGTACCAGACATAGACATGGCCGACGTCGCGCCAGTCGAAGCCGCCTTCCTCCACCACGGCGCGCGCCCCGCGGAACGCCTCGCGCGCCTGGTCTTCGACGGATCCGCTTCCGGTAATCACAGATGTGAAAAGCGTATCGCCCATCGCAACGCCCGCGGGTACGCGACCGCCTTCGCCGTCCAGCACGCGAACGCCCGGCGGATTGATCGGCCTGCGGCGCTCGCCGCCTACGCCGGTGTTGTCGTACTGTATCCAGAACTGCCCGTTCACCTCGTGCCAGAACGGCAGGTGAGATTTCAGATAGTGAATCGCGGGACGATCACTGCGATCCGGAAACATGATCTCGGTGTAATCGACGGCAGCCTGCTTGCCCGCGGCGTCGTGATACCAGATGAACATGTGCGCGAGGTTGTCTGTGCTCTGGCCTGCCATGCGGTAGAACTCGTCGTTGCACACGGCGCACAGTTTCGCCTGCTCGGCGTGCGTGTCGCCCATCTTGCGACCCTTGAGGGTCATGCCGTAGGTCGGCCCGGTGTAGAGGTATTTTCCGATCGTGATGCCGAAGGGCATGTAGCCCTTGGTCGTGCTGCCGCCCGTGTGATAGACCTCATCGTTGATCTCGTACGAGGTGCGCTTCGCGTTCTTTGTAGCAGTGATTTCGAGCTTGTAATGCTGCCCGGGGTCCAGCACCCGTCCGAGCACATGTCGCGCAGGACGGCTGCGGATGTCGGGAAACATCTTCTCCCAGTAGGGATTGATGAACTTGGTGACCTTGCCGCCGATCACCGGGTGGCGCTCGAGTGCCCAGACGAAGAAGTGCCCGACCTCCTCCGTCGAATAGCCGGCAGTCTTCAGAATCTCCATCATGCGACGGTAGATCTCGCCCGCCTGGGCTTCGTTGGTTTCCGGCAACTGGCCCGCCGCGTCGTAGCCGGCGATGCCACTGGTAAACAGGAATTCACCGCGCACCGCCGCGTCCGGCACCAGCTGGTGCTGGCTACTGTCCTGACGGGCCGGGCCCGGCAGATAGATGGATTTTCTCGTCATTGTTCCTCCCCCTTTTCAGATGTCCCTGCAGGCACCCTCTGGTGCACCAGCGGAGTTTCTCACACGCCCGCTTCGACCCGTTTCGCGGACAGGTCGTGCTCGCCCGCTTTTTCGATGATTACCTCGGCGAAATCCCCGACCTTGAGATCGCCCGCGTTGCGGATCAGGACCACGCCGTCGATTTCAGGCGCATCCGCTGCCGAGCGCGCCGTCGCTGTTCTGCCCTCCACGGCGTCCACTAGGACCGTCATTCTGCGACCGACTTTCGCCGCAAGACGCGCGGCGCTGATTTCCGCCTGCACGGCCATGAATCGCGCGCGACGTTCCTCCTTCAGCGCCTCGGGCACAGAGCCGGGAAGATCGTTCGCCGCCGCACCCTCGACCGGCGAATAGGAAAAACAACCGACACGATTCAGCTGCGCCAGCCTCAGAAATTGCAGCAGTTCCTCGAATTCGGCCTCGGTTTCGCCCGGGAATCCGACGATGAAGGTGCTGCGCAGCGTGATCTCCGGGCATGCGCCGCGCCAGGCCGTGATGCGATCCAGCACGCGCTCGCTGCTGGCCGGACGCTTCATGAGCTTCAGGATACGCGCGCTCGCATGCTGGAAGGGAATATCGAGGTACGGCAGGATCTTGCCATCGGTCATGAGCGGAATGAGATCGTCCACGCTCGGATACGGGTAGACGTAGTGCAGTCTGACCCATGCGCCAAGTTCGCCGAGCGCGCGCGCGAGTTCGTAGAGCCTGGTCTTCACCGGGCGGCCATTCCAGAATCCGGTGCGATAGCGGATGTCCACGCCATAGGCGCTGGTGTCCTGGGAAATCACCAGCAGTTCCTTCACGCCGGCCTCGACGAGGTGCTCCGCTTCCTGAAGCACATCCCCGACCGGACGCGAAACAAGATCCCCGCGCATCGAAGGGATGATGCAGAAACTGCAGCGGTGGTTACAGCCCTCTGAAATCTTCAGATAGGCGTAGTGGTGCGGCGTGAGCCGTATGCCCTGGGGCGGCACGAGATCCGTGTAAGGATCGTGCGGCTTCGCAAGGTTTTCGTGCACCGCGCGCAGCACCCCTTCCGTATCGTGCGGTCCGGTGACGGCGAGCACTCCGGGATGCGCGAGGCGCACCGTGTCGCCTTTTGCGCCGAGACAGCCCGTGACGATGACCTTTCCGTTCTCGGCCATCGCCTCGCCGATTGCTCCGATGGACTCCTCCACCGCAGCATCAATGAAGCCACAGGTGTTCACAATGACGAGATCGGCATCGGCATAGGCCGGTGCGGTCACATAGCCTTCAGCGCGCAACTGCGTGAGGATGCGTTCGGAGTCGACCAGCGCCTTGGGGCAGCCGAGCGAGACAAATCCGATCTTGGGCGCCGCCGGGGGTTTCGCCCGGGGCTTGGATGGCTGCTTCATGTCTTAAGGGGAGTTCAGTGGGCGAAGGACGGAAGTCCGTTCCGGAGCCCTTCAGGGCAAACGGTCCGACGTGCGCTTCAGGGTTTCGGTTCGTTCTTGTTCTTGTCGTCGTCAGCCGGCTTGCCAGAGGACGGATTGCCCTGGGGAAAACCCGGGAAGGTCATGCCCGAGAAAATATTGCGCGCCTGTGAGGACATCTGATCCTGCATCTGCGCGAACATCTTCTGGCTCTGCTCCATGTAGGTCTGCATCATGGTCTGCATCGCCGGGCCCTGCAGGTTCATGAACTGGGTCCACATTTCCTGGGGTGCGGGAGCATTCGAGCCGTAGAGCTTCTGCGACTGCTCCTGCAGAGATTTCTGCATCTCCTGAAACGCGCGAAGATTCTTCTCAAGATAGCTGCCCATCATGCCCTGCATCGCGTTGCCGTAGAACCGGATTAGCTGGGACAGCAGATCACTCGAGAACATCGGTGCGCCCGCGCTCTCCTCCTCCAGAATGATCTGCAGCAGGATCTGACGTGTGAGATCGTCCCCCGACTTCGCATCGACTACCTGAAAGCTCTCGTTCCGGAGCACCATCTGCTTCACGTCCGCGAGCGTGATGTAGCTGGACGTCCGCGTGTCGTACAGACGCCGGTTCGGGTATTTCTTGATCAGCCGCGTTTCCTGGTTCATGGTTCTCGCTCCCCCCGTCGCCCCGCTGCGCAGGTTGCGCGCGGGCCCGGCCATCAGGCCATGTACATGCCGCCGTTGATCGAAATGTTGGCGCCCGTAATATACCCGGCCTCCTCCGAACTGAGGTAGCCGACCAGGCCGGCGATCTCGTCCGGCTCCGCAAGCCGGCCCATCGGAATCTGCTCGACAATGGCGTCCAGCACCTCCTTGCGGATCGCGCGCACCATGTCGGTGTTCACGTAACCGGGCGACACCGTATTGACGGTGACCCCGCGCTTCACCAGTTCCTGCGCGAGGGCCTTGGTGAAGCCGTGGAGGCCGGCTTTTGCCGCGGAATAGTTGGTCTGCCCGAACTGTCCCTTAAGCGCGTTCACCGACGAAATGTTTACGATGCGACCCCAGCCGCGCTCGGTCATCGACTCCACCACCTGGCGCGTCACGTTGAACACCGAATTCAGGTTGGTGTCGATTACCGCCGTCCAGTCGTCGCGCGTCATACGCTTGAAGACGCTGTCGCGCGTGATGCCCGCATTGTTCACCAGGATGTCGACCGGTCCCACCGTCGCGCGGACCCGGTAGAGCATTTCAGCGCAGGAGTCGAAGTCCGCCACATCGCCTTCGGCCGCCCAGACCCTGAAGCCCTCGGCGCGCATCGCACCCAGCCAGACGTCCTTGCGGTCGTAATTCGGCAGGCAGCCCGCGACTACTTCATGGCCTGCGGCGGCGAGGCGACGGCATACGGCTGTGCCGATGCCGCCCATCCCGCCTGTGACGAAGGCGACGCGCCGATTCGCGCCTGTGCTCAACGCTCGACCGCCAGCGCTACGCCCATGCCGCCGCCGATGCAGAGCGATGCCAGCCCGGTGCGCGCATCGCGCTTCAGCATCTCGTGCAGCAGGGTGACGAGCACGCGGCACCCCGAGGCACCGATCGGATGTCCGAGCGCGATCGCGCCGCCGTTCACGTTCACTCGCGCGGTGTCCCAGCCCATTTCACGATTCACGGCAATCGCCTGCGCGGCGAATGCTTCGTTGATCTCCATGAGATCGACGGACTTCGGATCCCAGCCGGCGCGCGTCAGGCAGCGGCGCGACGCAGGCACCGGTCCCATGCCCATGAGCCTGGGATCCACGCCCGCAGAGGCATAGGCGCGTATTCGCGCCAATGGCTTCAGTCCGAGCGCCCTGGCCTTGCTTGCCGATGCAAGCAGCACGGCTGCAGCGCCGTCATTGATGCCCGACGCGTTGCCCGCCGTGACACTGCCGTCCTTGGCGAATGCGGGTTTCAGCCCCTGCAACGCCGCAAGCGTCGCGCCGTGGCGCGGATATTCGTCCGTGTCGAAGCGGATCATCTCCTTGCGGCCCGGCACTTCGATCACCGCGATCTCGTCCCGGAACCGGCCCGCCTTCTGCGCCGCCTCGGCTTTCAGCTGCGAGGCAAGCGCGAACTCGTCCTGCTCTGCGCGCGACACGGAGTGTTCGCGCGCGACATTCTCTGCTGTCACGCCCATGTGGTACTGGTTGTACACATCCCACAGGCCGTCGTACACCATGGAATCAACGAGCTTCGCATCACCCATGCGCAGACCGTCGCGCGAGCCGTTCAGCACATGCGGCGCGCGACTCATGGATTCCTGACCGCCCGCTATTACGATTTCCGCGTCGCCGGTCGCGATTGCCTGCGCGC
The DNA here is from genome assembly GCA_903834835.1 of uncultured Pseudomonadota bacterium. Classification (GTDB taxonomy): domain Bacteria; phylum Pseudomonadota; class Gammaproteobacteria; order Burkholderiales; family SG8-39; genus CAILKO01. The sequence goes on along the minus strand of CAILKO010000043.1, from coordinate 24,889 downwards.
CAAGCATCGCGGCTTTCAGGCCCGAGCCACAGACCTTGTTGATCGTCATGGCCGGAACACCATGCGGGATGCCCGCGCCGATCGCTGCCTGCCGGGCCGGGTTCTGCCCGACCCCGGCCGTTAGCACCTGACCGAAAATGACCTCTGAGACCAGCCCGGGCTCGATACCGCTGCGCTCTAGCAGCTGGCGCAGCAGCTGCGCGCCGATCTCCGAGGCAGCCAGCGGCGCGAGCGAGCCGCCGAATTTTCCGATCGCGCTGCGCAGCGCACCGACGATGACGACTTCTTCCATATCCCGTCCTTTCGATAACTGCCTCTGCAGAGGCCCCATGCCCCCGGGCCTAGCCGGCCGGTGCAGTGATACCCGACAGATTCCCGGGTGCTTTTTCCTTGACGTAGCGGCCGGGCGCCGGCTCGATCACCTTGTACTTCCCCTTGCCCGCTCTTGCCGGAGCCTTGCGCTGCCCGCCCGAGTGCTGATCGAGCCAGGCCGACCAGTGCGGCCACCAGCTGCCCTTTTCCTCCCGCGCGCCGGATAACCATGCATCCGGGTCCAGCGGATAACCTGCGGCGCCTGCTCCAGTCCAGTAGCTGCGCCGCCCCTTGGCAGGCGGATTCACGATCCCGGCCACGTGGCCGCTCGCACCCAGCACGAAGACCTTGTTGTCGCCGCCGAATGTGCGCAGCGATCGGTAGGCGGTGCGCCAGGGGACGATGTGGTCCTCGCGCGTCGCAAGTATGTAGGTGGGCACCGACACCGCGGAAAGGTCGAGCGGAACACCTGCCGCACTCAGTGCACCCGGGTCCTTCAGGCGGTTCTCCAGGTACATGTTGCGCAGGTAATAGCAGTACATCGGCCCGGGGAGGTTGGTCCCGTCGGAGTTCCAGTGCAGCAGGTCGAATGCCGCGGGCTGCTTGCCCATCAGGTAATTGTTCACGACATAGGGCCACACAAGATCGTTCGCGCGCAGCGCGGAAAAGACGCCACCAAGTTCATTTGCCGTGAGCAGGCCGCCCGCGCCGATCGCCGCTTCGCGCGCGGCGACGCTCGCCGGATCGACGAACAGGCTGATCTCCCCGGTGTCGGCGAAATCGTGCATGGCGGCGAGGTAAGTCACACTTGCAGGCAACACTGCGCCCCGGCCCGCAAGGAGCGCAAGCGAGGCGCCGAGCAACGTGCCCCCGACACAAAACCCGAGCGCGTTCACCCGGTCGGCACCTGCGATGGCACGGGCCGCTTCAAGCGCGGCGATCACTCCGTCCTGCAGATAGTCGTCCCAGCCAAGCTGCGCTTCTGCGGCACCCGGATTCTTCCAGGAGACCATGAAAACCGCCTGACCGGCCTGGAGCGCGTGGCGCACGAAGGAGTTCTCCGGCTGGAGATCCAGGATGTAGAACTTGTTGATACAGGGCGGCACGATCACCAGCGGTCGTTTCGCGATGCTCGCAGTCAGCGGGCGATACTGTATGAGCTGCATCAGCCGGTTCTCGAACATCACTTGGCCGGGCGTGGTGGCGAGGTCGCGCCCGAGTTCGAAAGCCGCTTCGTCCGTCTGGCTGATGCGGCCCTTCGCCATGTCAGCTACAAGGTTCGCAACGCCGCGTGTGATGCTCTCGCCCCTGGATTCGATTGCCTTGTGGATCACCTCCGGATTCGTGGAGGCGAAGTTCGCAGGACACAGGGCATCGACCCATTGGCGCGCCGCAAACCGCAGGCGGTCCTTTTCCTGACCCTCGACCGGGGCCGCCTCCGCCAGCGCTTCGACATGGCGCGCCGTCAGCAGGTAGGACTCCATCAGATAGCTGTAATAGGGATGCTCGCGCCAACTGGCCGAGGCGAATCTGCGATCCGCGGAACCCGCATCCGCCCGCTGCACCCCGCCTGCCATCGCGCGCTGCCACAGCGCGGCCTGGGCGGCAAAGAAATCGGCCTGCGCCGGCGTCATGCGCTCCTTGGCTGGAGGTAGCTGAAAATTGCCTGCGTCACGGACGGCAGACATCCACATGGACATCCAATCCTGCATCATCTCTGCGGGCGACTTGCTCATGCGCCCGCCGCAAGCGGCAATGCGCACCGATCGGTAACCGGGACTCCGGCCTCACAGAAACAGCGGCTGTCAGAACGCGTCATAAGGCGTCGATTTTGCGCTGCACAATCCACGATCGTCAACTCTGATGCGGTGCACCCAGCTTCCTCTGGCGACACCATGAATCCGATCAGGGTCTGCCCCTGCACCCAGGCTGGCACGCCGTCATTACGCGATGCAGCATTTCGGCACACAGATCAGGCTGGCCGTGCGGATCATTCAATCCAGACCATCGCCGCCATGCGACCCGTGACACTGTCTCGACGGTGCGAAAAAAAGCGCTCCGAATCCCGCAGCGCGCAATACGCACCACCGTGGATACTTTCGCTGCCTATGCCCCAGGTGCGCAAGCGCCTGCGTGCCGCCTCGTAGAGGTCCAGATACCAGTGACCCGGGCGCGTGGGCCGGAACAGCACTTCGGCGCCCTCGTCATGACGTAGAAATACGTCTCGCACCTCGGCGCCTATCTCATAGGACTCGGGTCCGATCGCGGGACCCAGCCAGACCCGCTTTCCACCTGCCCCCATGGCATCGAGACAGCGCTCGATGACACCCGCGGCGAGACCGCGCCAGCCGGCGTGTATCGCAGCGACGGAGCGTCGCGCCTCATCGACAACCAGCAGCGGCAGGCAGTCGGCGATCATCACCGTGCAGACCATGCCGCGGCGCGATGTGCGGGCCGCGTCGGCTTCCGGCTCCCCGCCGTCGTCGACCCGCCAGGCATCCGCGTCGAACACGGTCGTGCCGTGCACCTGCTTCATCCAGATGGGCCGCACCCCGAGGCGAGTGGCGATGAGATTGCGATTGCGCGCAACTGCGTCCGGATCATCGCCGCAATGCCCGCCAGGATTCAGACTCGCATAGGGACCGGTGCTGTAACCACCGCCGCGCGTCGTCACCAGCGATCGAACCCAGGAAGGGGCCGGCCAGTCGGGAATGATGGGCGCCCAAGGCCCCGCCGGTTCGCTCATGAATCGCGCCGGAGCGATTGCACAAGGCGTTTCATGTCCGCCGGGAGCGCGGCGGTCCACGTCATCTGTTCGCCGGTCCGCGGATGCGCCAGAGAAAGTTCGGCCGCGTGCAACGCCTGGCGCGAAAAGTTGAGGGAATGGCGCGTGCCTCGGCGGTATACCGGATCGCCCACCAGGGGGTGCCGGATGTGCTGCATGTGGACCCGTATCTGGTGCGTGCGCCCGGTCTCGAGCCTGCATTCGACGAGGGCCGCGCGGCCGTAGCGCTCCAGCACCCGAAATGCCGTGCGCGCGTCCTTGCCGCGTCTCGTAACCGCCATGCGCGTCCGCGCCAGGGGATCCCGTCCGATCGGCGCATCCACCCTGCCGCTTGCGGCTGGATCGCCCTGTACGACGGCAAGGTAGGTGCGACGCATGCTGCGATCAGCGAGCTGCCTGACGAGCGCAGCCTGCGCGCTGACATTGCGTGCAACCACGAGCAGGCCGCTGGTGTCCTTGTCCAGACGATGCACGATCCCCGCGCGCGGCACGAGTTGCAGCTTCGGATCATGCGCAAGCAGTGCATTCATCAAGGTGCCATCCGGAACACCTGCACCCGGGTGAACCACAATTCCCGCGGCCTTGTTGATGACGATCAGGTCCTCGTCCTCGTAAACGACCGTGATCGGCAGACGCTGGGCACGCGGCGCCGAGCCTTCGGGCGCGACCGGCGGGGCGACATCAATCAGTTCGCCTCCACAGACAACCGTACTGTTGGTCCATGGTCGCCGGTCACCGGCCGTGTGCTGTGCGGGCGGCGTCAAGGCGAGCGGGCTTGTCTCCGCGAGCGACACCCCGTCGACCCGGATGTGGCCCGAACCCAGCCATGACTGCAGGCGGCTGCGCGAATACTGCGGAAACAGCTGTGCGATCGCCTGGTCGAGCCGCAAACCGGCAAAGGCGCGAGGCACGAGGGCACTGATCGGCGCGACGAAGGAATCTTCCCAGTCTGCGTCTTCCTCGGGCAAACTATCGCCTTCGCGCGCGGCAGAGCCGCCTCCGCGAGTGCCGCCTCTGGCACGTGCAGATTCCGGGTTGCGGGTACCGGGCGCGCGCCGGACGTCCCCGGCGCCGGCAGTCCCGGGCCTGGCTGGTCCTCGACGCGGTCTAACCAATTTCTTGTCCTGAAGCTCTGTCCATGCGCACAAGTTTACTTACCTCGCTACTTTGCTCCCTTCTGCTTACGCTCGCGGGCTGCGGGATGCTCTCCAGCGGAGAGCCCGACATCACCACGGGCTGGTCCGTTGAAAAGCTCTACGGCGAAGCGCGCGACTCGATGGCCGGCAAGGACTATCCCAAGGCAATCAAGTACTACGAGAAACTCGAGGCACGCTACCCTTATGGCCGGTTTGCGCAGCAGGCTCTCATCGAAATGGCCTATTGCTACTGGAAGAGTACGGACCGCACCCAGGCGATTGCCACCGCGGATCGATTTTTGAAAGCCTATCCGAACCATCCAAGCGCCGACTATGTCCTTTACCTGAAGGGCCTCGTCAACTTCGGCGAGGACGATGGAATTCTCGGCTTCATCAATCAGACCGACCCGACCGAGCGTGACCCGAAGGCGCTGCGCGAGTCCTTCGCGACCTTCAAGGATCTCATCGAGAAGTATCCAAATTCAACCTACGCAGCCGACGCGCAGGCGCGGCTGCGTTTTCTGCTCAATACACTCGCCGGCAGCGAAATTCAGGTCGCGCGGTTCTATATGAAGCGCGGCGCTTATCTTGCTGCGGCAAACCGCGCGCAGTACGCCGTGCAGAACTACCCCCAGGCTCCTGCGGTGGAAGAGGCAGTGTTCGTCATGGTCAAAGCCTACGACGCGCTGGGTATGAGCGATCTGCGTGATGCTGCCGATCGCGTGATGCAGCAGAACTTCCCCAAGAGCAAATACCTGGCGCCGGGCGGCTACAAGCGTGACGTACCGTGGTGGAAGCTATGGGATCCGGAATGGTAGGTGCAGCGGGCCCGGCCGACATCGCCGTCCGTTTCGCGCGCTAGCCTGGCCCGTCTGCGAAAAATCCGACAACGTCTTCCAGCCTGCGCGTGGGCCTGAGTGGCGGCAAACTTGCCCGGATCACGCGGCCGTAGGACTTCGAATACAGCCGCGGATCGCAAATCATCAGCACCCCGCGATCCGTCTCGCCGCGGATGAGACGCCCCGCGCCCTGCTTGACGAGCAGCGTCGCCTGCGGAAGCTGTATCGAAACAAAAGGGTTGCCCCCGCTGGCGCGCAGCGCATCGATCCGCGCAGACAGCACGGGGTCGTCCGGCGGCGCAAAAGGCAGCTTGTCGATCACCACGAGAGACAGCGCTTCGCCACGCACATCCACGCCTTCCCAGAAGGTCTGGCTGCCGAGCAGTACCGCATTGCCGAGCGTGCGAAAGCGGTCGAGCAGTTCGCTGCGCGAGCCGCTGCCCTGGACCAGCAGTGGATATTCGATGCCGTCCTGCTGCATCATGTCGACGAGCATCTCGTGCGCCCGCCGCAGGGCGCGCAGACTCGTGAACAACAGGAAGGCACGTCCGCCGCTTGCCTTGAGCACCGGCCATGCCGCGTCCATCACCGCCTGGGTATAGGCAGCATCGTTCGGATCCCCCGGCATGCCGGACGGGACGTAGAACAGACCTTGATTCGGAAAGTCATAAGGGCTCGGCCACGCGTGTGTCGCTGCCTCGCCGATTCCCAGCTCGTCCGTGAAGTGGGAGAAGTCCTCGCCTACCGCCAGGGTCGCCGAGGTGAATATCCAAGCGCGCGGATGATCGCGCATCTGGCGCTGAAACATCTCCGCCGGTGAAAGCGGTGAGATATGCAGCTGCAAGGACGGGCCCCGCGATTCGACCCAGCGGACCTCCTTGTCTGAATCCGCAGCTTCGAAGCGCACCAGGCGGGCAAGCGATTCCGCAGCGCGGCGCGCGCAGGCGGCCATCCCTTCCGAGCGCTCCGACTGCTGCTGCAATTGCTGAGCGAATACCTCGAGCGCATTCGCCAGCTGATGCAGAGCAAGCTCCATCCCGTCGCGACGCGCGGCATTCGACCAGGCGAGGCGGGCATTGTCCTCCGGCAGCGCCAGTCGCAGGTCCCGAGCCGCCTTGTCGAGCGTCAGCGCGGACTGCTCCAGCGCTAACGAAGCACCGCCCGCCGTGCGAAGCTCGATGCGCGCATCACGCGCGAGTTCCAGCAACTGATGCGTGGACAGGCGCTCCCCGAAGAACAGGCGCGCCGTTTCCGCAAGCTGGTGCGCCTCGTCGAAGATCACGGTATTGCATGCCGGCAGCAACTCGGACACGCCTTCGTCCCGAAGCGCAACGTCCGCCAGGAAGAGATGGTGGTTAACCACGACGATCTCGGCATTGAGTGCCTGCTTGCGCGCCTTCATCACGAAACAGTCACGGTAGTTCGGGCACTCCTGACCCAGGCAGTTTTCGCGCGTCGACGTAGCATGGACCCATGCAGGCGAGTCCTCCGGCACGGTCGACAGCGCCGAGCGATCGCCCGACTCGGAAATCGCGGCGAAGTGCGCGATGCGACGCAGTTGCCCCGCTTCGGTACGCGAGCCGAGGTGCGCATCGCGGTTCTCACCCGCCGCGCGTTCGAGTCGGTACAGGCACACATAGTTGCTGCGCCCCTTCAGCAGCGCGCGCGATGAACCGAGACCTAGTGCCTCGGTAACCGTAGGCAGATCACGTTCGAAAAGTTGATCCTGGAGTGTCTTCGTACCCGTGGAAATAATCACCTTTCCGCCTGCGAGTAGCGCGGGCACCAGATAAGCGAAAGTCTTGCCTGTGCCAGTCCCGGCCTCGACCGCCAGCATGCCCGTTCCGGCGATCGCTTCAAGCACTGATCGCGCCATGTCGAGCTGCTGCGTGCGCGCGTGAAACCCCGGCACCCTGGCCGCGAGAGGACCGTCCGGAGCAAAGGCGCGTTCCAGCGCCGCTACAACCCGCAGATCCGGGTGGTTCAACTCGGGTTCCTGCCTCGCCAGCCTCCGGCCAGGACTTGATCTGTGTCATTCGAGATTTCGCCCCGAATTCTCTTCCTGCTTATCCGAATGCAGGAACGGGAGCGTCGGCAGTCAGGGTTGAGGGCAGGCATCAGGGGCGTGAGCTCCAAGTGTGGCTTTACATCGAACACGGCATTCACTAAATTACATTAATCATGATACGCAACCTATTGTATATAGGTTTTTTTTCCGCAGCCCTTGGCGCGTGTGGAACGTTTACCAGTACACCCGCTCCGGTTTCCGAAATCCGGGAGCGCTCCGGAAGTACCCCTGGCAAGCCCGAGGCCCCCGCAGTATTGCCTGGCGCCCGTACGATGCACCCCGCGTATCCAGTGACCGGAAAATCGGAAGGTGTTCTGCAGACCCTGCTCGCACTGGGCATCGACTATCGGCGTGGCGGGAGTTCGGTCGCGACCGGTTTCGATTGCAGCGGACTCGTCGCCCATGTCTACCAGAACGCCTTCAATGTGAAACTGCCGCGTCTGGCAAAGCAGCAGGCCTCAAGCGGACGAGTAATCGAGCTCGCGCAGATCGAAGCAGGCGACCTGCTCTTCTACGACACGCAGGGCGAACCCAACTCCCATGTCGGCATCTACATCGGAGACGGCCGCTTCGTGCATGCGCCGCGTTCGGGCGCGAAGGTGAGGGTGGAGCGCATCGAGAGCGGGTACTGGCGCAGTCGCTTCAACGGCGCGCGCCGCATCGAGGTCACTGCGTCGTCATAGCGAACGCCGAACGAGTTCGGCGTCAGCCGTCGTCCTTGAACTGGTAGATGACCGGTACATCGACCGAGAACTCCTTGCCCTTCAGGCCGGGCGGAACCTGCGCGAGCGGCTTTGCTTTTCGCACCATGTCCATCGCATTACGATCAAGAACCTCGTGGCCCCCGCTCTTCACCACAGAAATGGCGGCGATGAGTCCGTTTGTCCCGATGACCATGCGTACGATCGATGTCGTCTCCTTGATTTCCCGCATGCCGGGTATGCGCGGGTTCGTCTTGTAGCGCCCCGCCGCAACGATGACATCCTGCCGATAGCGGCCTATCAACCCCGCCTCGTCCGCTGATGCCCCCGCCGCCGGTGCATTTGTGGGAGCACCAGTGGCTGGCTGCGCATCCGATCGTTGCGGCGAGGCTGCAGGAAGCGCCGGTGCAGGGCTCGCTGGACCTGTCTGTGCCGCAACGCTCGGCTGCGGAACTGGAACGGGCGCCTGCACGGATTCGGGCGGTCTGGGCGCAACCGGCCGCGCTTCCGCGGCAGGCCGGGACGGGACAGTAGGCACGACCGCAGGAGCCTGTGACGACACTGTGCGGGTCGGCATTGGCGGTGACGGAGCGGGCTGGGCAGCTTCCACTTCCGACGCGTTGCTGGAAGGCGGCCGCGAAGCGATCAGACGCGCAATGATCGGTCCGGGCGCTGCAGAGGGCGCAGCGCTTGGCTTCAGCAGGCCACTGCTGATCAGGAAAAGAAATGCATGAAAGACGAATGACGCGAGCACCGCGAACCGGAGCGCGCGAGTGCCGCGTTCGTCTCCCGGCTGAACGAAGTATGCAGCCGCCATGAACTCCCACCCGTACCGTCAGTGGTACGTACGGAGCCGGCCGCTCGGCCGGCTCCGGTTACGATCATGCCGTCTGCAGAACCTTGCCGGTGGCCGCAGCCTGCTCCACTTCGATCGGCCCGAACGCACCCATGCGCGGATCGGTCGGTGCGCCCCAGAAATCGCCCGACTCAGGGCCTGGCGGCAGTACGCGATGGCGGCGCGGTTCGACTTCAGGGAACTCCTCCATGCCGAAACTGTATTCGACCGTGAATCCATCCGGATCGAGTACGTACAGGAACATGCTGCCCGAGGGCGGATGACGGCCGGGTCCGCGCACGACCGTTACATCGTTCTTCCGGAAGCGCCACAGTCCCTTGCCGATGTCATCTACTTCGGTGACCATGAAATTCATGTGGTGGAACTGCGCCTCCTTGCTGTTCGCCAGTCCGAAGGAGTGATGGAACGGATTCGGGAAGCAGCGCATGAAGGAAATGTAGTTCTCGACCTGATCGGACACGCGATAGTTCAGCACGTCCATGTAGAAGGCCAGCGCCTCCTGATAGCGCGGCGTCTTGAGCACGATATGGCCGAGCCGCTGAATCTTCGCGACGGTCGGCTTCCAGGCACGCCCTCCGAGACGGTACTGATCGGCGTAGTACTCGTGGGTGACGCCCGTGAACGGATCCGAGAAGCGGATCGAGCGCCCTTGCCGGAGCGCAGTGCGCTCGGCCGCCGGCACCTCGCGGACCTTCTGGCCATTTTTCTCGAGAACGGAAGCGATCTTGTCCAGATCCGCTTCGCTTTCCATCTCCCAGCCGATGCGCTTCAGCCCCGGGGTGGCGCTCTTGTAGATCACCAGATTGTGGTGATCATCGCTGCAGCGGAAAAACATCTCCCCGGAAGCGCCGGTCTCGGTGTGCTCCAGTCCCCAGAGGGTCTCGTAGAAATTCCTAGAACGCTCGGTGTCGCTGACGTTCAGCGCGATATAACCAAGCTTGGCAAAGCGATGCATGGCTTCCTCCTTAGGGTGGCGACCGTAGACGCGGTCCCGGATCGGCGACAGGCGGTCCTCCCAGAATGAAAAATCTGCTTCGTATCCTGGTCGGGACTGCGCCTGCGGTGCTGGTAGTGTAAGGGATTCCGCCGGGATCGCGGTGCAAAAACCCCGTGCAGCTGTAAGGAATGGAAATAGAATGCGCCGGCCCCCCGGGGAGGAACGCGAGCACCGCTTTGGCGAACTGTGGAGCGCCCGACCGCTCCCTGCAGAACGCAGACAAGCATGACCTTGCGGGGCACGAATTCAGACATTCAATCGAGGGGGTCAAGTGAGCACCATCTGGCAGCACTTTGCAGGTGCAGGCGTCAAGGAGTCGTTCGTCAATGCGGGCGGCACCCGGACCCGGATACTCGAAGCGGGCAGCGGCACGCCCTTGCTGCTCCTGCACGGCACCGGCGGACACTGCGAGACCTATACCAAGAATCTGGTCCCGCTTTCCACGAAGTTCCGCACGATCGCCGTGGACATGATCGGCCACGGGTATACCGACCGCCCCGCCATTACCTACACCATGGATGCGTTTGCCGACCATCTGATCGCGCTGCTCGATGCGATCGGTGCGCCACAAGCCTACATCTCGGGCGAATCCCTCGGCGGCGGCGTCGCATGCTGGACGGCGCTCAAATACCCTGACCGCGTAAAAGGACTCGCCCTGAATACCGGCATCCTCGCGCGCCCGGATGCTCCGGGAATCAAACAACTGGACGACCTGGAGGCACGCACGCGCCGCCTGGCAACCGAATTCTCCCGGGAAACCATACGTCGGCGTCTCGAGTGGCTGGTGCTCGACCCCAAGATCATGTCCGACGAAATGGTCGACATCCGCTTCAAGATCTACTCCCAGCCCGGCATGGTCGAACACATGATCAATCTGATGTGCACCGTGTTCGAGATGAATCGTGCGAGCGTCGGCAACATCGACTACTACGCGCACAGCCTGAGCGCGCTGAAGTGCCCTACGATGGTGATCTGGACCGACCACAATCCCGGCAAGAGTTTCGAGGCGGTGCGCGCAGCGATTGACGCCATTCCGAACCGCGAATTCCACATGCTTTCCGGTGCGGCGCATTGGTCGCAGTGGGAGAAACCCGAGGAGGTCAACGCGTTGATGCTCGATTTTCTCGGCCGTATCGACGCGAAGTAGCTGCGCAGTGCACACATGAAAAAGGAGTTGCACATGGACCTCTTCAAACTTGGGGGCAAGAAGGCCCTGGTCGTAGGCGGCGGTCTCGGCATAGGCCGGGCCACTGCGCGCCTGCTATCGGGCGCTGGGGCATCGGTTGCGGTGCTCGACATGGATCCGGCGCGCGCCGAGACCGTATCCGCCGAACTGCGCGCATCGGGCGGCATCGCGTGCGCGGTCAGCGAGGACGTGAGCCTCGCCGAGGGCGCCGAGGCTGCGGTAAGCAAGGCTGCGGCGGGTCTCGGCGGACTGGACATACTGGTGAACATCGTCGGGCGAAACAGCGTCACCGAAGGCGTTGCGGACGTAAAGCCGGAACAGTTCGAACTCCTGCTCTCGCGCAATCTGCGCCACCATCTCTACACCAGCGGCGCGTTTGCGCGCAGGCAACGCGCCGAAAAGATCGGCGGTGCAGTCGTCATGGTCGCCTCGATTGCGGGCATTCTTTCCGCACCAGGTGCGGGCCCCTATGGCGCGACCAAGGCCGCGCTCATTTCGCTGACGAAAACCATGGCCGTCGAGTGGGCGCCTCTCGGCATCCGCGTGAACTCGGTCGCGCCGGGCATCACCTGGACGGACAGAAACCAGTGGGGCCAGGATATTCAGGATCGCGCCAAGCGGACGATCCCCATGGGGCGAATCGGACATCAGGACGAGATCGCGCGCGCAGCCCTTTTCCTCGCGTCCGACATGGCAAGCTACATTACGGGGCAGATTCTCGTTGCGGATGGAGGCATGACGATCATCGCTGCCTATGATGGCGCCTGACGCTTGCGTCGGACCACGCAGACAGGGAAGGATAGAGGGAGGCTTTGACAAATATAGTAACTTAAATGTTACCATGTCGCAGCAGGCCGAGAGATTTCACGGTCTCACGGCGCTGCATAGTCAATGTTGTCAGAGATCTGCCCGGCAGCAGGTGCCGGCACGAATAACGTTTACCTGAAGGAACAACCCATGACCCAACCCAAGCTTTCACCGAAGATGTCGCCCACGGCCCTTGCCCACGCCCAGCGCTACCTGGAATCCGGAGGTACCGAGGGACACCTGTGGCAGGTCAAGGACGCCCCTGAACCGCTGCCCTGCCTGCTTCTTACGACGCGCGGCAGGAAATCCGGGGAGCACTTTGCCAATCCGCTGATCTATGGCCGGGATGGCGGTAACTTCGTGATCTGCGCCTCACGCGGTGGCGGCCCCGATCATCCCAATTGGTACAAGAACATCATGGCCGATCCGGCGGTGGAATTCCAGGTCGCAACCGCCAAGTACAGCGGACGCGCCCGGACCGCGGTCGGCGAGGAGCGAGCGCGTCTGTGGAAAATGATGACAGGGGTATTTCCCTCCTACGAGTCTTACCAGATAAGGGCCGGATCACGCGAGATCCCGGTGATCGTGCTTGAACCTGTGAAGGCTTAGGCAGGCGACGTACTGCAGTCCCGGACTTGAGGCGCGTATCCGTGAATAACAGGCTGTCGATAGGGTTGACGCTTGCCAGCCGTGGCGTGATGTATGGCCTTACGACTGCGCCCGATCTGGTACGACTGGCGGAAATTGCAGACGAGTCTGGCGTGTATGACCGTGTCTGGGTAGGCGACAGCCTGCTCGGCAATCCGCGGCTCGAGTCGATCTCGCTCCTGTCTGCCGTGGCGGCCCGCACCAGGCGCGTCAACTTGGGTGTCGCCTGCATGGCAAGCACCCCGCTGCGTGACCCTGTCCTTCTGGCTACACAGTGGGCGAGTCTCGACCAACTCGCCGAAGGGCGGACGACCTTCGTTGCCTGCGCTGGCGGCGGGATCAGCCCGGAGAAGGTGAACGAGGCCCGCTACTACGGCATCGAAAATCAGAAGCAGCGTTTTGGCCGGCTGTCGGAAGCGATACAGGTCATCCGTCGCCTGTGGTCCGGGGAGCGCGTGACCTTTCACGGTGAATACTTCAATCTCGACGACGTGACAATTGGTATCCGTCCGACGCAGAAACCCGGCATACCCATCTGGATCGCGAGCGATACGCCGGCCGAATCGGGGCTACGCAGGGTGGCACGGCTAGGCGACGGCTGGATGAGCGCCGTCGGCACGCCGGAGGAGTTTTCTGAACGCATGAAGCGCATCCAGGGGTACGCGGCGGAGTACGGCCGCTCCGCGGATTCGTATGGCAACGTGCTCTATTCAAATATCCACGTTACCGACAGCGCCAACCGGGAGGCTGCCTATGCCGAATCCAAGCGCTTCCTAGCGCTCTACTACGGACAGGAGTGGCCGGACGAGATTCTCAGGAACTGGTTGGTCTTCGGCACACCGGACGAGTGCGTGACACGCCTGAGACAGTGGGAATCTGCCGGCTTGCAGAACATCACGCTGAGGCTATGTGCCTGGGATCAGTTCGGCCAGATCAAACGCTGTATAGAAGAAGTCCTGCCCAAGCTGCGCCAGTCTTGAGTCGACGTGAGCGCAGAACGGGCCGAAGGAATCATCCCCCGGCCCGCCTTCTCAAAGGTGGCGAGCCTGACCCACGGCACTTGCAGGTTCCGGCTGTGGCTGCTGCCTTCCGGCCCTGACCAGATTCACCAGTCTGCAATGCGTGGAGGCCCGCCGTAGAAGCTGAGGCACGGCGGCCTTATTCAGAACCCCGCCGCAGAACGCCTGCGGCGGTTGGAATTGATTGGCGGAGAGAGAGGGATTCGAACCCCCGGTACGGAGAACCGTACAACAGATTTCGAGTCTGCCGCATTCGACCACTCTGCCATCTCTCCGCTGAGTGACTCGAGCAAGGCCAAGCAGTTTAGCACGCAGGGTCCGCCGTCCCGCCCATGGCCTATCCGCCTCTGGTGAGTCGTTCCTGCCCGCCCATGTACGGACGCAAGGCGACAGGCACGGAAACCGAACCATCGGCGTTCTGGTAGTTCTCCAGGATTGCCACAAGCGTCCTGCCAACGGCCAGACCGGAACCGTTTAACGTATGCACCGGCTCGGGCCGCCCCTTGTCATTGCGAAAGCGTGCCTGCATGCGCCGCGCCTGGAAGGCCTCGAAATTCGAGCAGGACGATATTTCCCGGTAAGCGTTCTGCGCTGGAAGCCAGACCTCAATATCGTAAGTCTTCGCCGACGCAAAGCCCATGTCACCAACGCAGAGCAGCATGACACGGTATGGGAGTTCCAGACGCTTCAGAATCGTCTCCGCATGCCCGGTCAATTCCTCCAGCGCCGCATGAGACAGCGCAGGCTCGACAACCTGCACAAGCTCAACCTTGTCGAACTGGTGCTGACGGATCATGCCGCGCGTATCTCTGCCATAGGAGCCGGCCTCGGAGCGAAAGCAGGGCGTATGGCAAACGAACCGCAGCGGCAGACTGCCCTGCTGAAGAATTTCTCCGGCGACCATGTTCGTGACCGGCACCTCTGCCGTCGGAATCAGGTACCACTTCTCGTCGCCGCGCGGAACCATGAAAAGATCCTGTTCGAACTTCGGCAGCTGGCCCGTTCCGAACATGCTCTGCGCATTCACCAGATAGGGAGCATAAATCTCCGTGTAACCGTGCTCGCGACCATGCACGTCCAGCATGAACTGCGCTACCGCGCGATGCAGGCGTGCGAGGTCGCCCTTCATCAGCGTGAATCGGGATCCTGCAATACGCGTCGCAGCAGAAAAATCGAGCTGCCCAAGTCCCTCGCCGAGATCGACGTGGTCCTTCACAGGGAAGCCGAATTCCCGCGGCGCTCCCCAAACTCTAACCTGGACATTCTCCTCCGCAGTAGTTCCGCGAGGCACGCTTTCATGCGGCAGGTTCGGAATGGCGGAGAGAAAATCATGCTGAGCACGCTGGATTTCCTCCAGCTGAGCCTGAAGCGCGCCGACATGGTCCCCCATTCCGGAAGCCTCGGCCATCAACCCACTGACGTCCTCGCCCCGGCCCTTGGCCTGACCGATCTTCTTGGCCTGCGCATTGCGCCTAGCCTGGAGTTCTTCAGTCTCGGCCTGCACTGCCTTGCGCTTTGCTTCGAGCGCCAGGAAAGCTTGCGCATCAAGACTGAAACCGCGCCCCGCCAGACGTTCGGCGATCCCGTTGAGGTCGGCCCTGAGCAGCTGTATATCGATCATTCTTGCCTGTTCTTTCTTGCCGAAGGTTCGTCGAGACTGCGCAGATAGGCGAGCTTTTCCCGGATCTTCGCCTCCAGTCCCCGCTCAGTAGGCTGATACCAGCTGACTTCGGGCATGCCTTCGGGGAAATAGTTCTCGCCCGGAACGTAGGCATCCTTCTCGTCATGCGCGTAGCGATAGTCAGCGCCGTAGCCGAGGTTCTTCATCAGCCTGGTCGGTGCGTTACGCAGATGCAAAGGAACCGGGCGTGTCGAATCCGCCGAGACGAAGCGGCGGGCCGCATTATAGGCGTTGTACACCGCATTCGATTTTGCCGCGCAGGCAAGATAGATCACCGACTCCGCAAGCGCGAGTTCCCCTTCCGGCGAGCCGAGACGCTCATAGGTTTCGCAGGCAGCCATGGCGATATCCAGAGCCCGGGGATCCGCAAGACCGATGTCCTCCACTGCCATGCGAACCATGCGTCGTCCAAGGTACAGGGGCTCCGCCCCCCCATCCAGCATGCGCACCAGCCAGTAGAGCGCGGCGTCCGGATCAGAGCCGCGCACCGACTTGTGCAATGCGGAGATCTGATCGTAGAACTGTTCACCCCCCTTGTCGAAACGCCTGAGGCTCCGTGACAAAATGTTCTCCACGAAGCTACCGTCAATCTTCTGCTGGCGCTCGGCACCCGCTGCATTCGCGAGAATTTCCACGGCGTTCAGCAGGCGTCTTGCATCACCGTCGGCGTTGCCGATCAGCCTGTCGCGAGCCTCGTCGTCCAGCTGCAAAGGATCGAGCAGCCCGGCAACAGCCCGTTCGAGCAGCAGCGCAAGATCCTCGTCCGTAAGGCTGTGGAGCACGTAGACGTTGGCTCTGGATAGCAGGGCGCTGTTCACCTCGAAGGAAGGGTTTTCCGTCGTTGCACCGATGAACGTGACGGTGCCTTGTTCCACGTAGGGCAGGAAGGCGTCCTGCTGCGCCTTGTTGAAGCGATGAACCTCGTCCACGAACAGAATCGTCCTTCGGCCATTCACGGCGAATTCGCGCTCCGCCTGCGCCATCGCTTCACGAATCTCCTTCACTCCGGAAAATACAGCTGACAACGCCGTGAAAGCCGTCCCGAACGCGGAGGCAGTGAGGCGGGCGAGCGTCGTCTTTCCTGTTCCAGGCGGCCCCCAAAGAATCATCGAATGCGGCACGCCGGACTCGAACGCCACCCGCAGGGGCATGCCCGGTCCGAGCAGATGTCTCTGTCCGAGCACATCCCCTAGATGGCGCGGACGCAGGCGCTCGGCGAGCGGCACACCCGGCTTCTCACGCTCGAACAGGTCGTCCGTCGCCATGGACTCAGCGCTCTCCAAGCACATCCGCGCCAGCGGGCGGAACAAACCGGAAGGCGGCAGGGTCAATTTCCGGGTTCCGCACGAAGTTCAGTAACCGGAGAACCGTCCGTTGTCCGAAGCTATCCACCAACTCCATGGCTTCCGGTCCGGTCGCGCTGAACCCGAGGCGGATGCGTTCGAACCCGGTATCGCGTTCCCGTGGCCGCGCCTCCATCCATTCAAGTCCATCGCGTTCGCCCGCTTCGTTCATGTCGAATGCGCGCTCCCAGCCCGGACTTCCCGCAAGCAAGGCTGCGGGTGTGGAGCCCAGGGCCGCGCCCAGTCGCCTCACGGACACCTGGTTGAGTTCCTTGTCGTAGATCCAGACCCGCGTACCGTCCCCAACGATAATCTGCTCGCCCGGCCTCGCATACACCCACCGAAACCGTCCAGGACGCTGGAGCAGAAAGCTTCCTCGCGCCGACTGGAGCAGTTTCCCGCCTCGATCGAAAACCCTCTGCTCGAACTCCCCTTTCGCGGCCTGGGTGCCTCGCAGAAAACTCTGGAATCGCTCGATGCCAGCGCATTGCGCGACTAGCGGCGAAACCAACGCACAGAGAAAGACGACGGTGCGCAGCGTGGCCATGCGAACTACTCCTGCTTCGGGGGGACCAGCACTTCCCGATTGCCGTTAGTCTGCATCGAAGACACGAGGCCCGCCCGCTCCATGTCCTCGATCAGCCGCGCAGCCCTGTTGTAGCCGATCCTGAGATGCCTCTGCACGAGCGAAATGGATGGTCGGCGTGTTTTCACCACAATCTCGACAGCCTGGTCGTAGAGCAGATCCTTCTCCCCGCCCCCGCCATCAACACTGCCAGTGCCGTCCTCGCCACCGCCCGTAGACTCCATGACCGCTTCGACGTACTCCGGCGCGCCAAGACGCTTGAGGTGATCGACAACCCTGTGTACCTCATGATCCGCAACAAACGCGCCATGAATGCGCTGCGGCAGGCCCGCACCCAGCGGCAGGTAAAGCATGTCCCCCGCGCCGAGAAGCGCCTCCGCTCCAGACTGATCGAGGATGGTTCGCGAATCAATTTTGGAAGAAACCTGAAATGCGATTCGGGTTGGAATGTTGGCTTTTATTAGGCCCGTAATAACATCCACCGACGGTCTTTGCGTTGCGAGCACCAGATGAATACCCGAGGCGCGCGCCTTCTGTGCAAGACGGGCAATCAATTCTTCGACTTTCTTTCCGACCACCATCATCAGATCGGCCAGCTCGTCAATTACGACAACGATATACGGCAACTGTCTCAACGGTTCCGGCGCACCCGCCTCGATGGACCTGGGATCCTCGAGCACGGTTCCATGCTTCTCCGCTTCCGCAATCTTGTTATTGAACCCTGACAGATTCCTCACACCGAGCCAGGACATCAACTTGTATCGGCGTTCCATCTCCCCTACACACCAGGACAGCGCATTCGCAGCCTGCTTCATGTCGGTCACGACTGGCGAGAGCAGATGCGGAATGTCCTGGTAGACGGAAAGTTCGAGCATCTTTGGGTCGATCAGGATCAACCTCACATTCTTCGGCTCAGCCTTGTAGAGCAGAGACAGAATCATGGCGTTGATCGCAACCGATTTTCCAGAGCCGGTTGTTCCTGCGACCAGCACGTGCGGCATCTTGGCGAGATCCACCACCGTGGCGCGCCCGGCGATATCCTTTCCGAGCGCAATCGCGAGCGGTGAATTAAGCCCGTGATAGACCTCGGAACCGAGAATTTCAGAAAGCCGCACCGTCTGGCGGTTCGGGTTGGGAATTTCGAGCCCCATGCAGGACTTGCCTGGAATCGTTTCCACTACCCTGATCGATATCACGGACAGTGCACGCGCGAGATCCTTGACCAGATTCACGATCTGGCTGCCCTTCACACCCACATCCGGCTCGATTTCGTAGCGCGTAATGACCGGTCCGGGGTAGGCAGCCAGAACCTTCACGGCAACACCGAAATCCGAGAGCTTCTTTTCAATCAGCCGCGAGGTGAACTCCAGAGTTTCGGGCGTCACTGTCTCCTCGTCCGAGTCAGGCTCGTCGAGAAGCTTCAATGGGGGCAACGGTGTGTCAGGCAGATCCTCGAATAGCTGTACCTGCCGCTCCTTCTGCACCCGTTCAGACTTCTTGATTTCAAGCAGCGGAGGTTCGATACGCAACGGCGGATGATCTTCCTCACGCTTGCGCTCGGCTTCGACTACGATCTCGCGCTCCTCGCGCGCGACCTCGCCTATACGCCGGTCCGAGCGCCGCTCGAGGACACGCTTTACTCCTTCATAGCCCACCTCGATCACGAACCCCGTTCCCTCAAATATCCGCAGCCAGGAAAGGCCTGCGAACAGGCTGAACCCGACACCCGCGAGTACCAGCAGCATCAGGGTCGACCCTGTGAATCCCATCGAAGTTACGGCAAGACCACCGATCAAGTCGCCAAACATTCCACCGGGAGCGAGCGGCAACTCCACGCGCAGGGAATACAGGCGCACACGCTCGATTGCGGCACAACTGAGGATGAGGAGGACAAATCCGCAAAGGGTGATCCACAAGGGTCTGCGCTCTATAAGCGTTTGGCCTTCGAGGTTTCGATAACCCCGGATGACAATGTATGCAATCAGCGCGACAACCCAATATGCGGACAGGCCGAACAGGTAAAGGAACAAATCGGCGACCCACGCGCCGACAGCACCGCCTGAATTGGCGATGGCAGCCCCGGTTGCCGCATGGGACCAGCCGGGGTCCATCTTGCTGAACGTGACGAGGATCAGAACAAGGTAGGCCGCAAACCCGACCAGTACGAGCCAGCGCGCTTCGCGTATCAGCGCTACCAGCTTGGTAGGAAGGGGGGGCGCTTGTGTGGGCTTCGCTGCTGCCATCGGTGACCGGAAAGGTGAGGAATTGTACCCCACGGTCCACGCGAGACTTACTGCTGAAACGACGAGTCCCGCTCGGGCTCTGCCCTAGCGGGACTCGCGGGAGGTGGGTGGACTCAGCGGGAGACGACGCACTCCAGGCTGCGTCCACTATTGACTACACTCCCCGTCATCACCGCCTGTATGAACGTCGCAGGAGGGGTGAATTGCAGACCAGGATCGGTCGACAGGAACAGCGGACGCTGATTCGGTGCGATCAGACCGAACTGGCCCGCCGCAAGACCGAGCTCTCCGTCATTGTTCCGTACGATGACCTCACCATCGGAAACTCCGACGTACACGCCCGGGTTCAAGCGGGAGCACTCGTTGTCCCGTGAGTTAACGCAGTCATCCGCTGAAAGCGTTGTCCCGCGGATACCGATGGTAGCGGTCGCCGTACCCAGACTGTACGAATCTCGGCTACGCTTCCCGACCACGCCTGTCACGGCCCGGAGTCCGCCTTTGACCAGACTGTACAGAAATGAATCCTCGGCCGGCTTGTCTTCCTGAAACTTGAAATTATCGAGCTTCACGGCTGAATTGGGCTTCAGCGTGATTTGTGCCCCATCACTGAACTTGATCTGAGCGTAACTGTCACGCTCCGTATTCAGCGTGTCGCCCGACTGAATCGTCGACTTTTGGGACAGAATCCGAACAGACCCGTCGGCTTTGCGAACGGACAGTGTTCCTGAGAGTTGAGTCACTGTTCCGGTGTTTGCCAACACGGCCGAGCCCGAGAACAGCAGGACCATTGCAAACGGCACGAAAGTGGCACGGATCGCTGGTTTCATTTTTGTACTCCCTTTTTCGACTACACGGCATTCATGCTAGGCTCAGGCCGACGAACTACGCAGGACTTTCGTCACAGAATCTGCGAAATTCCAGACGGCAATCGAAGCCTTGGGAACAGTTACTCTCCCGCAAGCAGAATCGTATCCTTGAGCAGTATGTTCGATCCCCGCATTTCGATGTAGCCCCCCATCTGAAGATCCTTCATCACCCGGCTGACCATCTCGCGCGAAGCACCGATCATTTTCGCGATGTCCTGCTTTGGAAGCCGCTTTGTAACGACCTTCTGACCGTCGACACTCTCAGACATGTCCAACAACAGCCGCGCCACACGACCGTAAACATCCAGCAAGGCGAGGCTCCCGATTTTTCTATCGGCTTCTCGCAAACGGCGCACCAACCCCTTCATCACCGCCATTGCCATTTCGAAATTTTGCGCGAGGCAGCTCTTGAAGTCTCGCTTGGAGATGGATAGCAGCTCACAAGGCTCGATGGCCAGAACACTCGCTGATCTTGGACTATCGTCGATGAGCCCCATTTCGCCGAAGAACTCCCCGGGTCCCAGGATGCTCAGGATCACTTCCTTGCCATCAGAATCACTCATCAAGACCTTGAGCCTGCCTGAAAGGACGATGTAGAGCGAATCCGTCTGGTCACCCGCGTTCAGGACCAGCGTCCCTCGCGGCACACTACGCCGGGTTACCATGGCCGCAAGCACCCGCAGCTGCTCGTCTTGGCAGCCAGAGAACAGCGGCACCGCCTTCAACACCATGGTGGAGACCGTTGCTGCAACGGACTGCATTCCACTCCCCAAAAATGGTTTCGACCATCTTAGCAGATGCGTTCCCGAGAAGCCGCGCCCGAGGAATGCCTCGTACCGGAAACCCGGAGATCTACTGGCAGGCGGGTGCTCCAAGATCTGAGCCCGAGCCCAGACCCAGCCTGATTCGCGCAGCCTTGGTTTCCTCGTTCGCCGCGAAAATGATGTAGTTGAGCAAGGACTCGTCAAACGTGTCCACCCCTGTCTGGATAACTCCCAGGCCCCTCCCGGCATCGAAGATTCGGTTGTACTGTCCGCCCCCGGTAAAGGTCACCGTGACAGGCGGCGCATTTCCGTTCAACGCAACGTTCTCACTGTCGAATATCCCGCTTCCGCTTCCGCCGACGAGAACCAGACCTCCTGGAATGCTCATCTGCCCAAGGAGCGGATTTGTGTAGTTGTAATCGAAGCCTGTGCTGCCGTGAATCTTGATGTCGATGAGATTACCTGCGGAAACACGCGCATTGGCCAATGCGCCCGGCGTGTTGGCAATCCCGCCAAGCAGAACCAGACTCCCGTCGATATCCAGTTCGAGGTTGCTCGGGTCAATCTGCGCATTCGCCTGCACATTCGGCTTTCCGCCAGCGATCCACGTAGCCGTTCCGCCCTGAAGAATGATCGATCCGCCATTCAGCGTAACAATACGCTTCTCGTCCTTGGCATTGATGAGTGCCGTGGAGACAGACAGTGCCCCGGAAGTGGATGTCGAGTTCAAGGTCGAGTTCCCACCGACGATCACGACGCTGCCGTTCGCTACCAGCACGAGCGACTCAGCACGGATGCCCGCAATGGAAGTCACATAGAGCGTCGGACCGGAGCTCGAGGTCGCCGTCGCGGTTCCGCCGACGATCTGAACACTCGTCGGCCCCGCAAGCGCATACAGTTCCGGAGAAAGCCCGCCGAGGTTCGGCGCAAGCGGATCTGAACTCAGGTAGATGAACATCTCGCCACCTTCCTTATCCGAATTCTGGAAGGCTTCGATCAGACCGTTTGCCTGAAGCACGTCCGCATTCGTGTCCAGCTTGTCGTTGGTGGCATAGCCCAGCGAGTTCGTTCCGCCGAGAATGACGATCCGCTTCGCATTCGAGGACCCGCCGTCCGTGCCGATCAATACCGTATTCGCACGGATACGAGCACCCGCAGAAGATCCAGCATCCGAAGTACCCGCGGCGACGAATATGACACCCGAATTCATGATGCTCATCGTGCCGTTGGCGGAGAACTCCTGACCGTTGAGGGACTGATTCACACCGCTCGTATTGCCACCGAGCACGTAGAGATCGACCCCGCTGGTGCTCACGTTACCGTCCGAGTGAACGATATAGTTCCCGTGCAGCCTGATGCCACCACTGCTCTGCCCCGTGACCGGCGTTCCATTGGTGAACGTAAACGTGTCGTTGGCGGCAAGCGTAAGGGTGCGATTGGCACCCAGAATCACATTGTTCTCGAGATCGATCGCACCACCCGCCTGCATCGTGAAATTACTCGTGAACGGCAGCAGTACCGTTCCGATGCTGCCCTTGAATCCCGCGCCCGGTGTGGTCGACGTCGACTTCAGAAGATAGATGTTGCCGCCGGCGATGAGCGTGAACGTTCCTTCCCCCTGAGCATTCAGGCTTGTCATGTTCTGGGTCAGGGCAATGGTAATGTTTCCGCCCGCACCGAGCGTCAGACTGCTCGCGGTGATGTTGCTCGCGGTGATCGTCGTATCGCCGGCAACGAAAGTTGAGAACGTGCTCACCGTTCCGATACCCGTCAGATTCGCGCCGTTCGCGTCCTGGTAGGCGATCGCACCGGCCCCGTAGGCGGAATTCGTGCCATTCCCGAACGGCGTCCCGTTGGTAGACAGCACAGGTGTTCCTGTCGGGCAACCACCGGGCAAGTCGAGACAGGCATAGAGGCTGTAACCCTGTGCGTCGTTGGATGTATCGGTCAGGGTAATGTTCGCGCCCGGACTGTTCAGCGTGACAACCGCCAGGGCGTTCGTCTTGATCGGTGCGGTTTGTGTAATGGCATCCGTAGCCACGAGGGTCAGATTTCCACCCAGCGCACCGATACCCGAGTCGATTCCGGTTCCTGCGATGTTCACCGAACCGACGTTGTAGATATTGATGTCCGCGTTCGTCGATGTGGCCTGAAGGTCCGTGATCTGCGTGATCAATGCGTTCGGCATTCCAACACCCGCAGCACCCGTTGCATTGAGACGGTTCGCGACAACATTGGCAAACGGAGTTCCGGCGATGTAGTCCACAACGTTCGTCGGATTCCCGTCGATGCTTCCGTTTCCGGCGACAAGGTTGACAGTGCTGTCTGCCCCCGAACCGGTCGCATGGATCCGCCCGGCGGAGTTGAACTTGATGGTCCCTTCGTCTGTGCTGACCGAAATCGGCTTCGCCGACGCGAGCGTCGCATTCACGAATACTGAATTTGCGGATGCGGTCCCACCATTCACGATATTCACAGCGGTGAGATTCGCCGGTGCGACCGTCAGATTTCCCGTGACCGATATCGGGCCCGTGTGAGTAGCGTTTCCGAAGGTCACCTGACCCGCCGAAACGATCGTGTTGACTTCCGATTGCTGCAGGGACAGTCCGCCAGCCTCGGAGCCAAGATTGATGGCGCCGCCTGGCGTAAAGCTTGAGACTGCGACGTTCCCTGTACCTGCCACGATTGACGCGGCAAGGTTCATCGAATTTGCTGTCAGATTGATCGCCGCGTTTCCGTTCGAATTGCTGATGGTTCCCGCCGAGTGAACCAGGGACCCGGCGACTCCCGCGACAAGATCAATCTGACCATTCGCCGTCGTGATGTTTCCGACGAGATTCAGCGACGCAGACGCGTTCAGGACAACCACACCATCCGAAGCGACAGATCCGTTCGCCGAAACAGTGAGATTGCCCCCTGCGACCAGAATGTTGACGGGGCTCGCATTGCCAAGCGTCCGTGCTCCGGATCGACCCGTCGCACCATCGAGACCGCTGACTGCGTCCAGCGTCAGGTTGCCTCCCGCAACGGCTTCCCGGACGTAGATGCCACTGACATTCGAATTGCCCAGTGACCAGGCGGCCAGGGTACCGACCTCGGTCTCTATCGGGTTCGCGCTGCTTCCAACCGCCTCTGCGACATCGATAAGCACAGTTCCCGCAGTCCGAAGTTCGGTCGAGGTACCACTCGCGGAATCGGTGGTCACACTCCGTCCAGCGATCAGTTGCAGAGCTCCGCTCCCGGACTCCACAACCGCACCGGAAGCATTGTTCAATATTGCGATATCGGAGGCCGCACCTAGCGCTCTCAGATCGATGGACCCCGTTCCATTCGCCCGCACCGTCTCCGATACGCTGATCGAACCGTTCGCTGTCCGCAACGTGATGTTCCCGGCATTGGTAACCGTGGCGACCGTTCCCACTACGCGCAGGTCGCTGTCCCCGGTCAGGCGCAGATCCAGGTTTCCAGCAACTGATGAGGCGTTGAGATTCAGCGTCTGCGCGGAGGTAACGAAGACATTTCCTGTTGCCTGCGTCGTTGTCAGGAAAAGAGACCCTTCGCTTACGGTCCCTGCGGACGGAGTCGGGATCGTCACCACCACAGCGCCGCCGATCGTCCCGTTATTGATTTCGTCTCTGGCCGTAAGGTGTATGGACCCTGCCTGAGCCGTGTCGACACCCGACGCCCCGGTGCGCGTCGCAGCACCGATCGCCAAACCCGACCCGCTCGAAATCCCGATCCCTCCACTACCCCCCGCCGTGCCCGAAACAATTGATATCGACCCTGTCCTGACCACATCCACGCCCGCCGCATCCGTACCGCCGAGATCCGCAGATCCTGTAGCGATTGCACCGGATGCATCGACCGACTGGCCCGCACTGATCGTGATACTTCCCGACGAAACCGCTTGAGACCCTGCAACATCTGTGCTCGTCGCATTGCCCGTGGTCAGCGCACCACTCAGATCCACTCCAGCGATCACCGAGCTCACTCGGATCGCTCCACTGCTCGCATCCCCATCGCTCGCGTCCGCCTGACCCGTCGCCAGCGCT
>CAILKO010000042.1 GCA_903834835.1 uncultured Pseudomonadota bacterium | reverse complement strand
GCGGGACACGTCGCATCAGCGAGATCTGCGCCGTCATCGACACCCTGGCGATGGCGCGCTCGCGGCACCCGGGGCAAAAGAACCGGCTCGACGATCTGTGCCGTCGCTATGGCGTGGACAACTCCCAACGCGAACTGCACGGCGCCTTGCTTGACGCCGAGATCCTTGCGGACGTCTACCTTCGCATGACCGGCGGACAAACGGCTCTCGCGCTGGACGGGCAGGGCGATGCGATGCAGTCTTCGGGAAATGGCGAGCTGGAGATACGCCCTGTCCGCGCCGACCGGCCAGCGCTTGTCGTCCTGCGTGCAACAGCGGCGGAGCGGGAGGCGCACCGGGAGCGGCTTGCGCGGATCGGCAAGGGCGGCTCTTGCCTCTGGCCAGAGGAAATCGAGGGCGGCGCTTCGGGGGCTATACTCTGAAATCCGTCGGGCAAAAGCGTCGCCCAGGCCGCGGCGCACATGACACGAGGAGTGCATTGGCGTGTCGTCACGAGTGATTCTGAACCCCGGCTCCCTGAATCTGGTGCGCCCGGAACTTGCCGTTCTCATCAAACAGGCGCAAGGCGAATTCGATCTTGCGATGCAACCGGGCGCAGAACATGGGCTTGACGCCTGCAGGGCGTTGCTCGCGCAGGTTGACGGTGTGCTCCGCCTGATCGAACTCGGCGATGCTGCCTGTCTTGCGCGCGAACTCCTCGATCTGCTCACAACCCCTCCGGAGGCCGGTTCCCGTGCGGCGCAGGCGGCGGTGCATGTGTTTTTCGTGCTGTCACGCTACCTCGACTATCTGGCCGGACGCAGGCACGCGGTACCCGACTTGCTCGTCGACGAGATCAACGCGCTGCGCACCTTGCACGGCCGGCAGCCGCTCCCCGAGTGGCATTTCGCCGGCGGACTCACCGATCAGGATGCCCACGCACCGGGCGATCCGCGCCCGGCGCCCGATCAGATCGTTGTCCGGCGGCTTCGCCACATGTATCAGGTGGGGCTTCTGGGTCTGATCCGGGGCCGGGGCGATCCGGTTAACCACCATCTCGTCCAGCGCGCGGCCTCGCGGATGTTGCGTCTCTGCGGTGGCGGGTCCCAGGCCGATACGTGGTGGCTCCTTGATGCGCTGCTCGAGGTTTTCGCGGGAGGCGATCTTGCGCTCACGCCTGCGCGCCTGCGCCTGCTCGGGCGCGCCGACCGGCAGTTCCGAGCCCCCGGCAGGGAAGCGCGGATAGATGAAGCTGAGCGTTGGGGGATCCTTCTACTGCTAGCCAAAGGGCGTGGCTGTGCGAAGGCGCGAGTCGTTTGTCAGGCTTTCGGGATCGAGCGCTCGCTCCCCGGAGACCGGGAGCTCGCAGAAGAGCGGCGCCTGCTCATGGGCACCTCTGTGGCCTCCGTCGATTCGATGGCGCGTGCCTTGCGCACGGATGTGCATGCCGTGAAGGCGGAACTCGAGCAGGCTGCGGCCGAGGGCTCACTTGGTGCCGCTGCGGCAGCATCCATCCGAGACACGCTGCGGCGGGTCTGCGGCACGCTTCGCGATGGCGGACTCGCGGGAACCGCGACCGCGCTCGAGGCACAACTCGACCGCATTGCTCATCAGGGCGAAGACCTCAGCCGCGACGAGATCATGTCCGTCGCCGATGCCCTCGTCGGCATCGAGGCCACACTTGCCGGCCTGTCCAGCGCGCAAGGGCTCGCCAGGGTGCTG
>CAILKO010000041.1 GCA_903834835.1 uncultured Pseudomonadota bacterium | reverse complement strand
TTCAGGTCGCAGCCGATATTGTAGATGTCGTTCGGCGTGGCGTGGAAGCTCCACTTCTCCTTGCCGGTCTTGAGGTCCACCGCGATCACCGCGTTGGTGTTCTTGTGGGCGGGAGGGGAGTTGCTCTCGCCGGTCGCGAAGTAGATGAGGTTGCGCTTCTCGTCGATCGACGGTGAATTCCAGATCGGCGCCCCCGACGGACCCGTCAGCGACTTGCCATCGCCGCGGTCGCGCACATGCGTTGCATCCGGCATGGTGTCATAGCGCCATTGTTGCGCGCCGGTCTTCGGATCGAGCGACAGGACATAGCCATGATTGGTGCAGCAGGGGACTTTGTTGTCGCCCGCGAAAACGATCTCGAATTGCGCCACGGGCACGATCACGCGGTCCTTCAGAACGCTCGGCGTGCCTGTCGTGGTCGAGTAGGAGTACGCGCCTACCTGCTTCGTCCACACCGCCTTGCCGGTGCGCGCGTCAACCGCATGTACGGTTGTATCCTGGCCTGAGAAGACCAGCAGCGGCACCCCGTCGACGACGCCGAAGGCCGAGCTTGTGCGCAGCGGCGCGCCGCCCGGCGTGTTGTAGACCCATTGCAGGCAAGGCTTGTCCGGCGCTGAAATGTCAAAGGCGTACATCGCGCCCGCATCCGCCACCGGCACAAAGATGTTCTTGCCGACAACCGCGCCTTGCGCGCGCATCCCTGTCGCATCCGGGAAGCCAACCGCCCAGGCCAGCTCCGGCTGCTTCGAAAGCTGCGCCTTGGTGAGCCCTGCCTGCGCCGCCGTGAGCGAGCGTGTGTTGTGCATGTCGTAGCCGAAATTGGTGATGGTCGGCCCGCCCGTGAGATCCACCGGCATGCGGGCCGCATCGCACATCATCGCGCTGGTCCAGCTGCTCGCCGGTTGCTTGGCGCCGATCAGGTAGTTGACCACCTGCGCCCGCTGTTCGGCGGATAGCACAGCTCCTTGCGCTTTCATCTTGCCCTCGGTCAGCGCGAAGTTGATGAGCAGCAGGCTCATCTGCTTCAGCGTGTCTTTCGCTGGCGAGCGCGTCGCCTCGGGCTGGTCGTGGCACGCTGCGCAATAGGTCTTGTAGACGGACTCGCCGGGGTGGGCGGCTGTGCCAGCGACCTGCTGCGGGGCAGGAGCAATATCGTGTGCGGGCGCGGCGATTGCCGGGGTCGCCTGCGCATCCGCCATCGGCGGAGCTGTTGCCTGGCAGGACGCCAGCGCCAGAGCCGCCGCGCCAGCCAGTACAGCCTTCGTGAACATCGTCATTTCCGTCCCTGTCGTCCGGCGGCCTCGATGGCCGTCTCCGCCGTGAGTCTGCGCCAGCTTCGGGCGCTTGGCCAGCCATGCCCCGACATCCGCCTGCAAGGCGGGAGGATGTCTGCCCGCAACAGCTAGCCAACCCTCAGCGTATCCAGCGGCACGCGCCGGCTGATCCGTACTTCGCCCGTCACATCGCAGGCCTGCAGGTTCAGCTCGCGCTTGCTCCAGTCGATGTCGATCAGGCCGAAATTGTTCTCGCGCAGCGCGTC
>CAILKO010000040.1 GCA_903834835.1 uncultured Pseudomonadota bacterium | reverse complement strand
GATAACATCAAGATGGTAGTGACGTTGATTGCGCCGATTGCGATGGAGCAGGGCTTGCGCTTTGCGATTCGTGAGGGTGGCAAGACCGTCGGTGCCGGCGTCGTCGCCAAAATCTTCGAATAATCAATCGATACTCCGCAGGTCAAGAAAGGAGCGCGGCCCTCCGGGTCGCCAAGCATGGAAAGTCAAAGAATTCGCATCAGACTCAAGGCATTCGACTACAGACTGATTGATCAGTCGGCGCTTGAGATCGTCGATACGGCGAAACGAACCGGTGCGGTTGTAAGGGGGCCGGTTCCTCTGCCCACGCGCAAGCAGCGCTTCGACCTTCTTCGCTCGCCTCATGTCAACAAGACGTCCCGCGAGCAATTGGAAATTCGCACTCACCTCCGGCTGATGGATATCATCGATCCGACCGACAAGACCGTGGACGCGCTGATGAAGCTCGACCTTCCGGCGGGAGTGGATGTGGAGATCAAGGTTCAGTAAAAGCCGTTTTGGGAGTTGTAGGGCAGTTGAGATAGAAGCATAGGCGGCGAGGAAGATTTTCGCCGCGTGATCGCGATGGCAGGAAATGTCACGGGATCTAAGCGCCGGCCAGGGGCAATTGGTCGGATTGTTGTCCCGGCCAATTGCAGTCGGGGCCCGGAGGTTCCGGGTTTCAAAAAACACAGAGAGTGAACATGAGCATTGGACTAGTCGGCCGCAAGGTCGGCATGACTCGCATCTTCACGGATGACGGCGATACGCTGCCCGTGACTGTGCTTGACGTGTCCGACAATCGCATCACCCAGATCCGCTCGCCAGAAAAGGACGGCTACGTAGCCGTACAGGTAGCGTTCGGAAAACGACGCGCAAGCCGCGTCAACAAGTCCCTTGCGGGGCACCTCGCCAGGGCTGGCGTAGAAGCTGGCCATACGCTCAGGGAATTCCGTGTTACCGCGGACGAGGTCAAGGACCTCAAACCTGGCGGCAAGCTTGGCGTGGAGCTTTTCAAGGTCGGCCAGAAGGTTGACGTCAGCGGAATCACGATCGGCAAAGGTTTTGCCGGGGTGATCAAGCGGCATCACTTTTCGTCGCAGCGCGCGACTCACGGCAACTCAATTTCAACGAACCGCCCGGGCTCGACTGGTCAGAACCAGGATCCCGGCCGCGTGTTCCCCGGCAAGCGAATGTCCGGTCATCTCGGGAATGTGCGACGCACCACCCAGAATCTGGAAGTCGTCCGCGTTGACACCGTGCGGCAGCTTCTGCTGATCAAAGGCTCGGTTCCCGGTTCAAGCGGCCGCGATGTCATCGTGCGTCCTGCGGTGAAGGGCTGAGGGGGCGACGATGGAACTGAAACTGATTGATGAAAAGGGCGCCTCCTCACCGGTCGCGGCTTCCGACGCATTGTTTGGCCGCGATTTCAACGAGGGCCTAGTCCACCAGTTGGTAGTCGCCTATCAGGCGAATGCTCGTGCGGGTACCCGCAAGCAGAAAGAGCGTAGCGAGATTTCGAAGTCCACTCGCAAGCCCTGGCGGCAAAAGGGTACCGGCCGTGCGCGTGCGGGTATGGCATCCAGCCCTCTGTGGCGCGGTGGCGGCAAGATATTCGCTTCGAGTCCTGACGAGAACTTTACGCAGAAGGTCAACAAGAAGATGTATCGGGCCGGCATGGCTTCTATCCTCTCGCAGCTTGCGCGCGAGGACAGAATCCGGGTGGTTGAGGAGTTCAAGGTCGAGGCGCCGAAGACCAAACTGCTCGCGCAGAAGGTCAAGGCTATGGGTTTCGACGGTCTGCTTGTCATTACCGATGATCTGGACGAGAACCTCGTGCTATCGGCGCGGAATCTGGTGAATGTGGAGATCCTTACTGTGAACCACACCAACCCGGTCGCTCTTGTTCGCCACCCGAATGTGCTGCTTACCCGCAAGGCGATGTCGCAGCTCGAGGAGATGTTCAAATGAACGCAGCCGTTGTTTATCCGGCCGAGCGCCTCATGGACGTCGTACTTTCTCCTGTCATTTCAGAGAAAAGCACGATGCTTGCCGACAAGAACAGGCAATATGCGTTCCGGGTATCCAGCCGGGCAACCAAGCCCGAGATCAAGGCTGCCGTGGAACTTCTGTTCAAGACCAAGGTCGAATCCGTGACGGTCACCAACGTGAAGGGCAAGGAAAAGCGGATGGGAAAGTTCTCCGGGCGTCGCCGGAACTGGAAAAAGGCGTATGTCTGCCTCGCTCCGGGTCAGGAAATCAACTTTGCCTCGGCCGAGTGAGCGTGTCCGTGATCCTATACACCGTGAATTTCCGCAAAGTGCCTGTTGTGACGGGCAGCAACGTGAGAAAAGGCTAGAAAAATGCCTCTCGTAAAAGTTAAACCTACCTCACCAGGGCGGCGAGCACTCGTCAAAGTTGTCAGTCCGCATCTGCACAAGGGGGGTCCCTTCCAGCCCTTGGTCTCCAAGAAGATCCGCGGTAGCGGCCGAAATAATCTGGGGCGCATCACCGTGCGTCATCAGGGCGGAGGGCACAAGCACCACTACCGTGAAATCGACTTTCGCCGGGACAAGGATGGAGTTCCTGCGAAGGTGGAGCGTCTCGAGTACGATCCGAACCGTAGCGCGCACCTTGCGCTGTTACTTTATGCCGACGGTGAGCGCAGGTACATCATCTCTGCTCGCGGCCTTACGGCCGGGACGCAACTGATGTCCGGGGTTGAGGCGCCAATCAAGCCGGGCAACACGCTACCGCTTCGTAGCATACCTGTCGGAACGACCGTGCACTGCATCGAGATGATGCCCGGCAAGGGCGCGCAACTTGCACGCTCGGCGGGTGCCTCGGCGCAGTTGCTGGCGCGCGAAGGGTCCTACGCTCAGCTCCGACTTCGGTCTGGCGAAATTCGCAAGGTGCATGTGGAATGCCGGGCCACGATTGGGGAAGTCGGCAATGAGGAGCACAATCTCGAGTCCATCGGCAAAGCGGGTCGCAAGCGCTGGCGCGGGATTCGCCCGACCGTCCGGGGTGTCGCGATGAACCCCATCGATCACCCGCATGGTGGTGGCGAGGGACGGACATCATCTGGACGACCACCGGTCTCACCGTGGGGCGTGCAGGCCAAGGGTTACAAGACCCGTAGCAACAAGCGGACGCAGAACATGATCGTTCGCGATCGCCGCCGCGCATAAGTCGGGAAGGCTAAATCATGGCTAGATCAGTAAAGAAGGGTCCGTTCGTAGACCTCCATTTGATGAAAAAGATCGTTACTGCTCGCGGGGCGAGCGACAAGCGTCCGATTAAGACCTGGTCGCGCCGCTCGACGGTGATGCCCGAGTTCATCGGTCTAACGTTCGCGGTGCATAACGGCAAGGCGCACATTCCTGTCTACGTGACTGAGAACATGGTGGGTCACAAACTCGGCGAATTCGCCCTAACCCGGCAGTTCAAGGGGCACTCGGCGGACAAGAAAACGGCGCCCTCGCGTGCGCCGGGCAAGTAAGGGTAAGCGGTCATGGAAACACGAGCTGTAGTAAGAGGGGTCCACCTCTCCGCACAGAAAGGTCGCCTTGTCGCGGACATGATTCGCGGCAAGCCTGTCGACAAGGCGCTCAACATTCTCGCGTTCAGCCCGAAGAAGGCTGCCGGGATCATGAAGAAGGCGCTCGAGTCGGCAATTGCAAATGCGGAGCACAACGATGGCGCGGACATTGATACGCTGAAGGTCAAACAGGTACTGGTGGAGCGCGGAATGTTCCTGCGCCGCTTCCATGCCCGGGCCAAGGGGCGCGGCAATCGCATACTCAAACAGACGTGCCACGTCTACATCACGGTCGGGGACTGAGGGTCATTTATGGGACAGAAAATCAATCCGATTGGCTTCAGGCTCGCGGTCACGCGTAACTGGAGTTCCCGCTGGTACGCAAATAAGCGTGCCTTCGCCCCAATGCTGGCCGAGGACATCAAGGTTCGCGCGTATCTGAAGGGCAAGCTTGCGCACGCTTCGGTAGGACGCGTGCTGATTGAGCGACCCGCCAAGGACGCGCGCATAACGATTTTTTCAGCGCGCCCGGGAGTCGTGATCGGGAAGAAGGGCGAGGAAATCGAATCCCTGAAGGCAGAACTGCGCCGCATCATGGGAGTGCAGCATGTGCATGTCAACATCGAGGAAATTCGAAAACCGGAGATCGACGCTCAGCTGATCGCGGATTCCATCGCGCAGCAGCTTGAGAAGCGAATCATGTTCCGACGCGCGATGAAGCGTGCAATGCAAAATGCGATGCGCCTCGGCGCGCAGGGCATCAAGATCATGAGCGCAGGGCGGCTGAACGGTGCCGAAATCGCCAGGACGGAGTGGTACCGGGAGGGTCGCGTACCCCTGCACACCTTGCGTGCGGACATCGATTACGGCTTTGGAGAAGCGCACACGACGTATGGCGTGATCGGAATCAAGGTTTGGGTTTACAAGGGTGAGATCGCCCCCAAAGCCGAAGTGCAAGCCGGGGCCACGCCTTCCGCAGGTCCTGCAGCGACGGATGAGCCGGCGGCGCCCAAGCGCGCGAAGAAGCCTGCGCCAAAGGCTGGCGTCAAGCGTGCGCCCGCCAAGGAGCGCACATCGGCCGCTGACGCCGATAAGAAGCCGACTCGGCGTACGCCTGTCAAAAAGGCTACTGCCTCGGACGACGCTGCTCCCAAGACGACCGTTAAGCGCACACGGAAAATTGCCAAAGACGACGCCGAAGCGCCAGCAGGCGACGCGGGCGCGGACGGCAAGGAATGAGAAGAGGACGCTGAGAAATGCTTCAACCATCACGTACCAAGTACCGGAAGCAGCAGAAGGGCCGGAACACTGGAATCGCCACGCGGGGAAACAAGGTTTCTTTCGGTGAATTCGGGCTGAAGGCCATAGGGCGCGGCCGCCTTACGGCGCGTCAGATCGAAGCTGCACGCCGGGCGATGTCCCGCCACATCAAGCGCGGCGGGCGCATCTGGATCCGCATATTTCCGGATAAGCCGGTCTCGTCCAAGCCAGCGGAAGTTCGCATGGGTAACGGAAAGGGCAATCCGGAGTATTTCGTGTGCGAAATTCAGCCAGGCAAGGTTCTATACGAAATGGACGGCGTCACCGAAGTCCTCGCGCGTGAGGCATTCAGGCTCGCAGCTGCGAAGCTTCCGCTCAAGACGTCGTTTGTCCAGCGCATGTTGGGATAGCAAAAAAATGAACGCAAGCGAACTTCGTTCCAAAAATGGCGATGACCTACAAAAGGAACTCGCTGACCTGCTGAAGGCTCGATTCGGTCTGCGGATGCAGTTGGCCACCCAACAGCTGACCAATACCAGTCAACTTCGCAAGGTGCGCCGCGACATCGCGCGCGTCAGGACCGTGCTCAGAGAGAAAGAGAAGGCGGCGAAATGAACCAGCAGGCAGCACAGCCCCAAGTGGCAAAGACCCGGCGTTCCCTGATCGGGCGCGTCGTTAGCGACAAGATGCAGAAGACGGTAACTGTCCTCGTAGAAAGACGGGTGAAGCACCCTGTGATCGGAAAATTCATAACACGCTCGCAGAAATTCCACGCGCATGTCGAAAGCGGTGACTTTCACGAGGGCGATGTCGTGGAGATCGTCGAGACGCGCCCTGTGTCCAAGACCAAGTCGTGGAAGGTTTCCCGATTGATCGAGAAATCCAGCGCCGTCTGAGTGGGGGGCTTTGCCGGTCGCACTTGCTAGCCTAACGTTATCAGACTATACTTATCGACTTTCCACTGCCGATGGCGGTGGATCGCAAAACCCGAACGGGATCCAAGACTAGCCGCCCAGCCTCAATGCGGGGCGGAACAAGTTGGATGGAGAATAAGCAATGATCCAGATGCAGTCCATATTGGACGTGGCCGACAACACCGGCGCGCGTGCCGTCATGTGTATCAAGGTCCTTGGCGGATCCCATCGTCGCTATGCGAGCATAGGTGACGTGATAAAGGTGAGCATCAAGGACGTGGCGCCTCGTGGGCGAGTCAAGAAGGGCGAGGTCTATCACGCCGTGGTGGTCCGCACAGCCAAGGGTGTCCGGCGAGCTGATGGGTCGCTGATCCGGTTCGACTCGAATGCGGCGGTCCTGCTCTCGGCCAAGTTTGAGCCTATCGGAACGCGCATATTCGGGCCGGTCACGAGGGAACTGCGTACGGAGCGATTCATGAAGATCGTATCGCTCGCACCGGAGGTTCTCTAGGTAGGGTTGCCGACTTCGGCTGGGCGGTTTTGCCGTCGGCCGGGCTGAATGGTTTATCGAGGAACGGGCTGTCA
This sequence comes from uncultured Pseudomonadota bacterium, assembly GCA_903834835.1. Lineage (GTDB taxonomy): Bacteria > Pseudomonadota > Gammaproteobacteria > Burkholderiales > SG8-39 > CAILKO01. The sequence continues at coordinate 30,040 of CAILKO010000040.1, read as the reverse complement.
TGAGAAAGATCAAGAAGGGCGACGAGGTCATCGTCATCTCCGGTCGCGACAAGGGGCGCAGAGGCACGGTCGCGCGCCGCGTGGATGCAAATCGGGTGGTGGTTGAAGGTGTCAATCGCGTGAAGAAGCATCAACGGCCGAACCCGATGAAGGGCGAAGCCGGCGGGATCGTGGAGCGTGACATGCCGGTCCACGTATCAAATGTGGCGTTGTTCAATCCTGCGGCGCAGAAGGCCGACCGTGTCCGTGTCAAGGAACTTGACGGCGGCCGCAAGGTGCGGGTGTTCAAGTCGAATGGCGAACAGCTGGACGTATAAGGGATAGAGATGGCGAAGCAAGCACCTCCGAAGGAGAAGCAGGACAAGAAGAAGGCCGACAAGGCTTCTTCCGGGAAAAGCGCGCGCCAGTCGGGGCGCGGCAAGGATGGCGAGCAGGCCGCCGCGCCAGTCCTTAGTGACGGCAATGAGCTTCCGGCTCCACCCGCCAGGCTGCAGGGGGTGTACCGTGAAGAGATCGTCCCTAGCCTGATGAAGAAATTTGGCTACAAGTCCATTATGCAGGTGCCGCGCATTCAGAAAATCACTCTCAATATGGGCGTGGGTGAGGCGACTTCGGACAAGAAGTTGCTTGAGAACGCAGTTGGCGACATGCTGAAAATCTCCGGCCAGAAGCCGGTTCTTACGAAAGCACGGAAGTCGATTGCAGCGTTTAAGCTGCGTGCGGGCTATCCGATCGGTTGCATGGTTACGCTGCGCGGCGCGCGGATGTACGAATTTCTGGACAGGCTGGTGCATATCGCGATCCCGAGGATCCGCGATTTTCGCGGCATCTCGTCCAGGGCCTTTGATGGTCGTGGCAACTACAGCCTCGGTGTCAAGGAACAGATCATTTTCCCGGAAATCGATTACGACAAGGTTGATGCAATCCGGGGACTGAACATCAGCATTACGACCACGGCCAAATCGGACGAGGAAGCGCGTGCGCTGCTGGCGGCGTTCCGTTTCCCGTTCCGCACCTAGGATCAGAGGCAGACATGGCGAAACTTTCAGTCATCAATCGCGAGAAGAAGCGCCGCGGAGTCGTCGCTAAGTTCAAGGCGAAGCGGCAGGCGCTGCTCGATACCACGCGTAGCGTAAGCGCATCGGACGAGGAGCGCGACGCTGCGCGCGAAAAGCTGCAGAAGCTTCCGCGCAACGCAAGTCCATCGCGACTGCGTAACCGGTGCGCAATGACGGGGCGCCCGCGTGGCGTTTACCGGAAATTCGGACTCGGACGTGGAAAGCTGCGCGATCTCGCTATGCGCGGCGAGGTTCCGGGCGTCGTGAAGGCGAGCTGGTAAGGAGTATGGAATGAGTATGAGCGATCCTATCTCCGACATGCTGACGCGTATTAGAAATGCGCAGATGGTCGGACATACCGAAGTTGTAATGCCCGCCTCGAAGCTGAAGGCTTCGATCGCCCAGGTGCTTAAGGACGAGGGGTACATCGATGAATTCTCGATTCGTGCGAACGAGGGCAAGCCAGAGATGGCGATAGGCCTGAAGTACTATGCCGGCAGCCCGGTGATCGAGCGGATCGAGCGCATATCAAAGCCCGGTCTTCGCGTCTATAAGGGGCGCGATGATCTTCCCAAGGTGATGAACGGCCTGGGTATCGCAATTGTGTCGACCTCACGCGGAGTCATGACGGACCGTAAGGCGCGTGCCTCCGGCGTCGGTGGCGAAGTGCTCTGCATAGTCGCCTGACGAGAATCCGGGAGAGTCATCCATGTCAAGAATTGCGAAGAATCCGATTCCCTTGCCGAAGGGAGTGGAAGTGAATGTCGCCGGAGGACAGATATCGGTTAAGGGTCCTCTTGGAGCGATAGCACGGGCGAGCGACCCAAACGTGGGTCTTGAGCGCGACGGTGAGAACCTGATGTGCAAGGCGCTGGGGAATTCCCGTCACGCGAACGCGATGTCGGGAACCATGCGGGCGCTCGTGGCGAACATGGTCACGGGTGTCACCAAGGGGTTCGAGCGCAAGCTGACTCTTGTGGGCGTCGGATACCGTGCGCAAGCTGCGGGCGACAAGCTGAATCTCACGCTCGGTTTTTCACACCCCGTCGTTCACGAGATGCCAAAAGGCGTCAAGGTTGCTACACCGACGCAGACCGAAATTCTGATTTCCGGGATCGACAAGCAGCTTGTCGGCCAGGTCGCCGCCGAAGTTCGCGCCTACCGTCCGCCCGAGCCTTACAAGGGCAAGGGTGTTCGGTACGCGGAAGAAAGCGTTGTCCTGAAAGAGACGAAGAAGAAATAAGAGGCTGATCGATGATAGACAAGAATCCAGCGCGCTTGCGCAGGGCGCGCCAGACGAGACTCCGTATCAGGGAAGTCGGCTCGGTGCGTCTTACGGTTACGCGCAGCAACCTGCATATCTACGCACAGCTCATGACGGCGAACGGAGAGAAAGTGCTTGCGAGCGCCTCGTCTCTCGAGAAGGACGTCCGCGGTGAATTGAAGAACGGCGGAAACCGGCAAGCCGCCGAGTTCGTTGGGCGCAGGATCGCGGAAAAGGCCAAGGCGGCGGGCATCGAAGCGGTTGCGTTTGACCGCTCGGGGTACCGCTATCACGGCCGGATCAAAGCGCTTGCCGAAGCGGCGCGTGCCGGCGGCCTTAAGTTCTAAGCCGGTCCAGACACACAGACAGGATTCAGGAGTCCGCGAATGGCAAAGATTCAACCCAGAATGCAGGCAGATGACCGTGGCGATGGGCTGCGGGAAAAGATGGTTGCCGTGAACCGCGTCACCAAAGTGGTAAAGGGGGGGCGCGTTCTCGGTTTTGCCGCATTGACGGTGGTAGGCGACGGCGATGGCGGCGTCGGCATGGGCAAGGGGAAGTCGCGAGAAGTTCCCGTAGCGGTGCAGAAGGCGATGGAAGAAGCGCGCCGCAAACTGTTCAAGGTTAAGCTCAAGAACGGCACGCTTCACCACACGGTCATCGGACGCCATGGCGCTGCCGTCGTTCTGATGCAGCCTGCATCCGAGGGAACCGGAATCATTGCCGGTGGTCCGATGCGGGCTGTTTTCGAGGTGATGGGCATGACTAACGTGCTTGCCAAGTGCTTTGGGTCGACTAATCCCTACAACGTCGTGCGTGCGACGCTGAATGGTCTGGAAGCCATGCATACGCCGGCGGAAATCGCTGCGAAGCGCGGCAAGAAGATCGAAGACATACTGGCTTGAGGCGGAAATGGCTGCGAAAACTCTCAAGGTAAAGCTGGTCAAGGGCATCGCCGGAACGCGTGGCGATCAGCGTGCAACGCTGGCAGGCCTGGGTCTGCGGCGCGTCAACCAGGTCGTTGAACTCGTTGATACGCCTTCGGTGCGCGGAATGGTCGACAAGGTCGGCCACTTGGTCCGCTTGGAAGATTGATGCGCTTGGCGTCTTCGGGCGTCGCTGCGATTTGAATTTGAGTATCCGGGCAAACTAGGCATTGAGGAATAGAACATGCGCATGAACACGCTTAAGCCGGAAACCGGCTCCAAAAAGGCGAGACATCGCGTCGGGCGCGGTATCGGGTCCGGCTGGGGCAAAACGGCGGGCCGTGGCCATAAGGGACAGCGTGCCCGCTCAGGCGGCTTTCATAAAGTTGGTTTTGAGGGCGGGCAGATGCCGTTGCATCGCCGTCTTCCCAAGCGCGGATTTACTTCGCTCAGCCACGATCTGTGCGGCCAGGTGCGGACAGGAGCGCTCGAGAAGCTCGGTGTTGTCGAGATTGATCTCGATTTGCTTAAAGCCGAGGGCCTTGTGCCACGGCAAGTGACGCATGCCAAGGTGTTTCTTGCCGGCGAATTGACTCGCAAGCTGACGCTGAAAGGCCTTGGGGCGACCAAGGGTGCACGGGCTGCGATTGAAGCGGTCGGTGGCGAGATTGTGGTCGAAGAGGCGAAGGCCGAGTAAGCAGGACCGGCGGCACAACACGGACAGGACTCTTGGCTACTACTCTTCCCAACGCAGGCAAGACTGCGCGTTACGGCGACCTAAAAAAGCGGTTGCTGTTTCTGCTCGGGGCATTGCTCGTGTTCAGGATCGGTGCGCACATACCTGTCCCTGGGATCGACCCGAAGGTCCTGGCTGATCTGTTCGAAAGCCAGCAGGGCGGCATCCTGGGGATGTTCAACATGTTTTCGGGCGGAGCGCTGTCGCGCTTTACAATTTTCGCGCTCGGAATCATGCCTTACATCTCCGCGTCGATCATCATGCAGCTCATGACTGCGGTTTCTCCGCAGTTGGAGGCCCTGCGCAAGGAAGGTGATTCGGGCCGCCGGAAGATCACGCAATACACCCGGTATGCGACGCTCGGGCTTGCGGTATTCCAGGGGCTGGGCATCTCAATTGCGTTGGAGGCACAGCAGGGCTTGGTCATTGATCCGGGCATTCTGTTTCGGCTTACCACGGTTACTACCCTTGTCACGGGCACGATGTTTCTAATGTGGCTTGGTGAGCAGATCACAGAGCGCGGGCTCGGCAACGGTATCTCGATCATCATTTTTGCGGGCATCGCGGCGGGATTGCCGAATGCAATCGCAGGCACGCTCGAGCTCGTCCGCACCGGCGCAATGCACCCGCTGACCTCATTGCTGATTGCGGCCGCAGTCCTCGTCGTGACTGCCTTTGTCTGCTTCGTCGAACGCGGTCAGCGGAAGATACTGGTCAACTACGCCAAGCGTCAGGTGGGCAACCGCATCTACGGCGGGCAGAGTTCGCACTTGCCGTTCAAGCTGAACATGGCGGGCGTAATCCCTCCGATTTTCGCTTCGTCGTTGATTCTTTTCCCGGCAACACTTTTGGGATGGTTCGGTTCGAGCGAAGGGCTGGTCTGGCTGCGAGACATTCAGGGGTCACTAACGCCGGGGCAGCCGCTCTACGTCCTCCTCTATGCGGGACTGATCATATTTTTCTGTTTCTTCTATACGGCGCTCCAGTACAACCCGAAGGAAACGGCGGACAACCTCAAGAAGTCTGGCGCCTTCGTACCCGGCATACGTCCTGGGGACCAGACATCGCGGTATCTGGAGAAGATCCTTACCCGGCTCACGCTTGCGGGGGCAGCCTATGTGACGCTGGTCTGCCTGCTGCCGGAGTTTCTGATCTTGCGCTGGAACGTCCCTTTCTACTTTGGTGGTACTTCGTTGCTCATCATAGTTGTGGTGACAATGGATTTCATGGCGCAGGTGCAGGCTTACGTCATGACACATCAGTATGAGAGTCTCCTGCGGAAGGCAAATTTCAAAGGTGGCGTTCCGGCCCGTTAGGGCAGGATGCGACGCGGAAAATAGAGGATCGAAATGAAAGTAATGGCATCTGTGAAGAAGATCTGTCGCAAATGCAAGGTAATCCGGCGCAAGCGTGTTGTCCGGGTGATCTGCAGCGACCCGCGCCATAAGCAGCGTCAGGGCTGAGCGTAGAGCGCATTTAAAGTATTGAGTGGAATGAATTTTTCAAATAACATGACGGGTTTTCCCTGGGCCGCCCCGCGGCTGCAGATTTCCCGCGCTTCCTGGGTCTGACGGGACACACTTATGGCACGTATTGCAGGCATCAACATTCCCAACCATCAGCACGCGGAGATTGCGCTTACCGCCATCTACGGTATTGGCCGGGCGCGCGCTCTTGCGATCTGCACGGCCGCTGGCGTGGAGCGCAATCGCAAGATCAAGGATCTCAACGATTCCGATCTTGACCGCTTGCGTGAGCAGATCGCAAGGTTCAGCGTAGAGGGTGATCTTCGCCGCGAAGTCTCGATGTCGATCAAGCGTCTGATGGATCTTGGCTGCTACCGCGGCCTGCGCCACCGTAAAGGATTGCCGGCGCGCGGTCAGCGCACACGTACCAACGCCCGTACCCGCAAGGGGCCGCGCAAGGCGGCAATTGCAGGGAAGGCCGCTCCGAGCAAAGGTTAAGTACCGGCCTGGGGGCCCAGCCCCCGTGCACGGGTCAATAATTCACCGGACGATATATTTATGGCAACAAGAAATCCCAATCAGCAGCAAATGCAGCAGGCGTCGGCACGCGCGCGCAAGAAGGTGCGCAAGAACGTGGCCGAGGGCATCGCCCACATTCATGCGTCGTTCAACAATACGATCGTCACCATTACTGACCGTCAGGGCAATGCCCTTTCGTGGGCTACGTCCGGTAACGCGGGTTTCAAGGGTTCACGCAAGTCCACACCGTTCGCTGCCCAGATTGCGGCGGAGCGCGCAGCGCGCGTCGCTCAGGAAAGCGGAGTCAAGAATGTGGAAGTGCGGATCAAGGGCCCCGGCCCGGGTCGCGAATCCGCTGTGCGCGCGCTGAATGCAGCGGGCCTCAAAGTCACGAGTATTTCCGATGTAACCCCCATTCCGCATAACGGCTGCCGTGCTCCGAAGCGGCGCCGGGTCTAGGAGATAGCATGGCCAGAAATCTGGATCCGAAGTGCCGTCAGTGTCGTCGCGAGGGCGAAAAGCTCTTTCTGAAGGGTGAGAAGTGTTTCACCGACAAGTGCGCGATTGAGCGTCGAAGCTATGCTCCCGGCCAGCATGGCCAGAAGAGCGGCGCGCGTTTGTCAGACTATGGCAAGCAATTGCGTGAAAAGCAGAAGACGCGCCGCATGTATGGTGTACTCGAAGGTCAGTTCCGCAGGGTGTATTTTGCGGCGTCGCAGTCCAAGGGTGTTACCGGCGAGCGTCTCCTTCAGATGCTTGAGACGCGTCTTGACAACGTTGCCTACCGGATGGGTTTCGGCGCCTCGCGGACCGAGGCGCGTCAGGTCGTGCGGCACAACGGCGTGCTGGTGAATGGCCGTCGCGTGAATATCCCTTCTTACCAGGTGCGTGCAGGGGACGTGATCGAAGTCGCGCAGCGCGCGAAGGACCACCTTCGCATCAAGGCTGCCGTGGAGGCCGCCGAGTCGCGCGGTTTTCCCGACTGGATCGAAGTCGATGCAAAGGCACTCAAGGGTACATTCAAGTCGCTTCCCGCGCGTGCGGAACTGCCCTCGTCGATTAACGAGAGCCTGATAATCGAGTTGTACTCGAAGTAAACGAAATCGCGCCTCCGGGGCCGGTGCGCCGCGCCTGCCCCCCGGTGCAACTAATGCAGGACACAATGCCTATGTCGCAATCCGGATTTCTGAAGCCCCGCATCGTAGACGTACAGAATCTCTCCCCGAATCACGCGAAGGTGACGATGGAGCCGTTCGAGCGCGGCTACGGCCACACGCTGGGCAACGCCCTGCGTCGGGTGCTTCTCTCGTCGATGCCGGGTCACGCCGCCACGGAAGTGCAGATCGCGGGGGTGGTGCACGAGTATTCGACTCTCGACGGCGTACGTGAAGACATGGTCGATCTTCTGCTGAATCTTAAGGGGGTCGTGTTCCGTCTTCACAATCGGACGGAAGCTCTGCTCACCTTGAAAAAGAGTGGAGTGGGCGTTGTCACCGCCGCCGATATTGAGGCGGCACATGACGTCGAGATCATCAATCCCGAGCATGTGATCGCCAACCTGTCTGCGGGCGGCACGCTCGAAGCTCAGATCAAGATCGAAGCGGGCCGCGGCTACGTCCCGGGCAACATGCGCTACATGCCCGAGGAGTCGAAGGGTATCGGACGCATCGTGCTCGATGCATCCTTCAGCCCTGTTCGCCGAGTGTCGTATGCGGTTGAGTCCGCGCGTGTCGAACAACGAACCGACCTCGACAAGCTGATCATCGATATCGAAACCAACGGCGCGATCGAGCCCGAAGAGGCAATCCGCTACTCTGCGCGCGTTCTGGTCGATCAGCTTTCCGTCTTTGCGCAACTCGAGGGCACAGCTGCGCCGACCGAGCAGCCCAAGGCGGTCAGTGTGGATCCGATCCTGCTGCGCCCTGTTGACGATCTGGAGCTTACGGTCCGTTCGGCAAACTGCCTCAAGGCGGAGAACATCTATTACATCGGTGACCTGATCCAGCGCACCGAAACCGAATTGCTCAAGACTCCCAATCTCGGCCGCAAGTCGCTGAACGAGATCAAGGAAGTGCTGGCTTCGCGCGGGCTTACGCTGGGCATGAAACTCGAGAACTGGCCGCCGGTCGGCCTCGAACACCGCGCCTGATCAGGAGAGATAGAAATGCGTCACGGACACGGACTGCGCAAACTTAATCGCACCACTAGCCATCGGCTCGCGATGCTGCGCAATATGACTAACTCGCTGCTGAAGCACGAGACCATCACCACCACGCTGCCGAAGGCAAAGGAACTGCGCAGGGTTGTCGAGCCCATGATCACGCTCGGCAAGAAGCCCTCGCTCGCCAACCGTCGCCTCGCTTTCGATCGACTACGCGATCGTGAGATCGTGACCAAGCTGTTCGACGAACTTGGCCCACGGTATGGCAAGCGCAATGGCGGCTACCTGCGCATCCTGAAGAAGGGGTTCCGTCAGGGGGACAATGCGCCGCTCGCGCTGGTCATGCTCATGGATCAGGTCGATGGCGCAGAGGAAGCTCCGGCCAAGGATAAGAAGGCCGAGAAAAAAGCTTCTGCCAAGGCAGGCTGATACGGTTTCGCCCCCTCGAAGATCGTGGGGGAGGGAGTAAGCTCGAACCCAGCAAGATAGTAACGATTATGTTACTATCTTGCTGGGTTCGTTGTTTCCAGGCTTGGAAGATCGCGCGAGCGTCCGCATGATCCCAAATCCCCGCGCGCTGGGGGGGGGGCGAAAGTCAGGCTGCGCCTGAGGGCAGAATCAGTATGGCGCGGAAGTCGTTCACGTTGGTAAGTGTCGGCCCGGTGACGACGAGTGCGTTGAGGGCCTGGAAGTAGCCATAGCTGTCGTGCCGCGCGAGCGCGTCGGTGGCACTCCAGCCCAGCGCTTTGCCGAGCGCGAGCGCATCGGGCCCGAGCACTGCGCCCGCGTTTTCCTCGGTCCCGTCTATGCCGTCGGTATCGCAGGCGATCGCGTGGATTGCGGGATGCCCGTCAAGCTCGATGGCAAGCGCAAGCAGGAACTCGCTGCAGCGGCCGCCACGCGCGCCGGCAGTGCGCGCATGCGGAGCCAGAGTCACCGTGCACTCCCCTCCCGACAGCAGCGCAACTGGCAGCGTCCAGGGGGCCTGACCGCGCGATGCTTCGCGCGCAATGGATGCCATGACCTTTGCCACTTCGCGGGCTTCCCCCGCAATACTATCGCCCAGGCTCACCGGATGGACTCCACGCTCGCGCAGGTGTAGCGCAGCTGCAGCAAGCGAGATTCGTCCGCTTGCGACCACGCGCGCGTCGACATGAGCAAACGCGCGATCACCGGGCTTCGGTGTCTCGGCTCTTTCGCCGGCCGCGCCTTTTTCGAGATATGCACGCACGGCAGCGGGCATCTGGATTGCACGTGAGCCGAGCACCCGCAACGCGTCGCCAAACGTGGTTGGATCGGGCGTAAACGGTCCTGAGGCGATATGAGTCAGGGCATCGCCCGCGACATCTGAGATGGCGAGCATTCGCACCGGGGCGCGGCACTCGGCTGCCAATTGTCCGCCCTGCACCCGGGACAGATGTTTGCGTACCGCGTTCATTTCCTGGATAGGAGCGCCGCTTGCGAGGAGAGCCTGGGTCACCGACTGTAGATCGGCAAGGCTGATCTCCTCGGGAGGTAGCGGGAGCAGGCTGGAGCCACCGCCGGATACCAGCGCCAGCAGTAGATCTTCGGGGCCGAGTTGGCGGATCTCATCCAGAATCTGGCGCGCAGCAGCGCTTCCTGCTTCGTCGGGAATCGGGTGTCCTGCTTCGATAACCGTAATGCGCGAAAGCTGTCGTGCGTGGCCGTAGCGAGTGAGCGCAAAGCCGGAAAGCGGAACGGAAGGGGGATAGAAGCGCTCCGCTGCTTCCGCCATCGAACAGGCGGCCTTGCCGATTGCGATCACGAGCACGCGGCCATCACGAGGTGGCGGTGGCGGAAGATGGCTGGCTAACGCCAATGCAGGCGCTGCAGCATCCACCGCGGCGCGGAAGCTCCCGAGCAACAGGTTCTCTGGTGTCACCGATCGAGCTTCATCAGTCTGCGTGCGCCTGCGAAGATGGCGCTTTCGCGGTCTGCAAACTGGTCCAGGATCGTAAAGTGATTCGCTCCAGCTGCCGGAAGATCCTCGGCCACCACAGACCTCCAGCGCTGCGCGAGCAGCGCGTTCTGGCGCCGGTACTCAGTGCTCTCGAGACTGCCAACACTCGTGAACACTGGCGAGCGCGTGGCCGGAGGCAGAAAGGCGGGCGACACGTGCAGAGCGGACGCTTCGTCCAGTCGCAGGTCGTCGCGGAAACCTTCGAGGCCCAAAAGCGGCCTGAGGTCGTACAGGCCGCTCAGGGCGAGCGCACCTTTGAACAGGTTCTTGGGAAGGTCCGTTTCATAGGCCGGCCACAATGCGGTCATCATCATCGCGGCAAGATGGGCGCCAGACGAATGGCCGGCGACGTACAGCCTCTCCTCGTCCATGCCGTATTGCTCGGCATGGCGGTACAGCCAGCTCGACGCACGCAGCATCTGGCAAACAATTTCCTCGATACTCGCGCCGGGCGCGAGGTCGTGGTTGACGAGAATAAGCGACACGCCGGCATCGACCCAGATCGGAGCGAGAAACGAGAAATTCCGCTTGTCCATGGAGCGCCAGTAACCGCCGTGAATGAACATCATGGCCGAACCGTCGCCCTTGCGTGCGGGGAAGATATCCAGCCTTTCTCCCGACGAACTGCCGTACTCCCGGTCGAGATAGCAGATCATGGTCGCGCGTGCACGCGAGGCACCGGCATCCCAGCGCTGGAAAATCTGCGGATGCTCGGGCACACGCGCTCTGTTGTCATACTCGCGCGCAAGCATCCTGTCACCTGCAGGGACGGGCGTGCTGGGCATTGAATCTACCTCCCTGGTCAAATCTCGCGTAGAGGCGGGCTGCAGTAGGTGGTGCGCACCGGAGCGGTCCTTCCCCGTCCTACTTCGGATTGTCGTAACGCAAGTCGAAGCGCCCGTCTCGATAAAAATCAAGGCGGATCTCACGCCACTTCCGTGCAAGCTCGGTATTCACTCCAATGATGTCCGCCGGCAGGGTTTCAGAGCCGCAGGGTGCGAACCGAGAGCCCGTCGTGTCGGCTTCCGTGTCGGAGTAACGGAAGATGGCTTCGAAGTCGCGTGAAGATTCGTTGCGCTGAGTTTCAGTCGCGATCACCCAACTGTGCTGCCAGCTCGCCGGAAGTCCCTCGCTGAGGCAATTGAAAATCCGCTGTAATGCGCCTGCGTCGGGTTCGGCCGCAGCGGGAGACTTCGCTTGGGGAGACACGCCGGCAGCCGCCACCACGTCCGGGAGTGCTCCGGCAATCATGGCAAGTCCGACACCCAGTATCCAGCCCGCAAGCCGCCCCGGGCCGCTAGAGGGAGATCGGATGGACTGAGGTGTGGATGTTCGCGGGAAAGTGTCGAAGTAGGTCATCTGGTGACGATAGCAGATTGCTGCCTGCGGGCGAAATACTGCCCTCAGCGTCGCGGCCGAGGGCGTGCGTTCTCTTTCTATAATTGCGGCATGCCTGTAAAGCCGCCAGCCAAAGCGGGACGCGCTCCATCACCGGGGGCCATGGATGTGGAGCCACACTCAGGCCGGATGCGCCGACGTTGCGCGTGGCCACGCAACCCGCTTGCGATCGCCTACCACGATGTGGAGTGGGGGGTGCCCGTTCATGACGATCGGCTGCTGTTCGAGTCCCTGATTCTGGAGGGGGCACAGGCGGGACTCTCATGGGACACGGTGCTCGCGAAGCGCGAGAGCTACCGAGCGGCTTTCGATGGTTTCGATCCGGTCAAGGTGGCGCGCTATGGCGCTGCCAGGAAGGCGGCGTTGCTCGCTAATCCGGGGATCATACGCAACCGGGCGAAAGTCGACGCCGCAATCCTGAACGCGGAGAAATTCCTCGGAACGCAGCGCGAGTTCGGCAGCTTTCAGCGCTATCTCTGGGAATGGGTGGACGGCGAGCCGCTGCAAACGGGTCTGGCTCGAGGAAAGCCGCTGCCGGCACGCACGGCACTGTCCGACGCGCTGTCGGAGGATCTGCGCAGGCGCGGGTTCAAGTTTGTCGGCAGCACCATCATCTATGCATTCATGCAGGCGGTTGGTATGGTGAACGATCACTGCAAGGGCTGCTTTCGGCGGGCGGAGGTCGCGGCGCTCGCGCCGCGCAAGCGCCGCCGGCCAGCAGGATACAAGGGATAACGCAGTGCGGAATGTGCTCGTGTTACTCGTGCTTGCTGTATCGAGTGGTGCAGCCCATGGCCAGGGGAATTCAGCAGATGCGCTGTTCGCGGCGATCAGGGACGGGCGCGAGCTTGCGGCGGAAGGCATGGTCCTGCGCTACGGCGCCGACGTGGACGCACGCACGCTCGACGGCGAGACGCCGCTGCACAAGGCGCTTGAGAAAGGTATGAAAGATCTCGTTCGTGCGCTGCTTGATGCAAAGTCCAGCGTGACCGCGCGCACCGCCAATGGCGAGACGCCGCTGCACATGGCCGCTCTCAATCAGGAACCCTATTTCGCCGCGATGCTCATCACTGCGGGCGCGCCGGTGAAAGCGCGTAACGATGATGGCGAGAGTGCGCTCTTCTGGGCTGCGCTGAGCGGCAATGTCGCGACTGCGCAGCGGCTGCTCGAAGCGGGCGGCGACCCGGACATGCCGGACCTGCGTGGGAGCTTGCCTCTTCATGCAGCGGCGGACGTCGGTAGCGTCGACATGGTCCGCTTGCTGCTTGCGCGCACGTCCGCGCCCGCCGCACGCAATCGGGATGGGCTGTGCGCCTATGACCTTGCGCGCGAACGCGGGCACGAGGACGTGGCAAAACTTCTCGAATTCACCCGCTAGACGGTTCTGCTGGCCTAGCTCGGTAGCGTCGCCTTCGAGCGACAGGGCACTTCTTAGGCGAATCAGTTACTTGAGGCAACACCTGCGGGCGCCTGTCGTCCTCAGGCTACGCTGCGGCGTGGCAAAAAATATCAAATGCATGATTCTTCTTGGATTTTTATCTGGCACAGGAGTTGCACTTGAGTCTCTTGTATCCCACCGACACGGAGACTGGTCATGCAAAACGTAAGATCGCGCAGCAATTCCGGCGTATCACCCGTGGCTTCCGTAGCAGGCCTGTTTTCAGGCTTCGGCCTGGTCGCGCTGGTACTGCTCGGAATTTCCAGGACGATCTATAAGGTGGTGGCGGACGACGGACTGATCGCGGGCCTGTTCGGCAAAAGTCCCTCGACGGGCTTGTTTGCCGTGGGTGCGTTCATAGCAGTCTGTATCGGCGGGTGGCTGACCGGAATTGGTTCGACCCCTCGCCAGCGGCTTTGGGTCTCCAATGTTGTCGTCTACGGCTCTGCGCTGATCGGCTCCGTGTATCTCCTGCGCTACTGGTGGACCGGCGCGTTTTGAAGCAGGCATCACAGAAGCGTGATCTGAGAATATGGTAACGTTTTTGTTACCATATTCTGCCAGGGAGCTTCGTTTCACCGTTCGCTAGACGTCATACCGCGATCGGTGCACGGATTGCCGGATGCGGGTCGTAGCCCTCCAGCGTGAAGTCCTCGTAGGAAAATTCGAACAAGTCCTTTACCGAAGGATTGAGCCGCATGTGCGGGAAGTCGCGCGGTTCTCTCGCCAACTGCTCGCGCGCCTGATCGACGTGATTCACATAGAGATGCGCGTCGCCGAGGGTGATCACGAAATCGCCCGGTGCGCAGCCCGTGACCTGAGCGGTCATCATCGTCAGCAGGGCGTAGGATGCGATGTTGAAGGGCACGCCGAGGAACAGGTCCGCGCTGCGCTGATACATCTGGCAGGAGAGGCGGCCTTCCGCGACATAGAACTGGAACAGCGCGTGGCAGGGCGGGAGCGCCATGCGATCGACGTCAGCAGGGTTCCAGGCCGTGACGATGTGACGGCGGGAGTCCGGATTCCTGCGGATGGCCTCGACCACCTGACGCAACTGATCAATCTCACGCCCGTCCGGCGTGCGCCAGTGACGCCACTGGTAGCCGTATACCGGGCCGAGATCGCCGTTCTCGTCCGCCCATTCGTCCCAGATGCTGACGCCGCGCTCCTGCAACCAGCGGACGTTGGTCTCGCCGCGGATGAACCACAGAAGCTCATACAGGATTGATTTCAGGTGCAGCTTCTTGGTTGTAAGCAGCGGAAAGCCGGCACCGAGATCAAACCGCATCTGCGCCCCGAATATGGAGTGTGTGCCGGTGCCCGTACGGTCGTCCTTGCGGGCGCCTCGTTCTAGGACCTCGGTCAGCAGATCGAGATACTGGTGTTCGGTCCGGCTCTGGGGGGTCTCGCGTAGGGTCATGTCTGGATTCTGAACGGTGTACTCATCCGGAAGCGAGTATAGATCGGCGGACGCTGTGATCCACGGGCGATTCGATTCGCGGCCAAAGCGCAGTCTCCGGACAATCAGGTAAGAACGGCGCGTCGCATGGTACGATCCCGCGGCATCGCGAGACGCGGATTGCAGAGCGTTCATCGTCCCGCGACGCGTATTCCGCGACCTGCACTTTGTACGACCGAGGCAAAGCATGCTCAGACTTTTTGGCGGCGGCAAGCCGGATCACCCGCTTGCGGATCCGAAGGAAGCAAAACGGATCTTTGACACCTTGCCTGCCGATGACCCCGCCCAGGCACTCGAGGAACTTGAGCACTGGCTGGATTCAGTCAGCGAGGCGGAGGGCTTCAGGCCGGAGCAGCGCCTGTCGATGCTCTTCATGGTCGACGAGGCCGGTCAGCCGCGCGTGCGGCGCCTGGTGCGGGACTATCTCGCCGCCGTCAGGCCGTCCAAGTTTCAGGAGAATCGCCTTTGGCATCGGATTCATGAATACCACCGGCACGCGGCGGATGCCTATACCAAGATGCTCTCGGGTGTGTCACAGGATGCGAAGGGTGCTGCCTCGATCAAATCCCAGACGGGTCTTCTTTTCGCGCGTGCACTGCGCAACGTTGCACAGCGCCTGAAGTGGATCCAGTTTCGATATGGCCCGACCGATATGGCCGTTTGGGGTCAGCTCAATCTCCTCTATGCACAGGCGGAGCGGGCCGGCCATGCGGACGCCACGTGTCACGTCTACGCGTGCGAAGCAGGCGCTTCCGCGCCGCGCCGCGAGTTCCTCAAGGCAGTACTCTTCGGCGCGAGCTCGCCGGATGGCCTGCTGCCGCCGGAAGTGGACTTCGCGGAGCGGTTGATTGCCGAATACGTTGGCGGGATCGCACTGGCCGAGGCGCCCGCGCCGCAGTTGACCTACTGGACGGACATCAGCCAGGCGATGAGGCCTTTGCGTATTGCGCGTACCCCGGTTGCGGCGCCCGGTTTGCGGTGCTTTGGCGCAGCCCAGGCACTCTCGCAGTTGCAGGCGCAGATCGAACGCGTCCAGGCGAACCGCCAGCTCCCGGCGGAACCCTTGTACGCGTCGTTGCGGGACGTCGACATGGCGCTCGATGTCATGCGCCACCTCGCACTGTATTGGTCGCCCCAGCCTCCGGAACGCAAGTCCCCGCGGCACAGCGTCAAGTCGCGCCTGACCGTCACCTATGGCCTCACTGGCGTGACAAACGCGCTTGGTAGCGGCAATTCCAATTCCCTCGATTTCGATGCTTCAGCCTCTGAGAGCTGGATCGTCGAGAACGTAAGCGCTGGCGGCTTCGGCGCCGTTGTGCCCCAGATCAAGGGCGATTGGCTCAAGGTCGGGACGTTGCTTGCCATGCAACCGGAGGGGGGCACGAACTGGCTGGTCGGAATTGTCCGCCGGGTGAGCAAGACTGGAAACCAGCAGGCGCGGGTGGGGATCCAGACACTCTCACGCACGCCGCAGGCTTGCACGTTCGGAAACGATGCGAGTTTCGAGGGCGAGGCCGGCATCTTGCTGCGCCCGCTGCAATCCGATGCCGTAGAGGTGCTGATCGCGTTGCGCAGCGGCGCATTCGTGCCGGGGCTGAAGCTGGAGCTCGAGCAGGGCGCGCGCTTTCACATGTTTCTTCCCCAGGCGCTGGTCGAGCGGGGGGAAGACTACGAACTCGCGCGTTTCCGAGAGATGATCCGCGAATAGCACCGAGGGGCGCAGAGCTGCGCGGTTGACAGACTGACCGGCGGTCATTTAGAGTGGGGCGAACTGACTACTGGTCATTTTTCGGCCCGGTCGCCCCGGGCGGGAAGTATATGAACTCACCGCCGATTCAACCCAGAATCCGGGCCGTCCATCCGGAGGACAAGTCCGAACGCCGTGCTGCGATTCTCGCTGCCGCGCAGTCCCTGCTTGCCGACGACCCTCAAGGAAGTTTCCCGGTCGAGTCGGTTGCGCAGGCCGCAGGCGTTGCCAAGGGCACCGTGTACCTCTATTTCGGTTCACGGGAAGAAGTCATGCTTGCGGTGCATGAGAAGCAGGTGCATGAACTGTTCGACGTGATCGGGGATGCGCTCGCCGCCAGCGGCGCGGATGCGGTGTCGGTAGTGCGGATCGTGCTCCGGCACATTTCGCGGCACCGCAATTTCTATCCTCTCGCGGGACGTTGTCGTTCGATGCTCGACACCAAGGTAAGCACGGACTGCGCGCTCGCGTTCAAGACACGGCTGGGCGAGAGGCTTGCCGATCTTGGTCTGGTCATCGAGCGCATGTATCCAGGGCTCGCCGCGGGTGGCGGCGCTGCGTTGCTGATGAACAGTTATGCACTCATGATCGGATTGTGGCAGCAGGCGGATCCGCCTGACTGCCTGCGAGAGGTAATGAAACGTCCCGAGATGAAGATCTTTCGGATCGATTTCGAGCGTCAGCTCGCTGCAGCACTTATTGACCTCTGGGACGCGGCGGGCAGGCGCGGAGCCGCCGCACGCAGGTCAGGCAGCACAAAACGGAGCAATGCATGAAGAAGATACGGATGACGGCGCTCGTCGTTGTCTGCCTGGTTGCCGCCTGCGGGCGCGGCGAGGCACCTAAGCCGCCAGAAGAAATGCGCACGGTGCGAGTCCTGACTGTGGGTGAGCGCGACAGCTACAGGCGCTTCGCGTATGCCGGCGAGATACGCGCGCGAGTCGAGACGCGGCTTGCGTTCCGCGTAGGCGGCAAGCTTGTGGACCGCGCGGTGCAGGTCGGCAGCCGGGTCCGCGCAGGCGAGATGATCGCACGCATCGACGCTGGTGATCTTGCGCTCGGCGTGAATGCCGCGCGGGCTCAGGTGGCCGGAATCGAGGCGGAGCGCACGTTCGCCGAGGCAGATCTGAAGCGCTATCGCGAATTGCGCGAGAAGAACTTCATCAGTCAGGCGGAATTCGACCGGCGCACACAACTGCTCGCGTCGACGGATGCGCGGCTGGATGCGGCCCGTGCGCAGCTCGGCCAGAGCAGCAACCAGGCAGGCTACGCTTTGCTTCGCGCGGATTCGGACGGCGTCATCACAGGTGTCGAAGCCGAGGTGGGGCAGGTGCTTGGCGCCGGCCAGACGGTTGCGCGTCTTGCGCGTTCGGGTGACATCGAGATCGCGTTCGCAGTTCCAGAGGTGCAGCGCGAGGCGGTGCGCAAGGCGGGCGAATTCCGGGTGTCTGCAGCAGCCCTGCCGGGCCAGAGCTGGAGAGGTCGGTTGCGCGAGCTTTCGCCCGCTGCCGACCCGCTCACCCGAACCTACGCAGCACGGGTGACGCTTGTCGAGGCTGCGCCGGGACTCGAACTCGGCATGACCGCGCGCGTCGAGGCTGGTGGGGCGGAGGCTGTGCGCGCGATCGAGCTGCCGCTTGCGGCGCTCTACACGCGCGGTGCCGCGGCCCAGGTATTCATCGTTGGCGAAGCCGATACCGTTCGGCTGCAGGAGGTACGCCTGGGCGCAGCGACGGCCGGAGGCTTTCTCGTGGAATCCGGTCTGAACAAAGGAGAGCGGGTGGTTGCCGCAGGTGCCCAGATGCTCAGACCGGGGCAACGCGTGCGCGTCATGGACGGACAGGCGGCTGCCCCGGCCGTGGATGCGGGAAAGCGCTGAGCCCATGCCGGATTCCGGTTTCAATCTCTCCGCGGCGGCGCTGAAGTACCGGCAGCTGACACTTTTCTTTCTGATCGCGATCGCTCTCGCCGGCGCCGCCGCCTACTTCAGGCTGGGCCAGCGCGAAGATCCCGATTTCACGTTTCGAGCCATGGTCATCCGAACCATCTGGCCAGGTGCCACCGCAGAGCAGGTGGACCGTCAGGTCACCGACCGTATCGAGAAGAAGCTTCAGGAGACACCCTACTACAAGTGGACCCGCACACACTCGAAGCCGGGGGAATCGCTGATCGTGCTCGAGTTGCTCGACAGCGCGCCGGCGGCCCAGGTGAACGAGATCTGGTACCAGGTGCGCAAGAAAGTGGGGGACATCCGACAGAGCTTGCCGCCGGATGTCATCGGACCATTCTTCAACGATGAATTCGGCGATGTATTCGGATCGATCTACGCTTTTACCGCGGACGGTTTTTCGCATTCTGAACTTCGCGACTATGTGGAGCGCGCGCGTCAGGAGGTGCTGAGACTTCCGAACGTGTCCAAGGCGGAGCTGATCGGCGTGCAGGACGACAAGATCTTTGTCGAGCTTTCCGGACGGAAAATTGCGATGCTGGGCATCGACCCGCAGGCAATCGGGCAGGCGCTGCAGGCGCAGAATGCGGTACTTAGCCCCGGCAGTATCGAGACCGCGGACGCCCTGGTCCCCTTGCGTGTCAGCGGCCAACTGGATTCTGTCCAGGCCGTAAGCGAGCTTGTCCTGCGGGCCAACGGGCAGAGCTTCAGACTGGGCGACATCGCTCGCGTATATCGGACCTACTCGGATCCCCCGATCTCGACCATGCGCTACCGAGGCAAGGATGCGATCGGACTCGCCGTTTCGATGGTGCGCAATGGTGATGTGCTGCAGCTCGGACGCGACCTCTCGCGCACGATGGAGCGCCTGCGATCCGAGATTCCCGTAGGGATCCAGATTGCGCAGGTGTCCGACCAGCCGGCGGTGGTGGAACATGCGGTGGGCGAGTTCATGCGCGCGCTGGGCGAGGCGGTCGCAATAGTCCTCGTGGTGTCGTTCCTGTCGCTCGGGGCCAGGACGGGGCTTGTGGTGGCGCTCACGATACCGCTCGTTCTCGCGGCCACGTTCCTCGCGATGTACTACCTGAATATCGATCTGCACCGGGTGTCGACAGGCGCCCTGATCATCGCACTCGGCTTGCTGGTTGACGATGCGATGATTGCAGTCGAGATGATGGCGAGGAAGCTGGAGGAGGGGTACGACAAACTCACTGCCGCAACCTACGCGTACAGCTCGACTGCGTTTCCGATGCTCACCGGCACCCTGATCACTGCCGCGGGATTCATGCCGATCGCGACCGCACGCTCGTCGACGGGGGAGTACACGTTCACAATCTTCTCGGTGACCGTGCTTGCGCTCGTCATTTCCTGGTTCGCGGCCGTGATCGCGGCGCCGTACCTCGGCGCGCTGCTCCTGAAGGAGCGCCGCGCGGAGGATGGCGAGCCGCGCGATGTCTACCAGAAGCCCTTCTATCGGAGCCTTCGCGCGTTGATCGACTGGTGCATCGACCATCGAAAACTGGTGCTTGCTGGAACACTCGCAGTGTTCGTGCTCGGCGCGCTCGGCATGATGCTCACGGAAAAGCAGTTCTTTCCTTCGTCCAACCGGGTCGAGTTGATGGTCGATCTGTGGTTGCCGGAGGGCTCTAGCGTACGTGCCTCGGAACGCGAGGCCGCGCGCGTGGAGAAACTGCTCGAAGGCGACACGGACGTCGAAACCTACGTCAGTTACGTCGGGAACGGCTCGCCGCGCTTCTTCCTGTCGCTTGAGCAGCAACTGTTCCGCTCGAATTTCGCTGAGCTCGTAGTCCTTACCCGGGACGTCGAGGCGCGCGAGCGTGTGGTCGCGAAGTTACGCAAGGCCTTCGACGACGATTTCCCGGGAGTGCGCGGACGCGTCCTCAGGGTGCCACTCGGTCCCCCGGTGAACTATCCGATACAGTTTCGCGTAACCGGCCCCGATGCGCAGACGCTGAAGCGCGTCGCCGACCAGGTTGCGGAGAAGGTTCGTGCGCATCCGGCAATACGCGACACCAACCTCGACTGGGGCGACCGGGTGCTCGCGCTCGGCATCGACGTGGACCAGGACAGGGCGCGGGCACTCGGTACGAGTTCACAGGCGATCGCGCGCGCACTAGGCATGACGCTAAGCGGTGCGCCGATCGGTCAGTACCGCGAAAACGACCGGTTGATCGATGTCGTTCTCCGCGCCCCGGAGGCCGAACGGCGCGCGCTCGACACGCTGGGTGAGGTGCCTGTCGCGGTCGCGGCCGGCAGTGTGCCCGTCGCGCAGCTCGCTACGGTCCGGCCGGTCATGGAGGAACCCATCCTTTGGCGCCGCAGCCGCGAGCTCGCCCTCACAGTGCGTGCCGACATCATCGACAGCGTGCAGGCTCCCGACGTGAGCGCTGCGATCGATCCTACTTTGAGCGAAATACGCGCCGCGCTTCCTCCGGGCTACCGGATCGAGATTGGCGGGGCCTATGAGGAAAACACCCGTGCCCAGGCCTCTATTGCGGCCGGCATGCCGATGATGCTCGCGCTTGTGCTTGCACTGCTGATGATGCAAACCAAGAGCTTCTCGCGCACCTTCATGGTCGTGCTGACCGCGCCGCTCGGCATTGTCGGCGTGGCGCTTGCGCTTCTCGTTTTCCACAAGCCCTTCGGATTCGTGGCCATGCTCGGGACGATCGCGCTCGGCGGCATGATCATGCGCAACACCGTGATACTGGTGGACCAGATCGATCAGGACATCGAGACGGGGTCGGCCCCCTGGGTTGCCATCCGTGAAGCGACGGTGCGCCGCTTTCGCCCGATCGTTCTTACCGCCGCTGCAGCCATGCTCGCAATGATTCCGCTCACCCGCAGTGTGTTGTGGGGGCCGATGGCCATGGCAATCATGGGCGGCCTCCTGGTGGCTACGGTGCTGACCTTGGTGTTTGTGCCGGCGCTGTATGCTGCCTGGTTCAGGGTGAAGCGCGCGAACCCGGTGGAGAACTGAGCGGGCGCGGTTCCGGCCGCGCTACTTCGATCGGATCGCGGATTTCGGACGGAAGGTCTTTACCACCGCTTCATCTGTCTCGATATAGGGTCCGCCGATCAGATCGACACAGTAGGGCACGGCAGCAAAGATGCCGTGCACGACCGGCTTTCCTTCGGCATCCTTCAGTCCTTCCAGGGTTTCGCGGATCGCCTTCGGCTGGCCCGGAAGGTTGATGATCAGGCATTGTCCGCGTATCACTGCCACCTGGCGGGACAGGATCGCGGTCGGCACGAACCGGAGGCTGATCTGGCGCATCTGTTCGCCGAAGCCGGGCATTACCTTGTCCGCGACTGCCAGTGTTGCCTCGGGCGTTACGTCGCGCAGCGCCGGGCCGGTGCCGCCGGTGGTAAGCACGAGCTGGCAGGCGCGCTCGTCGACCAGTTCGCGCAGCGTCGACTCGATCAGCGGCTGCTCATCGGCGATCAGGCGGGTTTCTTCGCGCCAGGCGGGTGAAGTGATTGCGCCACGCAGCCAGGCGAGCAGGGACGGGATGCCTTCGTCCTGATAGACGCCGCTTGAGGCACGGTCGCTGATCGAGACCAGGCCGATCACGAGTGGTGCGTCAGCGGACATCGGTGTGCTGTTCATCCGGGTCTTCCTCGGTGGCATCGGGCGATGGCTGGATGCCGTCGGCATCTCGCAGGGCGCGATACAGTTCGCGCTGGGCGCGCGGCGGGCGGGCGGCCGCGATCTCGCGGCGCGCGTTGCGTATCAGCGTGCGCAGCGCCTGAATGTCGGCCTGGGCGTGTTCGGCGGTGTACTCGGTGAGCGCTGCGTCGTCCTCAATAAGCCGGCTGCGCCAGCGCTCGAGCAATTTGAGGCGTGCGGCTTCCGCGCGGGATTTTCCGTGGAAACGCTCGATCGCGGCGCGGACCGGTTCGGGGTCGATGTCGCGCATCAGCCGGCCGATATACTGGAGCTGGCGGCGTCTGGCCTCGTGCGCCGTGAAGCGGCGCGCGTCGGCGAGAGCGCGATTCAGCGCATCGGGCAGCCCGATCGCGTCCGTGCGGGACTTCGGCAGCTCGACGAGCTCGGCGCCAAGTGCCTGCAAGGCGTGCATCGCCTGCTTGCGGCGCGTCTTGCTCGGGAGGTCGTCTTGCGGAGTGCTGTCTTCCATTGCGCTGCTATCATAGACGAAACTCGGCTTCGGTCCCTTCTCGGTCCCATATCTGCATCCGCTAGCGTCCTGAGAACTCCACGCGCGATGGTGATTGGCGCGAGGGACTGAATGGCCGATCGATTCAACCCCGTTGCTCCCCGAAGACCATACCGATGCCCGAGACGCGTTTTGCCTACAGCCCCGAACGCTTCAACGAGATGTCCGATGTCGCGCTGGCGCATGCGCGCGCGGCCGGGGCGAGTGCCTGCGAATGCGATGTCTCCGAGGGCTACGGCTTTACGGTGACGGTGCGCAAGGGCTCCGTGGAGACGATCGAGCACAACCGCGACAAGGGCATGGGTGTGACCGTCTACATGGGCGATCGGCCCCATGCCCGACGCGGCCATGCGAGCACATCCGATTTCAGCGACGCGGCGATCCGCCAGACGGTGGAGGCGGCGCTCGCGATCGCGCGTCACACGGCAGAGGACGATTGCGCCGGCCCGGCCGATGCCGCGCTCTACCCGCGCGCGGTGCAGGACATGGACCTGTTTCACCCCTGGGATCTCGACCCGGAGGCGGCGATCGACATCGCGCGACGCTGCGAGGCAGCCGCCTTCGCGCTGTCCCGGCGCATCACGAACTCCGAGGGCGCTTCTGTCCATACCCAGCAGTCCCATTTCCTGATGGCGAACAGCCTCGGTTTCCGGGGAGGGTACCCCAGCACGCGACATTCGCTTTCCTGCTCGGTGATCGCCGAGCACAAGGGGTTGATGCAGCGCGATGACTGGTACAGCGCGAACCGCCTGCCGGAACGTCTTGCGCGACCCGAGGCGCTCGGGCGCTATGCGGGCGAGCGCACCCTGTCCAGACTTGGTGCACGCAAGATCACCACCCGACAGGGTCCGGTGCTGTTTGAGGCGCCGGTCGCTGGCTCCCTCCTCGGTCACTTCGTCTCGGCGGTAAGCGGTTCCAGTCTTTATCGCAAGGCTTCCTTTCTCGTCGACAGCCTGGGTCGGCAGGTATTCAGCACCGGCATCGAGATCGACGAGTTGCCGCTGCTTCCACAGGGGATGGGCACGACGCCCTTCGACGATGAAGGGGTAGCGACGCGCGACCGCAGTGTCGTCTCGGACGGTATCGTGCGGGGCTATTTCCTCGGCAGTTACTCCGGTCGGAAGCTTGGTCTGGCGAGTACGGCGAACGCGGGGGGGGCGCACAATCTGGTCCTGCGTCAGCGCCGAGCCGGCCCGGACCTTGTCGGCATGCTGAAACTTCTCGGAACGGGACTCTTTGTCACCGAACTGATGGGGCAGGGGGTGAACCCGGTCACCGGGGATTACTCACGCGGCGCCGCGGGCTATTGGGTCGAAAACGGCAAGATCGCGTTCCCCGTGGAAGAAATCACGATTGCCGGGAATCTGCGTGACGTTTATCGGGGCATCCAGTCCATCGGAAGCGACGTTTTGGTGCGCGGTGGTCGTGCCACCGGCTCTGTCCTCGTGGATAATATGACCATTGCCGGAGACTGACATGCAGGCTTGCGCGGCCGAGATCCATCGTTCCGGCGCGACTGGCATGAAAGCTGCTCTGGCTAGGGTGCAACAGTCGCCCAACCCGTCATAACCGAGGACCGCCGCCATGCGACTCCATCTGCCTTCAGACCAATCCCATGAGCCCGAGCATCCGGTCGTTGCTTGGGTAGGCCTCGTCGCCATCATTCTTGCCGTGCTGCTGATCGTGTGGGCCCGTCTTGCGGTGCGTGGAGCGGAGGACGGGGAGCCGTCCCTGGAATCGCATGCCGCAACGATCGAACTTGGGCCTGTCGTGAAGGATGCCGGCGGCGAAAAAGGCGGCATAAAGAGTGCGGCCGAGTCGGACGCGGTAAAGAGCCGCTGGGCTACCGGTTTTTCCCAGTAGATGCGCTGTTTGTGCAGGCCGGATCCAGCAGAAGGGAAGCAAATCCCTTGATGTGTGTAAGATAGTAACTTAATTGTTACTATCTAATTTGCGGGGCGCGCCTGCGTTCCTCAGAACAGCGTGAACATCGCCACGACCAGCACGACCAGTGCGCCGGCGGCGAAGAACATCAGCGTACTCGTCTCTATTTTCGGTTTGTCAGGATCGTCGGCCACGGGCTCGGGGTGGTCGTCGTGCGTGGCGTGCCCGTCATGATTCGCGTGCGCATCGCCTGAGCCGTGTTCGTGAGGCTGTGCCGCCTCAGCGGCAGCGTTCGCGCTCGACACCGTTTCCTTGAATCGCTGGAAGAAGTCGTCCGCAGTCTTCCGCGCCGCCATGTCGACGAGGCGCGAGCCGATCTGGGCGAGTTTGCCGCCCACATTCGCCTTCGCCTCGTAGCTGAGTTTCGTGCCAGTGCCCTCCGGCGCGAGTTGCACGCTCGCGCCGCCTTTGGCAAAGCCGGCCGCGCCGCCCTGCCCGTTGAACGCGATCGAGTAGGAATTCGGCGGATTGATGTCCGAAAGCACCATCTGGCCCTTGAACTTCGCTGTGACCGGGCCGATGCGCGCCACCATCAGGACTTCATACTCGGTGTCTGACTTGCGGTCGATTGATTCGCAGCCGGGCACGCAAGCTTTCAGAATCTCCGGATCGTTCAGCGCCTTCCATACGTCGACCTGCGGTGCCGAGATGAGCTGCTCGCCCTTCATTTCCACGATTTGTGCTCCTTGTTCGCAAGTGAGCCCCGACGGTCGCGATTCAGGTTGCTGGTGCTCAGCACCTTCGCGAGATCCACGAGGCTCTTCAAATTATGCACGGGAAGAAACAGATCGACGTGCGGCAGCATCGCGCGCACGCCGGCGGGTCTTGCTTCGAATCGCTCATAGCGCAGCAGCGGGTTCATCCAGATGATAGCGCGGGACGATTTGTGCAGGCGATCCATTTCCTCGCCCAGGCCTTCGCCCGCCTCGCGGTCGAGTCCGTCCGAGACCAGCAGCACGCAGGCGTTCTGGCCGAGCACGCGTCGCCCCCAGCGCCAGTTGAACTCGCGCAGACAGTTCCCGATCCGGGTGCCGCCCGACCAGTCGGCGATCGAGGTGGCCACGCGCGCCATGGCGACATCGACATCGCGGTGGCGCAGCTGGCGCGTAATGTTTGTGAGCCGGGTGCCGAATACGAACACAGTGACGCGGTCGCGGTCGTTGGTGATCGCGTGCAGAAAGTGCAGGAACATGCGCGCGTAGGAATTCATCGAGCCCGAGATGTCGCACAGCACGACAAGCGGTGGATGCAATTTGCTTGGCGCACCGCGCACGAGCGGGATCACGTCGCCACCCTCGCGCAGACTTTCGCGCAGGCTGGCGCGCAGGTCGACCCGCGTGCCGCGCGGTCCGGGTCGGTAACGCCGGGTCCGGATTTCGGGCAGGGGCAGGCGCAGCTGGGCAATCATGCGCTTCGCCTCGTCCAGTTCCGCGCCGGACATCCCGTCAAAATCCATCTGCTGGAGTACTTCGCGGTGAGAGGACGAGAACCGCGCGTCCAGCTCCGGTTTTTGTTCCTCCTCCTGTGCCGCGGGATCCTGCTTCGGGCGCATCGCGTCCGTCAGACGCTGGCTCTGTGGCTCGGCGCGCGCGGCCTCACCGGTAGCACCCTGCTGCGGTCCTTGCAGCATCTGTACTTCACCGGGATCGCGCCAGAAGACCCTGAAGGCTTCGTCATAGATCGGCTGCTGCTCGCGACGCGAGAGCAGTGTCGCCGACATGGTCCAGTACCAGTCTTCGCGCAGGCGGCCGGCCCCCGCCTCGTCCTCCAATTGATCCGCGCGCTCGTGATTCACAAGCTCGAGCGCGCGCACGCAGTCGACCACGCGGTCAGGACCGATACGCAGGCCGGCAGCGCGCAGCAGGCGCGCGAAATGCATGACGTTTTCGCCGAGGTGGCCGGCCATGTGCGGCTGTCCGCTCATGCGAGTCCGGGGCGGGTGGTCGTGGGGGCGTTCAGGCCGCGCGGACTTCGGCGACGAGGCGGGTCGCCTGTTCGCCGGCTACGCGTTCCACGTCGTCCTGGTACTTGAGGAGGACGCCGAGCGTGTTGTTCACGGTTTCCGGATCCAGCGTCACCCGGTCGAGCGCCACGAGGCAATTCGCCCAGTCGATGGTCTCTGCCACGCCCGGCAGCTTGAAGAGCTCGATGGCGCGCAGCTTCTGCACAAAGGCCACGACTTCGCGCGACAGCGCCTCCGAGGCGCCGGGCGCTTTGCGCCGCAGGATGTCCAGTTCGCGGCGCGCATCAGGATAGTCGACCCAGTAGTAGAAGCAGCGACGCTTCACGGCGTCGTGGATTTCGCGTGTGCGGTTCGATGTGATCACCACAATAGGCGGCTCGGCCGCCTTGAGCGTGCCGATTTCGGGGATCGAGATCTGCCAGTCCGAGAGAACTTCGAGCAGGTAGGCCTCGAAGGGCTCGTCGGTACGGTCGAGTTCGTCGATGAGCAGCACCGGCGAACTCCCGGGCTTGCCCTCGAGCGCGCGCGCCAGCGGCCGCTTCACCAGGAACTTCTCGGAAAAGATGTCCGAGGCGAGTTGCTCACGAGCGGCGGCGGCGGTTTTCGTGCCGGTTGCTTCCGCGAGGCGGATTTCGATCATCTGGCGTGAGTAATTCCACTCGTAGGCTGCCTGGGCGATGTCCAGGCCTTCGTAGCACTGCAGGCGGATCAGGTCGCGGCCTAGCGCACCCGCAACGACCTTGGCAATCTCGGTCTTGCCCACACCTGCCTCGCCTTCGAGGAACAACGGTCGCTTCATGACGAAGGCGAGGTAGAGCGCCGTGGCGAGGCTGCGGTCTGCCAGGTAGTCGCGCGCGGCAAGCATGCGCTCGGTTTCATCGATTGAGGTCGGCAAAGCTGTCGTCATGTCGGGGTCGCCCGGGGCTGCGGATGGGGAGGGAGGCTATTCTATCGGCCGTTCCGGAGGTTACTGGCCGGCACGCGTTCCGGTTTCGCAGGGCCGCGCCCGCTTTCCGGTAGCATTCGCAATCCGCTGCAGCAGCTCTCCCACCCACCGCACCAAGGGGACTCCGAATGACCCAGCCATACACCGGAAGGCGCGAAGACACGCGTCTCGTCAGCGGCGCGGGCCGCTATACCTCCGACTGGAACCTGCCTGGACAGGCCCACGCCGCATTTCTGCGTTCGGATCGGGCCCACGCACGTATCGTTTCGCTGGATGTTTCGGCTGCGCGCGCCCATCCCGGTGTGCTGGCTGTCCTGACGGGCGAGGACGCGCGCGAGGCGAAGCTGATCGCGCCGCCAAGCATGATGTCGCTGCCGGGACGGGACGGGCAGAAGCTCCGCAATCCGCCGCGCTACGCGCTTGCCCAGGAGAAGGTGCGCTATGTCGGCGAGAACATCGCCATGGTGGTGGCGGAATCGGCCATGATCGCTGCCGATGCGGCGGAGTTGATCGCGGTTGAGTTCGAAGATCTGCCAGCCGTGGTCGATGTGGACGACGCCATGGCGGCCGGTGCGTCGAACGTGCATGAGGACGTGCCGGGCAATGTCTGCTTCGAGATCGATTACGGCGATGAA
This sequence comes from uncultured Pseudomonadota bacterium, assembly GCA_903834835.1. Lineage (GTDB taxonomy): Bacteria > Pseudomonadota > Gammaproteobacteria > Burkholderiales > SG8-39 > CAILKO01. Next base: position 2,252 of record CAILKO010000040.1, on the reverse strand, counting down.
GCGGCGGTTGCGCAGGCTTTTGCCGGGGCGGCGCGGGTCGTGCGCGCGGAACTGGATTCACAGCGCCTGGTGGGCAACCCGATGGAGCCGAGGTCCTGTCTCGCTGCATGGGATGCGGCTACCGACACCTACGATTTCTATTCGAGCTCGCAGGGCATCAACTTCCTGCGCATGACGCTCGCCACCTACAGCGGCGTGCCGGGCGATCGTATTCGATGCCATGCCCAGGACGTGGGCGGCGCCTTCGGTATCCGTTTCGGGGCCTATGCGGAGTACGCGGCGAGCATGCTTGCCTCCCGCCGACTCGGTCGGCCGGTGAAGTGGACGGGGTCGCGCACCGAAACCTTCCTGAGCGACTATCACGGCCGAAGCCTGCGCATGCGGGGCGAGCTCGCGCTCGACGCGAACGGCAACTTTCTCGCGATCCGGACGCGTTTCATCGTCGACCAGGGTGCCTATCCGAGCGAGGGCGGCGCGATCTCCGGCTTCGGCAATCCTCGCTCGGGCATCACCGGGGCATACCGGATTCCCCTTGCATATGGCCTGCACCGGATGGTCTTTACCAACACGAGTCCGATCACAGCCTACCGGGGCGCCGGTCGTCCCGACATCAGCTACCTGGTCGAGCAGCTGGTGGACCGGGCCGCCGTCGAGTCGGGGATCGACCGCATCGAGCTTCGCCGCCGCAATCTGATACCGGCGGATGCCTTTCCCTACAAGACGCCGATCGGCGTGGTCTACGACAGTGCGGATTTCCCAGGCATGCTGGAGGAAGCACTGCGTCTGTCTGACTGGAACGGGTTTTCTGCGCGCCGGGACAAAGCGCGCGCGCGGGGCCGGCTGTTGGGAGCCGGTTGCGCGGTGTTCATCGAACCCTCGGGCGGCGCGGCGCCGCCGAAGGAACAGGTTGCAGTGCGCTTCGACGGCGAGGGTGTGGTGATACACAGCCTCTCGGGTGCGTCTGGCCAGGGGCACGAAACCGTCTTTCCCGAAGTCATGAGCCGCATTCTCGGCATTCCCGCCGAATGCATCACTCTTCGTGCGAGCGACCCTGGCGGACCCGCGCTTATCGGCGGTGGCTCGATCGGCTCCCGGACTTCGTTCATGGTGGGGGGGGCAGTGCAAAGCGGCGCGAAGGAGGTTATCGCGCGTGGCCTGGCGCTCGCCGCGGATGCGCTCGAAGCAGCTGTTCAGGACGTGGAATTCGTCGAGGGCAACTACGTTGTAAAGGGCACCGACCGCCGCATCGCGCTGCTCGATCTCGCCCGTCGGCATGCCGGGACATCGCCGCATCCGCTGGACGGGACCGGTGAAACGCCTGCTTCGACCACCTTTCCGAACGGCGTGCATGTGGCGGAGATCGAGATCGATCCCGAAACCGGCGTTGCTGAGTTGACCCGTTACTTCGGCATCGACGACTGCGGCAGGATGCTGAACGAGACTCTGCTGAAAGGCCAGATTCAGGGTGGTATTGCGCAGGCGGCTGGCCAGGTATTCGGCGAACACGGGATCTACGACCGGGCCACGGGGCAAATGGTCACGGCGACATTCATGGACTACGTGATGCCGCGAGCAGACCTGTTCCCGGAGATGGTCCTTGTGGATCGCTCACGTCCTTCCCCGGCAAACGAAATCGGAGCCAAAGGGGCCGGGGAGGCTGGCACGACCGCTGCATTGGCCGTGCTGGGGTGCGCTCTCGGGGATGCCATGCGCCAGGGCGGTGTGTCGCACTTCGATTTTCCCGCCAGCCCGGTCCGGGTCTGGGAAGCCCTGCGCGGTGCCCGCAAGGTGGCCTGAACGGGCAGTACCCCTGTGATTTAAAGGGGTTTTCGGGCGTTCCGGGCTGGCCCGTGCACACGCGATGGCGGTAGAATCGCGGGAATTCCCTCGCAGTAATCCGGCACAGCAACTCAAAGCTATCTAGGAGGCCTCATGGGCTCAGTGAGCGACGGCGATCTTTCCACCGTAGAAACCGACCAATCCGCTGAAAGCAAGCGCAAGGAAAAGCCGCTCGGCACGCGGGAGCGCATTCCGGAGCTCGGTCTGAAGGAATACTGGTATCCGGCACTGGCCGAGAAGCGCGTCGGGCGCAAGAAGCCGGTGGAAGTAACGCTGCTGGGCGAACGGGTGGTGTTCTTCCGCGACGAGAAGGACGAAGTCGTCGCCGTCCACCACCTGTGCACGCACCGCGGTGCGTTCCTGTCCTACGGGGACACGCACTTCAAGGGCACGCTGACCTGCCCGTACCACGG
>CAILKO010000039.1 GCA_903834835.1 uncultured Pseudomonadota bacterium | reverse complement strand
CACCGCGGTGATGTCCTTCCCGCTCATGGTGCGCGCGATCCGGCTTTCGATCGAAGCGATCGACGCGGGCCTGGAACAGGCGGCCGCAACCCTGGGCGCCGGGCCGTTCGACCGGTTCTTAAGTATCACGCTGCCGCTCATACTGCCCGGCCTGCTGTCGGGCTGTGTGGTGGCCTTCGCTGCAAGCCTCGGCGAATTCGGCGCGGTGATCACCTTCGTCTCCAATATCCCGGGCGAAACGCAGACCCTGCCGCTCGCCATCTACTCCGCGGTACAGACGCCGAACGGCGATGCGGCTGCGGGGCGCCTCGCCGCGCTGTCCTTCGCGCTCGCCCTCGCCGGCCTGATTGCCTCCGAACTCATCGCGCGCCGCATGCGGCGCATGCTCGGCTACCCGGTCTAGGCACGCGGACAGGCATGCTCGATCTCGTCATCCGCAAATCGCTCGGCGACTTTCGTCTCGACATCAGCCTCCAGGTGCCCGGAGGCGGCGTGCTCGCACTCTTCGGCCGCTCCGGCGCCGGCAAGACCTCGGTGATCTCGGCGATCGCCGGCCTGCTGCGGCCGGAGGACGGACACATCCGGGTCGCGGAGCAGACGCTGTTCGATGCCGCGCGCGGCATCGATCTCCCTCCCCATCGCCGCCGCGTGGGCTATGTGTTCCAGGACGCGCGGCTGTTCCCGCATCTCACCGTGCGCGACAACCTGCTGTACGGATTCCGGCGCGCGCCGAAAGATCTCACCCTCGCCCATGCGCCCGAACACATCATCGCCCTGCTCGGCATCGAGCACCTGCTCGCGCGCCGACCGGCCGCGCTCTCCGGCGGCGAAAAGCAGCGCGTGGCGATCGGTCGCGCGCTGCTTGCACAGCCGCGGATCCTGCTGATGGACGAACCGCTCGCCGCGCTCGACGCGCCGCGCCGGCGCGAGATCCTGCCCTACCTGGAGCGCCTGCGCGATGAGCTGCGCCTGCCCGTCGTCTATGTGAGCCATGCGCTGGACGAGGTGCTGCGGCTCGCGAACCGCGTAGCGATCATCGAAGGCGGCCGGGTCGCCGCACTCGGAACGCCCTCCGAACTCAGCCTGCGACCGGAACTGCGCAGCCTGCTCGGCGACTCCGAGGCCGGCGCGATCATCGAGGCGACGGTGCTGTCGGTCGACCCCGATTACGGCCTCACGACCCTTGCCTTTCCAGGCGGCGAACTGCGCGTGCCCGGTATCGACGCCCGGGCCGGCAGCCGGCTCACGCTGCGCATCCGGGCGCGCGACGTGTCGATCGCACTGTGGCCCCCCGCCGGACTGTCGATCCGGAATGTGCTGCCGGCCATCGTCGCCGGCATCCGGGAAGATACGGGCGCGCTCGCCGAGGTCACGCTTGACCTCGGCGGCGGCAGCCTGCTGCTCGCCCGCATCACACGCGAGGCCGTGCACCGTCTCGGGCTGCAGCCCGGCCAGCCGGTGCATGCGCTGGTGAAATCCGTCTCCTTCGAGGCGCGCGACTAGCCGGCCGTCCGGCACCGGGCAGGGGCCGCAGGGCCCCGCCGCGCCCCGATATGGTGCACACTAAGGAAGGTCACCCCCGGCTGCGCCGGAATTCCCCCTGACGGGCGCGGGGTGGCACACGGCTTGCGTCTTACAGGCTACCGGGGGACATGTGACCAGTCGCCACTACGATGAAATGCGCAGCGCCGATGGCGCGGTGCGCGCGCACTACGAACCGCTCGTGAAATGGCTCGAGCAGATGCCGCCTGAGCGCGTGGAAGCGAAGCGCCGCGAAGCGGACCTGCTGTTCCACCGCGTGGGGATCACCTTCGCGGTCTACGGCGACGAGCAGGGCGCCGAGCGCCTGATTCCCTTCGACACCATCCCGCGCATCCTGGACAAGGCCGAATGGGAGACGATCTCGCGCGGGCTGCGTCAGCGCGTGAACGCGCTGAACCGCTTCCTGCACGACATCTACCACGGCCAGGAGATTCTCAAGGCCGGCGTCATCCCGGCCGAACAGGTGCTCACCAACGACGCCTTCCAGGTGGCGATGCTCGGGCTCGACCTGCCCAACCAGGTGTATTCGCATATCTCGGGCATCGATCTGATCCGCCACTCGGACGGCCAGTACTACGTGCTGGAAGACAATCTGCGCACGCCCTCCGGTGTCTCCTACATGCTGGAGAACCGCAAGATGATGATGCGGCTGTTCCCGGAACTGTTCGCGCGCCAGCGCGTGTTTCCGGTGGAGCACTATGCGGGGCTGCTGCTCGACACGCTGCGCGCCGCCGCCCCCGAGCGCGTGCGCGACCCGGTGGTCGCCGTGCTGACGCCGGGCCAGCACAACAGCGCCTACTTCGAGCATGCCTTCCTCGCCCAGCAGATGGGGGTGGAACTCGTCGAGGGCGCCGACCTCTACGTGAAGGACGGCACGCTCTACATGCGCACCACGAGCGGCCGCCAGCGGGTGGACGTGATCTACCGGCGCATCGACGACGCGTTTCTCGATCCGCTCGCCTTCCGCCAGGATTCGCTGCTCGGCGTGCCCGGCCTGCTTTCGGTCTATCGCGCGGGCAACATCGGCCTCGCGAATGCGATCGGTACCGGCGTGGCGGACGACAAGTCCACCTACCCCTACGTGCCGGACATGATCCGCTTCTACCTCGGCGAGGAGCCGCTGCTCGCCAATGTGCCGACCTGGCAGTGCAAGCGTGCGGACGATCTCGCCCATGTGCTCGACAACCTCGCCGAGCTGGTGGTGAAGGAGGTCCAGGGCTCGGGCGGCTACGGCATGCTGATCGGGCCGACGGCGACCAAGGCGGAACTGGAGGCCTTCCGCGCACGCCTGATCGCCAATCCCGCCAATTACATCGCCCAGCCCACGCTCTCGCTCTCCACCTGCCCGACGTTCGTCGAAGCCGGCATCGCGCCGCGCCACGTGGACCTGCGACCCTTCGTGCTCTCGGGCAAGAACGTGCGCATGGTGCCGGGCGGTCTGACGCGCGTGGCGCTGAAGGAAGGCTCCCTCGTGGTGAACTCCTCGCAAGGGGGCGGCACAAAAGACACATGGGTGGTGGAATGATCCGGGGGACCCTTCGCTTGCGCTCGCTTCCCCCGGAGCCCCCTCGGGCACGCCTGTTAGCGGACGGGATCGAATAATGCTCTCCAGGGTCGCAGACAAGATCTTCTGGATGTCGCGCCAGATGGAACGCGCGGAGAACATGGCGCGCATCCTCGGGGTGACGGCCAACCTCGTGCTCTTCGGCACCGCCGAGAACCAGCGCCAGAACCTGCTCGCGCCGCTCACGATCACCGGCACCGAGGAGAGCTACTTCGAACACCACGAGGAACTCACCCTCGCCGGGCTGATCGAATTCCTCGCCCTCGATGAATCCAATCCCTCGTCGATCTACTCCTGCATCAAGTGGGCGCGCGAGGATGCGCATGCCGTGCGCTGGCAGATCACCTCGGAGATGTGGGAGACGCTGAACGCGACCTGGATCGAGATGCGCAATCTGCGCGGCAGGCTCGTGCCGGCCGACGGCGCGACCGAATTTTTCGACTGGGTGAAGGATCGCAGCCACCTGTTTCGCGGCGTCACCTACGGCACCATCGTGCGCGGCGAGGCCTTCGATTTCTCGCGCGTCGGCACCCACCTGGAACGCGCCGACAACACCGCCCGCATCCTCGATGTGAAGTACCACATCCTGCTGCCCTCGGTGGAGGACGTGGGCGGCGCGCTCGACTACTACCAGTGGGCGGCGCTGCTGCGTTCGGTGTCGGCCTTCGAGACCTACCGCGCGCTCTACAAGGACCAGATCTTCCCGATCAAGGTGGCCGAGCTGCTCATCCTGGAGCGCCGCATGCCGCGCTCGCTCGCCGCCTGTCTGGACCAGATCGCCGAAGCGATGAACCGCATCCAGGGCAACCAGGACCATGCGGCGAAGCGTCTCACCGGCCAGTTGCACGCGCGCATGGTGCACGCCGACGTGCAGGAAATCTTCGCTGGCGGCCTGCACGAATGGCTGACCGAATCCCTTGCCGAGGTGAACGAACTCGGCACCCGCATCCAGCGCGCCTATCTGGGCGCGGTCTGAACGGTGATATCCCGCACGCACACGGAGCAGCCATGCGCATCAAGGTAGATCACGTCACGCACTACCGCTATGAGTCGCCGGTGCGCCTCTCGACCCAGTACCTGCGGCTCGTGCCGCACGACAGCGCTCAGCAGAAGGTGATTCACTGGAAGCTGGAGGCGCCCGGAAACCCGACCTGCACGCGCGACGGCTACGGCAACGTGCTGCACGTGCTGACCCTTGACAAGCCGGTGCAGGAGATCGAGATCCGCGCGATCGGCGTCGTGGAGACGAGCCAGGCCACGGATGCGGCCGTCGAGCCGGGTGATCTCTCGCCGCTCCTCTTCACGCGTCAGACGCCCGCCACGCGCATGGACTAGGCGATGACCGCCTTCGCCGAGTCTTTCCGCCGGCGCGCGACAGGCCTCGCCGGCCTGCGCGAACTCGCCTCCGGCATCCTGCGCCGCATGCCCTTCAAGCCGGGCGAGACGGGTGTCGCCTCGAGCGCGGCCGAGGCCTTCGCGATCGGCTCGGGCGTGTGCCAGGACCATGTGCATGTGTTTCTCGCCTGCTGCCGCTATCTGGGCATCCCGGCGCGCTACGTGTCGGGCTATGTGTACTCGCCCGGTCACGCCGGCAACCACGTGGCGAGCCACGCCTGGGCGGAAGCCTGGGTGGTGGACCGCTGGCGCAGCTTCGACGTGGCGAACGACCGCGCAGCGGGCGAAGACCATATCAAGCTCGCGATCGGCGCCGATTACTTCGACGCCTCGCCGATCCGCGGGGTGCGAGTGGGCGGCGGCATGGAATCGATGACCGCGATCGCGCTCGTCGACCAGGCGCAGCAATAGCGAACGCGGCCCCAGGCGGCGCCCGCCCGTTCTACCTAGCGTGTTCAGCCTCTAGAATCCGGCCATGACCTATTGCGTTGCAGCCTCCGTAAGCGCGGGCATCGTGTTTGCCTCCGACTCGCGCACCAATGCCGGCGTGGATCACGTCGCGACCTTCGGCAAGATGCACGTGTTCGAGATCCCGGGCGAGCGCGTGCTCATACTGCTCTCGGCCGGCAACCTCGCCTCCACGCAGAGCGTGATCACGCTGCTGCGCGAGCGCGCGCGCGAGGGCGTGAACGCGGCGAAGACGATGTACGAGGTGGCCACGCTGGTCGGGTCCACGATACGGGAAATCGTCGAGCGCGACGGCCCGGCGCTGCAGCAGGGCAATATCGACCCGGGCTGCAGCTTCGTGCTCGGCGGCCAGATCGCTGGCGAGCCGCCGCGACTGTTCGACATCTACCCGCAGGGCAATTTCATCGAAGCGAACCGCGACACGCCCTACTTCCAGATCGGCGAGACCAAGTACGGCAAACCGATCATCGACCGCGTGGTGAAGTACGACACCGCGCTGAAGGATGTCGCCAAGTGCCTGCTCGTGTCCTTCGATTCCACGATGCGCTCCAACCTCTCGGTGGGGCTGCCGATCGATCTCCTTGCCTACGAGCGCGACAGCCTGCGCATCACGCACCGCAAGCGCTTCGGCGAAGGGGATGCCTACTTTCGGGAGATGAGCACCTTCTGGTCGGCCGGACTGCGCAAGGTGTTTCTGGAAGCACCCGATCTGAGCTGGGACTAGCGCCGTTCGCCGCGGCCCGCCGCGATCAGCCACACGAGACCGATCGCCGCCGCGATCGCCGAGCCGAGCAGGATTCCCAGCTTCGCCTGCTCGACCTGGGCGAGTTCGGTAAACGCAAGCTGGGAAATGAAAATCGACATCGTGAAGCCGATGCCGCCCAGCCAGGCCGCACCCAGCAGGTGGCGCCAGCCGACGCCCTTCGGCAGACGCGCGAGACCGGATTTCACCGCCAGCCAGCTGAAGACGCCGATGCCGGCGAACTTGCCGAGCACGAGACCCGCCATCACGCCCAGGGTCACGGGATTCGCGAGGGCTTCGCGCCAGGCGACCGCGCCCAGGTCGATGCCCGCATTGGCGAGCGCGAACACCGGAATGACCGCGAAGCTCACCCATGGCGTGAGCGCGTGCTCGATGCGCTGCAGCGGGCTCTGCACCAGCGCTGCCGAGCGCTCGAGGCCTTCGGCGATCGCGATCCGCGGATCATCGCCCGCCTGCCCTGAGCGGGCGTTCCCGAGCGTCGCGCGCAGCTCGTCCATCCGCGCCGCCAGCCGCGTGATCGGCTGCGCGGGCCGCGCGGGCACCGAGAACGCGAGCAGGATGCCGGCAATCGTCGCGTGCACGCCGGAGGCGAGCACCGCGAGCCACAGCATCAGCCCGAGCAGCGCATAGGGCAGCGGATGGCGGATGCCGCCGCGATTGAGGAGCGCGAGCGCCGCGAGGAGGCCGCAGGCGCTCCAGAAGGCGCCCATGTCGAGCGCCGGGGTGTAGAACACGGCGATCACGAGCACCGCGCCCAGATCGTCCGCAATCGCGAGCGCCATCAGAAACAGAATCAGATTCTTCGGCACGCGCCAGGCGAGCAGCACGAGGATGCCCACCGCAAAGGCGATGTCGGTCGCCATTGGTATGCCCCAGCCCGACGCGCCGGGCGTGCCTGCGTTGAACGCCGCGTAGACGAGCGCCGGCACCACCATGCCGCCCAGCGCCGCCGCCACCGGCAGCGCCGCGGCGCGCGGGCTGGAGAGCTCGCCCACCAGCAGCTCGCGCTTGATCTCCAGCCCCACCAGCAGGAAGAACAGCGCCATCAGACCGTCGTTCACCCAGTGGTGCAGGCTGAGCTCGATGCGGGTCTCGCCGGCAAAGCGGATGCCGAGGCGCTGCTCCCAGAAATGGTGCCAGGCCTCGCCGCCGAGCAGGCTCGCGAGCGCAAGCGCCACGAGCGCCGTGGCGATCAGCACGATGCCGCCCGCGGTCGTGCGGCGCAGAAACTGCTGGAAGGGGGAAAGGATGCGCCCGAAGAGCGGTTCGAGCGGGTAGACGCGTTGTTCCATGGTGCTCCGGTCAGGAGATGTCGGGACGAGGATACCAGCGTTCCCTGGAATCCCTTCCCGGATCCCGATATGTCCGGAGGGATATAACGGGGACCGATTCCGCCGCCTCATCCGCCCCCGGCTTGCTAAGATGCGCAATCGTCAGAATCGTTCTTCAGCAGGCAACTCCAACATGTCCCGCAAGGTCTTTCCGATTCAGCCCGTCTCGGCACCGCGCGTCGCAGCGCCGGCCTACGACGGCGCAGCGCTTGCCGACACGCTCGGCCGGCGCCTGCGCGACCTGCGCATATCGGTGACCGACCGCTGCAATTTCCGCTGCGTGTACTGCATGCCGCGCGAGGTCTACGATTCCTCCTGGCGCTTTCTGCCGCACGCGGAGATTCTTTCCTTCGAGGAAATCCTGCGGCTCGCGAAGCTCTTCGCGGGTCTGGGCGTGCAGAAGATCCGGCTGACCGGGGGCGAGCCGCTGATGCGCAAGGATCTGCCGCGGCTCGTGGAACTCCTCGCGACGCATCTGCCGGAGGTGGATCTCACGCTCACCACCAATGGCGCGCTGCTCGGACGCCATGCGCGCGCGCTCGCTCAGGCGGGCCTGAAGCGCATCACGGTGAGCCTCGATTCTCTGGACGACGCGACCTTTCGCCAGCTCGTGGACGCGGACTATCCGCTTTCCAGCGTGCTGGAGGGCATCGAGGCGGCGGCCGCCGCGGGCCTCGCGCCGATCAAGATCAACATGGTGGTGAAGCGCAGCGTGAACGCGCATGAAGTCGCGGCGATGGCGCGCCACTGGCGCGCGCGCGGCCTCGCAGCCGGTCGCCCGGAACTCTACATCCCGCGCTTCATCGAATACATGGACGTCGGCAGCACCAATGGCTGGCGCATGGACGAGGTGCTGCCTTCGCGCGAGGTGGTAGCGCGCATCGGTGCCGAATTCGACATCGAACCGGCCGAAGCCAACTACCCGGGCGAGGTCGCCGCGCGCTGGCGCTATCGCGACGGCTCGGGCGAGTTCGGCGTGATCTCGTCGGTGACCCAGGCGTTCTGCCGCGACTGCAACCGGCTGCGGCTCTCCACCGAGGGCTCGCTCTACACCTGCCTCTTTGCCGGCCAGGGCCACGATCTGAAAACGCTGCTGCGCTCGGGCGCGGCGGACAGCACGCTCGTGAACGAGATCGCCGGGGTCTGGCGCGCGCGCGAGGACCGCTACTCCGAGCTGCGCGGCGCCGCGGGCGCCGACCACGAGGCGCCGCTGCGCAAGGTGGAAATGTCCTACATCGGCGGCTGAGCATGGCCCTGCGCCGTGCCACCCTGCTTGCGGTCGTTCTGATGCTCGCAAGCGCTCAGCCGGCACTCGCGCAGCTTTCACGCCTGAAGTCGGTGAAGGCCAAGCCTCCGGCGCTCGAACTGCGCGATGTCTCGGGCCGGCTCCACCGCCTTGCGGATTACCGCGGCAGCGTAGTGCTGGTGAACTTCTGGGCGAGCTGGTGCGAGCCCTGCATCGAGGAAATGCCCGCGCTCGAACGCCTGCGTGCGAAGCTCGCAGGCGAACGCTTCGCGCTGCTCGCGGTGAACGTGGGCGAGGGCGAGGCGGCGATCGAGCGCTTCCTTGCTAAACTTCCGGCGGGTTTCACCATCCTTCTTGACCGCGACCAGTCCGTCAGCCGCGCCTGGAAGGCCGGTGTCCTGCCTGCGACCGCCATCCTGGATCCTGGTTCCACGCTTCGATACGCCGTCACCGGCGCGATCGACTGGGACGATCCGGCGATCGAGTCGCAACTTCGCAAACTGCTGCGTCCAACCAAGCCTTCTATACAAGGCCAGGAGACATCAAGATGAAACGTCGTGACTTTCTCGCTGCCGGGGCCTCGCTCCCCGCGCTCAGCCTGCTTCCCCGCATCGCGGGTGCTCAGACCGGCCAGACCCTCTTCGACCCTCGGCCCAGCGCCTGGCGGAGCTTCGAGATCACCACCCATGTGGAAGTCGTCAACCCCGGCGGCGTCGCGCGCGCCTGGATCCCGGTGCCCGCGGTCGAAACCGAATGGCAACGCGTCGGCGACAACGGCTGGAGCGGCAACGCGGCGAGCGCGCGCCTCGCGCGCGACGGCAAGTACGGCGCGAACATGGTTGTCGCCGAATGGTCCGCTGCGGAGAAGGCGCCCGTGATCGAGGTGGTGAGCCGCTTCGCCACGCGCAACCGCGCGGTCGACTTCTCGAAACGCGACCCGTCTCTCTTCCTCGCGGCCTCGGATGTCGCGTTCTACACCGCAGCCACCGAACTGCAGCCCACCGACGGCATCGTCGCGAAGACCGCGAAGGAAATCGTCAAGGGCAAGCGCAGCGACATCGACAAGGCCCGGGCCGTCTACGAATGGGTTGTGGAGAACAGCTTCCGCGATCCGAAGACGCGCGGCTGCGGCGTCGGCGACGTGAAGGTGCTGCTCGAATCCGGCACCATCGGCGGCAAGTGCGCCGACCTGAACGGACTTTTCGTGGCGCTCTGCCGCGCGGCCGGAATCCCGGCGCGCGACGTCTACGGCGCGCGCATGGCGAAGAGCGAATTCGGCTACCGCAGCCTCGGCGCGGGCAGCGACAACATCACGCGCGCCCAGCACTGCCGCGCCGAGGTGTTCCTCACCGGCTACGGCTGGGTGCCGGCCGATCCGGCCGACGTGCGCAAGGCCGTGCTGGAAGAGAAGGCCCAGCCCACCACGCTTGCCGACCCGATCATCCCGGCGGTGCGCGCGAAGCTCTTCGGCGCCTGGGAGGGCAACTGGTTTGCCTACAACACGGCGCACGATGTGGTGCTGCCCGGCGCGAAGAGCGCCAAGGTGGCCTTCCTCATGTATCCGCAGGCGGAAACCGCGCGCGGGCGCGTCGATCCGCTCGATCCGGACAACTTCAAGTACCGCATCACCACGCGGGAAATCAAGGCCTAGACGGAGCGACGTATCCGGTGAGTTCCAGCCCCTCGCGCGGCCAGGTGCCGCCGGATACACCGCCTGCCGGCGCGCCCGATACGGGTGGCGCAGCCCTCATCGCGCACCTGCGGCGTCTTGCCGAAGAAAAGCAGGTGGCAATACCCGGGTTCATCGCGCCGCGCGAGGCCGATGTGCACACCGGCCGCCTGCGTCAGCACTATCTCGACTGGGGCAATGCGGGCGCGCCGGCGGTCGTCTTCCTGCACGCGGGCAGGCTGAACGCGCACAGCTGGGACCTGGTCTGCCTCGCGCTGCGCGATCGCTACCGCTGCCTCTCGGTTGATCTTGCCGGACACGGCGACAGCGAATGGGCCGCCGACGGCGACTACCGCGTTGCGACCAGCGCGGACGATCTGCGCGGCTTTGCGGACGCGCTCGGCCTGGAGAAATTCCTGCTGGTCGGTCTGTCGATGGGCGGCATGCATGCCCTCGCCTTCGCCGCGCGGCATCCGGAACGGCTGCACGGCCTCGTCATCATGGACATCGGCCCCGAAGTGAACCCCGAGGGCACGCGACGCCAGCGCGAGGCGATGGCGGTGTTCGAGCCGATGGCGGAGTTCGAGGATTTCGTGCGTCTCGCACTCGCCGACCGCCCCACGCGCAATGCCGACAAACTGCGCTTCACCATCGCGCAGAACGTCCGTCAGCAGGCCGACGGCCGCTGGGTGTGGAAGTACGACATCGCAAACCGCTCGCGCCAGAGCCATGCGCAGATCGAATCCGACCGGCGCTACCTGGCCGGGATTGCACCCGCCATCGCCTGCCCCACCCTCGTGCTGCGTGGCGAGAAGAGCGACATCCTGCTGCGCGAGCATGCGGCCGGCCTCGCTGCCCGCGTGCAGCGCGGGCGCTGGGCCGAGATACCCGGCGCGCGCCATTTTCTGCACCTGGACAACCCCGTCGCGGTGATCGCGGAACTGGACCAATTCTTCGGAGAGACACGGGCCGGCTGAGAGGAAGAAATTCAGCAGTATCGACAATATATAGTAACGTTTACGTTACTATATATGCACCCAAGCCCCTGATTCCTCCTCAACGGCCCGCATTGCCGACCCCGTGCGCGGCCGTTACAATTCGCAGCCTCCACGCTCTGTTCCGAGCCGGGCGCTTAACTCAGCGGTAGAGTGCCACCTTCACACGGTGGAAGTCAGTGGTTCGATCCCACTAGCGCCCACCAGATAAATCAAACACTTGCCGAAGGCTTTAGCCGCTTGCATCGGGGGTGAGACCGAATTGGGACGGGGCGTTCAATTTCTCTACCGCCGCCCTGCTGTTCTCCGGCGCATTGTGAGCGTACCGCTCCGTCATCCTTGCCATTTTTGTGGCGAGTAGTAGCGGTTGCTCAGCTTGGCAATTCCGACAGGCTACCCGGCGCGCCGACGCCCAGCCACGCCTGCAACCTCCTTGAAGAGATCAGGGTGCTTGTCCAGCACCTTGAATAGCTGAACCAAGGCAAGTGGGGGCTTGGTCTTGCCGCTCTCGTACCGGCTGAATGCATTTGGACCACCGCCGAAAACCTTCGCGGCCTGTTGCTGGGTAAGGTTGAATCGCTGGCGAACGGAGGGGAGCAGGTCCATCGGCGTCAGCTTGGCGTTGACCGTCTTGTTGAATGCCAGCATCTCTCTGGACATGCGCGCCGATTCGTCCATCTCCATGACGACCTCGCGGCACTTCGGATTGTTGCAGTACTGTCCCTTGACCGCCTTGATGACTGTCCGCTTCCCCTTGTAGGTGTAGGGCACATTGCGGATCCCGGCGACCACCTTGCCAACTCCACAGGACGGGCACTTCATCAGTCCTTCTCCTTGAACGAGACGATGAGGAGATCTTCCACAATCGTGAGTTTGAGATACCCGGATGCCGGACATTCACGCAATAACGACGGTTTGTGTCCCGACAAATTCCGTCTCGAGCCTAGGTTCGCCATCCTCCAGCAACATAGCGATCACCTCACGCAGGTTCGCATGCAACTCGTCAAGCGTCCCGCCTTGACTGTGCGCGCCCGGAAATCCAGGGACATAACCCACATAGAGCTGCGTATCCGGGCAGCGTTCGATCACGGCGGTATAGGAGTGCACGGCAAGTTCTCGAAGACAACTTGCCGTGATTTTAGCCGCCAAGTATTACTTGAGTAGCGAACACATCCATGAGCAACTGCAGTCCATCAACCGCACACTGCTTCGGATCCTGATCGGCAACACGGACATGCACTTCGGCAACGTATCGTTCTTCCCCCGGGAGAGGGGCCGCTTTTCACTCGCACCCATCTACGACATGTTGCCGATGTGCTATGCGCCACTGAACGACCAGGTCGTCGATCGCGAATTCTCGCCCCCGGCACTGCCGGTTCAAGCGATGGAGTGCTGGGATCTGGTGTATCGGATGGCGGAGGACTTCTGGCTACGCGTTACGGAGCAACCGAATATTTCTGATGGGTTCAAGGTTATGGTGGGCGGAAATCGAGCGAAAATTGCCCCGCGTCGCGAGCTATATGTCCGGCAGGCCGTGCTCAAGTAATAGCTGGGTCGAAAATCCGTGTGCAGGTCAAGTGCGGCTTGACGAATTCGCCACCTACACGCAGCAGCGCTTTGTGATGCAGGGGCTGGAATCGGTACTGGCGCAGGCGAGCCGCTAAGATAAAGGCGTAAAGGAGGCCATCATGACCACGCTTGAACTGACGCTGAATCTGCCCGACGAGCTGGCGAACCAGGCGCAGGCTGCGGGCCTGTTGAATTCCGATGCACTCGAGAAGCTGCTGCGCGAGCAGTTGCGCAAGCGGGCCGGTGAGGAGTTGCGAGTGATGCTCGACAAAGCCGGCGCATCCAGCACGCCGCCGATGAGAGAGGACGAGATTCAAGCGGAGATCGAGGCCTATCGTGCCCAGCGCCGCGCGCAGCGCGGCTCGGCTTCGTGAGGGTGGTGCTCGACACCAATACGGTGGTGTCGGGGTTTTTGTGGGGCGAGGCCCGTATACCAGGCCCTCCCCCAGGTACTGAAAAATCTAGCGCCTTCAGTACATCCGCTCGTGAGTCCACATTTCCTGCCGTAGACGTGCGAAGCCTCTACTGGAGAGCAACGTTTGAGCTCGCGCATGCACTTCGCATTCCGTTGCGAGACGGCCACTGAAGCGCGTTGCCCGCTGTACGACGTTACGCAGCTTCGATTGCTTCATTTGGTTCAGCAATGCGTATCTTGCGCACTCGATACTTGCTCCCACCAGCCACATTTTCGAGATCGCACTCAACCGTTTCGTTCTTGACCCTTAACTTAATTCGAGCAAAGGCGTTGTTCGAGATCAGAAGCACCCCTGGCGATGGCTCGCCAATGCCTTTAGTGGCTGATTGAAGTCGTGCGGCAACGTTTATCGCCCTTCCAACGTACTCTTTTTGTTGATTCATAGTAATTTCGACCAGGCTTCCTTCATCAGCGCCAAACGTTAAACCAATATTCGTAGGCATGTTGCTGAGAATGCTGGCCACATGTTTTCGAAACAGCTCGTCGTACTTTGCACAAAGGTTTCGAAGAAGCTTGATCAGCCGATCACCGGAAATTTCCTCGTCATCAAACAGAAGAATCCACCCATCCCCCAAAAACTTATACATCTGCGTTTTCCCCAGGTGCTCTGACCACATGAATCTCTTTAGTTCTCCGAGAACTCTCTGCCACGCGATGTAATTTTCAGTTCGTATCAAATCTTCAAGAATTGCGGTGGACGACGAAATGTCGAAGACAACTACGAGCTTTCGAACGACCTTCGGAGTAGAGATAAGTTTGGCCATGGACGATTCTCCTAATACTGCTTAACGTCCAAAATCATTTCTGCAGGCCAGCTTGATCGATCATCGACCGGTGGATTGATGGGCTAGCCAGCATCGTCCAGCGCCTTTGTAAGATGAGAAATCATCGGTAAAAATTCCTGCTTGAACCTCCCCGTGACAATCGTGGCAACAGATTGCAGGCACATGTCTCGATCAACTCCAAGCTGTTTCGCTATCTCGTAAAACTCGTTGTGCTTTCCTGCTTGAAGGCCATATTCGAGAACGTCGTTAAGCGCATCAATGTCGCAGGACACAGCTTCCGCAAGCGCAGGAATACACTCGGTTGCTCGTTGAACTAGCCACGCTTCTGGCCAAGTATCTCCGGGTAAGTAATCTATGTGAGAAGTGAACCACTTTGGAAAATCACCCTTTGGTTTCTCGCACATGTTTTTGGCGTGTTCGAAATTCTCATCTTGTTTGTTACGTTGGTCACCATCAAAGATTGCCATTGTCGGACGTGCATCGCCCCTAACATAAATCGCGGCAAGCTGGCGTGCCAGCGCGGTTGCCGATCCGATTACGCTGATTGCGACACGCGAGCGAATTGCGGCAGGCAGAGCAGTTAAGACGATGGCTTTTGCAACATCGTCTTCAACGAGAAGCTCAACTTCGGCACTAGGCGTTGCAGCAAGCTTAGAAAAAGCAAAGTCCGAGGAGATTCCATCTGTGATTTTCGACTTGCCGTTTACCTTCTCGACAAAGAAACGAGCGTCATAGGGCAGGCAGT
>CAILKO010000038.1 GCA_903834835.1 uncultured Pseudomonadota bacterium | reverse complement strand
GCTCGGCGGTGGTGGGGTTGCCAGCCTGCGTTCTGATCCGCAGGGAAAGGCCTACTCACAGATCCTGATGGCCGAAATGATTTTCGTTCCGCGAGCAATGGCGGCGTACGGCACCCTGAAGAGGATACCCGTGCCCGGGACTGAGACAATTGATACGGAGAATATCCATGACCATTCGATTTGATGGGCAAGTGGCGATCGTCACCGGTGCCGGAACCGGACTCGGCAGAGCCCATGCTGTCGCTCTCGCGTCCCGGGGGGCCAGGGTTCTTGTCAATGACCTGGGAGGCACCTCCGACGGTCAGGGGCAGTCCTCTGAGACGGCACTCAAGGTGGTGGACCTTATCGAGCAAAGTGGCGGAGAGGCCATTGGTAATGGAGCCAACGTCGCGCGTTTCGACGAGGTCGAAGCCATGGTGGGGCAAGCTCTGGAAAAGTGGGGGCGCATCGATGTACTCGTAAACAATGCCGGCATATTGCGGGACAGATCCTTTTCCAAGATGGAGATCCCGGACTTCCAGCTCGTGTCTGACGTGCACCTTATGGGCTCGGTGAACTGCACCAAGGCGGTCTGGGAGACCATGCGGCGGCAGGAGTACGGCCGTATCGTCATGACGACATCAAGCAGTGGCATGTACGGAAATTTCGGCCAATCGAATTACGGCGCCGCCAAGATGGCTGTGCTGGGTTTGATGAACACCCTCGGACTGGAGGGCGAAAAAGCGAATATACGGATCAATGCACTCGCGCCAGGCGCTGCGACCCGCATGACCGAAAACCTCCTGTCGGACGGGTTAAAGCAGCTGCTGCGTGTGGAGCCGGTTGCAGAGGCTATGGTTGCGCTTTGCCACGCAGATGCTCCCAACCGGTGCATTCTCAACGCGCAGGCAGGAAGCTACTCGATCACACGTCTGGTGGAGAGCCGGGGTCTGTGGCTGCCCGTCGCAGAACAGACCGCAGAGCAGATAGTCAATAATTGGATGCAGATCGCGAATACGACTGTCGAGCAGGCGATGAACAGTGGAGGCGAACAT
The DNA here is from genome assembly GCA_903834835.1 of uncultured Pseudomonadota bacterium. Lineage (GTDB taxonomy): Bacteria > Pseudomonadota > Gammaproteobacteria > Burkholderiales > SG8-39 > CAILKO01. The sequence continues at coordinate 1,138 of CAILKO010000038.1, read as the reverse complement.
GTCGCCAAGATGCTCACCATGGCGAGTGAGGGCTCGGGCGTTGCTGTGACTTTCTGACGGGCGCCGGCGCGTGCCGGACGGTCTTCACTCCTCGATCGCAGCATAAGCAAGACTCTGGATCTGCGGCCTGATGGGGTAACTCCCGGAGGGCATCAGTTGCGTCATGAATATCCCGATCAGATCCTCCACCGGATCCACCCAGAAGTAGGTCGAGGCCATGCCTCCCCACGAATACGTGCCCGCGCCCGCGGCGCTGAGTGATGCCACGCCGTCCAGCATGATCGAGAAGCCGAGTCCGAAACCCGCGCCGCGGGTCTGCGTCTCGGTGAACAGCGAATCCCCCATGTGCTCGAGACTCTCGTTGCCGGGCAAGTGGTTGCGCAGCATCAACCTCAGGGTGGTGGGGGAGAGCAGCCGCACGCCGTCCAGCGCGCCGCCATTTGCGAGCATGCGGCAGAAGCGCAGGTAGTCATCAACTGTCGATAGAAGCCCGCCTCCTCCGGAGAGATAGCTCTGCGCGCCGCGGTAGCTGCTGTCCTGCACGCCGTCCTGACGGCGTGTCGCGCCGCCACCGAAAGGCTTTTCGTAACAGGTCGCGAGACGAGGCAGGCGGTCATCGCTGATCGAGAACGCGGTGTCGCGCATACCGAGCGGCCCGAAGATACGTTCCTCGAGGAATCGGTCCAGCGGCTGCCCGGACACGACCTCGATAAGTCTGCCGACCACATCGGTCGCCACCGAATAATTCCAGCGCTCGCCGGGCGAGAAGAGCAGCGGCAATTCCGCGAGCGCCTCGACGAATTCCGCCAGTGTGCCGCCACGCGCATTCCACTGGCCCAGTCCGCGCTTGCGGTAGAGCGCATCCACCGGGTGCTGGTGCATGAAGCCGTAGGTGAGACCTGCGGTGTGCGTGAGGAGGTCGTGCACGCGAACGGGTCGCGCGGGTTTGCGCGTGCGGTAGGTTTCGGCGTCGCCGCCGTCGAAGACCTCGAGGTGTTCGAAGCAGGGGATGTAACGGCTCACCTCGTGTTCGAGCCGGATCAGGCCCTCCTCGCAGAGCATCATCAGCGCCACCGAGGTGATGGGCTTGGTCATCGAGTAGATGCGATAGATCGTGTCCGGCGTGATCGCCTCCTGT
>CAILKO010000037.1 GCA_903834835.1 uncultured Pseudomonadota bacterium | reverse complement strand
CTGCTGCCGCTTTCTCTGCTGCCGCTTTCTCTGCTGCCGCTTTCTCTGCTGCCGCTTTCTCTGCTGCCGCTTTCTCTGCTGCCGCTTTCTCTGCTGCCGCTTTCTCTGCTGCCGCTTTCTCTGCCTCTTCCTTCATGCGCAGCGCGGCCTCTTCCTGTGCCTTTCTTTCTGCGTCTTCGCGCAGGCGCAGTTCCTCGGCTTCCTTTGCCTTGCGCTCGGCCTCCGCGCGCGCCAGGCGCTCCGATTCAAGCTTCTGGCGCAGTTCCTCGGCCTCATGCCGCGCGCGTTCCTCGGCCTCGCGCCGCACACGCTCGGCCTCTTCGCGGGCGCGCCGCTCCGCTTCGACACGCGCTTCCTGCTCGGCTTCAAGACGGCGCCGAAGTTCTTCCGCTTCGCGACGCGCTTTCTCCTCAGCTTCGAGGCGCACCCGCTCGGCTTCCTCGCGCTCACGCCGCTCGGATTCCTCCCGCGCACGGCGCTCCGCATCTTCGCGGGCCTTGCGCTCCAGTTCCTCACGCGCCTGACGCTCCGCTTCGAGCTTGGCACGCAATTCTTCGGCCTCGCGCCGGGCTTGTTCCGCAGCCGCCTTCTCGCGCGCCGCTGCCGCTTCGCTCTCGCGCAGCGCAGCCGCTTCCGCGGCCTGACGTTCCGCTTCGGCCGCTTCGCGTTCTGCAGCCTCTTTCTTGCGGCGCTCTGCGTCCTCAAGGGCGCGACGTTCGGCCTCTTCCTGTGCGCGCCGCTCCGATTCCTCCCGCGCCCGGCGCTCGGCCTCCAGCTTCTGGCGCAGGTCTTCGGCTTCGCGGCGCGCCTGCTCGGCGGCCTCGTGTTCCTTCTGGAGCAGCGCTTCTCGATCCTTGCGAGCCGCCTCGTCCGCTGCACGACGCTCGGATTCCGCCTTTTCACGCACGAGGGCTTCGGCTGCAGCCCGTGCTTCCGCCTCCGCCTTCGCACGCGCTTCTGCTTCAGCCTTCGCCAGAGCTTCTGCATCCGCCCTGGCCTTGGCCTTCGATTGCGCTTCAGCTTCGGCTTTGGCGCGCGCCTCGGCATCTGCCTTTGCCTGAAGTTCCGCTTCGGCTTTTTCCCGTGCGGCCGCCTCCGCTTTCGCCTTGGCTGCGGCGAGCGCGCGCGCACGCGACTCTGCCTCCGCTCTGGCTTTTGCCTCGGCTTCCGCCCTTGCGCCAGCTTCCGCTTCCGCTTTCGCCTTGGCCGCCGCCTCCGACTTGAGACGCTGCTCGACTGCCGTCTTGAGCGCCGCATCGCGCTGGACCTTGGCGCGCGCCTCGGCCTCCGCCTTGAGACGCGCCATTTCTTCACGCGCCTTGTGATCCAGCGTAGCGGCCTGCTTCGCCTTGTCGGCCGTATCACGCGCGAGTGCCGCAATGTCAACCTGAGGCGGCAGCGGTGCAGCGGACCGCGTCGGTATCTTCATGGCCTGCGTGAAATCGAGATCTTCGCCCGGTGCGGGTGGCGTCGCAGGAGCACTCGGTGCCGCCGTGCGTGCCTGCGACTTGCCGGCCGGTGCCGCTGCCGCGCCACCGCCCGTCAGGCGGATGAATCCGTCTTGTTCGAGTTTGTCGACGAGGCCCTGCAGGCCTTCCTCGCCAAGCTTTTCGAAGCGCGAGAGGATATCGCCTAGCGTCAGCTTTCCATCGATGGCGGTGAGCAACGCGCGATCACCACGTGACAGGAGACTGGTCTTGCCCGATGCTTCGAGCACGCCCTTGCCGGACTTCGAGTAGATCGCGGTCGGATTCATGTCGTCTGGAGTATCTGTCTATCTGAATTGGCGGCCGCTGCGTTCCGGCCCTCGACCGGATACGTGCGCCACCTGGCGCCACTCCGAATTGCCGTTTGGCTCTTTTATTCTAGGCCGAACACTGGCGCGGATGCCCGATGCGCGAGGGAATTCAGCGTTTCGCATGGTGCGTCACCCTCCTTCATCCGACGATTTCCCATAGCCGCCCCCGCCCGGCGTTTCGATTTCCACCTGATCGTCGGCCTCAAGCGACAGTGTTGCGCAGGCATCAAGGCGCTCGATCCCCCCGTCGCGCCGTATCCAGCGGTTGATTCCGGGCAATCCAGCCCTGCCGCCGTCCATGCCGTAGGGCGGGACCTTGCGACGGTTCGAGACGATCGACACCTGCATCGGCTCGAGGAAGCGCATCCTGCGCCGCACGCCGGCGCCGCCGTGCCAGCGTCCCGCGCCGCCCGATCCGTGGCGGATCTCGAAGGCCTCGAGACGGACCGGATAGCGCAGCTCGAGAACCTCCGGATCAGTCAGCCGCGTGTTCGTCATGTGTGTGTGGACCGCATCGACGCCGTCAAACCCCGGTCCGGCCCCGGAGCCGCCGCAAAGCGTCTCGTAATACTGATGGCGCGCATTGCCAAAGCTGAGATTGTTCATCGTTCCCTGCGCCGCTGCCATGACGCCCAGCGCCCCGTAGAGCGCATCCGTCACGGCCTGCGAGGTCTCCACATTGCCTGCGACCACGGCTGCCGGATAGCTCGGATTCAGCATGGAGCCCTGCGGAATGTGCAGTGTGATCGGTTTCAGGCAGCCCGCATTCAGCGGAATGTCGCCTTTGGCCAGCGTGCGGAAAACATACAGCACCGCAGCGAGGGTGACCGCGAAGGGCGCATTGAAATTATCCGGCAGCTGGGCCGAGGTACCGCCGAAATCGACCCGCGCGCCGCGCGTGGCCCGATCGATTGTGACCGCGACGCGTATGACCGCCCCATTGTCCATCGGATACTCGAAGCGACCATCGCTCAGCCCGGCGATCGCGCAACGCACCGCCTCCTCGGCGTTGTCCTGAATATGCTGCATATACGCGTCGACCGTGGCCTGGCCGTGACGCGCAACAGCCGCGTGCAGGGCCTGGACACCGGTTTCGTTCGCCGCAATCATCGCGCGAAGATCAGCAAGGTTCTGCTGCGGATTCCGCGAGGGATAGGGGCCACCGGAAAAGAGCGCAAGCGCTTCTACCTCCCGCAGCCTGCCTTGTTCCACAAGCAGGAAATTGCTGATCAGTACGCCTTCTTCCTCGATCACGCGCGACCCCGGGGGCATCGACCCCGGCGCAATGCCGCCGATCTCCGCGTGATGGCCGCGCGACGCAACCCAGAATCGAGGCGCCCCGCCGTCCCGGTCGAAAACCGGTGTCACCACCGTCACATCGGGCAGGTGGGTTCCGCCTTCGTAGGGCATATTGAGCATGAACGCGTTGCCCGGCGCCATACGGCTCGCAGCCGGCGCTGCATTGCCCCGGATGACCGCCTTCACTGCTTCACCCATCGAGCCCAGATGCACCGGCAGATGAGGCGCGTTCGCCACAAGATTGCCGGCCGCATCGAACACCGCACAGGAAAAGTCCAGTCGTTCCTTGATGTTTACCGAGCTCGCAGTCTGCTGCAGCCGGATACCCATCTCCTCGGCCACCGCCATGAAGAGGCCGTTGAAGAGTTCCAGACGCACAGGGTCGGGTCGCAGGACCTCTATGCCCGGCTGCTGAACGTCGCGAGCACGGACTTCGACCCGCTCCATCAACAGTGAACCGGAGGGGCGGACTTCCGCCCGCCAGCCCGGATCGACCACCGTCGTCGAATGTGCCTCCACCACGAGCGCGGGCCCGTCGATGCATTCCCCCGCCTGCAAGCGGGTGCGTTCGTAACAGGCCACCTCGGACCAGTGGCCCGCATGCCACATGCGCACGCGCCCGACCGGCGCCGGGTCGCGCAGGACCGGCCCCACGACAGGCGACGTTTCGGGCGCGGCTGCACCGCCTGCCGCTTCCACCGAGATCGCGTCCGCGACCAGCGCACGGTCCGGCATCAGGAAGCCGTAGGTCCGGCGATATTGCGCGTCATATGCCGCGCACATGGCAGCGATGTCGCCGCGCGGCACCGGCAGCGACGTGTCCGTGCCGGCATAGCGAATATGGACGTGCTCGGTCAGGCGACATCCATCGACGTCGGCGGCGCCGAGTTCCGCCAGTGCCGGCGCCGCAATCTCCCGGAACGCTGCATCCAGCGCGGGGAGACTTGCTTCCTCCAGCGGCAACTCGACGGAACGCTCGCGTATGGCCAGCACTTCCGCGAGGCCAATGCCGTACGCGGAAAGCAGGCCGGCGAACGGGTGGATCAGGATCCTGCCCATCTCGAGCAGGTCGGCGACGCGGCAGGCGTGCTGGCCGCCGGCGCCGCCGAAGCAGGCGAGCACATGCCGCGTCACATCGTGGCCGCGCTCGACCGACACACGTCGGATTGCATTTGCCATGCTCGCGGCGGCGACTTCGATGAATCCGGCCGCAACGGTCTCCGGCTCCGGCCGCGACTGCGTCGCCGCCCCGATCGAAGCGGCCAGCGCAGCAAACTTTTCGCACACCACGACCGCGTCTAGCGCCGCATCGCCCCGTGGCCCGAAGAGCCTCGGGAAGAATGCCGGCTGGATCCTGCCAAGCAGCAGATTCGCGTCGGTCAGGGTGAGCGGACCGCCAAGCCGGTAGCAGGCGGGCCCCGGAACGGCGCCTGCCGATGCCGGACCCACCTGATAGCGCCCATCCTCGAAGCGCAGAATGGAGCCGCCGCCCGCCGCGATGGTATGGATGCGCAGCATCGGCGCGCGCAGGCGCACCCCCGCGACCTGGGTTTCGAATTCCCGTTCGAACTCGCCCCCGTAGTGCGACACATCCGTGGACGTGCCGCCCATGTCGAAAGCGATGACCTGTTCGCAGCCCTCCTGCAGCGCGGTTCGCGCGGCGCCGACGATGCCGCCCGCAGGACCCGAGAGGATTGCATCCTTGCCGCGGAACACCGATCCCCCCGCAAGCCCGCCGCTCGACTGCATGAACAAAAGTCGCACCCCCGGCAGCGCGCGCTGCAGCCCCTCTACGTAATTGCGCACCACCGGAGAGAGATAGGCATCGGCCACCGCGGTATCGCCGCGCGGGACGAATCGGATCATGGCGCTCGCCTCGTGCGAGGCGCTCACCTGCCGGTAGCCGAGCGCCCGCGCAAGCGCTGCGGCCTGCACCTCGTGCACGGGCTCACGGTAGGCATGCATGAACACGATGGCGACCGAGCGCAAGCCGGCGTCGAGTCCGGCCCGAAGCACGGCACGCAAGCCCGCCACATCGAGTGGGCGCAGGCAGCGTCCGTCGGCCGCGATCCGCTCATCCACTTCCTCCACCTGCACGTACAGCATCTGCGGTAGGCGTATCTGCAAATCGAACAGACGCGGTCGATTCTGGTAGCCGATGCGCAGCGCGTCCCGGAACCCGCGTGTCACGACCAGCAGACTGGGCTCGCCCTTGCGCTCGAGGAGGGCGTTGGTCGCCACGGTCGTCCCGACCCGCACGCATTCGATCAGGTCGGCGGGAATCGGCGCGTCCGGCGCAAGGGCCATGAGTTGCCGGATGCCATCAAGCACGGCATGCCCGCGCGCACCGCGCTCTGCGCTCTGCTCGGACAGCAGCTTGCAGCTTGCGAGACTGCCATCGGGCCGCCGCGCAATGATGTCGGTGAACGTACCGCCGCGATCCACCCAGAACTGCCAGCGCGCCCGTCGTGCTGTGCGCTCCGGTGTCTGACCTGCGGAGATGATGGCAGTGCTGGAACGCATGAAGTTTCCCGTGCGCCCTGCGCGTGTGATGGACGGCCGGTATGGTAGCGTACGCGCGTAGCGCATCCGTGCAGCGCCGAGCAGCGAATTGCGGGAGCGACGGGCAAGGAAAGGTTCAGATTGGAATCGGTACAGACGGTGGTCGTCGGCGCAGGTGTAGTCGGCCTTGCGGTGGCGCGAACCCTAGCGCTGTCGGGGCGTGAAGTGGTGATCCTCGAAGCCGAGGATGCGATCGGCACCCAGACCAGCTCGCGCAACAGCGAAGTGGTTCACGCCGGCATTTATTACCCGAAGGGCTCGCTCAAGGCGCAGACCTGCGTACACGGGCGCCGGATGCTCTATGCCTACTGCGATGCGCACGGCGTTCCCTACCGGCGCTGCGGCAAGCTGATCGTCGCGAGCGACGATAGTCAGCGTACGGCGCTCGCCTCTCTGCTCGCTCACGCGCTGGCGAACGGAGTCGAGGACATCGCCGAGATCAGCCGCGCCGAGGCGCTCGAGATGGAGCCCGCGCTGCGCTGCGTCGCGGCCCTGCACTCGGCCTCGACCGGCATCGTCGACAGCCACGCGCTGATGCTTTCCTATCTGGGCGAGGCGCAGGCGCGCGGCGCGGTGCTTGCGCTGCGCAGCCCCTTGCTCGCCGTTAGCGCAGCGGCGGACCGCTTCGAGCTGGAAGTCGGCGGCGAGCAGCCGATGCGCCTTGTCACAGCCGAACTCGTGAACTGCGCGGGCCTGGGTGCCCAGGCGCTGGCGGCGCGCATACACGGTTACCGCGGGGCGCCGCGGGGCTGGTATGCCAAGGGCAACTACTATTCGCTCGCCGCCCGCCCGCCGTTTTCGCGCCTCATCTATCCGATACCCGAACCGGGCGGCCTCGGCATACACCTCACGCTCGATCTCGCCGGTCAGGCACGCTTCGGCCCTGACGTGGAATGGGTGGATCAGATCGACTACCGCGTCGACCCGGCGCGTGCTGCAGGCTTCTATGGCTCGATCCGCCGCTACTGGCCGGATCTGCCGGATGGCGCGCTGATGCCAGGCTACGCAGGCATGCGGCCGAAACTGAGCGGCCCGGACGGCCCCGCGGCCGACTTCATGATCGAGGGACCGGAGGCGCACGGAATCCCCGGCCTCGTCCAGCTCTACGGTATCGAGTCGCCCGGCCTCACCGCCTCGCTCGCGCTTGCAGACGAAGTCCTGCGTCATCTGGCTGCCTAGCCTCGAAGGCGCCCAGGCACACGTGGGAGCAGACGAATAGCAAACCTGCCGACCCCCGATGCGTTTGCCATTCCCACCGATACGTTCATCATCCATTTGACAGCTGGGTCGCCACATCCCAACATGGGCTGATCATGACCCAACCGATATGCAGCATCGCAGACATCCGCGCGATCGAGGCACACGCGCAGTCCTCTCACGTGCATCGTGTCGCCAACAGCGGCGAAGACGCAACGCTCATGGAGCGCGCCGGACGCGCGGTCGCGGCGCTCGCCACCCGCGTCGCAAGCGATCGTTCCAGATCGATCCTCGTGCTCGCCGGTCCGGGCAACAACGGCGGCGACGCCTACGAAGCCGCAGCAATCCTCAAACAGCAGTTCTTTCGCGTCGTGCTGGTTGCTGTCGGCGATCCGGCAAAGCTGCCGGAGGATGCCGCCAGGGCGCGCCGCAAATGGCTGGACGCGGGCGGTGAGATCCTTGCCGAGCCGCCGCCCGCGAAAGGGTGGGCCCTGATACTTGACGGTTTGCTCGGAATTGGACTCACGCGCGAGCCCGGGCCCGCAATACGGGCGCTCATTGACTACGCCAACGCGCAGCGCTGCCCGGTGATCGCGATCGATGTCCCGAGCGGGCTCGACGCGCAGAAAGGCAGCACACCGGGACCCGCCATACGCGCGACACACACGCTCAGCTTCATCGCCCTGAAGCCCGGCCTGCTTACCGGCAGCGGACCCGACCACTGCGGTTTCGTTTCGGTCGATACCCTGGGCCTGGATGTGCCGCGCCTCGCGCAGACCTACGGCTGGGTCGCGGATCCTGCACATTTCACCGCAATGCTGAAACCGCGGCCGCGGAACTTCCACAAGGGCATTGCGGGCTCGCTCGGCGTCATCGGCGGCGCGGCCGGCATGTGCGGCGCGACACTCCTTGCCGGACGCGCGGCGCTGAGGCTTGGCTGCGGGCGAGTCTACGTCGGGATGCTTGCGCAGAACGCCCCGATCGTCGACTTCCAGATGCCCGAACTCATGCTCCGCCATCCGGATGATGTGCTCGGGCTCGACCTCGATGCCGTAGTCATCGGCCCCGGGCTGGGGCGCAGCGAACGCGCGCTTGCACTCCTCGCCGCGATCATCTCCAGCGAGTTGCCTTGCGTGCTCGACGCCGATGCGCTCAACCTCCTCGCCGAGGACCGCGATCTGCGCCAGGCCTGCGCCCGTCGCCAGGCCGACACGCTCGCCACGCCGCACCCGGGCGAGGCTGCGCGCTTGCTCGGTCGCAGCGTGGCCGATGTGGAGAACGATCGTCTCGATGCAGCCCGCAGGATCGCGGAAACGCTGGGCGCGAGTGTGGTTCTGAAAGGCGCTGGCAGCGTGATCCAGTCCGCGAACCGGTACTACATCAATCGCACCGGCAACCCCGGCATGGCAAGCGCCGGCATGGGCGATGTGCTGAGCGGTATCCTCGGTGCACTGCTTGCTGCGCGCCTCCCGGGCGAAGCCGCCCTGGTGCTGGGCACCTGCCTGCACGGCGCGGCAGGCGACAGCCTCGCTGCCACCGGCGACGGACCGGTCGGCCTGACCGCCGGAGAGCTGCCGGACGCCGCGCGCCGCATCTGGAATCGCTGGCTGGTATCGCCCGGGCAGGCAGGCGAGTGAGCGTCCGCCGGCTGGTGGCTGGCGGTTTACGAAGGAAGGGCGTGAATTCAGCCCTGGTCGGAATAGATAGTAACCAAAACGTTACCATCTATTCCACGCCACCCGAATTCTCGACCCGCTCCACTCATGCAGCCCGTTCATGCGGACCCGGATAGGGGTAGAGCATGTTGAAAGCCATGGACTGACCGTTCCCTTGAACCAGACGCACATGTTCGCGGCGCAGTTCTCTGGCATGCCGCACGCCGCAGGAATGGGCGATCATGTCCACCTCATGATTCAGGTTGGCGCAGTAGTGCGCCACGCGCAGATACTTCTCCTCGACCACCAGCGCGCGTTGCAATCGCTTGTTATGGGTCGTCACGCCGGTCGGACAGGTGTTCGCGTGACAACGCAGCGCCTGAATGCAGCCGAGCGAAAACATGAATCCACGCGCGGTGTTCACGAAATCCGCACCGGTGCACAGCGCCCAGGCGGCCCGCGCCGAGGTGACAATCTTCCCGGATGCGACGACGCGTATCCGCTCCCGCAGCCCGGATTCGAGCAGCGCGTCTACGACGCGCGGCAGCGCCTCGTCGATCGAAAGTCCCATGTGGTCTGCAAGCGCCTGGGGCGCGGCGCCCGAGCCGCCCTCACCTCCGTCGATCACCAGAAAATCGGGCGCGTACTCCGACCCGTGACGCAGGATGCCATCCACGAGTTCGTTCATGAACCGCCAGCCGCCTATCGCCGTCTTCACGCCGACCGGACGGCCCGTAATGTCGCGCACCCGCGCGATCATCTGCAGGAGGTCGCCTGCATTCGCGATATCCAGATGCCGGTTGGGACTGATGGAATCCAGACCTTCCGGGATCCCCCGGATCGCCGCGATCTCGGGAGTCACCTTGGCGCCCGGCAGCACACCGCCCTTGCCGGGTTTCGCGCCCTGGGACAGCTTGATCTCGAAGGCCTTCACGACCCGGGATAGCTCGACCAGACGCTCGCGGCTGAGCGCGCCTTGCGCGTCGCGCACCCCGTACTTCGCGGTGCCGATCTGCATGATGAGGTCGCAGCCGCCTTCCAGATGGTGGGGCGAAAGTCCGCCCTCTCCGGTGTCCATCCAGCAGCCTGCCATGGCCGCGCCGCGCGACAGTGCGCGCACCGCCGGCGCAGAGATCGCGCCAAAGCTCATGCCGCTGATGTTCACGATGGAGCGCGCCTCGAAGGGCTCGCGCGCGTAGCCCTCCCCGAGACGCAGCGAGGGCGTCGGCAGGCGTTCGTCCTCCAGCACAGGAAACGGATGATTGACGAAGATCAGGGCGCCCGGCTTGTGCATGTCGTAAGTTGACCCGAAGCCGATGATTCCGGGCTCGTCCTTGGCAAGGCGATAGACCCAGGATCGCGTAGCGCGATCGAAGGGCATCTCCTCCCGGTCGCCGGAAAAGAAATATTGGCGAAAGTATTCTCCGAGCTGTTCGAAAAAGTAGCGCAGGTGTCCGATTACCGGGTAGTTGCGCAGCACCGCGTGCTTTTTCTGAGTGATGTCCCGGATGAATATGAAGAACAGACCCGCGATGGCGCCAAACGCAAGCAGCGTCCCCAGACCGTACGAAAGCACTTCCTTCATGATCGCCCTCCTCCAGACCCCGATTGCAGACTGCCGCCATCGCGCACGGCCGCACGCGAGCGCCCCGCTCACGCTCAGAGCGCTTCATAATAGCGTGGCACGCACCGCAACATCTGAACCCGAGAACGATAGACGATGAACCCGAAGGAATCCCTAGACGGCGAGCTGAACGCCGCATTCCTCTATCGCGTCGTCGCAGAACGCGAACCGGAGCCGCGCAGGAAGCGGCTTTTCGAGGAACTCGCCCGCGACGCCGAAGCCCAGGCCGAACTCTGGCGCGGGGGCGGCGCCGGTCTGGCGGACCCCGCATCGCCCTTTCACCCGTCATTTCGCGCGCGCCTTGTAGCCCTCATGGTCCGGATTTTCGGGCCGCGTCGCATGACCCACGCGCTCACCGCGATGAAGGTGCGCGGCATGTCGGTCTACCGCAGCGCCGGGTACCGCGGAGCGATCACCACTGCAGGCGCGAGCGCCCTGCCTTCCGAGCACGACGAAGTCGGCGAACATCATCAGGAGGGGCTGTCGGCCGGCTCCCTGCGCGCGGCAGTGTTCGGCATCAACGACGGCCTCATATCCAATGTGGGGTTGATCCTCGGCGTCGCGGGTGCAGGCACCGGCAATGCCACCATACTGCTTGCCGGAGTGGCCGGCCTGCTCGCCGGTGCCTTCTCGATGGCAGCCGGAGAATACATCTCGGTTCGTTCGCAACGCGAGATGTACGAGCATCAGATCAATCTGGAACGCGCCGAACTCGCTGAGTATCCGGAGGAGGAAGCCGACGAACTCGCGCAGATCTACGAAGCACACGGCATGGACCGTGCGCAGGCGCGCGCCACGGCAGGGCAGATCATCAACGACCCCAAGCGCGCGCTCGACGAGTTGACGCGCACCGAACTCGGACTGAATCCGGGCGACCTCGGCTCTCCCTGGGTCGCAGCGGGCGTTTCCTTTTTCGCATTCGCAGTCGGCGCAACCATACCGCTCGCGCCTTTTCTCTTCATCGCCGGTGACCGCGCGCTGAACGTCGCGATCGCAGCATCGGCGATCGGCCTGTTCAGTGCGGGTGCCGCGACCAGCCTCTTTACCGGTCGCTCGGCGGTTCGCGCCGGCCTGCGCATGCTCGCAATCGGCGGAGCTGCGGGCGCGCTCACCTACGGCATCGGCGGACTGCTCGGAGTCAACCTGTAGCGATCCCCGCGATCTTCCCTGCAGCGGTACCGGTATCAGCCTGCGTCACATCGCCGCGCTCAAGCTCAAAGCGCGTCGCGGGACGCACCGCAAGTATTCGGCACGTGAACCGCAGCGCCATGCCGGCAAGCGAGTGGTTCCCGTCGAGCACGACCTTGCCGGCCGCGATGTCCGTCACCGTGTAACGCCGGACCGGGTTGCCGCCCAGGGCATCCTCGATTTCCATGCCGACTTCTAGGCCCTCCCCGTAGCGCTCCATGTTCTCCAGGCGGAGAAGTTCGGGTTCGTAGTCACCGAAAGCCTGGTCCGGTTCGAGCTGAACCTGCACCGTCTCGCCCGCGGACTTGCCGGCCAGCGCGACTTCAAGAGCGTCGAACAGGCCCGAGGGAGCGCCGTGCAGATAACTGACCGAATCGTCGCGGCGCAGCAGCGCGTTCTGCGCGTCGCGCATCTCGATATTCAGGGTGACAACCGTATTTGCTGCGATGACAACACTCATGTAACCCGATTCCCGTTCCGTGCGCAGCGCAAGGATGCGATTCTAGACAAAAGGATTTGATGCTTACAAGCGCGGCTGTCGATGCATTTCGAGCGCTGATTTCGCGACTGTGCCAGGCGTCTGCTGCGCATTGAACTAGAATTTTTGAATGAAACCGATCCGGACTGGCATTCGCACCCGCCGCACCGCGCGAACGCCCGCCCTCTTCGGCGGCATCAGCCAGCGCGCATTCCTGCGCGACTACTGGCGCAAGCGTCCCCTGCTTGTGCGTGGCGCGCTGGATCCCGCCATCGCGAAGATCATCGATCTTGCCTCGCTGCGGCAACTCGCGAGCCGTGCGGATGTCGAATCGCGGCTGGTCGACGTGCACCGGGGCCGCTGGCGGGTAAAGCATGGTCCGATCCCGCGCTCGTCCCGGCCCGCCGGTCCGGCGCGCCTCTGGACGCTCCTGGTGAACGGGGTCAACCACCACATTCCCGCAGCACAGCAACTGCTCGAGCGCTTCGCGTTTCTCTCATGGGCACGCATCGACGACGTAATGGCGAGTTACGCGGTGCCGGGTGGCGGAGTCGGCCCGCATGTGGACAGCTACGATGTGTTTCTGGTCCAGGGCCGTGGACGGCGCCGCTGGCGCATCGCGTCGCCGCAGGAATTCGAACTCGTGGACCCGGCTCCGCTTCTCCTGATCAAGAATTTCCGGGCAGAGGATGAATACATTCTGGGGCCGGGCGACATGCTGTATCTGCCCCCGGGCTGGGGCCACGACGGCGTCGCTCTTGAACCCTGCACCACGTTTTCGGTGGGATTCAGGGCCCCGCGCGCCGACGAACTCGGCGCCGCGTTTCTCGACTGGCTGCATGAGCACCGGTTGCCAGACACGGTGCAACTTGCCACGGGCAACTCAGCGGGCGCACCAGGCGAAATTCCTGCCTCGCTCGCCCAAGCAGCAGGCTTGGTCCTCGAGCACATGCGACCGAGCGCCGCGGACGAGCGTCGTTTCGTTGGCGAATATCTGAGCACGCCGAAACCGCATGTGGTGTTCCACGCTCCGCGCCGGGCGCTCGCCGAACCGGCCTTCGCACGCGCGCTCGCACGGCGTGCCAGTATCGCGCTCGACCCCAAGTCCATCCTGCTCCATCGCGGCGGAATGTGGTTCATGAACGGCGAGTCCTTCCCTGCGCCGCTCGCCCTTCGGCCTTGCCTGAAGGCGCTCGCCGATACTCGCCGCGCCGCGGGCTGGCCCGCGGTGTCGTCGGCGCTGCTCTATGACTGGTATCTAGCCGGATTTATACTGCTCTCCGGATGAACCCGGGCCCAACAACCATGACCTCCGACACCTCACCCGTTCCGATGAGCGCAAGAAACGAAGCATTGCCCGGCTATCAACGCTTCGACAACATGGCCGATTACCAGCTTGCGGTAGACAAGCTCCTTGCGAATCCCGGACGCGAACTGCGCCTGTTCGACCCGGACCTCGCCTCGCTGCGCGCGAACAGTCCCGAGCGCATCGCACAATTCGAGGCATTCCTCGCTACCGGGCGAATGCAGCGCCTGTTCATTGCGCTACATGACACGGATCACCTGACCCGCCACTGCCCGCGCATGATGAATCTGATCCAGCGCTACGGCCACGCGATCGAAGTGCGCCGGACGCACGAGGAAATCCGGCATGCTCAGGACGCCTTCATGGTGCTCGATCACAGCCACTACGTGAGACGGCCGGTTGCAAAGTACTTCCGCGGCGCCATCGGAATCCATGACGACACCGAGGCGCTCGCGATGCAATCGCGCTTCATGGAGATCTGGTCCGCGTCCTATCAGGCCGTATCGGGTTCCACGTCGGGCCTCGCCTGAATCATGGCCGGCGCGGCAAGCTCAGCGCAGCTCGCGCCAGTCGAATCCTGATTCCTGGCTAGCCAGCCCTATCCACTCCGGCGCACAGCCCATTGCGTCCGCGAGCGCGGTGCGCGCAGCCTCCGGCCGATTGTTCTGCTCGGAAAGATGCGCGGCGATCACATGTTGCAGTCGCGTACGATCGAGCGCATCCAGCAATGCCGCAGCAGTCCGGTTATCCATGTGCCCAAGCGGACCGGAGATTCGCTCCTTCAACCAGCGCGGATAGTCGCTCGCCCAGAGCAGCTCGAGATCATGATTGCACTCAAGCACCAGTCCATCGCAACCGCTCAAGGCTTCGATCACGTGCGGGGTCTGCACGCCGATGTCGGTCAGCACGCCCAGCCGCAACGAGCCATCCGACACAACGTACTGCACTGGCTCGGCAGCATCATGCGGTACCGTAAACGGCCGGACCTGCAGATCGCCGATTCCGAGTGCAGTGCGCCCGTCCAGATAACGTATGTCGATGACCTCCAGCGTCTGATCCGCGCCCGAGCGAGCAAGCGCCCGATGCGTGCCGCGCGTCATCCATACCGGTACATCGTAGGCGGCCGCAAAGGCGGCTACGCCCCCGGCGTGGTCATCGTGTTCGTGCGTAACGAGCAGGGCATCGATACCGTCCGGTTCGATGCCAAGCTCCCTCAAGCGCCGCGCCGTCTTGCGCGGACCAAGGCCGCAATCCAGAAGGATGCTGGTGCCACCGGCCTGGACAATCAGGCAATTGCCCTTGCTGCCGCTCGCGAGCGATGCAAAACGCAGCATCAGCGGCCGGTCTCCGATGAAGATCGCACCCGCGAGGCGTCCTCAGGAGACGACTATTTCAGCTGTTCCAGGAGGAGCGTCAGTATCCTGCGCGCGGTCGGCGTGTTGACCGGTGCGCCACCATCCTTGGCGAGCACCTGCACAACGCTATTCTCCTGACTCTGCGTCACGGAAACGCGAAACTGCTCCGCCTTGACCTGAGGATCGTTGCTCTTCCAGAACTGGAGCTTCGAGAGGAGCCCGGGGTTCTCCCGGTTCTTCTTGTCCATCTCCGCATCGGGGTCCGCGTAGCGTACAAAATAGAGCCCGTTCTGCCGGTCACGATCTTCGACTGTGAATCCAACCCGGTCGAGTGCCAGCCCGACCCGGCGCCACGCGCGATCGAAGGGCTCATACACCTCCAACGTTTGGGATCCGTTCGCGACACCCTTCAATTGCGCGCGCATCTCCGCCTGGGTTCCGCTCGCCACGACCTGCTTGGCACGCTCTTCCTGGACGCCGAGTCGCACCATCAGCCGACGCAAAAACTCGGCCTCGAGTTCCGGATCCGGCACGCGCGACTGCCACACGGTCGCCTTGGTACTCTGCACGGTCTGCTTTTCCTGATACACCTCTTCCATGCCGCGATGGCTGATGTAGATCTCCGTGCCCTTGCCGTCGACAGTCCGCTCAAGGCGGGTCCGGAACTTGTCGCGCTCGGACGACGAGTAGAGCTGCTCGATAACCCGACCCAGCGTGCTGCGGATGAAATCGAGCGGAATCTTCGCCCGGTTTTCCGCCCAGTCTGTCTCCATCACGCCCGCCTCCGGGGACTCGACCGACACCAGAAAGCCGTTCTCCTGCCAGAATTCCTTGATGACCGGCCAGAGCTTTTCGGCATTTTCCTGGACGACCAGCCAGCGCTGATTGCCGGAACGCTCGATGCGGACGTTTTCGACGCGCGGCAGCAGACCGCCTTCCGCTGCCGTAGCCTGGCGCTGTGTGCGCCCGGCCTCGTAGCCGGAAAGCGTTGCGCTGCGCGAAGCATCGGGCACCGCATATCGATCATCCCGACCGGGCTTGCTGAGATCGGGCGGAATTTCCAGTGTCGGCAGGGTCCGGACCGATTTGTAGTCGATCTTCTTGCTGTCCATCAACTGGTCCGTGACGGAACAACCGGCAAGCGCGAACAGCCCCGTCAAGAGCGCGCCGCGCAGGGTCCGGCCGTGGTTCATGCCCGCCCCTCGATCACGCGCAGGCCGGGGAAGGAAATGCCCGCCTCATGCAGCGCCTCGCGCAGTGGTTGGTGGAAGCGCTCGGCGAGCGGCGTCATCGGCAATCGCAGACCGTGCTCGATCATGCCCATTTCCGCAAGCGCCCATTTGACCGGTATCGGATTCGCCTCAAGGAACAACCGCTGGTGAAGCGCCAGCAGCCTGAAGTTGATCTCGCGCGCGCGCTTCACATCGCCGACAAGCGCGGCGGCGCAGAGCTGGTGCATCAATTTAGGAGCGACGTTCCCGGTAACAGATATCACGCCGTGGCCTCCCATGAGGATCAACGCCAGCGCCGTGGCATCGTCGCCGCTGTAGATGGCGAAATTCCTCGGCAACCTCTTGGCAAGATCGGATCCGCGCTCGATGTTCCCTGTCGCGTCCTTGATGCCGATGATGCCCGGCACCTCCGCCAGCCGCAGGACGGTATCGTTCTGCAGGTCTGCCACCGTGCGTCCGGGGACGTTGTACATGATCATCGGAATGTCGACCGCCTCGGCAATCTTGCGGAAGTGCAGGTAAAGCCCTTCCTGCGCAGGCTTGTTGTAGTACGGGACCACGGACAGGCAGGCTGTCGCGCCCGCGGCCTTCGCGGACTCCGTGAGTTCGATTGCCTCGGCGGTCGAATTTCCGCCGGTGCCGGCGATGACGGGTATGCGTCCCTTCGCGTGCTCGACAGCAACGCGGATGAGCGCCTTGTGCTCGTCGAAGTTGACCGTGGGCGACTCTCCGGTAGTCCCGACCACCACCAGACCG
This sequence comes from uncultured Pseudomonadota bacterium, assembly GCA_903834835.1. Lineage (GTDB taxonomy): Bacteria > Pseudomonadota > Gammaproteobacteria > Burkholderiales > SG8-39 > CAILKO01. Next base: position 13,331 of record CAILKO010000037.1, on the reverse strand, counting down.
TCAGTGCCCTCCGAGACATGCCAGTCGATCAGACTGCGAAAGCGCTTCAGATCGAGCTGACCGTCCGCATGCATGGGCGTCACAATCGCTACAAGGCTGCCTGAAATCATCCGATTACGTCCCTTGGGAAGATGCGCGAGTTTACCCCTTCCACCCCCATCGGCTCGAGATACTCAGCGAGTAGCGCGCACCGTATTTCTTTCCTTAAGATTCGCGCAACTGGACGGCCGGTTCCCCGCCAGGCCGGCGCGCGCATAGCCGCTGCACCATTGCGGGTCCCGGCCGGTCCACACGGCCTTGCTCAAATGCGACGATTTCCAGGCCTAGCGAGGCAAATCCGAGTAGTTCGCCGGGCTGCAACAGGAACGCCGGGTTGGACGGTCGTCCGTAGCGCTCGTTTCCGAGCATGAAGGTTTCGTAGATCAATATCCCGCCCTGCGCAAGGCTCCCGGCTATTGCAGCGAACAGCGGCCGGTGTAGATAGTTCGTCACCACGATGCCGGAAAAGCTGCGCCCCGCGAGCGGCCAGGACAGCCCGTCCTCAAGATCAGCGCACAGGGTGCTGATCCCGGGCGTGCCTTCGAGCGCAGCAATTGCCCTCAAATCACGATCAAGCCCGAGGACGCGATGGCCGCACTCCGCAAGCAGTCTCGCGTGACGCCCCCGCCCGCAGGCAAGATCAAGTACATCGCCAGAAGGAATGACGGCCAGCCAGCGACGGACCCATGCGGAAGGCAGATCGAGGTCTTGCATTTTCAACCGGCGGCAGCGGCGTCCGGGAGTTTGGTCGCAAGCGCGAGGTCGCACGCAAGGATCGCCTGGCGCAAGGTCTCGATCGCCTCAGGCCGCGGAAACGTCTTGCGCCAGGCAAGCAGCACCCTGCGCTCGGGCGCGGGTCGTGCGAAGGGCAGCAGGCTGATCAAATCGCTCGCGGTGGCCGTGGAGGTCGAGGGCAGCACAGTGATGCCTACGCCCGTCGCCACCATGTGACGGATGGTCTCGAGCGATCCTCCCTCCAGCATGCGCTGTATGCCGCGCTGGCGCGGCGCGCGGCCGACCGAGGAACAAAGCTCCATCACCTGATCGCGAAAGCAATGGCCGGAGCCGAGCAGCAGCAGGCTTTCTTCGGCAAGTTCGCCTACGGACACGCGTTTCTTCCCTTCCCAGGGATGTCCTTTGGGCACAGCCACCAAAAAGGGCTCGTCATAGACTGCGCGCGTGAGGATGCCCGATTCGGAGAATGGGTGGGCGACGAGTATCACATCTACATCACCGCTCTTCAGCGCTTCAGCCAGGGAATGCGTGTAATTCTCCTGGATCATCAGTTGCATGCGCGGTGCCGCCTTCCGTATCAACGGAATGAGCTTCGGCAGGAGATACGGTCCGATAGTGTAGATCGCGCCAAGGCGCAGCGTGCCGGCCAGCGGATCCTGACCGGATTCCGCGAGTTCCTTGATACGCGCGGCCTCCTCAAGCACCCGCTGGGCCTGCTCGACAACCAGAAGACCGGGCGGCGTGGGCGCGACCTCGCCCGGGCCGCGTTCGAATAGCAGCACGCCCAGTTCCTCTTCGAGCTTGCGTATCGCGACCGACAGCGTAGGCTGGGACACAAAGCAGGATTCTGCAGCGCGGCCAAAGTGGCGCTCACGCGCAACGGCGACCACGTAACGCAGTTCGGTAAGCGTCACCGATGCTGCCCTCGCCGCGCCCCACCGCGCGCGACGAGATAAATTGGAATACCCGCGCACATGATCACGATACCGGTCAGCACCATGTCGCCGAAGTTCGGCCCGAAGACCGGATTTCGGATGTAGTCGATACTCGAATAGAGCATGTACGCGCACATTGCACAGAATACGAGCGGGACAACCGGATACCACGGCACCGTGAACGCAGCCATCGTTCCGTCCCGACTACGGATCCGGAACAGGGTAAGACCTGTAAGCAGAAAGAAGGTCCAGAAGACGGGAGCCGTATAGGCGACCATCGCGCCGAAACCATCCGGCGTCACCGACGCCGCGGCGACCAGCGCGAGCGTGATTGCGCCCTGCAGAAGATGGGCATTCGCCGGTGTGCTGCCCGCTTCGCGCCATTTCCCCAGACCGCTGAATATCCGGAAGTCCCGCCCGAGCGCCCAGTTGGTGCGCGCACCGGTGAAAAGTGCGGCATTGATGGTCGTGAATGCCGAGACACAGACGATGACAGCAACCAGCACAGCGCCGGTATCGCCCGCGACGAGGCGCATCACATCCACCGCGACCGCCTTCGAGTCGCGGATGCCGGAGAGTCCCAGGGCAGCGAGATAACCTATGTTCACAAGAAGATAGAGCGCGGTCACCGCGACGATGCCACCCACGAGGATGCGAACCATATTGCGTCGCGCGTCCTTCACTTCGCCCGAAATGTAGGCCGCCTCGTTCCAGCCGCCGTAGGTGAACAGTACGAACACCATCGCGAGGCCGAAGGATCCGCTGCCAGCAGGTGCCGCGACCGGCATCGGTGGTGGTGCGCCGGAAAAAAGTCCGACAAGTCCGAGCAGTACCAGTGCTGCGATGAGTATCACTTCCATGACTTTCTGGATGTTCTTGGATGGGAGCGTCCCGGCAAGATTGAGTCCCACCAGTCCTACCACCGAAACCGCCGCCCAGATCGCCGAACTGTTCGGGCCCAGCCGCAATAGCTCGGAGGCATAGTCGCCAAAGATGAAAGCGACCGCTGCGACCGCGCCGGGTTGGATCACCGCCATACGCGACCAGGCGAATACAAAGCCGACCCCTCGTCCCATGCCTCGGTTCAGGAAGGCGTACTCGCCGCCGGTTTCGGGGATGCGCGCTGCGAGCTCCGCATAAACCAGAGCACCGCACAGCGACACCAGCCCACCCAGAACCCAGGCTGCGATAAATTCCAGTTCACCCGAGGTATTGCCAGCCACCAGCGACGGCAGGCGAAAAATTCCCGCCCCGATGACCATCCCGACCAACAGAAACACCCCATCCGGGAGCGAGAGGAGCGCTTTCGGCGCCCCCTCACCCCGCCCACCTACTGCTGCCTGGTCGCCGTCCATGGAATTTTCCTCGTCTCCCCGCCATTGGAAATCGTCAAATCACCCCGGATTCCGTCACCCGATACCTTGCCCTGGAAGAGATGGTTCCAGGCGCGTCCATCGACGATCCCTGTCGCGACCACCTTGATCTCCTCGCCACGCAGACGGGCAGCGCGCACGTAGATCGGCTTGCCGCCGACCGTGCTCGCAACCGTGAGCTGCTGGAATCTCTGATCGATGCGAAATCGCCACTCGCCGCCATGCTGCGGCAGTTCGGTCCGCCAGTCCCCGCGCGTGTCCGCCGGTATGATAAACAACAGCACACGCGATTTCCCATCGCGCCCGACCGTCTTTTCCGGCGTAAGCAGCTCGATCGTCTCGTCGGCCGGCCAGTCTCCGATGCCGTAGTCATGCGAAACGAGTCGGGTGCCAGGTTTCAGCTTCTGGAAGCGCGGCATGAGCTCACGATTCACATCCGGCAAAAGGTAGAAACTGATCACGCTCGCCTTTGACAAGTCCGTCTCGAACAGATTTTCGACACGAAAGCTCGCGCGATCGGCCACGCCCGCCTGTATGGCGTTGCGTCTTGCTCGCTCGACCAGCTGAGGATCATTGTCCACGCCAAGCGCGCGTATCGCTCCGCGACGCACTGCCTCGATCACAATCCGCCCGTCGCCCGATCCGAGATCGATCAGCACGTCCCCCGGTCCGACGCCTGCCGCACGCATCATGCGATCTACGACTTCCTCGGGTGACACCACAAAAGGCGTGTCGAGTTCCTTCTGCAACTCAGCTTCGAGTGACGACTGCGCAACAGCATACGGACCCAATGCGGTGCTTGCGATCACCAGTAAGCATTGCAGCAAACTGCGGAACATGCGTTGCATTTCACCTGCCTGAGGGAGAGTGTGCCGCGGGCGCGGACGCGATGCGCGGGGATTCTACGCGAGTCACCCGCCAGGCCGCGCGCCACGGATACTCCGTACAGGGCTGGTATCCTTACGACCTGCGCACGGTAGTCCGCGCAGTCCTCTTCAGGCACGCAGCCCCGGTAGCTCAGTGGATAGAGCAGCCCCCTCCTAAGGGGCAGGTCGGACGTTCGATTCGTCTTCGGGGCGCCATACACTTCAATGGCTTATCCGCCACTGATACTGCTCCCGATGCCTTGCCATCACACGCCCATCACACTCGGAGGTGTGGCGTGGCGAATATCAGGCAACTGGCGACTGGCAATTGGCAAGCACAGGTGCGCCGCCGTGGCATCAAGCCTGCAACGAAAACGTTCAAGACCAGAATTGAAGCGAGCCGATGGGCTAGGCTGCTTGAATCGGAAGTAGACAGGGGCGTTTTTATAGACCGCTCCGAGGCGGAGCGCGCCACGCTTGGCGAACTCATAGACCGCTATCTCACGGAAGTAACCCCCGGCAAGAAATCCGCCCGCCAAGAGAAGCAGCGATTGAGTGCCCTAAAGGCGAAGCTGGGGTCGTATTCCCTCGCTGCGGTTCGAAGTTCCCACATCGCTGAATACCGCGACAGCAGGCTTTCCAAGGGCCTTGCTGGCGCGACGGTGGTGAAAGAACTCAATTCGCTATCCCATCTGTTCGATGTTGCGATAAAGGACTGGGGAATCGGCCTACCTGCCAACCCTGCCAAGATGGTCAGACGCCCCCAAGTGGCGAGGGGCCGGGACCGCCGCTTGCTGCCGGGAGAAGAATCCAAGCTGTTTAGTACTTGCAAACAGAGCCGCGCCCGAATGCTGCTTCCTGTCGTGCGGTTCGCCATTGAAACCGGGATGCGGATGGGAGAAATTCTTTCTCTTACCTGGCGCAACGTGGATATGGCGCAGCGGGTTGCCACCCTGCCCGACACGAAAACCGGCGAGGCAAGACAGGTGCCCCTCAGTACCGCCGCCCTCGCAGCAATATCTAGCCTCCCCCGCCACATTTCGGACGGGCGAGTATTCTGGACGTGGAACCGTTCGGATAGCCTGGAGAACGTCTGGCGACGCGCTGTAAAGTCGGCAGGCATAGAAGACCTCCGGTTCCATGACCTGCGGCATGAGGCGGTGTCGCGCCTGTTCGAACTTGGGTTGAATCCGATGGAAGTAGCATCTATCAGTGGGCACAAAACGCTACAAATGCTGAAACGATACACGCACCTGAAAGCATCTGAACTGGTGAAGAAATTGGCGTAATTGAACCGAAAAGCGCCGGACTAGAACGACGGTTCGAAAAGGGGAAACCTTCGCCCCCTGTCCGGTGCCCCTTCGAAGGGTTGCGTGGGAAGGTACGGCATGTCCGATGAACCGCAAAAGCCATCACAAGCACCCAAGCCAATCAAACCGGCTAGCGGGGGCTCGTCATCGATGGTGCGCAGGTCAGTGACGGTACCGGATTGGGCATTCTGGCCTGGAACGCGCCCCGTAGCACTTTGGCAGGCAGTCGCCTTATCTCTGAACTTTGAGCCTTGGGAAAGATGTCCCAATAACTTCGGCGCCCATCACTTTCATGACGCCCAAACGGAAGCGTTATTTCGCAAGCGCTGGGCTCTAATTTATGCATGCTTCCAGCGCGGAATGATGTTATCTGAGTTCGCAGCGTGGGCTACGTCCGTCGCCAAGTGGGCAATGCCCCCCGAACTTGAGATGATTGCAAAAGCAGCGCACACGAAAGAAGGCGGGCTTGCAGAAACAAGTAGATGTGACGAAGCCGGAAAAACAACTGCCGTGGGCCTACCTCGCAAAGAAATTCTCCTTGTTAACTGGCCACTGCGTCCGCCTTACACGATGGAAAGCTTATCTGCAGCCCTGTCGGACGTACCTAAATGGCTCAAGCATGCCCGTGTTGCCCAAGGCTCTCCCGGTAAGGCATCTGCGCTATGGAATCCAGCGTTAATTGCAATAAGCCTTGCTGAAAAACGTCATGCCAATTCCCAAGCACTGACAACGTTCATCCGCAACAACTTTTCTGAGTGGCTGGATGAGTGGAATCGTATTTCGGAACGGTAGCCATATCAGTAGCGTCCCGGCACTGAATACCGGCACTGAATACCGGCACCAATACCGGCAAACAGCACTTAAACCAGCGTCATTGCTCGATTTGAAAACCGGCGGCAATTAGCCTACAGACTGCCGTTATACATAGTCCGTAGCCATCAACGCGCCAACACAGGCATTCCCGCCTAGGCGCATTTCTCCCAATGGAGGAAATTATGGCTACGCAGAAAGAGCAACTCCCTGAGGTCTTGCCGACGGCACCTGCCGCACAATCGATTAATCGCAAGTCACAAACCCTGCGGAAATGGGCCTGCAGCGGAACCGGGCCTATTCAACCCATTCGAATCAACGGACGCTTGCACTGGAAAGTGTCCGACCTGCGCTCCCTGCTAGACGGAAGCCAGAAATGAGAACGGCCACCGAGAGCCTTGGGGAAGGTGGTGGCCGTTATGGGAAGCACCGCGATTCTATCGCAGCACCGAGCATCGGAATATTTCTCGGAACAGAGAATCCTCGCCATCTTCGCGCTTTGAACGCTTTGCTGCGTCGCCCCATCCCTCGGGAACAACTCGACCGCGAAGCTGGATGCTCCAATGGGCCTGATCTCATTGCCGAACTCCGCCAGCGTGGGTTGTCCATTCCGTGCGACCGAGCACCGACATTTGACCGCGATGGTCGCGAAGTACAACGCGGCATATATCACCTGACCTCGACAGACCGCCGAAAGCTTCGCGAATGGCTCGCGGTGCGGAGGCAGTCATGACCGCCGCTGACCTTTTGACCAGGCTTGAGAAAGTGAAGCCGACCGGGAAAGACCGTTGGCATGCACGTTGTCCGGCTCACGATGACCAAGGCCCATCACTTTCGATTCGGGAACTTGATGATGGCCGCTTGCTCGTTCATTGCTTCGCGGGTTGCAACGTCAATGAAATACTTGCGGCGCTTTCTTTGAAAATGGATGCCCTGTTTCCCGAGAAGGAAATTCAACACGGCAAGCCTGAGCGTAGACCCTTCCCCGCTATTGACGTATTGCGCTGCATCGCCTTTGAGGCTCTGGTGGTTGCTGTAGCTGGCGCATCGTTGCTGGCTGGGCATCCATTCACGGCGATAGACCGCGAACGGTTGATGATTGCCGTGGCTCGGATTCAGGAAGCGTTGACCGCAGCGGGGCTGAATCATGAGTAGCGCCGAACGCGGTCAGTCCTTTCTTGATGCCCTAGCCTCCGCCCGGCGTACCGAGGGAAGTATCGGTCCCATCAAAGGCATCAACCTTGTAGCACCCCACTACCGCGTCAGAACCGCAAGTGAGGTTCTTGATGCCCCGCCCTTACGCTGGATTGTCCGAGACGTACTTCCAGCAAAGGGATTGGGCTGCATCTTCGGAGCCAGCGGGAGCGGCAAGAGCTTTCTCGCCTTGGACTTAGGTGCAGCGATAGCGGACGGGCAACCTTGGTTCTCCTGCAAGGTGACCGCTGCGCCAGTCGTCTATTTGGCGCTGGAAGGCGACGCAGGATTCAGGCAGCGGGTTAAGGCTTGGGAGGATCACCACAAAAAGGGAATTCCCGAGAAGCTTCAATTCGTAATGCAATCCTTCTCCCTGCGCGATTCAAGTAATTTGCTTGACCTGGCCGACGCTGTAATTGCGTCGGGAGGCACAGGTGGCGTTCTGGTGATTGACACGCTTAACCGAGCCACGACTGGTGCCGATGAGAACACGAGCCGAGACATGGGAGAGATTATCGACGCTGCCCAGAAACTTCAGGCGATGCTTGGCGGCTTGGTACTTCTGATTCATCACAGCGGCAAAGACCAAAGCAGGGGCCTACGGGGTCACTCAAGCCTGAATGCGGCACTCGACGCAAGCATTGAAGTGGTGAAGCTAGACAATCGGCGTGAATGGCGCATGGACAAATCCAAGGATGGCAAAGACGATGCGGGAAAGGCTTTCCGCCTTCAGGTGGTCGAAGTAGGGAACCACGAGGACGGGGACCCAATCACCTCTTGCGTCGTAGTCCCCGATGATTCAGAGCAGCAGTTCCGCCGCATCCTGCCCCCAAAGTCAGGCAACCAGAAAATCGCATGGGATGCGCTTGGGGAGGCGCTGCGTAAGGCCGGGGACGGTCGCCCAAATGGCGCACCCGACTCGCTACCCATAGGGCGCCCTGCAATCACGCTAGAGTCTGCTGTGAACGCGATACGGGAGCGTCTGGCCTGTGACCCCAAGCGCAAGACAGAACGCGCCCAGCAGGCGCTAACCGGGCTTAATGCGCGAGGGTTGATTCGCGTTGAGGAAGGTCTAGTATGGGTAACTTGAGCCTTTCCCGCGATTCCCGCAGCGGGAAGATTCAGGAGAACCGGGAAACGCCACATTTTCCCGCGATTCCTGCGCCTACTATAGATAGGCGAGAACGGGAGGGAAGGAAAATTTGATCGTAGCTAAGAAGCGATTGTGTGAGCAGATTTTGGCAAAGCACCTGTATCACCCTAGGAGGCGGGCAATGAGGCGAATTTCCCTGACGTTTCTGACCGCGCTATTGCTCGGAGCGACTACTGCATGGGCTACGCCGCATGATGACGCTGACGCTGCATATCAGCGAAAGGACTACGCGACTGCGCTGCGGATATTCAGACCGATGGCAGCACAGGGGGATGTGTCGGCGCAGTTCCTGCTCGGCGAGATGTATAGCGAAGGTCGGGGAGTGTCGCAGGACTACGCAGAGGCGCTGACGTGGTTCAGGCTGGCTGCAGTTCAGGGCGATGCAGTTGCGCAGTACAACGTCGGGGCGATGTATTACGATGGTAAGGGAGTTACACAGGACTACGCCGAGGCGGTGAAGTGGTACCGGCTGGCTGTAGCACAGGGAATTGCACGGGCGCAGTACGACCTCGGGACGATGTATTACGAAGGTAAAGGAGTTACACAGGACTACGCCGAGGCGGTGAAGTGGTTCATGCTGGCTGCAGCACAGGGGTATGCGTCGGCGCAGTACAACCTCGGCCACATGTATGACGACGGCCAGGGTGTGGTGCAGGACTACGCCGAAGCGGTGAAGTGGTACCGGCTGGCCGCAGCACAGGGGGATGCATCGGCGCAGCGCAACCTGGGCGTGATGTATTACAACGGCCGGGGTGTGGTGCAGGACTACGTCCGCGCCCATATGTGGTTGAACATCGAAGCGGTGAAAGGTAATGCCGGTGCGGTAAAAAATCGCGACGTTGTTGCCAAGAAGATGACCACTCAGCAAATAGCAGAAGCGCAGAAGCTAGCGCGCGAATGTCAGGCGCGGAACTTCAAGGGCTGCGACTAGTGAGGTCCGATTCCGGTGCGAATGGCGGCGCATCGGTGAGGCACAATCTTAGGGGCCTAATCCATGCACAGTAAATCTAGAGTATGGAAAGCAATGCTAGCTATTTCCCTTGCCTTTGGCGTTCACACTTCGCTGTACGCCCAGTCGTCCAAGCCCAAGCCAGCACCTACCGCCCCATCCCAAGCGCCAAGGGCCGGGGTGACATCGGATGCACCACCGCCAAAATCGTTGGAAGATGACTGCCAAAACCTTCGATTCGATATGTTGGGAGGATCATCATGAAGCGCACTATGGCAATTGTCGTAGTCTCGATTCTTACTACCTCTGTCCCTGCCCTCGCACGGGATGCAGCCGTGAGGGGAACCATCCGCAAGGATGGAACTATAGTCGCGCCTCATCATCGAACGACGCCCAACAAGACCCGGACGGACAACTATTCCAGCACGCCAAACATCAATCCGTACACTGGCAAAGAGGGCCGCTCTGATCCATACGCTGTGAAGCCCCCGGTCAAGCAGCCACGTTGAGAGCGAAATCTAAGCTATATAGTCCATCCGATTTTTAGATTTCACCAATTCGGAGGAGAGGACAGAATGAAAACGTCTAAATATGCTTCCACCGCAATCATTCTCGTTTTCAGTGCGGTCGCTAACGCTCAAGTCCCTTTTTACGATGCATATCGGCAACGTTCGATAGAAAATCAGCAGGAGACATTGAGGAACTTAGAGATTCTTAGACTGATGCAGGAATTGCAGCGTCAGCAGCCACAGAATCAACAGCAAGACGCTGGTCTGGGCAGTCACTGCGTGACCGCGAGCGCGACGATTGGTGCTTTGATAAGGTTTCAAGACGGTCGATTCGGAACCGTTCAACGACTTTCCGGCGGATCAAATATTTGCGTTGATCCGGCTTTTCCTATACGGGCGCTCGTAACCTTCAACTGATTGCCTGTTTGCCTCCCCAGTCACGATTGCGAAGCAACGGAGATATCAATCCAAGCAAGCGACAACGGCGCGCAGTCGCTATAGGCACCCGCTGGAAGCGGCGAGGAGCAAACCAAAAGGTCTGCTAAGAGTTATGAAAACCAGCGAATATGTCGCTCGCTTTCAGCTACGCTAGTTGCATCTAGTCCCGCCAAATCCGTCAGGAACGCAACTCGTCTGGCGTCCACCCGGCGAGGTAATCCTACTGCCTCCGAAGCCATCCGGAGTGACGGTTGTAGTTCCGTTCGGCCCGGAAATGCGTGAACCACCGAAACCGTCCGGTGTCTGGATTAAGGTCCCACCGCCAGGTGTTGAGTAACGATTCCCTCCGAATCCGTCAGGCGAGACGGTCGTCGTTCCGTTCGGGCCAGAAATGCGTGAACCCCCAAATCCGTCCGGTGTGATTACAGTAGTGCCACGGCTACCCGAGCAACGTTGACCGCCGAATCCATCTGGAGAACAAGTGGTTTGAGCCAACACCATTGAACTGGACGTGATTAGTGCAAGTATCCAAGCAGATTGTCGAATCATTTTCTTCCCCCAAAAAGGGTGGGACAGCAGCAAGAATTTATATGGTCAAGCATATTGAATAACGTGATGAGTAGCGTTGACCATGCTGCGCCGTTACCAAGTGCATTGCAATGCTTATTGCACCTATGTGTAAGTGGCTGTGCGAAGGGTAGGAACTGAGCGCCGGGGTCTACTGCGCGCTAACGTCGTCTTCCGGACTTACCCTTTTCCGCGCCCATCTAATGCGCTCGCCTCAGTCCTCGGACGGCGTTGAAACCGATATGGACTGACCGAGCAACGCAGGCGGCACAGCAAGGCAACTAAATGGCGGGAACCGATTCCAGCGGTGATCTGGCCATCCGAGTGGCTGGTTCGACTACTGGACGGTTTCCGGCTCGACCGCTGCTTCCGGCCTGTTTTCAGGAAGGGCCGCTATCTGAGGGCGACTCTTAATCAGCTTGAGCAGATCCCCCGCCATTCCCACTAGTCCGCCGTCATCCAGTCTGTTCCCGTTGATATTCGCTTCAACGAACACGGGAGCGCGGCCCCATCCACGGTCTAGCAACGCAGATGCCGCCCCTACCCTGGCGCTAGGTGCTGCCGTGGTATCGGCCATGACCTCTACGAGAACCTGAACAGCGGCGACGGTATGCGTCTGGGCAATCTCGCGCAGATCACCCACGCCCTTCGGACGGCCTCCTGGATTGCCTGATACGCCCTTCGCAAACTTCGCCATTGTCTGACTCCTGATTGCGGCCTACTGTATCTATATTCAGCATCCGATGCAATCTGGCGCGTCTATATGCCAAACGGTGGCATGGGTCATTTTCGGGAAAAATTTTGCGGCGGCTGCGAGGAATGGCGAAACTGGGGGGCATGTACAGGCTTGAGGACTCCTCCCGACACGGGGGGCTAGATCACCGTAAAAGGATGACACCCCACCTGAGGCATCAAGTCCGAAACTCAGCGCAGACCGAGTCCCAATTTACAAGCGATGCCATCCGTAGCGTCCGAAGTGCCATCACATCTTCATCACAATTCCATCACACGCAACGCTTGTAAACGCTCAGGAATGCCGCTATGTTCCCAATGCCGGGGCAAGTTAGAAATTAACCCAAGCGTGTGTAGTGCAAGGCAAAAGTTGTTGGATCGAACGCAGCCCCGGTAGCTCAGTGGATAGAGCAGCCCCCTCCTAAGGGGCAGGTCGGACGTTCGATTCGTCTTCGGGGCGCCATACAGATCTCACGATCTCTTTTCGCCAGCCACTCCAGACACCGGTTCTACCGATCAACTCAGTTGTGAAGGTCGGCTTCACGCATGGTGAATTACTCCCGATTCTGTTCGTCATCCGGTTTCTGATCGACCTCGTTCAACTGATTCTTACCCGCTGCCGCAGGTGTCAGACTTTCGAAGAATTGCGCCCAGTAACTGTCCAGCGTCCAGTCCGGCCGCTGAACTCCAGAAGCAACCATGGTTGCCAGACTCGTACGCGCCTGACGAAGTGTCTGACCCCAATCGTATGCCAGCGCCCATTTCTGACTTTCGGTGCTGTACGCAAAGGACATATCGACCGGAGTAATCACCAAGAGTGCCGGTTGGGATGCACCGACGTCTGCCGGTCCCCCGCTTGAAATTGCAATGGACGCACTGTTGTACACGACAGTCCGGACAGATCCGCCCCCAACGTAGGTCGGCACTTTCTCAACCGGACCGTACAGATACACGACGGACTCCGACGCTGCCGACGGATACACGAACAAGTTCTGGTTCGCTGAGGACGTCAAATTGATTTTCAAGCTATCACTGGACCGCGTTCCGATGGTGTGTCCAGCAAGAGCCAGAATTCCATTCACGTTTACAACCCCAGCATCAAGGGATCTGACGCTGCCGTTATCGAGATCCGCCGATAGGAGCACGTTATTGCCCGACACAGCATCATTAGCCAAAAGATCTCCGGTATAGGCGATGAGCGATACATCTCCCAAACTTGAGACGCTTCCTGTCACGGCAAGAGTTCCTGCCAGACTGGCTACCGCGATTGTGCCGTTCCCCGCTGTGCCCGAAATATTGATGCCATCTGCTTCGCTAACGAACACGCCACCCTGACCGTTTGCTGCAAAGCTAAGGGATCCCACCTGCGTGTAGATCGGCAAGGTATCCGACCCCACAGAGCCGTCGCTTCCTCCTGCAACCAGACTGAGACTATCTCCACGCACCACCCCGGCAATGCGCGTGATGTTCCCCGCGCTCGCCGTGAGCGATACGTTGCCCGTCGTGGTGATGTCACCCCCGACGCTCAGGTTCCCCGTCGTGCTCACCAGCGTCACGTTCCCGCTGCCCGTCGTCCCCGCGAAGCTCGCCCCGTCCGCCTCCGTGATCGCTACAACGCCCGTCCCCGTTCCCGTGAACACCACCGTCGTCGCGTTCGTCTGCACCGCACCCGTCGCACCAATCTCGCCTACCGTCCCCAGCGCGCTCAGCGTCACGAGATT
>CAILKO010000036.1 GCA_903834835.1 uncultured Pseudomonadota bacterium | reverse complement strand
CGCGATCGCCGTGGCGGCGCCGGGCTTGGGATCGATGACGAAGGGCTGACCGAACACCGGCTGCAGCGCGCTCGCGAGCGGCCTCAGCACCAGATCCGAGCTGCCGCCCGCGGCAAACGGCAGGATGATGCGGACCGGCTTTGACGGCCAGGCCTGGGCCTGTACCTGTGCGCAGATCGTCAGGCCTGCCGCGAAAGTCAGCGCTGCGCGCAGAATGGCAGTCATGTCATGGCTCCTCGAATCGATGATCAGACAGGGTCGAATGAAACTCGAGCGGATCGCGCATTCTGCGGAGAATCACGCGCGAATTCAATCGCAACAGTACATCCGCACGACACCGGACGATGACGCCCTGCATCGCATACCCAGGCCTGCGCGGGGCGGGCGGACCCCGGTGGACTAACATGCGATCAGGCTATCGACCCGATGCGCATGGCAGCAGGATGCTCATGCAGCCGCTGCCACAAGGAGACATCCATGAACGACAGGCTCACCGCATCCAGCCAAGCTGCCAACCGGCCCCAAGCTGCCAAGCTTCCCCAAGCTGCCAGACTTTCCAGAAGGGACAGCGTGCCGCCGGATACCCTTACCCAGCCTTCCCTGTCGCGTGCAGCGCTCGCCGCCGGTTATCAGGCCGTGCGCCGGCAGACCTCGAGCCTGATCGATCGCCTTTCGGCAGAAGATCAGTGCGTGCAGTCCATGCCGGACGCCAGTCCGACCAAATGGCATCTGGGTCACACCAGCTGGTTCTTCGAGGAACTCGTGCTGCGGCCGCTGGCATCCGGCTATGGCATCCACGATGCGCGTTTTCAGTTCCTGTTCAACTCCTACTATGAAAGTCTCGGACCCCGGCAACCGCGTCCGCAGCGCGGCTTGATCACGCGCCCCGGCCTGGACGAAGTTCTCGCCTATCGCACACGGGTGGACCGTGCCATCGAGCACTTGATCGAGGCCTGCGACGAGGCCGTCTGGCGGCAAGCAGCGCCTCTCCTTCGTCTCGGCCTGCATCACGAGCAGCAACATCAGGAACTGATCCTCACCGACATCAAGTACACCCTTTCCCTCAATCCCTTCGAGGCGATCTACGCGCCGCCCCGCCTGCGGTCTCCGAGCAGCGAAACTGCGCTTCGCTGGCTGCCCCGGCAGGGAGGCGAGATCCTGATCGGCCATGCAGGCGAGGAATTCGGATTCGACAACGAAGGCCCGCGCCACCGCGCCCTGATCCATCCCCACGAACTCGCGAACCGGCTGGTTACCTGCGGCGAATACCTCGCCTTCATGGCCGATGGCGGCTACGAGCGTCCGGAATTCTGGCTGTCGGACGGTTGGGCGAAAGTCTGCGCCGAAGGCTGGCGGGCTCCGCTCTACTGGTCCGAAGACACCTCGGCAGGTTGGCGCATCTTCACGCTGCACGGCAATCAGGCGCCCGATCCGCATGAGCCGGTGTGTCATGTCAGCTTCTACGAGGCGGCCGCGTACGCCGCCTGGGCCGGCGCGCGCCTGCCCACCGAATTCGAATGGGAGAGTGCTGCGGCTGAGTGCCCGGCTGGCGGCCGGTTCCTCGATATCGGCGACCTGCATCCGCGCGCGACTGCCGACGGAGCCGGCATGCTGCAAGCCTACGGCGACTGCTGGAACTGGACGCGTTCATCCTACGACCCCTACCCGGGCTACAGGACGCTCGAGGGCGCCGTCAGCGAATACAACGGCAAGTTCATGGTCGGGCAGCTTGTCCTGCGTGGCGGGAGCTGCGTCACGCCTGCAGGCCATATACGGGCGAGCTACCGCAACTTCTTTCCTCCGGCGACGCGCTGGCAATTCTCGGGGATCCGGCTCGCGAGAGATATCCGGTGAGCGCCCCCGTGGTTCCCGCGCGCACGCCGCGCGCCATTCTCGATACGAGCGATTTCGCGCGCGACATGGCCGCATGCCTCGGCAGCCGGCCGCATGAAATCTCTCCCAAGTACTTCTACGACGAGCGCGGGTCCCGGCTCTTTGACCGGATCTGCGAGCTGCCTGAGTATTACGTCACCCGCACCGAGCTCGGAATTTTCCAGCGTGATATCGCGCGTATGGCAGACGCGATCGGGCCCGATGCGGAAGTGATCGAATTCGGTGCAGGCTCGCTTACGAAGGCACGCCTGCTGCTGCGCGCCCTGCAAAGACCCCGCCGATATGTTGCGGTCGACATCTCCGCCGAACATCTGCAGGCAGCAACCGCAAGCCTTCAGCAGGAATTCCCCGAGGTCGAGATCATTCCGGTCGTTGGCGATTTCACCAACATGGCCGGTCTGCCCGCTCTGCCCCGGCCTCGGCCCGGCAACCGGCGCATCGGATTTTTCCCCGGCTCCACACTGGGCAATCTCGGCCTTGGCGATGCGCGGCGATTCCTGTCCGACGCGTCCACTTTGCTCGCAGGAGGCGGACTCCTGATCGGGATCGATCTGGTGAAGCTACCCGCGGTTCTGCACAGCGCGTACAACGACGCGGCCGGCGTGACCGCCGCGTTCAACAGAAATCTGCTCGCTCGCGCAAACCGTGAACTGGGAACGGATTTCGACGTCGAAGCCTACGCCCATCACGCGTTCTATCACCCGGGTCTTCAGCGCATCGAGATGCATCTGGTGTGCATGACCGCGCAACGGGTGCGCCTGGGGGAACGCGAATTCGCGATCCGCGCAGGAGACAGCCTGCACACCGAGAATTCCCAGAAATACACGCTTGACGGCTTCCGCTCGCTCGCCGCCGCATCGGGCTTTTCACCGGGCGCCGTCTGGTGCGACCCGCAGCAGTTGTTCAGCGTCCACTGGCTGGTTTCCGACCACCAGCGCGCATCCACTTCCCCCCACCACCTGGAAAACCCATGAAAGCCATCTGGAACGGACATGTAGTGGCCGAAAGCGACGACACCGTCATCGTGGAGGGCAACCACTACTTTCCGGACTCCGTGCTCGACCGCGCATGCCTGGTGCCGAGCGCGACCACGAGTTTCTGCCCGTGGAAGGGAACCGCTCACTACTACACGCTCACCGCCGGCGGCCTCGAAAATCCGGATGCCTGCTGGTATTACCCGGATCCCAAGCCTGCCGCCATGCAGATAAAAGGGCGCGTCGCATTCTGGAAGGGGGTCCGGGTCGAATGAACTTCCCGGGTATCGCCCGCACTGCATAACAGGCGTGCGCGGGTCGAACGGCCCGTGTTACGATCCGCCCCCCGAAGGAGGGTGCCGCAGTCATGCGTTGCACGCGCGAATTGCGATGCGCCAGGCGCGCGCGCCACGAAACCCTTGCTTGCACCCCGACATGCTTTGCGGCTGTCCAGCAGGGAACCCTGATCGTGAAACCTGCCCGGTGCTGCCGGGCTGAATGTGGAAGCCCATGGCAAACAAAACCGGAAGAGACTTGATCAACGGGGTCAGCGCCGTCATGGGAGCGCTCTGCGGCGTAATGCTGCTTGCCATGCTGCTGCTCATCTGCGCGAACGTTGTCATGCGTTACGGCTATGACCAGCCGATCATCTGGGCGGACCAGATCACCACCTACGGCCTCGTCTATCTCACGTTCATCGGCGCGCCCTACGCGCTGTCACAGCGCGCGCACGTTTCGGTCGACATACTCTCGAGCCTGCTCCCGCGTGTTCATCAGCGCCGGCTGGATGTCGTGCTGGACGTGGTCGGCATCGTCTACTGCATCGCATTCTCCGTCCTGACCCTGCAGGAGATCGGGCGAGTCGTGAAGCGCGGCTCGGAGTTCGTGGACGCGCTGATCGTCCCGGAATGGTGGGTGCTGATCGTGCTGCCCCTCGGCGCCATCCTGCTCGTGGTGCAGTTCTTCGCGAACCTTCTGGACGACATCGATCGTCTGCGCCCGGGTCACCCCGACGCTGGCACCGAGGGAGCGCAGTAACGTGGCCTGGGAAACTGCTGCAATCCTCCTC
Organism: uncultured Pseudomonadota bacterium; assembly: GCA_903834835.1. GTDB lineage: Bacteria > Pseudomonadota > Gammaproteobacteria > Burkholderiales > SG8-39 > CAILKO01. The sequence goes on along the minus strand of CAILKO010000036.1, from coordinate 17,846 downwards.
GCGGTCGGCCTGATCGTCGCGCTGTTCACCAACATGCCCGTGGGCTTTGCCTTCGGCGTGGTGAACCTGATCGCGGCCTGGTTCGTATTCGGCAACGCCGATGCCCTGTCCTTTCTGGTTCAGGCAGCCTATTCGAGCGTCGCCAATATCTACCTCACGGCCGTGCCGTTCTTCGTGCTGATGGGTACGATCTTCGTGCGCAGCAACCTGAGCAGCATGGTGCTCGATTACATCAGCAAGGCGGTCGCAGGCCTGAAGGGCTCAGGCGCCTATACCGCCGTCGCCGGAGGCGTCGTACTCGGCGCCCTGATGGGCGCGAGCGTGGCCTCCACCGCGGTGCTCGGCTCGACGCTCATAGCAGAGCTGCGACGTCGCAAATACAGCAAGCTGCTCGCCGTGGGCACCATCCTCGGCTCCGGCACGCTCGCCGTGCTCATACCGCCCAGTCTGGGCGCGGTGCTGGTCGGCAGTCTTGCGGGCATCTCGATCTCCGATCTGCTGCTCGCAGGCATCGGCCCGGCGATCGTGCTCTCGACCCTGCTCGTCATCTTCATCACGGTGCGCATCTGGTTCTTCGAGCCGGACATCGTCGACCCGGTGGCCGCCGACGTGACCTTCGCCGACCGCATGATCGCGCTCGCAAAGCTCACGCCCATGCTCGTGCCGATCTTCGCGGTGACGGGGGTGATCTACTTCGGCATCGCCACCGCCACCGAAGCTTCGGCCACGGGTGCCCTGACGACGCTGGTGATTGCCTACGCCTACCGCCAGTTCTCCTTCAAGGAATTCGTGGCGATGATCAAGGACGCGGTGGTGTTCTCCGCGATGATCATGTTCATCGTGGTGAGCTCCAAGGCCTACAGCCAGATCCTCGCGATCACGGGGATTTCCCAGGGGCTCACCGAGTTGCTCGCCGGTACCACCGCGGGCCCGACGGTCGCGGTGGCGCTGGTGCTCGGCATTGCGCTTGTCCTCGGCTGCTTCATGGACTCCACGTCGGTCATCTTCGTCGTCACTCCGGTGCTGGTCGGCGTGATGACACAGCTCAATATCGACCCGGTCTGGTTCGGCGCGCTGTTCGTGATGGTGGTCGGCACCGGCGCGATCACCCCGCCCTTCGGTCTGAATCTCTTCACGGTGAAAGGCGTTGCGCCGCCTGAGATCACGATGCGCGACATCTACTGGATCTCGATCCCGCTGTCGCTCATCGAAATCACCACAGCCGTGATCGTGCTGTTGAATCCTGGCATCGTCAGGATTCTGCTCTGATTTGTCCTGCCTCGAGGCTACTCCGCGCGGCAGGTCTTTGCTGGCTCAACCACGTACCCAGGAGGAAACGATGAAATTCTTGAACCCGTTCGGAAGCAGGGAGGCCGGCCGCCAGGCGACATCCCTCAAGGCAAGACTGGTCGCGTTGATCGCTACCGCTGGCATGGCCGCAGGTCTCACTCTGGGATCCGGCTCCGCTGCGGCCCAGGAAATCCAGCTGCGCTGGATCACGGGCTACCCCTTCACGGGCCCGAACGCGACCGTCATGTACGGTGCGCGCAAGTTCATCGAGGAATTCAACAAGCGCGCCAAGGGCAAGGCGAACATCCGCTTCATCGGCGGACCGGAGGTCGTCGCCCCCTTCGACCAGCTGAAGGCGCTGCAGTCCGGCCAGTTCGACATGATGTCCACCTCCTCGCAGCTGTTCCGCGACCTGCAGCCCATGCACTTCATTCACTACCTGCCGGCTGCCGACCAGGTTGCAACGGTCAAGAAGGGCGGGCGCGAGATTCTGCAGAAGGTCACCCGCGAGGCGGCAGGCGTGACTTTCGTGATGCTGATCTCGCCCGGAATTCCGTTCTATATCTGGAGTCAGAAACCGATCGCCCAGGTTGCTGACGCCAAGGGTGTGAAAGTGCGCGGCTTTCCGGGCGTGAACGAACAGCTCGTGAGCCAACTCGGGATGGTGACAGTCAGTGTGCCGGCGAACGACGTGTTCTCCTCGCTACGCTCGGGCATCCTGAACGGCGCAGTGCGTGACGTGATTTCGGTGGGTCTTCTCGGTGAAGCGGAATTCGCGCCCAACCACACCGAAGCGCGCATCTGCAGCTGCATGGCCGAGGTCTTCATCGCGAACCCGGTCTGGGACAAGCTGCCGAAGGACCTGCAGGCGCTCATGATCGACGTTGCCGTCAAGCAGGAAGCGGATTCCTTCGACTACCTTAGCAAACGCTCGGCAGAGGCCGCCAAGGAAGTGGAGAAGAAATTCGGTGCAAAGATGATCAAGGGTTCGCCTGAACTGAACGACATCGTCGGCCGGAAGATCGGCGGCGCCAACATGCTCGCCGCGATCAAGGACAACAAGCATCGCGACGAGATCATGAAGACCTTCGGACTGGTGCCTTACATCAAGAACTAGTTTCAGCTACTCAGCGGACTCTGGGGCGGTCAACCGTCCCGGAGTCCGGTTCATATCCCTGGGCTGCGCCGTGCGGTGAGTCAGTGACTGCCGCTCCGCCCACGCGTCCCCTCAGTCACTACATTCGGGTCATCTGGCATCCCACGCTCCTGCAATGTTCTTCAGCAACACGTTTATCGCCGCGAGCTGGCGATTCCGTGTGGAGAGCAAACTGCTTTCGGTGCTTAGCGCAGCGTTCTGCGTGATCGTTACATTGAGATAACTCACCGTGCCGGCGCGATATTGATCGAGAACGATCGCCAAGCTGTGCTGCGCCGCCTGCACTGCCTGCGCCTGATACCCCGCCTCCCGCCCGAGTTGATCGGCGAGCGCAAGGTTGTCCTCGACTTCCTGCAGGGCCGTCAGCACCGTCTGGCGGTAGGTGGCAGTGGCCAGATCCGCCGTCGCGCGTGCCTGGGCGCTCGCGAACTGTCGCTGCCCGCCATCGAAGATCGGCTGCGCCAGGGACGATCCTAGCGACCAGAACAGATTCGGCGCACGCACCAGATCGGCGATGGCCGAATTGCGGTAGCCAAGACCCGCCGACAGCGTAAGCGCAGGGAAGAATGCCGCATCGGCAACGCCTATCTGCGCGTAGGCCGCCGCAACCCTGCGTTGCGCCGCGACAATATCGGGCCGACGCTGCAGCAAGGTCGAGGGAAGCATCTCAGGGACCGCCGGGGCAGATGGAAGGCTTGCGCTACGCTCGATCCCGATCGATGAAGGGGGAAGCCCGAGCAACACCGCGATGGCATGCTCGAACACGGCGCGCTGCGCGCTGACCTCCGCGATCTGGGCTCGCGCAGTGTTCAACTGGGTTTGCGCCTGAAGCACGTCGATGCGCGCCACAACACCGCTGTCGTACCGAGCCTGGGTCAGCGCGAGCGCCCGCTCGTAGGCGGCAGTACTGCGCTCGAGCAGCAGCAACTGCGCCTCGGCGGCGCGCAGGGAAAAATACGTCTGCGCAAGGAGCGCCTGAGTCGAAAGCCGGACCGCTGCGAGATCATAGGCACTGGCCTGGAAAGTCGCTTCGGCACCGCTCACCGCTTGCGACAGACGCCCCCAGAGATCCAGCTCCCAGCTCGCGCTACCGGTTAGCGTGACGCTGTTGGCCGGGTTTTTCGCACCGGCCGCCACGCCTGGCGTCTCACTGCGGCCGGCTGCAAATACCGCCGCAAGGGTGGGCAGTTGCCCACTTCGACTGGCCTCAAGCGTGGCCCGCGCAGCGGCCATGCGCGCAACCGAAGCCTTCAGGGTCTCGTTGCCGATGACGAGCTGCGCCTGAAGTTCGTCCAGCACCCGGTCCTTGAACACGGTCCACCACCTATCGGGGACCGGAACGGTCTCTCCTGCGGGCGCCTTCTGCCACAACCCGGTTTCCCGGAATGCCGCTGGCGGCGTGGACGGTCGGGGCGGTTCAACATGGGTCACGGCGCACGACGAGAGCATCAGACCCGCAGCGCAGAGCATCCCTTGGAGAATGCGAGCCGTCACGAGGCCTGTACCCCCCTCGCCTCGCCAACGGCCTGATTGCCCGGTGCGGCAATCCGCCGCGCGCTCAGCCTGTCCATCAGCACGAACACCACAGGCGTCGTATACAAGGTCAGCAGCTGGCTCAGTATCAGCCCTCCAACGATCGCGATTCCCAGTGGCTGCCGAAGCTCGGCGCCATCTCCCGTGCCAAGGGCAAGCGGCACCGCGCCCAGTATCGCCGCGAAAGTCGTCATGAGTATCGGCCTCAGGCGAAGCGACGCCGCCCTGAAAATCGCGGCGCCGGCGCTCTTTTGTCCCGCCCGCTGCCTCGCAATCGCGAAGTCGGTCATCATGATCGCGTTCTTCTTTACGATGCCTATGAGCAGTATGACCGCGATCAGAGCGATGATCGAAAACTGCGTATCGAAGAGCATCAGCGCAAGCAGCGCACCGACTCCCGCAGAGGGTAGCGTGGACAGAATGGTGACCGGGTGAATCAGGCTCTCATACAGAATTCCCAGCATCAGATAGATCGTGATTATTGCCGCCAGAATCAGCAGCGGCTGCGATGCGAGGGAGCGCTGAAATGCATTTGCCGTGCCCTGGAAACTTCCACGCAGCGATACCGGGACGCCCAGCTCCGCCATCGCACTGCTGATCGCCTCAGTGGCTGCCGATAGAGATGTTCCCGGCGGTAGATTGAAACTGATGGTCGAGGCCGGCGTGCCCCCCTGATGATTGATCGAAAGCGGGGTATTCGTGGTCTCAACCTTCGCGAATGCGGAGAGCGGCACTTGTGCTCCCGCAGCACTCGTAAAATACAGCCGTCCCAAGGTCGCCGGGCTTTGCAGATATTCCGGTGCGAGTTCCATCACGACGCGGTACTGATTCAGCGGGTTGTAGATCACACCGACCTGGCGCTGGCCGAATGCATCGTTCAGCGTCGTATCGATGTTGCTGACGCGTACTCCCAGACGCGCGGCCGCATCCCGGTCGATCACGATGGACGTCTGCATGCCCTTTTCCTGCTGATCGGTATTCACGTCGGTCAGTTCCGGCAGTTGGGACAGCGCATTCCGCACCAGTGGCTCCCAGGTGCGCAGAACGTTCAGGTCGTCTGCCTGCAGCGTGTACAAGTATTGTGCATTCGCCTGGCGTCCCCCAATCCGGATATCCTGAACCGGCACGAGGAAAAGACTGGCACCCGGCTCGTGGGACAGCTTCTCACGCAATCGGGCGACTACCGCATCCGCCGACAACCCGCGCTCGGCGAGGGGTTTGAGCGTGATGAAGAAATTTGCAGAATTTCTTTGCGCGCCGCCGGTAAATCCGTTGACGCTGCGAACCGCCGGGTCGGCGCGAAGGATTTCCATGAACCGGTCCAGACGCTGGCGCATGATCTGGAAGGAACTGCCCTGATCGGCCTGCACGCCGCCCACAATCACGCCCGTATCCTGCTGCGGAAAGAATGCTTTCGGAATGGTGAGGTAGAGCGAAACGTTCAGCACCACCACCGCGAGGAGAACCATCAACGCAACCGGCTGATGGCGCAGGGTCCAGGCAAGCGACCGGTGGTAGGCGCGCTTCGCACGGCGGCTCACCCGCGCAATGAAGCGCGAAAGTCCATGCGCGGTCGGCCGACTGCGGCGCGGCGCGAGAAGCATGGCCGCCATCATTGGCGTGGTCGTAAGAGAAATCACCATGGAGATCAGGATCGCGAACGCGAGCACGACTGAAAATTCCCGGAACAACCTGCCGACCACTCCGCCCATCAGCAGCACGGGAATGAACACCGCCACCAGCGACAGGCTGATGGAGACGACCGTGAATCCGATTTCCCGGGCTCCTTTCAGCGCCGCCTCCCGCGGCGCCAACCCGCGCTCGATATGCCGTGTGATGTTTTCGAGCACCACGATCGCGTCGTCCACGACGAATCCTGTGGCAACTGTCAGCGCCATTACAGAGAGGTTATCCAGACTGAATCCACACAGGTACATCGCGCCGACCGTCCCGGACAGGGACACCGGCACAGCAATGGCCGGCAGCAACGCCGCCCGCCAGTTGCGCAGGAACAGCAGTACCACGAGGATCACCAGGCCCATGGCAATCGCCATCGCGGACTCGGCGGCGCTGATCGACGCGCGGATGGTGGGCGTGCGATCGCTGATCACCTCGAGTTCGATTGCCTGCGGAATCGACGCCTGCAGCCTCGGCAGTATTTCGCGCACGCGGCCCACCGTCTCGATGACGTTCGCGCCGGGTTCCTTCTGCAGCAGAAGCAGAATCGCGGGCTTTCCGTTGGCCGCCCCGTAGTTGCGCACGTCCTGCACGGAATCGACGACCTCCGCAACATCGCGCAACCGGACCGCCGAACCATTGCGATACGCAAGGATCACGGGGGCGTACTCTGCCGCCACGCGCGCCTGGTCGTTCGCGCCGATCTGCCAGTAGCGATCGTCGTCCTCGACGGCACCCTTGGGCCGATTGGCGTTTGCTGCTGTCAGCGCGAGCCTTACGTTCTCGAGCGAGATGCCCTTCCCGGCAAGCTTGTCCGGATTGAGTTCCACGCGAACGGCCGGAAGCGCGCCGCCGCCGACAGTCACCTGCCCGATACCGTCCACCTGCGCGAGTCGCTGCGCGAGGATGGTGGACGCCGCGTCGTACATCTGCCCGCGAGACAGCGTGCTGGACGTGAGCGCGAGAATCATGACCGGCGCATCGGCAGGATTCACCTTTCGATAGGTCGGATTGCTCGGCAGCCCGCTCGGCAGTAGCGTTCGCGCGGCATTGATCGCCGCCTGCACGTCGCGTGCAGCGCCGTTGATGTCGCGGCTGAGATCGAATTGCAGCACGATGTTGGTCGAGCCGAGCGATGATCGCGAAGTGATCTCGTTCACGCCCGCGATCGCCCCCAGCGCGCGCTCAAGCGGTGTCGCCACCGTGGCCGCCATCGTTTCCGGGCTTGCCCCGGGAAGCTGCGCGCTCACCGAGATGGTCGGGAAGTCCACTTGAGGAAGCGGTGCGATCGGCAACAACCGGTAGGCGAGCAAGCCCGCGAGCGCTATCCCGATTGTTATCAGGGTAGTCGCCACCGGACGGGCGACGAAGGGCGCGGAAAGATTCACGACGCCGCCGACCCGGCCCTGCGCCGGTCCCGCCAGACACGCAGGCGCCCCGCCTGGGTCGCAAAGCAGAGATAGATCACCGGCGTGGTGAACAGGGTCAGCAGCTGGCTCACGATCAGCCCGCCGACCATGGTCACCCCGAGCGGATGGCGCAGCTCATGGCCCGCTCCGGTGCCCAGCATCAGCGGCAACGCGCCGAACAGCGCCGCCAAGGTGGTCATCAGGATCGGCCGGAACCGGATCAGGCTTGCCTGGTGGATCGCCTCGCGGGGCGCAAGCCCATGTTCACGTTCGGCCTGCAATGCGAAGTCGATCATCATGATCGCGTTCTTCTTGACGATCCCGATGAGCAGCACAATGCCGATGACGGCGACGATCCCGAGGTCCAGCCGCGCGACGAGCAACGCGAGCAGCGCGCCCAGACCTGCCGAAGGCAGCGTGGACAGTATGGTCAACGGATGGATATAGCTCTCATAGAGCACGCCGAGCACGATATACATGGTCACGACGGCGGCCAGGATGAGCAACAGGGTGCTGGCGAGCGAGGCACGGAAGGCTTCCGCCGCACCCTGAAAACTGGTCTCGACGCTCAGCGGAAGCGCCAGGCTGGCTTCCGCTGCACGGATCGCATCCACGGCATCGCCGAGCGATGCGCCGGGAGCGAGGTTGAAGGAGACGGTCGCCGACGGGAACTGCGCCACGTGATTGATCGCAAGCGCCGTCGGCAGCTCGACTATGCGCGCGACCGCGGAAAGGGGAACCTGAATGGTGGTGCTTCCCGTGGCGCTTGGGTTGCTGGCCGGCACATAGAGCGATTCCAGCGCACGCGGGCCGCGCCGGAACGCCGGCCCTGCCTCGAGCACCACCCGGTACTGGCTGGATTGCGTGTAGATGGTGGAGATGAGTCGCTGCCCGAACGCGTTGTACAGCACGGTGTCGATCGCGGCGACAGTGACCCCTAGACGTCCCGCGGCCTCGCGATCGATCTGGACGTAGGCTTGCAGACCCCGGTCCTGCAGGTCGCTTGCGACGTCCGCAATCTGCGGCACGGTCCTGAGCCGTTCGAGCAGCCGATTCGTCGCCTCCGAGAGCTCGGCCGTGTCGGGCGAACTGAGCAGGAACTGATACTGCGTCTTGGAGATCCGGTCTTCGATCGTAAGATCCTGTACCGGCTGCATGTAGGCCGTGATCCCCGGAACGCGTGAGCTCGCCTCGGCAAGCCGTCGGATCACCTCGGAGGCCGAGTCGACACGTTCTGAAAACGGCTTCAGCGTAATCTGCATGCGGCCCGTATTGAGCGTCGGGTTCGCGCCATCCACCCCGATGAAGGATGCGAGGTGGCTTACCGCCGGATCCTTGAGCATCACCTCGGCAATCGCCGCCTGGCGCTCCTGCATGGCGCCGAATGAGGTCGTCTGCGTAGCCTCGGTGATGACCTGGATCAGACCCGTATCCTGCACCGGGAAAAAGCCCTTGGGAACGTACACGTACAGCAAGGCGGTCAGAGCGAGCGTAAGTCCGAACGCGCCCAGCGTGGCACGAGGCCGGTCGAGCACCCAGTCCAGCCACCGGCCGTAGGCAGCCACCATTGTTTCGAAGGCGGCAGCACTCATGCCCCCGAGGCGGCTGCGGCGCCTCGCATGCTCCGGGCGCAGCAGCCGTGCGCACATCATGGGCGTAAGCGTGAGCGACACGACAGCCGAGATGAGGATGGCAATCGCGAGCGTGATCGCAAACTCATGAAACAGCCGCCCGACCACGTCCCCCATGAACAACAGCGGAATCAGCACCGCGATGAGCGAAACCGTAAGCGAAATGATGGTGAAGCCGATCTGCTTCGAACCCTTCAGGGCAGCTTCAAGCGGCGGGTCGCCTGCCTCCACGAAGCGTGCGATGTTCTCGATCATCACGATCGCATCGTCTACGACGAATCCGGTCGAGATGGTGAGCGCCATCAAGGTCAGGATGTTGATCGAAAATCCCGCGAGGTACATCACCCCGAAAGTACCCACCAGCGATAGCGGCACCACCACGCTCGGAATCAACGTGGCGCTCGCGCTGCGCAGAAAGAGAAAGATCACCATTACGACCAGCGTCACCGCGATCAGCAATTCCAGCTGCGTATCGTCCACCGATGCTCGAATCGTGATCGTCCGGTCAGCGATCAACTGCACATCCACCGATGCCGGCAGCGCGGCCTGGAGCCGCGGCAACAACGCCTTCACACGATCGACGGTTTCGATGACATTGGCGCCCGGCTGGCGCTGGATATTCAGAATCACGCCGGGCGTGCCGTCGGCCCATGCCGCCAGCCGCAGATTTTCCGCGTCATCGACGATCTGCGCCACCTCGCGCAAGCGTAACGGGCGCCCGCCCTTCCAGGCGATGATCAGGTTCTGATATTCGGCCGCAGTGCGCAACTGGTCATTCGCGTCGATGGTGGAAGCGCGCTGCGCCCCGTCGAAACTGCCCTTTGCCTGATTGACATTGGCCGCGGCGATCGCGGTGCGCACATCGTCGAGCGAGAGACCGAGCGCCGCGAGCGTCTGGGGGTTGGCCTGGATACGCACCGCAGGTCGGCGCCCGCCCGCGATGCTCACCAGCCCCACCCCGTCAACCTGCGAGAGCTTCGGCGCCAGCCTGCTCTCCACCAGGTCGTGCACCTTGATGAGGGGCAGCGATGGCGAAGTGACCGCGATCGTGAGCACCGGCGCATCCGCCGGATTCACCTTGCTGTAGATCGGCGGCATCGGCAGATCGTTGGGGAGCAGGTTGCTGCCGGCATTGATCGCCGCCTGGACCTGCTGCTCTGCGACATCCAGCGACAACGCAAGCGAAAAGCGCAGCGTGATGACCGATGCGCCGCCTGAACTCGTCGACGTCATCTGGGTGAGGCCGGGCATCTGGCCGAACTGGCGCTCGAGCGGGGCGGTGACGGTCGTGGAAATCACTTCCGGACTGGCCCCCGGATAGAGCGTAGTGACCTGGATCGTGGGGTAGTCCACTTCCGGCAGCGCCGAGAGCGGCAACAGTCGATAGGCCAAGGCGCCCGCCAGGAAAATCGCGAGCATCAGCAGCGAGGTCGCCACCGGCCGTTCAATGAATATGCGCGACGGGTTCACGATGCTGCGAGCACCGTCTGAGCGCGTACCGCCCGCCTGGTAGTCACTTTCCCTGGCTTTCCTTGCCCATGGTTTCGCGCCGCTTCACGAACCACTCGCGACGCTCCTCCGGCGTCATGCCCTTCAGCTTCTCCACGAGCTCGGGTGGCAGGCGATCCATCCACCTCGGGCGTTCGCCGCCTGCGGCGCCATCGCCCGAGGCCTGGCCCGGCGCTGAAGCGCCCGCGTCCTTCGCGGATCCCGCGCCGCCACCCGGACCCTTTGCGCCCTGTACCCCCGGGTCGCCATAGGCGCCGCGTCGCCCTCGCCGCGCACCGGCAGGCGGCTCTGCGCCGGCGCGTTGCCTGGGATCGGCGGCGATGACTTCAACCAACGCACCCTCGCGCAGACGGTCGACACCATCGATCACCACCTGCTCGCCGTCCAGCAATTTCCCCTGGACCGCCGTCCGGTCACCGTCCATTGCGCCCGGCTTCACGATCCGGGTGCTGACCGATTTGTCTGCGTTGACCACGTAGACGTAAAAGCCCTGCGCACCGCGCAATATTGCGGCCTGGGGCACCGTGATCGCCGCCTCGAGCACGTCGAGCTGCAGACGCACGCTCACGGCCTGATTCGGAAACAGCGCATCATCCTTGTTCGCAAACAGAGCCTTGACCTTAACAGTGTCCGTCGCGGGATCGATGGCGTTGTCCAGCGTCGCCACCCGGCCTTGTGCGAGACGCTCTGTTCCCGTGCGGTCCCAGGCCTCCACCGGCAACGGTCTGCCGCGCTTCAATCCGGCGACGATCTGCGGAACATTTCCGGCCGGCACCGAAAAGACCAGCGCGATCGGCCGGGTCTGGGTGATCGTAACGATGCCGTTTGGATCGGATGGCTGCACGACGTTGCCCAGGTCGGCCTGCTTCAGGCCAACCCGCCCCTCAATCGGCGCGCTTACGCGTGTGTACGACAGCAGCAGTCGGGCGCTTTCCACCGCTGCCTGGTCGACCCTGACCGTCCCCTCGAGCTGCCGAAGCAGAGACTCCTGGGTATCGAGCTGCTGCCGCGGAATTGCATCCTTGGCAAAGAGATCTCGATAACGCGCCAGGTCGACGCGCACATTGGCTAACTGCGCCTGGTCACGCGCAAGCGCGCCTTCCGCCTGGTTCAGACCCGCCTGGAACGCCCTTGGATCGATCGTGGCGAGCAGCTCACCTGGCTTGACCTGCTGCCCTTCCCGGAACGCGAGGTTCTGGAGTACACCGCTAACCTGAGCACGCACGATCGCAGTATTTGCCGCGGTGATGCTGCCGATCGCGTTCACTGTCACCCTGACATCCTGGCGCCGGGCGCGCTCCACTGACACCGGCTGTACCGCTCTCGGGCCTCCGAAACGCCTCGCGCCCGGTCCGCCCGGCGTCGGGGGCCCGCCTGCCCCGGACACCGCACCCGGTCCCGCCGCGCCCGGCGTCTGCTCGGCGGGAGCCCGGAATTTCCACTGCCATAGCGCCGCGCCACCGGCTGCGACGAGAACCATCGCAGCCAGTAACCACGGCCATGCCCGCCCGCATGCGTTGCGAGGAAATCTGGACACCTTTGGGGTCATATAGGGTGGCGTTCCTGAGCGATTTTGCATGTAGATTCAGGCGGCGGCACATGTCCGTGCTGCCTGTCCGGACTCGCTTCCTGCGACATGTTAGCGACAGACCGAGTGGCACGGGTACGCTGTTTTCCGGGCACCGCCCGGTTCGGGGCATGGACCGGATCGGGTGCGTGCGCAGATCGACGCCGGACGGCGGCTCACCTAGACTACGCGCTCAATTCCAGGACCGGTCCATGAACAATACGAATCCATCTGAGGAAGACGTTCCCCACCATATTGCCGGACGGCGCTTCGGCGCCGCGAACCCGAGGCAGGCGGTCTACAACCCTGCGCTCGGCACCGTCGTGCGTCACGTACTGCTTGGCGGACCAGTCGAAGCCGATGCCGCGGTCGCCGCAGCGCGCACGGCCTTCCCCGCATGGGCCGATACGCCGCCGATACGCCGGGCGCGCGTCCTGAACAAGTTCCTCGAACTGCTGAACCGCAACCAGGACCGGCTCGCCGCACTGATCACGCAAGAGCACGGCAAGGTGTTCTCGGATGCGAAGGGCGAAGTGACCCGCGGCATCGAAATCGTGGAATTCGCCTGCGCCGCACCGCAACTGTTGAAGACCGGCTACACCGACCAGGTCTCGACCGGGATCGACAACTGGACATTGCGCCAGCCGCTCGGGGTCGCGGTCGGCATCACGCCCTTCAACTTCCCCTGCATGGTGCCCTGCTGGATGTTTCCGGTAGCACTCGCTGCCGGAAACAGCTTCGTGCTGAAGCCGAGCGAGCGCGATCCCTCGCCAGCCATCCTGATGGCCGAACTGCTTCAGGAAGCGGGACTGCCAGACGGCGTGTTCAACGTGGTGCAGGGCGGCAAGCCGGTTGTTGACGCCCTCCTCGCCCATCCGGACGTCCAGGCGGCGAGCTTCGTCGGATCCACCGCCGTCGCTCGCCATATCTATGAAACCGGCGCCCGCCATGGCAAGCGCGTGCAGGCCCTCGGTGGCGCGAAGAACCACATGGTGGTGATGCCGGATGCGGATATGGACCAGGCGGTGGACGCGCTGATCGGCGCCGCCTACGGCTCTGCGGGCGAACGCTGCATGGCGATCAGCGTCGCCGTGCTGGTGGGTGACGTCGGCGATCGAATCGTCGGCAAGCTCGCGGCTCGGGCGCGCGCGCTGCGTGTGGGCAATGGAATGTCGCCGGAGATGGAGATGGGGCCGATCGTCACGCGCGAGGCCATGGAACGGATCGAGCGCTATATCGGACTCGGTGTCGAGGAAGGCGCGGAACTGGTGGTCGACGGTCGCGGATTGAAGGTTGCCGGTCACGAGTCGGGATTCTTCACCGGCGGCACGCTGTTCGACCGCGTGACACCCCGGATGAAGATCTACACCGACGAAATCTTCGGCCCGGTGCTCTGCTGCGTCCGGGTGCCCGATTTCGAGGCCGCGCTCGCCCTCGTGAACGCCCACGAGTACGGCAACGGCGTCGCCTGCTATACGCGCGACGGTCATACCGCGCGCGAGTTCAGCCGCCGCATCCAGGTCGGAATGGTCGGCATCAATGTCCCGATACCTGTGCCGATGGCGTGGCACGGCTTCGGCGGTTGGAAACGCAGCCTGTTCGGCGACATGCACGCTTACGGCGAGGAAGGCATCCGCTTCTACACGCGGCAGAAATCGATCATGCAGCGCTGGCCGGAACGCACCGGCGCGGGCGCCGAGTTCGTCATGCCCACGGCAAAATAGCCGCCCGGACGCGCAGCGCACCGAAGATGAGCGACACCACCTTCGACTATATCGTCGTCGGCGCAGGCACGGCCGGCGCGCTGATGGCCAATCGTCTGAGCGCAGATGGTAAATCGACCGTGCTGCTGCTCGAGGCGGGCGGACGGGACAACTACCACTGGATCCACATTCCGGTCGGGTACCTCTACTGCATCGGCAACCCGCGCACGGACTGGCTGTACCAGACCGAGCCCGATGCCGGACTGAACGGGCGGCGTCTGCGCTACCCGCGCGGCAAGACCCTCGGCGGCTCCTCCAGCATCAACGGCATGATCTACATGCGCGGCCAGTCGCGCGACTATGCAGACTGGGCGCGCATCACCGGCGACGATGCCTGGACCTGGGAAAACGTGCTGCCTGCCTACAAGGCGCACGAGGACCACTACCTCGGTGCGAACGAGATGCATGGCGCGGGCGGCGAATGGCGCGTCGAGAAGCAACGCCTGCGCTGGGAGATTCTCGAGGCCTTTGCCGAGGCTGCGGTGCAGGCGGGAGTCCCGCGTACGCCGGATTTCAACTGCGGCAACAACGAGGGCGTGAGCTACTTCGAGGTGAACCAGAAGCGCGGCTGGCGCTGGAACGCGGCCAAGGCCTTCATCCGACCTGCCTGCGAGCGCCGCCCGAACTTCACGCTGTGGACGAACTCTCAGGCTGCCCGCCTGCTGTTCGAGACCGGTCGCGGCGCGCCGCGCTGCAACGGCGTGCGCGTATGGGACGGCCGGCAGATGGTGGACGTGCGCGCGAGCCGCGAAGTAATCCTCTGCGCGGGGAGCATCGGCTCGCCCCAGATTCTGCAGCTCTCCGGCATCGGCCCGGCCGAGCTGCTGCGCGGCCACGGCATCAATGTCGTCGCCGATGTCCCGGGCGTCGGCGCGAACCTGCAGGACCATCTCCAGATCCGCGCGGTATTCCGCATCGAGGGTGCGCCGACGCTCAACATGATCGCCTCCACGCTCCTCGGCAAGGCGCGCATCGGACTCGAGTATCTGCTGTGGCGCAGCGGCCCGATGAGCATGGCGCCATCCCAGCTCGGCGCTTTCACGCGCAGCTCGCCGGCGCACGAGTGGCCGAACATCGAATACCACGTGCAACCGCTCTCGCTCGATGCGTTCGGCGAGCCGCTGCACGACTTCCCCGCCTTCACCGCGAGCGTCTGCAATCTGAAGCCGACAAGCCGCGGCACCGTGACCATCCGCTCGCCGCGGTTCGAGGACGCGCCCGCGATAGCGCCGAATTATCTGAGCACGGATGCAGACCGCCTGGTGGCTGCGGAGTCCTTGCGCGTCACGCGCCGCATCGCCGCGCAGCCCGCGCTCGCCAAGTATCGCACGGTCGAGTGGAAACCCGGCACGCAGTACCAGACAGACGAGGAACTTGCTCGCCTTTCCGGCGACATCGCCACAACCATCTTCCACCCTGTCGGCACCACGCGGATGGGCAGGCACGACGATCCGCTCGCCGTGCTCGATTCCCGGCTCCGGGTGCGCGGCGTGCAGAACCTTCGTGTGGTCGACGCGGGCGCCATGCCGGTCATCACCAGCGGCAACACCAACAGCCCCACGCTGATGATCGCCGAGAAAGCCGCCGGCTGGGTACTTGCGTCACGCGACAACCGCTGAGGCGCAGGATGCGGGGACGGCCCTCCGGATAGAATCCGTCGGATCCGGAAACTGAACCTTCAGGCATGAACAGGATTGGATGAAGCGATGGCAGCCAGAGATACGGGTGAGCAGTACGACGTGATCGTGGCGGGCGCGGGCCCCGTCGGCCTGACGCTTGCGATCGATCTCGGACGGCGCGGCGTAAAGACGCTGATCTGCGAGATCAACCCGACCACCGGCCCCTGGCCCAAGATGGATCGCACCAACGCGCGCAGCATGGAGTTCTTCCGCCGCATCGGCATCGCAGACCGCATCCGCGCGCTCGGCTATCCGGCCGACAATCCAATGGATGTGTTCCTCTGCACCCGTCTCGCAGACCCCGCCATCGCGGTGCTGAAATTCGGCTCGGTCGCGGAGAAGCGCAAGGAAGTCGCCGAGTGCACCGATGGCTCGCTGCCGCTGGAACCCTATCAACTGGTCGCGCAGAATCATGTGGAGCCGCTGCTGAAGTCGGTTGCGGAAGCGACACCTAACGTGACGGTACGCTACGGCCAGGGCTTTGCCGACCTGCAGCAGGATGCGAACAGCGTGGATGTCACCATGCGGGCGCAGGACGGGAACGAACTCGTCTACCACGCGAAGTATCTGGTCGGCTGCGACGGCGGCTCGAGCGCAGTCAGGAAGCGCCTGGGCGTCAAGCTCGAAGGGCAGGGCCGCATCCGGGAATTGCAGCAGGTGATCTTCTACTCCGAGGACCTCTACGAGAAGATCCCGATGGGCAAGGGGCGCCACTACAACCTGACCGACGGCTCGGCGATCGTCGCGCAGGGAGATCGCAAGGAATTCACGCTGAACACCGGCCTGCCCAAGAGCACGGACTTCGTCGCGCATCTGCGCAAGGTGATCGGTATCGACTGCGATTTCACCTTGCGCCACGTGAACACCTGGCACCACAACCTGCTGCTCGCCGACCGCTATCAGGTCGGCCGCGTGTTTCTCGCGGGCGACGCCATCCACCTGGTCATTCCCTCGGGCGGGCTCGGCATGAACAGCGGGCTGGGCGACGCCTTCGATCTGTCATGGAAACTTGCCGCTACCGTGCACGGCTGGGGCGGCCCGGGCCTGCTCCCATCCTACGAACAGGAGCGGCGCCCCGTAGGCGAATTCAATGTCGCCTCCTCAGGATGGGCGACCGAAGGACGCGATATCTGGAAGGATGCGGTTACGCCTGCCATCCACGAAGCGACCCCGGAAGGCGATGCGCAGCGCAAGAAGGTCGGGGATCTGTACATGGTCGCCCACGCGCGCATGCACGGCATGCGCGGCGCAGAGTTCGGCTACACCTACGCGGGCTCGCCGATCATCGCCGACGAACCGGACAACCCGCGCGTCTGGGACCGCAACACCTACATACCCCATGCCCGGCCAGGACCGCGCCTGCCGCACATGTGGCTGAAGGACGGCCGTGCGATGCAGGACGTGCTCGGCGACGACTACACCCTGCTCGACCTGCGCGGCGACTGCGACACGGCCGCCCTCGAGGCCGCTTTCCGGAAAATCGGCGCGCCGCTGGACGTGAAGCGCATGGACGAACAGCATGTGCGGGAGACCTACGGCCGTTCGGTGCTGCTGCTCAGGCCGGATCTGCACATCGCCTGGAGCGGCCACGCGCCGCTGCCGGATGCCGAGGCGCTGGCGCGACGCGTGACGGGTCACTAGGACCGCGCCCGTTCAGGGCAGCGCGATGACCACGTAGAAGAACACCGCCCCGGCGATCGCCGCCGCGGCCCATCCGTAGATGCGCTCCCTCGCCGCGCGCTCCGCGACCTTCAGGCGCGCACTGGCCTGCGGATTTCCCTCGAGCCAGACCTGCAGCAGGCCCGTGGCCGCCGCCTCGTCGAGCTTTAGCTCTTCGGCCAGCGCACGGATCGCCTGCCGGCGCCTGCCCGCTTCGAGGGCCTCGATCGCTGTCTCCGGCAGTGCCACACCAGTCGTATTGTCTTTGTCGTTCACGGTAACTCCATGCAGGCGCGCATGCTCCCACACAGCCCGCGTGGTCCGCGTCAAAGATGGTCAGGACCGGGGGAAATTCCGCCCCGCAGACGCTAGGACGCGTAGTTGGAAACCTCGACCAGATTGCCGTCCGGATCGCGAAAGTAGACGGACCGGATCGACCCCGTCGCGCCGGTACGGGCTACGGGCCCCTCCGAGATCGCAACGCCACAGGCACCGAGGTGCGCGACCACTTCCTCGATCGGCACCCGGGTTATCAAACAGAAGTCGCCCGAGCCAGGGGTCGGCTGCTGCGCCTTCGGATCGAACTCCTTGCCGCGCTGATGCAGATTGATCTTCTGCACCCCGAACGCGAGCGCACGCCGTCCACCCGCAAACAGGACGACCTCCATGCCGAGGACGCGATGGTAGAACTCGCAGGTCGCGTCCAGATCCGCGACGGTCAGAACGAAGTGATCGATACGGTCGATGTTCATTTTCCACAGGCCCCCGATTCCGCCGTTCCCGGCGCGCCCGACGCCACGGTCCGGAAGAGGAAGAAAATCCCAGAATTCAGAATACATAGTAACATATATGTTACTATGTATTCTCCAACTCCCGGGTGAGTTCAACCCAACAGTGCAACAGGGGTTTTCTGGGATTGTAGAGACCCGAACAGCACCTCGTGGGGTGTTCGGAAGCCCAGGCACTTCCGGGG
>CAILKO010000035.1 GCA_903834835.1 uncultured Pseudomonadota bacterium | reverse complement strand
CCACCGCCCGCAGCACCGCCGCCCGTGGCGCCCTGTGCGACCAGGATGGAATCGAAGTTTTCAGTTGCCCAGATGTCGTTGCGGGCGAGAATCTCGTTCTGGATATACGCGTAGGGATCGGTCGTCGCCGTCCCGAGCGGAACGAGGCTGTCATCCGCAGCGAGCGGATCAGGCAGTGCGTTGTTGGCACCGTGCGCGTGCTCTGGGATCGGCTGCCCGTCGACTGCAAGCGCCTCGTCCTTCGGCCGCTTGCGCAGCGGGTTGCGCTTGGCGTTTGCCTGCGCAAGTTGCTCTGCGAGATCACCCTGCTTCTGCAGATCGATCGCGACGATGGATTGGGCGTTGGTCTGATTCGGATTCTTGATCATTTGTATTTCCCGTTAATGCGTTTGGTGCCGCTTTTGGTGGCTCGCTTTAAATTCGTTTTGCGGGCTGCAAGTCTTGAGTTAACCATAGAACTTGCCACCATAACTTTATTCGGCGCCCGATTTTGCCTGAAAACCAAGGCTTAGCGCCATATATCGAAAGGTATACGAAAGGATGTTTTTTGCGCTGAAGTGTGACTTTTTCCAAGCACTGAATTTCGCTGCTTGGTTGGGAGGTCGGGGCGTGGTCCGCAGCGCGCGACAACTCTAAGTGAGCGGGTACTTACATTAAATTAAATTCATTCCACATATCTGACCCTGCATTGTGCAAGGTCTCCCTGCGTAGGCTGCTGGGGCAGACGTTCCGGCGGGATGCCGCGGCAGTTGGCACCAAATGACATCACGTCGCGGCAATCGGGGGAATGAACCAGGCCCAGCGCATGACCGAACTCGTGGGTGATGACCTTGCTCAGGAGCTCTGGTGCACTGCGGAATTCGGGATTGCCGGCGGCGATCAGGATGTCGGCCTCGACGAGTTCCGGACCGCGATTGCGCCGCCGCGTGATGCCACGCAGGCCCGGTGCCATGCTCGCCGCCCATCCCAGGACATTCACGCCGTCGGGCGTCTGCGGTCCTTGCGCGGTTTCGCCTGCAAACTCGATGTTCACGCCGCAGTGCTTCCAGTGCTCCGCGGCGCGTCGGAACAGCGCAAGCCCGGCCCCTGGCGCCAGCCACTCCGGCTCATGTGCCGTACTGTAGATCCAGCGGAATGACGCAGGTTTCCAGCGCAGCGCCGTGTGTGGCGCCGGCATCGCTTCCGCACGGGTCGGAGACTCGGCCGGCTGTGCGCCCGCCGAGGAGATGACAAGACCGGACCCCAGCACCCATGCGGCGAGAAATCGCAAGGCTAGCGCTCGCGAAACGCCTCGGAGAAGGTCTTGGTGATCGGCTTCAGCAGATACATGAGCAGCGTCCGCTGCCCGGTGCGGATATCGACCGTGGCGGTCATGCCCGGGAGCACATCGATCTTGCGTCCGATGCGCGTCACAGGACCCGGCGCGGTCGTACGCACGTGTACCCGGTAGTAGGTCGCCCCGGGCGCATCCGGCCGCTGACTCTCTTCGCGGATCGTATCGGCGCTGATGTAGATGACCTCCCCGTCGACGATGCCGTGTATGGCGTAGTCGTAGGCATCGAACTTGATCGTCGCCGGCAGGCCGAGACGGATGTAGGCGATGTCGCGCGGCGCGACTTTGGCCTCGAGGATCATCTGGTCCTCCACCGGAACGACCTGCAGCAGCTCCTCGCCCGCTCGCAGCACACCGCCGAGCGTGGTGACGCGCACGTTCTTCACGATGCCCGACATCGGCGAGCGGATGACGGAATTGGTCACCTGCTGGCGCTTCTGCGTGACCTGCTGCTCGACCTGCTCGTATTCCTCGCGCACGCGGGCAAGCTCGGTGCTCGCGTCCTGGACGAACTTGTTGCGCCGGTTGGCGAGTTGACCCTCTGCCTCCGTCGCGCTGCGCCGCGCCCGGAGCAGCTCGACCTGGCTCGCGTCGCCGCTCGCGACCAGGCGCTCGGTGATGCCGAGCTCGTCGCGCGCGAGCTTGGCCACGTCGCCGAGGGAGCGCAGCTCGGCCGCGAGTGCGCTGCGCCGATCTCGGAACAGCGCTTCCTGCTGACGAACCACCGCGGGCAGCCGCTGCAGATCCGCTGCGAACACGGGTTCGCGCCCACCCAGTTCCGCCTCCAGGCGTGCCATGTTGGCGCGCAGCGCCGTGCGCTTGGCATCGGTTTCCTCGAGCGAGGCCTTGGTGCGTGTTTCCTCGAAAACGGCAAGGACATCACCCTTGCTGACGCGGTCACCTTCACGAACGTTCAGCTTCTCGATGACGCCGCCATCCACCGCCTGGATCACCTGAACGCGACTGCTCGCAATGACGGTCGCCGATGCACGCGCGGCTTCATCCACGATCGAGTAATGCGCCCATGCGATCAATGCGCCGACCAGCACCAGCATGAGCCACAGGACGAGCGAAAGCCGCGAGGTCTCGCTCGGGATCAGGAACAGCGACTTCTTCTTCTCGCTCATGCAACCACCGCCACACCTCGTTGATCTCCACCGGAGCGCAATGCGGCCATGACGGCATCCCGGTCACCGTCCTTTACCACGCGCCCGCGCTGGATGATCGCGATGCGCCGCGCGAAGGCGATCGCCGCCGGGCGATGCGTCGCGATCACGAGCGTGTCATCCGGACCGACCGCGTGCTCGAGCGCCGCGAGGGCACGCGCTTCGTGCGCGCGATCGAGCCCCGCCGTCGGCTCGTCCAGCAGCCATACACGCGGTTGACTGAGTATCACCCGCGCAATGCCCACAAGCTGACGCTGGCCGCCGGAAAGACCCGAGCCGCCTTCGGAGATTTCGCGGTCCAGCCCTTTGGGATGGTCGCGCACCAGCGCATCGAGCCCGAGCTCCTGCACGACCGCAACGAGGGCGTCGTCGGACGCCGTGTGATTGAGGTTCAGGTTCTCGCGCAGCGTGCCGCGAAAGAGCTGCACTTCCTGGGGCAGGAAGCCGATCTTGCGTCGCACGAGTTCGGGATCGATCATCGCCATGTCGATGCCACCGAGCGTCACCCGCCCGCCCGACGGGCGGTAAAGACCGGAAAGCAGCCGCAGCAGTGTGGACTTTCCCGATCCGGGCGCGCCCACAAGCACCATCCGTTCGCCGGCGTCGATGCGCAGCGTCGGCATCTCGACCTGCGGTATCGGAATATTGGAATAGAAGAAACGCATGCCCTCGGCACCGAGGTCATGCCCGAGCTCGGCTGGAGACAGCAGCTCGACGCCGGGCTCACGCTCGTTGGGCAGTTCCAGGATGGCATCCACGGATCGCAACGATTGCGTCGCCTGCTGCGCCTGCACGATGAGACCGACCGCGCTCCCGATCGGCGCGATGACGCGCCCGCCCAGCATGGTGCAGGCGATCAAGCCCCCCATCGTGAAAAATCCGGATTCAATGAGATTGACGCCCATGATGACCACACAGACGTATGCGATCGTCGTGAGCGACTGCGTGAGCGTGGTCGCGCTTACCATGTAGGCGCGCGAGCTGAGGCTGAGTCGCGCAATTTCGACGGTCGCATCGCGCCAGCGGTCGGCGAACCGCCATCCGGCGTTGTTGGCCTTGATCGTCTCGGCGCCCTGTATGGATTCGACGAGGAGCCCGTTGCGGCTGAACCCCGCTTCCATCTGCAGCCGTGATATCCGGCGCAGCCGGAAGAACGTGATGACCGCGGACAGCAGCGCGATGACGGCCGCGCCGGCGTAGATCAGCGCGATCGGACCGCCCACGAATCCGATGATCGCTATGAACATGACGGCGAAGGGAAGTTCCGCGAGCGTGAAGAGCACGCTGGAAGTAAAGAACGAGCGCGCCACCTCCAGCCCCGCCACCTGCGCGGCAAGCGATCCGACGGACTTCGGCCGTGCGTCGAGCCGGATGCCGGAGAGTGCCCGGAATACCGCGACGGAGACTTCCTCGTCGATGTCGCGCGACACGCGATCAAGCAGACGCGCGCGCACGAGGCGCAGGATGAAGTCGAAGAAGATGATCACTCCGACGACGCCTGCGAGCGCATACAGCGTCGCGTAGGCGAAGGTAGGAATGACGCGGTCGTAGACCTGGAGCGCGAAGAAGGAAGACGCGACTGCGAGCGTGCTCGTGAGCAACGTTCCAATTGCAACCTCGACGAACACACGCTTGCGCTTGGAAAAGGCCGCCATCAGCATGGCGAAGGCGGGACTTTCGCCCCGGCGTGTCTGAGATCTCTCCGCACGATCGAACCAGATCGCGCTCGCACCCTCCAGCACGGAGACATCCACTTCCACGCTGTTGCCTGCGCCCGGATCGAGCAGCCTGCGGCTGCCGCGGACTTCCTTCATGACCCAGGATCGGCCCTCATGCTCGATGAGCGCCGGCAAGTGCATCTCGGTCAGCATGTCCGCCTGCGTGGTGGCCATGCGTATGCCCCCCGCGCCAAGGCGATTGAGTGCCGCCGAAAGCGCCGCAAGGGCGTCGCGCCCGCCCGCGAAGCGCGGCTCGCCTTCCTGCTTCAGCGCTTGCTGCACATCGCCGAGATCCAGCCTGTGGCCTCTGAGCGCGAGCAGCCGGCGCAGCGCCGACGCCTCGATCGCACCCCCGAGCGCCTCGTCGCTCATTTCTCGGGAACCCCGAGCCACCTGGCGAAGCTGCCGGAATTCACCATCAGGCGGAGCGCGGCGACATCGCGCGAATTGATCGCACGGGAAAGCGAAAGCCGGGCCTCCAGCGTTTCCTTATGCGTATTCAGCACGTCCAGCCAGGTTTTGCGGCCCGCCTCGAACTGCCGCATGAAGGAAGAAGCCGCCGACTCGAGCGCCTGGACCTGCGGCGTGAGTTCTTCGACCTGCCGCCGTGTCGCGGTGTAGTCCGATGAATTCGTGCGCGCGCGCAGGCGCGTCGCGTTTTCGTCGGCCGCGAGTTGAGCGAGCGCCGAATCGATGCGGCTGGCCGCAGCCTGATAGGACGAATATGAAGCGAGACCCGCATCCGGCGTGAACTGCACGACAATGGAAGCGCGGGAATCGTTCGACAGCGCGGAGTTCTGATAGGTCAGGTGCTCGGCGCGAAGCACTACCTTGGGGTACATCTGGGACTTGCGTACGTCCGCCTGGGCACGCGCGCTCTCGACCTCGGACCGACGCTGGAGGATCAGCTGCGAGAGATCGAGGTAGGCCTTCTCTGCTTCTTCGATCGCACTCGCGCTCACCGGCGGGACGCTCACCCGGGTACCCTGAGACACGCGGGTGACAACGAGTGCCTCGAGCTGGGCACGCGCGTTGTCGACAGCGCCCTTCAGGTCTTCGATCTGCGCGAGCACGCTGCCATGCCGTGCAACCCCGATGGATACGTCAGCCGCGGAGGCGAGCCCTTCCGATTCGCGACGCCTGGCGTACTGCAGCAGTGCGGCGAGCTGATCGACGGCGCCGCGCGCAATCTCGATCCGCTCCTGCGCATACATCCAGTTGATGTAGGCGACCGAGGTGTCTTCAGCGAGCTTGCGCCGCGTATCGGATTCGGCAAGCTGCGCAGCGGTCAGCAGCGCCTTGGTCGACTCGATCTGGCCGGTGATACGACCGCCCGTCCAGAGCGGCTGATCCGCGCGCACAGTCGTGCTTGCCGCACCTGCTGTGCGTGAGCCGGTCGAGGATGCGTCGACAGAAACCGTAGGGAATCGCGCCCAGAGGGCGGTTTCATGCTCGAACCCCGCGGCTGTGATTTCGTTTGCCGCCTTTACGCGCGTGGGATTGCTGGTGACCGCGAGGGTCACGGCATCGCGCAGCGTGAGCGCTCTGGGGGCACCAGGGCTCTGCGCGGAATCGACAGCAGATTCAGCGGCGCAAGCGTATTGCGGCAGTCCGAATGCCAGACCGAGACATGCCAGGGCAACGGCCCGGGCGATGCGGCCGCGTGCCGGTCCGTCAGCCACCGTGACCGGGGCCGTTGTCGTGGG
Organism: uncultured Pseudomonadota bacterium; assembly: GCA_903834835.1. Lineage (GTDB taxonomy): Bacteria > Pseudomonadota > Gammaproteobacteria > Burkholderiales > SG8-39 > CAILKO01. The sequence continues at coordinate 456,622 of CAILKO010000035.1, read as the reverse complement.
CGAACTGGGGTATGTTTTAAGACGAAACATCGTTCATGTCGCTTTCAGTTTTCTCTTGTGCGGATGTCGCGCGCCTGAGCACGATGTCGATGCGCCGCGTTGCCTGCAGTGCTTCCATCACCGCGGCGACATGGAGCTTTGCGGTGCCTACTGTTGTACCGATGCGTTCGGCGATCTCGCTGTTGGACAGGCCCTGTGACAGCAACTCGTGCACTTCCATCTGGCGTTTCGTGAGCAGGGTGACACGATCCGGCTGCCGGACCAGTGATCCCGCTTCCCGAGAGTCAGCACCCGCGGCAATCGGGCGGGGACGCGATTCTGCAGTTCGGGCTGGCTCGGCCAGAGCCCGCTGGACGACGCGCAACCATTCGTCCAGCCTGGCCGCAATCGGAATCTGATGTAGTCTGCTCTCGTGGGAAATATCCCTGATTCTTACGGTCAATCCCGGCAGCGCGATTACGACCGGAGCGCGGCCCGAGAGCTGCATTAGACGCGACAACGACTCGCTTGTAAACGTCGTGCCGGGGTCGGCAACGACGAGCCGCAGTCGCTCAACGAGACCAGGCAGCACCTTTTGACTGTCCTCCCACGGGGCGTTGAGGGTCCGAAGGCGGCCCGCCGTGGCGCGGTTGATCACTGCGGTGACACCCGCACAGATCAACGGGACGGAACTCAGGACCAGCGCGCAATGCGATTCCTGCGGCAGAGGCTTCATCGCGACGGCTTTCCTGCGCGTGTTGCAAGTTCAATTACTTCAAACAGTGTCTGATCCATCTTCGTCAATTCAGGTTGTCGTCAGGATCTTTTCCGACGAAGCTCGACTCGGGTTTGGAGCAATGATGCTTGCCGATTACCAACACGCCGAGACTTGGACACCATAGTAGCAGTCGGGAGCAAGCTCCCGCGCGGTACTAACGCGCATTGGCGCGCAAATATTTCCTTGAAATGTGTCAGGCTGCGTCATGGCCGTGTGCATGGGGGTGAACTGCGATGTGCAATTCGGGCCCATGCAAGATCTGTCGGGAAATCTAGAATATCGGTGATGACAGGGGATGCTGGCGTGCGGGCGCAGATCGAGCAGGCAGTGGCGCAATTTCGCGCGGGCGACCTGGCCGGCGCGCGGGCAGCATGTCTTGCGGTCGTGGAGCGCGTGCCCGGACATCCCGGGGCCTTGCGCATGCTCGGTCAGATCGCGCTTCGCAACGGTCGCCCGGCACGCGCGGCGGCGTTCCTGCAGCGTGCAGTGGCGGCCAATCCGCGCATGCCCGCGCTGCATGTGGAACTCGGTATCGTGCTCGATCGCATGGGCCGGTGGAAGTCGGCGGTCGAGTCATTCAGGACGGCGCTGGCACTCAGGCCGGCCCTGCCGCGCGCGCACACGCAACTCACCACCACGCTGGTTCGCGCGCGTCGCTATGCGGCGGCGCAGTCTGCCTGCGACACAGCGCTCGCGTTGCTGCCGGATTCCGATGTACTGCTGAACAATCGTGCGGCAGCGCTGATCCATCAGGGTCGACCCGAAATGGCCTTGCCCGACATCGATCGCGCACTCGCGATCAATCCGCGCAATTACGGCGCACTCAAGAACCGCGGGGCCGCGCTGCAGGCGGCTGGCCGCGACTCGGAAGCCATCGCGTGGTGCGACCGGGCGCTCGCGGCTCGTCCGGACGAACCCGGACCGCATCTCAACCGGGGTATCGCACTTCTTCGCCAGGGAAAGCTGGTGGAGGGCTTTCAGGAATACGAGTGGCGCTGGCGCACGACCGGGTCCGGCATGGGGCGGAATCGGCATGCCTCGGTGCCGCTGTGGACGGGGGAGTCGCTTGCCGGCAAACGTATTCTCCTGCATGCAGAGCAGGGCCTCGGCGACAGCATCCAGTTCATGCGTTATGTGCCACGTGTCGCGGAGCAGGCACAGGAAACAGTACTGGAACTCCCGCACTCACTGGTGGGTCTGGCGCGGGAGAGTTTCGGCGCGCAGGTGCGCGTTGAAACGGAAGTCGGCGCGGACTTCGTCGCGGATATGCAGTGCCCGATGATGAGCCTCGCCCACGCCTTCGGCACGGACCTGGCGTCGATTCCTTCGGCGACCCCCTATCTGCGTAGCGATCCGGAGCGCGTCCGGCGTCACGCCCTACGCCTCGGTGCGGGCCGGAAGATCGGCGTGGTTTGGGCGGGAAGCAAGGCGCATCACAACGATGCGAACCGCTCCCTGCCGCTGGAGAGTCTGCTGCCCTTGTTTACTCAGGAGTTGAATTTCGTCTGTCTGCAGAAGGAGATCAGCGTCGCGGACAGGGAACGACTGGCGCCGCTGCGCAACGTTACGCTGATCGACGATGCGCTCGAGGGTTTTGTCGACACCGCGGCCGTGATGGAACTGATGGATCTCGTGATCTCGGTGGATACCTCGGTGGCCCACCTTGCGGGCGCGCTCGGGCGGCCGCTCTGGCTGTTGTTGCCGGTGGTTGCGGACTGGCGCTGGCTTACCGGTCGCGACGACAGTCCCTGGTACCCGGGTGCGCGCCTGTTCCGCCAGACCGCGGTGGGAGACTGGGATGGTCTCGTGGAAAACCTGAAGCAGGAACTCGTTTCCCTGCCCTGAGTTCCTGATCCGGACACCCTGGGTTGGAAGCGAGAGGAGGAATCAGGGTCGTTTCCCGATAGATAGTAACATATTCGTTACTATCTATCGCCTATCCTGCCCGATTTCCTGCTCCGGCATTGATGCGGAGCGCGTGTGCCGCCTTAGCGCTTGCGCAGCTTCCTGATCGCCGCGAGCTGGGCGGCGAGCATCGCGAGTTCGCCTTCGACGACGGCGATCTCCGCCTTGTCCTTGGCATTGCGCCGCGATTCCTCGGCACGCTGCAGTGCCTCGGTTGCCTTGGCTTCGTCGAGGTCGCGGCCGCGGATCGCGGTGTCCGCGAGCACCGTGACCACGCGCGGCTGGACTTCGAGGACCCCGCCTGCGACAAAGATCAGCTGCTCTTCTCCGCCGTCCGCCGGCATGATGCGTACCGTGCCCGGTTTGATGCGCGTGATGAGCGGGATATGACGCGGATAGATACCGAGTTCGCCCGCCTCGCCCGGAAGCACGACGAACTTCGCCTCGCCGGAGTAGATGGCCTCTTCGGCGCTTACGACATCGACCTGGAGGGTGTGTTCCATCGTTACTGGAGCGTCTTGGCCTTCTCGAAGGCTTCTTCAATCGTGCCGACCATGTAGAACGCCTGCTCGGGCAGCGCGTCACATTCGCCGTTCACGATCATCTTGAAGCCCTTGATGGTGTCCGCGAGCGGCACGATCTTGCCGGGCGAGCCGGTGAACACTTCGGCGACGTTGAACGGCTGGGAGAGGAAGCGCTGGATCTTGCGCGCGCGCGCGACGGCCTGCTTGTCTTCCGGCGAGAGTTCATCCATGCCGAGAATTGCGATGATGTCGCGCAGTTCCTTGTAGCGCTGCAGCGTCTGCTGCACGGCGCGGGTCGTGTTGTAGTGGTCTTCGCCGATGACGAGCGGATCAAGCTGGCGCGAGGTCGAATCGAGCGGGTCCACCGCGGGGTAGATACCGAGGGCCGCGATGTCGCGCGACAGCACGACGGTCGCATCAAGGTGGCCGAAGGTGGTCGCGGGGGACGGGTCGGTCAGGTCATCCGCAGGCACGTAGACAGCCTGAATCGAGGTGATCGAACCGACCTTGGTGGAAGTGATCCGTTCCTGCAGACGCCCCATTTCTTCAGCCAGCGTCGGCTGGTAGCCCACCGCGGAAGGCATCCGGCCAAGCAGAGCCGAGACTTCGGTTCCGGCGAGCGTGTAGCGATAGATGTTGTCGATGAAGAGCAGGATGTCCCGGCCGTCATCGCGGAAGCGCTCCGCCATCGTGAGACCCGTGAGTGCGACGCGCAGACGGTTGCCCGGGGGCTCGTTCATCTGGCCGAAGACCATCGCGACCTTGTCGAGCACCTTCGACTCTTCCATCTCGTGATAGAAGTCATTGCCCTCTCGCGTGCGCTCGCCGACGCCGGCAAACACCGAGTAACCGCCGTAGGACTTGGCGATGTTGTTGATCAGTTCCATCATGTTCACGGTCTTGCCCACGCCGGCGCCGCCGAACAGGCCGATCTTGCCGCCCTTGGCGAACGGGCAGACGAGATCGATGACCTTGATGCCGGTCGGGAGCAGCTCGACCGAAGGCGACAGCTCGTCGAACTTCGGCGCAGGCTGATGGATGGCCCGCAGCGTGTCGGATTTGATCGGTCCGGCATCGTCGATCGGGCGTCCGAGCACATCCATGATGCGGCCAAGCGTGCCTTCACCGACAGGCACCGATATCGGCCCGCCCGTGCTGGCGACCGTCATGCCGCGGCGCAGACCGTCGGAAGAGCCGAGCGCGATGCAGCGCACGACGCCGTCACCGAGCTGTTGCTCCACCTCGAAGGTCAGGCCTTTCTCCGCGAGCGGATTGCTCGCATCGTCCTGAAGGAGCAATGCGTCATAGACCTTCGGCATGTTTTCCCGGGGGAACTGGATATCGACCACCGGGCCGATGCACTGAACGATGGTACCTTGCGCTTGTGCCATTGGATTATTCCTACTCTTGAGTCCGATTTATCTCTGAAAGGCCCGACGTCAAACTGCCGCCGCGCCTCCGACAATTTCCGAAAGTTCCTTGGTGATCGCCGCCTGCCGGTTCTTGTTGTAGACCAGCGTAAGTTCGTCGATCAGTGTTGCGGCGTTATCCGATGCCGCCTTCATCGCCACCATGCGCGCGGACTGTTCCGAAGCCATGCTCTCGGCCACCGACTGGAAGATGATCGCCTCGATATAGCGGGTGAGCACCTGTTCGAGCACGACCTGGGCTTCGGGCTCGTAGACATAGTCCCAGGGGCCTTCGGGAGCACCCAGACGATCTCCCGACAACGGCAGGAGCTGCTGGATCACGGGCTCCTGCTTCATCGTGTTGATGAAACGGGTGTAGCAGATCAGCACGCGGTCGAAACGATCGCTCATATAGCCGTCGAGCATGACCTTCACCGCACCGATCAGCCGGTCCATCTGCGGGCGGTCACCAAGCTGCACCGCCTGGGAAATGATGTGCGCGCCGAGCCGCTGCATGAAGCCGAGACCCTTGTTGCCCAGAGCACAGACGTCGATCTCCTCGCCCTCGCCCTGCAGGCGCTTGTACTCGATGAGCACCTGCCTCAGCAAGTTCGTGTTCAGCGCACCGCAAAGACCCTTGTCTGTCGTGACAACGATCATGCCGACGCGCTTGACGGTGTCGTGCGCCACGAGGAACGGATGCCGGTATTCCGGGTTGGCGTGCGAGATATGCGCGGCGATATTGCGGATCTTCTCTGCATACGGCCGCGCCGCGCGCATGCGCTCCTGCGCACGACGCATCTTGGACGCGGCCACCATTTCCATGGCCTTGGTGATTTTCCGGGTGTTCTGCACACTCCGGATCTTCATCCGTATTTCTTTGGTTCCCGGCATTCCGGTATCCCTTTGCGCGCTCTAGCGGCTAGAAGCTGCCGTTCTTCTTCCAGTCGCCGATTGCGTCTTTCAGCGCCTGCTCGTCGTCGCCGCTGATGTCGCTCGTCTTCTCGATACGCTCGATCAACGCAGCGTACTTGCTCTTGACGTAGTCGCGCATCGACTTCTCCGCGGCAAGACCCTTGCGCACATCGACGTCGTCGTAGTAGCCGTTGTTCACGGCGAACAGCGTGAGTGCCATCTCCCAGACCTGCTGCGGCTGGTACTGCGCCTGCTTCATGAGCTCGGTGACCATGCGACCGCGCTCGAGCTGCTTGCGGGTGGCTTCGTCAAGATCCGACGCGAACTGGGCGAAGGCCGCAAGTTCACGATACTGCGCGAGCGCGAGACGCACGCCACCGCCGGTATCGCGACGTTTCATGATCTTGGTCTGGGCGGCGCCGCCTACGCGCGATACCGAGATGCCGGCGTTGATCGCGGGGCGGATACCGGCGTTGAACAGGTCCGTCTCGAGGAAGATCTGACCATCGGTAATCGAGATCACGTTGGTCGGAACGAAGGCTGTCACGTCGCCGGCCTGGGTTTCGATGATCGGCAAGGCGGTGAGCGAACCGGTCTTCCCTTTGACTGCGCCTTTGGTGAACTTCTCGACGTAGTCGGGATTCACGCGCGCAGCGCGCTCAAGCAGCCGGCTGTGCAGATAGAACACATCACCCGGATAGGCTTCGCGTCCCGGCGGGCGTCGCAGCAACAGCGAGATCTGGCGGTAGGCCCAGGCCTGCTTGGTCAGATCGTCATAGATGATCAGCGCATCCTGGCCGCGATCGCGGAAGTACTCGCCCATCGTGCAGCCCGAGTACGGAGCGATGTACTGGAGTGCCGCGGATTCCGAGGCCGAGGCGGCGACCACGATGGTGTAGGACATCGCGCCGTGCTCTTCCAGTTTGCGCACCACGTTCGCGATAGTCGAGGCTTTCTGACCGATCGCGACGTAAACGCAGAAGAGATCCTTTCCCTTCTGGTTGATGATTGTGTCGATGGCCACCGCGGTCTTGCCGGTTTGGCGGTCACCGATGATGAGTTCGCGCTGACCGCGGCCGACCGGCACCATGGCATCGATGGCCTTCAGCCCGGTCTGCACAGGCTGGGAAACGGACTGCCGCGCAATCACGCCCGGCGCGACCTTTTCGATGACGTCGGTCATCTTCGCGTTGACCGGGCCCTTGCCGTCGATCGGCTGACCGAGCGAGTTGACGACCCGGCCGAGCAGTTCCGGCCCGACCGGAACCGAGAGGATCCGCCCCGTGCACTTGACGGGGTCGCCCTCGGTAATGTGCTCGTACTCGCCGAGAATCACCGCGCCAACGGAATCTCTTTCAAGGTTGAGCGCGAGGCCGAAGGTGCCGCCGGGAAACTCGAGCATCTCGCCCTGCATGACATCCGAGAGGCCGTGCACCCGGCAGATGCCGTCGGTAACCGAAACCACGGTGCCCTGAGTGCGCATTTCCGCGCCGGCGTCGAGGTTCTGGATTCTGTTTTTGATGAATTCCGAAATTTCAGCAGGGTTCAGCTGCATGGCTGCTCCTAGTGCGCTCTACGACTTCAATGCATTTCCCAGCGCGGCAAGCTTTGCACGCGCGGAACCGTCAATTACCTTGTCGCCGATCGCGAGCATCACCCCGCCTATCAGCCCCTTGTCGATGCTTACCCGCGCCTTGACCTTGCGGCCCGTCTTCTTCTCGAGACTCGCCACCAGGCCCTGCAGCTGAGGCTCACTCAGCGCAAACGCGCTGGTGATGTCCACATCCACCACGCTTTCCCGCTCGCTCCTCAGCGCCTCGTACTGATCGCGAACCTCGGGAATCAGTTCGAGCCGACGATTGTCGGCCAGCACACGGACGAAATTCTCCGCCTCCCCGGTCAAATGACCCGAGAGCACCGAGATGAACAGCCCCGCTGACTTTTCGGCGGAATTTGCCGGATCCCGGACAGCGCTGCGGATGCGCGCGCTCTCCGAAACCTGCGCAAGCGCGGAGAGCATCGCGGACCATTCCGCAAGCTTTCCAGCCGCGTCGGCAAGCCTGAAGACGGCTTCCGCGTAGGGACGGGCTACAGTTCTTGGCTCTGCCACGATCAGATTCGCCGGTTCGTCATAGCTGGCGCTTGATATCGTCGAGGAGATCTGCGTGCGCCTTGGCGTCCACTTCGCGGCGAAGTATTTTCTCCGCTCCGGCGACCGCCAGGGAGGCCACCTGCTCGCGAAGCTGCTCGCGGGCGCGTCGGACTTCCTGTTCGATCTCTGCCCGGGTCGCCAGTCGCTCGCGATCGCCTTCCTCGCGGGCCGACGTGCGGGCCTCTTCGATCATCTGCGCAACGCGCTTCTCGGCCTGCGCGAGAATCTCGGCAGATCGTGTGCGTCCCTGCTGCAGGGCTTCGTCCGCCTGCGTGCTCGAAAGTTCGAGCGCCCGGCGGCCCTGTTCGGCTGCGGCAAGCCCGTCGGCGATCGTCTTCTGGCGCGTTTCGATCGCGTTCAGAAGATGCGGCCATACGAACTTGACGGTAAACCAGATGAATGCCGCGAAAGTCAGCGCTTGCGCGACAAGCGTCAGATTGATATTCATGCCATCCCTCTAGGGAAAATACCCGCTGAGAATTCTGCGGGAATCAGCCGAGCGCGTTCAGAAGCGGGTTGGCGAAGGCAAAGAACATCGCGATACCGAGCGCGATAATGAACGAAGCGTCGATCAGACCGAGCAGCAGGAACACGCGGCCCTGTAGATCGTTCGTAAGTTCCGGCTGGCGCGCAGCGGCCTCGAGAAACTTGCTGCACATGATGCCGACACCGATACAGGCACCCAGCGCGCCCAACCCGAGCATCAGGCCGAGTCCGATCCCGGTGTAGGCCTGGACCATCGCCAGCATTTGCATCTTTTCCATATCTAGCTCCCTTTCTTGAACGAACGTGAATTGCGAAACAGGTTAGTGATGCTCGTGCGCCATCGCGATGTACACGACGGTGAGCATCATGAAGATATAGGCCTGAAGGCCGACAATCAGAATATGGAAGATCGCCCAGCCGAGGCCCAGGACGAATCCGAAGAAGGTGCCGACCAGGCCCGTTGCAGCCCACATCCAGAGCAGCAGAAAAATGATCTCACCCGCGTACATGTTTCCGAAAAGCCTCAGCGAATGGGACAGCGGCTTCGAGACGTATTCGACCGCATTGAACAGAAGGTTGAACGGCCACAGGAGCGGGTTGGAGCCGAACGGCGCGCAGAACAACTCGTGCACCCAGCCTCCGAAGCCCTTCGCGGCGATCGAGAAATAGATCATCAGGATCCACACAGAGAGCGCGAGCGCAAAGGTGGTGTTCATGTCCGAAGTCGGTACAGGTCGCCAGGCGTGGACGTGGAAGACCTTTTCCATGAACGTGGCGATCCAGTCGATGGGCAGAAAATCCATCGAGTTCATGAGAATTACCCAGACGAATACGGTGAAAGCAGCAGGCGATACGAACTTGTTCCGGTTGCCGTGGCGGAAAACCCCGCTTACCTGCTTGTCGATGAATTCGAACATCAGCTCGACGACGGCCTGGCGCCGCGTGGGCACCCCTGAGGTGGCGCCGGCGACTATCCAGCGCAGGATCGCGAGGGCGATGACGCCGAGCAGCACGCCCGTGACCAAGGAGTCCACGTTAATCGTCATGAAGCTGCCGTCGCCGACGGGCTTCGTATTGAACGACAGGTGGTGCGCGATGTATTGCGTCGGAGTGAGTTGTTCAGTCGCCATGCTGGAGGATGCGATTCTTGTATTAGCCGTTTCGTACCGTGATTCCGAGCGCGGAGATCACAATGTTTACCGAAACCGTCCCGATGAAAACGAGGGCGTTAAGGTCCTTATAGGTTGTAAACACCAACCACAGCAGCACGACGATCAGGCCCACTCGCACCGCCTCGGCCTTCAGGGCGCCCATGAGGGCACCCGCAGGAGACCCGGCGGCTTTCGAACGGAGCTTCCGTGGGTACTCAAGCAGAACCCCGGCGGCCATGCTGCTCGATATTGTTATAGCACCACCAAGCAGCGCAGCAATGACAGACCGGTTTCCGCCCGCAAGCATCGCGACGATCGTCAGCGTCGCGGTCGCCATCAACTGCCACCGCAGGACTGCTCTGATTGATCTATCGCTGAACACCGGCATCTGAAGCCCCTAATTCCCGGTGCGTGCTATGCAAAGCCCGCGAATTTTAAGGGATTGTTGCTAATGGGGTCAATCATGAATATTCACTAAACCCTTGTTCGAGGAAGCGCGCGCCTGGCGCGGAATCCTTGTTCGTCTTTCATTCGCCGCGGAGTCGAATCAGGAGATCGTCAAGATGATCGAGGCTGGCATAGTGCAGCAAGAGTTTTCCGCGTCCTTTGCTTCCCGGTCGGATTTCAACTGTGGTTCCGAGCCGCTCGGAGGTTTCCTCCTGGAGGCGGGCCAGATCCCGGTCGACGCGGCGAGTCTTCGGAGCCCTCTCGTCGCGGTGTGTGTCGAACACGAGCCGCTCGGTTTCTCGAACGGAGAGACCCTTGGCGACGACGCGATTTGCCACTTCGATCTGGCGGGCCGGATCGAGACTGAGCAAGGCGCGCGCGTGGCCCATTTCGAGGGCGCCGTCCATCACCATCGCCTGCACCGGTGACGCAAGCTTGAGCAGCCGGAGCAGATTGGTCGTGGCGCTTCGCGAACGGCCTACAGCATCCGCCGCCTGCTCGTGGGTCATGCTGAACTCGCTGATCAGCCTCTGGATACCCGCCGCCTCTTCGATCGGGTTCAGGTTCTCCCGCTGGATATTCTCGATCAGAGACATCGCGAGCGCGGCGTCGTCCGGCACCTCGCGGACGACGACCGGCACTACCTCCAGACCGGCGAGCTGCGCGGCGCGCCAGCGGCGTTCGCCCGCGATCAGCTCGTATTCATCGGGCGCGACGGGACGCACCACGAGCGGCTGCATTAGACCCTGGGACTTGATCGAGGCCGCCAGCTCTGCCAGCGCCTGCTGGTCCATGCGGGTACGGGGCTGATACTTGCCGGGACGAATGCGCGCAACCGGGAGTGTTGCGAGCGAATCCTTGGGCGCTGATTCCTTGCCGAGCAAAACGTCCAGTCCGCGCCCGAGGCCTCGGGCCGGCTTAGTCATGGCGGACATCCTCATCACTTTCCCGAACGGCGCCAGATACGCCAAGGACTTCGCGCGCGAGCGCGAGGTAGGCCTGTGCGCCCTTGGAGGTTCTGTCCCACACGACGGCCGGAATGCCGTGGCTGGGTGCCTCCGCAAGACGGACATTGCGCGGGATCATGGTCTTGTACACCTTGTCGGAGAAATGGGACTCAAGCTGGTCGGAAACCTGCAGCGTAAGCGTGTTCCTGGGGTCGTACATGGTGCGCAACAAACCTGAAATCTGCAGTTCGGGATTCAGATTTGTACGGATCCGGCGCAGGGTGTCGACCAGGTCCGACAAACCTTCAAGCGCGTAGTATTCGCACTGCATGGGGATCAATACCTCACGCGCCGCCACCAGTCCGTTCACGGTTATGAGGGAAAGTGACGGGGGGCAATCGATAAGCACAAAGTCGTACTCTTCGTGACAGACATCGAGCGCCTGCTTGAGACGGCTTTCCCGTTCTGCCAGACCCACGAGTTCTATCTCGGCGCCGGCAAGTTCGCGGTTCGCAGGCAGCACATCGAAAGCCGCGCCTTGGGGTCGCATTCTTGCAGAAGCGACGTCCGACAGTCCCAGCATCACGTGGTACACCGTGGTGCCAGCCTGCTTCTTGTCGATACCGCTGCCCATGGTAGCGTTGCCTTGCGGATCCAGATCGACGAGCAGCACGCGCTGTCCGAACGAGGCAAGCGCTGCGGCCAGGTTGACGGAGGTGGTCGTCTTCCCGACGCCCCCTTTCTGGTTCACGACGGCGAATGTCCGTGTCACGTGCGCGCTCCGCAGATCACGATATGTCTCTCCGCCGCAAGTAACGGAACCTGCAGTCGCCTCACATCGCAGTCATAGCCTTCAGGCAGGACCGAGATTTCCCGCATGGGGTATTCACCCTTCATGAGCATGAACCGTCCGTGCGGATTCAGAAGGTGTCTGGTCAGCGCGATGAACTCCGCAGTACGGGTGAAGGCCCGTGAAATGACGATGTCAAAAAGCTCACGCGGTTTCCAGGTCTCGACGCGTCCGACGTAGGTCTCTACGCGTGGCAAACTGAGTTCAATCTGCACCTGCCGCACAAATGCGATCTTCTTCTGGTTGCTATCGTTCAGCGCGATGCGCCGATCGGGCTGTACGATTGCGATCGGAATACCCGGCAGACCCGCGCCGCATCCGACATCCGCAAGGTCGCCCGGCGGGAGGTGCGGCAATATCGCGAGCGAATCAAGTATGTGATGGCTGATCACTCGCTCCGGATCTGTAATGGATGTGAGGTTGTATACCCTGCCCCACTTGCTCAGGAGCACCACGTAACCCAGGAGCTTGGTCAGAGCCTGCTCAGGAATACGGATGGGCAACAGCTCCAGCCCTCTCCTCAGCATGGCCTCAGGGTTGACCGTCGGGTGAACGTCGATCATGCGATCTTTTTCTCTGCCGGGCGGAAGCCACGTTTTGCGTGGACCTCCAATAGCGCGATGGCAGCGGGCGTGATACCCGAAATCCGGGCCGCCTGACCGAGATTCTCAGGTTTGTGCCGGTTCAGCTTTTGCTGGACCTCGAAGGACAGACCCTTGATGACGCCGTAGTCGAAGTCCAGTGGCAAACGCACGGACTCATGGCCTGCACGCCTGTCTATCTCGAGCTTCTGGCGCTCGATGTAGCCGCGGTATTTTTCGGATATCTCGACTTGCTCGGCCACCTCAGGCGCAATATCTTCCTCACCGTATCCGAGTTTCTCCAGGTCCGAATAGCAGACGTCTGGCCGCTTGAGAAGTTCCGCCAATGAGCGCCCAGATGACGATTCCATACCATTCTTTTCGAGGAAGTCTGCGCTCACATATGTGCTTCTTAGCCGCTGGGATTCACGTTCCAGTGCTTCACGTTTGTGCTCGAAGCGCGCCCAGCGCGCATCATCGACGAGGCCAAGGCGCCGGCCTGTTTCCGTCAGGCGCAAATCCGCGTTGTCTTCGCGCAGCATCAGCCTGTATTCCGCCCTGCTGGTGAACATCCGGTAGGGTTCGGACACGCCAGACGTGATCAGATCGTCGACCAGCACGCCGAGATAGGCTTCTGAGCGACCCGGGACCCAGCTCGGGTCCCCTCTCGCTTTCAGGGCGGCGTTGACACCCGCCAGGAGCCCTTGGGCTGCCGCCTCCTCGTAACCCGTGGTGCCGTTTACCTGACCTGCGAAAAAAAGGCCCTCGATCCGTTTGGATTCCAGCGAGGCCTTGAGCGCCCGAGGGTCGAAGTAATCGTACTCGATCGCATAGCCGGGCCGCAGGATATGGGCTTGCTCAAGACCGCTGATGGAGCGCACGAGCTGAAGCTGGACATCGAATGGCAGACTCGTTGAGACTCCGTTGGGATAGATTTCCTGCGTCGTAAGACCTTCGGGTTCGAGGAAGACCTGATGGCCCGTCTTGTCCGCAAATCGATGGATCTTGTCTTCAATTGATGGGCAATACCTCGGACCGACACCCTCGATCACCCCGGTAAACATTGGCGATCTATCCAGATTTTGGCGGATGATCTCGTGCGTTCGCTCGTTGGTGTGCGCGACCCAACACGGCCGCTGCTCCGGGTGCATGCTTCGATCTCCCAGAAAGGAAAAGATCGGCTGCGGCGTGTCCCCGGCCTGGACTTCAAGGACGTCGAAATTGATCGTGCGCCCATCCAGACGTGGGGGCGTCCCGGTCTTCAGGCGCCCAACAGGTAGCTCTATTTCCCTCAGTCGGCTTGCGAGCGTGGTTGCAGCGGGGTCCCCCGCTCGTCCACCAGAGTGATTCTCCAGTCCGACATGGATGCGCCCGGCAAGAAAGGTCCCCGCCGTAAGCACGACGCAACCCGCCAGAAACTCAATCCCCATCTGGGTTCGGACACCGCTAACTGCTCCGGCCTCCATCAGAACGTCGTCGACCGACTGCTGAAAAAGCGTCAGGCATGGTTGGCTCTCGACACGCTTGCGTATCGCTGCCTTGTAAAGGATGCGATCGGCCTGAGCACGCGTGGCACGAACTGCGGGTCCCTTGGACAAGTTAAGCCTGCGAAACTGGATACCGGCCTCGTCTGTGGCAATGGCCATCACACCACCGAGTGCATCAACCTCACGTACGAGGTGGCCCTTGCCTATTCCACCGATCGACGGATTGCACGACATCTGGCCGATGGTTTCAATGCTGTGGGTCAGCAACAGTGTTTCACGCCCCATTCTTGCAGAGGCGAGCGCTGCTTCAGTGCCCGCGTGGCCACCACCGACCACGATTACGTCGAAGATTTTTGGAAACCGCATAGTTGAACTCAAAAAAATGCCGATCCGAGCACGCACAGGACCTGACTCACAACCGTCGAATTCGACCCGAATCGGTTCACGAGACCTGGGGTATTCCCGGTTCCACGTGGAACACCGTATAAAGATGTTTCACGTGGAACAGCCCTGCGGCCAACCTGCCCGCGGACTCGGGGAACTAGCTCCCCGATACCGCTCTACGAAGAGCGTCCTTTACCTCGGTCAATTCAACAGGCACCCGATCACCCAGCAAGTCAAAGAGCTCTTGGTGGGATTGGCACTCATCTCCCCACTTGATCGGGTCGACACGCATCAGTTCCTCGAAGGCGGCACGAGAGAAACCATCCATCCCCGTCCAGACGAGGTCCTCCCATCCAGGCATGGCGCCGAGCGCGGTTGACGTCGCACCCGCAGTCCCATCGCAGCGCTCGACGATCCACTTCAGGACACGCATGTTCTCTCCGAAACCCGGCCAAAGAAATCGACCGTGGGAATCCCGGCGAAACCAGTTGACTCGGAACATCTTCGGCGGTGCGCTCACGCCACGACCCACCCGGAGCCAATGCCCTAAATAATCGCCCATGTGATAGCCGCAGAATGCCAGCATGGCCATCGGATCGCGACGCACGACCCCCACCTTCCCAGTCGTCGCAGCCGTCGTTTCAGAGCCAAGCGTTGCCGCCATATAGACACCTTCGGTCCAGGATCCGGCCTCAGTAATCAACGGGACAGTATCCGCACGTCTGCCGCCAAACACGAAGGCTGAAATTGGAACCCCGTCCGGGTCTTCCCAGCGGGCATCCATGGACGGACACTGGCGCGCAGGCACCGTAAACCGGGCGTTGGGGTGCGCGGCCAATCTGCCGCATGACGGAGTCCACTCCCCGCCCTGCCAATCCACCAATTTTTCTGGCGGATCGTCTGTCATTCCCTCCCACCAGACGTCACCGTCCGGGGTGAGCGCTACATTTGTAAAGATCGCGTTCGCCCGCATCGTGGCCATCGCGTTCGGATTCGTCGCAACGGAAGTGCCGGGGGCTACGCCGAAAAATCCTGCCTCCGGATTAATGGCATGGAACCGACCGTCCTTACCGGGCTTTATCCATGCAATATCCTCCCCGACCGTCGTTACCTTCCAGGCCGACAACGACTCAGGGGGAATCAGCATGGCCAGATTGGTCTTTCCGCAAGCACTCGGGAATGCGGCGGAAACATAGGCCTTTCCGCCCTCCGGGGACTCAATGCCGAGTATCAACATATGCTCGGCCAGCCAACCCTCATCCCTCGCCATCACCGATGCAATTCTGAGCGCCAGGCATTTCTTGCCAAGCAGCGCATTCCCGCCGTAGCCCGAGCCGTATGACCAGATTTCCCTGGTCTCGGGAAAGTGAACGATCCACTTCTCCTCGTTGTTGCAGGGCCACGCGACATCCAACTCGCCTTCAGCAAGAGGCGCGCCTACAGAGTGCACGCAGGGTATGAATGCGCCGTCCGCACCCAGCTGGTCCACAACCATACGCCCCATCCGCGTCATGATGCGCATGCTCACCGCAACGTACGCAGAGTCCGTGAGCTCAACGCCAATATGCGCGATGTGGGACCCAACGGGTCCCATAGAAAAGGCCACGACGTAGAGCGTGCGACCCCTCATACAACCGTCAAAAAGTCGATTCAGTGTCCTGCGCATGTCCGCCGGGTCAGCCCAGTTGTTTGTGGGACCAGCATCCCGTTCGCGGGCCGTTGCAATAAAGGTGCGGTCTTCCATCCTTGCAACGTCGCCTGGATTGGAACGCGCAAGGTAGCTGTTGGGACGGAGCTTACTGTTCAGTTTCAGGAAGGTTCCGGCACGCACCAGCTCTCCACAGAGCCCGTCATACTCGGCATCGCTACCGTCACACCACACTACACGGCTCGGCTTGGCCAAATCCGCTATCTCGGCGACCCATGCTTTCAGGCGCTCATGGCGAACCCAATCCGGTGGTCCGTCAGCTTCGAGTGAACGAGTTACCTGCGATGCGGTCGTCGACATAGTTGTGTGGGTACGCGTTTAGATTCTTTTGTCTCATTTGCCCGTGTTCCCTCGTGTAGGGCAACACATCGCAAACCGGCAAAACCGCTCAGCGTGCAAGGCCGCACGAAAGGGAACTTTTCATTCTATCACTGTGAATCAAAAAAATAACCATTAAAAAACATAAACTTAAAATATCCCCTATATTTAAGGGCGGCCTTGACTGAAGGCACTGGCCAGAACACAGGGCCGCTACTTCCCAATGCAGAACTTGGAAAAGATCTCCCCCAACAGATCATCTGCGGTCACGCGACCTGTAATTTCTCCAAGCACAGCCTGTGCCAAGCGGAGGTCCTCAGCAAGCAGCACCCAATCCTCCTTGCGGTCCCCAGCTGACTCAAGATGTGTTTGGGAATCGACCAGCGCATCCAGGTGCCGCTCGCGCGCCATGAAAACCGTCTGATCCGGTCCAGCCCACCCCGCCAGCTGAAGAATACCCTGTCGCAAACCGTCAATCCCCTCACCGGTCTTCGCTGAAACAAACACCCGACCAGGCAGAGGGGCTTCAGCCAAAGCCCCAATGAGCAAGTCCGTCTTGTTGTACACGGAGAGCACCGGGACGCCCGTTGGTCCAAATACAGTGGTGTCGAGCGTGCTTTCCTGAGCCACACCGTTGGAAACATCGAACACCTCAAGAATGAGATCGGCGCGTGTGATTTCGCTCCTCGCGCGAGCCATACCGATGAGTTCGATTTCATCTCCACTATCACGCAGGCCTGCGGTATCCACAATGTTGACGGGTACGCCGGCGATTTCAATCTGTTCACGCAGTACATCGCGAGTAGTGCCAGGCACCCCCGTGACAATCGCAATCTCGTCACCCACGAGGCGATTGAGCAGGCTGGATTTACCCGTATTGGGGCTGCCCGCAAGCACAACGTGGACGCCAGACCGAAGCAGACGCCCGCGCCCGGCCTGCTCAATGAGATCCCGAAGCAGCCCCCGGACTTCCGCCATCCGCATGTGCAGGTCCGTCAGATGAAGCTGATCAACATCCTCTTCCGGAAAATCGAGAATCGCCTCCACAAGCGCACGTACCATCGTAAGTGCGGCAACGACGCCCTCGACACGTCGTGAAAATTCTCCACTGAGGGAACGCATTGCACTTCGCGCTGCAGCTTCGGTGCCCGCATTGATGAGGTCGGAAACGGCTTCAGCCTGCGCCAAATCAAGCCGGCCCTCCAGAAACGCCCGCTTTGTGAACTCTCCGGGTTCCGCCATCCGCGCACCCGCGGCCAGGCATGCGCCGAGCACAGCGGCAAGCACCGCCGGCCCGCCATGCCCCTGCAACTCGAGCACAGCCTCCCCTGTGAAGGATTGACCCTCAGGGAAATACAGGACGATCCCGCGATCGATCACTTCACCCTGCTTGTTGTGGAAACTCTTTATCCGCGCATTGCGCGGAAGCGGCAATTCCCCGACGACAGCCACAGCAACCTTAGGGACGTCCGGACCAGACACCCGGACAATTCCAATCCCCCCCCGGCCTGCGGGCGTGGCAATTGCCGCGATCGTATCCCTTGATCGAGGTGGGTCAGCGCTTTCCATGAGCAGGCCTATCGCGCTCGAAAATGCGCTGGATCTGCCACTGCTGAAGGATGGAAAGGATATTGTTCACCAGCCAGTACAACACCAGACCGGCGGGGAAAAAGAAAAAGAATACGCTGAAAGCAAACGGCATCACTGCCATCACCTTCGCCTGCACCGGATCAGGCGGCTTGGGATTCATTCGGGTCTGTATCACCATTGTCGCCGTCATGAGCGTCGGAAGAACGAAATACGGATCGAGGGTCGAAAGATCCTTTATCCACAGCACGAACGGTGCGTGCCGGAGTTCAATCGCAGCCAGTAACACCCAGTAGAGTGCAATGAACACCGGAATCTGGACGAGGATGGGGAAGCATCCTCCAAGCGGATTTATCTTCTCGGTCTTGTAGAGATCCATCGTCGCCTGTGTCATCTTGGCGCGATCGTTTCCGTACATTTCCCTCAGCTTCTGCAGACGCGGCGCAACTAGCTTCATCTTTGCCATCGAGCGGTAACTCGCTGCGGACAGCGGCAAGAATATGAGTTTCAGGAGAATCGTCAGCAAGATGATGGCAAGACCCCAATTGCCTGCCCAACTATGGAGAAGCTTCAGGAGCCAAAAAAGCGGCCAGGCAATAATTGTCAAAAAGCCATAGTCAACCACCAGATCCAGACCCGGGGCCAGAGCTTTGAGGCGATCCTGCTCCTGTGGGCCGACAAAAAGCTGACTCTCGATCCTGACGCCGTCATCCCCACCAGAAACGGGGAGCACAACGCCGGCAGCATACCGTCCGTCCTGCCCTTTTCGCACATAGAACTCACGCTTCGTTCCCTGCGTGGGCAGCCACGCAGAGAGGAAGTAGTGCTGCACCATCCCGATCCATCCATCAGAAGCGTCTGCCGGGACCTCCGCCTTTCCTTTTTCTATATCCGAGAAGGCAATCTTCCGATAAGCGGTCTTCTCCGTGAAGAGCGCCGGCCCGAAGAACGTGCTCATCATCGTAATCTGGCCCGGTGGATCCTTTTCGTTGCGTACCAGCTGGAAGTACGCGTGGGCATTGCGATCTACGCCGGGCCCCTCGAATCGAACGCCAACGACATAGCTGTCACGGGTGAAAGTGTAAACCTTGGTGACCGCCTGACCACCCGCACGTTCGGCAGCAAACCTTACCTCAATGGCCTTTGCGTCCGAGCCAAGTTCCCGATCTCCAGAGACCACCCGCCACACAGTCCGATGTGTCGGCTGCCCATCGCCGATAAGCCCGCTTTGCGCCTCATACTCAAAGGCCGGATCAAGCAATACCATGGACTTTTCAGGATTGCCGGCATCCCTGTGCTTGAGGAGTTCGACGCGCCGGATCGAGGCCCCCCTGGTATCTAGGTCTACCGCCAGCAGATCCGTACGAACACTCAAAATTTCGGCTCGAACCGCAGGCTCTCCCCGAGGAACATTGGTCTGCTCCGCCTCGGGAACGCGCGAGGGACCCGCAGGGCGCTCGACGATCTGTGCCGCCTGCCCAACCGGCGCAGGAGGCCTCCCCTCCTTCTGCCAAGCCTCCCACAGGAGGATCACAGAGAACCCAAAGACAAACATCAGCAAGAGACGTTGAAAATCCATTTTGTGTGTCCAGAAGCCTAGTGATCGGTCCCGGGAACCGGGTCATATCCCCCAGGGTGCCAAGGCCCACAACGGATGATTCGCCTAAACGCCAGAAGCCCACCGTCCACAGCGCCATGATGGCGTATCGCGGACTCTGCGAACTCGGAACAGGAAGGATAAAAGCGACAAGCTCGCGGAAGCATGGGGCTAATAAGATACCCGTACGCTTTAATCGCAGCGCGAAGTACCACTGCCCCTAACGAAGCGTTCCCAGCAGGTAACGCAACTTGCTCAAGGCCTTTGCTCCCGGGACGATACTGAGAGGGGGTCTCACAAGAACATCCATCGGCCCGATGCAGGATTGGCCGGTGCGAAACGCTTCTCTTATGCACCGTTTGATCCGATTTCTGTCGGTTGCTTTCCGTGAATACTTGCGCGAGATGAGTACACCGAGCCTCGGCGGACCCGACTCTCGGCGCCTGATGAAGAACGTGTACCCGCCAAGGTTCTTCCTCTCCCCGCCTCGAAGGATACCCTCGAAGCTCTTGCGCCCTGAAAGCCTAAGCCTTCCGGAGAAACCCAGCGCGCCACGGGACGTACCTTGCCTCTCCACTACCAAGACAAGGGCCCCTTTATCTTAGACGGCTAGCTTGTGCCTGCCGACAGACCGGCGATTACGAATCACCGCACGACCAGTACGAGTACGCATGCGCACAAGAAATCCATGGCGTCGAGCACGGCGGGTCTTTGAGGGTTGATAGGTTCGCTTCATTGGAAATGACTCGCCATCTAAAGGGCCGATATTAGAGCGTGCGGGCGCATGGCTTGTCAACGCCCTTCCACCTTAACGGATCACCTGTGGATAACTTTCCCCAAACCCGTTAAACTCTAAGTTCTGACGCGTCCTGGCGATTGGCGCCATCCAACGAGTCCCCGTCGCCAGCTCCAACCCTGCCAGGCCTGCCTCACAATGGAAAATCTTTGGGATGCCTGCTTGCTCACTCTCGAGCAGGAGTTGCCGGCACAGCAATTCAATACCTGGATCAGACCGCTGACCGCCGACCCGGTCGGAACAGCCGATTACGCTTTGGTGCTAACTGCACCCAACAGATTCGTACTTGAACTCGTTCGCGAACGTTTCGCTTCGAGGATAGAGCGACTCGCCACCGAGAAAGGTGGTCGCGAAATCAAGATAAAACTTCTATCGTCCCGGGAACCTGTAGAACCACCCGCTGCGCTTCCCACGCCAAAGCCCACTGCTGATTCACCACCGAAGATAGAGCGCGGGCGCCTTAATCAGGCGTTCACCTTCGACTCTTTTGTGACCGGTAAGGCAAATCAACTCGGAAGAGCCGCTGCCATTCAGGTGTCTGAAAACCCGGGCGTTTCCTATAACCCGCTT
This sequence comes from uncultured Pseudomonadota bacterium, assembly GCA_903834835.1. GTDB lineage: Bacteria > Pseudomonadota > Gammaproteobacteria > Burkholderiales > SG8-39 > CAILKO01. Next base: position 436,051 of record CAILKO010000035.1, on the reverse strand, counting down.
TTCATCTATGGTGGCGTCGGCCTGGGGAAAACCCACCTCGTACATGCCATCGGCAACCGCGTCGCTGAGGCGCGTCCCGGCGCCCGAATACGGTATATCCACGCTGAACAGTATGTGACCGATGTTGTTCGCGCCTACCAGCAGAAGTCCTTTGACGAATTCAAGCGCTACTACCACTCTCTAGATCTGCTCCTAATTGATGACATTCAGTTTTTCTCGAACAAAGGGCGGACACAGGAAGAATTCTTCTACGCGTTCAATGCCCTCGTCGAGGCCCACAAGCAAATCGTGATCACCTGCGATACCTACCCCAAGGAAATTTCCGGTATGGAAGAGCGCCTGATTTCCAGATTCGGATGGGGACTTACGGTGGCAATCGAACCACCCGAACTTGAAATGCGGGTCGCTATCGTTCTTAAGAAGGCCGAAGCTGAACGCGCCATCATTTCCGAGGAAGTTGCCTTCTTTGTCGCAAAGCATATTCGCTCAAATGTTCGTGAACTCGAAGGCGCGCTAAAAAAGGTCCTCGCCTTTTCACGATTCAGCGGCCGCGAAATCACTCTTGATCTTGCGACCGAGGCCCTGGAAGACATTCTCAATGTTTCCAAACGCATGGTATCCGTTGAGAACATCCAGCGGACTGTTGCGGAATACTTCAAGCTTAAAGTCGGCGATATGCACTCGAAAAAAAGAAACCGGAATATCGCCCGGCCCAGACAGGTAGCCATGGCACTAGCGAAAGAACTTACCCAGATGAGTCTGCCGGAAATCGGCGAAGCATTCGGAAATAGGGACCACACCACGGTACTTCACGCCTGCCGGACAATCGCTGCCCTACGCAAACAAGACAACACAATGAACCGGGATTACACCAATCTTGAGCAGGTGCTCAAAGGATGAAATCGAAGTCTGTCCTGCATACGGAGGATCTTGTGGATACCCACAGGATGAATTGTGAATAAGCCGCAGAATCAGAGATTGCCAAAAATTCTATCCCCGAGCGCCCACAACTCATCCACAACCTGTCAAGCGTGGAAAACAGCTTCAACTAGCTGGGTAAAAAGCGAAAACCTACTTATCCACACGCAATTCTCTCTCTATTAACTATTATCAAAGGTATTTATATATATGTTGATAAAAGCCAAGCGAGACGAGCTTCTCGGCCCACTGTCCGCTGTTTCCGGAATCATCGAGCGGCGTCACACGCTGCCTATCCTTTCAAACGTACTTATCGCACGCAATCCAGACAACCTTTCATTTCTCGCGACTGACATCGAAATACAAGTAACAGCAAGCACTCCAGCTGAATCTTCAATTGAGAACAAGACTCTAACCGTTGGCGCTCGCAAGCTTCTCGATATCCTTAGAGCTCTGCCCGAAGGTGCCGACGTATCACTCCAACAGCAGGAAAAGCGCCTAACAATAAAGTCTGGAAAGAGCCGCTTCACCCTCCAGACCCTTCCAGCGGAGGACTATCCAAAACTCGCGTCACCTTCCGGGGAAATAGCCAAATATTCCATTCCGCAAAAAAAGCTTCGTCGTCTGTTTTCTCTGGTCCAGTACGCGATGGCCCAGCAGGATATTCGCTACTACCTGAACGGGCTTCTCATGGTTGTCGGTGAAGGCGAACTGAAGCTCGTTGCGACCGATGGTCACCGGCTCGCTTATGTTTCCACAGCACTGGAATCGTCTGTTCCAAAGATGGAAGTAATCGTACCCAGAAAGACTGTCCTTGAACTAGCGAAACAGATAACGGACACAGATGACGTCATCGATGTCGAAATTTCCTCCTCCCAGGCAGCGTTCAGCTTCGGAAACGTGCAACTTATTTCCAAGCTGGTTGATGGAAAGTTTCCCGACTACACGAGAGTAATCCCGACACAACACAAGAACACACTTCATCTCGACCGAGATGAACTCAAGCAAGCACTACAACGCGTGGCTATTCTTTCAAACGAAAAGTTCCGAGGAGTACGCTGGGTACTTGCATCAGGACTGCTCCGGATTGCATCGTCCAACGCAGAGCAGGAAGATGCTCAGGAAGAACTCGAGGTTGACTACAGTGGTGATCCACTGGATATTGGATTCAACGTCAACTATTTGCTCGACGTCCTGAACAACGCATCGGGTCCGATAGTACAGTGCAGTTTTGGGGATTCGTCATCGAGTGCACTTTTCTGCTTTCCGGCCGAGCAGGATTTTAAGTATGTCGTCATGCCGATGCGTATCTAAGTCTAAGTAATGCCGCATCCCTCAACCAGCATAACAAGCAGAAAGATCCGGGAAAATCCAAGTGGGTGAACCAGAGAACGTCCGTCCGTCAGAATCCGATTACGGCTCCGATTCAATTAAGATTCTCAAGGGACTGGACGCCGTAAGAAAGCGTCCTGGAATGTACATCGGAGACACGTCCGATGGTACAGGCCTTCACCACATGGTCTTCGAGGTCGTTGACAACGCGGTCGACGAAGCCCTCGCAGAACATTGCGATGAAATTCTGGTCACCATTCATACGGACAATTCAATTTCTGTCCTGGATAACGGGCGCGGGATTCCAACCGGTATCAAGGACGATGACGACCTCAAGCGATCTGCTGCTGAAATCGTCATGACAGAACTGCATGCTGGCGGAAAGTTTGACAGTAATACTTACAAGGTGTCCGGTGGGCTGCACGGCGTAGGTGTATCTGTCGTAAATGCGCTTTCTGTATGGCTACGTCTGTCAATCTGGCGCGATGGGAAAGTCCATCAGATGGATTTCAGCAACGGTGTTGCAACCGCTCCGCTGCGCGTGACCGGTAGCACCGAACGTCGCGGTACGGAGGTCCATTTCCTAGCGTCTCAAGAAATTTTTGGCAATGTAGATTTCCACTACGACATACTTGCCAGGCGCCTAAGGGAACTCTCATTTCTCAACAACGGGGTGAAAATCGTCCTTGTTGATCAGCGGATCGGCAAGGAAGAAAACTTCGCGTTTTCCGGTGGTGTTCGCGGATTCGTCGAGTATATGAACCGATCGAAGTCGGTGCTTCACCCGAATACTTTCTATGCCGTAGGCGAACGCGCTGGGATCAGCGCGGAAGTCTCTATGCAATGGAACGACTCCTACCAGGAGAACGTTCTATGCTTCACCAATAACATTCCGCAGAAGGATGGTGGGACACACCTCACCGGTCTGCGCGCTGCGATGACGAGGGTGCTGAACAAGTTCATCGAAGAAAGTGATCTCGCAAAGAAAGCAAAGGTCGAAACCATGGGAGACGACATGCGCGAAGGACTTGCGTGTGTGCTGTCAGTCAAGGTCCCTGAGCCGAAGTTTTCGTCTCAGACCAAGGAAAAGCTCGTTTCATCGGAAGTCCGACCTGTCGTCGAAGAGATCGTTGCCGAAAAACTGCGCGAGTACCTCCAGGAACGTCCTGCGGACGCCAGAATAATTACTGCAAAGATAGTGGAGGCAGCACGGGCTCGCGAAGCAGCGCGCAAGGCGCGAGAGATGACGCGGCGCAAAGGCGTGTTAGATGGCCTGGGTCTACCGGGAAAGCTTGCAGATTGCCAGGAACGGGATCCATCCAAGTGCGAGCTCTACCTCGTCGAGGGCGACTCGGCAGGGGGATCAGCGAAGCAGGGCCGGGATCGGAAGTTCCAGGCGATTCTTCCTTTAAAGGGAAAAATTCTAAACGTCGAGCGGGCGAGATTTGAAAAGCTCCTCGCGTCCGCCGAAGTTGCAACCCTGATTACTGCGCTCGGGTGCGGCATTGGCAAGGAAGAATACAACCCGGAGAAGTTGCGTTACCACCGAATCATCATCATGACGGACGCGGATGTGGACGGATCACATATCCGCACGCTGCTTCTCACCTTTTTCTATCGTCAGATGCCGGAACTCGTTGAGCGGGGGCACATCTATATCGCCCAACCACCATTGTTCAAGGCCAAAGTTGGCAGGGAAGAAAGGTATCTGAAGGACGAACACGAACTTGACGCGTTCATGTTGCGTCAGGCCCTGATCGATGCGACCTTATATCCCGGAACCGGACGACCGGAAATTACCGGCGACGCGTTGGCCGAACTGGCGAAGTCATCTCTGCTGGCCAAGGCGGTTCTCGATCGACTTTCCCGTGTGATCGATCGAGAAGTGCTTGAAGCTATTCTCGGCGGTGTCAACATTTCACTTGACTCGGCTGCAGCTGCAGAGGAATCGGCTATCACGTTAAGGCGCGCAATTTCGTCAGACGGCATTCTTATCTCCTCCGCTGTGGATGCGAAGACGGAACGGCTATTTCTCAAGGTGGAGCGCAGGCGCCACGGAAACATACGAGTGGGTTCGATAGACGCTGACTTTGTCCACTCCGGGGACTATGCGCAGATCAGACAGACGGGTGACACCCTAAGAGGTCTTATTGCCGAAGGCGCCTATGTGCGTAGGGGTGAGCGTAAGCACATGGTCAAGAATTTCGCAGAGGCAATGAAATGGCTAATTGCGGAAGTCGAGAAGCCGATGAGTCTCCAGCGTTACAAGGGCCTTGGGGAGATGAATCCTGGACAGCTCTGGGAAACGACGATGGACCCGGGGACACGCAGGTTGCTTCGAGTACAGATTGAAGATGGTATCGCCGCGGACGAGATATTCACCAAACTGATGGGCGATGAGGTTGAACCGCGACGGGCGTTCATAGAGTCGAACGCACTCGGCGTACGCAACTTGGACGTATGAGCTCAACCGCGCACACAGAACATTCTAGAAACTAGGCGCTACGTCGTTTTTTCGCGGCAGGTTTTTTTGTCGGCTTGGCGGCGGTCTTTTTAGACTTGGTCGACTTCGACGGCAGCGTCTTGACGACGGTCTTTTCTGTTGCCGCCTCCTTCGATGCGGCAGGCGCAGTCTTCGGACCCGCCGCGCGGCCCTTGGGTGCCTGGAATTCGAACCCGATCTTGCCGCCGGGCTGTTTTACCAAGAAGGCCTTGAACGGCCGCCCCCTCTTGGAAATAAACCGGGGTAACAGGTCGGTCTTCCCGGTTGAAAGCAGCTGCGAGAGTTGGCCCGTCTCCACAGGTTGCTGGAGAATGATCTTGCTCACCCTGAAATTGCAGGTCTTGCCCATTCCGACGGCTTTCTCGCAGACATAGGCGACCCCGTTGTCATAGACATTCGCGCTGCAGGCTGGGCACGTGCCAAGCACCTCCCGTCCGGAGAAGTCAGGAGGCGCATCGTTGTCGCTGTCACTCTGGCCAAAGTCGAACTCCAAACGGCTCTCGTCGTTCAGCTTGATCGCCGCGCTGAACGGCTTTCCCATTTTGCTGCGGAATCCGGTAAGTGGCCCGATGTAGCGGGCTTCAATGAGTTGTGCGACCTCTGCTACGTCCCATTCCCGTCCGGAAACAACTTTCCAAAGAGAGAAATCGCATTTCTGGCACTGGAACTTTCGATAGTTTTCCTGGACCGCGCCACCACACTTTGGACATGGCGTGCGTACGGTAGCAAACGCGGTGTCCGGAATTTCGCCATTCCTAATGCGCTCCACCATATCGCGCGTGACCTGCTCGATATGCTCCATGAACTCTTCGCGTTTGAGTTTGCCCGCCTCCATCTGCTTGAGCTTGAACTCCCAGTCACCCGTGAGTTCGGGCGATGTGATTTCAGACACTCCGAAATGGCGCAGTGCAAACAACAGAGAGAATGCCTTGGGGGTGGGCACCAGCTCGCGCTGATTCCGGTGGAGATATTCTTCCTGGATAAGTCCTTCTATCACGGCAGCGCGGGTCGCGGGCGTGCCCAAGCCCTTTGCTTCCATCGCCGCTCGGAGCTCATCGTCCTCAATCAGTTTCCCGGCACCCTCCATGGCGGAAAGCAGCGTAGCTTCCGAGAAACGAGGGGGGGGCTTGGTCTGCAACGCCTGTACGGTAACCTCGTCCGGGGTGACCTTCTCCTCTGCATCGACCATAGGAAGGTTCTGATTGTCTTCCTCAATGGTCCGGCCATAAACCGTCAGCCAACCTGGATCTTTAAGTATCCGGCCCTCCGTACGGAAATGCTCCTTGTTGACTTCAGTGATGCGGACCGTCTGGAGATATTGGGCGGAAGGAAAGAAGATCGCCAGAAAGCGCCGAACCACCATGTCGTAGATCTTCTGTTCGGGCTCGCTCAGAGGCTTAGCCGGAGCCTGCAGCGTAGGAATGATCGCGAAGTGGTCAGAAATCTTTGAGTTGTCGAATACACGCTTGTTCGGCTTCACCCAGCCCTGTTTCCTGATCTCACGAGCGTACGGTGCGTAAGCCACGAGATCCGCGAGCGCCTCTAGCGTTTTCTTGACCGTCGGGATGTAGTCTTCCGGCAGCGCGCGGGAATCCGTCCGCGGGTAGGTAAGCACCTTGTGACGCTCATACAGCGACTGTGCGATGGAAAGCGTCGCCTTGGCCGAGAATCCGAAGCGTCCGTTCGCTTCCCGCTGGAGGCTTGTAAGGTCGAACAGCAGAGGTGACGCCTGAGTCTGGGGCTTAGTCTCGTCGGTGACGCGTCCTGCGCCGTTGCGAGAAGCAGCCGCGATCTCTACCGCGCGCCGCTCTGTGAGTATCCTTTCAGCCCGCAGATCCGGATCCGCATCGTTCTTGCGGAAGTCGGGATCAAACCATCTGCCGGGATATTCACCGGATGCGCAGCGGAATCGCGCGTGAACTTCCCAGTAATCGCGCGGCGTGAACGCCCTGATCTTTTCCTCTCGCTCCACCAGGATCGTGAGCGTCGGAGTCTGTACACGTCCTACGGTCGTGAGGTAGAAACCGCCCTCTTTCGAATTGAAAGCGGTCATCGCGCGTGTTCCGTTAATTCCGACGAGCCAGTCGGCTTCCGAGCGCGATTTCGCTGCGTCGGCCAGCGGTAACAGATCGGTGTCCTGCCGCAGTTTTGAGAATCCGTCGCGAATTGCCTGTGGCGTCATCGACTGAAGCCAGAGACGCTCGATCGATTTCTTGGTCTTCGCGTGCTGAGCCAGATAGCGGAAGATCAATTCGCCTTCCCGTCCTGCATCGCAGGCGTTAACCAGACCTTCAATGTCCTTGCGCTTGATCAGACGCAGGAGCAGGTTCAGGCGGTCCTCGCTCCGGTCAATGGGGGCAAGGTCGAAATAGGGAGGAATGACCGGCAAACGAGCAAATGACCACTTGCCCTTCTTTACGTCGTACTCGTCGGGGACCGCCAGTTGCAGCAGATGGCCTACTGCCGACGAGATGACGAAGTCATCACTTTCGAAGTAGTCGCTTTTGCGCGCAAAGCCGCCGAGAGCCCGGGCGATATCCGCGGCAACCGAAGGTTTCTCTGCGATGATCAGTTTTTTTGCCATATGACGGGTCGGAATACGGGGCCGGCAGTTAGGGATGCTGGGCTGACCCGAAAAGCTGAAGATGATACGTGCAAAAGGCGTACAGCTTCAACCAGCGCTGTCTGCCGCGGGTCTTGCACGGGCCTGACACGCCCGCATTGCACGGCCAAAGACGAATGCGATGAATGTACTAGCTTGGAACTCTGGAGCCTGTGTCAGTGAGCAATTCTTCAGCGATCAACTGGCTGAAGGGAGCGTGCTCGCTCCACAATACCATCAATACGATCAGTTTCATCTGCTCGACAGAGAGGTTGTTATCCGCTGCTGCAAGCGCGCGGTCAATCGCAAGTTCGCGCGCTTCCGAGGATAGTATGCCGGCCGATTCGAGGCCGATCAGAAGTCCGCGCCCGGCTGTTCCTATCTTCTCGATCTCTGTCTGCGAGTACGCACGAAAAGTCTGCTGTACATCGGGAAGGCCGATTGGTTCTTTGCGTGGAGAGAGTCCTTCCATCCAGTCCAGCGCTTCGCTTATGTCGGATTCCTCGAATCCAGCCGCAGACAGTTTCTTGGCAACTTGAACGGAATCATGGATCAGATCGTTACGCTCGCAGTTTTCGAACAGGTAGACGAGGATTTCATACATGTTTTTATTTCCTCATGTTATGCGTTGATACAAACCGCCAGCGACGGCGGCAACCTGTCCTGCAAGTTCTAGTCTCAGCAATGCTGCAGCCACTTCAATTACCGACAAGCCAGATCTGCGCGCTATGGAATCGACATCGATGGGCGCATGGTCCATATGTCTCAGTATCCCATTATCTACAGGCGGTTGCACGAGGCCATCGTCTTTAGTGTCAATGTGCAATGCGCGCTGCAGGTGCCAGCCAAGTTCAGAAAGCACGTCCTCCGATGTTTCTACAAGTTTCGCACCGGCCTTGATAAGGCTATGGCATCCCCTGGAAAGGGGGGCATGTATAGATCCGGGAATTGCAAAAACTTCCCTGCCGAACTCCGCAGCAAGGCGAGCCGTTATCAGCGATCCCGACGCCGGTGCAGCCTCAACAACCAGACATCCCAGAGACAGTCCGCTGATGATGCGGTTGCGGCGCGGAAAGTTCCGCGACACAGGTGGTGTCCCGAGCGGGAACTCTGAAACGAGGAGCCCGCCAGCGGCGACTTCAGCCTGCAGTCGCGCGTTCGCCGCGGGATAGACAATATCCACGCCGGCACCCAGCACGGCTATCGTTGACGCTTTTGTGCGAAGGCCGGCAAGATGCGCCGCTGCGTCGATACCGAGCGCAAGGCCGCTTACGATGGTCAACCCCGCATTGCCGAGCGCTTCCGCAAAAGCAGCTGCATCCCTGAGGCCCTGTGCGGTTGCATTGCGACTACCCACGATCGCTAGAGAAGCTCGTGCGAACAACGCCGTGTTTCCCTCGCAATAAAGGATCGCCGGGGGATCTTGCGTTTCGAGAAGCAGGCCCGGGTAGGACTCGTCCGCGAGAGTGAGTATGTGATGGCCTGTGCCTGCAGCCCAGTCAAGGGCCCGCGCAGTCTGGATTGATACGGCTTCGGAGTCCAACGCGGCGGCGACGTCTGCGCCTGCAAATGCCGCAATGTGGGAGCGCTTCTCGCGGAGAACATTCTCCGGCAGGCCGAACTCCTGCAGCAGAGCCCGAAGTCTGGCGCCGCGAAGCCCGGGCGTCAGGGTAAGTCGAAGCCAGCCCTCCAGACCGGACGAGGACGTCATCGTCTAGGCGCTGGCCCGCAGTTGTGCGCCGCAAAGCCTACCGGCGCCGATGGAAGGATACTGCTAGGGAGTCTGGACGACATCCAGTGGATTTACAGGCCTCGTCGAATGCATGATCAATGCATAGGATACCCGGTCGAAGGTCCTGAAAACAAATGCAAGACCGTAACGTTCGTCAGGCACCTGGATAAGGGATCCGCTCGATACGTCCTTGACTGCGACACCCTGTCGATAAAGTGCCAGCACATGCCCTACAGCTAGTCCGTCGGCCTTGCCTCTGTTAAGCGTCACGATGGACTGCGTTCCGGCTTCGCCGACCTGTGTGATGCCGCCGTAGATGCTCATGATGCGGCCCTTTACGAAACCCGAGGGCGCGCGTGGAGCGTAACTGATCATTTCGCCCTGCCCGGCAGGCACGAGTCTGTCGCCACGGCTGATTTCCTGGATCGCCGTCGTGATCCGGATCGTCGCGGGCTCACCCCCGCGGACCAGTTGCGCCGTTCCTAGATATACGGCCTCATAGCCAAGCGTGAGATTGGTGTCCGGATCAACGAGCGCCTTGCCTTGGCGATAGATGAACCAGGTCGGTTCCTTCGATTCGCCGATCCCGCGGACATAAGCCTGCGCGCCCGGGCCGACGATAACCCGGTTTTCCTCCGTTGCGACGATCGCAGGGGCCTTCTCAAGCCCGTCGGATTCCACGACCAGCGGGCGCACAAGGAAAGGCTCGATCATTGCAGGCGGAATACTTGGGATGGACGCCTGGGCGAGCGCTTCGGAGCGCACCCGAGGGGTCAGCCTGGTGGTGTCAGCCTGAACCTCGAGTTGGTTTCTGGCGCGATTCAGGACAAGCACATTTCCTGGATAGATGCGATGCGGGCTTGCGAATTGTTCCTTGTTCAGGTTCCAGAGCTCGGGCCAGCGCCAAGGCGAGTCGGTGAAACGCGCTGCAATCCCCCAGAGCGTGTCACCCTCGACCACGATGTACCGTTGCGGCGCATCCGGCTTGAATACGATCGGAGCGCTCGGTGCAGGCTGCCCGAACACGGCGCCACCAGCGAGACCAAAGAGGATAAAAGCAAGTGCTGTGATAGACTTAGCAGCTAAACGACGCATGGGGCCCCCGATTGTTCGGACGCTTTTCGGGCCGCACCTTGGCCCCACTTGAAATAGCTTGGTAGCAACCAAAGGTAAGACTAAGCCCGAACAGCTTACGTGCAGCTTCAAATTCTGCATGTAGTTTGTTCTTTCAGCAAGTTTTTCAGTAAGGCTGTGAGCGCAAAATGCCGGTTCTGGACATCCTACGCTATCCCGATGCGCGGCTGCATAAGATTGCTGCGCCGGTGACTGTTTTCGATCAGGCCCTGAAGTCTCTGGTTCAGGACTTGGCGGAGACCATGTATGTGGCCCCGGGGATCGGGCTCGCTGCCACCCAGGTGGATGTGCACAAGGCGGTCATCGTGGTGGACGTCTCTGAGCGCAGGGATTCCCTGATTACGCTTGTGAATCCGGAGATCGTGGAGTCGAGTGGCCTCTCGGATATGGAGGAGGGCTGCCTGTCGGTCCCGGGCATTTACGACACCCTGGAACGTGCCGAGCGGATCAAGGTGCGTGCTTTCGACCAGACTGGTCAGGCATTTACGCTCCAGGCCCAGGGCCTGCTCTCGGTCTGCATCCAGCATGAGATGGACCATCTAAAGGGCAAGGTTTTCGTTGAGTACCTGTCGACCCTGAAGCAGCAACGGATCCGCGCCCGGCTGGCCAAGCACCTACGCAAAAGCGCCTAGCCGGGGCGGCAGGTCGCGGCCCGCGGTTGTTGGAATCCGAAGGGCATCCGGAGGGGCTACGGGGTGACCCGGCACGAATCCCGCCCGGCTTACACCGCGAACAGAACAGGGACCCAATGCGGATTGTTTTCGCTGGAACACCGCGGTTTGCCGAACTTGCCCTCGATGCACTGGGGCGTGCGGGCCATGAAATTGTGTTAGTGCTTACTCAGCCGGATAGACCATCTGGAAGAGGTATGAAACCGCATCCCAGTCCGGTCAAAGCGCTTGCCGAGCGGCGGGGCTATCCTGTTCTTCAGCCTTCCGGACTGCGCGATCCGGCGACCCATCAGCCGATCCGCGACGCGGCGCCAGATGTAATGGTGGTTGCTGCCTATGGTCTGATACTGCCTCAGGCGGTGCTCGATATTCCTCGTCATGGGGCGATCAACATCCACGCCTCGCTGCTGCCACGCTGGCGTGGTGCGGCGCCGATTCACCGGGCGATTCTTGCGGGTGACGCCGAAACCGGCATCTGCATCATGAGAATGGACGCAGGGCTTGATACCGGACCCGTCCTGCTTAGGGAATCGCTCGCGATTCTCGAGGATGACGACGTCGCATCGCTGCATGAGAGGCTCGCCGGGATGGGGGCCGAGATGATCGTGCGTACCTTGGGTCTGGTTGAGGCTGGGACCGTCGTTGCTGTCGCTCAACCGGACACCGGCGCGACCTATGCCAACAAGGTCGACAAAGCGGAAACCCGGATAGACTGGAGGCGCTCCGCACGCGAGCTTGAGCGCTCGGTGCGGGCATTCCGTCCGTCTCCGTGTGCGAGCACTAGCTTGCACGGAACACCTCTAAAAATATGGCGCGCTATCGCCATAGGAGATGATTCAGAAAGTGACGTAATGCCTGGTACGGTGCTTTCCGCGGACATCAACGGCATTCTTGTCGCATGTGGATCCGGCTGTCTGAAGGTGACTGAATTACAGCGTGCAGGGGGCAACCGACTCAATATTGCTAGCTTTCTGAGTGGCCAGTCCGTCGCGCCAGGCACTCGGCTGGGTGAATGAAACTTCTGCGCCACCGGCAATCCGGCGCCGCGCATCCCATGCACGTGCCCCAATTTCCGTAGTGCTGGTTCCAGGCATGGCTGAATTGAACACCGACCAACGGATCGATACCCCGGGCCTGGCGCGACTGCTGGCCGACGCTGCGAGCCTTGTGTCGCAAGTGCGTGAAGGCCGAAGCCTGGCCGACATGCCCGCACGCCCTGCACCGGCGGGCGGTTTGCTCGACCTGACCTACGGCACGCTGCGTCGCTTCCGGCGGGGTGCCGTAATCGTATCGGCCCTTGGCTCGCGCAGCCCCGACCGGCCGCTGGATGCATTGCTATGGTGTGCACTCTATGCGCTGCAATCCGGGCGCTATGCCAGTTACACCGTGGTCGATCAGGCTGTGCAAGCCTGCGCGCTCATCGGCCTTGCGCGCGCCAGAGGGTTCGTGAACGGGATACTCCGCTCCTATCTGAGGCGGCGCGTGGAACTTGATGCGCTCGCAGACGCTGACTTGGAGGGGCGCTGGCAACATCCCGGATGGTGGATAGCGACGCTGCGGAAGTCCTACCCGGATGCCTGGAGCGATGTCCTTGAGGCGGGGAATACGCATCCCCCGATGTGCCTTCGGGTCAACCTTCGCAGACAGACCGTTGCCGGCTATGCGGCGCGCCTCGCCGGCGCCGGAATCGCAGTGCGGCAAGTCGGGGATGTCGCCCTGTTGCTCGAGCATCCGATGCCCGTGGAGCGTCTCCCCGGATTCTCGGAGGGTGAGGTTTCGGTGCAGGACGCCGGGGCCCAGCGTGCTGCCAGTCTGCTGGATGTCCGCGCTGGCCAGCGTGTGCTCGATGCGTGTGCAGCGCCCGGGGGAAAGACCGGTCACATTCTGGAGACTGCTGATGTTGAACTCACCGCTCTGGATGCTGATCCGGCGCGTTGCCGCCGCATAGAACAAAACCTGCACCGCCTTGGTCTGCACGCGGAGCTACGCGTTGGCGATGCGGGCAACCCCTTGGCCTGGTGGGACGGCAGACCCTACGACAGAATCCTGGCAGATGTTGCCTGCTCCTCTTCCGGAATTGTGCGCCGCAGGCCGGATATCAAATGGCTGCGCCGAGAGGCGGACGTAAGCGGCTATGCGGAACGACAGACTGCGCTGCTCGAAGGGCTATGGCCGGTGCTCCGGGTGAATGGTAAATTGCTCTACGCCACCTGCTCGGTATTTCCCGCGGAGAACGAGGGCGTCATCAAACACTTTCTCGCCCGTAGGCCTGACGCCCGCCGGCTGGACCCCGCCAACGCCGGCCAGATGCTGCCCGGTGCCGACCACGATGGCTTCTATTACGCGCTGCTGGAAAAACAACCTTGATTTCGATGCGCCGCACAGTACAGCTGCTCGCGCTCCTCCTCGGGCTCTTCCTTGCTGGCGGTGCAGCCCGGGCGGACGAAATTGAAATCCGCGAAACGGAACTGCGGTTCGGCGAAGACGGCCTGGTGCTGAATGCAGAATTCTCCTTTGATCTGAATGCTCGCCTTGCGGACGCAGTGCGCAACGGCATCCCGCTTTACTTCGTAGTCGAGTTCGAGCTTACGCGCCCGCGCTGGTACTGGTTCGACGAGAAGACTCTGACGCGCAGTTTTCAGATGCGCCTTTCCTATCACGCCCTGTCGCGCCAGTACCGACTGTCTACGGGCGCGCTATCTCTCTCCTTCGCGACGCTCGACCAGGCCGAGGGCGTAATGCGCAGGGTGCGTAACTGGGTCCTCGCGGAGCGGCCCTCGTTACCGGCTGATGCCGAGTTTGAGGCAGCTGTGCGTATGCGGCTCGACCGGACGCTGCTCCCAAAGCCCTTCCAGCTCTCCGCGCTCACCAACAGTGAGTGGCATCTCGAATCCACCTGGAAGAAGTTCCCTCTGCGTGTGCCGTCCTCGGCACCGGCACCGGTTGAGAGCCGCGAGTCCGCGCGCGGAGACGCCCGATGAGGCCAGGTCCGTGATGAAGATTCTGCTCAGCATCGGCGCAGCGGTCGGCGTGGTCGGCCTTTTCCTCCTCGCCACCGCGAGCGCCGATACAAGTCTCATGGCGCGCCAGTACCCCTTGCTGCTCGGTCTTAACGCAGCGCTCGCTTTGCTGCTTGCGGCGTTCGTCATTTACCAGCTGGTATTGCTTGCGCGGCGCTACAGGGCGCGCGTATTCGGCACCCGCCTTACGTTGCGCCTCGTGGCGCGTTTTGCCCTGCTCGCCGTCGTCCCGGGGCTGGTGGTCTACGCCGTATCCGTCGTATTCATCACCCGCAGCATCGAATCCTGGTTCGACGTGAAGGTTGATGCTGCGCTCGAGGGCGGAATGCGGCTCGGTCAGGGTGCGATCGACCAGATGCAGAGTGAATTGCAGGCGAAGGCGCGCGCAATGGCGCTCGACCTCGCAGAACGCAGCCCCACCGAACAGGTGCTGGTTCTGAACCGGCTGCGCGAACAGGCGAGCGTGCAGGACGCGGTACTGGTGGGCAACAGCGGCCGCCTTGTCGCGAGTGCGAGCGAGGATCTGACGCGCTTCGTCCCTGAGTTGCCCACCCCGCAGGCGCTGCGTCAGGCGCGATTGGAGCGCGCCTATTCCTCGATCGATTCTCCGGCAGGCAAGGGACTCGCAATCCGTGTCGTACTGCCGGTGGATCGTCTGGTTATCGGGGACGAGCTGCGATATCTTCAGTTGCGTCAGTCGGTGCCGGAGTCCTTTGCGCGCAGCGCGGAGGCGGTCGAGGCCGCATACCGTGACTATCGGGAACTCGCGCTTTCCCGAGATGGGCTGAAACAGATCTATGTGGTCACGCTCACGTTTGCATTGCTGATGGCACTGTTTGCGGCGGTCGCGGTCGCGGTCAACCAGTCCAATCTGCTGTCCCAGCCGATGGCCAATCTCGCGCAGGCGACGCAGGCGGTGGCGCGCGGCGATTTCTCTCATCCCGCACCGGTGACAAGTCGGGACGAAATCGGCGTGCTTACGGAGTCGTTCAATTCAATGATGCGTCAGCTGGACGAGGCGCGCAAAGTCGTCGAGGCAAATCGCCTGGCGCTCGAGACGGCCAAGGCCTACCTCGAGAATATTCTCGGCAACCTGTCGACCGGGGTGCTGGTGTTCGACCAGGACCTTTCCCTATCGGTGCACAACCTGGGCGCCAACACCATACTCAACACCGACTTCAGCGCCGTGTCCGGCCGTCCACTGCAGGAATGGGCCGGAAGTTTCGAGCCCTTTGCAAAGGCCGTTCGGGAAGCTTTCATGAACAATGAAGACAAGCCGTGGCAGCTCGAATTCTCGCCCCGCGGCACCGGCAAGACCTTGCTCGCCCGCGGCGCGCCGCTGCCCCGCGAGAACGGTGCGGGGCACGTATTGGTGTTCGACGACGTGACTCAGCTCATTCAGGCTCAGCGTGCCACGGCGTGGGCGGAGGTTGCGCGACGCCTCGCGCATGAAATCAAGAATCCCCTCACGCCGATACAACTTTCTGCTGAGCGTCTCGACATGAAGCTGTCCCCCCGGCTCGGCGAGGAGGATGCGGAGACGCTCCACCGCTCGACGCGCACCATCGTGAACCAGGTCGCCGCGCTGAAGGCGATGGTTGACGATTTCAGCGATTACGCCCGCATCCGGGCGCCGGTGCTCACCGGACTGGATCTCAACGCCCTGGTAACCGAAGTGCTTTCGCTGTACGAGAATTCACGGGTGCCGGTGTCGAAGTTTCTCGCGCCTGATCTGGCGCCGGTACGGGCCGATTCCGCGCAGATGCGTCAGGTCATTCACAATCTCGTACAGAATGCGCAGGATGCGCTCGAACAGAACGAACCTGGCCGAGTACTGTCGGACAGCGCGATTTCGGTCGAGACCTCGGACGCCGGCGATCGGATACGGCTGTGTGTTTCCGACCAGGGCGGCGGGTTTCCGGAGGAGACCATCGGACGCGCCTTCGAACCGTATGTCACGACCAAGCCGCGCGGCACAGGTCTCGGCCTGGCGATCGTGAAGAAGATCGTTGACGAGCATCAGGGCAGCATCGAGATCCGGAACCGGCCCGGCGAAGGCGCGGCAGTTCTGGTTTTCCTGCAGAAGGTCAATGGTGCGGCAAAACCGTCGCTTGTTCGCGGCGCCCTGCAAACTGATGACACGTCGGCTGCTGTGCGGCCGGTGCGCTCCGCATAGGACCCACAGTCATGGCCCAGATACTCATAGTCGATGACGAGGTGGGAATACGGGAACTGCTTTCCGAAATTCTCGCGGATGAAGGCCATGCGGTCGAACTCGCGGACAGCGCCGGGGCCGCTCGCCGGGCGCGTGAGCGGCAGCGCCCCGATCTCGTGCTTCTCGATATATGGATGCCTGATACCGACGGCATCACACTGTTGAAGGAATGGGCGGCGGGCGGCCAGTTGACGATGCCGGTGGTGGTGATGTCCGGACACGGGACGATCGAGACCGCGGTCGAGGCCACCCGCATTGGTGCGCTTGACTATCTTGAAAAGCCGATCGCCCTGCAGCGTTTGCTCGAGACCGTAAAGCGCGCCCTGCGCATTTCGGGTTCCGACGGGCAGGTGCCGTTTTCCATCGCTTCGATCGGCAAGGCGCCCGTGCTGGTCGAGGCTCGTAAACGCCTCGCTCAACTTGCCCAGTCTGCGGCCCCCCTGCTCCTTCGCGGTGATCCGGGTGCGCGTGGCGAACCCTTTGCGCGCCTGCTCGCAGCGCCCGGCACGCCATTCCTGGCAGCCGAAGACGTGCTCGCAAGTCCCTCGTCGGATGCGCTCGCGAAGGCGGCGGGCGGCGTGTTGTTCGTCGCGGACCTCGCCAGCCTGTCGCGGTCTGAGCGGAAGAACCTCGAATTCATTCTCGCGCGAGCGGAACGCTACCGTCTGCGCCTGGTCTCATGCTGTCAGGTCGATCCGCGCGCGCTCGTGACGGGCTTCGAGTTCGAGCGGGATCTGGTGGAGCGCCTGGCCGAGGTCACCTTCCGGCTGCCCGCGCTGCGCCAGTATGCGGACGACGTTCCGGACCTGGCCGGCGTACTCCTGTCGCGCATGGTGCAGACAGGCGTGTGCCCCATGCGGCGTCTGTCGGAAGATGCGAAGGATGCTCTGCGCCAGCACAGCTGGCCGGGAGATCTGGGAGAGCTCGAGGCGGTCCTGAATGATCTCGCTTTCAGTGCGCTCGAGGAGGAAATCCGCGCCGAGGATGTCGCGCGCGCTCTCTCGGGCAGGGAAGCTGCGCTGCCGCCGCCGGATCTGCGTTTCGACCGCCCGTTCCGCGAAGCGCGCGAGAGCTTCGAGCGGCTTTACTTCGAGCACCTCCTCGAGCGCGAGAATGGAAGCATGTCGCGCGTAGCGGAGCGAGCCGGTCTCGAGCGCACCCATCTGTACCGCAAGCTGAAGGCGCTCGGTCTGCAGATCGGCCGACGCGAAGAAGAGTGACCGGGGCCCGCGGGTCGTGACTCGGACATGAATCGCGTACCGGTCCATCTGGTGGTCGGGCCACCCGGTTCCGGCAAGAGTGCGCTGATCGCGCGACTGCTCGCGCAGCGGCCCGACTGGCTGGGTTTCGTGAACAGGCGACCGGAAGATGCGCCTGAATCCATGCGCCTCACGCCACGAGGCTGTCCCTGCTGCACGGCTCGGGTCGCGCTGCAGGTCGCGCTGGTACGCGCCCTGCGCGAGCTTCGACCGCAGCGCGCACTGATCGAAATCGAGGATGCCGACCACGCGACGCGCGTCATCCGGGTGCTCGGAGAACTGCCATTCTCGCAGGCAGTCCGCACCGGACCTACCTTGGACATGCCCGGTGACGATAAAGTGGCACCCGATGCGCTGGAAGTTTCGCAATGAGAGCAACGAAGCGCCTGGAGACGCCTGGCCGGCATGCCGTTTCCGGGGACTATGAAGAGGTCCGCTGAATGACCAGACTCTACCGCTCGATCATGTTTGTTCCGGGCAACCGTCAGGACATGATGGAGAAGGCGCCGAAGTACGGTCCGGACGGCATCGCGCTCGATCTCGAGGATTCCGTGCCGCCGTCGGAGAAACGAAGTGCGCGCGAACTTGTGCGCGCCGCCGTGGCGAGGATCTCGTCTGCGGGCACTGACATGTTCGTGCGTCTGAACGGGGTGCAGACCGGCATGACTAGCGAAGACATCGATGCCGTGGTGACCCCGGGCCTCGCCGGACTCCTGCTGCCCAAGCCCGAGCGGCGGGAGGATGTGCTGAAGGTCGACGCCTGGATCGAACTCTGCGAAAGGCGAGCCGGCATGCCGGTCGGCGCGGTGAAGATCATGGTCCTGCCGGAAACTGCGCTCGGCGCGCACAACATCTACGAGCTGCTGACGGCCTGCCCGCGCGTGGTGAACCTGTGTGCGCCGCTTACTTCGCGCGCCGGAGACATCGTGCGCGACATCGGTTACAAGTGGACCGCTGCGGGTCTGGAAACGCGCTATCTTGAATCGCATCTGCTGCTCTGCGCGCGTGCGGCGGGCATCGAATTCCCGATGGCCGGTGGCGGAATCGAGGTGCGCAATCCGGAGCGCGTGCGTGAACAGTTCCAGCGTGCCCGCGAGACCGGCTACCGAGGCGTGTTCGTGATACATCCGACACACATACCGATCGCGCACGAGATCTTCAGTCTCACGCAGGAGGAAATCGAGTGGCAGAAGGGCGTGCTGCGCGCGATGGAGGCGGCTGGTCGCGAAGGCCGCGCAGCGGCAACCTATGACGGCATGCTGGTCGACTATGCCCACGTGCGCAATGCGCAGCAACTGCTGCGTCAGGCCATCTCCGCCGGCATGGACGTGGGCGAGTATCCGGAACTCTAGTGAGTGCATTCAAGCACTGAAGCCGTAAAACGACAGGACAGGAACTATGGAAAAAAGAGCTCCGCACCGCTGTGTGTCGTCCTACTTCGGGCGACGCGCTTTCCTCCGTTCCGCAGCGGGTCTGACGGCCGGCGCGTTGCTTCCGCTACAATCCGGCGCGCAGGTGGCGGGTGTGCGCGAACTGTCCGGCAATGTGCTCGTGAATGGTCGGGACGTGTCGGTTTCGACACCGATCCGGGCCGGTGACACGCTGTACGCAACGCGGGGCGCGAGCCTGTGGTTCACGGTCGGTGGAGATGCGTTCTTCCTGCGCGGGGAGACGGAGTTGCGCCTGGAACCTGCGCGGGTAGGCGAGACGGCGATCAATGCGCTACGTCTCCTGACAGGCGCGCTCGGCGCCACTTTTGCCCGCGGCGCGAGGCGATCCGTCATCGCGCCCACCGCTACCATCGGCATACGCGGCACGGGTGTGTACGTTGAGGCGCGAAGAGACGAGACCTATGCCTGCACCTGCTTTGGCAGCACCGAAATCATGACGCCGGAAGATCGTATGATGGAGCGCGTGCCAGTCACGACGGTTAACCACCTGGCACGACGTATCCCGCGGCAGGGTGCCCATGTTGAGGCGCCCTTCGAGCGCCATACGAGCGAGGAAATGACACGGCTTGAACGCTACGCAGGCCGCCCGGATCCTTTCACCGGCGGGACCACGCCCGGTTGAGGCTGCGCCCGACGTCCGCTTGTTCCGTCCCTACCGTGGCGCTCAGGGAACGAGGACCGTGCGGTTGATCCGGCGTCCGATGCGCAGGGTGATGAGTACCGGCCGGCAGGGGAACCCGCCAAGTCCAAACCGAGTCTTGACGATGTATTCCTGCGTCACCGGGTCCATGCCCTGTTCGTCAATTACATCGGCGCCTGCGGCGTTGGGCACCGGCCCCGGGATGGACTGGCAAGGTCCCCATACGAGCCTGAATTTGTGGTCCGGGTTGCTGCCGCCATAGGCGATGGTCGCAACGAGTTCGTTCGTCTCCTTGTCGTAGACGAGATCGAGCAGGTTGGTGGCCCGCGCAGCCAGCGGCGCGAGGGACAGCATCAGCGCGCAGAGCGATGAGGCGATGACCGGGAGAAATCCTGATCTGAAAGAAAACCGCGTTCGCATGACCATCTCCTGCGCAAACAACACAGCATCCGGATGTGGCGGCCAGGATGGCCGCCCCCTGATCTTAGCGCAGCCCCGCTGGGAGCGACCGCGCGACCGCTACACTTGGCGCCACCCGGAACGGGACCGGAACACCTGTGGAGGACTCAACAATGCTCGCGGACATCAAGGGCAAACGCATACTCGTTACCCAGGCCGACGCCTTCATGGGCCCGGCGCTTTGTGCAACACTCGCCCGGCTCGGCGCCGACGTCGTGGCGGATTCGCGCTCGCTGCTCGATGCGCAGGCACCGGCGGCTGCGCTGGACGAGGCCGGCAGTATCGATGCGCTGATTGCCAACCTCGCATTGCCTGCATCGAGCAGCACGGCGGTGGCGGCAACGGACGCGGAATGGCGCGCGGCCTTCGACTGGATGGTGGATCCGCTGCAGCGTCTGGTGCGCGCGGCGCTGCCGCCGATGATGGAGCGGCGCTCCGGCAAGATTCTGCTGATGGGCAGCGCTTCGCCGCTGCGCGGGATGAAGCTGCGCTCGACCTACGCGGCTGCGCGCGGCGCCCAGCTCGCGTACATCCAGGCGGTGGGTGTGGAGTGCGCGCCGCACAACGTCCAGGTGAACGCAATTGCCCAGAACTTCGTGGAGAACCCCACCTACTATCCGCCCGAAGTGCAGGCGAATCCGAAATTCCAGGAGCGGCTCAAATGGGAGGTGCCGCTAGGCCGGCTGGTGAGCCCGGAGGAGGACGCGATGTTTGCCGCCTACCTGTGCAGCGCCGCGGCAGACTGCTTCGTCGGTCAGATTTTCCCGATGTGCGGCGGATGGGCAAAATAGCCGGCGCGGGCACCATATAGTAACGTATATGTTACTATTATAATCGGTACAGTGCAATTCCTTCCCTGCCGGAACGCCGCAGGCTTCGACAACCGAAATCCATACTGGCCATGTCACACGTCACCTGTTCAGATGTACTTGCCGGCCGCTCGCCTCAGGACGTCCCCGTCACGCTGAAAGGCTGGGTCCGCACGCGACGCGATTCCAAGGCCGGTTTTTCCTTCGTCAATCTCTCCGACGGGTCCTCGTTTCACCCGGTGCAGATCGTGGCACCGAAGGCGCTCTCGAACTACGCTGCCGAAATCCTGCACCTGACGGCGGGCTGCTCGATCGAGGCCGAAGGCCGTATCCTGCCCTCGCCCGCGAAGGGTCAGCCCTACGAAATGCACGCCGACGCGATCCGCGTCATCGGCTGGGTGGACGATCCGGACACCTACCCCATCCAGCCGAAGCCGCACACGCTGGAATTCCTGCGCGAAGTCGCTCACCTGCGCCCGCGCACCAACGTGATCGCGGCGGCGACCCGCGTGCGACACACCATTGCGCAGGCGATACACCGCTTCTTCGATGAGCGCGGCTTCTTCTGGATCAACACGCCGATCATCACGGCATCGGACGCGGAGGGAGCCGGGGCGCTGTTCCGGGTCTCGACGCTGGATCTCGCCAACCTGCCTCGCAACGCTTCGGGCGGCGTCGATTACGCGCAGGACTTTTTCGGACGCGAAGCTTTTCTCACGGTTTCCGGGCAGTTGAATGTGGAGAGCTACTGTCTCGCGATGTCGAAGGTCTATACCTTCGGCCCGACCTTCCGCGCCGAGAACTCGAACACCAGTCGCCACCTTGCGGAATTCTGGATGGTCGAACCGGAAATCGCCTTCGCCAGTCTGAAGGAGGACGCGGATCTTGCCGAGGCGCTCCTGAAGCACGTGTTCGGTACCGTGCTCGCGGAGCGGGCGGACGACATGGCATTCTTCGACGAGCGGATCGAGAAAGGTGTCGTGGCCAAGCTGGAGGGGATTGCGCGCTCGGAGTTCGCGCGCATGGATTACACGGAAGCCGTGGCGATACTCGGTCGCGCGAAAGCGAACTTCGAATATCCGGTGAGCTGGGGCATCGACCTGCAGTCCGAGCACGAGCGCTATCTCACCGAGCAGCACGTCGGCCGCCCGGTGATCGTGATGAACTACCCGAAGGAGATCAAGGCCTTCTACATGCGTCTGAATGACGACGACCGCACGGTGGCCGCGATGGACGTGCTCGCCCCGGGTATCGGCGAGATCATCGGCGGGAGCCAGCGCGAGGAGCGCGCCGAACCGCTGGCGGACCGTATGAGGGCCGCTGGTCTGGATCCTGCGCACTACGGCTGGTATCTCGATCTGCGGCGCTATGGCAGCGTGCCGCACGCCGGCTTCGGTCTGGGCTTCGAGCGCACGATTGCCTACGCAACCGGGCTCTCGAACGTGCGCGACGTGATTCCTTTCCCGCGCACGCCGGGCAACGCGCGCTACTGAGCGCGTCCCCGGATCAGGAAGCGCCTCGCGCGGCAGGGCCGGCCGAGGCAGTCCGGGCAATCAGTCGGCGTAGACGCCCGCCTTGCGGATGATCGGCCCCCACTTGTCGATCTCGGCCTTGAGGTGGGCGCGCAGCGCATCCGGCGTGCCGCGCTCCGGCGGGAAGGTCTCGGCGCCAAGGTCGGCGAAGCGCTTCTTCACCGTTTCATCGCGCAGCGCTTCCTGCAGCGCGCCGGAAAGCCTGTCGATAATCGGCTTGGGTGTGCCCTTGGGCGCGTACAGCGCGTGCCAGATCCCGACCTGGAAGCCCTTCATGCCCTGCTCTTCCATCGTCGGAATGTCCGGCAGGGAGGCGGCGCGACGCGCCGAGGTGATGCCGTAGGCCTTCACCTTGCCGCCCCGGATGTGACCGGTGGTGTTGGTGGTCTGGTCGCACATGAGATCGGTCTGTCCGCCCAACAGGTCGTTCATCGCCGGCCCGGTTCCCTTGTAGGGAACCGTAAGCAGCTCCGTCTCGATCGCGCTCTGGAACAGCATGCCGCACAGATGCGAGGCCGCACCGATGCCGGCATGTGCCAGGGCAACCTTGTCCTTGTTCGACTTGAGATAGGCAAGCAGCTCCTTCAGATTCGCCGCCGGGAAGTTGCTGCGCGCGATCAGGGTCATCGGCACATCGTTGATCAGACCGATGTACTCGAAGTCGGTGAGCGGGTTGTAACGCAGCTGGCGATAGAGCGCCGGCGTGGTCGCCATACCGATGTGATG
Organism: uncultured Pseudomonadota bacterium; assembly: GCA_903834835.1. Lineage (GTDB taxonomy): Bacteria > Pseudomonadota > Gammaproteobacteria > Burkholderiales > SG8-39 > CAILKO01. The sequence continues at coordinate 413,048 of CAILKO010000035.1, read as the reverse complement.
GATGAGTATCGTGTAGCCGTCCGGCGCCGCCTTCGCCACCAGTTCGGGTGCGAGGATGCCGCCGTTGCTCGGGCGGTTCTCCACTAGAAAGCTGCGGCCGAACGGCTTCTCCATCGCCTGGACGATCACGCGGCCGACGGTGTCGGTCGGGCCGGGGGCGAACGGCACGAGCAGGGTCGGACTCTTGGTCGGGTACTGCTGGGCGGTGGCGCCGAACGCTACGGCGAGCAACGCTGCGGCAACTGCGGTACGGGCGGATTTCATGGTGGTCCTCCTTGCGGGATCCCGGAGAAAATGGAAACGTCCCTAGTTTACCGATCCGTCCGTCCCGGACAGGCAGAATCGATGCAGACCCGGCCTAGGGCCGGGCGCCGGATACCTTCACCGCCCGGGTTGGTCAGCGCCTTGCGCAGTGCCCCCGACAGTCTGTCCGACGGGCTGACTGTCGGTTGAATGAAGGTACTGCGCGCCCGGCCGGGTGACGGCCGGGCGTTTGACATGAAAACGACGATTGCGGGATCAGTTTGCCTTGGCGCCCGAGCTCTTGACCACGGCCGTGAACTTGCGGATGTCGCCGCGGATCACTTCGGTCAGCTGTTCCGGCGTGTTCGGCGTCATTTCGGAAGCCGCGACTTCAAGCATCTTCGCGAACAGATCCGGCTGCAGCGCGGCCTTGCGGATCGAGCTGACGAGCTTGTCGACGATCGGGCGCGGCGTGCCGGCCTTCACGAAGAGCGCCTGCTGGCCCGGGAAGTTGAAGTCCTTGAGGCCGGTGACTTCTCCGACAGTGGGGACATCCGGAAGCTGCTTCAGCCGGTTCGGGATGCCGACCGCAAGCCAGCGGATCTTGCCCGCGGTCACATGCGACTGCACCGAGTTGCGCGAGATGATCATGATCTGCGTGTCGCCTCGCAGAATCGACTCGGTCATCTCCGCGGCGCCGCGGTACGGGATGTGCTTGATGTCGAGGTTGAGGCCCGCGCGCAGGGACTCGGACGCAAGGTGGTGCAGCGAACCGATGCCGGGCGAACCGTAGTTCATCTTGCCGGGGTTGGCGCGCGCCTGGTTGATGAAATCCTGAAGACTGTTGATCCCCGGGGTGCCGGTGACGTAGATCAGGCCGTTCGTGAAGGTCAGCGACAGCGGCTGGAACTCCTTCAGAAAATCGAGAGTCAGAGTACCGAGGGCCGGATTGATCGCCCAGTGGCTCGCGTCGCCCGCGAAAATCACGTGACCGTCAGCCGGAGCGTTCATGGTGTCGCTCATCGCCGGCATGCCGAGGCCGCCCGTCTTGTTCTCGATCAGCACCGGCTGACCGAGATCGGCCGACATGCGCTCCGCGAGCAGGCGGGGGCCGAGATCCACCGCACCGGCCGCCTGGTAGGGCACGATGATCCGGATCGGCTTGGTCGGGAAGTTCTGCGCTGCCGCCGACAGGGACAGGGTCGCGGCAAGTCCGGCGCCGAGCAGCGCGACACCGGACGCAATCAGGGAACGTTTGCTATGAATCATGGGTCCTCCTCCAGTGAACTCTGACTTGATATTTTGGCGTGTGATGTGCTGCGGCCTGCAAGTCTACTTCCCTTTGGCGGCGCGCAAAACATCCGGCGAATCAAAGCCTGTCGCCAGACCTTGAGTCCGGGGAGGCTACAGAGGGAGGAGGAAGGTCCGGCTCAGGGCATGAACCGGTCGGGCAGAGCAGGTCGGTGGCGCGCCCGGCGGGATTCGAACCCACGACCCTTGGCTTCGGAGGCCAATACTCTAATCCGCTGAGCTACGGGCGCCCGGTGAGAGGCGGAGAAGGATACCCGGATTACCGGAGACCGTCCACGGCCGCAGGGGCGTCACGGAGGTGCTGGGGGGCGGCCAATCACGTTAAAATCTCCGCTTTTCACCCTTCGGGCAGGAAGCCGCATGAGCGAGCACGTGGAAGAGTCCTTCATCAAGACGCCCAAGCAGCTGGCAATAGTCGTGGTGCTTTCTTTCGTGGTTCCGATCGTGCTCATTGTGCTCATGGTCAAGCTGGTCATTGATCGGCCCACGGCCGATCCGGTGGCCATGACCGCCGAAGCGGTGGCGGCCCGGCTGCAGCCGGTAGGCAAGGTCGAACTCGGCGCGCCGAGCGCGGGTGGCGCAGCCCGGTCCGGCGAGGAGGTCACGAAAGCGGCCTGTCTGGCCTGCCACGGCACGGGTGCCGCGGGGGCCCCGAAGCTGGGTGACAAGGCCGCGTGGGCACCGCGCATCGCGATGGGATTCCAGAAGCTCGTCGCCTCGGCTGCCAAGGGCAAGAACGCGATGCCGGCGAAGGGTGGCGATGCTTCATTGAGCGACATCGAACTCGCGCGCGCGGTCGCCTACCTGGGCAACCAGGCGGGGGCATCATTCAAGGAACCCGCGGCCCCGGCTGCGAAGGCGGCGGCAGCAAAGTAAGCAAGGCTCGAGGCGCGGGTTGCCGGGTCGTTCGGCCCGGCACGCGCCGGCCCTCTTTTCCGGGGATCTGCCGTCCATGCAATTCCTGTTCATCATCGATCCGCCGGCGACGTTGAAGGCGTACAAGGACACGTCCATTGCGATGATGCGCGCGGCGCAGGCGCGCGGCCACGCGATCCACATCTGCGAACAGCCGGGCATCGCCTGGCGCGAAGGAACGGTCAGCGCGTGCGTGACACCCATCACGCTTCGCGACGACGATGCAGACTGGTACCGGGCGGGCGAGCCGTCCGAACGCACCCTGCGCAGTTTCGACGCGGTGCTGATGCGCAAGGATCCGCCTTTCGATCTCGAGTACATCACGAGCACCTGGTTGCTTTCGGCGGCCGAACGCGAGGGGGCCTGTGTGATCAACGCGCCGCAGGCCGTGCGTGATCACAATGAAAAACTGGCGATAGCGGAATTTTCGCGTTTCGTCGCGCCGACCCTCGTGACGCGCGACGCAGACCGCGTGCATGCCTGGATCGAAGAGCAGGGCGATGTCGTTCTGAAACGTCTGGACGTGATGGGCGGGGAGAACATCTTCCGCGTGCGCGTCGACGATCCGAACCGTAACGTGATTGTCGAAATCATGCTGCAGGGTGGCACGCGCAGCATCATGGCCCAGCGTTACATCCCGGAAATCGTGCAGGGCGACAAGCGGATTCTGCTGATCGACGGCAAACCGGTGCCCTATGCACTCGCGCGTATCCCCAAGGCCGGCGAATCGCGCGGCAATCTTGCCGCCGGCGGCCGCGGTGTCGCACAGCCCCTTTCGGCGCGCGACCGCGAAATTGCCGAGACACTCGGGCCGGGCCTCGCCGCGCGCGGTCTGCTGCTCGTCGGGCTGGATGTGATCGGCGACTGGCTGACGGAGGTGAATGTCACCAGCCCGACCTGCTTTCGCGAGATCCAGGACCAGACCGGTTTCGACGTCGCGGGCCTGTTCATCGAGGCGCTCGAACGCAGGGTCGCCGCCCGTGTCTAGCGCTGCCGGCTTGCGGAGCGGACTTTGGTAGGCGTGCTCGTGTTCACCCACGGCGCGCTCGGCGATTCGCTGCTGCGCGCTGCGGCCCATGTGCTCGGAGGCATGCCACCTCATGCCGAGGCGGTCACGATCGCGCCGGGCGAAGCGCCTGATTCGATCATCGGGCGCGCGCGCGAAGCGCTCGCGAGAGTGGACCAGGGTCGCGGAGTTCTGGTGCTGACCGACATCTATGGTGCCACTCCCGCCAATACGGCGCTGAGACTGCTCGAAGACGGACGGGTCGAGGGCATATCCGGGGTCAACCTTCCCATGATGCTGCGAGCGCTCACTCAGCGCGGCGATCCGCTCGAAAAGCTGATCGAGCGCGTGCGCACGGGGGGCGTGGATGGAATCGTCCACATGAACCGCGATCGATGCCGAAGCTGCTAGTCTCCACACATGACGACCGGGTATGCCGATGATCAGCGCTGAACTTCCCATCATCAACAAGCTGGGTCTGCACGCGCGCGCCTCGGCCAAGCTCACCCAGACCGCAAGCCGCTTTCGCTGCGAAATCTGGCTCGCGCGCAGCGGGCGCCGGGTGAATGCGAAGAGCATCATGGGCGTGATGATGCTCGCGGCCGGCAAGGGATCGACCGTGGTGGTCGAGGCGGAGGGCGAGGACGCGGAGCAGGCGGTGAGCGCATTGAAGGAGCTGGTCGCCGACCGCTTCGGAGAGGGCGAGTGAATTTCGCGCTGCACGGGCTGAGCGTTTCGCCCGGCATCACGATCGGCATTGCGCACCTTGTTTCCAGCGCGCGTCTTGAAGTCGCGCACTACGACATCGGGCCCGAGGGGATCGATGCGGAGCTTGCGCGTTTCGATGCGGCTGTCGCGGCAGTGCGTGCCGAGCTCGGCGACATCGAATCGCAGATTCCCCATGACGCGCCGGCCGAATTCGGCGCGTTCGTCAACCTGCACCGGCTCATCCTGGATGACACCGCGCTCTGCGAGACGCCGCGCGAACTCATCCGCGCACGCGGGCGCAACGCTGAATGGGCGATCGTCCAGCAGATGGAACGTCTGGTCGAGCAGTTCGACCGCATCGAGGATCCCTATCTGCGCGAACGCAAGGCGGACGTGCAGCAGGTTGTCGAGCGGGTTCTGAAAGCGCTTGCAGGCGCCGAGGCGGCGCCGATTCCGCCGGAGGCGGAGGAGCGCAACCTGATCATCGTCGCACACGATCTCTCGCCTGCGGACATGGTGCTTTTCAAGCGCCACCACTTCGGCGGCTTCGTCACCGACGTCGGCGGCGTCACCTCGCATACAGCAATCCTCGCGCGCAGCCTGAATATCCCCGCGCTCGTCGGCCTGCACAGCGCGCGCCAGACGGTGCGCGAGAACGACACGCTCATTGTGGACGGCATGAAGGGCGTCCTGATCGTGAATCCGGATCCGCTGGTGCTTGCGGAGTACCAGCTGCGCCAGGGCGAACTCGATCTGGAGCGCCGCAAGCTGCGCCGCCTGAAGACCACGCCCGCGACGACGCTCGAGGGCACATCGATCGAGCTGTTCGCGAATATCGAGCTCCCGCAGGACATGGCGGATGTGCTCGATGCCGGCGCCGAGGGCGTCGGACTGTTCCGCACCGAGTTCCTGTTTCTCAACCGCAAGGATCTCCCGGGCGAGGACGAGCAGTACGAGGCCTACCGGGACGTCGCCGCCGCGATGGGCGGCAGACCTGTGGTCCTGCGCACGCTTGACATCGGCGCGGACAAGGCGCTCGAGGGAGAAGGCGCGACGCAGCCGAATCCGGCGATGGGTCTGCGCGCGATACGCTTCTGCCTCGCCGAGCCGCAGATGTTCCTGACCCAGTTGCGCGCCATCCTCCGCGCGTCGCATCACGGCAACGTGCGCATGCTGCTGCCGATGCTGGCGCATGCCCACGAAATTGATCAGGCGCTCGCGCTGGTGAAGCAGGCGAAAGAGCAGCTGAAAGAGCGCGGCCAGCCCTACCGGGACGATGTGCCGGTCGGTGGAATGATCGAGATCCCGGCGGCCGCGTTGTCGCTCGGCCTGTTCATGCGCAAGCTCGACTACCTGTCTATCGGGACCAACGACCTGATCCAGTACACGCTCGCGATCGACCGCACGGACGATGCGGTCGCGCACCTGTACGACCCGATGCATCCGGCGGTGCTGCAGCTCATTGCCGGAACGATACGCAGCGCGACGCGCGCCGGTGTTCCGGTAGCGGTCTGCGGCGAGATGGCGGGAGACCCCCAGCTCACCCGGCTGCTGCTCGGGTTCGGGCTGCGGAATTTCTCCATGCAGTCCTCGCACCTGCTGGAAGTGAAGGAGCGCATCCTGCGCACCAGTCTCGCGGAAGCGGTGCCGCTTGCGCGCCGGATCCTGCGCAGCATTCGCCCCGAGCGAACCAAGGACCTGCTGCACCGACTGAACGCCTGAAGCGCCCCGCAGGCGATATAATCCCCCCCGAGTGGCGCCGATTTGAAGTTCAGCTTGCGGGCGCGTTACAAGTACAGCTAAAGAGACAGGTCGAGAGAGCCCGTCCCTGCGCAAGCTGAACGGGCTTTTTTTATTTTCGGCTGCGATGGCTGCAAAGAACGACCAAGTATTGTCCGGGGGTTCGGTGGGCGCGGTGCTCGCACAGCGCGCGCGCTTCGACGTCCCGCTCAGGCTGCAGAGCGGCGCAGAGCTGCCGTCCTTCGAGCTCGCCTACGAGACCTATGGCAGGCTGAATCCGGCGCGCTCGAATGCGGTGCTCGTGTGTCACGCGCTCAATGCTTCGCACCACATTGCCGGTCACTACGCCGATGATCCGGAGAATGTCGGCTGGTGGGACAACATGGTGGGTCCGGGAAAGCCGCTCGATACCGAGCGGTTCTTCGTCGTCGGCGTGAACAACCTCGGTGGCTGCCACGGATCCACCGGGCCGATGAGCATCAACCCTGCCACCGGCAAGCCCTGGGGCGGAGACTTCCCGGTTGTCACGGTGGAGGACTGGGTCGCGGCCCAGGCGCGTCTCGCGGATTTTCTGGGTGTACAGCGATTCGCTGCCGTGATGGGCGGCAGCCTGGGCGCGATGCAGGCGCTTCAGTGGACCATCTCCTTCCCGGAGCGTGTCGGCCATGCGCTGGTGATCGCCGCCACACCGAAGCTGAGCGCGCAGAACATCGCGTTCAACGAGGTTGCGCGCCAGGCGATCACCACGGATCCGGATTTCCACGGCGGTCACTACTACGAGCACGGCGTCGTGCCGCGGCGCGGCCTGAGGGTCGCACGCATGATCGGGCACATCACCTACCTTTCGGACGACGTCATGATGGAGAAGTTCGGGCGCGAGCTGCGGCGCGGCACGCCGGGCTTTGACTTCAACATCGACTTCGAGATCGAGAGCTATCTGCGCTACCAGGGCGACAAGTTCTCCACCTACTTCGATGCCAACACCTATCTGCGCATTACCAAGGCGCTGGACTACTTCGATCCTGCGGCGGCCCATGGCGGAGATCTCTCCATGGCGCTCGCGCCGGCCCGGGCCCGGTTCCTCGTCGTGTCCTTTACTTCCGACTGGCGCTTCACCCCGGCGCGCTCGCGCGAGATCGTCAAGGCGCTGCTCGATAACCGGCGCGATGTGAGTTATCTGGAGATCGACGCGCCCCACGGGCACGACGCTTTCCTGATGGACGATGCGCGCTACTTCGCGGCGGTTCGCGCGTGGTTCGGGAACATGCTCCTCGAGGGGCCGGAACAATGACCGGAGCAGAGCGCATCATGAACGCGCGCCCGGACTTTGCCGCGATTGCGCGCTGGATCGGCTCCGGCAAGCGTGTGCTGGACCTCGGCTGCGGCGATGGCACGCTGCTCGACTTTCTCCGGCGCGCCCGTGCGGTCCACGGGTACGGCATCGAGATCGACGACCAGAAGGTCACCGAGTGCGTGCGTAGCGGCGTGAACGTGATGCAGATGAATCTGGAGAGCGGGCTCTCGGCATTTCGCGACGGCTCCTTCGACTACGTGATCCTGTCGCAGACGCTGCAGGCTGTCCGGCATACCGAAGACATCATGCGCGAGATGCTGCGCGTCGGACGCGAGGCGATCGTTTCGTTTCCGAATTTCGGCCACTGGTCGGCGCGCCTGCAGGTCGCACGGGGGCGCATGCCCGTGTCGGCTGCGCTGCCCTATCAGTGGTTCGACACGCCGAACGTGCACCTGTGCACGATTCACGATTTCGAGGCGCTGTGCGAAAAGCTGTCCATCCGGGTGCTCGAGCGCGTGGTGCTGCACGGTGGCCGGCCGGTATCCGTGATGCCGAACCTGTTCGGGAGTCTGGCGGTCTACCGCTGCACGTCGGGCTGAGCGCCCTCGCGGCCTGCCGAGCCGATCGACAGGTCGGCGAGACCCGAGCGGATCATCATCCAGAACAGGATCACGCCCGGTACGGCGACCAGCGTGGTCAGCAGATAGAAGGTCACGTAGCCGACCGCCTCGATCAGCGTGCCGACCGTGGTGCCGGTGATGAAACGGCCCGCGATGCTGGCGAGCGCGGACAGGAGCGCGTACTGGCTCGCCGTGAAGCGCAGACTGCAGAGCGCCGAGAGATAGGCAACCACGGTGACCCCGCCGATGCCGCTCGCGAAATTCTCGAAGCCGACCGCGGCCGCCATGCCGGCGTTGCTGTGGCCGGCTGCAGCAAGTGCCGCGAAGCTCAGGTTCGAGACCGCCATCAGAATCAGACTCGCCAGGACCGCCCGCTTCATGCCGGCGCGTTCATAGAGAATGCCGCCTGCGAACACGCCTGCGAGCAGCGCGATGAAGCCCACGCCGATGTCGTAGAACGCGATCTCGTCGTTGGTGAAGCCGAGGTCCTGGAACAGCAGCCGCAGCGTCAGATTGGCGAGCGTGTCGCCGATCTTGTGTATCAGCACGAAGAAGAGGACGACGAGCGCGCCGCTGCGGCGCATGAACTCGGCGAGCGGGCTGAGGTAGGCGGAGAAGGCGGCATAGAGGCCCCGGCCCGCCGCGGGTTCGCGATGGCGCGCGGGCTCGCCCATTGCGAGGCCGACCAGCATCGCGGGCAGCGCGAAACTCGCGCAGGCCGCATAGGCCCAGGTCCAGCCGACGCGGTTGGCGAGCAGCAGCGCGAGCGCCCCTGCTCCGGCTGCGCCGATCCGCCAGCCATATTGCGACATGCCGGACCCCACGCCGAGCTGGCGCGGCTCGAGCAGCTCGATGCGATAGGCGTCGATGATGATGTCGAACGTGGCGCCGGCGATGCCGACCGCGATCGCCGCGATCGCGACAAGGTGCAGGGCCTGATTCGGATCTGCCGCCCCGAGCAGGATCACGGCGCCCATGACGAGCAGGCCGGAAAACCAGAGCCAGCTGCGGCGCTGACCGTAGCGCCCGATCAGCGGCAGCCGGACGCTGTCGACCATCGGCGCCCAGAGGAACTTGAAGTTGTAAGCGAGAAAGGTGAGCGCGAATGCGGTGACCGTGCTCTTGGTGATGCCGTGCTGCGCGAGCCGCGTGGTAAGCGTCGCGCCGATCATCGCGAACGCGAAGCCGGAAGATATGCCGAGAAACAGGGCTGCGAGCGGCGCGGCCTCCAGATAGGGGCGGATCCCGGCGCGCAACCGGTCGCGCGTAGCGCTAGCCCGGGGGGTAGTCATAGTCGATCGCGAGCGGCGCATGATCGGAAAACCGCTCCGCCTTGTAGATCGACTCTTGCACCGCGCGCGCCGCGATGCCGGGCGTCGCGATCTGGTAATCGATGCGCCAGCCCACGTTCTTGGCCCAGGCCTGCCCGCGATTCGACCACCAGGTGTACTGATCGGGCTCGGCGTTCAGTCTGCGAAACACATCGACAAAACCGTGCTTGTCGAACACGCTGCTCAGCCAGGCGCGCTCTTCGGGCAGGAAACCTGAATTCTTCTGGTTGGACTTCCAGTTTTTCAGGTCGATTTCGCGGTGGGCGATGTTCCAGTCTCCGCACAGCACCACTTCCTCACCGCGCTTGCGCAGCTTCTTCAGGTGGGTGGAGAACGCTTCCAGAAAACGGAACTTGGATTCCTGCCGATGCGGCCCGGAAGAGCCAGAGGGCAGGTAGAGCGATACCACCCAGAGTTTGCCGAATCGCGCCTCGACATAGCGTCCTTCCGCGTCGAACTCCGCGTTGCGAAAGCCGGTCCGGACTTCGTCAGGCTTCGCCCTGCTCAGGATCGCCACGCCGCTGTAGCCCTTCTTTTCCGCCAGCGCATGGTGCAGGTGATAGCCCGGCGGCACATGCTCGGCGGGGTCGATGTCCGCCGCCTGTGCTTTCATTTCCTGCAGGCAGACCACGTCCGGTGCCTGCTTGACGAGCCACGGCACTACGCCCTTGCGCGCGGCGGAGCGGATCCCGTTGACGTTCAGGGTGAGTATGCGCACGTTCGAGCGTCGCGCCGTCGTAACGAGGCTTCAGCCGCCGGGCGTGCCGGAGGCGCCGCCATTTGCCGCCGACCACTCGGCCGGTGCGTGCAGGAACTTCTCGACTTCCGCAATCTGTTTGCTGGCAAGGTAGTTGTCCTGCTTCACCACTTCCAGAACGTCCCACCAGGTTGCGAGCGCGTGCAGCCGGACATTCAGGTCGCCAAGGATCTTCTTCGACTCGGGAAAGATGTCGTAGTAGAAATTCACGAATACGTGCTCGACCACCGATCCCGCGGTGCGCAAGGCCTCGCAGAAGTTGATCTTCGAGCGCCCGTCCGTCGTCAGATCCTCGACCAGCAGGGTGCGCGCGCCTTCGCGCAGATCGCCTTCGATCTGCGCGTTGCGCCCGAAGCCCTTGGGCTTCTTGCGGATGTACTGCATGGGCAGGCCGAGGCGATCGGCGATCCATGCGGCGTAGGGGATGCCCGCGGTCTCGCCACCGGCCACCACGTCGAACTGCTCGTAGCCCGCGTCGCGGCCGAGCGTTGCGACCGCGAAGTCGACCAGCTGGCGCCGGATCCGCGGGTAGAAAATGAGTTTGCGGCAGTCGATGTACACCGGGCTCGCCCAGCCCGAAGTAAAGATGAAGGGTTTCTGGTCGAAGAACAGTACGGCCTTGACCTCGAGCAGCATGCGGGCCGTGCTTTGTGCGATGAAGATCTTGTCGTGGGTGGAGGACATGCGAGCCTGCCGGGTTGGAGTGGCGACATTCTAGCCGCGGGATGGCGCACGATGGGCCGGCCTCGCGCGCGTCGCCGCTCCCGGGACTGGGCGGACAGGCGCGGATGCTCGGGAGCCTCAGGATAGAATCGTCGGGCAGCGGCTACAGACGGCCGCCGGCAGGCAACCAGCAACCCAGGGAGCATCAAATGTCGAGCGAATTTTCCCGGCTGATCCGTTACGTGGCACTTGCCGCGGGTTTCGCGCTTCCCCTCGCGGCAGAGGCGCAGATGTTCCGCTGCACCGGCAAGGACGGCAAGAAGTACTACGGCCAGACGGTGCCGCCGCAGTGCGCGGGGCAGCCCCTGGAGCAGCTGAACAAGCAGGGCAGCGTCGTGCGCCGCATAGAGGGGCAGCTTACCGACGAACAACGCGCCGCGAAGGAGGCCGAGGCCAAGAAGAAGCGCGACGATGCGGAAGCGGCGAAGGAGGATTCGCGCCGCAACCGGGCGCTGCTCGCGACCTATACGAGCGAGCGGGATATCGACGATGCACGCGGTCGGGCCCTCAAGGACAATCAGCTGGCGGTGAAGGATGTCGAGGCGCGCATCGGCAAGATCAACCAGCGCCAGATCGCGCTGCAGAAGGACATGGAGTTCTACCAGGGCAAGAACAAGCCGCCCGCCAAGCTGCTTGAAGACATCAAGAACGCGGAGATCGATCTTTCGGCCCAGCAGAACCTGCTGGCCGCGAAGAAGAAGGAAGTCGATACGATCAACGCGAAGTACGACGACGACAAGAAGCGCTACATGGACCTCACCCGTCGGAAGTAGCGCGGTTCGGGGGGAGTCCGGGAGCCGGATTCCCGCAAGATAGTACCATAAATGTTACTATCTTGTCACTGCGCTTCCCCTGGTGCGACCCGGACTCCCTCGCCGATCAGCGCGCGAGCCGACGTTTCAGCGTCTCGTTCACCTGCGCCGGATTCGCCTTGCCACGGCTCGCCTTCATGACCTGCCCGACGAGGGAATTGAAGGCCTTCTCCTTGCCGGCGAGGTAGTCCGCGACCTGGGCTGCGTTCGCGGCCAGCACCTCGTCCACCAGTTTCTCGATCGCGCCCGTGTCGCTGATCTGTTTCAGCCCGCGCTTGTCGATCACCTCGTCGGCGCTCGATGCCTCGCCGCGCCACAGCACATCGAAGACTTCCTTTGCGAGCTTGCCCGAGAGCGTGCCGTCCGCGATGCGCCGGAGCAGGCCGCCCAGGGCCTCCGGTGTCATCGGATTCTGCGTGAAGTCCTTCTCGTCGCGGTTCAGCGCGCCCGCGAGCTCGCCCATCTGCCAGTTCGCGCAGAGCTTGGGCTCGGCGGCCGAAGAGGCCACCAGCGCTTCGAAATAATCGGCCGAGGCGCGTGTCGAGGTGAGCACGCCCGCGTCGTAGGCCGACAATCCGAAATCGCGCCCGAAGCGCTCGCAGCGGGCCTCCGGCAGCTCGGGCAGTGTCGCGCGCACGCGCTCGATCTCGGCATCCTGGATGACGAGCGGCAGCAGGTCGGGATCCGGAAAGTAGCGGTAGTCCTGCGCGTCTTCCTTGCTGCGCATCGAACGCGTCTCGCCGCGCTCGGCGTCGAACAGGCGCGTCTCCTGGGTCACCTTGCCGCCGTCCTCGATCAGTTCGATCTGGCGCGTCGCCTCGTACTCGATCGCGCGCTCGAGGAAGCGGAAGGAATTCAGGTTCTTGATCTCGCAGCGCGTGCCGAGCGGCGCGCCCGGCTGGCGCACCGAAACGTTCGCGTCGCAGCGGAACGAGCCTTCCTGCATGTTGCCGTCGCAGATGCCGATCCACACCACCAGCGCGTGCAGCGCGCGCGCATAGGCCACCGCCTCGGCTGCGCTGCGCATGTCGGGTTCGGAGACGATTTCCAGCAGCGGTGTGCCGGCACGGTTGAGGTCGATGCCGCTCATGCCTCTGCCGGCTGCAACGGCTGAGTCGCCGCCCAGTTCGTGCACCGACTTTCCCGCATCCTCCTCGAGATGCGCGCGCACCAGGCGCACGGTTTTCTCGCCGTCGGCGAGCGCGATGCGCAGCGACCCTCCCTCGACGACAGGCAATTCGTACTGGCTGATCTGGTAGCCCTTGGGCAGATCGGGATAGAAGTAGTTCTTGCGCGCGAAGACCGAGCGCTGGTTGATTCGGCCGCCTGTCGCGAGGCCGAATCGCACCGCGTACTCGAGTGCGGTGCGATTGAGTACCGGCAGCACGCCCGGGAGAGCGATGTCCACCGCGGAGGCCTGCGCATTCGGCGCCGCACCGAATGCGTTAGGCGCTCCCGAGAAGATCTTGCTTCGCGTCAGGAGCTGGGTATGGGTCTCGAGTCCGACTACGATTTCCCAGGTCATTTGAATGTCATCCGTATCGCACCGCGCGCCAGCGCGGCTCAGCGTGCCTGCGGACGAAGCAGCCGGCAGCCGCCGCGCTTGTCCACGAGCACCGGTTCGAAGTAGCTCTGCGTTCCGCAATAGGCGCTGCAATCGCCCGCTGCCACGCGCACGTAGTCGCCGAGGTCGCGCAGCGTCACCGTGCAATGTCCCGGGTGGCCGGGAGAACTCACCAGCCACTGCAGCGCGCCCTGCGCCGTGCGCTGCTCGATCCGGTCTTCGGCACCGATGCTGCAGCTGTGACCGCCCGGTGCCACCCGGCTGCGCCATTCGAAGGAGCCCGGACGCAATCTGCCTTTCTCGATCGCGTAGGCGAGCACCGAGCTGTAGCGTTCGTCCCCGGGTTCGCAATGAAGCTGCGCGCCATAGGCGTCCATCGCGGGAAAGCTCTCGCTGAATTCGAAGCGCTCGCGTTCCTGGCCGCCGGGTCCGAGGCGCGAGCCCTGGAACACGCCGTTGCGCCAGGTGCCGCGCAGTGTCGCGGTCGGCGCGCGTCCGAAGAAGAGCGGTGTCGGTCCTTCGCGCAGTGTCGTGACGCCCAGCTGCGGGCTGCGCTCGCCTTCGACGAAGCGCCGCACGAGTGTGGACAGGATGAGGTACTCGCCGGTCACTCGCCAGGTCCCGTCCTTCTCCTGGCTGCTGTTCAGCACGAGCAGCGCGCTGCGGTTGCCGAGCTGCCCGGATAACTCGCGCTGTTCGGGCCCGCCCTGCGCTAGCGCACCGAGTGGCAGCGCGGCGAGGCAGAAAAGCAGTGCACGATCGCGCAGCTTCACTTACCGGCCCCCGTGTCGAGCGGTGTTTCCCGCGGCATGCGCAGATGCCAGTCCGTATCCTGCTGGTAGCGATGGCCCGCACCGAGCAGCAGCGCCTCGCTGAAATGATCGCCCATGAGCTGCAGGCCGACGGGCAGGCCCGCCTCGTCGAAACCGCAGGGAATGGACAGTCCGGGCAGACCCGCGAGCGGCGCGGGGATGGTGAAGATGTCGTTCAGGTACATCTTCACCGGGTCGTCGCTGTTCGCGCCAAGCGGGAAGGCGGTGCCGGGCGAGGTCGGTCCGAGGATCAGATCGCAGTGCCGCCAGGCCTCGGCAAAGTCCTGCGCGATCAGACGGCGCACCTTCTGGGCCTGCAGGTAATAGGCATCGTAGTAGCCGTGCGAGAGCACGTAGGTGCCGATCAGGATGCGGCGCTTCACTTCGCGGCCAAAGCCCTCGGCACGACTGCGCCGGTACATGTCGGCGAGATCGGCGTACTCGGCGGCACGGTGCCCGTAGCGCACCCCGTCGTAGCGTGAGAGATTCGAGGAGGCCTCGGCCGGGGCGATGACGTAGTACACGGGCACCGCGAGCCGGGCGTTCGGCAACCGGACGCGCACGGTCTTCGCGCCGGCCTTCTCGAACCAGCGCACCGCCTCGTCGACCGCGCGCCGCACCCCGGGCTCGATGCCCTCTCCGAAGAATTCTTCCGGCAGGCCGATACGCAGGCCGGCGAGATTCACATCGAGGCTGCGCGCGTAGTCTTCGTCCGGCCGCTCGAGGCTGGTCGAATCGCGCGTATCGAAGCCGGCCATCGCGTTCATCAGGATTGCGAGGTCCTCTGCTGATTTGCCGAAGGGGCCGCCCTGGTCGAGGGAGGACGCGTAGGCGATCATGCCGTAGCGCGAGACCGTGCCGTAGGTCGGCTTCAGGCCGCACACGCCGGTGAGTGCCGCGGGCTGGCGGATCGAGCCACCGGTATCCGTGCCGGTCGCAGCAGGCACCATGCGGGCCGCAACGGCCGCCGCGGAGCCCCCCGAGGAGCCTCCCGGCACGCGGGCGAGATCCCAGGGGTTGCGTGCCGGACCGTACCAGGAGCTTTCGTTGGACGAACCCATCGCGAATTCGTCCATGTTTGTCTTGCCGAGCAGCACCGTCCCGGCCCGGGCCATGCGCTCGACGACACCCGCGTCATACGGGCTGACGAAATTCGACAGCATCCGCGAGCCGCAGCTCGTGAGCATGCCGCGCGTGCAGAAGATGTCCTTGTGGGCAAGCGGGATACCCAGCAGCGGGCCGCGTTCGCCGCTTGCAATCCGCGCGTCGGCCGCGCGTGCATCGGCGAGCGCGCGATCCGGATCGATCGTGATGAAGGCATTCAGCCCGGCATTCAGGGCCTGCGTGCGCGCAAGGAACAGGCGTGCGAGTTCCACGCTTGAAATCTCTCTGCGGCCCAGGGCCCGGGCGAGTTGTGCGACAGTGGCGTTCAGCATGCGTGTGCTTGGATCTGCGTCGGAGGCATAGTGACGGGACTGCCCTGGTACACGGCTATTCGAGCACCCGGGGAACGAGATAGAGGCCGTCGGCCACCTCGGGCGCGACGGCCTGGTAGGCCTCCCGCCGGTCGGGCTCCGTCGCCTCGTCCGGGCGCAGGCGCTGGGCCATGCCGCCGCGCGCATCGAGCGCGTGGGCCATCGGCTCGACGCCGGTCGTGTCGACCGCGCGCAACTCGTCCACCAGCCCGAGCACGCGGTTCAGCTGCTGCAGGACTTCCCCGGTCTCTGCGGCCGGGATGTCAATTCTTGCGAGGCGCGCGATGCGCGCCACATCGTCGTGGCTTAGCGACATGGGTCGATCGGAAAATCCGGAGCGGAAAGAGGCTGAAGGAACACGCTCTGCGCTATTTCGCGGAGCAGCCTTAGGGTATCATACGAAGGCTGGTGACAAAGCCCGCTGTTCTGGTCTTAGTGCCTGAATTTACGGAATATTAAAGAGGCTCATCTCATCCATGTTCGGATTTCTGCGCAGCTATTTTTCCAATGACCTTGCAATTGACCTCGGCACCGCGAACACGCTGATCTACGTGCGCGGCAAGGGCATCGTGCTGGACGAGCCTTCGGTTGTCGCGATCCGCCAGGAAGGCGGACCCAGCGGCAAGAAGACCATCCAGGCGGTCGGCAAGGAAGCAAAACAGATGCTGGGCAAGACGCCCGGAAACATCACGGCGATCCGGCCGATGAAAGACGGCGTCATCGCCGATTTCACCGTGACCGAGCAGATGCTCAAGCAGTTCATCAAGAAGGTGCACGACAACAAGCTGTTCTCGCCGAGTCCGCGCATCATCATCTGCGTGCCCTGCGGCTCGACCCAGGTCGAGCGGCGCGCGATACGCGAGAGCGCGATCGGCGCGGGCGCAGGTCAGGTCTATCTGATCGAGGAGCCGATGGCAGCGGCGATCGGCGCCGACATGCCGGTGGCCGAAGCGACCGGTTCCATGGTGGTGGACGTCGGCGGCGGCACGACGGAAGTCGGTGTGATTTCGCTGGGCGGCATGGTCTATTCCGGCAGCGTGCGTGTCGGCGGCGACAAGTTCGACGAGGCGATCATCAACTACATCCGCCGCAACTACGGCATGCTGATCGGCGAGACCACCGCCGAGCTCATCAAGAAGCAGATCGGCTCCGCCTTTCCCGGCAGCGAGGTGCGCGAGCTGGAAGTGAAGGGCCGCAATCTCGCCGAAGGCATCCCGCGCAGCTTCACGATCAGCTCGAACGAGATTCTCGAGGCGCTCACCGAACCGCTCAACCAGATCGTGTCCGCGGTGAAATCCGCCCTCGAGCAGACACCGCCGGAACTCGGCGCGGATATCGCCGAGAAGGGCATGGTGCTCACCGGAGGCGGTGCGCTGCTGCGCGATCTCGATCGACTGCTGATGGAGGAGACGGGCCTGCCGGTGATCGTGGCCGACGACCCGCTCACCTGCGTGGTCCGCGGTTCGGGCAAGGCGCTCGAGAAGGTCGAGCACTTCGGGCCCATCTTCACCAACGAGTGAGGCGCGCGGGCGGGAATGCGGTGATCGCGCGCCGCGCCCGCTGACGGCGGGAGCGGCAATCGCATGGAGCACTCTCCGCCGCCATTTTTCAAGCGGGGACCGGCGCCCCTTGTGCGTCTGGTTTTCTTCGCCTCGCTGTCGGTCACGCTGCTGGTGCTGGACGCGCGTTTTCGCTATGTCGACGGCCTGCGCAGCATCGTCGCCTTCGTCACCTATCCGCTGCAACGGGCGGCGCTCGCTCCGGTCGAGCTTGCGGCCTCGGTCGCTGAATACTTCACAAGCCAGTCGGCGCTGCGCGAGCAGAACACGCAGCTGAAATCCCGGTTGCTCGCCGCGCAATACGATCTGCAGCGTTCCGAGTCCGGCGCGGCCGATGCAATCAGAATGCGCCGCCTGATGAGCGCGGCCGAAACACTCGAGCGTCGCAAGACGCCCGCCGAGATCGTCTACGCGAGCCGAGACCCGTTCAGCCAGAAGGTGTTTGTCGACAAGGGGCAGACCCAGGGGGTGTTGCCGGGCAGTCCGGTGGTCGACGATACCGGCGTGGTCGGCCAGGTGACGCGTGTGCATCCGATGATCGCGGAGGTGACCCTGCTCACGGACAAGGATCAGGCGATCCCGGTTCAGGTGCTGAGGAACGGCCTGCGCGCGGTCGCCTTTGGCGGCGGCACTGCCGGCACGCTGGAACTGCGCTTCATGGCCGCGAACGCGGAGATCCAGAACGGCGACCGGCTCGTCACCTCGGGCATCGACGGCGTCTATCCGGCAGGACTCGCGGTGGGCACGGTTCTGAAGATCGAGCGCGATGCGGCGCAATCCTTCGCGCGCATCCTGTGCGAGCCGGTGGCGGGTATCGCGCGCGGCAGGCATGTGCTGCTGCTCTCGCCGGACTCGAATCTGCCGCCGCTGCCGACCGAGGCCGGCAGCGGCAATGAACGTCGCGACGCACCGCGGCGCAATCGGCGCAAGGACTGAACCCATGGTCCAGCGCATTCTGCTGCCTGCCCGTGTCTCGACGATACTGATCTCGTTCGCCGTCGCGCTCGTGCTCGAGCTTCTTCCCTGGTGGGACCTGCGCTACGTACCGGATTTCGTCGCCCTCGTGATTGCCTTCTGGTGCATCCGGCAGCCGCGCATGGTCGGATTGGGCGCGGCCTGGGCGCTCGGCCTCGTGATGGATACCGCGAACGGTGCGCTGCTCGGCCAGCACGCGCTCTCGTATTCGATCCTTGCCTTTATCGCGATCACGCTCTCGCGCCGGGTACTGTGGTTCGGCATCGGTCAGCAGGCGCTGCACGTGGCCGCGCTGCTGCTGTTGTGCGAGGCCGTTTCCCTGTTCGTGCGCATGATGGCCGGTGCGGCATTTCCGGGCTGGGCGGTGTTCGTCGGACCGCTGCTCGGCGCACTGCTCTGGCCGGTGATCACCGCCCTCCTCCTGATGCCGCAGCGGCGTCCGGTGGACATCGACGAAACGCGGCCGCTATGAATTCCCGGCTGACGCGCGTGAACCATCCGCGGCCGGGGGACAGCGCGTGAGTACGGAATTCCGCGACAGCGAGCGCGAGCTGCAGCGCTTTCAGTTCCGCGTCGGCATCGCGGGCGCAGCGGTGCTCGTCGCGTTTGCGTTGCTGTTCGCGCGTCTCGTCTACCTGCAGGTCATCCAGCACGACTACTATCACACCAAGGCCGAGGACAACCGGATCTCGATCGTGCCCATCGCGCCGAACCGCGGGCAGATTCTCGATCGCAACGGCGTCGTGCTCGCACGCAACTATTCGGCCTACACGCTGGAGATTTTCCCGCGCAAGGTGGGCGATCTGGAACGCACCATCGACGAGCTGGCGAAGATCGTCGACATACAGCCGCGCGACCGCGCGCGATTTCGCAAGCTCATGGCGGAGGTGCGCGGTGCGGACAGTCTGCCCGTCAGGACCCGGCTCAGCGACGAGGAGGTCGCACGTTTCGCCGCACACCGCTACCGCTTTCCGGGTGTGGAGATCAAGGCGCGCCTGTTCCGCCAGTACCCGTATGGCGATCTTGCCGCCCATGTGATCGGCTACATCGGGCGCATCAACGAGGCTGATGAAGACCGGCTCGAGGATGAAGGCGTCGCGGCGAACTATCGCGGTACGGATTTCATCGGCAAGAGCGGCGTAGAGGCGAACTATCAGGAGGAACTGCACGGCACCACCGGTTTCGAGCAGGTCGAGATCGACGCCAATGGCCGCAGCATTCGCACGCTCTCGCGCACAGCGCCGCGCGCCGGCAACAATCTCACGCTGAGCATCGATATCCGGCTGCAGGAGATCGTCGAGAAGGCATTCGCCGACCGTCGCGGCGCGCTGCTCGCGATCGAGCCGGCGACCGGTGCGGTCCTTGCCTTCGTCTCCAAGCCCGGCTTCGATCCGAATCTTTTCGTCGAAGGCATCGACCCGCAGAACTGGACGGAGCTGAACAGTTCTCCGGATCGCCCGCTGAACAATCGCGCGATCTCCGGCGTCTATCCGCCGGGCTCGACCTTCAAACCGTTCATGGCGCTCGCCGCGCTCGAGCTCGGCAAGCGCACGCCCTCCTACACCATCCAGGATCCCGGCTACTACATGTTCGGCGGGCGCCAGTTCCGGGACTCGAAAAAGGGCGGCAACGGCAGCGTCGATCTCTACAAATCGATTGTCGTGTCCTCCGACACCTACTATTACCAGCTCGCCAACGACATGGGCATCGATGCTATCGCCGCGTTCATGAAGCAGTTCGGCTTCGGGCAGCGGACGGGGATCGATCTGCAGGGCGAGGCGCTCGGCGTGCTGCCCTCGCCGGAATGGAAGGTGAAGCGCTTTCGCCGTCCGGAGCAGCAGCGCTGGTATCCGGGGGAGACGATCTCGATCGGCATCGGTCAGGGTTACAACGCCTATACGCCGGTGCAACTCGCCGTCGCGGTCGCGACCCTCGCCAACAATGGCGCGATGTTCCGCCCGCGTCTTGTGGACCACGTGGACAACCTGCGCAGCGGGGAGCGCAAGTACTACGAGCCGCAGCTGGTCCGGCGCATCGAACTCGGGGCGCAGCATATCGAGTTCGTGAAGCGCGCGATGGCGGGCGTCAATACGGAGGGTACCGGCGCGCGCGCCTTTCAGGGCGCGCAGTACACGAGCGGCGGCAAGACGGGCACCGCACAGGTAATCGGCATGAAGCAGGGCGAGAAGTACGTCGAGTCGCGCGTGGCCGAGCGTTTCCGTGACCATTCCCTGTTCATCGCCTTCGCACCGGTCGAGACGCCGCGCATCGCCCTCGCGGTGCTGGTGGAGAACGCGGGCTTCGGCGCACGCGCCGCCGCGCCGATCGCGCGCGCCGTGCTCGATTACTACCTGCTCGGCCAGAAATCCGCAGAGGCTGTCCCGACCGATGCGGCGAGCGACCCGGACCGGGAGGGCGATTGATGCGAGCTGTCGTCATCGGGGAGGTCGCATGGACCTGAGCGCTCGCCTGCATCCGCGCCGCGTTGTGGAAAGCCTGGGCGGCAGCATGGACCGTCCGCTGCTCTGGGTGGTGCTCATGCTGATCGCGGCGGGCCTGGTCACGCTCTACTCGGCAAGCTACGACAGCCCGGCCCGGATGCAGGCGCAGCTTGTGAACCTTGCGGTCGCAGCGCTCGGCATGTGGATCGCGGCACGCATCCCGCCGCAGACGCTGATGCGGCTGGCGGTGCCGGCCTATATCCTCGGCATTCTTTTCCTCGTCGCAGTGGCGCTGTTCGGCGATGTTGCGAACGGCGCGCGGCGCTGGCTGCATGTCGGCGTGACGCGCATCCAGCCATCGGAAATGATGAAGATCGCAATGCCGATGATGCTGGCCTGGTTCTTCCACAAATACGAGGCCACCCTGCGTCTGCGCGATTTCGCACTCGCATCCCTGCTGCTGGTGGTTCCCGTGCTGCTGATCGCTCGCCAGCCGGATCTGGGCACTGCGCTGCTGGTGGCCGCAGCGGGTGGCTGGGTCATCTTCTTCGCGGGAATCAGCTGGAAGGCTCTGCTGGGCGTTGCGCTGGCCGGGCTCGCGAGCCTGCCGCCGCTCTGGGGGGTGCTGCACGACTACCAGAGAAGGCGCATCCTCACGCTGCTCGATCCGACCCAGGATCCGCTCGGCTCGGGCTACCACATCATTCAGTCGACCATCGCCGTAGGTTCGGGCGGGTTAGCGGGCAAGGGTTGGCTGAACGGTACCCAGGCGCACCTCGAGTTCATCCCTGAGCGCCATACAGACTTCATCTTTGCCGTGTTCGCCGAGGAATTCGGGCTGCTCGGCAACATGGTGTTGTTCGTGCTCTATGCGCTGCTCATCGGGCGCGGCCTGATGATTACCGCGAATGCGCCGACTTTCTTCGCGCGGCTGCTGGCCGGCGCGGTCACCATGATGTTCTTCACCTACGCGTTCGTGAACATCGGCATGGTGTGCGGCATTCTTCCGGTGGTCGGCGTGCCGCTGCCCTTCATCTCCTACGGCGGAACGTCCCTCGCCACGCTGTTCGTCGGGATCGGAATCCTGATGAGTGTGCAGCGGCACCGCAAGCTCGTCCAGACCTGAGCGGGTCGGCAAGGCATCGCGGCGGCGCCATGTTGCTGCATTGCAACATATTCCCGACTTAAACGCTCTACTTTTGTAATTCTTACCCCGATCAAGGCGAAATTTTCGCGAATTTTTACCCATCGGGCCTAGTCAGAGAAAATATTGCGGCGCACAATAATTCTGCCGACTGTGCGCCGATCTTGGGCCGACGCCTGTCGTGCACACCCCCCCAACTCTGAGCCAGGAACCTCACGATGAACCGAAACCAGGAAATTGCCTCCCTCCAGCAGGACTGGGACCAGAATCCGCGCTGGCGCGGAATCAAGCGCGGCTACAGTGCAGAGGACGTCGTGCGCCTGCGAGGTAGCGTAAGGGTTGAACACACGCTTGCGCGTCGCGGTGCGGAACGCCTTTGGAAATCGGTGAACGAGAAGCCCTTCGTGAATGCGCTCGGCGCGCTGACGGGCAATCAGGCCATGCAGCAGGTGAAGGCCGGCCTGGAGGCGATCTACCTCTCCGGCTGGCAGGTCGCGGCCGATGCAAACGACTCGCTCAGCATGTACCCGGACCAGTCGCTCTACGCCGTATCGTCGGTGCCGACGGTGGTGCGCCGGATCAACAACGCCTTCGCCCGCGCCGACCAGATCCAGTGGATGGAAGGAAGCGGCGACACGGACTACTTCGTGCCGATCGTCGCCGATGCCGAAGCGGGTTTCGGCGGCGTGCTGAATGCCTATGAACTCATGCGCTCGATGATCGAGGCGGGGGCGGCCGGCGTGCACTACGAGGACCAGCTCGCCTCCGCCAAGAAATGCGGCCACATGGGCGGCAAGGTGCTTGTTCCCACCCAGGAAGCGGTGCAGAAGCTGATCGCCGCGCGGCTCGCTGCGGACGTCGCCGGGGCACTGACCGTCCTGCTCGCGCGTACCGACGCGGAAGCCGCGAATCTGCTCACCTCGGACATCGATCCAGCCGATCAGGCCTTTCTTACCGGCGAGCGCACCGCCGAGGGCTTTTATCGCGTGAACAACGGCATCGAGCAGGCGATCTCGCGCGGCGTGGCCTATGCAGCCTATGCCGACATGGTGTGGTGCGAAACCGGCACGCCCGATCTCGCCTTCGCGCGCAGGTTTGCGGAGGCGGTGCAGCAGGCGTATCCGGGCAAGATGCTCGCCTACAACTGCTCGCCCTCCTTCAACTGGAAGCGCAACCTGGATGACGCGACGATCGCGAAGTTCCAGCGCGAACTCGGCGCCATGGGCTACAAGTTCCAGTTCATCACCCTGGCGGGTTTCCACTCACTGAATTACTCGATGTTCGAACTCGCGCACGGCTATGCGCGACAGAACATGAGCGCCTTCGTCGAACTGCAGGAAAAGGAGTTCGCCGCGGCCGCCCGGGGCTTTACCGCGGTCAAGCATCAGCGCGAGGTCGGCACGAGCTACTTCGACGAAATCACCCAGGTGGTCTCGGGTGGGACAGCGTCGACCAAGGCCTTGCAGGGCTCGACTGAAGACGAGCAGTTCTTCCACGAGCCCGGGAAGGTCGCCGCCTAGGCCGGCGTTGCGTGCCGCCGGCGAGCCGACGTCCTCCGGACTTACGGTTTGCCGGTCGGCTCCACCTCCTATACCCTCGGCGCATGCGCGCTTTACCAAAGGCTCTGCGTCGATGGCTGCGAGTGCCGGTGGTGCTGCTCGCCATCGCGCTACCCGCAACGGCAGCCGAACCGGGTGCAACCCCCGATCCGTTCGCAGCGCTTGTCGAGGCCTACGACCGCGCGGTACCGCCCGGACCGGATGCGGAGGTTTATCGTTCCTTGCTGTACAGGGTCATGCAGCGCGTGCGCGCCAACTACGCCCTCGAAATAGATCCTGCGCCGCTCGTCGAGGCGGGTACGAAAGCAATCGAGTCGCGCGGCAACGAGTCACGCCCGGCGGTGCTCTACAAGCGCGTGGCGAACGCGGCGCTTTCCACGCTCGATCCCTATTCCGCGGTGCTGGATCCGGACGAGCTGAAGGAATTCCGCAATACGGTGGCAGGCGTGTTCGCGGGCCTGGGTCTGGAGATCGACCAGTTCAGCGGCGTGGTGCGGGTGACGGGCGTGATCGACGACTCGCCCGCCGCAAAGGCCGGACTGCGCGCGGGCGACCTGATCCTGCGGCTCGACGACACGCCGACCACCGGCATGGCGCTCGCCGATGCGAGCGCGCGCATGCGCGGCGAACCGGGCACACAGATCACGCTCTTCGTCCGTCGGCCGGGACAGAACGGCGCCTACTCCGAGGCGGCGCTCCGGCTGCAGCGCGAGATCATCCAGCCCCGACTGCTGCGCTGGTCGTTCGCCGGCGATGCGCTCGTGCTGCGCCTGCTGCGCTTCGCCGGTCACCTGAAGCCGCAGCTCGACAAGGCCATCGACGATGCGAGCGCGGTCCGGCGGCCGACGGGCATCGTCCTTGATCTGCGCGGCAACCCGGGCGGCACGGTAAACGAGGCTGTCGCGCTTGCCGATACCTTCCTCTCTCAGGGTGAAATCGTATCGATGCGGGGGCGCATCGCGGGCAACTCGCGTCGATGGATCGCCGACAGCGCCGAGCGCCTGCCGGGCATTCCGATGGTGGTGCTGCTTGATGGCGCATCGGCCTCGGCCTCCGAACTCGTCGCGGGTGCCCTGCAGGACAATGGTCGCGCGATCGTCATGGGTCAGCGCAGCTTCGGCAAGGGCAGCGTGCAGAGCGTCGTGCCGCTAGGCGAGAATCTCGGTGCGCTGCGGCTCACCACGGCGATCTACTACACGCCGGGCGGTCGCTCGGTGCAGCGAACGGGAATCAGCCCGGACATCGAACTCCTTGCCCCCAGGGCGCCCGATGCACGCGCACCGCGACGCGAGGCAGATCGCCGCCATGCGCTGCCCGGCACGGATGCGCCGCTTCCATCGCGGACCAGCATCGAGCAGGCGCGTTGCCCGCTGCCCCCGGAAGGCGGGGATCGGTACGTAGGCTGCGCGCTCGCGTTCCTGCGCGACACCAGTTTCGAGAGTTTCAACCGCGCGCTTATCCCCGCGGGATCGGTGCCCTGAGCGATGCGAGGCTTCAGGCGCCCAGGCGTCTCAGAACTTCCGTCGCCTCGTATGCACAACCCGTTATCGCGACACGCTTCGAGCGTGAATGTTCGCCGCTCGTGATTGCGACGCTGCGCTTCGGCAGCCCGAGGCATTCGGCAATGAACGCGATGAGCGCTTCGTTCGCCGCGCCTTCGACCGGACGCGCAGCAAGACGGAGCTTGATCCGCTCCCCGTGCAGGCCCGCGGCGGCCGTGCGCGCCGCGCCGGGCTGAACGTGGACATCGATCGTGAACCCGCTGCCCGCGGGGCGGTACCAGGGTGCGCCGGTCACAGGAGCCCGGTGAGCAGACCGCGCAGGTGCGCGACCGGCAGGAGCAGCACTTGCACCACGATCAGCAGCACCAGCGGCGAGAGGTCGACGTTGGCGATCGGCGGGATGACGCGTCGGATCGGTCTGAGAAACGATCGGGTGAAGGACTCAAACACGGGCGCGAGCGGCGCGTGGGGATTCACCCAGGACAGCACGGCCTGCATGAGCAGCGCGAAGCCGAGCAGGTAGAGACTGTAGCGGATGAGATCCGCGAACGACAGCGCGGCGAGCAGCGCCGTCGCGATGCCGGGCGCCGAGCCGAAATTCCAGCCGCGCAGCAGATAGATGCACAGCAGGCCGAGCCCCTGCAGCAGCCAGCACGCGCTCCAGGACGCAAGGTCCAATCCGAACAGCGAGGGGATGATCTTGCGAGCGGGTCGCACGATCCAGTTCGTGGTGCGCACGATGAATTCGCCGAGCTGGTTGCGAAACGACACGCGCAGCCATTGCATGTGGAAGCGCGCGAGCAACAGAAACACGAAAAACGCCGTCAGCGTATCCAACAGGAATTCGGCAATCTGGACGAGCATGGGGGCGTTCTCCGGTGGCCGGGATGCGAGGATCAGTCCTGCTCGGCGAGCAGCTTGCCGAGTTCGGCGCCGCGCGCGCTCGCGGCGCGCAGCGCGCGCTCGAGCCGCCCGGCCATGTCTTCCTCGGCAAAGACCTTGAGCGCCGCCTCGGTCGTCCCTCCCTTGGAGGTGACGCGCTCGCGCAGCAGCGCGGGCGGCTCGTCGCTTTGCGCCGCCAGTTTTGCCGCGCCCAGGACGGTGGCAAGTGCGAGGCGTTGCGCTGCTTCGGGGGCGAGGCCGAGTTTCGTGCCGGAGGCCGCGAGTTGCTCGATGAACCAGAACACATAGGCCGGGCCGCTGCCCGAGAGCGCGGTGACCGGATCGAGCAGGGCTTCCTCCGCCACCCAGACGACCTCGCCTGCTGCGCCCAGAATGCGCTCGGCGCGTGCGCGTGCCTCGGGGGAAACTTCCGGTGCGGCGTACAGGCCGCTGATGCCGGCGCCGATCAGAGCCGGCGTGTTCGGCATCGCGCGCACGATATTGCGATGTCCGCCGAGCCAGCGCGATATCGACTCCAGCCCGACGCCGGCCGCGATGCTGATGACGAGCTTGCCGGAAATCCGGGCGGCGAACGCTGCGAGTGCGGCGCGCAGGTCCTGCGGCTTGACCGCCAGCACCAGGGTGTCGCATTCGGCGACGCAGGCATCCTCGGGCCCCGTCGCCACATGGATCGAGAATTTCTGCGCCAGACGCTCGCCTGCTGCGGGGTTCAGTTCGATAGCGGAGACTGCAGCCGCATCGGTGCCGCGCGCGATCAGCCCGCCGATCAGCGCGCTCGCCATGTTGCCGCCACCCAGAAAACAGATTTTCATTGCAGCCCTCCTGGGTCTGATTGGGTCTGATTGCGTTCGCCGAAGATCGCCGTGCCGATGCGAACCAGGGTCGAACCTTCGGCCACCGCCGAGTCCAGGTCTGCGCTCATGCCCATGGAGAGCGTGTCGAGCGCGAGGCCGCTCGCGGCGATGGTCTCGAAAAGGATCCGCACCGCCGCGAACCGGGCGCGCTGGGTCGTCGTATCCGGCGTCGGTTCGGGGATCGCCATCAGGCCGCGCAGCCGCAGCCCCGGCAGCGTCGCAAGCGCGTGCGCGAGCGCCGGCGCCTCGTCCGGCGCGACACCCGCCTTTGTGGCTTCCCCCGAAATGTTCACCTGCAGCAGGATATTGAGGGGCGGCAGCCCCGCCGGACGCTGCTCGGACAGTCGGCGCGCGATCTTTTCCCGATCTACCGTGTGTATCCAGGCGAAGCGCTCGGCCGCCTGGCGTGTCTTGTTCGATTGCAGCGGGCCGATCAGATGCCATTCAATGGCATCTGATGCCGGGCCGTTGCCCGTGAGTAGCGTGAGGCGGTCCATCTTGTCGATGGCCTCCTGGACGTAGTTCTCGCCGAAAGCACGCTGGCCGAGTCGCCAGGCCTCGAGCACCCGCTCGGCGGGCTGGGTCTTGGAGACCGCGAGCAGGCGCACGGCCTCCGGATCGCGCTGCGCAGCCTGCGCGGCCCGGACAATGCGAGCACGAACAGCTTGCAATCCCTCGCCGATCGTTGTCATAATTTTTTACGCCACAAACAAGAAACAGCACGGCATCCGGATGGCCCTCGGCTCGGGGCGTCCGGGCGGGTACGGCGGTCGTCGACCCGCGCGGCAAATGGCTGCCGCAAAACCGGTTTTGCAACGCCGGAAGCAAGCGCCGTGCTGACCTGGAGAATTGTAATGGATCTCACCGAACTGCTCGCCTTCGTCGTCAAGAACAAGGCGTCCGACCTGCATCTTTCCTCCGGACTGCCGCCGATGATCCGCGTGCACGGGGACATCCGCCGCATCAACGTCCCGCCGATGGAGCACAAGGAAGTGCACGGGATGATCTACGACATCATGAACGACGGTCAGCGCAAGTTCTACGAGGAAAACCTCGAGTGCGACTTTTCGTTCGCGGTGCCGAACCTCGCGCGTTTCCGCGTGAATGCCTTCGTGCAGCAGCGCGGCGCGGCCGCGGTGATGCGTACGATTCCCTCCAAGATCCTGTCGCTCGAGGATCTGAAGGCGCCGAAGAGCTTCAAGGACATCGCCGACCAGCCGCGCGGCATCGTGCTCGTCACCGGCCCGACCGGTTCGGGCAAGAGCACCACGCTCGCCGCGATGGTGAACCACAAGAACGAGGAAGAGTACGGCCACATCCTCACGATCGAGGATCCGATCGAATTCGTGCACGAATCCAAGAAATGCCTGATCAACCAGCGCGAGGTCGGGCCGCATACGCTGTCATTCTCGAACGCGCTGCGCAGCGCGCTGCGGGAGGATCCGGACGTCATCCTGGTGGGCGAGATGCGCGACCTTGAAACCATCCGCCTCGCGCTCTCGGGCGCGGAGACCGGCCACCTTGTGTTCGGCACGCTGCACACGAGTTCCGCAGCCAAGACCATCGACCGTATCGTCGACGTGTTCCCGGCGGCCGAGAAGGAAATGGTCCGCTCGATGCTTTCGGAATCCATCCGCGCCATCATCTCCCAGACCCTGCTGAAGACCAAAGATGGCACCGGCCGGGTGGCGGCGCATGAGATCATGATCGGCACGCCTGCGATCCGCAACCTGATCCGGGAGAACAAGATCGCGCAGATGTATTCCGCAATCCAGACCGGTCGCTCGCTCGGCATGCAGACCCTGGACCAGAACCTGCAGGAACTCGTACAGCGCAACGTCATCTCGATGGCGGAAGCGCGCAGCAAGGCGGCGAACAAGGACAACTTCGTCGGCTGAAGGCCAGGGGAACCGGCAGACCGGTTCCCGGCATCGCATCGCAACGCAGCACCCCGGAGGCACGAATGGAACAGGAACAGGCAACCAAATTCATCTACGACCTGCTGCGCGCGCTGGTCGCGAAGAAGGGTTCAGACCTCTTCCTCACGGCCGGCTTTCCGCCGGCAATGAAGATCGACAGCAAGATGACCCCGGTCTCGCAGACCGCGCTCTCCGGCCAGCACACCGCCACGCTGATCCGCGCCGTGATGAACGACAAGCAGGCCGCCGAGTTCGAAGCGAAGAAGGAATGCAACTTCGCGATCAACCCGCAGGGCATCGGCCGGTTCCGCGTGAACTGTTTCGTGCAGATGGGTCAGGTCGGCGCGGTGATGCGTGTGATCACGACCGCGATTCCGAATCTCGACGACCTGAAAGTGCCGCCGGTGCTGAAGGACGTCATCATGAACAAGCGCGGCCTCGTGCTCGTGGTGGGCGGCACCGGTTCGGGCAAGTCGACCACGCTCGCGGGCATGATCGGTTTTCGCAACGAGACTTCGTACGGGCACATCATCACCATCGAGGATCCGGTCGAATACGTGCACCCGCACAGGAACTGCCTCATCACCCAGCGCGAGGTCGGCGTCGATACGGACAGCTGGGAGTCGGCGCTGAAGAACACGCTGCGTCAGGCGCCGGATGTCATCCTGATCGGTGAAATCCGCGACATGGAGGTCATGGAGCACGCCATCGCCTTTGCTGAAACCGGCCACCTCGCGCTCGGCACGCTGCACGCGAACAACTCCAACCAGGCGATGGACCGGATCATCAACTTCTTCCCTGAAGCGCGCCGCGCGCAGCTGCTGATGGATCTGTCGCTCAACCTCAAGGCGGTGATCTCGCAGCGGCTGATCCCGCTGAAGGAAGGCAAGGGCCGGGCCGCCGCGGTCGAGATCCTGCTCAACTCACCCCTCATCTCCGATCTCATCTTCAAGGGCGAGATCCACGGCATCAAGGAAATCATGAAGAAGTCGCGCGAACTCGGCATGCAGACCTTTGACCAGGCGCTGTTCGACCTGTACGAGGCCGACCGCATCAGCTACGAAGACGCGCTGCGATTTGCGGATTCGACCAACGAAGTCCGTCTCGCGATCAAGCTGCAGGGCAAGGACGCCAAGGATCGCGACCTGAACAAGGGCATCGAGCACCTGAATATCGTGTAGGTCGCGCAGCCCGAGAGGGTCGTGTACTGGCATGAAGCCGGATAGATAGTAACTAAAATGTTACTATCTATCCGGGTTTTCGCTCCAGGGCTGCCCGGATCCAGCCGATCAATCACGGAACGGCGGTCGGCCGAGCTTCCTCCCCCCGGCCGGCACTCAGCCGGTACCAGTCGACCCGGCGGGTCGCGATCATCGCAACGGCGAGCAGCAGGAAGAGAAGCGTAGAACCGCCGAGCAGCGAATAGTCCTCCGCCTTGAGCAGTACGTAGAGCACGGCGTAGAGCACAGCCAGCGCGCCGCCAAAGGCAAGTCCCGCGCACGCATCGCGTATCGCGCGCACGAGGTAGGTGGTGATGAGGCCGACGCAGCCCAGCGCGGCAATCGCATAGGCAGCGCCGAACGAGACGTGCTCGGAGAGCGCGGTCAGCAGCAGAAAGAAGATCGCGAGCGCGAGCCCCACCATGAGGTACTGAAGCGGGTGGATCGCAAGCTGGCGCAGCAATTCGAAAAGAAGGAACGCGGCGAACACGAGCCCGATGAACAGGAACCCGTACTTCGAGGCGCGCTCCAGCATCTGGTAGACCCCGACCGGCTCGATGAAGGATACGCCGAGTTCCTGGGCGTTGATCGCGGCGCAGGGTTCGTGGCTCTTGCAGCCCGCAAGCCGTGCGGCGCCCTGGCTCGCGTACTGCGATACCTGCCATTCGGCCGAGAAGCCATCCGGGCGCACCGCATGCCGGGCAGGCAGGAATGTTCCTTGAAAAGACGGATGCCGCCAGTCGCTCTGCATCTGCACCGTCGTGCTGCGCGCGAGCGGCGAAATCGACAAGGCCTCCGACCCTGCGAGATCAAACGAATAAGAGAACGCCACCGTGTGCTGTTCCGCAGCCGAGTAATCCGGCAGCGCCGCATGTACACCGCTTGCCACCGCCGCGTCGCTCGACCCCGGCCGGAAATCAGCCTTCATGTCCCCGAAGCCCAGCCCCGTCACACTGCGGATCCCGCGCGGGTCTGCAACCCCCATCACCAGCCTCGGCACCCAGGGTCGGTACCGGCTCCCGCCCTCGGTCAGCCCGTACAGCGCGGGAATCGTGATCGTCCCGCGTACCGTCACGCGCGAACTGTAGAGCCGCGCCTCATAGATTCCGCGCGACCTTACGCTCGTCGCCGCTTCGACCGACCACGCTACCGTATCGGCCGGAATACGCAGTACCAGCGCCTCCTTCCGCTCCGTGCGCCGCTCGTTCGTCTTCCCCTCCTTCACCTCGCGCACCACCTCCGTCCACTCGCGCTCATACGGAATCGCGAGATACGGACCGGAGAGCATCTGACGACCTCCCCAGCCCTGCGCAATCGCCTGCACCGCATCATTGCGCCGCGCCTGCCGCTCGCCGATCAGGTCCTTGATCATCGAAACGGGTATGAGGAGAAGAATGGCGAGCAAAGCAATCAGCGCGGCCTTCTGCATTGCGGGGCGGTTCATGGTGGCGTCCGTTCTGTCGGTGTCGGAACCACGAAGTGTGCAAGCCGAATCGGGCGCGGTGCGACGAAGCAGGGGCGAACTGCGGCAGAAAATGAGGCAGATGCCCGGCAACGGGCGAGGTGTGGAAGCAGCGATGCAAGGTGCCAATACACCTTGCGATAACAGGAGCCGATGCCGGTAGACGACGTTGATGGATCAAGGGTGTGGGACAAATCCGCCCGAACTAGGCCTCAGTTTCGGGGTATTGCAGAGCCCCGAATATCGGGTCTACTTTGAGTTAGGCGTCATGTACACCCCTCACTCGGGCCTAGCAGCAAGGTCTATGCACCACCCCCGCACTATCAGACGCTCTCCGATGACAGCGCCGCGCGCAGGACTCACAGCCCTTGGCCACAATGCGCTTTAGCACCGCGAACACTGCTTAGCGACAGCCCATGCCCCTTATACTCACCTCGCATACCACCTCTGCGGTGACGAACTATGAAAATCAATAGCCATCTGACGGTTGTAGATCTCTTTTCCGGGGCTGGTGGCATGGCCGAGGGCTTCGCTCAGGCTGGCTTTCGATCAACCGTTGCCAGCGACTACGACGAGATGGCCGCGAAGACCTTTCGTGCAAATCACCCCTCGATACCATTTATTCTTCGCGGAATAGAGAACGTGTCGGTGTCCGAAATACTAGAGATCTCGAATCTGCACAGAGGTGACGCAACGGTGGTCTGCGGAGGGCCACCATGCCAAGGTTTCAGTCTCGCAGGACCGCGGATTGCTGACGACCCCCGAAACCAGTTGTTCCGAGAATTCGTCAGGGTCGTTGAAGGGGTAATGCCGGAATATTTGGTTTTCGAGAATGTTTCGGGGATGGTAAGCATGCAGGGAGGCGCTGTCGTAAGAGCCGTACTAAAGGAGTTTGAACGGTTAGGGTATCACTGCACCGCCCGCGTCCTAAATGCGGCCGATTTCGGCGTACCGCAGGCCCGCCCCAGATTCATTATTCTCGGCTCCCGCGACCATTCAGACGCCCTATTCCCCGAGCCTACGCATCAGTCCACGACTCGTTCTCAGCTCGAACAACTTAGTTTCTTCGAAACGAACCCTCACCTCACCGTTTGGGACGCCCTTGGAGACTTACCTGTTATCGCACAAGGCGAAGGGGCGGAAGAGATGCCTCACTCGGGCGACTACCTAAACGGTTACCAGCGGGAACGCCGTGGCCGGCGCTTTCCTGGAGTCCTTTTCAACCATCGCGCTACGGTACACAGTCAACCGATCATCGACCGGTATGCCGCTATTCCGGAAGGCGGCGACAATTCGCAAATCCCGCTCGAACTGCGCACCAAGAAGACGAACGTCTTCAAGTTGCACCGTATGCGCCCTGCTCGGACTGTCACCTGCAACCACAGGACTGATCTGTTACACCCCCTGATCCCGCGAGGAACGACAGTCCGCGAGGCCGCGAGGCTGCAATCGTTTGACGATGACTATCAGTTCTTTGGGAACTTAACTCGGAAAGCACGTTGGACCACACAGGACGATCAGGTCGGGAATGCTGTGCCCCCTCTGTTGGCTCGCGCCATTGCGAGAAGAATCAAGGAGGTCGCCGAACAACGCGTATCAGAGGAGAAGAAATGGCAACCCGTCGCGAAGGAAATGGCGGCCTAAGTTCTGCCGGTCACCGACTAGGTCAAATCATTGGCGATTGGTGGGAAACCAGAGTTGTATTCCCAACACTCGGCTCAGTTGCAACGGAGCTCGAACTATTTCTAGACAATCGGCTCGTTCAGAGAACTTGTCGAGGTGGGAAGCTCAACTGGCAAGATGAGGACGGCAATGCAGTCGACTACGACTTCGTGCTCGAGCTAGATGGGAGCCCAGCTCAGAAGGGGCTCCCAGTCGCGTTTTTTGAGAGCTTTTGGAGGAGCGGAGCGCGTCATTCAAAGGATAAAGCGCGGGATGATACTAATAAGCTCCTGCCAATGCGCCAGACGTATGCAACTGCACGCTTTCTGGCTATAGCGGCGTGCGGCGAATTCACTGAGCCGGCGCGCGACTACGTACTTTCGCGATCTGTTGAACTCTTGTTTGTACCGAAGCAGAACATAGTATCGGCTTTTTCCTCGGCCGGATTGACAGTCGATTACGATGACAATCTCTCAGAACAACGAAAGAAAGCCTTAGTTAGTCAATTGGAACGCCGTTTTGTTGGAAGACTTGAAGACGCAGTCAAGGACAACCTTCTAGATATCATTGGCGGCAATACACTCAGCAGCTTTAAGAGCAGAGTTCGGGGCGCACTGACCGCTACTCCCCAGGAAATAAAGATATCAGCGCTAAAACTGTCTGAGCCACAAGTCTTTCTTACAGTGGATGAGGCTTCGGCCTTTCTCAGCGAACCACGGTTTACATACTCCGATACCGGCGAACACTACAGATACGATGTGCTCTATAGCGACGGTTCTCAGTTCTCCAGAGTGTTGACTTCCATTAATCAGACAAGGGCCCTGCACGACAGTCTCAGCCGCCTAGTACAGCATATGCGGCGAGTCGCCCCGTAGACACTTCACCTGAGCGGCATGACGGCTAACCCCTCGCTGGAGCGGACGCAGAACCTCATCCGTGAATGTGGACACCGCAGCCTAACGCTTTAGGCTATTTCATGGCCGCATCGATCGGATCAAGCAAGGTTCATCGCTATACGGTCGAGTTCAAGATTCAGACAGTGAGGTTGGCGTTGCGCCCGGAGATCCAGACGCGGATGTAGCGCAAGCGCTGGACGTTCATCCGTTTATGCTCTCGAAGCGGACGAAGGATTACCCGCGAAGGCAGACTCAAGACGGTGGCTGAACGGGGTGGAGAAGCGCTCAGGGAGCAGTTTGGCAGCGGTTGCCTGCTGTGGACCCGACCTGTCGTCATCGACGACAGGTCCGCAGAACGTGTCGCAACAATAGGAAAATTGCGACACGTCTTGACCCGCCGCCCCGCCGCGCGACAGCAAACGCGTCACGCCCTATTCATGGACGAACCCCTCACCGGCGCCGGGGACACCCCCA
This sequence comes from uncultured Pseudomonadota bacterium, assembly GCA_903834835.1. Taxonomy (GTDB): domain Bacteria; phylum Pseudomonadota; class Gammaproteobacteria; order Burkholderiales; family SG8-39; genus CAILKO01. The sequence goes on along the minus strand of CAILKO010000035.1, from coordinate 379,167 downwards.
CCACGTCATGGAGAAAAAGATGACCCGCTCTCGCACGATCGCCCTGCTCGCCGCGTTCATCCCGCTCCACACCGCCGCGCAAAGCATCTGCGACACGCGCGCCGAGGCGGAGCAGGCCCAGGTGATACGCGAACTTTCCGCCCGGCCGCCTTCGAAGCACGACAAGGAGGCCTATATCGCCTGGTCGACGAAGATGCACACCGCGCTCGCGGCGGTTGCGCAGCGGCATGAGGAGTGCAGGCGGGCGAACCGGCCGGCGGTCACGCCGGAGATGGCCGCGAAGGTGGACGCGTGCCTCGCGGAGAACAATCGGCGCTCGGACGAATCCGAGAAGCGCTACCGCGGGCGGAACCTGAGTGCCGAGGAGCAGGCGGCCTCGCGCGCCGAGGGCCGGCGCCTGATGGACGAGCGCATGGCCTGCACGCGGGGCGTGAGTCGCTAGGGATCCGCTGCGGTCATGAGAGTCGCTCCTCTAGTACCCCCGCAACCCGCGCTTTGCTGCGCCGGGTCCTCATGCCTGTAACCCGCGAAGACGTCGTGAACCTCGCTACCGCGCTCTTCGGTGCGGACGGCGCCCCTGCCGCGCTCAGCATCGTCGATGCCTACGGCAACGCAGCCCCCGAGCGCGAGGTCGATCGCGTGAAGCTCGCGATTCTGGAAGTCAGTGACGGGAAGCTGAGCCGGCTGCCTTACTTCGTGAAATGCGCGAAGATCGACTACCGCGACGTACTGACGGGTGCGCGGCTGCCGGCGATGACGGACGAGGATGAAGCCGAGTGGCAGGCATCGGCGGACCGGATGCTGGCGCTCTGGAACGGGAAGTAGCCCGCTAGGCACGGCGTACCCGGCTGTGACGCAATGCCACGCCTGAACAGCTGACCCGTCTTTTCGCCTGTGGCAAGAGTAGATAGTAACATATTGGTTACTATCTACTCCGCCTTCCCCTCCTGGGGCCCCCGCTTCTTCCGGTGGCTGCCCGCGACGATCTCGAACTGGTACAGCCGGCACTCGATGGGGCCGTTGAAGAGCGGGATGCGGCGCGAGGCTTCGAGCCGGATGAGCTTCGGCAGGCGCAGGTCCCCGGTGAAGAGGAAGCAGTTCCAGCTGGAGAAGCGTGTCTTCATGACATTGCCGAGCAGCGGATAGAGCTCCGCGAGCGCTTCCTCGGAGCCGATCCGCTCGCCATAGGGCGGGTTCGCGATCATCACGCCGCTCGCGGCCGGCGCCTCCCGATCGAGCACGTCGACCTGTTCCAGCTTCACCCAGCGTTCGACGCCGGCGGCGGCGAGGTTGCGCCGCGCGGCCTGCAGCGCGCGCGGATCGGAGTCGCTGCCATAGAGCAGCGGCGTGCGCGCTTCGGTGGGCAGCTGGGTTGCGCTCGCCCGCAGCTTCTCCCACAGCGCGCTGTCGAAGCCGCGCAGCTTCTCGAAGCCGAACTCGCGCTTGCCGCCCGGCGCCCGCCCGCGCGCCATCGCGGCCGCCTCGGTGAGAAACGTCCCGCCACCGCACATCGGATCGAGCAGCACCTGGTCCGGTGTCCAGCCGGTGAGCATCAGGATGCCGGCCGCAAGGTTCTCGCGCAGGGGCGCCTGCACTTCGTCGTCGCGCCAGCTGCGCTTGAAGAGCGGCTCGCCCGAGGTATCGAGATAGACGCTCGCGCGCGACGGATCGAGAAAGGCGTGCACCCGCACATCCGGTGCGCTGCGGTCCACGCTGGGTCGTATACCCTGGGCCTCGCGGAAGCGGTCGCAGATCGCGTCCTTGATGCGCAGCGTGGCGAACTCCAGGCTCTTCAGCGGACTCTTCTGCCCGGTGACCGACACGCGCAGCGTGCGCTTCACCTCGAAATGCCGCGGCCAGTCCAGGCGCTTCACTTCGTTGTAGATGTCGTGTTCGCTACGGTAGGGGAACTCGGCCACCTTCCACAGGATGCGCGAGGCGATGCGCGACCACAGGTTCACGCGATAGCAGGTTTCCCGATCGCCCGTGAACTGCACGCCGCCCGGAACGAGCTTGACGCCCGAGGCATGAAGCGCCTTGAGCTCGTGTTCGAGTTGTGGCTCGAGCCCGCGCGGGCAGGGCGCGAAAAACGACTCGGCGGCTCCCCCGGCGGTCAGAATGGCTTCACCACGACCAGAATCACGATCACGAAAAGCAGCAGGGTCGGAATCTCGTTGAACCAGCGGTACCAGACATGGCCGCGAGTGTTCCTGTCCTCGCGGAAGGCGATCATCAGCTGGCCGCACCACAGGTGATAGACGACGAGCAGCGCCACGAGCGCGACCTTCGCATGCAGCCAGCCGCCGGTGACGCCCCAGCCGAACCACAGCCACAGGCCGAGCGCGACGCTGAGCACGCCGCCCGGCGTCATGATGCCGTAGTAGAGCTTGCGCTCCATCACCTTGAAGCGCTCCTTCGAAATCGTGTCCTCGGCGCTCGCGTGATAGACGAAGAGGCGCGGGAGATAGAACAGTCCGGCGAACCAGGTCACCACGAAGATGATGTGCAGGGCCTTGACGATCAGCATGCTCGAACTCCTTCGCGCGTCATTTCTGCAACCGGCGGCGGGTAAGCACGACCGCCACGTAGAAGGCCGCAAGCGCATAGGCCACGAGCACCGCGAGGTGCAGGAGCGCCGCGTGCGGGATCTCCCCTGCGAGCAGCGGCCGGACCAGCGCCACGCCGTGATAAAGCGGCAGGGCCATCGAAATCATCTGCACGGCCTGGGGCAGGTTCTCGAACGGGAAGAACACACCCGAGAGCATCAGCATGGGCGTCAGCACAAGGGTCATGTAGTAGCTGAAGAAGTCGTAGCCGGTCGCGAGCGCGTTCATCGCGAGCCCCATCGCCGCGAACGCCAGCCCGATCAGCAGCAGCACCGGAATCACGGCGAGCGCAAGCAGCGAACTCGTGTAACCGAGGAGGCCGATCACCACCAGCATGCAGCCGCCCGCGGAAAAGGACTTGGTCGCCGCCCAGATCCACTCGCCCGCGAGCACGTCCTCCAGCAGCATCGGCGCATTCACGATCGCCTCCCAGGTCTTCTGGATATGCATGCGCGAGAACGCGCTGAACAGCGACTCGAAGGTCGCCGCATACATCGTGGAGGAGGCCACCATGCCGGAGGCGAGAAAGGCGAAGTAGGAGGTTCCGCCCACGTTGCCGAGCGCCGCGCCCAGACCGTAGCCGAGACCGAACAGCATGATCAGCGGATCGGCGAGGTTGCCGAGCATGGACGCCACCGCAAGCTTGCGCCAGACGAGCCAGTTGCGACGCCAGACGGCGATTGCGCGCAGGCTGAGTGCCGGCAGTCGGTAGAGTCGGGCGTTCACAGGGCGTTCTCCGGCATCAGTCGCGCAGGTCCCGGCCGGTGAGCTTCAGGAACAGGTCCTCGAGGTTCGCCGGGCGGTGCAGGTAGATGAGTTCGGGTTCGCCCTTCAGGTCGGCGAGCAGCGGGGCGGGATCGGCGGCATAGCAGAACACGGTTTCCCCGGCCCGTTCGACGCGCGCTGCGAGTGTCTTGCCGCGCTCGGCCCAGCTGTCCACGCCCGGGCCGTGCACCTCGACCACATGGGGTTCGACATGCTGCGCAATCAGCGCGCGCGGGCTGCCCTGGGTAATGATGCGGCCGTTGTCCATGATCGCCACGCGCGTGCAGAGCCGCTCGGCCTCTTCCATGAAGTGCGTGGTGAGAATCAGGGTCTTGCCTTCCTGCAGCAGATGCCGCAGACGCTCCCAGATGAGATGCCGTGCCTGCGGATCGAGTCCGGTGGTCGGCTCGTCGAGAAACAGCATGCGCGGATCGTTGACGAGCGCGCGGGCCAGTGTCAGGCGCCGCTTCATGCCGCCCGAGAGCGTCTGGATGCGTGCATCCGCGCGCCCCGTGAGGCCGGAAAACTCCAGCAGCTCGGGAATGCGTGCGCGGATATCGCGATCGTTCAGGCCGAAATAGCGCCCGTAGACCACCAGGTTTTCCGCGACGGTGAAATCCGGGTCCAGGCTGTCGAACTGGGGCACCACGCCGACCTCGGCGCGCGCCTCGCGGCCTTCTTCCGGAACCGCATGACCGAGCAGCTCGATCTGCCCGGCATCCGGATCCGCGAGGCCGAGGCAGAGCTTCATCGTCGTGGTCTTGCCCGCGCCGTTCGGACCGAGCAGGCCGAAACACTCGCCCGGCGCAACCTGGAGATCCACGCCGCACACCACCTCGCGCCCGGCATAGGACTTGCGCAGGCCGCTTACGACGAGCGCGTTCCGGGCGGGCGCATTCATGCGGGCGTGACCCAGCCGAAGGCGGACTGCACCACGCGGCGCAGGATGTCCAGCCGGCGATGAAAGAAATGATCCGTGTCCGGCAGCACCACCACCGGCAGGAGCTGCGGTCGCGCCCAGTCCATCACCGCGGCGAGCGGCACCGTGGTGTCGCTCTCGCCGTGTACGACGAGCGTGTCCGGCCTTACCGTCGGCGTGGTGTGAAAGGTGGAGTGGCCGACGAGCACCAGCTTCTGCGGTTCGACGTTGCGCGCCGCGAGGCGCGCAGCAAGCCGGCTCTGCATGGCCGAGCCGAAGGAAAAGCCGGCAAGAAAGAAGGTTTCCGCATGCAGCTCGCGCCGGCCCCAGGCGAGCGCCGCCTCGAGATCGTCCACTTCGCCGACACCGTCCTGATGCGTGCCCTCGCTCGCGCCCGCGCCGCGGAAATTGACGCGCAGTGCCGCGTAGCCCATCTCGACGAAGCTGCGCGCGAGCGTGTGCGCGACCTTGTTGTCCATGCTGCCGCCATGCAGCGGATGTGGATGCGCGACCAGGACGAACCCGGGCAGTTCCGCCTCGCCCGCGGGACGGTCGATGATGCATTCGAGCTGTCCGGCCGGACCGGGGATCGTGGAACGGAGTGTCTTGGCGTGCATGGAAACGGAGACCGGCCTTCGGAGAGCGGGAGTGTCGTCTGGGGCATGTCGCGCGGCATTGAAAGTGCATATCCGCGAGCCCGGCGATTCTACCTGCATGCACCGCGGCGCCTGTGCCGCCCGACACCGGCGCTGGTGTTGCGCCTTAGCGATCCGCGCGCTGGGTGGCGAAGTAGCTGAGATAGGCGATGGCGGAGAACGGCCACAGTGCCGAGACGAGCCGGGTGAGTCCGTTGAAATTCAGAAAGTGGCCCTGGCGCCAGACCGCGAGCGTTGCCGCGAGATAGGGATTGGCCGGCGCGAGGTTGACGAGTATCGCGGCGCCCATGACCAGCAGGGCCGCCAGCAGGACACGCACACGCCGCGGCAGTCCGAGCGCGACGAACGCGATGGCGATGCCGATCGCCAGCCCCTGGATCGCGCCCGGTGTGAGCCAGGCGAATACGCTGCCCGTCCCGATGACCACGGCGTGGGCGACGGTGCGCACTGCGAGGGCGGCAAGTATCGCGACCAGCGCCATCAGGCGCAGCGAACGCCCGGGCGCGGCGATCACCGACAGCAGCAGCGCAACCGCCACGACGTTGCAGGCAACCGTCACCGCCTCCACGCCGATGAACAGGCCCGGCGCATAGGCCGGCCCCTCGGGCGGCACGAACAGATCGCGCAGGTCGCCGGTGCCAAAGAGCAGCGTGGCGGGATTCAGCTGGCTGAAGAGCCACAGGCCGAGCACCACCATCCCGACATCGGCCGCCGTCCCCGCGGCCAGAAACCGGGCACGCAGGCGGCGCAACGGGCCCGCCTCCAGCAGCCAGGGTCCGAGCTTGAGTGCAAGCCAGGCGCCAAGGAGCGCACCGCCCGCGTTCGCAGCGAGATCGAGGACGGAAGGATGACGCGGCGGGATATAGCTCTGGGCCGCTTCGAGCACTAGCGACAGCAGGGTGCAGGCGGATGTCGCAAGCACCAGCGCGGTGATGCCGCGCAGCGCGGGATGCAGGGCCAGCACGCCCAGCAGTCCGAGCGGCAGATAGCCGAGCACATTGACCGCGACGTCAAAGCGTGTGACGTAGCGCGGCCAGGCCGCGGTGAGAAAGGTGAAGGCCGACCCGGTCGGCTCGTGCCAGGCCGTGAGCGGATAGAGCGACGCATAGACCACGAGGAGCACGTACACCGTGACGAGGAGCCGGGCAAGCGGCGATGCGCGGCCGAGCATCAGTTCAGTCTCCCGGACACGCGGCGCGATCCCGCATCAGAACAGGCGCGGCACCAGGAGCAGCACGGCGATGAGCGCGACCAGCACTGCGAGCAGGCGGTTGCGCTGTGCCTCCGCGCGCGAGAGCCGCTCGAGCACGGCCTCGATACGCGTCAGGCGAACGTCCGACAGACGCTGGTGCACGAGGCGGGGCAGCTGCGGCAGCGTTGTCGCCCAGTAGGGCGCTTCGCGTTTCAGCGAGGCGGCAAGTCCGCGCCAGCCGAGCTGGTCGTTCATCCAGCGCTCGAGGAAAGGCTTGGCGGTCTTCCAGAGATCGAGCTCGGGATCGAGCTGGCGCCCGAGGCCCTCGATGTTGAGCAGCGTCTTCTGCAGCATGACGAGCTGCGGCTGGATCTCGACGTTGAAGCGCCGCGAGGCCTGAAAGAGGCGCAGCAGCAGCTTGCCGAAGTAGATCTCCTTCAGCGGGCGATCGAACACCGGCTCGCAGACAGCGCGTATCGCCGCTTCGAACTGGTCGATGCGGGTGCCCGGCGGCACCCAGCCTGCATCCAGGTGGGTCTGCGCGACCCGTCGGTAGTCGCGGTTGAAGAAGCCGAGAAAGTTCTGCGCGAGGTAGCGCTTGTCGGTCTCGGTGAGCGTGCCCATGATCCCGAAATCGAGCGCGATATAGCGCGCCTGCGCGCCTGCGCCGGTCTCGACGAGGATGTTGCCGGGGTGCATGTCGGCGTGAAAGAAACCGTCGCGGAACACCTGCGTGAAGAATATTTCAACTCCCGCGCGCGCGAGCGCGGGAATGTCCACGCCGGCTTCGCGCATCGCGTCGATGCGCGAAACGGGGATCCCGTGCATGCGCTGCATGACGATGACGCGCCGCGTGCAGTAGTCCCAGTGCATCTCGGGCACCGCGAGCAGCGGGGAGTTTTCAAAATTGCGCCGCAGCTGGGCGCCGTTCGCGGCCTCGTGCACGAGGTCGATCTCTTCCTCGAGGTGGCGGGCGAATTCGGCCACCACCTCGCGCGGCTTCAGGCGCCGCCCGTCGGCCCACACGCGCTCGATCAATCCTGCCGCGGCATCGAGCAGCATCACGTCGCCCGCGATCGCGTGCTCCACGCCCGGACGCAGCACTTTCACCGCGACTTCGCGTCCGTCGGCGAGCCGGCCGAGGTGCACCTGGGCGATCGATGCGCTCGCAACAGGCTCGTCCTCGAACTCGGTAAAGATTTCCGCCAGCGGACGGCCGAGAGAGGCTTCGATCTCGCGCTTCGCCTCCAGCGACGCAAAGGGCGGGACGCGGTCCTGCAGCAGGGCGAGTTCGTCGGCGATGTCCTGCGGCAGCAGGTCGCGGCGCGTGGAGAGCATCTGGCCGAACTTCACGAAGATCGGGCCGAGCGTCTCGAGTGCGCGGCGCAGGCGTACCGCGCGCGGCGCATCGTCCTTGCCGCCGAGCAGACGCGCCATCCCGTTCAGCGCGCCGTGTCCGGCGAGCGGGGGAATGAATTCGTACAGCCTGAAGCGCAGGCCGATCGAGATGATCCTGAGCAGGCGCATGAGCTTCGCCATCAGCGCGCCGTCCTGGCTTCGATGCGCGCGACGCGTGCCTCGAGCGCGTCGATGCTCGCGTGGAGCGCCGCGATCCGTGCGCCGAACTCGCGCGATTCTGTCCCCTGCAGGACTGCGCCGCGCTCGCGCGCCACGTAACCCAGCGCGCTGTCCAGCACGCGCCGGGTCGTGTCCTGCTGCCAGGCATGAAGACTGCGCGCAACGTCGGCTGCCCGTTTTGCGGGAATGTCACCGATCCAGCGCGCGAGCGCATCCTCTGGGTCCCAGCGCAACTCGCGGGCGAGGATCACGAGGGTATCGGCGAGCCCCGCCTCGCCTTCCGCAGACCAGGGCGTGTCCCGCGAGATGCCCGGAGCAAAACGCAGCCGCGCATCCGGCACGCGGCCGGGATCGGCGAGGACCAGCCTGCCCTCCGGGGAGATTTCGAAATCCGCTTCAGGCAGCAGCGGCGCCTCCAGTGCGACGATCCGGCCTGCATGGGGGTGTAGCAGTTCGCGCGCCCATTGCGCTTCGTCGAGCAGCCGGTTCAGCGCGTGCATCGCCGCGCCGGCAGCAAGCCGGTGCAAGGGGGGCAGGCTGAAGCCCTGGCCGGTCATGGTGAGCGGTCCGGCGCGCGGCTCAGAGCCGGTAGCCGCGGTGCACGGCCACCGCGCCGGCGGCGAGATTGAAACACTCGACGCGGGAGAGTCCCGCATCGCGCATCATTGCGGCGAGCGTTTCCTGGTCCGGATGCATGCGGATGGATTCCGCGAGGTAGCGGTAGGAATCCGCATCGCCCGCGACCCGTGCACCCAGCCAGGGCAGCACCCGGAACGAGTAGGCGTCGTAGAGCGGCGCGAGCGGCTTCCAGATATGCGAGAACTCGAGGACGATCAACCGGCCGCCCGGCTTGAGCTGACGCTGCATCTCGGCGAGCGCCAGATCCTGATGCGTCATGTTGCGCAGCCCGAATGCGACCGTGACGCAGTCGAAGCTTCCCGGCCGGAACGGGAGATGCTCGGCGTCGCACTGCACGGCGGGCGGCAGCAGTCCGCTGTCAGCCAGGCGGTCGCGCCCGCGGCGCAGCATGCTCGCGTTGATATCGGTAACCCAGACTTCGGCGCCGCGTCGGGCCATCGCGCGCGCGAGATCGCCGCTACCGGTCGCGATGTCGAGCACGCGCTCGCCCGGGCGGATATTCGCGAGGGTCACCGCGAAGGTCTTCCACAGGCGGTGCAGGCCGAAGGACATGAGATCGTTCATCACGTCGTAACGATCCGCGACGGAGTCGAAGACCTGTCCCACCAGTCGGGACTTTTCCCCGTCCGCGACACGCGCATACCCGAAATGGGTTTCGCGGGATTTATCGTCGTCGCTCATGCTTTCATGCCGTCCGTCCCGGCATGGCTAGCGGGATGCCCCGGCTGCCTCGAGCCGGGCAAGGTAGTCGGCCCACAGCGCGTCCTGCTTGCTGCCGAGTTCGTGCAGGTAGGCCCAGGAATAGAGGCCGCTGTCATGTCCGTCCGAGAACACGGGCTGGATCGCGTAGGCGCCGACGGGTTCGACCGAGACGATCGCCACCTCGCGTTTGCCGGTCTGCAGCGTCTCCTGTCCCGCCCCATGCCCGCGCACCTCGGCCGACGGCGAATGCACGCGCAGGAATTCGAAAGACAGGCGGAAGTGCGTTCCGTCTTCATAGGCAAGCTCCAGCACGCGCGAGGCGTGGTGGAGCCGGATTTCGACAGGCACGGGGGAATCGGAGATGGCCACGGATGTGTAGTCGATGCGTGATGGGCGTGCAGCCGACGGAAGACGATTTTCGGCAGCGCCCGGGAATCACTTCCGCCGCACACATGCCGTCACCGTCGACCAGGAGCCTACATGGTACCGTGCCGGCTGCCGGTCCGGGCGCGAACCCGCTCAGTCGGGCAGCACCTGGTAGGCCACGCGCTCGAAATCGCTGCCGCGTTCCAGCAGTTCCGTGAGCTGGGCGCGCAGGGTCTGCTGGATGTGCACCTCGATCACGCGCTTCGGCTTGTACCAGCCCGAGGGCAGGACGAGGCTGGGTGGCGAATTCAGCGCCGCAACCGCGGTGAGAGAAAGCGCGGGGACGAACTTCTCGTTCGACGCGTTCAAGCCGGTGGGCTTCACGGCAATCGCCGCGGGCAGGCCCGGCATCAGGCGGAGCGCGGCATGCAGATCGCCCTCGGTGCCGGTCATGAGCCAGCGGACCTGGCCGAGCATGAACGTGCGGGCGTCCGCCGGCCGCGCGGCGATCAGCTGACCGAGCACGTAGCGTCTGCCCGTGGTGGAGGACGCACGCAGCATCTTGAGCCCCTGCAGGCTTTCATCCTGGAGATGCCAATCCTCGAGTGCGAACCCTCGCGAGGCGGCATAGGTATCCTCGTCGCGCGTGCTGATGCGCCCGAAGGTTGCGATCTCCTCGCGCTGCTTCGCGGTGAGTTCGGCATTGCTGGCGGGCTGGCGGAATGCCGCGCCGGTCAGCTGATAGTGAATGCCGGCGATCTCTCCGGTCACCGCGACGGCACTCTTCGCCGGGCGCCGATCTGCGGCACGCTGCACGGGCGCCTGGCACCAGTGCCGATAGAGGTAGACGAGCATCTGCTCGCAGGAGGGCTGAACGCAGTCCTCGCCAAGCGCGAGCTTCGCCGGGGACTCGCCCTTGCGCAGCAGCGCGATCCGGTTACGCAGGCTCTTTCCGAGCCGGCCTGCGTCGAGAAAGCGGCGTCCCGGTCCGGGCGGATGGCGCGCGGGATCGTAGCGCTGCGGGCCGGTCTCGCCCTGCATGTCGAGCGTGAGCGGCGGCACCTCGGGGTCGTCCGCCGCCGTGGCGCCGATGTCGATCTTGTCGCCCCAGCGCTCGAGCAGGAAGGCAACAAAGGTGAGCTGTCGCTGACTGATCTCGTGCGGGTTGCACAGGCCCAGAATCGCCGCCCGCACATAGGCGATGCGCGGCGAGGTGTCGTTCACATCCCGGTTGAGATAATCCTTGACCGCTTCCTCGGCGATCCCCAGCTCCTCCGCAGCCATGTAGGCCGCGTGCAGCGCGCGCCAGATTTCCCCGGGAATCTCCCGGTAGGCGCGATAGTGGTGAAACATGGAGAGGCCGGTATAGGCGAGCACGCGCTGGCAGACAGTCGCCGCGCTGGCGCTCATTCCGGTTTCGCCCGAGCGGGCCGCGTCGAGGCAGCGCAGGTACCCCAGGCGCATCGCGTTCCACAGCGCCACCGTTTGCGTGAAGGTCGCGGCCTCGGCTTCGGCGAGCGGCTGGGCGCGGTTCGTGAAGCGTCGCGCCTGCTCGATCTGCACGAAGTTCACCGCGTCGCGTATCTGCTCCAGGACCGCGAGCCGCTCGGTCGCACGCACCGGAAACCGGTTGAATTCGCCCATCTGTGCGAGCAGCTCCGCCTGCGAGGTCGCAACATTGGCGAGTGGCAGATTTTCCAGCCATTCCTTGCAGCTGGCGGCATCGATGAATTCCGGGGCGGCATCGGCCGCGAGTTCGGGAAGTGTGGTTTCGGTCATGGGATTTCCGTTCCGAGGCGCGCGGCAAGTGCCGCATCAGAAACCGTGTCACCGTCACCGGCCGCGCGCGGCGCGCGCCGCGGCACCGACCATACGGAGTCGGGAAAGTGGCGATCATCGCGGAAGCGAGCGATCACGTGCCAGTGCAGGTGCGGCACCGCGTTGCCGAAGCTTGCCAGATTGATCTTGTGCGGGCTGAACAGTGCGCGCAGCGTGCGTTCGCAGGCGTAGACAAGCTGCATGATGCGGTCGCGCTCCGCGGCGGCGAGGTCGGACATTTCGCTTGCATGGCGCTCGAGCACCACGCGCAGAAAACCAGGGTAATCGGAAAACTCCGGCGCCCGCACCCGGACCACCCGGCAGAGCGGTTCGCGCCAGATCACCAGACCCCCATCATTCAGGCAAAGTTCGCAGTTTTCCATGAATCAGGATCCGCCCTCGGGGCGATGCCGGTACCGAAGCGCTCGATCCGGCAAATGTTCGGGTGTCCTGCGCCTTCCCGCGCGCGCTTCAGAGCAGCACCCGCTCAATGCCGCCGCGGTTTGCCTTCTCGACGAAACGCGGCAACCAGTCTTCTCCCAGAAGACGACGCGCCACCTCGACCACAATATAGTCGGCTTCCGCAGAGGTGTCATCCGAGAAGCGTGCGAGTCCCTGCAGGCAGGAAGGGCAGGATGTGAGGATCTTTACATCACCGCCTGGCGCCTGCTCGCGCAGCAGGCCGACGTCGCGTCTCAACTCCGCTTCCTTCCGGAAGCGCACCTGGGTCGAGATGTCGGGCCGCGACGACGCGAGCGTGCCGGATTCCCCGCAGCAGCGCGGCGTCTGGATCACGTTGGCCGAGGTGAGCTGGCGCACCACCTGGAGCGGCTGGTGGACCTTCATGGGGGTGTGGCAGGGGTCGTGATAGAGGTACTGGACGCCCTGGATGCCCTCCAGCCGCACGCCCTTTTCCATCAGGTATTCGTGGATGTCGAGCAAACGGCAGCCCGGGAAGATCTTCTCGAACTCGTACTTCTCGAGTTGATCCATGCAGGTGCCGCAGGAAACGATCACCGTCTTGATGTCCAGATAGTTGAGCGTCGTGGCGAGCCGGTGAAACAGCACCCGGTTCTGCATGACGATGCGCTCGCCCTTCTCCGCTTCGCCCGCCGAGGTCTGCGGATAGCCGCAGCACAGGTAGCCCGGCGGCAGCACGCACTGCGCGCCGACTTCGTACAGCATCGCCTGGGTGGCGAGTCCAACCTGGGAAAAGAGCCGTTCCGAACCGCAGCCGGGAAAGTAGAACACGGCTTCCGCATCCTCGCCTGCCTTGGCCGGGTCGCGGATGATCGGGACGATCGTGGCGTCCTCGATGTCGAGCAGCGCGCGCGCGGTGCGCTTGGGGAGCTTGCCCGGCATCGGCTTGTTGATGAAATGGATGACCTGCGTGGCAAGCGGCGTGCCGCCGGTGGTCGAGGGCGGCCGGGCAGTCTGGCTGCGACCGATGCCGAGCGCGCGCGCAATCCGGTGGCCGAGACGCTGCGCCTTGTAGCCGAACTCGATCATCGCGGCGCGCGTCAGCTTCACCAGCGCCGGATCGGTGGCGTTCAGGAACAGCATCGCGGCACGCGTGCCCGGATTGAAGCGCCGCTTCCCGGAGCGCCGCAGCAGATTGCGCATGGAAATCGAAACGTCGCCGAAATCGATGTCCACCGGGCAGGGGCTCGCGCATTTGTGGCAGACGGTGCAGTGATCCGCCACATCGCCGAAGGCATCGTAGTGATCGAGCGCCACGCCGTGACGCGTCTGCTCCTCGTAGAGCATCGCCTCGATCAGGAGCGAGGTCGCGAGGATCTTGTTGCGCGGCGAGTAGAGCAGGTTGGCGCCGGGGACATGGGTGGAGCAGGGCTGCTTGCACTTGCCGCAGCGCAGGCAATCCTTGATCGCTTCGGAGATGCCGCCCAGGTCCGTCTGCTCAAGAATCAGCGATTCCGCCCCGAGCAGCGAGAAGCTCGGCGTGTAGGCGTTCGACAGATCGCCGCCCGCAAGCAGCTTTCCGGCGTTGAATCGTCCCTCCGGATCGACGTCGGCCTTGTATTTGCGGAAGGCTTCGATCTTCTCCTCTTCGAGGAACTCGAACTTGGTAATGCCGATGCCGTGCTCGCCCGAGATCACCCCGCCGAGCGCCTTGGCGAGCCGCATGATGCGCGCGACCGCCTCGTTCGCCCGCTGCAGCATGACATAGTCATCGGAGTTGACCGGCAGGTTGGTATGCACGTTGCCGTCGCCCGCGTGCATGTGCAGCGCCACGAACACGCGGCCGCGCAGCACGCGCCGGTGCATCGCGCGCGCGCCCTCCAGCACGGGCTGAAAAGTCGCGCCGGAGAAAATGCGTTCGAGCTCCGCCAGTACTTCCCGTTTCCAGGACAGGCGCACTTCGCGCGCCTGCAGGGCGTCGATGACGCGCAGCGCAGCGCCCGTCCCGGCATCGATGTCGGGTAGCGCCGCGCGCAGCGCCTCCGTGGTCCCGTCCAGGTTGTCGGCGAGCCAGCGCCAGCGCGCGCGCACGCGGGCAATCAGCTCATGCGCGCGCTGCGGCCGGTCGGCGAGGATCTCCTCGCGCGGCAGGGGCTCGTCCGGGTGGTAGAGCGCGAGCTCGCCTTCGAAGTAGCTGTCCAGCGCGTCCAGCAGCTCGAGCTTGTTGGCGACGGACAGCTCGATGTTGATGCGCTCGACGCCGTCGCTGTAGTCGCCCAGCCGGCCGAGCGGAATGACGACGTCCTCGTTGATCTTGAACGCATTGGTGTGTTTGGCGATCGCCGCGGTGCGCGAGCGATCCTGCCAGAAGCGCTTGCGCGCCTCGGCGGAGACCGCGATGAAGCCCTCGCCGCCGCGTGCGTTCGCGATCCGTACGACGGCGGAGGCCGCTGCGGCGACATCGTCCGCGTCCTCGCCGACGATGTCGCCCATCAGCAGCATGCGCGGGCGCTGATTGCGGCGCGATTTGGTCGCGTAGCCCACGGCCTTCACGTAGCGCTCGTCCAGATGCTCCAGGCCGGCGAGCCGCGCACCCGGGCTTGCGTCGAGCAGATCCTTGATCTCCACGATCGCGGGCACCGCTTCGCGCGCGAGGCCGAAAAATTCGAGACATACCGTGCGCGTGTGCGGCGGCATGCGGTGCAGCAGGAAGCGCGCGGAGGTGATGATCCCGTCGCTGCCCTCCTTCTGCACGCCGGGCAGGCCGGACAGGAACTTGTCGGTCACATCCTTGCCGAGGCCCGCCTTGCGAAAGCTCGCACCGGGGATGCGTATCGTGCGTTCCTCGACCGGTGCAGCGCCCAGGTCGCGATAACGGCGCAGGACGAAGCTCGCCCACTCTGCATCGTGGATCTTGCCCAGATTGTGGTCGGTACGCTCGACTTCGAGCCACTGCGCGTCCGGCGTCACCATGCGCCAGGAGACGAGATTGTCGATCGCGGTGCCCCAGAGCACCGCCTTTTTCCCGCCGGCGTTCATCGCGATGTTGCCGCCGATGCAGGAGGCATCGGCCGAAGTCGGGTCCACCGCGAACACGAGCCCGGTGGTCTCCGCGGCATCCATGACGCGTTTGGTCACGACGCCCGCGCCGGCTTCGATCGTCGGTTGCGGCGTGCCGCCCTGCGAGAGTACGCGTTGCTCGACGCCGCCCAGACGCTCGAGCTTCTCGGTGTTGATCACCGCCGAGCGCCGGGTGAGCGGAATCGCGCCGCCCGTGTAGCCCGTGCCGCCCCCGCGCGGAATGATCGTCAATTCGAGTTCAATCAGCGCGCGCACGACCTCGATGACCTCTTCCTCGGTGTCCGGTGACACCACGACGAAGGGATACTCGACGCGCCAGTCGGTGGCGTCGGTCACATGTGACACGCGCGCAAAGCCGTCGAAGGCGATGTTGTCGCGCCGCGTGGCGCGCGCCAGTCGCTTCAGCGCACGCGCGCGCATTGCGCGTGTTTCGTCGAACCGGCGCGCGAATCGGTCCACGGCGTCGCGTGCGAGGGCAAGCAGCTCATCCACTCGTGGATTGCCGTCGCGCCGTCTTTCGATTTCGTCCAGTCGTCCGCGCAGGCCGTCGAGCACCTTGTGCCGGCGCCCGGGGTGTCCGATGAGATCGTCTTCCAGGTAGGGATTGCGATCCAGCACCCAGATCTCGCCCAGCACTTCATAGAGCATGCGTGCCGAGCGGCCGGTGCGGCGCTCCGCGCGCAAGCTGGCGATGAGCTCCCATCCGGCTTCACCGAGCAGCCGGAGCACGATCTCCCGGTCGGAGAAGGAGGTGTAGTTGTAGGGGATTTCTCGCAGCCGGGTTTGCATGGATTTCCTTCAGGCCGGGGCGGGGTCGACGTCGGGATCGAGTGCCGGGTCGCCGAAAATGTCGCGGTAACTCGCATAGAAGCTCGCGAACAGCACGGGCATCATGACGAGGAGCAGTGGCAGCACGAAGGAGGCGGCGGCCGGCTTGCCTTGCGAGACGAGCATCATGAGCGAAACGAGCATGAGCGGCACTAGGAAGGCGAGCACACCCACCGCCAGCCCGTAGACGAGAAAGGCCGCCCAGTTGTGCAGGCAGGCGAAGAAGCTGAAGAACATCGCCTTGGCCGCGCTCGCGCCGCGCCAGGCCACGAGCACCGGCGCGAACCAGTAGAACATCATCACGGGTGCATAGAGCAGGGCTGCGGCGAGCAGCGCGCCGGAGAATTCGGCGGAGGCGAGCTGGGCTTCGCTCGGCCGGGTTCCGCCGAGCATCCAGCGCGCGAGCATGCCGCCGTCGACGAGCGCGCTGCCCCCCATTACGCAGCCGATCAGTAGCAGGTAGGCAATGCCTAGCCTGACGCCGCCGCGAGGATTGGAGCGAAAGCCCTCGAACAGGTGGGTGAGCCGGGGCGGCTGCCTGGCGGCGGCGCTGCGTGCGGCCGCCATGAAGCCGACGGAGAATATCGGGACAAGCACGCCCGCCGCGACCACGCCGGCGAACGGCACGAGCGACACCAGCGTGATGAGGAACCAGTAGGCGAACATCAGGCCGAGCCATGCGAAGGGCGCGAAAGCGAACAGCCGCCAGCCGCTTGCGAGCCAGCCGAGTCCGGAACGCGCAGGCACCACGCCAGGTTGCATGGGTTCGCTCATCAGGATACCGGCCAGGGGGCGCCGCCCGGCGCGGCGCGCAACGCGAGCAATCGGCGGAAGTGCTCCGGGTCATGCGCGTGAACCAGCATGCCCGGACGCGGGAGATACAGGTCGTAGAGTCGCGAGAGCCAGAAGCGCAGGGCGGCCGCGCGCAGCATGCCGGCCCAGGCAGCGAGTTCCTCGGGCCCGGGCTGACGCACGGCGGCATAGGCCGCCAGAAAGGCCGCGAGGCGCGCATCGTCAAAGCGCGCGTCGGTTTTCGGATCGCGCAGGCACCAGTCGTTCGCGCACACCGCAACGTCGTACATGAGGCAGTCGACGCCTGCGAAGTAGAAGTCGATCACGCCCGAGATCCGGTCGCCTTCGAACAGCGCGTTGTCGCGAAACAGATCCGCGTGCACCGCTGCGCGCGGCAGATCCGGGAATCGTTGCGTGGCGTGGAACGCGAGTTCCGCGTCGAGTTCAGTGCTACGCGGCGCATCCAGAAAGGGACGCACCGCCACGGCGGCGCGCGCCCACCAGCGCTGGCCGCGCGGATTCTCCGCATAGCCGGGAAACGAGCGCGCTGCGAGATGCATGCGCGCGAGCAGCGCGCCGAGGCTGGCGCAGGCATCGGCATCCGGGTGCTCCAGCGATCGACCCGGCAGGCGCGTGACGAGCGCGGCCGGTTTGCCGTTCAGGGTGGAGAGCAGCGTGTTGCTCAGATCGGCAAGCGGCGCCGGGGCGGGTATGCCGTGGCGCGCCAGATGCGACATGAAATCCAGGTAGAACGGCAGGTCGGCGGCGGACAGCCGCTCGAACAGCGTCAGCACGAACCGGCCCTGGGTCGTGTCGACAAAGTAGTTCGTGTTCTCGATGCCCGCGGCGATCGGCTCAAGGCGTACAAGTTCGCCCACTGCATAGCGCTTCAGCCAGCCTGTGAGTTCGGATTCGGAAACCGGCGTGAATACCGACATGTGTCCCGAGGCAGTCTTGGCGTCGTGTTGCGGTGCCGATTGGGTCCTGGAACGAGGCCCGTCAGCGTCAGTCGAAGGTCTTGATTGTCCACATCGGCACGCGCAGGCCGTCATCGAGCGGATTGCGCCGTATCCACGTGCCGTTGCCAGAGGTATCAACCAGAAAATAGGGGGTTCCGCCCGGCGGCGTGACCTTGATCATCACCACATGTCCGCCGGCATCGCGCATCTCTTCGACCGTGTCGCCCTGCTGCACCGGGATGCGCACACGCGGTTCGTCCACGTTGCCTGCCGGCATGGGGGGCGGCTCGGGCAGAGGCTCGAGCTTGGGCGGGGGCGGAACCTGTGCAACGGCCGCAAGACTGACACCAAACAAGGCCGCGCCAAAGAGCGCTTTGAGGGAGTTGCGCATGTGTAGGATCCTTGCGCCGAGTTTATCAGAGCGTGCCCCCTTGCCGGCTGGCGCGTGAGGCTTCTCTGACATAATCGACGCGCTCCTGGCCGTCATCGGCAAGCGGCCCGCCGCGCGGGCCTCCGTTGACCCCCGCTGGTCCCGGCACTGCCGGTCCCGCGTCCGCGGCCGGGCCTCCGGCTTCCATTCCAGGACTTCCACGACATCGTGTCGCAAGAACCCGCCCAGAAGACACTGCTGCTCGTTGACGGTTCCTCCTACCTCTACCGCGCATTCCACGCGCTGCCCGAACTGAAGAATGCGCGCGGCGAGCCGACCGGCGCGATCTATGGCGTTGCGAACATGCTGCGCCGGCTCGCTGCCGATCACAGTGCGCATGCACGGGTCTGTGTGTTCGATGCCAAGGGCAAGACCTTCCGCGACGACGAGTACCCGGAGTACAAGGCGACGCGCGCGCCGATGCCCGATGACCTGTCGCGCCAGATCGAGCCGCTGATCGAAACCGTGAAGGCGCTCGGCTGGCCGGTGCTGTCCGTGCCGGGTGTCGAGGCGGACGATGTGATCGCGACCCTTGCCGAGCAGGCACGCAGCCAGGGCTGGCGCTGCGTGATATCCACCGGGGACAAGGACCTCGCCCAACTCGTCGATGCGCAGGTCACGCTGGTGAATACGATGTCGAACGAGACGCTGGACGAAGCGGGCGTGTTGAAGAAGTTCGGGGTCCCGGCCGCGCGCATCGTCGACTATCTGGCGCTCGTGGGCGATACCGTGGACAACGTCCCCGGGGTGTCAAAGGTCGGGCCGAAGACCGCCGTGAAGTGGATCGCCGAATACGGCTCGCTCGACGGCGTGATCGAGAACGCGGACCGGATCGGCGGCGCGATCGGCGAGAACCTGCGCAAGGCGCTGTCCTGGCTGCCCATGGGCCGCCGGCTGCTTACCGTGAAGCGCGACGTGCCGCTCGAGTGCACGCTGGACCAGCTTGCGCGTGACGATGCCGACGACGGGCTGCAGCGCGCGAATCTCGAGCGACTGCGCGCACTCGTGGAAGGCTACGGTTTCAAGACCTGGCTGCGCGAGATCGATCGCCAGCTGAAGGGCGAGAGCGATGACGCCGCGGAGTCGACTGCCGGTCCGTCGGCCGGCGCGGCATCCGCGCCGGAAATCCCGCCCGCGCCCCCGGGTCTGCCGCCCGAGCTGATCGCGGACGAGGCGGGGCTGCGGGCATGGGTCGAGATGCTGGAGGGCGCCGCGCTGGCCGCCTTCGCCGTTCATGCGGACAGCGACGAGCCGATGCTCGCGCGCCTCGTGGGGCTGTCGTTCGCGCTGGGCGAGCGCAGCGCCTATCTGCCCCTTGCCCACGACTATGCGGGTGCGCCCGACCAGATCGGGCCGGCGCGCGCAATTGAGCTGCTGCGGCCCTGGTTCGAGAGCGAAGGCCATGGCAAGCTCGGCCATAACCTGAAATTCGACGCGCATGTGCTCGCGGGCCATGGCCTGCGGCTTACCGGCATCGCCCACGACGTGCTGCTCGAGTCCTATGTGCTGGAAGTGCATGAGCGGCACGACCTCGACTCGCTCGCCGAGCGTCATCTGGGCAGGCGGCCGGTCCGGCTCGAGGAATTGACCGGCAAGGGTGCGGGCAGGATCCCTTACGCGTCGGTGGAGATCGAGCGCGCGGCGACCTATGCCGCGCAACGTTCGGGCCATGCCCTTGCCGTGCACGCGCTGCTCCATCCGAAGCTTGCTGCCGAACCGGCGCTGTGCAAGGTCTATGAAACGATCGAGATGCCGGTGTTGCAGGTGCTGTTCCGCATGGAGCGCAACGGCGTGCTGCTCGACTCGCCGCGGCTGGAGGCACAGAGTCACGAGCTCGGCAAGGAAATGCTCGAGATCGAACAGAAGGCCTTCCAGGCCGCTGGCCAGCCCTTCAATCTGAATTCGCCCAAGCAGATCCAGGAAATCCTGTTCGAGCGTCAGGGGCTGCCTGTCAGGAAGAAGACGCCCTCGGGCCAGCCTTCGACGGACGAGGACGTGCTCGCGGAACTCGCGCTCGACTATCCGCTGCCGCGCCTGCTGCTCGATTACCGCGCGCTGACCAAGCTGAAGTCCACCTATACCGACAAGCTGCCGCGCATGGTGAATGCGTCGACCGGACGGGTGCACACGACCTACGGCCAGGCGGTGGCGGTGACCGGACGCCTCGCGTCGAACGACCCGAACCTGCAGAACATTCCGATCCGCACCGCCCAGGGACGTCGCGTGCGCGAGGCTTTCATCGCGCCGCCGGGCTGCAGGATCCTCTCGGCCGATTACTCCCAGGTCGAGCTGCGCATCATGGCGCATCTTTCCGGCGATGCCGGACTGCGTCACGCCTTCGCGATGGGGCACGACGTGCACAGCGCGACCGCTGCGGAAGTGTTCGGCCGCCAGCTCGAGGAGGTCACCCAGGACGAGCGCCGCACCGCGAAGATGATCAACTTCGGTCTGATCTACGGGATGAGCGCTTTCGGCCTCGCGCAGAACCTCGGCATCGAGCGCGCGACTGCCCAGGCCTATATGGACAGCTATTTCTCGCGCTATCCGGGCGTGCGCCAGTACATGGAAGCCACGCGCGAGCGGGCGCGCAGCCTGGGCTTTGTGGAGACCGTGCTCGGCCGTCGCCTGTGGCTGCCCGAGATGAAGAGCGGTTCTCCGGCGCGCCGCGCGGGGGCCGAGCGCGCGGCGATCAACGCGCCGATGCAGGGAACGGCGGCGGATCTCATCAAGCTTGCGATGATCGCCGTGCAGGGCTGGCTGGATGAATCCGGCCTCGCCACCCGACTCATCATGCAGGTGCACGACGAACTGGTTCTGGAGGTGCCGGAGGCGGAGATCGAGACCATCAGTGAAGGAGTGCGCACGCGCATGCAGGATGTTGCGAAGCTCGACGTGCCGCTCATTGTTGATATCGGCGTCGGCAGCAATTGGGACGAGGCGCACTAAGCAGGCAGTGCAGGCCGTCAAATCAGGCCGGTGCGGAAGACGGGAACAGCGAGCAGGAAAGAACGGGAGTTCAGAATAGATAGTAACGTATTCGTTACTATCTGTTCTGTGAAGGCCGAATCTACGACTCCACGGGGGGGGTGGCGGACATGGGTGTGCTGGACCGGGTGGTGAATATCGACGACATGCGCAATGCGGCCCGCAGCCGCCTGCCGGGATTCGTCTTCGAGGGCATGGAGCGCGGCAACGGCGATGGGAATGCGCGCAACGTCGAGGCGCTGGAACGCTACCGGTTCACCGCGCGCGCGCTGGTCGACGCGGTCCAGCCGGCCCTGTCGGTCGATCTCTTCGGTCGCCGCCACGCATTTCCGATGGGAATATCCTCGGTCGGTCTTGCAAGCGCCTTCCGTCCCCGTGCGGACGAACTTCTGGCTTCCGCCGCGCGTGAGGCCGACGTTCCCTTCATCCTGTCGGGCGCGGCGAATGCCTCGGTGGAGACGATTGCCAGGATCGCGGGCGACAACGCATGGTTCCAGTTCTACGGCACGGCGAAGCGCGAGGTCACCGAGCGCGTGATCAGGCGCGCGGGCGATGCGGGCATCAAGGTCCTCGTCTACACGGTGGATTTTCCAATCTCGCCGCGCAATGAAGTGATGGTGCGCAAGGGCGTGTCGCTCGTCAGGCCGCTCGGCTGGACGGGCATCCGGCGCAATTTCCTGGATGCGGTGATGCACCTGCCCTGGGCGCTCGAGTTCCTGCGCGGCGGCGGCCCGCAGAAGCTCGATGCCTGGGTGCCGTTCGCGCCGCCCGGCGCGGACGTGGGCGGGGTGCTGGGCGCGTATCGGGACCTCTGCTTCCACAACCAGACCTGGCAGGAACTGGAACACGCGCGCCGGGTCTGGCCCGGCAAACTCGTGATCAAGGGCATCGTTCACCCCGACGATGCCGCGCGAGCGGTGGATATGGGGGTGGACGCGGTCACGGTATCGAATCACGGCGGTATCAAGCTCGAATGCATGGCGCCGGCGATCGACTCGCTCGCACCGGTGGTGGCGGCGGTGGGCGGTCGGGTGCCGGTGTTCTTCGATGGCGGGATACGCAAGGGCGCGCACGTGCTCGCCGCGCTGTGCCTCGGCGCACGCTACTGCTTTGGCGGGCGTTACACGCTGTACGGCGTTTCGGCTGCCGGGCAGGCGGGTGTGGCGCGTTCGCTCGAAATCATGAAGAGCGACATCGCGTTCAACATGGCGATGATGGGCTGCCCGTCGGTTGCCGAGCTGGGGCCGCAGTTCCTCGCACCCGGCAGCCGCGAGGCCGCCTGAAGTTACCACCCGTCGAGTCACCACCCGTCGAGTCACCACCCGTCGAATCACGAACAGCCGAGGACCCACGATGAAACGAGAAGCCTCCTGCAGCTGCGGCCAGTTGCGGCTCACGACCCATGAAGCGCCGGTGCGAATTTCAGTCTGTCACTGCCTCGCCTGCCAGCGGCGCACGGGCAGCGTATTCGGCGCGCAGGCGCGCTACAGCAAGGAGGCCGTCGAGATCTCGGGTACTTCGCGTGTCTACCTGCGCATCGGCGATACCGGCAAGCGCATCCATTTCCACTTCTGTCCGGAATGCGGCGCCACTGTGCACTACGTGGTCGAAGGTCGCGAGGATCTGATCGCCGTGCCGGTGGGTGCCTTTGCCGATTCCGAATTCCCTGCACCCACGACCTCGATCTTCGAGCGCCGCCAGCATCCCTGGGTCCGGCTGCCGGAGGACATGGAGCACACGCACTAGCGTCAATCCGGGCGCGGCGCTAGGGCACCAGCCCCGACACTTTCACTGCAGCTGTGTATTTGCGGATGTCCTCGCGGATGACTTCCGCGAGCACTTCGGGCGTGCTCGGCGTCATGTCCACGCCCGTGACGGCCGCGCGTGCGACCGCATCGGGATGCAGCGCGCCCTTGCGCAGCGCAGCCGAGAGCTTGTCGATCACCGGCCGCGGGGTGGCGATCGGCGCGACCAGTCCGAGTTGCCCGGCGAAATGAAATCCGGTCAGCCCCGCCGCCTCGATGATCGTCGGCACCTCGGGTGCCTGCAGGGCGCGAGTCTGGGATGCAACGGCAAGCAGACGAACCTGGCCAGTCTTCATATAGGGCGCGACCGCCGTGATGCCGCTCATGATGATCGGGACATCGCCGCGCAGCAGGGCCTGCACCGAATCGCCGGACCCCTTGTAGGGCACATGACCCATGTTGAGGCCGAGCGCGGCCTTGAAACTTTCCATGATCAGGTGGTGCAGTCCGCCGATCTGGGGTGACCCGTATTGCAGGCTGCCGGGCTTCGCTCGGGCGAGCGCAATCAGTTCCTGAAGATTGCGCGCAGGCACCGAGTCGCGCACCACGATCGCCTGCTGGGCCGTGTAGACCAGCCCGATCGGCGCGAAATCGCGCAGGAAGTTGTAGGGCAGATCCGCGCGTGCGGCGGGCAGGATCGCCCACTGGCCCGCTTCCGCACCGAAGATGGTGTGGCCGTCGGGCGCGGCGCGCATGAGTTCCGCAATCGCCGGCACGCCGCCGCCACCCGGCTTGTTCTCCACCAGCACCGACTGGCCGAGCACCGGACCCATGTACTGCGCGGCAAGGCGCGAGGCGAGATCCGACGAACCGCCCGGCGCATAAGGCAGCAGCAGCTTGATCGGCCGCAACGGAAATTCCTGCGCGCCGGACACAGTGGACAAACTCAGCAGCGCGGCGCAGGTCAGCGTTCGAGCTGCTGTGCGCCGCCGGGCATTGTTCTGATCGATCATCGGATATCCCTCCCCGTCTGAAGGATACCCGTAACAGGGCATTCAGGCAGCGGAGGTTCGCATATGCAAGAATCAAGGCTTACCGGAACGGAGCGCAGGCGCTCATGAAGCTCAGGGCAAGGATGTTTGCAGGCGTGGCAGCGATCGTTCTCGCGGCTGCGGGCGCGTACATCTATACGAGGGCGGAGCCGGCGCCGGCGGTACAGTTCACGCGCCTGTCCGGTGGCACGCTCGGCATGGATGAACTGCGCGGCAAGGTGGTTCTGGTGAATTTCTGGGCGACCTCCTGCGAGACATGCGTGCACGAAATGCCGAAGATGATCGAGACCTGGCGGCGCTTTGCCCCGCGCGGCTACGAAATGGTCGCCGTGGCGATGAGCTACGACCATCCGAACTACGTCGCCGCCTACGCGAAGAATAACCAGCTCCCGTTCACGGTGGCGCTCGATGCGAGTGGCGAGGTGGCGAAGCGTTTCGGCAACGTGATGGTGACGCCGACCACCTATCTGATCGATCGCCGGGGAAATATCGTCAAGCAATATCTCGGCGAGCCGAAGTGGGACGAGTTCCACGCGCTCGTGGAGAAGAAGCTCGCCGAACCGGCCTGAGCGCCTGGAGCCGCGCGGCCGGTCTGTTTTATTTGATGAAGTAGATGCCGGCGATGATCACGCCGGCACTCACCACCAGCGCACGCAGAACTTCCGGATTCAAATTTCGGGCGTAGCGCCCGCCGAGCGATCCGCCGGCGAGCGCGCCCACGGCCATCACGAGCGCGACCTCCCACAGGACGAGGCCCGAGAACACGAAGAACAGCGCCGCGGCCACGTTGGTGCTGAAAGAAATTGCCTGCTTCAATGCGTTCAGCTTCACCAGGCTGTCGCTCATGCACAGGCCGAGCACGGCGAGCAGGATCACGCCCAGGCCCGCGCCGAAATACCCGCCATAGACCGCGGCGAAAAAGATCGGCACCACGCCAGAGAAATCGGTGCGCGGACCGTGGCCGCGCCGCTCACGGTAGCGCGCGAGCCAGGCGCCGAAGGGCTTCTGCACGGCGAGCAGGCCCGATGCCACCAGGATCAGCCAGGGCACGAGCGTGCGAAAGAGCTTCTCTTCGGTGTTGAGGAGCAGCAGCCCGCCCACCAGACCGCCGATGAAGGTGAGCGGCACGACCCAGTACAGCCGCTTCTTCTGCGGCTGCAGGTCCGCAGACTGGGCGAGGGTGCCGCCGACATAGCCCGGACAGAGCGCGACCGTGTTGGTGACGTTCGCTGCGATGGGTGGCACGCCGAGCGCGACGAGCGTCGGAAAGGTGATCAGCGTGCCGCCGCCTGCTACCGCGTTGACGCCGCCCGCCGCGAAGGCGGCCAGTGCCGCGAGCGCAAGTTCCACGGTGCCCATTCAGAGTGCCTCGCCGACCACGCCCGCGCCGTGGGCCTGACGGTCTGCATGGTAGGAAGAGCGCACCATCGGCCCGACCGCCGCGTGGCGAAAGCCCATGGCCTGCGCCTCGCGTTCGAGCATCGCGAACACCTCGAGCGCGACATAGCGTTCCACGGGCAGATGGTCGGCCGAGGGCTGGAGATACTGGCCGACCGTGAGCATGTCCACATCGTGCGCACGCAGGTCGCGCATCACCTCCAGAATTTCCTCGTCGCGTTCGCCCAGGCCGATCATGATCCCGGACTTTGTCGGCACGCCGGGATGCAGCGCCTTGAAGGTCTTCAGCAGCGTGAGCGAATGCGCGTAGTCGCCGCCCGGTCGCACCTGCCGATACAGGCGCGGCACGGTTTCCAGATTGTGGTTCATCACGTCGGGCGGCGCGGCGCCGAGCACCGCCAGCGCGCGGTCCAGCCGTCCCCGGAAATCCGGTACCAGCACTTCGATGGTCGTCTGCGGACTCTGGCGTCGCACTTCCTGGATGCATGCGACGAAATGGCCGGCGCCGCCGTCCTTCAGATCATCGCGATCCACGCTGGTGATCACTACGTAGGAGAGCTTCAGGCGCGCGATGGTTTCCGCGAGATGCGCAGGCTCGTTCGCATCCGGGGCGAGCGGCCGGCCGTGCGCGACGTCACAGAACGGGCAGCGTCGGGTGCAGATGTCGCCCAGGATCATGAAGGTCGCCGTGCCCTTGCCGAAGCACTCGCCGATGTTCGGGCAGGACGCTTCCTCGCAGACGGTATGCAGATTCTGCTCGCGCAGCATCTGCTTGATCTCGTGGAAACGCGAGTTCACGCCCGCGGCGCGCACCCGGATCCAGTCGGGCTTGCGCAGCGGTTCGCGCCCCACGACCTTGATCGGGTACTTGTCGAAAACGCGGCTGGTCTTCGCCTTCCCGGTCTGTTTGGATCCGATTTCAGCCATGTGTTTCAACCATGTGCAAGGTGCTCCAACAGGATTACCGCAAGCCGTTCGCCGGCCGCTTCGGGCGTGGTCGAAATGCCGTGCTCGCGCAGTTGCGTGACGCGCAGGCCAGTGTAGCCGCAGGGATCGATCGCCAGGAACGGCGTGAGGTCCATGTCCACGTTCAGCGCAAGGCCGTGGTAGGCGCGCCCGCGCGACACCCGGATGCCGAGCGCCGCGATCTTGGCCTCGTCCACGTATACGCCGGGCGCGCCGGGACGGCGGACGCCTGCGATGCCGCGCTCGGCAAGAAAATCAATCACCGATTGTTCGAGCAGCTGGACGTAGCGCTTCACGCCGATGCGCCTGCGCGCGAGGTCGACGAGCGTGTAGAGCACGAGCTGGCCCGGGCCGTGATAGGTGATATCGCCGCCTCGCTCGGCCTTGACGAGTGCGATGCCATTGTCGATGCGCGGTCCGTGCGACGTGTCGGCCCCCTGCCCGTAGGTGTAGACGGGCGGGTGCTCCAGCAGCCAGAGTTCGTCCGGCGTCGTCTCGTCGCGCGCCGCGGTGAAGGCGCGCATCGCGTCGCGGGTGGGCGCGTAGTCCGCGCGGCCGAGGCGGCGAAGACGGCAGGCGGGCAGCAGATCGGCAGCCGCTTCCATGGCGGCGCCTAGAGCACCATCACGACCTGCGGATGGTCGCAGAGCTCGCGATAGAGGTTGTCCAGCTGCTCGCGCGAGCGGGCGCGGACGGTCACGGTGAGGCTCAGGTAGTTCCCCTGGCGGCTCGGACGCATTTCGACGGTCGCGGGATCGTAGTCCGGTGCATGCCGCAGCACGACCTCCACGATGTTCTGTGCGAATCCGGGCTCCTTGCGCCCCATGATCTTCATCGGAAAATCGCAGGGGAAGGCGAGCAGGGATTGCGCTTCAGGCCGGGTCTCGCTCATGCCGAAACCGTCGTCGGCGCCATCAGCGCGCGCTTGAAGTCCTGATAGAGCCCGTGCATGCGGCGGAACACCGGTCCGGGCCGGCCCGAGCCTACGGGGACGCCGTCCAGCGTGCAGACCGCGAGCACTTCCTTGGACGACGAGGTGAGCCAGATCTCTTCGGCAGCGCGCAACTCTGCTTCCGAGATATCGCGCACTTCGACCGGCAGCGCCGCGCCATGCGCGAGCTCCATGACCACGTCATAGGTGATGCCGGGAAGGATGAAGTTCGATTTATGCGGCGCCAGCACCGTGCCGGCGCGCACGAGGAACACATTGGAGGCGGATGCTTCGGTCAGGACGCCGTCGCGCAACAGGATGGTCTCGGTCGCGCCGGCATCCGCCGCGTGCTGGCGCAGCAGGCAATTCGCAATGAGCGAGGTCGTCTTGATGTCGCAGCGCAGCCAGCGGAAATCCTCCGCGGTGACCGCGGCCACGCCCTGCTCCACCAGCGCAGCTGGCGGATTGACGAGCGGATTCGCCATCATGAAGACTGTCGGCGAGACGTCCGGGGCCGGGAAGGCGTGGTCGCGCTTCGCCACACCGCGCGTGACCTGCAGGTAGAGCCCCTGGTGTGCGTACTCCTGGCGCGCGATGAGCTCCCCGAGGTGCGCGCGCCACTGATCGCGCGTGTAGGGATTCCGGATCCGCACCGCATCGAGGCTGCGCTCGAGGCGCGTGAAATGTTCCTCGAGGCGGAAGGGTCGCCGGGCGTAGACCGGGATGAATTCGTAGATCGCGTCGCCGAAGATGAATCCGCGATCCAGAACCGGCACCGTCGCATCCTCGAGCGGCAGGAATCGGCCGTTCAGAAATACCATGCTTGCTTCCGGAAAGCGGCTATTTCAGCCACAGTCTGAGTGTATCCCAGGCGCGTCCGAAGACGCCTGCGACCGGGACCGCCTCGAGCGCGACGAGCGGCGTTTCGGCGACCGGCTTGCCGTCCAGTGAGACGCGCACCGCGCCGAGCTTCTGACCCTTGCTGACCGGCGCGACGAGCGGCTGCTGGGTGACGAGTTCGGCCTTCACGCGCTCGCCCATGCCCTTGGGGACCGACACGAACACGTCGCCGGTGAAGCCGGCAGCGACGTCTCGCGTCATGCCCTTCCAGACTTCGATGCGCTTGGCGGGCTGGTCCTTGCCGTAGAGCTTGATCGCATCGAAGAAGATATAGCCCCAGTTCAGGAGCTTCTGGGATTCCTGCACCCGCGCGGGTTCGGACGCCGCGCCGAGCACCACCGAAACGAGGCGCCGGCCATTGCGCACGCTGGAGGCGATCATGCAGTAACCGGCGGCATCGGTGAAGCCGGTCTTCATGCCGTCCACCGTCGGGTCGAGCCACAGCAGCCGGTTGCGGTTCTGCTGGGTGATGTTGTTGTAGCGGAATTCCTTCTGCGCATAGTAGGTCGCGTATTCCTTCGGGAAGTCTCGGATCAATGCGAGCGCGAGCAGCGACAGATCACGCGCGGTGCTGTAGTGCTGCGGATCGGGCAGGCCGGATGCGTTCATGAACTTGGTGTTCTTCATGCCGAGTCGCTGGGCTTCGCGGTTCATGAGCTGCACGAATACCTCCTCGCTGCCCGCGACCGCCTCGGCGAGCGCGATGCATGCGTCGTTGCCGGACTGGATCTCCATGCCGCGGATCAGCTCGTCGACCGTCACCGGCTTGTCGGGCTGTATGAACATGCGCGAGCCGGTAGCGCGCCAGGCCTTCTCCGACACGGTGACTTTCTGCTCGAGGACAAGCTTCTTCTCGCGCAGCGCGGTGAAGACGACGTAGGCCGTCATGAGCTTGGTAAGCGAGGCGGGCTCGGCGCGTTCGTCCGCGCGCGATTCGGCGAGTGTCTGCGCGCTGGAGAGATCCGCGAGCAGCCAGGTGCGCGCGAGCACTTCGGGCGGTGCTGCCTGCGCCCGGGCCGGGCCGGTAACCGACAGGGCGAGGCTGAATGCGAGCAGCAGGGCGAGTATGCGATGCAGATGTCTGGGCATGAAAGTTCCGGGCAGGCAGTGAGTTCGGGCGCTGCCGGCGCGGGCCGGCGGCCAAGGATGCTAACGGGTTATGAAGACGGGATTGAAATTCAGTTCGGTACGGATACGGTCCGCTACGGCCTGCGCGTCGCTGCGCGACGCGTAGGGGCCGACCTGAAGCCGGAAGATGCTGTTGCCGGGCACGATGCGTATCACGTCGTTCAGCCAGGCCAGTTCGCGGTACACCTTCACGCGGAAGCTCTCCGCGCTGTCGCGCCCGGCGAACGCGCCCACCTGCAGGTATACGCCCGGGGGGATCGGTTCGGTGGTGGCAGTCTGCCCTGTAGCGGCGGCAGGGCTTCGAGCGCCTTGATTTGCGGGCGCGGGAGCCGCCGCCGGCACCGGCGCAGCGCGTGCGAGCGCGGTTCCGGCAGGGGTCGCGCCCGGCGTCGCGATGGCAAGTTCAACCTCTGTGCTGCCGGCTTCGACGTAGCCGAGTTTCGCCGCGGCGGTATAGGAGAGATCGATGATCCGGTCGGGATGGAAGGGGCCGCGGTCGTTGATCCGTACGATCACGTTGCGGCCGGTTGCGACGCTCGTGACGCGGACATAGCTCGGGATCGGCAGCGTCGGGTGCGCGCCGGTCATCGCATACATGTCGTAGGCTTCGCCGCTCGAAGTCTTCTGACCGTGGAAACGGCGTCCATACCAGCTCGCCCGTCCGCGCTGGCGAAAGCTCGA
Organism: uncultured Pseudomonadota bacterium; assembly: GCA_903834835.1. Lineage (GTDB taxonomy): Bacteria > Pseudomonadota > Gammaproteobacteria > Burkholderiales > SG8-39 > CAILKO01. The sequence goes on along the minus strand of CAILKO010000035.1, from coordinate 349,630 downwards.
CGCGTCCGAGACCGGGGTGTAATTCCGCCCGAACACTTCGTAGGGGCGGTTCGCGAAGCGGTGCAGTGGCTCCGCGCGCGGCACGGCATCCGGAATGGTCGTGAAGTCAGGCGGATTGTCGCCCGGGCCGTCATCCTTGTAGTAGCCGCCGCGCCGGGGCGAGGGCGTGCCTGCTGTCTGGGTTGCCGGCGCGGGCTTTGCCTGCGTGGGTGAGGCCACGGGGGCAGGTTCGCGGCTCGCAGGCGGCAGCGCAGAACAACCCGCCAGCAGAGCGCCGGCTGCCAGGGCGATCAGCGCGCCGCGCATCATGTCCGGTAGACGATGCGGCCTGCAACCAGCGTCGCGTGCACGCGACCGGCAAGCTCCTCGCCGAGGAAAGGGGTGTTCTTGCCCTGGCTCTTCAGCCTTTCGGCGCTGATCACTACCTGTTCGTCTGGATCGAACAGCACGAGATCGGCCGGGGCGCCTGGCGCGATCCGCCCGGACTCGACGCCCAGAATCTTCGCCGGCTCGCTCGTGATACGCGCGAGCGTGCGGGCGAGGTCGAGTCCCCGCTCGCGCCCCCAGCGCAGCGCGAGCGGCAGCAGCAGTTCGAGCCCGGTTGCGCCGGGTTCGGACTCTGCGAAGGGCATCTGTTTGCCGTCAGCGTCCACCGGGGTGTGATCCGAGCACAGGCAGTCGATCACGCCCTCGGCGAGCGCCAGGGAGAGCGCGTCGCGGTCGGAGCCGGCCCGGAGTGGCGGTTCCAGCCGGCATTGCGAGTCGAAATAGCCGATGTTCGCGTCGCTCAGGTGAATCTGGTTCGCGCTTACGTCGCAGGTGATCGCGAGGCCTTCGGCCTTGGCCGCACGCACTTGGGCAACAGCGCCGGCGGTAGAAATGCGACACAGGTGCAGCCGCGCGCCGGTTTCGCGCGTGAGCTGCAGCAGGCTGGCGAGCGCGATGGTTTCGGCGCTCGATGGAATGCCGGCCAGGCCGAGGCGCGTTGCGATCGCGCCGTCGTGCGCAACACCGCCGCGCGCGAGCCAGGGATCCTCGGCGCGCAGCCAGACCGGGAAGCCGAAGGTCGCCGCGTACTGCAGCGCGCGCCAGAGCACCTGCAGATCGCGGATTGCGACGTTCGCCTGAGAGAAGGCGACGCAGCCGGCCTCGGCGAGCTCCGCCATTTCCGTCAGCGACTCCCCCTGCAGTTTCACGGTAAGCGCGCCTACCGGGTAAAGGCGCGCGCGCTCGAGCGCCTTGGCGCGCCGGCGCAGCATGTCGACGAGGCCGGGTTCGTCGAGCGGCGGATCGGTGTCCGGCGGACAGGCGAGGCTCGTCACCCCGCCCGCGACCGCAGCATCCATTTCGGATTCGAGGGTCGCCTTGTACTCGTAGCCGGGTTCGCGCAGGCGCGCCGAGAGATCGATCAGTCCCGGCGCGAGCACGCGTCCGCCGCCGTTCAGCGTTTCGTCCGCCCGGGCGTCGGCTGCCTCGGCGTCGAGCGCTGCGATGCGGCCATTCTCGATCAGCACCGCGCCCGGCGCGTCTCGCCCGCTGGCAGGGTCCACGATGCGGCAGTTTGAAATGCGCAGTCTCATGGCGGGTTCCGTCAGTTGCCGGCGATGATCGACATGACCGCCATGCGCACCGCGATCCCGAACGTCACCTGAGGCAGGATCACCGACTGCGCGCCGTCGGCCACCGAAGAATCGATCTCCACCCCGCGGTTCATCGGGCCGGGGTGCATCACGATCGCGTCCGGCCGGGCGAGTGCGAGCTTTTCCGCCGTCAGACCGTAGTACTTGTTGAATTCCTGCGCGGAGGGCAGCAGCGCGCCGCCCATGCGCTCGTTCTGCAGGCGGAGCATCACGATGACATCGGCCTGCGCGAGCCCGGCGCGCATGTCGCTGAACACGCGCACGCCGAGCGTTTCGACACCGGGCGGCTGCAGTGTTTGTGGGCCGATCACCCGGATCTCCGGCACGCCGAGGGTGCGCAGGCCGTGGATCAGCGAGCGCGCGACGCGCGAATGCAGGATGTCGCCCACGATCGCGACCGTGAGCCCGGAGAAGTCCTTCTTGTAGTGGCGGATCGTGAAGAGATCCAGCAGGCCCTGGGTCGGGTGCGCGTGTCTGCCGTCGCCCGCATTCACGACATGTTCATGGGGTTTCACGTGGCGCGCGATCAGGAACGGCGCGCCGGAAGAGGCGTGGCGCACGACAAAAAGGTCGGCCTGCATCGCAGAGAGATTGGCGACGGTGTCGAGCAGCGATTCGCCCTTGCTCTGCGAGGAGGTGCTTACATTCAGATTGATCACGTCCGCCGAGAGGCGTTTCGCCGCGATCTCGAAGGTCGTGCGCGTGCGTGTTGACGGCTCGAAGAACAGGTTGAACACGCTCTTGCCGCGAAGCAGCGGCACCTTCTTCACCTCGCGCTCGGTGACGCTCGCGAAACTTTCAGCGGTATCGAGAATCTGCAGCACGATCTCCCGCGGCAGGCCGTCCAGCGACAGCAGGTGCTGGAGTTCGCCGTTGCGGTTCAGCTGGGGATTAGCCTGCATCGTGGAGCTCCAGGGCAAGACGTCCTTCAGTGCCGCGCACCAGACGAAGACGCTTGCCTTCGGGCACCGGTATACGGGCGCCGCAGTAGGTCGGCGACACGGGCAGTTCGCGGCCGCCCCGGTCGGCGAGCACGGCGAGCGCGATGCGTGCGGCCCGGCCGTAGTCGAACAGTTCGTTGATCGCGGCGCGCACCGTTCGGCCCGTATAGAGCACGTCGTCCACGAGGATGATGTCCTGTTCTTCCACCGCGAACGGAATGTCGCTGCGCTTGGGGTCGCGCGCGAGTCCCTGGCGCGCGTAGTCGTCGCGGTAGAAAGCGACGTCAAGTATGCCGAGAGGGGTCGCGAGACCGAGCTCGCGGTGCAGACGCTCGGCCAGCCAGGCGCCGCCCGTGTGTATGCCGACCAGCGCGCTGCGCGGTCCGAGATCGGGACGGATCCGGTCGCACAACTCGCGGATCAGCGCTTCGGCGTCAGGCAGCAGTGCGCTCAATGGCGTCGCTCCGAAAAATACTGTTCGAGGATGATCTGGGCAGCGCCCGCATCGAGCTCGCGATCGCGCGATGCCTGTGCGGCGCGGCGCGCACCGGCCGCGCTGCGCAGGCGATCTTCGGCTTCCAGCGAGCTGTAACGCTCGTTTACGCAGGTCACCGGCAGACGGAAGGCCTCGTGCAATTGGCGTGTGAAGCGCGCAACCCGGCGCGCGAGCGCGCTCTGTGAAACGGCCCCGTCCTCATCTGCGGGCATGCCGACCACAAGTTGCGCAGGCTGCCATTCGCGCACCAGTGCGGCGATCGTCGTCATTGCCTTGTCGAAAGGCTGGGTCTGCAGCGTGCGGAGCGGGTGCGCGGTGCCGAGCGCTGCCTCGCCCACCGCGACGCCGATGCGCTCCAGGCCGAAATCGAAGGCGAGGCAGGTGCCCGCCGGCACAGGCGCCACATCCGTGTGCTCAGGCATGTCCCGCCGCCTCGGACAGGCGCGTGAAATCGAAACCGAGGAGATCCAGCGCGCGGGGCAGTCTTTCCTCGGCGGGCGTGTCGAACAGGATCGGGGTGCTCGCCTCGACCGTGAGCCAGGCGTTCTGCGCCAGTTCCTGTTCCAGCTGCCCGGCGCCCCAGCCCGCGTAGCCGAGCGTCACGAGCACCTGCTCCGGCCCGTCGCCCCGGCCGAGCGCCTGGAGTATGTCGAGCGAGGTCGTGAGGCCGATGGCCTCACGTACACGCAGTGTGGATTTCCAGTCACCGGCGGGTGCGTGCAGCACGAAACCGTGGTCGGTGCTGACCGGGCCGCCAAACAGCACGGGCTGCCCGGCGTGGCGCGGGTCGTGCATGCCGAGTTCGAGCTGATCGAACAGACCACGCAGATTCATTTCGATGGGTTTATTGACGACCACGCCCAGCGCACCGCGCTCGCTGTGTTCGCAGACGTAGGTAAGACTCCTGGCGAAATGCGGATCCGCCATGGCTGGCATGGCGATCAGGAAGTGATTCGTCAGGTCAATCGTGGGCATGCGGGGCGGCGTATTCTACCCCCGCGTGCGCCGGGGGACGTCTCAGACGGCCGCCATCTCGAAATCATCCTTGCGCGCGCCGCATTCGGGGCAGGTCCAGTTCATCGGCACGTCGTCCCAGCGTGTTCCCGGAGCGATGCCTTCCTCGGGGATGCCCTTCGCTTCATCGTAGATGAATCCGCAGATCAGGCACATCCAGGTGCGGTATTTCGTGTCGGTCTGCATGAGGCGTCGTGCGCTGCCCTGTAAAATGGTCCGGCATATTAGTCGAAATTGATTGAAAGTCGCGCCCTGCCGGTGTCGTCCGTGGTCCGGCATCGCTCAATCAGGCAGAACAAGGGGGGCGAGTCATGTGTCCGCTCCTCGTCGCGCTTCTTGTCACGTAATACGGGCCCGGCCATGTCCACCACTCCCCCCATCGTTCTCAGCTTCGCCGCATCCGACCCGACGGGCGGCGCCGGCCTGCAGGCCGACCTGCTTACGCTCGCGAGCATGGGCTGCCACCCGCTGACCGTGGTGACCGGTATCACCGTGCAGGACACGCGCGGCGTGGATGACATGCTGCCGATGGAAGCGGAATGGGTGCTCGACCAGGCGCGGCGCCTGCTGGAGGACATGCCGGTCGCGGCATTCAAACTCGGCGTGCTGGGGAGCCTGGAGAACATCGAGGTGATCGCCGAAGTGCTGTCGGACTACCCCGACATCCCGGTGATTCTCGATCCGGTGCTCGCCTCGGGCCGGGGCGACGCGCTCGCGAACGAGGCCATGATCCACGCGATGTGCGCCCTGCTGTTGCCGCAGACGACGCTGATCACGCCGAACAGCATCGAGGCGCGGCGGCTGGCGGACCTGGGTGGCGGGGAAGGCGGGGACGACGACGAGGGCGCGGACGGCGAAGCGGGCGAGGCAGAGGAGTTGCCGCTCGCGGATTGCGCCGCGCAGCTGATCGAGCTGGGCTGCAGCCATGTCCTGATCACCGGCACCCACGAGCAGAGCACGGATGTGGTGAACACGCTCTACGCCGAAGCCGGGGTCGTGCGTCGTGACAGCTGGAAACGCTTGCCGGGGTCCTACCACGGCTCGGGCTGCACCCTTGCGTCGGCCATCGCCGCTGCACTGGCGAACGGGCTCGATCTCGCCGAGGCGGTGCGCGAAGCGCAGGAATACACCTGGCAGGCGCTGGCTGCCGGTTTTCGTCCGGGCATGGGCCAGTTCATTCCCGACCGGTTTTTCTGGGCGCGCGAGGTCGAGCACGATCCGCGTCCCGGGGAATCCTGAGTTCCGGATGCGAGCGTCGCGAGCCCCCCGGGGACTGTACGCGATCACGCCCGCGTCGCTCTCGGGCGATGCACTGTTCGCGCGCGTGGCGTGCGCGCTGGAGGGTGGCCTCGGCGCGCTGCAGTACCGCGATAAATCGAACGACAGCGCGCGTCGCCTGAGCGAGGCTGCTGCGCTCGCGCGCATGTGCCGCGCGGCGGGCACCCTCTTCATCGTCAATGATGATGTCGAACTCGCGCTCGCGGTGGATGCCGACGGCGCGCATCTGGGAAGCGGGGACGGCGATCTTCCGGCGGCGCGCGCCCGTCTGGGACCGAAGCTGCTCGGTGCATCGTGCTACGACAGTCTGGCGCTTGCCGGGCGCGCGGTCGCGGCCGGCGCGGATTACATCGCCTTCGGCAGTGTGTATGCCTCGCCCACCAAGCCTGCCGCGGTGCGCGCATCGCTCGGGCTGTTCGCCGAGGCGCGTCCGCTCGGCGTGCCGATGGCCGCGATCGGCGGCATCACGATCGACAATGCGGAACAGGTGATTGCGGCCGGTGCCGAGAGCGTCGCGGTGATCACCGACCTCTTCGAGGCGCCGGACATCGCGGCGCAGGCACGCCGCTACGGCGCGCTCTTCGCCGCGGCAGATCATCCATGAGGACTTCATGAGCCAGACCCCGGACCATCTTTTCGAGCGCGCCCGCCTGAGCATTCCGGGCGGTGTCAATTCGCCGGTGCGCGCCTTTCGCTCCGTCGGGGGCACGCCGGTATTCTTCGACAGCGCCGCGGGCGCCTGGCTGACGGATTCCGCAGGTCGGCGCTATGTGGACTATGTCGGCTCGTGGGGGCCGATGCTGGTGGGGCATACCCACCTCGAGGTGGTCGCCGCGGTGCAGGCGGCCGCCGCGAAGGCGCTTTCCTTCGGCGCGCCGACCGAAGCCGAGACCGAACTCGCCGAGCTGCTGCGCAGCCTCGTCCCATCGCTCGAACTCGTGCGCCTGCTGTGCTCCGGCACCGAGGCGACGATGACCGCTCTGCGGCTTGCGCGCGGCTATACGGGTCGGAGCCTGATCGTGAAGTTCCAGGGCTGCTATCACGGGCATTCCGACGGCCTGCTCGTCAAGGCCGGCTCGGGAGCGCTCACGTTCGGCAACCCGAGTTCGGCGGGCGTGCCGGCGGAGATCGCAGCCCTGACGCTCGTATGCGACTACAACGATACCGCGCAGATCGAGCAGCTGTTCGCTGCGCGAGGCGAGGAAATTGCCGGCGTGATCGTCGAACCGGTCGCCGGCAACATGAATCTCGTGCTGCCGCGGCCGGGTTTTCTCGAAGCGCTGCGCGCGCTGTGCGACCGTCACGGCGCGCTGCTCATCTTCGACGAGGTGATGACGGGCTTGCGCGTGGCGCCGGGCGGCGCCCAGGCGCGCTACGGCATTCGGCCTGATCTCACCACGCTCGGAAAAGTGATCGGTGGCGGTCTGCCGCTTGCTGCATTGGGCGGGCGGCGCGACATCATGGAAAAGCTCGCCCCGCTCGGCCCGGTCTATCAGGCCGGGACGCTCTCGGGCAATCCGATCGCGGTCGCTGCGGGGCTCGCGACGCTCAAGCTCGCTGCCGCGCCGGGGTTTCAGGCCGGCGTCGAAGCCTATGCCGCGCAACTCGTTGCCGGGCTCGTTGCGGAGGCGAAGCGTGCGGGAGTGGCGTTCTGCGCGCAGTCGGTCGGCAGCATGTTCGGGCTGTATTTCCGATCCACGCCACCGACGAGTTTCGCCGAGGTGATGCAAAGCGACGTCGCGCGCTTCAACCGGTTCTTTCACGCCATGCTCGCGCGCGGCATCTACCTCGCGCCGTCGGCCTTCGAGGCGGGCTTCGTCTCGGCTGCGCATGGCGAGGCGGAGCTGGCGGCGACCCTCGCCGCGGCGCGCGAGGCGTTCGGAGAGCAGGCCTGAACGCCTTCCGTCTGCTGGCGCGGTTCTGCTGTATCGCCGCTCTTGCGCTCGCCGGGGCGGGCGCACTGGCGCGCAATCCGGCGGCTGAACTCGCTGCCTGGACGAACTTCGATGCGGCGGTGCGCGGCCGCCTGGCGGATGCGCGTGTGCGGCATGAAGGCCTGCAGCGCGCGCTCGGATCGGCTGCCTACGAGGAGATGATGCGACGCAAGCAGGAGGAGGCCGCGCGCGACAAGGCCGCAGCGCTCGTGCTCGCGCGACTCGCCATTCCCGCCGAACTCAATGCCTATGCCCAGGAGCTCGAGCGCATGCGGCGCCAGGCTGTGGAATCGCTCGAGGCGCGCAGCGATGGCGACTACCGGCTCGCCGCAGCGCGCGAGCGGGCCTGCCTGGTGTTCTCCGACGGGATGCGTGCGAAGCTCGGTCAGGCGAAATAGGAGGAATTTCGAAGGGTCTAGCCATTGATAGTAACATATATGTTACTATCAATGGCAGGGCAACCTCAGGGGTTCCCGGTTACAGCAGGAAGACCGTAGCGAGCCCGAGGAAGATGAAGAATCCGCCCGAGTCGGTGCACGCGGTGATCAGCACCGAGGAGCCGACCGCGGGGTCGCGCCCGAAGCGCGCCCGCAGCCACGGAATCGCGACGCCCATGAAGGCCGCCAGAACGAGGTTCAGCACCATCGCGAGCGCGAGCACCCCGCCGAGGGCAATGCTGCGATACAGCCACGAGGCGATCCCGCCGAGCAGCCCGCCCCAGATCACGCCGTTCAGCAGCGCGACGCCGATCTCCTTGGACAGCAGCTTGCGCCAGTAGCTTCGATCGATCTGGTCGAGCGCGAGGGCCCGCACGATCATCGTGATGGTCTGGTTGCCGGAGTTTCCGCCGATTCCGGCAACGATGGGCATCAGCGCGGCGAGCGCGACGAGGCGTTCGATCGAACCCTCGAACAGGCCGATCACGCGCGATGCAACAAAGGCGGTGATCAGGTTCACCGCAAGCCAGCCCCAGCGGTTCTTGAAGCTTGCGATCACGGGCGCAAAAATGTCTTCCTCTTCGCGCAGGCCTGCTTCGGCCAGCTGGGAGTCGCTGCTCGATTCGCGGATGTAGTCGAGCACCGTGTCCACCGTCAGCCGGCCGATCAGGCGGTCGTCCTCATCGACCACCGGGGCTGAAACGAGGTCGTAACGCTCGAACGCGCGCGAGGCGTCTTCCGCGTGGTCCGCCGGATGGAGCTGCACGCCCTCGGGCACCATCACCGCTGACACCAGCAGGTCCAGATCGGAAACAATCAACCGGCCGAGCGGCAGGCTGCCGCGCAGGATCTGCTTGCGGTCCACGACGAAGAGCTGGTCGGTGTGGTCAGGCAGCTCGTCCATGCGACGCAGCAGACGCGTCACCGCTTCCAGCGTCACGTCCTCGCGCACGGTGACCATGTCGAAATCCATCAGCGCGCCGACCGAGCCCTCTTCGAAGGACATGGCCGCGCGCAGATTGGCGCGCTCTTCCAGCGGCAGCGCACGTACCACCTCCTCGATCACGCCTTCGGGCAGATCGGGCGCGAGGTCGGCGATCTCGTCGGCCTCCAGCGTCTCGGCTGCTGCGACGAGTTCCTGCGGATCCATCGACGCGATGAGCGACTCGCGTACCGCGTCGGAAACTTCAAGCAGGATCTCGCCGTCGCGGTCGGCCTTGACGAGGTCCCAGACGATCAGGCGTTCGTCGAGCGGGAGCGCCTCGAGTACGTAGGCGATATCCGCCGGGTGCAGGTGTTCGATGCGCGCGCGCAGCGCGGCGAGGTCTTCAGCCGGAAGCGTCAGGGCGTCGTCGTCATCGCCGACCCGCTCGTGGCGATGCAGGAGGGTCTGCACTTCGTGCAGGCTCTCCTTCAGATCCTCGATCTCCAGGCGGTCGGTCAGCTCGTTCATGGGGGCGTCCGTCCCTGTATGGATGCCCGGTCTGCAGACCGGGAGGCCGTCAGGGTGGTCGGGCTTCAGGGTGCGCGCATTGTATTGAGGCGAGCGCACCGGCGATACAGAAATTGCGCGCAGCGCCGAGCTGTCCCGGGCCGTTCAGGAAAGAGGTCTAGGGAATCTGCGCGGCCCCCATGCGCGCCTGGATCGTCGCCGAGCGCGAGGCGAGGTAGGGCGTCATGCGCCCGCGCTCGTAACGTCGCGGACTCGGCAGGATCGATGCGAGCCACGCGGCCTGCCCCGCATCGAGGTTCCCGGCGGGCAGCGCGAAATGATGCCGCGCCGCCGCCTCCGCGCCAAACACGCCCTCGCCCCACTCCGCGACGTTCAGGTACAACTCGAGGATGCGTCGCTTGGAAAGCGCGGTCTCGAGCATCCAGGTGATCACCGCTTCCTGGCCCTTGCGCATCCAGGAGCGCTGACCGGACAGAAACAGATTCTTGGCGAGCTGCTGACTGATCGTGGAAGCGCCGGCAACGACCTTGCCGCGTCGTTCGTTGCGTTCCATCGCCTTCTGGATTGCCTCCCAGTCGAAGCCCTCGTGGTCCAGGAACTTCGCGTCCTCGGCCGCTACGACCGCACGCTTGAGCGAGCCGGAGATCCGCTCGTAGGGCACCCATTGCTGCTTCAGCCGGGCCTGCGGATTTTTCTCACGCAGCGTTTCGAGACGCGCCTCCATGAACGCAGTGGATACCGGATTCACCCAGCGGAGCCAGAGCACCTGCGCAAAATACCAGGACTGGAGCAGCAGCACGCCCGCAAACGCTGCGGCAAGGATCCAGCCGAGCCATCGCCCGATGCGGCCTGTCACGCTGCGCCGTGGCATCCGGGCCGGTCCGGCGCTCAGGCTTGCGCCCGGCGCAGCATCGCGAGCACCGATGCCGTGTCCGGCAGGATGCCGCGCCAGATGCGGAAGGCCTCCGCCGCCTGCTCCACCAGCATGCCCAGGCCGTCGCTGACGCGCGCGCCCTGTCCGCGGGCATGCTGCATGAAGGGCGTATCGCGGCCATAGAGCATGTCGTAGGCGAGCGCGCCCGCGGCGTAGCAGCCCGCGGGCAGGTCGGGCATCGCATCCTGCAGACCGGCCGACGTGGCGTTGATCACAAGATCGAAACGACCGCCGGCGAAAGCCGCGTAGTCGCCGCCGCGCGCACCGGGCGCGAACTGCTCCGCCAGCGCCTGTGCCCGCGCCGCGGTCCGGTTCGCAATCGCAAGTGCTGCGACGCCTGCATCGAGCAGCGGTTGCATCACGCCGCGCGCCGCGCCGCCGGCGCCCATCAGCAGCACGCGCCTGCCGCGCAGGGAGAATTCCAGATTCACCTCGAGGTCGCGCACGAGCCCTGCGCCATCGGTGTTGTCGCAGGCGAGTCGTTCGCCGTCGAAGGCGAGCGTATTGACCGCGCCGGCGCGCGCGGCGCGCGCGCTCAACGCTCCGCCCTGCTCCCGGCACCAGACGAGCGCCGCTTCCTTGAACGGCACCGTCACATTCATGCCCCGACCGCCCCCGGCCCGGAAGGCATCGACCGCAGCACCGAAGCCGTCCAGCGGCGCCTCGATCAGGCCGTAGTGCAGATCCTCGCCAGTGGCACGCGCGAAGGCCGCGTGTATGAGCGGCGACTTCGAGTGCGCGACCGGATGTCCGATCACTGCGTAGCGGTCGGTCATGTGGCCCTTATTCGGTCCAGATCTTGTCGCCCTGGCCGAAGAACCAGGTGCGGGTGATCACCAGCAGATCGGTGTCGCGACGCACATCGCTCGGAAAGGGCGAGAAGGGCGCGGCCACGCGCACGATCTTGAACGCGGCCTCGTCCAGCACCTTGAGGCCCGAGCTGCGATCGAGTTCCATGGATTCCACGCTGCCGTCGGGCCGCAGCGTCACGGTCATGCGCAGGCTGCCGTACACCCGGCCGCGCGCTTCGGGCGGATAGTTGTGGGTGCCGATACGCTCGATCTTCTGCCGCCAGTCCTCCTCGTACTGCGCGAAGCGGTACTCGGAGGCGCGCGCGCCGATGAACTGCTTGCGCGGCTGCTTCGAGTAGGCATCCATCTGGCGGTCGATCTGCGCCTGCAGGCGCGTCGCGGCAAGCGCGAGGTCGGCGAGATCGCGCCCCTGTTTCGGAGTAGGATCGGCGACCGGAGCGGATTTCTGCGACTCGACGATCTGCGCCTGCGCGCTTCGGGATTGGGCGAGCAGCTCGTGCTGGCGCGCCTCGAGCTCGGTCACGCGGCGCTGCGCCGCGGCGAGGTCGCTGCCTGTCTCGGTGTCAGCCGTCTGCGGCAGCGGGCTGCGCGCGCGCCGGTTCTCGTCGGTGTCGCCGCCGCGGTCCAGGTTGGTCTGGGCCAGGGCGTTCGCGTTGACCGGCCGCTGGCGCGTTTTCGCGTTCACGAGAATCACGTCGATCGGCGGACTGACCGTCTTCCAGCGCATTGCGTCCGGGAACCGGAAATGGATCGCGAGCAGCACAGCGTGCAGCGCGATCGATGCGCCGATGGCGCCATACAGCACCCGGGAACGCGGATCGAGCCGCGTCCAGAAGAACCGGGGGGACCGGGGATCGAAGGATTTTTTTTCGAGCACGCCCTGCATCTCACCTCGTCGGCCACTGGCAGCATGCGCGCGCGCTGCGCGCCTGTTTCTGCTCGGCGCCATTGTAGAGCCCCCGGGCCTAGGACGACGTCTCTTCGGCGGTGCCGATGAAGCGGAACACCGCCTCCCGTTCCAGCAGTTCGATGCGATCCACGGCGAGCGTCACGCGTGTGCCGGCGGGCAGCTCGGGCACCGAGGCCACACGCGCAGTGAGCGGCAGGCCTTCGAAGCGCACCAGGTTTTCACGCAGTACCGTGGCTGTCAGCTGCTCCGGCTTCTCCTGGAGCAGCCAGCGCAGGCACCAGTAGTGCTCCATGGCTCGCTGGTGTTCGTCGTAGCGCGAGTAGGTGAGTTCGAAGGCGCGCATCGCCGAGAGCAGTGCATCCGAATTGCGCGCAAACGGTGCCCGGCGGCCAAGCAGCGCCGCGGCGAGCTGCCACTGGTTGACCAGGTCCACATAGCGCCTCAGGGGCGAAGTCATCCAGGCATAGCTTGCGACACCGAGTCCTTCATGTGGCTCAGGATGCACGCTCATGCGCACCTTGCCGGAGGACTGCACCCGGTACAGTGCCGCTACGTCGCGCTCGGCCAGGAGTTCGCCCCAGGTGCTGTTGGTGAAGATCATCAACTCGGAGACGAGCTTCTCAAGCGGGAGTCCGCGGCGGCGCGGGACGATGCGCACCCGCTCCTCCTCCACGTGGAACAGATAGTCGAGCATGCCCGCCTGCACGCTCGCCTTGCCGCGGCGCGCCTCGAGCGCAAGCGACAACCGCCACAGCAGGCGCAGTTCCTCCTCCCAGGGGAGGCCGGTGCTTGCGCCGGACTCGAAGCCCGCGTTCAACGCGTCGTACTCGGAGTGCCGCAGGTTTGCGGCAATGTGGATGCGCTCGAAGCGCGAGGTGCGCGATTTCACCGTGAAATCGACGGTCGATACCGTGAGATAGAGCGACGCCGCGGGCTGGGCGGTACCGTGATCGAGCGAGAAACCGGCGATCACGGGTTCGGGCAGCATGGTGAATTTCCTGCCCGGCATATAGGCCGTGGACAGTCGTTCGCGGGCGATCGCATCGAGCGCAGAGCCGGGCGCGATGCCGAGCGCGGGCGCCGCGATATGGATCCCGATGCGGAGCTCGTCGCCCCCGAGGTGCTCGAGGGAGAAGGCGTCGTCGATCTCGGTCGTGCCGATGTCGTCCAGGCTGAAGGCCTGGACGGTGGCGAGCGGCAGGTCCGTCGGCATCACCACGGCGTCGTGGGCCGGGAAGGCCGTGCCGCGCGGATAGAGCTCGTGCAGGAAGCGCTGCAGGTGGAACTCGTGGCTGTCCGGCAGCAGCCCGCAGTGCTCCAGCAGGCGCGGCGCGCTCAGCCCGCTCTCCTTGCAGGCCTGTTCCAGTGCCTTGGTAACCGGTTTGTTGCGATCCGGCGCGTAGAGGAGTTCGTCGCGCGCAGCGGCGATCTCCGGCGGGCATGTGCCGCGCACGAGGAGCCCGGCCCAGGCAGTGATCGCTTCCTGCTGCAGCCGCTTCTTTTCGGCGCTTGCCAGCGCGAGTTTCAGCGTCTCGGCCGGCGCGGCCTGAAAGCGCCCTCTGCCGCGACGGTAGAAATACATGGGCGATGCGTGCAGCTTCATCAGTATGCCGGCCGATTCCACCGCGCTCGGCTCGCGGCCGACATACTCGCGCGCGAGATCCGCGAAACCGAACTCTCCCTGGCCGCAGCATTCCCACAGGAACTCGGTGTCGAGGGTGCCGGCGTAGGCCGCCGCCTCGGTCATGAGCTGACCTGGCGCGGGCTGTGCGAAACGCATCACCAGATGGGTCTGCTTTACCTTGGCACGTCGACCGTGCACCGTATCGAGTTGCACCGACGCGGGCGCTTCCGATACCAGGGTGCCGGCCTTGTAGTCACCCTCTTCCTCATAGAGAACGTGCACGCTCAGGTCCCGGGCTGCGCGATGCGCGCGAAATCGAGAATGCGCGACAGATGGGCGGCGAAACCCTGCAGGCTGTGGTCGCCGCCGTCCCGGATCACGGCGCGCGCGCCCACATAGGTTGCGGCCGCCTCGCGCCAGTCGAGCACCTCGTCTCCGGTTTCGAGCAGTAGCAGATAGCGCTCGGGATCGATGCGGGGGTGGAAGATCGCCTTCCAGCCGTCGAGGTCGGCAGGTGTCAGCTCCCAGCGCTCGCCGGTATAGGGGTTCTGCTGCGGACCGATGCGTTCGGCAAGTCCTTCATGAGGCCTGATCGCCGGATTGATGAGCACCGCGCGGCAGCCGAGCTGTTCGGCGAAATGGGTCGCGAAGAAGCCGCCGAGCGAGCTGCCGATGAACGTGAGTCGCGCCGGGTCGATATCGCGTACCGCAGCTTCGATCGTCGCGAGTGCGTCGCCCGGGTGCGGCGGCAGGGCCGGGCAGCGCAGCTGCTGTGCAAGGCCGCGCGTCGCGAGCCAGTCGCGGAGCAAGCTGACCTTGTGCGAGGCGGGTGAGCTGTTGAAACCGTGCAGGTAGACGAGCATGCGCCGCGCTAGCCGGACAGCCGGGCGAGCAACTTCTCGTGCACGCCACCGAAGCCGCCATTCGACATCACGAGGATGACATCGCCCGCGCGCGCCTCGGCGGTCACGGACTCCACCAGCGCATCCAGATCGGCGTGTGCGGTTGCGCGATCGGCGATCGGCGCAAGCACCGGTTGCGGGTCCCAGCCCAGGCCCGCGCTGTAGACATGGACGCGGTCGGCCTGCGCGAGGCTTGCGGGCAGCCGGTCTTTCATCACGCCGAGTTTCATGGTGTTCGAGCGCGGCTCAAGCACGGCAAGGATGCGTCGCGTGCCGATCCGGGCGCGCAGGCCTTCCAGGGTTGTTGCGATTGCGCTCGGGTGGTGCGCAAAGTCGTCATAGACCGCGACCCCGCGTGCCTCGCCGCGCAGCTCCATTCTGCGGCGCACGCCGCCAAAGGCCGACAGCGCCCGGATGCCCGTCTCCGGCGAAACGCCGGCATGGCGCGCGGCCGCGAGCGCGGCCAGCGCGTTTGCCCGGTTGTGCGCGCCGCTGAGGTCCCATTCGATGCGGCCGAGGGATCTGCCCTGCCAGGCCACCTCGAAGGCGCCCGCCGTATCGACTGCACCCACCTGCCAGCCCTCGGCGCGCTCGGTCCATTCGACGGGTGTCCAGCATCCTTGCGCAATCACGCGCTGCAGCGCGTCGTCGCACGCATTCGCCACGATCAGTCCGTTTCCCGGAATAATCCGCACAAAATGGTGAAATTGGCGTTCAATCGCAGCAAGATCGGGGAAGATATCCGCATGATCGAACTCCAGGTTGTTCAGCACAGCGGTTTTCGCCCGATAGTGGACGAACTTGGAACGCTTGTCGAAAAAGGCGGTGTCGTATTCGTCGGCTTCGATCACGAAGTGCGGGGTATCGGTAATGCGTGCCGAGACCGGGAAGTCGCGCGGCGCGCCCCCGATCAGAAATCCGGGTCGCGAACCGGCCTGCTCGAGAATCCAGGCGATCATGGCCGAGGTCGTGGTCTTGCCGTGAGTACCCGCTATCGCGACAACCCATTTGTCCTGGAGCACGTGCTCGGAGAGCCATTGAGGACCGGAGAGGTAGCGATCGCCGCGCGCGAGGATGGCCTCCATCAGCGGATTGCCGCGCGTCACCACGTTGCCGATCACCCAGATGTCAGGGGCGAGCTTCAGCTGATCTGCGCCGTAGCCTTCGATCAATTCGATGCCAAGCGCCGCAAGCTGGGTGCTCATCGGAGGGTAGACGTTGGCGTCGCAGCCGGTCACCCGGTAGCCGGCTGCCTTGGCGATTGCGGCAATGCCCCCCATGAAGGTGCCGCAGATGCCAAGGATATGAAGGTGGACTGCCACGATGGACTCGCCCTTGCGGGCCGTATTTCCGTATTTTTCAGGTCTGTGGACATTCCGGACGCCCCGACGCGGGCGGGCCCTGAACTGCAGGATCCGGATCGCAACGAATTTTACGCCAGCGCTGTGCGTCGCCTGCCGATTTCCCGTCGTGGGATGATACGTTCGTACTTCGCATCCCCGCTGCCCGTGTCCCGATGAGCCGAAAACCCTCCCGCCAGAATGGCACCCGTGCACTGATCGCCGCCGCCGCTGCGCGGCTGATGGCCGAGGACGGTATCGACGATTTCGGCTTCGCAAAGCGCAAGGCCGCGCGCCAGCTTGGCGTCGAGGATCAGCACCTGATGCCCGGCAACGACGAGGTCGAGGCGGCGCTCGAGGCGCACCGTGCGCTCTATGAGGAGGAGGATCATCCCGCTCGCCAGCTGGAACTGCTCGGCATCGCGCGCGATGCGATGCGTACGCTTGAAGAGTTCAAGGTCTACCTGACCGGGTCGGTCCTGAAGGGCACGGCAGGCCCTTATGCCGAGATCAACCTGCAGCTCTTCCCGGAAAGCGCCAAGGACGTGGAAATCCACCTCATCGATCGCAACATCCCCTACGAAGCGCGCGAGTCGCGCCGCTACGCCGGTGACCGGCGCCTGCCGACGAGCGAGTTGCTGCTCGACTGGCGCGGCACGCCGGTGCGCATTGCGGTGTTTGATCCACGTGCCGAACGCGTCGCGCTGAAAACGAGCCAGGCGGGCCGGGTGATCGAGCGCGCCGGGATCGCCGAGGTGGAAGCCATGATTGCGCGACGCGAGCAGGTGGACGATGCCGAGCCGGCGTGAGTGGCTGGCCCTCGTCGGCGTCGGGCTGGCCTCAGCGGCCGCAGGTGCCCTGCTCTGGCCGCGGCTGAAGCCGGAAGCAACCGCGATCAGGATGCTTTTAAGCACAAACTTCGCCGATCTTGAAGGTAACAGCCGGAAAATATCAGAATGGGGCGACAAGGTTCTGGTGTGCAATTTCTGGGCGACGTGGTGTGCACCCTGTCGCGAGGAGATGCCGCTATTTGCCGAGATGCAAAGGAAATACGCTTCTAAATCCGTTCAATTTGTCGGCATTGGTATCGATCAAGTAGCGAAGATGCGGGAATTCGCCAGAACGCTGGAGATTCCCTATCCGCTCTTTGTTGCCGGCGCGGAAACTCTGGGCCTCATGCAAAAACTCGGCAATAGCTCAGGCGGGTTGCCGTTCACGGTGGTACTCGACCGTGAAGGAGGTCTTGCCGAGCGTCGCCTGGGGGCTTTGCAGCGCGCCGAGTTGGAAACCCTGCTGATACGACTGATTGCAGACTGATTGTCCGCGTGGCATGCGAATGGGGGAGCCTGGGGGCAGCTTGCTGCGATTTGCGGTAAAGTCGCGCCCTACGTCGGTCAAAAATGGCAAAAACTCCTGACACCAAGCGCGCCCCGGCGCGCCACATCCTGTTGCTCAACGGCCCGAATCTGAATCTGCTCGGGACGAGGGAGCCTGAGGTCTATGGCCGCGAGTCGCTCGCGGACATCGAGGCCCGTCTCCTGCGGTCGGCCTCGGCGGCAGGTGCGAGGCTGGCGGTCTTCCAGAGCAACCACGAGGGCGCGCTTGTGGATCGCATCCAGGCCGCGAAATCCGAGGCTGTGGATTTCGTCCTGATCAACCCGGGCGCCTACACCCATACGAGCGTCGCGATTCGCGATGCACTTGCAGGTGTGGCGATCCCGTTCATTGAAGTTCATCTTTCCAATGTCCACGCCAGAGAAGCCTTTCGCAGGCAGTCGTATCTGTCGGATCTGGCTGTGGGAACCATCACAGGCCTGGGCAGCCGGGGCTACGACCTGGCGCTCGCTTACGCGCTCGACGTCTAGCTGCCGGTTGCAGGGTCTGATTCCGGGGAGACCATGGATTTACGCAAACTCAAGAAATTGATCGACCTTGTGCAGGAGTCCGGCATCGCCGAACTCGAAATCACGGAAGGCGAAGAGAAGGTTCGCATCATGAAGGGCGGCGCCCCTGCGCCGGTACATGCCGCTCCGGCGCCGGTCTATGCGGCGCCCGTGGCAGCGGCGCCCGCGCTCGCGCCTGAAGTTGCGGCCAAGCCGGTCGAACCGGCGGCACCCGAGGGCCATGTGATCAAGGCGCCGATGGTCGGGTCCTTCTATCGCTCCGGCTCGCCCGAGTCCAAACCCTTCATTGAGGTCGGCATGCCGGTGAAAGTCGGGCAGACCGTCTGCATCATCGAAGCGATGAAGCTCATGAACGAGATCGAGTGCGACTTTGCGGGCACGGTGAAGGCGATACTCGTGGAAAACGGCCAGCCGGTTGAATACGGCCAGCCTCTGATGATCGTCGGCTAGAGGATGCGGCCGGCCGGCGGCTCGCCGGTCCGGCAGTGAACCATGTTCGAGAAAATACTCATCGCCAATCGCGGCGAAATTGCGCTGCGGATCCAGCGTGCCTGCCGGGAACTCGGCATTCGCACCGTCGTCGTCCATTCCGAAGCGGACACCGAGGCCAAGTACGTCAAGCTCGCCGACGAGTCGGTGTGCATCGGGCCGCCACCCGCCCAGCAGAGCTATCTCAACATCCCGGCGATCATCAGCGCCGCCGAGGTGACGGACGCTGAAGCGATCCACCCGGGCTACGGTTTCCTTTCGGAGAATGCAGATTTCGCCGAGCGCGTCGAGAGTTCGGGCTTCGTGTTCATCGGGCCGCGCCCGGAGAACATCCGCCTCATGGGTGACAAGGTGAGCGCGCGTGCGGCCATGGGCAAGGCGGGGGTACCCATCGTTCCAGGTTCCGAGGGCGTGTTGCCGGACGACCCCAAGGAGATCACCCGCATCGCGCGGCGCATCGGCTACCCGGTGCTCATCAAGGCGGCGGGCGGCGGGGGCGGACGCGGGATGCGCGTCGTGCACACCGAGGCCGCACTGCAGAATGCGGTCATCATGACGCGCAGCGAGGCCCAGGCGGCATTCGCGAATCCCAACGTCTATATGGAGAAGTACCTGGAGAACCCGCGCCATATCGAGTTCCAGGTGCTGGCCGATGCGCACAAGAACGTGATCCACCTGGGCGAGCGCGACTGCTCGCTGCAGCGCCGCCATCAGAAGGTCATGGAAGAGGCGCCCGCCCCCGACCTGCCGGTGCGGCTGCGCGAACGTATGGGCGAGCGCTGTGTCGATGCCTGCAAGCGGATCAATTTCCGCGGCGCCGGCACCTTCGAGTTTCTGTACGAAAACGGCGAGTTCTATTTCATCGAGATGAACACCCGCATTCAGGTGGAGCATCCGGTGACCGAGATGATCACCGGGGTGGATCTCGTTCAGGAGCAGATACGGGTCGCTGCGGGCGAGAAACTGCGCATGCGACAGCGCGATGTCACGATCCGCGGGCATGCGATCGAATGCCGCATAAACGCCGAAGATCCCTATAAATTCACGCCTTCTCCCGGCAAGATCACGTCATATCATGCGCCGGGCGGGCCCGGTATCCGGGTCGACAGCCATGTCTATGCGGGCTATACCGTGCCGCCCTATTACGACTCCATGATCGGCAAGGTGATCGCCTATGGCAGCTCCCGCGACCAGGCGATACGGCGCATGCGCGTTGCTCTCTCGGAGATGGGCCTGGAGGGCATCACCACCAATATTCCGCTGCACCTCGAGCTGCTGCACGACGTGAACGTGCTGCGTGGCGGTACCTCGATCCACTACCTCGAGCAGAAGCTCGCGCTGGAACAGAAGCAGAAGAAGCCCAAGTAGATGCGCCAGATCCACTTCCTTGCGACGCTGGAGGAAGCGCAGGCCGAGGCGTTCAGCAATGCGCTGATGGAGGCCGGCGCACTCAGCGCATCCATCGAGGACGCGGATGCGGGAACGCCCGAGGAGCGGGCGCGCTTTGCCGAGCCGCGGATGCCGGGGGAAGTTGTCGCGCCCGGCGAAGCGCCGTCTGCCTGGTCGCGCAATCGCGTGGTGATGCTGGCCGGGGACGACGTCGAGCTCGCGGCGTTGATCGCTGGTGCGGCGGCCGAGGTGGGGATGCCGCCGCCGGAATACCGCGCGGAGACGCTTACCGAGGAGGACTGGGTAAGCAAGGTGCAGTCGCAGTTCGATCCGATACAGGTGGGACCCAGGTTGTGGATCGTGCCGAGCTGGCACCAACCCCCGGCCGACCCCGACGCGATCGTGTTGCGTATCGATCCGGGACGCGCCTTCGGCACCGGAGGCCATCCGAGTACGCGCCTCGTGCTTGCCTGGCTGGATCGGGCACTTGCGTCAGGCGCACCGGAGCTGCTCGACTACGGGTGCGGCTCGGGCATTCTCGCCATTGCAGCGAGCCGTCTGGGCGCTCGGCGCGTCGATGCGGTCGATCTCGATCCCCAGGCCATCGAGGCGACACACGAGAATGCACGCCTGAACGGGACCGCGATCCAGGTCTGCCCGCCCGAGGATCTTCCGGCCGGTGCTTACGAGATCGTTGTGGCTAATATACTTTCGCAGCCGCTCGTGCTGCTCGCGCCCCTACTCGGCGCGCGGGTCAGGCCCGGCGGGCGTCTGGCGCTTTCCGGCATCCTCGAGGACCACGCGGCCGAAGTGATCGAAGCCTATGCCCCTGAAATTCCACTGCGCGTCGCGGCGATTGACGAAGGCTGGGTGCTGCTCGAGGGAACGCGCCGCGTCGCCGCAGGCTGAGGCAGGCGATCCCCGATGAGTCTCGCCACCCGCTGTCCCGTATGCAACACCGCATTCCGGGTGCATGCCGAGCAACTCGCGGCGCGCGGCGGGCGGGTGCGCTGCGGGCAGTGCAATCATGTCTTCGACGGGGTGAGTCAGCTCGTCACCGACGCGGCCACCGAAACGCCGCCGCCCGCACCGCCGGCGCCCCATGCGGACGTCGCAAGGGACGAAACAGAGCGTGCAGCGGAACCCGAACACGCAGCGGAACACGAACCCGCGCGGCCGAATGCCGACGAGGCCTATTCGCCAGCGATCGACGACGCGTTACCGCCTGCCAAGGGCACCGATGAACATCTGCCGCTGCAGGACGATCCGGGGGCAGCCGATCCGCAGGATCGGGAGTCCTCACAGCCGGTCGATGCGCAGTCGCAATCGGCGCCCCTTGCAGCCGAGGTAATTGCCACGCGCAACCCGTATTCGACCGGCCGGCGCGATGCGATGATCGGTCAAGGCGCGCCCTTTGGTCTGGGTACGGTGGCGCCGCCGCCGGCACCTGCGCAAGTTCCCCGTTACCGCGTGCTCTGGGGTCTGCTGGGTCTGCTTGCGCTCGTCGCGCTCGCGGTTCAGGGCACATGGCGCTACCGCACCGAACTGGGCGTGCTGTGGCCCGACGCAAGGCCTTATCTGGAGGCCGCCTGTGAGTTTGCGGGCTGCACGCTGCGCCTGCCGCGCCACGCCGATCTGCTTGCGATCGAGTCCTCCGACCTTCAGCGCGATGCCGCCCGCGAGACCTTGATCGTATTGAACGTGGTGCTGCGCAACCGTGCCCAGTTCCCCCAGGAATTTCCTGCGCTGGAACTCACGCTCACCGACGAATCGAGCAATGCGGTGGTGCGTCGCGTGCTGAAGCCGGCCGATTACCTCGATCCGCGCGGTCTGGATCGCGCTCAGGCAGAGGGCCTGCGCGCGGGTGGCGAAGCGAGACTGAGCGTGCGTCTCGATGCGAGCAAAGTGCGAGCGAGCGGCTACCAGCTCTACCTTTTTTACCCCTGATACCTGTCATCCGACTCGCCGAAAGGTTCCATCTTGCGCATTCTCGTCACCGGATCGATCGCCTACGACACCATCATGGTTTTCCCGGATCGGTTCCGCAACCACCTGTTGCCCGACCAGCTGCACATCCTGAACATCTGCTTCCTCACGCCGGAGATGCGGCGTGAATTCGGCGGTACCGCCGGCAACATCAGCTACAACCTGAAGATGCTGGGCGCGGACCCGCTCGTGATGGGCGCGGTGGGCGACGATGCGCAACCCTACTTCGATCGCCTCAAGACGCTCGGCATCGATGCGACGGCGGTGCGGCGCATACCGGGGCAGTTCACTGCGCAGGCCTTCATCACGACGGATCTCGACGACAACCAGATCACCGCGTTCCATCCCGGCGCCATGGGCCGTTCGCACGATATCGAGATTGACGGCGCGCTCGGCGCGAAGCTTGCCATCATCAGCCCCGACGGCAAGGAAGGCATGCTGCAGCACGCCGCCCAGTGTGCCGCGAATTCGATTCCTTTCGTGTTCGACCCGGGTCAGGGTCTGCCGATGTTCGATGCCGCCGAGCTGGAAGGATTCATCCGCGCGGCCGACTTTCTCGCTGTGAACGACTACGAAGGCAAGATGCTGCAGGAACGCATCGGCCGTCCGCTCGAGGCGGCCGCGCGCGATCTGAAGGCGCTCGTCGTGACCCTGGGTGGCAAGGGCTCGATCATCTATGCCGATGGCAAGCAGCACGAAATTCCCTGCGTGCCGGCTGCGCAGGTGGTCGATCCCACGGGCTGCGGCGATGCCTATCGCGCGGGGCTGCTCTACGGTATTGCGAAGGGCTGGGACTGGCCGAGCATCGGCCGGCTGGGTGCGCTGCTGGGATCGCTAAAGATCGCCGAGCGCGGCGCGCAGAATCACCGGCCGGGTGCGGAGTCCATCCCGGAACGCTTCAAGGCTGCGTTCGGTTATACGCCCTGGTAGTCGTCCCGGTAGTCATCCCCCGCTACTGCGGCGAGTTCAATCCCGCACCGGCTGCTGATAGCCGGCGCAGGGCACCTGGAAGAGTGCCCGGTCCTCGAGCCGGATCGCACTCAGCGATCCGCCCCAGACGCAGCCGGTGTCGAGCGCAAGCAGTGCGGGAGCGAGTTTCAGACCGAGCGACGACCAGTGGCCGCAGACGAACACGGTGCGACCGCCCGGCGCGCGCACGTCGAACCAGGGGAAGTAGCCTTTGGGCGGTGTTTCGCCCTTGGACCGGAACTCCATCACGCCTTCGCGGGTGCAGAAGCGCATGCGCGTCATCGCGTTCACGATCACGCGCAGGCGGTCCCAGCCGCGCAGTCCTTCGTCCCAGGCATCGGGCTTGCTGCCGTACATGTGCGCAAGAAACTCCCGATGATCCGGCGCGCGCAGCGCCCGTTCCACTTCATGCGCGAGCGCGAGCGCACGGCGTGCATCCCACTGCGGCAGCAGACCCGCATGCACCAGCGCATGGCCGGCCTCGCCATGCATCATCTTGCGCGTGCGCAGCCAGTCCACGAGTTCGTCCACATCCGGCGCGGCGAGCACTTCCTCCAGCGTGTCGTCCGCGCGCGCCTTCGCGAGACCCGCATGCAGGCAGACGAGGTGCAGGTCGTGATTGCCCAGCACCACCACCGCCCGCTCGCCGAGATCACGCACATGGCGCAGCACCTCGAGCGACTTCGGGCCGCGGTTGACGAGATCGCCGACGAACCACAGGCGGTCGGCCGCCGGGTCGAAGGCAAAGGCTTCGAGCAGCGCGTGGAGTTCGTCGGCGCAGCCCTGTACGTCGCCGATTGCGTAGGTGGCCATCTTGCGTGCTGCTCCTGGGGGAGGGTGAGGAGTGTATTACGGGTGATCTAGAAAGATAGTAACATATTTGTTACTACTGTGCATTGGAGGGCGGTACTCCTCCCCTCACCCGGCCGGGAACGCGGTAATTGAGAGGAAGAAAGCTACCTTGGCGTCTTCGCCATTGAATTGACAATGGTCGTTGTCTCTACCGACACCGTTGTCACCCGGCACAGCAGGTCGATGACCTGTTCCTTGTAGTCGGCAAATCGGTAGGTGTCGAACTTCTCGCGTATCGTCGGGTCCCGCGGTTTGGATTCCTTGTACTGATCGAGGATCCACTCCAGAGCCGAGCGGTTGCCGAGTTTGTAGTCCCAGGCTTCGGGCGGGATGCCAGATAGCGTGGTTTCGCTGTCGAGCACGATCTGGCCGGCACCTTTGTCGGCCTTCAGCATCGCCTTGGGTGCGAATCCGGCCTTCTTCGCTTTTTCGTCGGGGACGTCGGTGTGCGTGAGCTTTGCGGGGGCGATGGCCTCATAGCCGATATGCAGATCCATCAGTGCCTTGCCCCAACCGGCCCACTGCCAGAAGTCATCGTAGAACGGAATGCGAGGAAACTCTCGCTTGAGGTTCAGGGCGTACTTCTCCCGGTACACCGGGTCGTGCAGCACGCCGTAGACGTAATGGAAGATGGCTTCCTTCGTGATCGGGTTGGCCTTTCTGCCGCGACCGGGTTGATAGTGCCTTTTGAAATGTTCGAGGGCCCAGTCGGTGATGTTGTCTTCAATGACGCCATCACTTTGGAAACGATGCAATGGTAGATACTGCGCCGCATCTGCGGAAAACATATTTAGATTTGGAACTGCACTTGTCGCAATCAGCGCAAAGTCTTGACGATCCCCCGCCATGAAGCAAATTGCAGTATTCGCGTGATTCCATGGGAAAAGAACTCTGCTCAGTCCTGGCCTATCGACAAACACTTCGGAGTTGTAAGTGTAACTAGAGCAGTAAGGACGATATAGGGTCTTGCCAATCTGATCCGCCGAAAATATTTCAGTAACAGCATTCTTATTCCGTCGCAGTAACGTCTCAGACCACTTAATAATTTGGTCTACCGTGCCTCGCCCGATACACGATTCGTAGTGAGATATGAAAAATCGCAGCTTTCTCTCAAGATTCAAACTTGAAAAATCTATCAGCCAGTCATCTCGGTTCGTAGAAATTCCGAGAGAAAATAACTTGAAGATAGCTTTTTCTTGAGACGCTCTCTTTGCCGATTTTGCCTCCTTACTTGCGATTGGGAGGAGGGAGTCAAAATCATTATTCGTTTGTTTTACCCAGGTTGATTTCTTATCCGGATCAATTTTCGAGAAATCTATTGATGCTATGTTCGAGCTGGAAAGAAATGCTAGCTTCTCGTCTGCCGTTTCCATCGTCGGCCGCTGGACGAAGTAAATCCGGCAATCTTGCCGCTTCTCACGCTTGACGAGGAAGCTGATAGCCACGCCGGTTTGGATGCCGAACGCATTGTGCTTGGTGCCTGAGAGCTTCGGATTGGCGCGCACGTCGCCGCCCAGATCGACTACGTAGATTTCGTTGAACTCGTCTGCCACCACTTTGCGAAAGCCATCGAACGTGCGGCTTTCGATGAAGCTGCGGTTGGTGACAAAGGCGACAATGCCGTTCTTGTCCACTCGGTCGCTGGCCCACCGGAAGAACCGCGCATACATGTCGTAGAGCTTGGTCTTCTGTGCCGTGCTCTCGTGGATATAGGTGGCCTTGATGCGCCGGTCAATTTCGGGGTATTCGCGGTTCTTGTTGTTCTCATTCTCGTTCAACTGGTTGGAGTTGTAGGGCGGGTTGCCGATTACCACGCTGATGCGCCTTGAGTTCTGGCGGCGGATGCGGGCGACGTTCTCCTCCGTGACGCTTCCAAAGAGGTCCGCCGTCGTGCCTGACTGCGCGGTGTGCAGGCCGACGTTGTCGAGCGTGTCAACAAAGCACAGGTTCGGAAATTCCTCGTACTCACCAGTGATGGCGGCGTAGGTGGCTTCGATGTTCAGGTTGGCAACGTAGTACGGCAGGATGGCCACTTCGTTGGCGTGCAGTTCCTCCCGGTACTTGTGCTTCAGCTTGGCGGGCTGGCCGCGGAAGTGCTCAAGCAGCTCGCAGATGAAGGTGCCGGTGCCCGTGGCCGGATCGAGGATTTCGACGTTCTTGTCGATGAGGTTCTTGCCGAAGTGCTTCTCGCACAACCAGTCGGCAGACTCGATCATGAAGCGCACGATTTCGTTCGGCGTATACACCACGCCGAGGCGGTCGGCCGCCTTGACGTTGTAGACCTTGTAGAAGCCTTCGTAGATCATTTTGAGGAAGGTCTGCTTCTCGTGGTGGTTGTCCACGCGCGCGGCGGCGGAGCGGATCGCTGCGTAGTAGGTTTCCAGCCCTTTCAGCGTTGCGTACTTGGTGTTGCCTGTAAAGAACGTGGCTTCCAGCAAGTAAAGCTCCCGCGCGACGTTGTTGTCCTTGTGGAACTCGGTGCCGGGAAATACGGCGGCAAAGATTTCCTCGGTCAGCACGTGCTGAATGAGCATTTCGCGCACGTCCGCCTCGGTGAGGCTGGGGTTGATGCTCTCCTGCGCGTGTTCGAGAAATTTCTTTGCCGCCTTTCGGAATCCGGTGTTATCCGAATAGGCATCGTCTATGCGCTGACGCAGCGCCTTCAACACCGCAGGCAGGTCGGTCTTGAACTGATCGACAGCCTTGCGGAACTCGGCGATCTCGGTGCGTTCGTATCGGAAAAAGAGCGTGAGTAGCTTTTCGAGCTGGCTGACATCGTCCACCGCGCAGCGCATCACCTCCTGCCGGTTCTGGATCAGGACGGCCTGGGTGGAATCCTCGAAGATGATGTTGTCCTGCGGGTAGCCGCGCTTGAACTTGTGTTCGATCTCGGCGTCGAGATCGTCGGACTCGTCCTTCGCTTCCCAGTAACCGAATGGCACGCGCAACTGATAGAGCAGTGCGCCGTCCACGTAGCGGCGCTCCCTGGCTTTTGATTCGATCTCGTATTCGGGGACGAAGACAAGATCGTGTTGGCGCGCCCAGCCTTTCAACAGGTCCTTGAAGGCCTCGCGTACCACGCTCTCTCGGCTGGTGCCGGAAACCTTCTTGAGCGTCGCAAGCTGGTTCAGGTATTGCCCGATGAGGAGCTGGCTCATGGTTGACCGCGTGTATTTGGCACGGGGGATTATCGCCGGATTCGATGCGGGTGCCCGGACGCGGCGGAATCTACGACCCCCATTCTGTTTCAACGATTAGGTCTACCTGTAGTCGCCTGGCGATCGCGCGCAGTGTCTCTACCTTTCTTTGTGTACTGCTGTGCGTAACGATGTACCAGCCATCACGTTGCCGAAGCTGCATGCGACGCTGATATCCCCCATACGCTGGCTTCTGCCGCTCTTTGGAAACAAGGGAACAGTAGTTGGCGACCAAGCTAAGCGCGGCTACTTTCTCGCAACCGATCATCTGTATCGCGTCGGCGAAGGTGCATGCGTCGGTCGAGCCTTCTATCTTGATTCCATTGAGCAGTACTCGAAGGCCAAAGTGTCGGGATTGATCAGGCGCTTCGGGCGTTCCAGGCGGCAGAGTGCTGGGCAGTTTCGGTAATGCATGAGCTGGACATTGTGTCGGTGCTCGAAGAGATACCCGTATGGCTTTGAGTTCCTGGATCGTACGAAGGAGGCCAGGGACCTCTTCGTCTCTACCTTCCATGAGCGCTTCTGCGGCAGTAAGCCGGATATCGTCTTCGCGCCATTGGAGACTGGGTTGCAGCTTCGCTAATTCCTCTGAGAGTATTGCCTGCGCAACGGTAGTGGGTAGGTTCATCATTTCCTCCGTAGTCTCCGGTAGCGATGCCCAACCGTGATAACGCGGCTGGTTCCGGAGTCCTCAACCTTGTATGCATCCAACCAGTTAGAAAGCTTTCGCACTGGCGCTGCTCCGAAGGCTCGTTCCATGCGGCGAATGCTCTTCTTGCTGAAGAACACAATTCGGGCTCCGAAGCCGTCGTAGAGCTCTTCGCCGAAAGCGTCTAGCCATTCGTCAATCAGCGGTGGAATCCCGCGCTGTTGCGCCCTAGTTCCTGCGTGCTGAGTCCAGGTCATGGCTAGAGATTCTCAAAATCTTCCAGGAGCGCGGCAGATGCGGCCTGCGCTGTCTTGAAGTCTTCATGCGTTGGGATGTAGA
Organism: uncultured Pseudomonadota bacterium; assembly: GCA_903834835.1. Lineage (GTDB taxonomy): Bacteria > Pseudomonadota > Gammaproteobacteria > Burkholderiales > SG8-39 > CAILKO01. Next base: position 322,141 of record CAILKO010000035.1, on the reverse strand, counting down.
AATCAGGCAAGTAGCAGTTGAGACCGTAAAGGTTGTGATACGCCGATTGCTGTTGAGGCTTGCCTTGTGGGTTGCGAGACGCTCCCTTCACAAGGGTGTGGTCGTTTAGGACGGTTGTGTAAAACCGAGGCGGGAGATACAGGAGCGAGTCCGGCGTCCACTTAGCCATCTTGACGGTTTGCTTGGTAGTCGGATCGGTCCAATCCACGTAGTCAGGCTTGTCTTGAAACTCGATTTCATCGAAGCACGCGCGAATCGGCCAGATGGGGTCGAGATGCCCGGCGAGCGGTGAGAACACGTTTTCATAGAACGGCCCGTCGTGCTTGCACTCCGACCATACAAATTGCGTCCATTCAGTTCCTTCGCGTGTGGTGTCCGTCAAGAAGGAATCGAAGAGGAGCTTTCCCGCCATTCGCGGGCCGAACGCCAGGAAGAGGAAAAGTCGGTTGAAGAATGAGTCGCGGACAATTCGACGTTGCTTGCAGACTGCATCGAGCTTCTCGACCACTTCAACATCTAGCGCAAGACTGAGTGGCGTGCTGTCGCTGAGGAGGGCGCGAAGTTGCTTGTCAATGTACTGCTGTGCGCCCTCCGAGTTCGCCACCGGGATCTCGTTGGCGAGGTGGTCGAGTTCCCGGTTGATTAGTGCGCCGATATACGCGTCGCGTTTAAGGCAGGCCACATCAAGTGCTTTCTCGAGACGAGACCAGACTGGCTGCCAGACGCTGATCGTTATCTTCCCTTTGGGCTTCTTACTGCTCGCAACCATTTGAGACCTCACAATCAGATGTGTGAGATCAGATTACGTAGTAATACAGGGAAATACAATCATAAGTTATACGTAATATTACGTATCATATATTTCAATATGTTATGTGTGCTCTCTGCTATCCGCCAGAGTGACTAAGCGCCAAATCGTCCCCAATCGACTCCCAATCCATTGGTTTCGTCTCCGCGCGTACTCCTCCAGTTCCGCCGCTCAGAACGAAGCGTCCAGTCTGCGGTACTGGATCGCCTCGGCGACGTGCTCTGCACGCACGCGCTCCGATGCCGCGAGATCGGCAACGGTGCGCGCGACGCGCAGCACGCGATGATAGGCGCGCGCCGACAGCGACAGCTTTGCGATCGCGGCCTTGAGCAGGCTGACCGATTCTTCGTCCGGGGCGCACAGTGCATCGAGCGCCCGTGCGTCCAGCCTTGCATTCGGCATCCCCTGGCGCGCGAGCTGCAGCGCGCGCGCCGCTGCCACGCGCTCCCGCACGGCCGCACTGGTTTCGGCTGCCTTGGACGACATCATCTCCGCATCGCGCGGCGGGGGTGCCTCGACCTTGATGTCGATGCGATCGGCGAGCGGGCCGGAGATTTTCCTGCGGTAGCGCACGACCTGTTCCGGCGTACAGCGGCAGCGCCCCGATGGGTGGCCGAGCCAGCCGCAGGGGCAGGGATTCATCGCCCCGATGAGCTGGAAGCGCGCCGGGAACTGCGCCTGGCGTGCCGCGCGCGCGATCGAGATCGTGCCGCCCTCGAGCGGCTCGCGCAGCGCTTCCAGCGCGTTGCGCGGGAACTCGGGCAGCTCGTCCAGAAACAGCACGCCGTGATGCGCGAGCGAGATCTCGCCCGGGCGCGGCGGGCTGCCGCCGCCCACGAGGGCTGCACTGGTCGCGGTGTGATGCGGGGCGCGGTAGGGACGCTCGCCCCAGCGCCGGGTATCGAAGCCGGCGCTCGATGCGGACTGGATCGCGGCCGACTCGAGCGCCTCCTCCTCCCGCATCGGCGGCAGGATGCCGGGCAGACGCGCAGCGAGCATGGACTTGCCGGTGCCCGGCGGCCCGAGCAGCAGGATGTGGTGCGCGCCTGCGGCTGCGACCTCCAGTGCGCGTTTGGCCTGAAGCTGGCCCCGAACATCGGCGAAATCGGGCGCTGCGGGAAGCGCTGCGCTCGGTTCACGTCCGGTCGTGGCGTAAGCCTCGAGCGGCGCACTCCCCGCAAGGTGGGCACAGACCTCCAGCAGCGTGCGCGCCGGCAGAACGGTCACGCCCTTGATCAGCGCGGCCTGAGAGGCGCTCTGCGCGGGAAGCACGAAGTGGCGACCCGCGCGCTGCGCGCCAAGCGCCATCGCGAGCGCGCCGCGCACCGGACGCAACTCGCCGGTAAGCGAAAGCTCGCCCGCGAACTCGTGCGCCGCGAGACTCGCCGGCGGCACCTGGCCGCTCGCGGCGAGGATGCCGAGTGCCATCGGCAGATCGAAGCGGCTTGAATCTTTTGGCAGGTCCGCGGGGGCGAGATTCACGGTGATGCGCCGCGCGGGGAATTCGAAGCCGGCGTGATTGAGCGCGGCGCGCACACGGTCCTTCGCCTCACGAACTTCGGCGTCAGGCAACCCGACTACGCTGAAGCTCGGCAGACCGGGCCCGAGGTGGACTTCCACGGTGACTTCGGTGGCGTCGATACCAGCGAGCGCGCGGCTCGCCACGACTGCAAGCGGCATGGCGTGCTCCGGCAGGCTGTGCGGTTACGCTGTTGCGTAGCGCGGCGCACCCCGCGCCGGCCTGTCGAACAACGCGCCGCCGTGCGCGCCGGTTTACCGCAGGCGTCCGCTCAGGTCGCGTCGTTGCGGACTTGCCGTGATTCGAGCGCGGCCACGCGGGCCTCGAGCTCCGCGATACGCGTCGCGGATTTCTCCAGCAGTTCGCGCTGGACTTCGAAATCCTCGCGTCGAACCAGATCGAAGCGCTCGAAGAAGCTCCCGAGCATGACCTTCATGTTGCGCTCCACATCCTGGAGCGGCGAATCGCGGAAGGCCTGGGCGAGCCGTTGCGCCAGGTCGGAAATCGGGTCGTTGGCCATCAGTTCTCCTTTTGTCACCTTCATCAACGAATGAGGCCCATACTGTTGGCGCTCGCCTCTGCGCACCGGCATTGGGCGCTGCACCGACATGGTGCACCGGCATGGTGCCGCATTTCCGAAGAGCGCCTCTGAGGCGCTTCCAAGTTACTGTTTTATTTCAACTGTTGTCCTGGCACAGCATGTGCTTAATAGACCCTGTCATTCTCAAGGAGCTCACTCTCATGCGTAAGACCATTATTGCAGCATCCCTTGCCACCGTCGCCGGCCTAGCGGCCCCGATGCTCAGCATCGCGGCCGAGCAGTCGCCGCACACGATCACGGGCAATGCCTCGATCGTCTCGGACTACCGGTTCCGCGGCATTACCCAGACCTATGCCAAGCCTGCGCTGCAGGGCGGTATCGACTACTCGCACGCGAGTGGTCTCTATCTCGGCAACTGGAACTCCAACGTCAACGAGGGCGCGGGCTTCCCGGCTGCGAATCTCGAGATGGACTTCTACGGCGGCTACAAGAAGGCCTGGGGCGACTTCGGCATCGACGTCGGCGCGATCTATTACTACTACCCGGGTTCGAACGCGAGTGTCGCTGCCGGTACGGGGCCGATAACCAACCCACGCAGCCTCAAGACCCACACGGGCGCGATGAGCAATACCGAACTCTATATCGGCGGGTCCTGGAAATGGCTGTCGCTCAAGTATTCGCAGTCCACGTCCGACTATTTTTCGCTTCCCGACACGAAGGGCTCGTCCTACCTGGACCTTACCGGCAACTATGACATGGGCGGCGGCTGGACCCTCATCGGTCACGTCGGTTCGTTCAAGCTGAAGGGCTGGAGCACCGGCGCGGTCGGGACGAATGCCAACTACACCGACTGGAAACTTGGGGTCACCAAGGACTACAACGGCTGGCTGCTCGGCGCGGCTTACATCGACACCAACGCCAAGGGCAGCTGCGCGGCAGGGGAGTTCTACTGCTTCTCCAACCAGGCGCCGTTTGCACCGTCCTCGATGAGGGACGCAGGCAAAGGCACGGTGGTCCTGTCGGTCAGCAAATCCTTCTAAACCCACAAACGGGGCGGGCGCGACGCGTCCGCCCCCGGGCATCGGAGACATCGCATGAAACTGGTCACTGCAATCATCAAACCCTTCAAGCTGGACGAAGTGCGCGAAGCGCTCTCCGCCATCGGCGTGCAGGGCATCACCGTCACCGAGGTTAAGGGTTTCGGACGCCAGAAAGGCCACACGGAACTCTACCGGGGTGCGGAATACGTGGTCGATTTTCTCCCCAAGGTGAAGATCGAGATCGCGATCAAGACGGAGCTGCTCGACCAGGTGATCGAGGCCGTCGAAAAATCCGCGAACACCGGCAAGATCGGAGACGGCAAGATTTTCGTCTTCGACCTCGAAAAGGTGGTCCGCATACGCACCGGCGAACTCGACGGCGCGGCGCTGTAGGTACAGACAGGAGACTATGATGAAAAAGCTGATTGCAGCATTTGCGCTGCTTGCCACACTGGGCTACGCGGGCATTGCAGCCGCCCAGGACAAGCCGGCGCCTGTCGCCGACAAGCCCGCAGCGGAAGCCGCGGCGCCGGCAACGGCCGCAGCACCCGTGGCAGCAGCTCCAGCCGCCGCGCCGGCCGCCGCACCCGCGGCCGAGGCGCCCAAGATGAAGGTCGACAAGGGTGACACCACCTGGATGATGATCTCCACGGCGCTCGTCATCCTGATGACGATACCGGGTCTCGCGCTCTTCTACGCCGGCATGGTCCGCTCCAAGAACACGCTCTCGGTGCTGATGCAGGTGTTTGTCTGCTTCTGCCTGATCGCGGTGCTCTGGGTGGTCTACGGCTACTCGGTGGCGTTCACGGGTGGCGGTCAGTTCATCGGTGGATTCTCGAAGCTCTTCCTTGCAGGCGTGAACGGCGAGTCGATCGCGGCCACGTTCTCCAAGGGTGTGGGCATACCCGAGCTCACCTTCGTCGCCTTCCAGCTCACGTTCGCGGCCATCACTCCGGCGCTCATCGTCGGCGCCTTCGCCGAGCGTGTGAAGTTCTCGGCGGTGCTGGCCTTCCTGGTGCTCTGGTTCACGTTCGCCTATCTGCCCATTGCGCACATGGTCTGGTACTGGGACGGTCCGGATGCAATCACCGACGCGAAGACGCTCGAGACGGTGACTGCCGCGGCCGGATGGCTGTGGGCCAAGGGCGCGCTCGACTTCGCCGGGGGCACGGTGGTGCACATCAACGCGGGTGTTGCCGGTCTGGTCGGCGCCTACGTGATCGGCAAGCGGATCGGCTACGGCAAGGAAGCCATGGCACCGCACAACCTCACGCTGACGATGATCGGTGCCTGTCTGTTGTGGGTGGGCTGGTTCGGCTTCAACGCGGGCTCCAACCTGGAAGCCACGGGTGTCGCTGCGCAGGCCTTCCTGAACACCCTGATCGCGACTGCCGCGGCAACGCTGGCATGGCTGATCATGGAATCCCTCGGCAAGGGCAAGGCGTCGATGCTCGGCGCCGCGTCCGGAGCAGTGGCAGGTCTTGTTGCCATCACCCCGGCCTGCGGATTCGTCGGCACGGTGGGAGGCCTTGTCATCGGCCTGATCGCCGGCGTGGTCTGCTACTGGGGCGTGAACGGGCTCAAGCGGCTGCTCGGGGCGGACGACGCGCTGGATGTGTTCGGCGTCCACGCCGTGGGCGGTATCGCCGGCGCTCTCCTGACCGGTGTCTTCGCCGCGCCTTCGCTCGGTGGCTCGGGCATCTACGACTACGTCGCGAACAAGGTCGGCGATTCCTACGACATCTGGGGCCAGGTGGTGACTCAGGCCACTGCCGTAGCGACCACGCTGGTCTGGTCGGGTTTCGTCGCCTTCATCGCTTACAAGCTGGTCGATATCACGATCGGGCTGCGCGTGCCGGAAGAGCAGGAACGCGAAGGTCTGGATGTGACGTCGCACGGCGAAGCCGCCTACCGCATGTAGCCGCGGGACGTAGCGGCAGGATTTTCAGCAAGTGCTGTAGCAATACTGCAATCTCCCTCAAGTTGTAATTTCATGGGCGCCGCGAGGCGCCCATTTTTTTCCGGGCTTGCCCGGAAAAAATGGGCTGAAAGCGGGCCGGGGGGCCTTTGCCCCCCGGAGCCCCCCGCTAAAGGCGGCATGGCGTCACTTTCTACGCGCGCGATGAGATACTTCGCAGGCTACAAACAGCGCAGGGAGCGCGTTTTGAAACTGCATACCTACTACATGAGTTCGGCGGCATTCCGGGTGCGGATCGCGCTGAACCTGAAGGGGCTCGCGTGGGAACCCGTGGTCGTGGATCTCCCCAAGGGCGCACATCGGGAGTCGGACTACGAGCGCGCGCATCCGCAGGCGCTCATCCCGAGCCTGGAGACGGGCGGCAGCACGTTGAATCAATCGCTCGCGATCATGGAGTACCTGGACGAGACCCAACCCGGACCCGCGTTGCTGCCCAAAGATCCGCTCGGGCGCGCGCGGGTGCGCAGTCTCGCGCTGCTGGTCGCTTGCGAGATTCATCCCCTCAACAACATGCGGGTGTTGCGTCACCTGAAGCGTGTCTACGGGTTTGACGACGAGGGCATCAATACCTGGTACCGGCACTGGATCGCGGATGGGCTCGCGAAGCTCGAGGCCGATCTGGTGGCGAGCGCCGAGACCGGCCGTCATTGTTACCGCGATGAACCCGGCATGGCGGACTGCTGTCTCGTGCCGCAGATATTCAATGCCAGGCGCTACAGTTGCGAACTCGCGCCCTACCCGCGCGTGATGCGCATCTTCGATGCCTGCATGGCGCTCGATGCATTCCAGCGCGCCCAACCCTCGGCGCAGCCTGAGGCCGCGACGCGATAACCCTGCCGGCCCGCAGGTTGACAGGGCTGGGGCCGCTCGGCACACTGCGCCCTGCGCCGATTTGATGTTCAGCTTGCGGGCGCAGCCGGGCGGACGCCGCATGCCCCGGGGGATCCCGGAGCCGCGCCGGCAAACAAATACTGCTAAAGAGGCGCGTCTGCCGCACCAGCTTTCCACCAGACCCGTTTCCGCGCACAAGCCGAACGGGTTTTTGTTTTTTCGAGCCAGACGTTTCTCACGACGATTGCACCACCGCCATGCCTTCCAAGACCACACAGCTTGAAACCCTGCTCGCGCAACGCATCCTGGTGCTGGACGGCGCAATGGGCACCATGATCCAGCGCGAAGAGCTCACGGAGGCGCAGTTCCGCGGTGAGCGCTTTCGCGAATGGCCGGTGGATCTGAAGGGCAACAACGACCTGCTCGTTCTCACTCAGCCGGACCTCATCCGCCGACTGCACGAGGCCTATTTCGAGGCGGGCGCGGACATCGTCGAGACCAACAGCTTCAATTCGACCTCCGTGTCGATGGCCGACTACGGCATGGAGAAGCTTGCGCGCGAGCTGAATGTGGCCGCCGCGCGGCTGGCGAAGGAAGCCGCGGCCAAGCTCGAGGCGCGCGACCCCGCGCGACCGCGCTTCGTCGCCGGCGTGCTCGGGCCGACGAGCAAGACGACCTCGCTCTCGCCCGATGTGAACGATCCGGGGTTCCGCGCGCTGCGCTTTGACGACCTGGTCGAAGCCTATCTTGAGGCGATCGACGGACTCGTGGAAGGCGGCGCGGACATATTGCTCGTGGAAACCATCTTCGACACGCTGAACGCGAAGGCCGCGCTGTTCGCGATCGAAACCTGGTTCGAGCGGAAGAATCTGCGCCTGCCGGTGATGATCTCCGGCACGATCACGGATGCTTCCGGGCGTACGCTGTCGGGTCAGACCACGGAAGCCTTCTACAACTCGCTGCGCCACGCGCGCCCGCTCTCGATCGGTCTCAACTGCGCGCTCGGTGCGAAGGAGCTGCGCGCCTACGTCGAAGAGCTCTCGCGCGTCGCGGACTGCTATGTCTCCTGTCATCCGAACGCGGGTCTGCCGAACGCCTTCGGCGAGTACGACGACACGCCGGAATCCATGGGGCGGCAGATCGCGGACTGGGCTGCACAGGGCTGGCTGAACATCGTCGGCGGGTGCTGCGGCACGACGCCGGACCATATCCGCGCCATGGCCGAGGCGGTGAAGGGCGCCGCGCCGCGCGCGATACCCACGCTCTCCCCGGCGCTGCGACTCGCCGGCCTGGAACCGCTGAACATCACGGACGAGTCGCTGTTCGTGAACGTCGGCGAGCGCACCAACGTCACCGGATCGAAGGCGTTCGCACGGCTGATCCTCGCCGGCGACTACGCAGAGGCGCTTTCGGTGGCGCGCCAGCAGGTGGACAACGGCGCCCAGGTGATCGACATCAACATGGATGAGGCGATGCTCGATTCGGAAAAGGCGATGGTGACCTTTCTCGATCTGCTCGCCGCCGAACCGGACATCTCGCGCGTGCCGGTGATGATCGATTCTTCGCGCTGGAACGTGATCGAGGCGGGCCTGAAGTGCGTGCAGGGCAAGCCGGTGGTGAATTCCATCAGCATGAAGGAGGGAGAGGCGGAGTTCCTGCGCCAGGCGCGCCTGTGCCGGCGCTATGGTGCGGCGGTGATCGTGATGGCTTTCGATGAAAAGGGCCAGGCCGACACCCTCGAGCGGCGCGTCGAGATACTCAGCCGCGCCTACGAGCTTCTCACGCGCAAGGCGGATTTTCCGGCCGAGGACATCATCTTCGACCCGAACGTCTTCGCGCTCGCGACCGGACTGGAAGAGCACGCGCGCTATGGCATCGATTTCATCGAGTCGGTGAAGTGGATCCGCGCAACCCTGCCGCACACGCGCGTCTCGGGAGGCGTATCGAACCTTTCGTTCTCGTTCCGCGGCAACGAAGGGGTGCGCGAGGCGATGCACACGGCCTTTCTTTACCACGCGGTGAAGGCGGGAATGACCATGGGCATCGTGAACGCGGGTCAGCTCGGGATCTACGAGGAGATCGAGCCCGTTCTGCGCGAGCACGTGGAGGATGTGATCTTCAATCGCAGGGCGGATGCGACCGAGCGCATGGTGGAATTCGCCAACAACGTGAAGTCGGCCGGCGGCAAGGCGGCGAAGGAAGACCTCGCCTGGCGCGAGGGGACGGTGGAAGCGCGCATCAGCCACGCGCTGGTGAACGGACTGACTGCCTTCATCATCGAGGACACGGAAGAGGCGCGCCTGAAGTATCCGCAGCCCATCCGGGTGATCGAAGGCCCGCTGATGGACGGCATGGGCGTGGTCGGCGACCTGTTCGGCGCGGGCAAGATGTTCCTGCCCCAGGTGGTGAAGTCGGCGCGCGTCATGAAACAGGCCGTGGCGCACCTGGTGCCGTATATCGAGGCCGAGAAGGCGAAGTCCGGCCAGGCCGGGCAGTCCAAGGGCAAGATCGTGATCGCCACGGTGAAGGGCGATGTGCACGATATCGGCAAGAACATCGTGGCCGTCGTGCTTCAGTGCAACAACTACGACGTCGTCAACATGGGTGTGATGGTGCCGGTGCAGAAGATCCTCGATGTGGCGCGCGCCGAGAAGGCGGACGCGATCGGGCTCTCCGGCCTGATCACGCCCTCGCTCGAGGAGATGGCACACGTCGCCCGCGAGATGGAGCGCGAAGGTTTCAGCGTGCCGCTGCTGATCGGTGGTGCGACGACCTCGCGCGCACACACGGCGGTGAAGATCGCGCCGAACTATTCCGGGCCGGTGGTCTACGTGCCGGATGCCTCGCGCAGCGTGCCGGTGGTGCAGAGCCTGCTGTCGAAGGAGACGCGCGCCGCCTATGCGGCGGAGGTTGCGGCCGACTATGCGAAGCTGCGCGCCCAGCATGCGCAGAAGCAGGGCCCGGGTCCGCTGCACCCGATCGCCGAGGCGAGAAAGCTTGGCCAGGCCACCGACTGGGCGCGTTACACGCCGCCACGTCCGAAGCGGACCGGTCTCATCGTGCTGCGCGACTATCCGCTCGAGGAACTGGTTTCCTTTATCGACTGGGGCCCGTTCTTTCAGGCCTGGGAGCTCTCGGGTTCCTATCCCGGGATTCTCAAGGATCCCGTGGTCGGCGATGCAGCGCGGAAAGTGTTTGCAGAGGGCCGCGCCATGCTCGATCGCATCGTCCGCGAAAAATGGCTGGTCGCGAACGGCGTGTGCGGCATCTTCCCGGCGCTCAGCGTGAACAGCGACGACATCGACATCTACGATCCGCAGGGCGGGAAGACGCCGCTGATGACCTGGCACAACCTGCGCCAGCAGAACCACAAGCCGACCGGACGCGCCAACCTGTGCCTCGCGGACTTCATCGCGCCGCGAGAAAGCGGTGTCGAAGACTGGATCGGAGCCTTCGCGGTCACGGCAGGCGGGCGGATCGATGAGAAGGTCGCGGAGTTCGAGGCGAAGCACGACGACTACAACGCGATCATGCTGAAGGTGCTGGCTGACCGTCTGGCCGAGGCCTTTGCCGAACATCTGCATGCGCGCGTGCGACGCGAGTTCTGGGGCTACGCGGCGGACGAGAAACTCGACAACGACGATCTCGTCGCGGAGAAGTACCGCGGCATCCGTCCGGCGCCCGGCTATCCGGCCTGCCCGGATCACACCGAGAAGGGCGCGCTCTTCGCGCTGCTCGAGGCAGAGAAGAACACCGGGATGACGCTCACCGAGTCCTACGCCATGCTGCCCGCGTCCTCCGTCTCGGGGTTCTACTTCTCGCATCCCGAGTCGGCCTATTTCGCAGTCGGCAAACTGGGCGAAGATCAGGTCGCCGACTACGCGAAGCGCAAGGGGATGTCGAAGGACGAGGCCGAGCGCTGGCTCGCGCCCTACCTCGCCTGGGATCCGGCGCGCCGGTGATCGGTCGGGCAAAGACCTTTCTCATCCTCGGCGCCGCGTTCGCCGCCCTGGCCGTGGCGATCGGCGCCTTCGGCGCGCACGGCCTGCGCGAGCGCCTTGCACCGGAGGCCATCGCCCTCTATCAGACCGGCGTGCAGTATCACTTCTGGCATGCGCTCGGCCTGCTCGCGGTCGGTCTCGTCTGCCGGCAAACGGCCGCACCGGGCGGCTGGCTCGCCACGGCCGGCTGGCTGCTCGCTACGGGCATCGTGCTGTTCTCCGGCAGCCTCTACGCGCTCGCCCTCGGGGCGCCGCGCGCCACAGGCATGGTCACGCCGCTCGGCGGCATCGCCTTCATCGGGGGGTGGGTCGCCCTTGCGATGGGAGTGGTGCGGGCAGGCCGCGGGGAGGAAAATCGGCCTTCGATGGATTAGATAGTAACGTAAATGTTACTATCTATGATTGTTCATCACCACGCGCTCATCGTCCGCGCGGCAGCCGCAACGCCGGATTCGCGCGATCCAGGTCCGCCTGCACCTGCGCGCGGCTGCGCTCGTAGACGACTTCACGACCGCGGATGCTGCCGACGTAGGCCATGCCGTTACGGGTCGGGGCGAGGTCGCATTTCATGTTGTGCACGCCCTCGCCGATGACGACCTGAATGCCGTTCGCGGTTTTCGTCAGCACCACGACTTCCAGGTTCTGGCCGGTTTCGGTGCGCACGCTGATTTTCTCGGGGTTCATGGCGATCCGGCTCCGTTCGATGGGTCGATGAACTTGTAACAGCTTTGGGCCCGGATTGCTCGTGGCTGGCTGGCGCGCGCACCAGCCTGGCACGCGACGGGCCGCGACGGTGCATGCTGTCCTGTCCCGCGCCGGCCTCCGGATCCCGCAACGGCCCGCGCGTCTTTCCGAATCATGGGCTTGCGTGCCGGGCTTGCCGGCTGGCACGTGTCCTGCTTGTCTACCAACTAGGATACTAGATGGTGCGAAGCGTGAAGACCTGCGATTCCGACAAATCCGGAGCACGAGCCCGATGACGCGGCCGCTTACCGTTGCGGACTGGCTGCAGGCCTATCGCGAGGGTGCGGATCCCCGGGAGCTGCTCGCGGACTGCCTGCGCCGGGCGCGTGAGGAGGGACCCGATGCCGTCTGGATCTACCTTGCGGGTGACGACGCCCTCGCGCGCCAGCTCGCGCGGCTCGGCGCGCTCGCCGACGGCATCACCGACCGGGAAGCGCTGCTGCAACGGCTGCCGCTCTACGGCGTGCCCTACGCGGTCAAGGACAACATCGACATCGCCGGTGTGCCGACGACGGCCGCGTGTCGGGAGCTCGTTTCGGTTCCGCGCGTTTCGGCCGGCGTGGTGTCGCGGCTCGAGGCCGCCGGGGCGATCTGGATCGGCAAGACCAATCTCGACCAGTTCGCGACCGGCCTGGTCGGCACGCGTTCACCCTACGGGCAGCCGAGCTCCGTATTCAGTGCGGCCCATGTCAGCGGCGGGTCCAGCTCAGGCTCGGCGGTCGCCGTCGCGGCCGGGCTCGTGCCCTTTGCGTTGGGAACCGACACTGCGGGATCGGGTCGCATCCCGGCGGCTTTCAATCAGATCGTCGGGCTCAAACCCACGCGCGGGCGTGTTGGCACAAGCGGTGTGCTGCCAGCTTGTCGCAGTCTCGATTGCGTGTCGGTCTTCGCGCTTACGGTCGACGATGCCGCACACGTACTCGCCACGATCGAAGGACCGGATGCGTCCGATGCCTACAGTGACTGGCATCCCGGGCCGGCGCACTGGCCCGAGCGCGCCTTGCGCATCGGCGTGCCGCGCGAACCGCGCTTCGCGCCGGGCGGCGCCTACGCCTCCGCCTGGAAGCAGGCGCTCGATCTCGCGCGCTCGATGGGGCAGGTCATCCACCCGGTGGATTTCACGCCGCTTTACCGGACGGGCGATCTGCTCTACGAAGGTCCCTGGGTCGCCGAGCGCCATAGCGCGGTGCGACCCTGGTTCGAGGCTGCGCCCGAGGCGATCGATCCAGTGGTAAAGCATGTGATCTCCGCCGCCGAACAGTACAGCGCGACCGATGCGTTCGAAGCGCAGTACCGGCTGCGCGCGCTCAAGCGCGTAGCGGCAGCGGTGTGGGACGAAGCAGACGTTCTCATGGTGCCGAGTGCGCCCGGTCATCCCAGCTTTGCCGATGTGGCCGCGGATCCGATCGCGGCCAACAGCGCCCTGGGAACCTATACGAACTTCGTCAATCTGCTTGGCTGGTGTGCGCTGGCTCTGCCCGCAGCGCGCGAACCCGGTCAGCTTCCCTTCGGCATTACGCTCATTGCGCCGGCGGGGTACGACGCGGCGCTTGCACGGCTCGGCGCCGCCTGGCAGGCGCATGCCGGGCTCGCCCTCGGCGCGTCCGCCGCCCGCTACGGTCCGCCGCCGCACGGCCTGAGGCTGCGCACACCGGAAGCTCTGGCGGGTATGCCGATCGCCGTCGTCGGCGCGCATCTGTCCGGCATGCCGCTCAACTATCAGCTCACCGAACGCGGCGCGCGTCTGCTCGAGACCGCGCGCACAGGCGCGCACTATCGTCTCTACGCGCTCCCCGGCACCGTGCCGCCGAAGCCCGGTCTGGTGCGCACGCGCGAAGGCGGCAGTGCCATCGAGCTCGAAATCTGGGAGATGCCCTTGAGGGAGGTGGGATCCTTTCTCGCGCTGATCCCGCCGCCACTCGGTCTCGGAAGCGTGGAACTTGCCGACGGGCGACAGGTGCACGGCTTCCTGTGCGAAGCGCATGCGCTCGAGGGCGCGGCCGATGTGAGCCGCTATGGCGGCTGGCGTGCCTATCTGACGGCGCTCCAGGTCGCCGCATCCGTTACCGCAGCATCCCGACCCTGACATTCCGAAACCCAGCAAAAGGAGATCGACGTGAGCCCATCCAAGGACAAGCAAACTCCCACTGAAGCGGACCCTACGGCGCCGGCGAATCCCGCGCGCAGGAAACTGCTGAACGCTGCCGGAGGCGTGGCCGCAGGGTCGCTGCTTGCCGCACCCGGCATCCTGCGCGCCCAGACCGGACCGAAGATACGCATCGGATTCTGGCCCGTGGCCTCCGGCCTGCCATTCTTTGCGGCGCTCGAGAAGGGCTACTTCAAGGAGGCCGGTCTGGATGTTGAGCCGCTCAAGTTCGCGAGCGCGCAGCAAGTGATGGAAGCGATGCTCTCGGGACGTGCGGAGGGCAGCTCCAACGGAACGGCATCAGCCGTGCTCGCGATCGGAGAAATCGCGCAGCCGGGCCTGTTCAAGATCATCTGCACCAATCCAACCAACGCGAAATTCGTGCTGGACGAATTCATTGTCGCGAAAGACAGCCCGGTCAAGACGCTCGCAGATCTCAAGGGCAAACGCGTGGCTTCGGGCCCTGGAATCCAGAACGTGATGCTCGCACGTGTGATGCTGGAACGCGCCGGAGCCGGCACGCTGAGCATCACCGAGCTGCCGCTCGGCCAGCATGTGGCAGCTGTTGCGGCCGGCCAGATCGACGCCGCCTACACGCTCGAGCCGACCGGAACCGTCGGCCGCCTGAGCGGTACCACGCGCACACTCGAAGTCGGTGTCGTCGCGAAATACATTCTGGGCGATCCGCTTGCACCGTGGCATGGCGGTGCGGCGAGCCTGACTTCGGCCTTCATCCAGAAGTACCCCTCGGAGACGAAGCGCTACATCGCCGCCTACGCGAAGGGCGTCGAACTGGTGAAGACGAAGCCGGCCGAGGCACGTCCCTTCCTGAAAGGCTATACCGCGATCGAAGGCGCGCTTACCGCCGAAGTGCCCATGTCGGACTACCTGTTCAGCACCCAGTTCAAGGCGAGCGATATCGCGCACTTCCAGAAGTTCTACGACCTGTTTCACGAGAAGGGCATTTTCGAGAAGCGTGTGCTGGTCGAACCGCTGCTCTACAAGGGTTGAGCGATGAACGACGCCGTCCCGGAAACGTCGCCATCCGGCGCAAGTCCCTGGGAACAGGGGGGGCGCTCGCCGGCGTCTGTGCCGCGCCGGCGCCTGCCCTGGGGCCGGATGCTGCCGGCGGTGGGTCCGGTGCTGCTGTTCATCATCTGGGACCTCGTCGTGCGCTTCGGCCTGGTGAAGGTGGTGCTGCTGCCGACGCCGTCCGCAACCCTGTACACGCTGGTAACGGGCCTTGCCGGAGGCCCCTTGCTCGGCGACTTCGCGGTCACGCTGTGGCGCACGCTGCAGGCTTTCATGATTGCAGCCGTGGCCGGCGTGCCGATCGGCGTGCTGCTCGGCAGCAACGAGCGCGCCTACCGCAGCGTGGAATTCCTGATCGATTTCTTTCGTTCCACTCCGTCCTCGGCGCTGATTCCGCTGTTTCTGCTGATCTTCGGCGTATCGAACGTCAACAAAGTGGCGATCGCAGCGTTTGGCGCCTTGCTGATCGTGGTCTTCAACAGCGCTTACGGCGTGATCAACGCGCGCAAGCAACGCGTGATGGCGGCACGGGTGATGGGCGCTTCGCGCTGGCAGATATTCAAGGACGTGCTGATCTGGGAGAGTCTGCAGCCCACCTTTGTCGGTCTGCGATCCGCGGTCTCGATGGCGCTCGTCATCGTGATCGTGGCCGAGATGTTCATCGGATCGGACAACGGTCTGGGGCATCGCATCATCGACGCCCAGCAGGTGCTGAACGTGAAAAGCATGTACGCCGCGATCCTGTCGGCCGGTGCGCTCGGGTATGCGCTGAACGTGCTTTTCCTGGTTGCCGAGAAGCGCATCGTCCACTGGAGCGGCCGATGAGTCCCCGCGCTGCCCGCGACCGGAACAGGGAGTGCCCCGCATGAGACCGCAGAACGCAGCCGTGGTGGCGGATGTACCCGCCCGCCCTTTCGTCCCCGGCCCGCCGGGGACCCACATCACCATCCGCGGTCTGACCAAGTATTTCGCCGGGTGGCCGCTGTACGAGGACTTCGATCTCGATATTCCCAAGGGCAGGATCGTCTCGGTGTTCGGTCCGAACGGCTGCGGGAAATCGACCCTCATCAACATGATTGCCGGGCTGATCCCGATCGACGGGGGCGAGATCCTGTTCGACGGCAAGTCGCTCGCTGAAACGCGCATCGGCTACGTGTTTCAGAACTACCGCGAGGCGATGTTCCCCTGGATGCGCACCATCGACAACATCGCCTACCCGCTGGTCCTCGAGCGGAAGTCGAAGGCCGAGGTGGACCGCCGGATGGAAGAACTGGTGGCGTCCTTCGATGTGCGCTTCGATCTGAAGCGTTACCCCTACGAACTCTCGGGCGGCCAGCAGCAGACGGCCTCGATCATGCGCGCACTCGCGCCGCGACCCGAGGTGGTGTTTCTGGACGAACCCTTCTCCGCGCTCGACTACGAGATGACGCTTTTCATCCGCGAGAAGCTGCAGGAGGTGTTCATCCAGACCGGGACCACCATGCTGCTCGTGTCGCACGATCTCGAGGAGGCGGTGTATCTGGCCGACAGCATCCTGCTGCTCACCAAGCGGCCGACCAGGATCGCGGAGATCATTCCTTATGAGGACCCGCGCCCGCGTACCGTCGCGACGCTGTCCGAGCCCGGATTCGTGCATACCAAGAAACGCAGCCTGGAAATATTCCAGCGCGAGGTCCGGCGCTAGCATGCATCCGCGCCGACATGCAGCCTGCGCAACCGGAGGACCGGAATGACGCCCGAAGAGATCGAAGCCTATGTCGATGCCGCGGCCGCAGCGCTCGCACTGCCGATCGCGCCGGAACATCGTCCCGGCGTGCTCGCCTACTTTGCGCTCGCCGCGGGTTATGCCGATCTGGTGAACATGCAGACGCTCAGGCCGGAGGACGAATCCGCCGCCGGTTTCCTGCCCGTAACGCCACGGAGCAGCGCAACATGAACGCCATCGCAGGCGGAGCAAAAAGCGGGCGCGACTGGCACGGCGCGAGCGCCTCGGGCGTGGCGCGCGCGGTGCGCGAAGGTGAGGCCCGTGTTGGCGAAATCGTCGGCGCAAGCCTCGCGCGCATCGCGGGCACCGACAGCACCGTCAACGCATTCACCGACGTGCTTGCGGAGCGCGCGATGGCGCGGGCGCGCAGCCTGGATGCGGCGCTTGGTGCAGAAGGCGAAGCGGCGACGGCCTTGCGTGCTTTGCCCCTGCTCGGCGTGCCCTTCGCTGTGAAGAACCTGTTCGACATCGCGGGCATACCGACCCGCGCCGGCTCGATCATCGGACTCTCGAATGCGCCCGCGCGCGCCGACGCGTTGCTGGTGCAGCGGCTCGAAGCCGCAGGCGCGGTGCTCGTGGGCGCGCTCAACATGGATGAGTACGCCTACGGCTTCACGACGGAGAACACGCACTATGGGCCGGTGCGCAACCCGCACGACACGACGCGTATTGCGGGCGGATCCTCGGGCGGGTCCGGCGCCGCGCTCGCCGCCGGCCAGGTGCCGCTCACGCTCGGCTCCGACACCAACGGTTCCATCCGCGTGCCGGCCTCGCTTTGCGGCGTATTCGGGCTCAAGCCGACCTACGGCCGACTGCCGCGCACCGGGTCCTACCCATTCGTCCACAGCCTGGATGTACTCGGTCCGCTGGCGCGCAGCGTCACCGACCTCGCGCTCGCCTATGACGCCATGCAGGGCCATGACCCGCACGATGCCGCCTGCGCAAGCCGGCCTGCGGAACCGCTGATGCCCCAGCTCTCGGGCGGGGTTCGAGGCCTGCGGATCGCGGTGCTGGACGGCTGGTTTTCCGACAACGCCGGTCCGCAGGCGCGCGCCGCGGTGTCGCGCGTGGCGCGCGCGCTCGGCACGGAGCGCCGCCTCACGCTGCAGGGCGCTGTCCGCGCGCGGGCCGCCGCCTTCCTGATCGGGAATTCGGAGGGCGGCGCACTGCACCTGCCGGACCTGCGTGCGCGGGCTGCGGACTTCGAACCGCTGTCGCGCGATCGCTTCATCGCCGGCGCGCTGTTGCCGGCAGCCTGGGTGAACCAGGCGCAGCGCGCGAGGCTGCGCTTCGCACGCGAGGTGGCGCAGGTACTCGAGGGCGTGGATGTGCTGATCGCGCCCGCCACGCCGCATCCTGCGACGCCGATCGGCAGCGAAACCATGGAGATCAACGGCGCGCGTCTGCCGACCCGGCCGAACACCGGTCTGCTGACGCAGCCGATTTCCTGCATCGGCCTGCCGGTCTGCGCAGTGCCGGTCTGGCCCGAACCGGACGAATCCGGAGCCGCGCTGCCCGTCGGCGTGCAAGTCATCGCCGCCCCCTGGCGCGAGGATCTCGTCATGCGCGTGGCCGCGGTGCTGGAAGCAGGCGGCGTGGCGAGCGCGCCGCTCGCGCGTCTCTGAGACGGGCCGCGCGTCGCCTGCCGTCAACCCTGTCCGAGGAGCCTGTCGTACCGAACATGGAGATCAACCGCCCCGAAGTGCTTGCGGAGATGAGCGCGGTATTCGAGCGCTATGAGGATGCGCTGGTGAACAACCGCGTCGAAGTGCTCGACGAGCTGTTCTGGACCTCCGAATTCACGGTGCGCTATGGCACGGGCGAGAATCTCGTCGGTATCGAGGCGATACGCGCATTCCGGGCCGCGCGCTCGCCCGCCGGCCTTGCGCGCGCGCTGCGCCGCATCGTGATCACCACCTATGGCACCGACTTTGCGACCGCGATGACTGAGTTCCACCGCTCGGGCAACCCGCTCACCGGTCGTCAGAGCCAGACCTGGGTGCGCTTTCCCGAGGGTTGGCGCGTGGTCGCCGCGCACGTCAGCCTGATCGCGGGTGGCTGATGCGACGGACGGAGACACGGCGACGGTCTCGCACCCCGTCCTGCATACAATGAACCCATGGTGACAGCACGCACGACCACGCGTGGCGCTCCGGGCGCACGCTCGAATCTCGCCGATCGCATCTACCAGCGGCTGAAGGCCGAGATGAACGATTTCCGCGTCGTGCCGGGCGACCGCCTGTCGGAGGCAGAGATCGGACTGCGCTTCGGCGTGAGTCGCACGCCGGTACGTCAGGCACTCTTCCGGCTGCGCGACGAGGGCTTTCTCGATGTGGCGGCGAAATCCGGCTGGTACGTCCGGCCGCTCGATTTCGCCAAACTGGACGATCTGTACGACCTGCGCATCACGCTCGAGCTCGCGAGCGTTGCGCGGCTCTGCGCACGCAGCCGGGGTAGCGATGCCGAGCTCGACCGGCTGCGGGCGACATGGCTGGTGCCGGTCTCCGGCCGGCTGGAGAATCCGCGCGAGGTCGGGGCGCTGGACGAGGAGTTCCACGCCTCGCTGGTGCGCGCTGCGGGCAATGCGGAAATCTCGCGCGTGCATGCCGATGTCACCGAGCGGATCCGCGTGGTGCGCCGCCTGGACTTCACCCGTTCCGACCGCATCTCTGCGACCTACTTCGAACACGCCAAGATCCTGCGCGCGGTGATGCACTACAAGGCGGACCAGGCCGCGATGCTGCTGCGCGCCCATATCGAGCAGAGCAAGATCGAGGTGCGCAAGATCACCCTCAGCACGCTGTTCGAAGCGCGCTCGCGCCCGCGCGGCACCCGCTAGCCGCCGCAACCCGGCGAAATCCGTGCACCGTTTGGGGACGCGCGTGCGCGGGGACGGGGCATTCCCTGTGTACTAACTTGTATACCAGATGGTCTACTAGAAGAACAAGGATCGCGGGCGCAGGGGGAATACTCTCGATCCGGTCCGCTCCGGAAACTGCCGTGCAGCGGGCGCCGGGTTTGGCACGTTCTATGCGTAGGTATCACCCGGGGAGGGAGAGAGTTGCCGGGCGCGACTCGAACCTTACTGGGGAACCTGAGAATGCCGATTTCAAGAACACACAACTCTGCGAACCGCTCCACCGTGCGCGCCGTGCTGGTCGGCGCAGCCATGATCGCCGCGACCGCCCCGGCCGCCGCCGAGGAATGGAGCGACACCTCGATCAGCTGGAGCACCGGCAGCCGCTTCGCGGAGCCGTTCGGCCGCACCGACATCGGCAAGAACATCTTCGGCTTCACCCATGTGGGCGGCTACAAGTACGGCACCCAGGTCGTGGCGGCCGATCTGCTTCTGTCGGACAAGAATGACCTGGCAGCCGGCGGCGCCGAGGGCGCGCAGGAGGTCTATGCCGTGTACCGCAACACGGTGGACTTCAGCAAGGTGACCGGCCAGGCCTACAAGTTCGGCGCGGTGAAGGGCGTGGGCGGAACCTTCGGCTTCGACTTCAACACCAAGAACGACGGCTACGCCTCGAAGAAGCGCATGTTCGTGTTCGGGCCGACCTTCATGATGGACGTGCCCGGGATGCTGAACCTGAGCGTGCTGCTGTTGAAGGAAAGCAATGCGCCCACGGGTGTCTCGCGCTACAGCTACAAGGTCCACCCGATGTTCGAGGCCATATGGGGTCTGCCGATCGGCGGCTCCGGACTCTCGTTCGAAGGTCTCGCAATGTTCATCGGCTCCAAGGGCAAGGACGAGTTCGGCGGGCAGACCAAGGCCGAGACCAACGTCACGGCCAAGCTCATGTACGACGCCGGTCCCATGTTCGGCGGGCCGAAGGGCACCCTGAAACTCGGGGTGGCCTATCAGTACTGGAAGAACAAGTTCGGCAACGACGCGAGCCTGCCCGGCAACGCCGGTTCGTTCGCGAAGACGCCGATGCTGCGGGCCGAGTACCACTTCTAGCCCGCCGCTACAGCCCATCCGGTCCAACACAACAGGGAGCTCACATGGCATCGAAACGCAGTTACACACGCCGCGACGCGCTGCGCGTCATCTCCGGGGCATCCGCGCTGTCCCTCATCCCGGGCTGGGCCTGGGCCCAGACCAAGCTCACGGTGGGGGTGATCTATGTCGGACCGCGCGACGACTACGGCTACAACCAGGCTCAGGCCCAGGCCGCCGCCGCGCTCAAGAAGCTGCCGGGCATCAAGGTGGTCGAGCAGGAGAAGGTGCCCGAGACGACCGACGTGCAGAAGACCATGGCCTCGATGATCGAGCAGGACGGCGCGACGCTGCTGTTCCCGACCTCCTTCGGCTATTTCGACCCGCACATGCTGAAGATGGCGGAGAAATATCCGAAGGTGCGCTTCGCGCATTGCGGCGGCATGTGGACCGAGGGCAAGCACCCCAAGAACACCGGCAGCTACTTCGGCTACATCGACGAATGCCAGTACCTGAACGGCATCGTCGCGGCGCACGTGAGCAAATCGAAGAAGATCGGCTTCATTGCCGCGAAGCCTATACCGCAGGTGCTGCGCAACTGCAATGCCTTCCTCATGGGTGCGCGCAGCGTGGACCCGAAGATCACCTGCCAGCTCATCGTGACCGGGGACTGGTCGCTGCCGGTGAAGGAAGCCGAGGCGGTGAACAGCATGGTCGATCAGGGCGTGGACGTGATCACCTGCCACGTGGACAGTCCGAAGGTCGTGGTGGAGACTGCGGAAAAGCGCGGCATCTATTCCTGCGGCTATCACGCCAACCAGGCGGCGCTCGCGCCCAAGGGCTATCTCACCGGCGCGGAGTGGAACTGGCTCACGGTGTACCAGCAGCATGTGAAGGACGCGCTCTCGGGCGCGCCGTTCAAGAATTTCGTGCGCGGCGGGTTGAAGGAAGGCTTTGTGAAGATGTCGGCCTATGGCAAGGCCGTCCCCGATGCGGCGAAGAAGAAGGCGGATGCGACCAAGGCCGCGATGCTGAAGGGCGACTACGTGATCTTCAAGGGGCCGCTGAAGGACAACACCGGCAAGGAGGTCATCGCGGCCGGCGCCGCGCTGAAACAGACCGATCCGGTGCTCGAGCAGATGAACTATCTCGTCGAGGGCGTGGTCGGCAAGGTCTAGCCGATGAACGGGCCGTCCACAGGCCGGGGTCCGCTCGGGCCAGCCGCCGAGGCGCTGCTGATTCCGGTCGGAGCGCTCGTCGCGGCGATGCTGCTGTTCGGCCTTTTCATCGCCATGCTCGGGCAGGATCCGCTCGCCGTCTACGGACTCATCTGGCAGGGCGGCTTCGCGAGCGCATTTTCGTGGCAGAACACGCTCTCGCGCGCAGCCCCGCTCATCCTTACCGCGCTCTGCGTGGCGATTCCCGCGCAGGCCGGTCTGATGGTGATCGGCAGCGAGGGCGCGCTCGCGCTGGGCGGCCTCGCTGCGGCGGTCACCGGGCATCTGCTCGGTGAGGCCTCGCCGGCGGGCGTGAAGCTCGCCATGGCCGGCGCCGGCATGCTCGCGGGCGGCCTGTGGATACTGCTGGCGGGGGCGCTGCGCCAATACCGCGGCGTGAATGAAACCATCTCCAGCCTGCTGCTGACCTATATCGCGGCGGCCCTGTTCAACCATCTCGTCGAGGGGCCGTTGCGCGACCCGGCGAGTCTGAACAAGCCCTCCACCGATCCGATCGGCACGGCCAACATGATCGGAAGCATCCCGGGCATGGATGTGCACTGGGGTCTCATATTCGGCGTCGCCGCCTGCGTGCTCGCCTATCTGCTGGTGCGGCACACGACCTGGGGCTTCGCCTTGCGTGTGGTCGGCGGCAATGCGCGCGCTGCGCGGCTCGCGGGGCTACCCGTCGGCGCACTCGTGCTCGGCGCCTGTTTCTTCGGTGGCGCGGCCTCGGGCCTCGCCGGCATGGTGGAAGTCGCGGCGGTGCACGGCAGTGCCAATGCCTCGCTGATGGCCGGCTACGGCTACGCCGGCATCCTCGTCGCGTTCATCGCGCGCCAGAATCCGCTCGCCATCGTGCCGGTGGCGGTGCTGCTAGGCGGCATCTCGGCCTCCGGCGGCATGCTGCAGCGGCGTCTGGATCTGCCCGATGCGACCGTGCTTGTATTGCAGGGCATGGCCTTCCTGCTGATCCTCGCGAGTGAAACGCTGTACGGACGGATGCGCCTGTTCCGCGGCGCGGAGGCGGGCGCATGAACGGGAACGGGCGATGACCGACCTCGGCTGGTGGGGCGTGCCCCTGGGCGTGCTCGGCGGTGCGCTGCGCGTCAGTACACCCTTCCTCTTCGTCAGCCTCGGCGAATGCATCACTGAAAAGAGCGGGCGCATCAACCTCGGGCTGGAAGGCATCATGGTGATGGGCGCGATGGCGGGTTATGCCGTCTCGCTCGCAAGCGGCAATCCCTGGCTCGGCGTGCTTGCCGCGGGATTTGCCGGCCTTGCGCTCGGTCTGCTGCACGGGCTCATCTGCAATCTCGCGCGCGTGAACGACATCGCGGTCGGCATCGGGCTCATGCTGTTCGGCACCGGCTTCGCGTTCTTTCTCGGCAAACCCTATATCCAGCCGAAGGCGCCCAACCTTCCGGCCTTTTCGCTCGGCGGCTGGAGCGAGCTGCCGCAGGTGCAGGCGGCGCTGCAGGTGAGTCCGCTGCTGCTGATCGGCATCGCGCTCGCCTTCGCGCTCGCCTGGGCGTTGTGCAACACGCGCTGGGGCCTGGTGTTGCGCATGGTCGGCGACAGCTCCGATGCGGCGCGTGCCATGGGCTACAACGTGAACCTCGTGCGCACGCTCGCCACGGCGGCAGGCGGCTTGCTCGCGGGCGTCGGTGGTTCCTTTCTGTCGCTTTATTACCCGGGCAGCTGGACCGAGGGACTCTCGAGCGGACAGGGACTCATGGCAGTCGCGCTCGTCATCTTCGCGCGCTGGAACCCGGTGTACTGCTTCTATGCCGCGCTGATGTTCGGCGGCGCGGGCTCGCTCGGCCCGGCGCTGCAATCCGTGGGCATCACCTCCGGCTACTACCTCTATAACGCGGCGCCCTACGTGCTGACCCTCGCGATCATGCTGGCCACCTGCTCGCCGACCCGCACGCTCGCGGGTGCGCCGGGCGAACTGAGCATCGTCCGATGACCGGTGTCCCGGCTCGCTACCTTGCCGCAGATCCCTACCCCTGGCCCTGGGACGGCGACCTGCGCCCGGCCAACACGGCGCTCATGGTGATCGACATGCAGACCGATTTCTGCGGGCCCGGCGGTTATGTCGACAAGATGGGCTACGACATCTCGCTCACGCGCGCACCGGTGGCGCCCCTGCGCCGCCTGCTCGGGCTCATGCGGGCGCGCGGCTTTCCGATCATCCACACGCGCGAAGGTCATCGCCCGGATCTCTCTGACCTGCCCGACAACAAGCGCTGGCGCTCGCGCCGCATCGGCGCAGCTGGCATCGGTATCGGCGACCCCGGCCCCTGCGGCCGCATTCTCGTGCGCGGCGAGCCGGGCTGGGAGATCATCCCGGAGCTCGCCCCGCTTCCCGGCGAAGTCGTACTCGACAAGCCCGGCAAGGGCTCGTTCTGCGCCACCGACCTGGAGCTCATCCTGCGTACGCGCGGGATTCGCAATCTGGTGCTGACAGGCATCACGACCGACGTGTGCGTGCACACGACGATGCGGGAGGCGAACGACCGCGGCTTCGAGTGCCTGATTCTCTCGGACTGCACCGCTGCAACGGATGCGGGCAACCACGCCGCAGCGCTGAAGATGGTCACCATGCAGGGCGGTGTATTCGGTGCGGTGGCCGATTCGGGCGTGCTCGGCGCGACGCTCTCCGACATGCCCGAAGCGGAGCGCGCCTGATGGCCGAAGAAGGCATCATGATGCGCATGAAGCCGGCGCAGCCGGTGCTGCCGGATCATGCGCTGGGGCTCGAGATCACGGGCATGACGAAGCGTTTCGGCGCATTCACCGCGCTCGAGGAGGTGTCGATCCGCGTCGCGCCGGGCTCCCTTCACGCCCTGCTTGGCGAGAACGGCGCCGGCAAAAGCACCCTCGTGAAGTGCATCGTAGGCTTTCATCCGCCCGATAGCGGCCAGATCCAGGTCGACGGCCACGAACAGGCGATCCGCTCACCGCATGATGCGCACTCGCTCGGCATCGGCATGGTCTACCAGCACTTCACGCTGGTGCCGAGCATGACGGTGGCCGAGAACCTCGTCATGTCGCGCGGCGACGTGCCGGCCGTGCTGGACTGGTCGAAGGAGCGCGCGCGGCTCGCGGCCTTCATGGACACGGTGCCCTTCCGCGTGCCGCTCGATCGACCTGTGTCGCAGCTCGCGGTGGGCGAGAAGCAGAAGGTCGAGATCCTGAAGCAGCTCTACCTGCAGCGACGCTTCATGATCCTGGATGAGCCGACCTCGGTGCTCACGCCGGCGGAGGCGGATGAAGTCCTCGGCATGGTGAAAGGGCTCGCGCGCGCCGGGCAGGTGACCGTCCTCATGATTACGCACAAGTTCCGCGAGGTCACAGGTTTTGCGGACGAGGTGTCGGTGCTGCGCCGCGGACGCCTCGCCGGATCGGGCCGCGTTGCGGCGCTCACGCCGGCGCAGATGGCGGGGATGATGGTGGGCGAGCGCGAGCTGCCCCAGGGCCGTTCGCAGGATGACGACGCGGTGCAAGCGTCACTGCCGCGCGCTCAGGGGACCGATGCCGCGCCGCGCCTGGTGCTGAACGAACTCGTCGTGGAGAGCGACATCGGCCAGCCTGCGGTGAATCGCGTGTCGCTCGCGGTGCGTCCGGGGGAAATACTCGGGATAGCCGGGGTCTCCGGTAACGGCCAGCGCGAGCTTGTCCAGGCGCTGGTCGGCCAGCGCGCGCCGCGCTCGGGCGAGATCCGCGTCGACGGCACGCCCTATCGCGCGACGCGCGCCGAGATGCGCCGTCACCGGGTCTACAGCCTGCCGGAGGAGCCCTTGCGCAACGCCTGCGTGCCGCGCATGAGCGTGGCCGAGAACATGGCCTTCCGCAATTTCGATCTCGCCCCGCTCGCCTCCGGGTTCTGGCTGCGGCGCGGCGCGATGCTTGCGCAGGCGGCGCGCTGGATCGGCGAATTCGGCGTGAAGACGCGCGGCCCGGGGGCCGCGATCGGCACGCTCTCCGGCGGCAACGTGCAGCGCGCGGTGCTCGCGCGCGAACTGTCCTGGCCGGTCTCGGTGCTGATCGTCGCGAATCCGGTATTCGGTCTCGATTTTGCCGCAGTGGCCGAGATCCATGCGCGCATCCTCGCGGCGCGCGCGGCCGGTGCGGCGGTGCTGCTCGTGTCCGAGGACCTCGATGAACTGCTCGAGCTCTCCGACCGGCTCGTCGTGATCTCGGAAGGCCGTCTCGTGCACGAGACCGCCACTGCCAGCGCGGACATCGATGTCATCGGTCGCTGCATGGCCGGGCACGGCGCCGAACACCAGGAGGAGCCCGCATGACCGTCAGCCGCATCGAGGCCGCGCCCTTCGCATGGGAATTCGACCCGTCAAGGACCGCGCTCGTCTGCATCGACATGCAGCGCGATTTCGTGGAGCCCGGCGGCTTCGGCGAGACGCTCGGCAACAACGTGGCGCTGCTCGGGGCGATCGTGCCGACCGTGCATGCACTGCTCGAGTGGTGCCGCGCACGCGGCATGCTCGTCGTTCATACGCGGGAGGCGCATCGCGCCGATCTCTCGGACTGTCCGCCTGCGAAGCGCCTGCGCGGCAACCCGAGGCTGCGTATCGGGGATGCGGGTCCGATGGGTCGCATCCTGATCGATGGCGAAGCGGGCGCCGCGTTCGTGCCCGGCCTCGCGCCCGTTGCGGGCGAGATCGAAATCGTGAAGCCCGGCAAGGGTGCGTTCTACGCCACGGCGCTCGGCGACATCCTTCGCCTGAAGGGCATCACCCACCTCCTCTTCGCCGGCGTGACGACCGAGGTCTGCGTGCAGACCACGATGCGCGAGGCGAACGATCGCGGCTACGAGTGCCTGCTCGTGGAGGACGCGACCGAGAGCTACTTCCCGGAATTCAAGCGCGCGACGATCGAGATGATCCGCGCCCAGGGGGCGATCGTGGGCTGGACGGCCCCCTTCGCCGCACTGTGCGCGGCGGCATGAATCGAAGCGGGTGAGGACGAAAACCGCCCGATTCCGGATAAATAGTAACATAAATGTTACTATTGTGGCGCTTTTCACATCCAGGCGTCCTCCAGGGGGCCTTGCGGTGCGCTGGATAGAATAGGCGCCCCGATTGCTGAAGCGCGCGCCGCGTCCCGATCATGCATGCCGACGGCAGTACCGATTCTGAGCAGGCTGAGGAACTCGGCTCGCTGCGCCTCGAGGTGCAGGCGCTGAAGAATCTCGCGGGCGCGCTGCGAGACGAGCTCGAGCTCGCAAAGTCGGCAGCCGACGCGGCAGTGCGGCAGGCGATCTCGGAGGCCGGTGCGGAGGCCGTCCAGCTGCGCGCCACAGCCGGTGCGCTGCGAGACGAGCTCGAACTTGCACATGGCGACACGCAGCGTGCAGTGGCCGCGGCGCTTGCCGAGGCGCACGGCGAGATCGCACAGCTGAAGGGCACGATCACGGCGCTGCGCGACGAACTGGAGCTCGAGGGCGCGCGGCGGGATGACCTCGTGCGCGAGGCGCATATCGAAAGCCAGGACGAGATCGTCCAGTTGCGCGCGGCGGCGGCGGCGCTGCGCGAGCAGATGGAAGCCGAGCACGCGATGCGCGATCAGGCGGTGCAGGCCGCGACCTCCTTTGCGCAGGACGAACTCGCCCAGCTGCGCGCCACCGCGGCCGCGCTGCGCGAGGAACTGGAGCGCGAGGCGGCCGGACGCGAGGCTGCGCTCGCAGCGGCCCGCGCCCAGGATCGCGCGGAGGTCGCGCAGCTGCAGGAGACGGCGCGCGAATTGCGCGAGAAGCTGCAGGCTTCCGGCTAGAATCGATTCACCATGCCGCAGAGGCGGTTTCGAGAGACGAAAGTCCTCTGCCGGCGGCAAGCAACGGATACACAAGGCATGCGGAATCCGGATTACACGCCCGGTCCGCGCCGTCCACTTCATCGGGGCGCATTGCATGAGCGCTGAAAAGTCGAGTCTGCCCTCGAGCAACGTCCGCCCGCTCGTTACGCGCGCGGAGGGTGCGAAGGCGGGCGTCAAACACACGCCGCGCGGCAAGCGGCTGCGTCTTGTCGAACTGCTGCTCGAGGTGTCGCGCCGCATGGCGGCCTTCGACAGCCTCGACGACGTGCTGCACACCCTGGTCGAGATGACCACGATCGAGATCGACGCCGAACGCGGCTCCCTGTTCCTGAACGACCCGCTCACGAACGAGCTCTATTCGCGCGTCGCCCAGGGTCACATCAAGCGCGAGATACGGCTCGTCAATACGAGCGGCATCGCGGGCCACGTGTTCACGAGCGGCGAGCCGCTGATCATCTCGGATCCCTACGGCGATCCACGCTTCAACAAGAGCATCGACGAGCAGACCGGTTTCGTCACGCGCAACATCCTGTGCGTACCGATCAAGACCGTGAAGGGCGAGATCATCGGCGTCGCCCAGTCGCTGAACAAGAGGAAGGGCGAGTTCAACGAAGAGGATCTCGACATCCTGGAGGCGATGACCACCCAGGGCACGGTCGCGCTGCAGGGGGCGGTGTTCATCGAGCGCATGAAGGCGGTGCGCGCGCAGGAGATGGAGTTCGTCGAGATCGTCTCGGAGGTCACGGCCGACATCAAGCTCGGCTCGCTGCTGCAACGCGTGATGGGCGAAGCGACGCGCCTGCTGAATGCCGACCGTTCCACCCTCTTCCTGAACGACGAGAAGACGAACGAGCTCTGGTCCGAGGTCGGACAGGGGCTGGAATCGATGCAGATCCGCCTGCCCAACCATCTGGGTATCGCGGGAGCGGTATTCACGTCCGGCAAATCGATCAACATCCCCTACGCCTACGCCGACCTGCGCTTCAATCCCTCCTTCGACAAGCGCACGGGCTATTTCACGCGCTCGATCCTGTGCGTGCCGATCATCAACAAGCTCGGCAAGGTGATCGGCGTGACCCAGGTGCTGAACAAGCGCGGCGGTCCGTTCACGGCCGAGGACGAATCCCGCCTGCGCGCCTTCACCGCCCAGATCTCGATCGCGCTCGAGAACGCGAAGCTCTTCGCCGACGTGCAGAACATGAAGAACTACAGCGATTCGATGCTCGAATCGATGTCGAACGGCGTGGTGACACTGGACGAGGCCGGGAAAATCGTCACCTGCAATGCCGCCGGGCTGCGGATCCTGCGGGCAAGTGCGGCCGAGCTGCTGCAAAAGCCGGCGAAGGACTACTTCGGCGGCGACAACGAGTGGGTGCTGGAAAAACTGAAACAGGTGGGTGAGACCGGCAGGCAGGAGGTCTTCATGGACGCGGAGCTCGTCCTGAAGGGCGAGAAGATCTCCTCCAACGTGACGGTGCTGCCGCTTGCGAGCGCCGAGCACAAGCGTCTCGGCTCGATGATCATGATCGAGGATATTTCCAGCGAGAAGCGCCTCAAGTCCACGATGTCGCGCTACATGGATCCGGGCATCGCCGACAAGCTCGTCGCGGCAGGCGCCGAGATGCTGGGTGGCCAGTCGGTCGAGGCGACGGTGCTGTTCTCCGATATCCGCGGGTTCACCACGCACTCGGAGAAACTCGGTCCGCAGGGCACGGTCGCGATGCTGAACGAATACTTCACGCTGATGGTCGACTGCATCCAGCAGGAAGGCGGGATGCTCGACAAGTTCATCGGCGATGCGATCATGGCGGGCTTTGGCATGCCGGTGGCGCACGACGACGACGTGGACCGCTCGGTGCGCGCATCCATCGCGATGATCCGTGAGCTCGGCCGCTGGAACCTGGAGCGCGCGACCGAAGGCAAGGATGCCATCGACATCGGCATCGGCCTGAACACGGACATGGTGGTGTCGGGGAACATCGGCTCGAAGAAGCGCATGGACTACACCATGATCGGGGACGGCGTGAACCTCGCCTCGCGACTGGAGTCCGCCTGCAAGCAATACGGCGCCCATATCCTCGTGAGCGAGCACACCTGGGGCAAGCTGCGTGGTACCTACCGCGCGCGAGAGATCGACCTCGTGGTGGTCAAGGGGAAGACCGAGCCGGTCGGTGTCTACGAAATTCTTGATTACCACACGCCCCAAAGCTACCCGAATCTCTCCGATGCGCTCGGGCATTTCCGCGACGGTCTGGGCAAGTACCGCAGCGGCGACTTTGCCGGCGCGCGCGCCCTGTTCGAGAAGGTCCTCGCCATCAACCCCGCGGACAAGACCGCGAAGCTCTACGTGACGCGCTGCGAACATCTGAGCGCGCATTCACCGGGCGCCGACTGGCGCGGCGTGTGGGTGATGGAGGAGAAGTAGCAGCACTTGCCGCCGCCTGTTCCGGTCGGCCGCGATGTGCGGAATCTCGCAGGCGGCCACACGATCAAGTCCCACAGACAATACGAGAAATAAAACCATGTCAGACAACGCCGTCAGCCGCTACCCCGTCCCGGCCCTCGAATCGCTGCCCGAGGACATCCGCAGCCGCATCCTGGAAGTGCAGGAGAAATCCGGCTTCGTGCCGAATATCTTCCTCGTGCTGGCGCACCGGCCGGAGGAATTCCGCGCCTTTTTCACCTATCACGATGCGCTGATGGAAAAGTCGGGCGGGCTCACGAAGGCCGAACGGGAAATGATCGTTGTCGCCACCTCCGCGGTGAACGACTGTCCCTATTGCGTGGTCGCGCACGGCGCGATCCTGCGCATCCGCGCCAAGGATCCTCTGATCGCCGACCGCGTGTCCATCAACTACCGGGAAGCGGGTCTCCCGGCGCGTCAACGCGCGATGCTGGATTTTGCGGTGAAGGTTGCAGAGGCGCCCGGCAGGCTGGAGGAGACGGACCGCGACCGACTGAAGGCCGAGGGCTTCTCCGAAGAGGACATCTGGGACATTGGCGCGATCGCGGGCTTCTTCGCCCTCTCGAACCGGCTTGCGGCAGTCACCTCGCTCAGGCCGAACGAGGAGTTCCATCTGCTGGGACGTCTGCCGCGCACGAAGTAGCGTCGGCGGAGCGGACGAGGCCGGCGGGAGGCGACGGCATGCGGCGATGGCGAAGCGGTGCGCGGGCGGCGCTGATCCTCGCCTCGGGCATGCTGCTGGCGAGCCTCTGCTTGGCGCAATCCGGCAGCGCACCGTCCGCCAGTGCACCGTCCGGCGGTGCGCCGATCGGCCCGGAGGCGGCGCGTGCGCTGCCCTTCGCGGACGCACATTTCCACGTAATGTCCTACATGGACCCGGCGCAGGTCCTGCAGGCGATGGACCGTCTGAACATCCGCTGGGCGGGTGGTGCGCTTGCGCTCGGCGGTCCGGCGCGCGATGCGGCAGTCGCGCGCGTGCTCGGGGCGCGCTACATCCGCGCGACCGGTACCTCGGCCTGGCTGCGTCTGCGACAGCGCGGCGGACCGCAGGCGCTCGAGAGTCCGGAATCCGCGGAGTTCCAGAGCTTGCTGCGCGAGGTGGAAGCGGATCTGCGCGATGGCGATTCGCGCGTGATCGGCGAACTCCATGTGAACGCGATGCAGAGCGCGGCGAGTCCCGTCGTGCGATTCAAGATCCGCGCCGACGGTTCCGGTCTGCGCGCGCTGGCGGCGCTCGCCGCGAAGTATGGGCGGCCGCTCGCGCTGCACGCGCAGTGGGATGCGGATACCGCGGCCGAGTTCCAGCGGCTCGCAGCCTCGAACCGGGAGGCGCGCATCATCCTGCTGCATGCGGGGAACATCGCGAGCGCGGCGCAGATCCGCGCGCTGCTCGAGGCCCATCCGAACGTGGTCTGCGATCTTTCCTATCGCAGTCCGCCCCAGCTGAAGGGGCGAATTCTCGATCGTACGATCTTCGATGGCGCGCTGCGCGAAGACTGGCGGGCGCTGATCGAGGATCATCCCGGGCGCTTCATGGCCGGCATCGACGACGTGCAGAGCTGGGACGATTACGAGGCCACGCTGCGCAACATCCGCGACGGGCTGCTCGCGAGTCTGAGCCCCGCCGCGGCCGAGCGGGTGGCCTGGAGGAACGCGAGCGCATGGTTCGGCCTGCAGTGAACCCCGCGCCGGCGCAGCCGCCGCACCATAACCACCTATACGCAAGGAAGGAAAGACCATGAACGGCCTGATGATGCAGATGCCCCTGCTGATCTCTTCGCTGATCCGTCACGCGGACCGGCATCACGGGGACACCGAAATCGTGTCGCGCCGCGTGGAAGGCGATATCCATCGCTATACCTACCGCGATTGCCACCGGCGCGCCCGGCAGATGGCGAACGCGCTTGCGCGCCTGGGGATCCGGGACAGCGACGCCGTCGGCACCATTGCGTGGAACGGCTATCGGCACATGGAGCTCTATTTCGCCGTGTCCGGCTCGGGCGCGGTGCTGCACACGGTCAATCCGCGCCTGCATCCGGACCAGATCGTCTATATCGCGGACCACGCCGAAGACAAGGCGATCTTCTTCGACCTGTCCTTCCTGCCGATCATCAAGGCAATCGCGGGGCGCACGAGGACGGCGAAGATCTTCGTCGCAATGACCGACGCGGCGCACCTGCCGGCTGATCACGGAATCCCGGGACTCGTCTGCTACGAAGACCTGATTGCCGGTGCGTCGGACGCCTATGAGTGGCCGGTGTTTTCCGAAGAGCATGCTTCGTCGATCTGCTACACCTCCGGCACGACCGGCAATCCCAAGGGCGTGCTCTACAGCCATCGCTCCACGCTGCTGCATACCTACTCGATCGCACTGCCCGATTCGCTGAACCTCTCGGCGCGCGACGTGCTGCTGCCGGTGGTGCCGATGTTTCATGTGAATGCCTGGGGTCTGCCCTATGCCGCCTGCATGGTCGGCTCGAAGCTGGTCTATCCCGGCCCGGGGCTGGACGGAAAATCGCTCTACGAACTGTTCGAGTCGGAGCAGGTCACGCTCTCGGCGGGCGTGCCCACGGTCTGGCAGGGGCTGCTCGCCCATGTCGAGAGCCAGAAGCTGCGTTTCTCCAGCATGAACCGCACGGTGATCGGCGGTTCGGCCTGCCCGCCCGCGATGATCCACGCATTCCAGGACGGCTACGGCGTGCAGGTGCTGCATGCCTGGGGGATGACCGAGATGAGTCCGGTCGGCACGGTCGCGACCTTCAAGGCCAGGCACCTCGCGGGCAGCGCGGCGGCGCGCAATGCGGTGCAGGCGCGTCAGGGACGCGTGGTATTCGGCGTCGACATGAAGGTCGTCGATCCGGAGGGCCGGGAACTGCCCTGGGATGGCAAGAGTTCGGGCGACCTGCTGGTGCGCGGTCCGGCGATCCTGCATTCCTATTTCAAGAACGAGGGCGGCGACCCGCTCGAGGAAGGCTGGTTCCCCACGGGCGACGTGGCGAACATCGACGCGGACGGCTACATGCAGATCACCGATCGTTCCAAGGACGTGATCAAGTCCGGTGGCGAGTGGATCGGCTCGATCGACCTCGAGAATATTGCGATGGGGCACCCCGCGGTGGCGATGGCCGCCTGCATCGCGGTGAAGCATCCGAAGTGGGACGAGCGCCCGCTGCTCGTGGTGCAGAAAAAACCCGGTGCCGAACTCGATCGCGAGCAGATGCTCGCGTGGTACGAGGGCAAGGTCGCGAACTGGTGGACGCCGGATGACGTCGCCTTTGTCGAAAGCATTCCGCTCGGCGCCACCGGCAAGATGTTGAAGAACCGGCTGCGCGAGCAGTTCCGGGACTACCGGCTGCCGGACGCCTAGCCCGGCGCGGTGCGCCGTGTGCACCGGGGGCGCACGGCGCGCCCCAAGATGGTGCATACGAGGCGGCGACCCTGCGGCGGGCAGCGGCGGGCAGCGGGCGCATCGCGGGCTGGCACCCGAATTGCGTGGTGAGCCTGTCCACGCTCCGGGTGTCACCCCCTCATGAAGCTTGTCTGCATCGGCAATGGCATGGTCGGCCAGCGGTTCCTGGAGCGCTACGCGGCGCTGGCAGGGGGCCCTGTCGATGTCACGGTATTCTGCGAAGAGCCGCGCCCGGCCTATGACCGCGTCCAGCTTTCCGCGTTCTTTTCCGGCAAGTCGGCGGCGGATCTCGATCTCGTCCCGGCCGGCTTCTTCGACCAACCGGGGTTCAGCCTCAGGCTGAACGAGCGCGTCGTCGCGATCAACCGCGAGCAGCGCACAGTGACGACCTCGGCCGGCGAAACGCTGCCCTACGACGCGCTCGTGCTGGCGACCGGATCGGCGCCCTTCGTCCCGCCGATTCCGGGGCGCGACCGGGCCGATTGTCATGTCTACCGCACCATCGAGGATCTGGTGGCGATCCGCGAGGCCGCAGGCCGCTCGAAGACGGGCGTGGTGATCGGCGGCGGGCTGCTCGGGCTGGAAGCCGCGAAGGCTTTGCGAGACCTTGGTCTCGAGACCCATGTAGTGGAGTTCGCGCCGCGGCTCATGGCGGTGCAGCTCGATGACGGCGGTGCGCGGCTGCTGCGCCGCGAGATCGAGGCGCTCGGCGTGCGCGTGCATACCGGTCGCAACACGCGCGAAATCGTGGCGGGCGAGGCGCTGCGCCACCGCATGCTGTTTGCCGACGGCGGCAGCCTGGAAACGGACCTGATCGTGTTCTCGGCCGGCATCCGGCCGCGGGACGAGCTCGCGCGCGCGGCCGGTCTCGTGGTGGGCGAGCGCGGCGGCATCGCGGTCGACGAGGCCTGCCTGAGCTCCGACCCCGCGATCCTGGCGATCGGTGAATGCGCGCTCTGGGACGGCAGGGTCTACGGACTGGTTGCGCCGGGCTATCAGATGGCCGAGGTCGCGGCGCGGCGCATCGCGGGCGATGCCACGGCCAGCTTCCGCGGCGCCGACATGAGCACCAAGCTGAAGCTGCTCGGCGTGGAAGTCGCCTCGATCGGCGATGCCCAGGGCACGACGCCGGGCGCGCTCAATTACGTCTATTCCGACGAAGCGAAGGGCCAGTACAAGAAGCTCGTGGTGTCCGCCGACCGCAGGAGACTCCTCGGTGCGATCCTCGTCGGCGATGCAGAAGCCTATGGCAGCCTGCTGCAGCTTGCGCTGAACGGCATCGATCTGCCGCAGTCGCCCGAGGGTCTTATCCTGCCCTCGGTCCCGGGTGCTGCCGGGGGGCTGGGTGTCGACGCGCTGCCCGCCGCGGCAACGGTCTGCTCCTGCAATAACGTGAGCAAGGGCGCGCTGTGCGAAGCGATCGCGGCCGGCAGCACGAGTCTCGCCGGGCTGAAGAAGGAGACGCGCGCGGCGACCAGCTGCGGCGGCTGCGCGAGCCTCGTGAAGCAGATCCTCGATGCCGAACTGAAGAAGCAGGGCGTGGAAGTGAAGAACCAGCTCTGCGAGCACTTTGCGCAGACGCGCCAGGAGCTGTTCCACATGGTGCGGGTGGGCGAGCTCAAGACCTTCGAAGCCGCGCTCGCGCGCCACGGCCGGGGGCGCGGCTGCGACATCTGCAAGCCGGCGATCGCCTCGATACTCGCCTCGTGCTGGGCGGAGCATGTGCTGAAGCCCGCGCATCTGCCGCTGCAGGACACCAACGACCGCTTCCTCGCAAACATGCAGAAGGACGGCACCTACTCCGTGATCCCGCGCATCCCGGGCGGCGAGATCACGCCGGAGAAGCTCATCGTGATCGGCGAGATCGCGAGGAAGTACCGGCTCTACACCAAGATCACGGGCGGGCAGCGCATCGATCTGCTCGGGGCGCGCCTGGAGGAACTGCCGGCGATCTGGCGCGAGCTCGTCACGGCGGGCTTCGAATCCGGGCATGCCTACGGCAAGGCGCTGCGCACCGTGAAATCCTGCGTCGGCAGCACCTGGTGCCGCTACGGTGTGCAGGATTCCGTGTCGATGGCCATCCTGCTCGAGGAGCGCTACCGCGGGCTGCGCGCGCCCCACAAGCTGAAGATGGCGGTCTCGGGCTGCACGCGCGAATGCGCCGAAGCCCAGGGCAAGGACGTCGGCGTGATCGCCACCGAGCGCGGCTGGAACCTCTATGTCTGCGGCAACGGCGGCATGAAGCCGCGCCATGCCGATCTGCTCGCGATCGATCTCGACGATGCAAGCCTGCTCCGCCTGATCGACCGGTTTCTGATGTTCTACATCCGCACCGCCGACCGCCTGCAGCGCACCAGCACCTGGCTGGACAATCTGGAGGGCGGACTCGATTACGTGAAGCGCGTGGTCGTCGACGATGCGCTCGGCATCGGCGTCGAACTGGAAGCCCACATGCAGCGTCTGGTCGAAGGCTATGCCTGCGAGTGGAAGCAGGCGATCGAGGATCCCGCCGTCCTGAAACGATTCCGGCATTTCGTGAACAGCGATGCGCCGGACGCGAACATCATCTGGGTGGCCGAACGCGGCCAGCGCCGGCCGGCGCGTCCGCTGGAACGCGGGGCGACGCCCGAGGTGACCGGGCAGGCTGAAAAGGCCGAGGCATGAGCGCCGCCGCAGTTCCCGCGTCCTTCCCGGCGGCCGGCAGCTGGACGCCGGTCTGCGCGCTGGATGATATTCCGGTCGACACCGGCGTCGCGGCACTCCTCGGGGGCGACCAGGTCGCGGTCTTCCGTCTCGCAGACGGGCGCGTCCATGCGCTCGGCAATCGCGACCCCTATTCCGGCGCGTACGTGCTCGCGCGCGGCATTCTGGGCGATCTGCAGGGCGAGCCGGTCGTCGCTTCGCCGGTCTACAAGCAGCATTTCAGTCTCGCGACGGGCCGGTGCATCGAGGAACCCGAGATCGCGGTGGCGACCTATGCGGTGCGACTCGTGGACGGCCGCATCGAGATCAGTGCGGATACAGCCGGCGCGCCCGCGCGTCCGCAGCTCGTGGTGGTGGGCGGCGGACTCGCCGCGCTGCGCACGCTGGAAGAATTGCTGCGTCTCGCGCCGGAACGCTACGACATCACGCTGTTCTCCGCCGAGCAGGAGCCGGGCTACAACCGCGTGCTGCTCTCTTCGCTGCTCGCCGGCGACAAGACCCGCGCCGATCTCGCCGGCCACGGCGCCGAATGGTTTGCAGCGCGCGGCATCCGTCTGCATGCGGGCGATCCGGTGGTTGCGATCGACCGCGCGCGTCGCATGGTGCGTGCGGCATCGGGCCTTGAAGCCCGCTACGACCGTCTGCTGCTTGCCACCGGCTCGGAGCCCTATATGCCGCCGCTCGCCGGCTGCGACTTGCGCGGCGTGCTGAACTTCCGCGATCTCGACGATGTCGGCCGCATGCTCGAGGCCGCCGCCAACGAGCGCGAGGCGGTCGTGATCGGTGGCGGTGTGCTCGGGATCGAAGCCGCGCACGGACTTCTGCGACGCGGCATGGCGGTGACCCTGGTCCACGTGAAGCCGCGCCTCATGGAGCGGGCGCTGGACGATGTGGCCTCGACCCTCCTTGCGACGCGGCTCGAATCCCATGGCCTTGCCTTGCGCCTCGGCGTCGAGGTGGAGGCGCTGCTCGGCGAGCGTACCGGCGGCGTGCGCGCCGTGCGCCTCGCGAGCGGCGAGGAAATTCCGGCGACGCTGGTCGTGATCGCCACGGGCATCGTTCCGAACGCGCGGCTTGCGCGCGCGGCCGGCCTGCCCTGCGGACGCGGCCTGCGCGTGAACGACACGTTGCAGAGCTTCGATCCGCGCATCTATGCGGTCGGCGAGTGCGTGCAGCATCGTGGCACCACCTACGGGCTCGTGGCGCCGATCTTCGAGCAGGCGCGCGTCTGCGCCAATCACCTGGCCGGACGCGGCATTGCAAGCTATCGCGGATCGATCGCATCGACCACGCTCAAGGTGAATGGCGTGGATCTGTTCTCTGCGGGCGATCTGTCGGCCAAGGAGGGTGCCCGCGAACTGGTGTATCGCGACGCAGCCGGTGCGGTGTACCGCAAGCTCGTGGTGCGTGAGGGCCGTCTGCAGGGTGCGCTCAGCTTCGGCGACGGGCGCGACAGCGCCTGGTATCTGGAGCTCATGCAGCAGGGCGCCGACGTCGGGCGCTACGGCGAGCGGCTGCTGTTCGGCAAGCGCTATGCCGACGAGCAGGCCGCCTGAGCATCGCGCGCGAACGCGCTCCGGAGTCGGGCATGCCTGAAACCGTCCGCACGACCTGCCCCTACTGCGGCGTAGGCTGCGGCGTGCTGGCCACGCCGCTCGCCGACGGCAGCACGAAGGTCGAGGGCGACCCCGAACACCCGGCGAACCACGGCAGGCTCTGCGTGAAGGGCGCGGCGCTAGGCGAGACGCTCGACCTGCGGGGCCGCCTGCTGCAGCCCATGCTGCGCGACGCGGGCGGCGCAATGCGACCCGCGGGCTGGGAAGAGGCGCTCGGACAGGTCGCGGCGCGCTTTGCCGCAACGATGCGCGAGCACGGGCCGGAGTCGGTCGCACTCTATGTCTCGGGGCAGCTGCTGACCGAGGACTACTACGTCGCGAACAAGCTCGTGAAGGGCTGGTTCGGCACCGGCAATATCGACACCAATTCCCGGCTGTGCATGGCCTCCGCCGTGGCCGGTCACAAGCGCGCCTTCGGCGCCGACGCGGTGCCGCTCGCCTACGAGGATCTGGAACTCGCGGACCTCATCGTGCTGGTCGGCTCCAATCTCGCCTGGTGTCATCCGGTGCTCTATCAGCGCATCCTCGCTGCGCGCGCGGCGCGCCCGGAGATGAAGCTCGTGGTCATCGATCCGCGCCGCACGCCGGGCTGCGAGCTCGCCGATCTGCACCTGCCGATCCGGCCGGGCAGCGACGTGTGGCTGTTCAACGGTCTGCTTGCATGGCTGCATCGCGAGGGCCTCTGGGATGAGGCCTTTCTCGAGGCACACGCAAGCGGTGCCGCGCGCGCGGTCGAGGTGGCGGAGTTCACGACCGGCAGCATCGACCACGTGGCGCGTGCCTGTGGCCTTGCGGTGGACGATCTGCGCGCCTTCTACACGCTCTACGGCGCCACTGCGCGCAGCATCACCGCGTTTTCGCAGGGGGTGAACCAGTCCTCCAGCGGCACCGACAAGGTAAACGCAATCATCAACTGCCATCTGCTGACCGGTCGTATCGGCAAGCCCGGCGCCGGCCCGTTCTCGATCACCGGCCAGCCGAATGCGATGGGCGGGCGCGAAGTGGGCGGCATGGCAACGACGCTCGCCGCGCATTTCGATTTCGGCGATGCGGCCCAGGGTGAGATGGTGCAGGCCTACTGGGGCAGTCCCGCGATTGCCGCCCGCCCCGGGCTGAAGGCGGTAGATCTGTTCGAGGCGGTGCATGCGGGACGTGTGAAGGCGCTGTGGATCATGGCCACCAACCCCGTGGTCTCGCTGCCGGACGCCGACCGCGTGCGCGAGGCGCTCGCGCGCTGTCCCTTCGTGGTGGTCTCGGAAGTCATGGCGCAGACCGACACCACGCGCGCGGCCCATGTGCTTCTGCCGGCCGCCGCATGGAGCGAGAAGGACGGCACGGTCACCAACAGCGAGCGGCGCATTTCGCGCCAGCGTGCATTTGCCGCGCCGCCGGGCGAGGCGCGGCCGGACTGGTGGATCGTGACGCAACTCGCGCGCCACATGGGTTACGCGACGGGCTTCCCCTACGAGTCGGCCCACGAGATTTTCCGCGAGCACGCGGGGCTCTCCGCGTGGAAGCAGGACAGGCTGCCGCGCGCTTTTGATCTGTCCGGTCTCGCCGGGCTGGACGCGGCAGGCTACGACGCGCTCGCCCCTGTGCAGTGGCCGGTGCGACGCGCGGGGACCGGCACCGCGCGACTGTTCGAGGATGGTCGCTACTTCCATGCCGACGCACGCGCGAAGCTGATTCCCGTGCTGCCGCGCGCACCGATTCAGTCGCCCGACGATGACTATCCCTTCGTGCTCAACACCGGGCGCCTGCGCGACCAGTGGCACACCATGTCGCGCAGCGGCAAGTCGCCGCGCCTCGCCGCGCACCGGCCGGAACCAGAGCTCGAACTTCATCCGCGCGATGCGCTCGCCTGCGGGCTGAGGGAAGGCCGGCTCGCGCGTCTCGCAACGCGCTGGGGCAGTGCGGTGTTGCGCGTACGGACCACGACGGACCTCCTGCGCGGCCAGGTGTTTGCACCGATCCACTGGACTGACCGCAATGCCTCGGACGCGCGCATCGGTGCGCTGGTGAACCCGGTCGCGGACCCGATCTCGGGCGAACCGGAGTTCAAGCACACGCCCGTCCAGGTCGAGCCCTTCGCGGTCGACTGGTACGGATTCGCGCTTACCCGCGCAGAACTGCCGCACGAGCGGCTCGGTGTGCTCGCCTGGTGGGCGCGTATCGAAGGCGCGCGCGCAGCGGTCACGGGGCTCGCCCATGCGCGTGTCGAATTCGCGGGTCGGGGTCGGAGGGTGCCGGGCGGCGAGTGGTCGGCCTGGGCGCGCACGCTCCTCGGCGCGCCCCGGGGTGCGGACTGGATCGAGGCGAGCGATGCCGAACACGGCCTGTACCGCGCGGCCTGGCTCGTCGAGGGCCGTATCGAGGCCTGCGTCTATGTCGCGCCGACGCCGGAGGCGCTGGGCGCACGCGCCTGGCTCACCGGGCTGATCGCAGAGGCAGCCGATGTGCCGGACCGCATGTCGCTGGTGGCGGGACGTCCGGCGAGGCCGGTGGACGATCCCGGCGCGATCGTCTGCAGTTGCCATGCGGTCGGCAGCCGGCAGATCCTGCGCGCGATTGCCGAAGGCGCGCACAGCACGGAGGCGCTCGGCGCGCGCCTGCGCTGCGGTACCAACTGCGGCTCCTGTCTGCCTGAACTGCGCGCGCTGCTGAAAGCGCAGGCCCTGGCCGAGGCCCGGGTCTAGGCGCCTTCAGGCGCCTCGCGTTTCCTGTAATACATCGGATAGAACTCGCGCACCGCCTCACCCTCGCGCGACCAGGCCTTGCAGGCATCGATGAAAAAGGGCAGCGGCGCATCGGGATCGATTTCAGCAGGCGCGAAGCGACGCATGTTCTCCGGCTTGCCGGAGAGCGTCTGGAA
This sequence comes from uncultured Pseudomonadota bacterium, assembly GCA_903834835.1. GTDB lineage: Bacteria > Pseudomonadota > Gammaproteobacteria > Burkholderiales > SG8-39 > CAILKO01. Next base: position 281,671 of record CAILKO010000035.1, on the reverse strand, counting down.
CGCGGCCGAGGCGAGCGGCATCAGCAGCTCGCGCAGATGGGTGCAGCCGCGCGTGCCGCCGACCGCGGCCTCCACTGCCCGACGAAAGCCGCGCGCGAGGTTGGCGCCGATCAGCGCCTTGTAGGCTTCGGCCACCGTGTAGCACGGCGCCTGCGGTGCGGCATCGGTATTCACCTCGATGTCGCGCACGGTGTAGTGCGCGTCGATCGTCACGCGCATCTGCATGTCGTGCAGCGGCACGCCGGCCTCGATCCGCCCGCGCTTGGGGAACTCCACCGCGATCGGCTTGTCGTCGACGATCGTCGCCTCGATATCGTAAAGGCCGTCCTCTCGTTCGTAGCCCTGAAAGGCGATGCGGCGGCTGTGGATATGGCGCCGGGCGGCAGGTGTGGACAGGCTCATGGCGGTGTTCCCGATGGATGGATGTTCGGCCTCAGACCAGACCGCCGGAAGCTTTCCGGATCACGCCCGGCGAGACTGCATGGATGCGGATGGTGGACGGCGGAAACTCGAAGGCGAGAAGCGCCCCATGGCGATTGCGATGAGCGGATCAATCGGCCTTGATGCCGGCCGCGGTGATCACCTTCTGCCAGCGCGCGAGATCCGACTGAATCTGTCTGGCGAATTCCGCTGGCGTATTGACGGAGATCGTCATGCCGGATTTCGCCATCGATTCCTGGATGTCCGCGGCCGCGAGCGCAGCGGTCACTTCCCGGCTGAGCCGGTTGACTGCCGCGGCGGGCGTGCCCGCGGGCGCGAGCAGCCCGACCCAGGGATTGTCCAGCGCATCGAGTCCGAGCTCGGCGAAGGACGGCACGTTCGGCAGCGCGGCGGCGCGCCGGTCGCCTGCAATCGCCAGCACCTTCAGCTTGCCGCCGCTCACGAAGCCGAGCGCCTGGGTGAGCGACACGAAGCCGCTCTCAACGCGGCCCGCGACGAGGTCCGTCATCGCCGTGGAACTCTGCGCGAAGGGCACGTGGGTGATGTCGATGCCGCCCGCGAGCTGCTTGAAGTGCTCCATCGCAAGGTGCTGGGGTGTGCCATTGCCGGGCGTGGCGTAGTTCAGCGATTTCGGCTTGGCTTTGGCGAGCGCGACGAACTCCGCGACCGTATTTGCCGCGACGGAGGGATGCGCCACCAGCGCGAGCGTGGTGGTGGCTAGCCGGCCGATCGGCGCGAAGTCCTTCGACGGATCGTAGCCCACGTTCTTCTGCAGCAGCGGCGACATCACCATCGTGTTCGCGGTGAGGAGCAGCGTATAGCCATCTGCCGGCGCCTTGGAGACAAAGGCGATGCCGATGTTGCCCGAGGCCCCGACGCGGTTGTCCACCACGACCGGCTGGTTCATACGCGATGCGAGACGCGCGGCGAGCGCGCGCCCGAGCAGATCCGCAACCGACGCCGGGGCGGTGGGCACGACGATGGTGATCTGGCGGGTCGGATACTCCTGAGCGGTGGCTGCGGTCGCGGCGAGCGCGAGTGCGGCGGCGATGAGTGTGGGTTTCATGGTGATTCTGCTCCGGGTCTGGGCGGCAGCGGATGCCGGGGGCTGTCTGGTGGAAGCGGGCATGGTACCAGTGCTCCCTGGTGAGAGCGCCGGGAGGCACAGTCGAGTCACGGGGGTCGATCCTGGTACGACAACAGACATAGATAGTAACATTTACGTTACTATCTATGTCTTCAGCCCGTCGTTTTGTTCCCCCTGTGCGCGTTGCAGCAGCCGGAACAATTCTGACCGATGGCAGCGCGCTTCGTCCGCGCAGTAGCAGCCGACGGAAATGTCGGTCCGCGCACCGAGCGCGGCAACGAGGATGAGAGTCTGGCGCGCGTCGGTGTCGGTGCGCATCTCGCGTGCGTAGCGCGCGAAGAAGCGCTCCGGGTTGCGCGCGAGTCCGTCGCCCTTCAGCGCCCAGGCGAACAGTTCACGGCTGGGGGCGAGCGCGGGCAGCCAGATATCGAAGTAGTCGCGCCGCGCGTAGTCGGCTTTGCGCACCCCGCGCGGCAGGTAGCGCACGGTGCCCAGGCGCAGGCCCTCGCCGGGTTCGCGCGGACTGCCGATGCGGTAGGTGCGCAGGCTCATGCGCCGGATTCTAGGTCCGCCCGCGCTTGACGGTTCCACCGCGCCCTGTGCATCCTCGGTGTGAACCACAGTGAGCGAAGCGCAGCCTAGCCATGCAACAGCCTTTTAAGATCGGGTTTCCCGACGCGCCCGCCTTCATCAAGGAAATCGGTCGCGGACCGAAGGGCTCGCGCGATCTGTCGCGTGCCGATGCCGAGCGCCTGTTCGCCGCGATGCTCGCGCGCGAGCTGAGCGACCTGCAGCTCGGCGCGCTGCTCCTCGCGCTGCGCGTGAAGGGTGAATCCTTCGACGAGCTGGACGGCTTCCTCGCGGCGGCCGAAGCCTCGTATCCGCATCTGGATCTTCCTGCGGCCGGCGTTCCCGTGGTGATCCCGAGCTACAACGGCGCGCGCCGCCTGCCGAATCTCGTGCCGCTGCTCGCGCTCGAGCTCGCGCGCTCGGGCATCCCGGTGCTCGTGCACGGCGTGGCCACCGATCCGGGACGGGTGACTACGCGCGCAGTGTTCGGGGCGATGGGCATCGCGCCTGCGAGCGATGCGGCGGAAGCGCTCCGACAGCTCGCGGACCGGAAGCTCGCCTTCATCAACATCGACACATTGGCGCCGGCGATCGGCGCCCTGCTCGCGCTCCGCTGGCAGCTCGGGGTGCGCAGTTCCGGGCATACGCTGGTGAAAATGTTGAATCCGTTTCGCGGTCCCGCCTTGCGTCTCGTGAGCGTGACGCACCCGGAGTACCTCGTGCGCATGCGCGACTATTTCATCCGCCAGCCGGACGCCTCGGTATTGCTGCTGCGCGGGGCCGAGGGCGAGGCGGTGGCACATCCGCGCCGCGAGCTGGAGCTGCTGCATGTTGCGCGCGGCGGCGCAACGCGCAGCGACACCGGCATCGGCGCGGATTTCGATACGGCCGGTCTGCCTGCGATGGATGCTGTGTCGACCGCAGCCTGGATCGCGCAAACCCTCGAGGGCCGGCACGCGGTGCCGCCGACGATCGCCTTCCAGGTCGCGACCTGCCGTACGGCGCTGGCCCGGACGGGATCGGCCTAGAGCAGCACGATGTCGAACTGCTCCGGGTTGTAGCCGGACTCGACCTGCACCGATACCGGCCTCTGGATGAAATCCGACAGCATCGCGAGCGAGGCGGATTCCTCCTCCAGCAGCAGCTCGGCGACGCGCGCCGCAGCGAGCACGCGGTACTCCTTCGCGTTGAAGGCGCGGTGCTCCCGCAGGATCTCGCGCAGGATCTCGTAGCAGACGGTGCGCGCGGTCTTCACCTCGCCGCGCCCGCCGCAGGTGGGACAGGGCTCGCAGAGCACATGGGCAAGCGATTCGCGCGTGCGTTTGCGCGTCATCTCCACGAGGCCGAGCTGGGTGAAGCCGCTCACCGTCATGCGCGTGCGATCGCGCGCGAGCGTGCGCCGGAACTCCTCCAGCACCGCCGCGCGATGCTGCAGATTCTCCATGTCGATGAAGTCCACCACGATGATGCCGCCGAGGTTGCGCAGCCTGAGCTGGCGTGCGATCGCCTGGGCCGCCTCCAGATTGGTCTTGAACACCGTATCGTCGAAATTGCGCTGGCCGACGAAGCCGCCCGTATTCACGTCCACCGTCGTGAGCGCCTCGGTCTGGTCGAGGATGAGGTAACCGCCGGATTTGAGGTCCACCCGGCGCTCGAGCGCCTTTTCGATCTCCGTCTCCACGCTGTAGAGATCGAACAGCGGCCGCTCGCCGGTGTAATGCTCCAGACGCGGCAGCACCTGGGGCGTGTAGTTCTGCGCGAAGGCCGAGAGCAGCTGGAAGTTCTCGCGCGAGTCGATCAGCACGCGTCCGGTGTCGTCCGAAACCATGTCGCGCAGCACGCGCTGGGCGAGTGACAGATCCTGGTGCAGCAGCGCGGGTGCCTGCTGGCTCGCCGCGCGATCGCGGATATTGCGCCACAGCCGGCGCAGGTATTCGATGTCGGCGCGCAGCTCTTCGTCGTCCGCGCCCTCGGCGAGCGTGCGCAGGATGAAGCCGCCCTTCTCGTCCGGCGGAATCAGTTCCTTCAGTTTCTCGCGCAGCGCCGCGCGCTCGGCCTCGTCCTCGATGCGCTGCGAGATGCCGATATGCGACTCCTGCGGCAGATGAACGAGCAGCCGTCCAGCGATCGAGATCTGGGTGGAGAGTCGCGCGCCCTTGGTGCCGATCGGATCCTTCACCACCTGGACCATCAGCGGCTGGCCTTCGGCGAGCAGCTTCTCGATCGGTTTCGCGCCGCCCGCCGCGCCCCCGTTCGCCGGAATGTCTCCGGTCGCCTTCCGGTATTCGAAGATGTCGGCCACATGCAGGAAGGCCGCGCGCTCCAGGCCGATGTCGATGAAGGCGGACTGCATGCCGGGGAGCACGCGTACCACCCGGCCCATGCAGATGTTGCTGACGATGCCGCGGTTCGCGGTGCGCTCGACCAGCAGTTCCTGCACCACGCCCGAGGCGAGCACCGCCACGCGGGTCTCCTGCGGCGTGACGTTGATCAGGATGTGTTCGGTGGTCATCGGATGGCCGGTTATCGCGAGGTGTCGAGTCTAGACAGCAGGGTTGCCGTTTCATAGAGCGGCAGACCCATGATGCCGGAATAGCTGCCGCGAATTTCCGGAATGAAGCGCGCGGCCATCCCCTGGATGCCGTAGGCGCCGGCCTTGTCGTCCGCGTCGCCGCTTGCCACGTAGTTGTTGATCTCCTCCGGACCGATTTCCCTGAAGTGCACTTCGCTCTCCGATAGCGCGAACTCCATGCCGCCTGCATGGCGCAGCGCCACCGCGGTCAGCACGAGGTGGCTGCGACCGGAGAGCGAGGCAAGCATTGCGGCCGCATCCTCGCGATCAACGGGCTTGCCGAGAATGCGCCCTTGCGCGACTACGGTCGTATCGGCCGCGAGCACCGGCAGCGCCGGAAGGCGCCGTTCGGCGACGAGCTTCCAGCCGAATTCGGCCTTTGCCCGCGCGACGCGCCCGGCGTAGTCCCGACCTGATTCACCCGGCAGCACGGCCTCGTCGATCTCGGCGTCTTCGCGCGGCGGGCCGCGGAAGTTCAGCAACTGGAATATCACGCCGATCTGGATCAGCAGTTCGCGCCGGCGCGGGCTGCGCGAGGCGAGGTAGACGAGGTCGTTCATGGTTCCGCCGGGGTTCTGCATGGGGCGAGGCGCCTCAGGCGCGGTGGTAGGGGTGTCCCGCCATCAGCGAGGCGGCGCGGTAGAGCTGTTCGAGGAGCAGCAGTTGCGCAAGCGCATGCGGCAGCGTGAGCGAGGACAGGCGCAGCATGCTGTCGGCACGTGCTTTCAGGCCGCCATCGAGGCCGTCCGGTCCGCCGACGAGGAAGGCGGTCGGGGTTCCGGCGTCCAGCCAGCGCCTGAGCTCGCGTGCGAACTGTGCGGTGGTGAGATCGCGCCCGCGCTCGTCGAGCGCCACGATGCGCGCGCCGGTCGGCAGCGCCGCCGTGATGCGCCGTGCCTCCTGCTCCAGCATTTTCTCGACCGTGAGGCCCTGGGTGCGGGATTCGGGCTTCACCTGCACGCGGTGCAGCGTGTACTCGCGCGGCAGGCGCTCGAGATAGTCCTGGCAGCCGGCTTCGACCCAGGCAGGGAGCCGCGCGGCGACCGCGATGAGATGCAGCCGTTCCATCGCGCCGCGCGCCGTCCGCTCAGGCGTCCGATTTGCGCGCCGGCGCGCGCTTGCGCCTGGCGGGTGCTTTCTTCGCCGCAGGCGCCTTTTTCGTCGCGCGAGTCTTCACGCCGGCGCGCGCGGGCTTCTTCGCAGCGGCGCGCCTGGCCGCCGGTGCGGCCTTCGCCGGCTTTTTCTTCACGGCAGCCTTCTTCGCCGGTGCGGCGGCCTTCACCTTCACCGGCTTCACGCCCCAGAGTTCCTCCAGGTTGTAATGCGCGCGTGCCGCGTGGTGCATGATGTGGACCACGATCTCGCCCAGGTCGACCAGCACCCAGTCTGCGTTCGAATCGCCTTCCACGCCGAGCACTCGCGAGCCCAGGCCCTTGATGCGCTCGCAGACCCGGTCGGCAAGCGCCTTCACCTGACGACTCGACTCGCCGCTCGCGATGATCACGCGTTCGAACATGGACGGCATCGCTTCGGTGTTGAACACCACGATGTCGCGTCCCTTGACGTCCTCCAGCGCCTCGACGACGGCGCGCTGCTTTATGCGTATATCCATGCGTTCAGGCCTGCTCCTGGTAAAGACGGTGGTGAGAGATGTAATCGAGGACCGCGGCGGGCACCCAGCCGGTCGCGGTATCGCCGCGCGCGAGGCGCGCGCGCAATTCGGTGGCGGAGATGGCGAGCGGCGTCCATTCGACCGGGATCACCGCGCCGCCGGCGCGCGCGTGCCAGCCGCCATCGGCGGACACCTGCCGCGCGTCGAACTCCGCGCGCACGGCGGCGGGCAGCGGCGCGGCTTCCCCGGCGCGCGCGAACACGCCCAGATGCACGAGATCGAGCACCTCGCGCCAGCGGTGCCACTGGTCGAACTTGGCGGCCTGATCGGCGCCGATCAGAAATACGATGGGCAGCGTTACGCCGAGCTCCCCGCGCAGCGCGCAGAGCGTGTCCCAGGTGTAGCCGGTCGCGCCGGCGCCGAGCTCGTGCTGGTCGATCTCGTAGCGGGCCTCGCCGGCGAGCGCGAGTTCCAGCATGGCGATTCGATGCATGGCAGGTGTCAGCGGTGTGGCGCGATGCACGGGGCGCCCCGTCGGCAGCCAGCGCAGGCGATCGAGCGCGAGGGCTTCCAGCGCGCGTCGCGCGATCGCGAGATGCGCGTTGTGTACCGGATCGAAGGTGCCGCCGAAAATGCCGATCGCCATTTCAGGAGCGATGGCCGGCGTGCAGCGCCGTCACACGGCAGGACACTAGCTGCGCACCTCGCCGTGGCCGATGACGATGAACTTCTGCGAGGTCAGCCCTTCCAGGCCGACCGGCCCGCGGGCGTGCAGTTTGTCGGTGGAAATGCCGATCTCGGCGCCCAGGCCGAACTCGAAGCCGTCGGCAAAGCGCGTGGACGCGTTCACCATTACCGAGGCGGAATCCACTTCACGAAGAAAGCGCGCGGCGCGCGCGCGATCCTCGGTGATGATCGCGTCGGTGTGCTGGGAGCCGTACTTCGCGATGTGCTCGATCGCGGCATCGAGTCCCGGTACGACGCGAATCGACACCACCGGGGCGAGCCACTCGGTGTAATAGTCTTCTTCCGTTGCGGGCTTCGCATCCGCCACCAGGCGGCGCGTGGCCTCGTCGCCGCGCATCTCGACGCCCTTGGCGCGGTAGGTGGCAGCGATGCGCGGCAGCAGTCCTGGCGCGACGCCCTCGGCCACGAGCAGGGTTTCCATCGTATTGCAGGTGCCGTAGCGCTGGGTCTTGGCGTTGTCCGCGATGCGCAGGGCCATCTCCGGGTCGGCGCTGTCGTCGATATAGACGTGGCACACGCCATCGAGGTGCTTGATCATCGGGATGCGCGACTCGCGCATCAGGCGGGAGATCAGGTCCTTGCCGCCGCGCGGCACGATGACGTCGACGAATTCCGGCATCGTGATGAGTTCGCCGACCGCGGCGCGATCCGGCGTGGCCACCACCTGCACCGCATCCTCGGGCAGGCCGGCGTCGGCCAGGCCGTCGCGCACGCAGCGCGCGATGGCCTGGTTGGAGTGAATCGCTTCCGAGCCCCCGCGCAGGATGCAGGCGTTGCCCGATTTGATGCACAGCCCCGCGGCATCGGCTGTCACGTTGGGGCGCGATTCGTAGATGATGCCGATGACGCCGATCGGCACGCGCATGCGCGCAACCTCGATGCCGCTCGGCCGTGTGTTGCGCTCTGACAGCGCGCCGACCGGATCGGGCAGCAGGGCAACCTGTTCCAGTCCGGCAGCCATCTGTTCGATGGATTTCGCGCCGAGCGTCAGCCGGTCGACGAAGGCGGCGTCGCGACCGGACTCGCGTGCATGGGCGAGATCGCGCGCGTTGGCGGCCACGAGTTCAGCGCTCGCTTCGCGGATGCGGGCGGCGATCCGGGCGAGTGCGAGATTCTTCGCCGCCGTATCGGCCCGCGCGAGCGCACGCGCCGCCCGGCGCGCATTCGCGCCCAGCACGCGCATGGCGGCGCGCACCGCGCCGGTTTCCTCGCCGGATTTTCTTTCCTGCTCAACGACTTGATTCATGCCGTGATTCTACCGAAGCGCAAGCCCGAGAGCGATGAACTCGTCCCAGGCCTCGTGATTGCGCGCAAGGCCCTTGATCGCCCGGTCGATCAGACCGGCGTGCAGCAGGGCGCGCTCGATCTTCCCTGCGCCGAAGCGGCGCAGAGAAGCCTTGATCAACGCCTGGCGCGGGCCCCAGATGCGGTGCTCGCGCAGCAACGCATCCACGGGCTGGCCGCGCTCCACGCCCGCGCGGATCGAGCCGATTGCGCGCAGGTCCTCGGTGATCACCCACAGCAGGTAGGTCGGCGGCTCGCCCTCGCCGCGCAGGCCGTCGATGACCCGCGCGTAGCGCGCGAGATCGCCTTTCAGGAGCGCCGCCGAGGCGTCGTAGACGTCGTAGCGCGCCACGCTGCTTACCGCATCGATCACGTGCGCCATGTCGAGCTCACCCTCGGGGGCGAGCAGCGCGAGTTTCTGGATTTCCTGGTGGGCGGCGAGCAGATTGCCCTCGACGCGGTCGGCGAGAAATTCGAGCACCTCGCGCCCCGCGCGCTGCTTCTGGCGCTGCAGGCGTTCGCCGATCCACGCCGGCAGCTTCGCGCGCTCGACCGGATAGATGTCGACCTGCGCCCCTGCCGCGGACAGCGCACTGAACCAGGCAGAGTTCTGGCCCGCCCGGTCCAGGCGCGGGAGCGTGACGAGCATGACGGTATCGGGCTCCGCCCCGCGCGGGGCGTGACGGCAGAGTTCGCTGATCGCCTCCGCGCCCTGGGTGCCGGGTTTGCCACCCGGCATGCGCAGCTCGAGCAAGGTGCGCCCGCCGAACAGCGACTGGCTCGCGCCCGCGTGCTTCAACTCGCTCCAGTCAAAGCCGCGCTCTACCTGGAATACCTTGCGCTCGTCGAAGCCGCGCCGTCGTGCCGCGGCGCGGATCGTGTCCGCGCATTCGAGCGCGATGAGCGGTTCGTCGCCGTGCAGGGTATAGAAGGGCGCGAGCTGCTTGCCGAGGTGCGCTTCAAGCTGCTCGGGCCGGAGCTGCATCGCGCGCGCTCAGTCCGGGGTTTTTGCGCCGGCCAGGCGACGCAGGATCTGGCGCACCGCGTCCGCGCGCATGTCGCGGTAGAGGATTTCTTCCTCCTCCTGCTTGGCGAGCACGTCGGCATCGCTGTAGGTCACGTCGCGGTAGAGCTGCAGCACGGTGCGCGGCACGTAGTCCCGGCCCTCGCGGTCGCGCACCCTGTAGATGAGCCGGTAGCCGAGGCGAAACTCGCGCACGCGGCCCGCTCCGGTGAGAGAGAGAATGTCCTTCTGGCGCGTTTCCTCGATGAACTCCAGCCTCGCCTGGGCACTTTTCGCGTCTTCCACAACCTGCGTGCTGCTGCCATTCTGAATGTTGCGCTTCAGATCCAGGCCGACGCCGGTGCCCGTGTTCGGGAGGAAGATGGTGTCGAAAGGCAGTGCGGCGACGCCGCGCATCTGGAAGCCGCAGGCGGCGAGCGCGAGCACGAGAACTGCGGTGCACAGGCGCAGAATCATGCGCATCAGGCCACCACGTTGATCAGCCGTCCGGGGACGACGATCACCTTCTTGATCGCCGCCGGATCCGCGTACCGGGCGACGAGCTCGCTCGCTCGCGCAAGCGCTTCCAGCGCGGGGCGATCCGCGCTCCTCGGCACGCGCAGCGAGCCGCGCGTCTTGCCGTTGATCTGCACCACGTAGTCGATTTCGTCCTGCTCCAGCGCGGCCGGATCAGGCTCCGGCCAGGCGGCCTGCATGATGTCCTCGCCGTAGCCGAGTTCGCACCAGAGGTGGTGCGCGATGTGCGGCGTGATCGGCGACAGCAGGCGCAGCAGTATCGAAAGACCTTCGCGCGCAACCGGGCCTTCAAGCGGCGCGCGCTCCAGCGCATTCAGTATCTTCATCGCGGCCGAGGCGACGGTGTTGAACTGATGTTTGGACAAGTCGTAGTTCGCCTGCCTGAGCACGGTATGAATCTCGTGCCGCGCCGCCTTGGCGTTTGCGTCGTCGGTTGCGCCGGAGTCGCCTCGACCGTGGAATTTTGCACCGTGGGCCCACAGGCGCTTCAGGAACCGGAACGAGCCTTCCACGCCCTCGTCGCTCCATTCCAGCGTGTTGGTAGGGGGCGAGGCGAAGATGATGAAGAAACGCGCGGTGTCGGCGCCGTACTTCTCGATCAGCGCCTGCGGATCGACGCCGTTGTTCTTCGATTTCGACATCGTGCCGATGCCGCCGTAGGTGAGCTCGGCGCCGTCGGCAATGCGCCTGGCAGAGGTGATGCGCCCCTTCGCGTCACGGGTGACTTCCACCTCGGCCGGATTCACCCATTCGCGGCGCCCTTGCGCATTCTCGCGGTGATAGGACTCGGCCAGGACCATGCCCTGGGTGAGCAGGTTCGTGAACGGTTCGCCCTTTGCGAGGGCATGTTCCGGATCGAGCGTGCCGAACAGGCCTTCGTCGCGCATCACGCGCTGGAAGAAGCGCGAATACAGGAGGTGCAGGATCGCATGCTCGATGCCGCCGATGTACTGGTCGACCGGCATCCAGTGCCGCGCGCGCGCGTCCACCATCGCCTCGGTGTTGTCCGGGCAGGCATAGCGCGCGAAATACCAGGACGAATCCACGAATGTGTCCATGGTGTCGGTCTCGCGCTTTGCCGGTCCGCCGCACGCGGGGCAGGACGTCTCGTAGAACGCGGGCATTTTCGCGAGCGGATTGCCGGTGCCGTCAGGCACCAGGTGCTCGGGCAGGCGCACAGGCAGGTTCTCTTCCTTTTCGGGCACGTCGCCGCACTTCGGGCAGTGCACGATCGGAATCGGGCAGCCCCAGTAGCGCTGGCGCGAAATGCCCCAGTCGCGCAGCCGCCACTGGACATGCTTCTCGCCGAGGCCCTGCGCCTGAAGATCCGCGGCGATCGCGTCGACCGCCGCCTGGAAATCCAGACCGTCGTACTTGCCGGAATTGATGAGCGTGCCCTGCTCGGCGTATTCGGGTTTCCAGGGGCCGGGGACCGTGTCGCCGAGCGCATGGCGCACCACCGGCGCAATCGGCAGGCCGTATTGTCCGGCGAAGGCATAGTCACGCTCGTCGTGCGCCGGCACTGCCATCACCGCACCCTCGCCATAGCCCATCAGCACGTAGTTCGCGACCCACACCGGGAGCTTCGCGCCGGAGAGGGGATGGGTGACGAAGATGCCTGTCGGCATGCCCTTCTTTTCGATCTGCGAAAGTTCGGCTTCCATGACCGCGCCGCGCTTGCATTCCTCGATGAAGGCCGCGAGCTCCGGGTTTGTCTTCGCAGCATGCAGCGCGATCGTGTGTTCGGCGGCGACCGCGCAGAATGTCGCGCCCATCAGCGTGTCGGCGCGCGTGGTGAATACCCAGAGCTCGCGCGCCTCGCCGGCCAGCTCGTAGGGGAAGGCCAGACGAACGCCTTCCGAGCGGCCGATCCAGTTCTTCTGCATGAGCTTCACCTGCTCGGGCCAGCCGGGCAGGCCGTCCAGCGCCGCGAGCAGCTCCTCGGCATAGTCGGTGATGCGGAAGAAGTACATCGGTATCTCGCGCTTTTCCACCAGCGCGCCGGTGCGCCAGCCACGGCCCTCGATGACCTGCTCGTTCGCCAGCACCGTCTGGTCGACCGGGTCCCAGTTGACGATGCCGGTCTTCTTGTAGGCGATGCCCTTCCTGAACATGCGCACGAACAGCCACTGGTTCCACTTGTAGTACTCGGGGCGGCAGGTTGCGAGTTCGCGCTGCCAGTCGAGCGCAAAGCCGAGGCTCTGCAGCTGCTTCTTCATGTAGGCGATGTTGTCGTAGGTCCACTTCGCGGGCGGCACCCTGTTCGCCATCGCGGCGTTCTCGGCGGGCAGGCCGAAGGCGTCCCAGCCCATCGGCTGGAGAACGTTCATGCCGCGCATCCGGTAGTGCCGGGTGAGCACATCGCCGATGGTATAGTTCCTGACATGCCCCATGTGCAGCTTGCCGGAGGGGTAGGGGAACATCGACAGGCAGTAGAACTTGCGCTTCGCGGGATCTTCGACGGTCCGGAACGAACCGTGTGCATCCCAGAAGTTCTGTGCGTCGCGTTCGACGGCCTGCGGAGAATAGCGGTCTTGCATCTGAGTACCCTGGATGCGCGGCGACCGGCAGGGGCAGCGCCCCGCATCGCACAGCGCGGAAGCGTCGAATTATAAGCGGGGCGCTCGCGTAAACTGGGTGCCACACACATGTCGAGGGGAAGCACATGAACCGGTACGCACGTCATGTTCTGGCGCTGCTGTTCGCGCTGTATGCGGGTCTGGCGTTTGCAGCGCCGGCCGCCGTCGTGGAAGGCGTGCAGATGCCGGCCTGGGTGGAGCGCTCCGGGATGAAGATACCGGCCGCGCCCGGCATGGAGCTGAAGCCGCGCGACGAACTGCGCACCGGTGTCGGCGCGAGACTCTATGTGAAGCTTGCCGACGGCAGTCTGCTCAAGCTGGGCGAGAACGCGTCGCTGCGTCTGCTCGACATCGCGCCGCCCAAGGGCGGCTTCCTGAAGGGGGCGGTCGAGGTGCTCGAGGGCGCGTTCCGCTTCACCTCGGACAAGCTGGTGCGTCACACGAAGCGCGACATCAATTTCAAGATCGCGACGGTGACGCTCGGCATCCGTGGCACGGATTTCTGGGGGCGCTCGAAGACCGACAACGAAATCGTCTGCCTCATCGAAGGCCGGGTCGAGCTCGCATCCGGTACGGAGCAGCCTGTCACGATGGACAAGCCGTTGCAGTTCTACAGGCGCGAAGCGGGCCGGACCCAGCCGGTTGGGTTCGTGGATCCCGCCCAGCTCAAGCTGTGGGCGGCCGAGACCGAGATCGCGCCAGGCACGGGCGTCGTGCGCCGCGGCGGCAGGATCAGCCTGACGCTCGCCGAGTCGGAGGATCAGGCGATCGCGCTGAAGCGCTATGATGACCTGCGCAACAGCGGATACCCCGCGCAGATCCGGCCGCTCGAGCGCGATGGCAAGCTCGTCTACCGGGTGCAGATCCGCAATCTTGCCTCCCAGGCCGAGGCGGACGCGCTCGCAAAGCGGCTGAAGCCCTGACGCAGGACAGCAGGTCCGGCACCCCGGTGTGGACCGGCCAGAAATTGTTCGTTCTTTGACTATTGGAGGAAAGCGGATGGACCAGAAGACCGTATGGCGCCTCGGCGCCGGTGTGGCAGCTCTCGCGACCCTGCTGCCTGTCGCGCAGATCGCGCAGGCCCAGGAGTTTCCGAACAAGCCGGTGCGGCTCGTGGTGGGTTTCTCGCCCGGCGGAACGATGGACGTGTATTCACGCATGCTTGCCAAGCATGTTCAGGAGCGCAGCAAGATCGCGATCTTGATCGACAATCGTCCCGGCGCGGGCGGCCTGGTTGCCGCGAGCCATGTGCAGCAGTCTGCGCCGGACGGCTATACGATCCTGCATATCGCACCCTCGACCATCAGCAAGGTGCTGGTAAAGGATGTTCCATTCGACGTCTTCAAGGCGATGCAGCCGATTTCGTCGTTCTGGCTCGGAGCGTTCGTGCTCACGACCAACACCTCCACGCCCGCGAATACGGCGAAGGAGCTCGTCGATTTCGTGAAGGCCAACCCGGGCAAGTACAACTACGGTGCGACCAATGCGGTCAGCGCGCTGCCCATGATCCTCTTCATGAGCGTTGCGGGGGCCAAGATGCAGCAGATCGAGTACAAGGCCTCCCCGCAGATGAACCAGGCGCTCGTCACGAACGAGATCCAGGCGACCTTCGGCACGTTGCAGTCCGTGCAGCCGCAGCTCACGAGCGGCAAGCTGAAGGTCCTGATGGTGACCGGCAACCAGCGGCTTGCTTCGATGCCGAGTGTCCCGACGACCGCCGAGGCGGGTTTCCCGAACGTGCAGGCGTATGTGATCGGAGCCGTCTTGTCGCCTCCCGGGGTGCCGGCGCCGATCGTGGCCAAACTCTCCGCCGCCATCAAGGATGCGGTGGTCAGCGCAGAAGTCGAGAAGCTCCTGGTAGGGAACGGCGGCAAGCCGCTCGTTGTCAGCAACGAGGAGCTGATGCGCCAGCTGCTGGAGGAGGACGCCATGTGGGCGAACGCGGCAAAAGTCGCCGGGTTCAAGCCGCAGTAGCAATCCGGATACCGGGGTGACGCCTGCGCGTGTCACCCCGATACGCTCCGGACCGGCACGGGAGCGCGCCCCTATAATCGCCGCATCCCGTGTCTCTTCATCTCGAACATCTCAATCCCGAGCAGCTTGCCGCTGTCACCCTGCCCGATCAGCATTCGCTGATCCTCGCGGGCGCAGGCAGCGGGAAGACGCGCGTGCTCACCACGCGCATCGCCTGGCTGATCCAGAACGGCAAGGTCGCGCCCTCGGGCGTGCTTGGCGTCACCTTCACCAACAAGGCGGCGCGCGAGATGCTCACGCGGCTCACTGCGATGCTGCCGGTGAATCCGCGCGGCATGTGGATCGGCACCTTCCACGGTCTCGCCAACCGCCTGCTGCGCGCGCACCATCGCGAGGCCGGCCTGCCGCAGACCTTCCAGATCCTCGATTCCCAGGACCAGCTCGCGCTCATCAAGCGTCTGTCGCGATCGCTGAACGTCGACGAAGACCGCTACCCGCCGCGCGAGACGCAGTACTTCATCAACCAGCGCAAGGACGACGGGGAGCGCGCGGGCAGCGTGCAGATCGCCGACGAGGTGTCGCGTCGGCTTGTGGATCTCTACGCGGCCTACGACGAGCAGTGCCAGAAGGAGGGCGTGGTCGATTTCGCTGAGCTACTGCTTCGCAGCTACGAGCTGCTCGCGCGCAATGAACTGCTGCGCGAGCACTACGCGCGCCGGTTCCGTTACATCCTGGTGGATGAGTTCCAGGATACGAACCGTCTGCAGTACCGTTGGCTCAAGGCGCTCGGCGCCGGTGCGCGCGCGGCAGCGCCTGGCGCGGAGGCCCCGGTGCCGTTCGCCGGTCCGCCGTTCTTCTTTGCGGTCGGCGACGATGACCAGTCGATCTACGCCTTCCGCGGCGCGAATGTCGGCAACATGGACGACTACCAGCGCGACTTTCGCGTGCAGACGGTGATCCGCCTGGAGCAGAACTACCGCTCGCACGGCCACATTCTGGAAGCGGCGAATGCGCTGATCGCGAACAACCGGAACCGGCTGGGCAAGAACCTGTGGACCTCCGAGGGCTCGGGCGAGCCGCTGCGTGTCTACGAGGGCGAATCTGACGGCGAGGAGGCGCGCTGGATCGTGGATGAAATCCAGTCGCTCGCGAACGGCGGACTGAAGCTTTCGAATGTCGCCATCCTCTATCGCTCGAACGCGCAGTCGCGGGTGATCGAGCATGCGCTTTTCAGCCGCGGTCTTCCCTACCGGGTGTACGGGGGGCTGCGCTTTTTCGAGCGTGCGGAAATCAAGCACGCGCTGGCCTATCTGCGGCTCGCCGCAACGGAGGCCGACGACAACGCGTTTCTCCGGGTGGCGAATTACCCGCCGCGCGGCATCGGCGCACGCTCGCTGGAGCTGCTGCAGGACGCGGCGCGTCAGGGCGGCAGCACGCTCTGGAACGCGGTGGACGCGCTGGAGGGCCGCGCGCGCGCCTCGCTCGACGGCTTTCGCACCCTCATCCTGAAGCTGCGCGATCAAGTCTCCGGACTGCCGCTTGCCGAGCAGGTGGAGCATGTGGTCGCAGGCAGCGGTCTCATCGAGCATTACCGGACCGAGCGCGAGGGCGCCGACCGGATCGAGAACCTCGGCGAGCTGATCACCGCTGCCGCTGCGTTCGACGAAGAGGATCATTCCACGGGTCTTG
Organism: uncultured Pseudomonadota bacterium; assembly: GCA_903834835.1. Classification (GTDB taxonomy): domain Bacteria; phylum Pseudomonadota; class Gammaproteobacteria; order Burkholderiales; family SG8-39; genus CAILKO01. The sequence goes on along the minus strand of CAILKO010000035.1, from coordinate 265,576 downwards.
TCTCCGGCCAGGGCGATGACGAGGCTGCGCAGGCGATCGATCCGCTGTCGGCCTTTCTGACCCACGCGGCGCTGGAAGCGGGGGAACATCAGGCGGGCGAGGGTCAGGACGCATTGCAGATGATGACGGTCCACTCCGCCAAGGGGCTGGAATTCGAGGCGGTGTTCATGTCGGGCCTCGAGGAAGGCCTCTTCCCGCACGAGCAGAGCGTCGCCGAGCGCGACGGCCTGGAGGAGGAGCGCCGCCTTGCCTATGTGGCGATCACGCGGGCGCGCAAGCGGCTCTATCTCACCTTCGCGCGCAGCCGCATGCTGCATGGCCAGACGCGCTTCAGCCTCGCCTCGCGCTTTCTGGACGAAATCCCGGAGGAATTGCTGAAGTGGCTCACGCCGCGTTTCAAGGGGGATTCTCGTGAGGGCGGATACGGCAGCGCAGGATACGGTCGAACGGGCTTTGCGAACCAGACGACATACACGAGCGGCTCGGGCGGGGGCTACGCCGCGCAGCGAAGCACCCGCAATGCCGTCTACGCCGGGGCCGCGCGCGCGCCCACCGGCTTCGGCACGGGCGGCAGCGCGGGCGGATTCCGCATCGGCCAGAACGTCAGCCACGCGAAATTCGGCGCGGGCGTGATCGTCGACGCCGAAGGCCAGGGCAACGACGCGCGCGTTCAGGTGAACTTCGGGCGCGAGGGGCTCAAGTGGCTGGCGGTAAGCGTCGCGAAGCTGGAGACGGTCTAGAGAAGGACGGGACGAATCAGCTGCCCGCTACTGCGGCGCGATCTTCAGCTCGTCCCGGATTACCTTCGGCACCACAGCAAGCTCTTCCCGGTACTGGCGTTCGAATTCGGCCGGCGACGTCGTGAGGATGTCGAGGCCGATGCCTTCGATGAACTTCTGAACTTCAGGCTCGCGCAGCGCGGCCCGGCCGGCATCCGCCAGCCGCTCGGCGAGTGCCGGCGGGAGGCTGGCGGGACCGACGACGCCGTTCCAGACCCCGTGGGTAAGCACGTAGTGGTCGAAACCGAGTTCGCGGAATGTCGGCACGGTCGGCAGCACGGACTGACGCTTGTCACCCGTGACCGCCAGCGCGTGGATCTTGCCTGCTTTCAGGTGAGGCATCACGATCACCGAGCTGCTCGCGGCGAGCGCGATGTCACCGGCCAGCACCGCCTGCAGCGCCGGCGGAGCACCCTGATAGGTGACTTCGGTGAGCTTGACGCCGGCCTGCTTTGCGAACATCTCGATCATCAGCTGGGTGTTTGATCCGGGGCCGTAGGAGCCATAGCCAAGCCGGCCCCCCGCCTTCTTCGCCTCGCCGATGAACTCCTGCAGGGTTTTGGCGTTATGGCCGGCACCGACCACGAAGACGGCACCCGACATCATCAGCTTGCTGATGAAACGGAAGTCCCTGGCCGGGTCGTAGGGCAGCGATTTCAGCAGCGCGGTCGCCGAGATCAGCGGATCGGCGATCGTCAGCAGCAGCGTATGCCCGTCGCCGCTTGCCCGGGCGACTTCAGCGGCACCGATCGTGCCGTTCGCTCCGGGCTTGTTGTCGACGACGAAGCTGCCCTTCATCTGCCGGCCGATGGCCTCGGCATAGCGGCGACCGACGACATCCATCGGCGCACCCGCCGGGTAGGGAATCACGATCCGCACCGGGCGGGCGGGATAGGCGCCGTCCTGTGCATGCGCGACAGGCAGCGCCGCAAGGGAGCCGAGAAGAGATGCTGCGACAGCTGCTGTGGTCAGAATCGTTGTGTTCGTCATTCCTGTCCCCCTGTTGCCTCAAGTTTCAAACCTGCGGTGATCCGCACGGCCGACGGGCGCTGCTAATAGAACGCGCGCCTGACCTGCACCGGTCCGGGCGCCTGCCAGCAGGCGTTCTTCTCCGGCAGATAGCGGCCCGCAGCGATGTTCTCGCTGCACTCGCTGCGGATGATGATCGCGACCGAGCGCTCGCCCTGGGTATCGTCGCTGTGTATCTCGTGCGGACCGACCAGGTCGATGTCGCCCGGCCCGCACATCGAATCGAAGGTCTTGCGCAGTTCCGCATGCTCCGGCCTGGTGCCGTCGTCGAGCCGCTCATAGCGCTGCACCTGCTGATGGCCGTCGAGCACTCCGAAGAGCGTGTAGATCGGACCGTGATCGTGAATCAGCGTCGTCGTCGCGCCCTTCAGCCCGGTTGCGCTCGTGACCAGCGCATTGATCACGAATCGGTAGTCGGGGTCTTCGTAGAAGAGCAGGTTCTCGATGCGGTTGTTGACGAACCGGCAGTCGGGCCAGCTGTGCGAGGCTTCGACTACGTCCGGGTCCGACAGCAGCGCAGCAAGTACAGGACGCAACGCGTTCCAGCGTGCTTCCTCCTCCGCGTGGGTCGAGAAAACAGTCCTTGCGTCCCGGATGAATCGATCGAGTGCTGTCGTGGTGGCAGTTGCGCCCATGGTCCCCTCCCCCGTTCCGTCTCCACGACCAGTATGACTGCGCCCTCGGGTTCCGTACAACCGCAGCTGCGAAATATATGGATTGCGCGGCGCAGCAATCGCCGCAGCCGCGGGGCCAGCAAGGACCTACTGCATCGGGATGTTCAGGCTCTTGATGAGCTTGCCGTACATCTGCAGGTCGGAGCGCAGGCGTTCGCGGAATTCCGCGGCATCCATCGGCAGCGGGTCGCCACCGATGTTGAACAGCTGCTTCTGGTAGGCGGGATCGCGCGCGATGCGCACGCTTTCCGTCTCGAGCTTGTCCGCGATCGGTCTGGGCGTGGCGCGCGGCACGACGATCGCGATCCAGGGGTTTGCCTGGAAGCCGGGGAAGCCCTGCTCCGCGACGGTCGGCAGCTCGGGTGCAATCGCACTGCGGGCCGCGCCGCCGAACCCGAGGAGGCGAAGCTTGCCGGCCTTCGCGAGCGACACGGAGCGCTCGTGATTCACGAAGCCCGCATCCACCTCGCCCGCGGTGAGCGCCTGCAGCGCGAAGGCGCCGCCCTTGTAAGGCACGTGGGTGAGCTCGATGCCGGTGAGCGATTTCAGGTTCTCCATGTAGAGCTGGTGAGGACTCGCCAGGCCGGAGGAGGAAAAGGTCATCGGCTTCGCGGCGCGCGAGCGCGCTTCGGCGATGAACTCGCGCAGCGTCGTGGCCTTCACCTTCTCGGGATTCACCGCGAGCATCTGGGTGGTGGCGCCGACCATCGCGATCGGCGTGAAGTCGTTCACCGGGTCGTAGGGCAGCGACTTGTAGATGAAGGGGTTGATCACGAGCGGCCCGTCGCTCACGAAATAGAGGGTGTAGCCGTCGGGCGCCGACTTGGCGGCGATTTCGGTGGCGAGGATGCCGCCCCCGCCCGGCCGGTTGTCGACCACCACCGACTGGCCCCAGGCAGCGGCAAGGTGCTGGGCGTAGAGGCGCCCTGAGATGTCGGCGAAACCGCCGGTGCCGAAGGGCACGATGAGCCGGATCGGCTTGTTCGGGTAAGCACCTGTCGATTGCGACCAGGCGTTACCGGCCACGAGTGCGGTGAGTGTCGTCATGACGACCCAGCGCGCCATGAAACCTGCGCGTGCGGCACAGTACCCTGTTGCAGTCATTGCCTGTCTCCTCTCCTAAAGCGATAAAACGTTGACTCGGGCACACGCCTGAACCTAACATTTTTACGACGAGTCCATCTCCCTGTGCGCCGCTTGCGCGGTGCGCGGACAACCCCGGCAGCTTAACAATTTCTCCGGACCCCGGTGCCCTTGCACGGCACACGCGTCCGGATGCGGCAGAAATTTACCCAGGAGGAGCAACACCCCATGAGCACGACGCACGCGGCGAATCAGCGTCCTTATTCCGGCCGGCGCGAGGATGACCGCCTGATCACCGGCCAGGGCAGTTACACGGCCGATCGCAATCTGCCGGATCAGGCGCATGCCGCATTCCTGCGCGCGGACCGGGCGCACGCGCGCCTGGTCGCGGTGAAGACGGAGCGCGCGCTTGCCGCCCCCGGTGTGCTTGCCGTCTACACCGGCGAAGATGCGCTGCGCTGCGGGTATTTCGCCCAGCCCGCCGGGTTCAAGCTGCCGGGCATCGACGGCCAGCCGATCAAGGTGCCGAAGCGCTACGCGCTGCCTGCGGACCGGGTCCGGTTCGTCGGTGAGGCGGTGGCAATGGTGGTCGCACAGACCGCGGCGCTCGCGCAGGATGCGCTGGAGCTGATCGAGGTGGAGTACGAGGACCTGCCGGTGGTCATCGATCCGGAGCTCGCGCTCGGCAATGGGGCGATCCGCCTGCACGACGAAATCGCGGACAACCTGTGCTTCGAATTCGCGTTCGGCGATCCGGCTGCCGTGGGCGCGGCCTTCGAAAAGGCGGACAAGGTCGTGCGCACGGAACTCGTGTCCCAGCGTCTGATCGCGAGCCCGATGGAACCGCGGACCTGCATCGCGTCCTGGGACGCAAAGGCGGGCGTGTTCGATCTCTACAGTCCGCATCAGGGCATGCCTGTGCTGCGCGACCGGCTCGCCCCCTTTGCAGGTCTGCCGGTGGAGAAGATCCGCGTGCACGCGCAGGATGTAGGCGGCGGTTTCGGCAATCGCTCGGGGCCCTATCCCGAGCATGTGATGGTCATGCATGCGGCGCGCGAGCTCGGCCGGCCGGTGAAATGGGTCGGGTCGCGCTCGGACAGCATGCTCTCGGACCATCACGGGCGCGGCCTCACGCTGCGCGGCGAACTCGCGCTCGACAAGGACGGTCAGTTCCTTGCGATACGCATCGAGGTCGTCGGCGACATGGGCGCCTTCCATTCCGATACCGGACCGATGATCGCCACCGTCATGATGCGTGCGACGGTAACGGGCGTGTACCGGATTCCGCTCGCCTGCGGCCACCACCGGCTGGCGATGACGAACTGCCCGCCGGTGACTGCCTATCGCGGCGCGGGGCGTCCCGATATCGCGCTGCTGGTCGAGCGCCTTGTGGACGAGGCCGCGGCGGCGAGCGGCATCGAGCGCGCGAGCCTGCGCCGGCGCAACCTGATTCCGGCCGACGCATTTCCCTACAAGACGCCGACCAACGAATACGACTGCGGCGATTTCGAGGGGCTGCTTGACGCGGCGCTCGAGCGGGCCGACTGGGCGGGCTACCCCGCGCGCAAGGCGGCGAGCGCCGCGCGCGGCAGGCTGCGTGGCATCGGGCTCAGCCTGTTCGTCGAGCCCTCGGCGGGTGGCTCCCAGCCAAAAGAGCAGACCGCGCTGCGTTACACCGCGCAAGGCATCGTGCTGCACACCATGTCGGGCAGCAGCGGCCAGGGTCATGAGACCGTGTTTCCCGAAATCGTCGCCGAAGCGCTCGGCATCGCACCCGAACGCGTGGTGCTGCGGGCAAGCGATCCGGACGGGCCGGCGCTCGTCGGCTTCGGCACCATCGGCTCGCGTTCGACCGCCATGCATGGCAGTTCGCTGCTCGCGGGCGCGCGCGAGTCGATCCAGAAGGGCATGGAACTCGCCGCCTCGGCGCTGGAGGCCGCGGTGGTCGACATCGAATACGCGGAAGGCGCCTTTTGCGTGAAGGGTACCGACCGGCGTATCGGCCTGCTGGAACTTGCCGGACGGCACGCGGGGGAATCGCCGCATCCGCTGGACGCGGCCGGGGATATCACGCCGCGGCAGACCTTTCCGAGCGGCGCGCACGTGGCCGAGGTCGAGGTCGATCCGGAAACCGGGGCGGTGACGCTCCTGCGCTATACGGCCGTGGACGACTGTGGCCGGGTGATCAATCCGGTGCTGCTCCACGGTCAGGTGCACGGTGGCATCGCGCAAGGGGTCGGCCAGGTGCTGGTCGAGCACGCGGCTTACGATCCGCTTACCGGCCAGCTGCTGACCGGCAGCTACATGGACTATTGCCTGCCGCGCGCGGACGACTTTCCGGAATTCGAGGTGCTCGACCGGCCGGTCCTGACGCCGACCAATCTGCTCGGCGTGAAGGGCGTGGGTGAGGCAGGGACTTCGGGGGGGCTGAGCAGCGTATCCAATGCCGTGCTCGATGCGCTGCGCGCCCGCGGGGTCAGGCATGTCGATATGCCGCTTACGCCGCGCCGTGTCTGGGAGGCGCTGCAGGCAGTCTGATTCGCAGATCGAATTGAGGGTGCGCATTCCCCGGTGCTAGCATTCCCGCAGGGGGCATCCACAGGAGGAGACCGGCATGTTAAGCAAGGCGGACAACGAACTGCTCACCCGGGTAGGGCCCGGGACGCAGATGGGCGATCTGATGCGGCGCTACTGGCACCCGATCGCGGCGCTATCCCAGCTCGACGAGAACCCGACGAAAAAGGTCCGGGTGCTCGGCGAGGATCTCGTCCTGTACCGCGACCGCTCCGGCAATCTCGGTCTGGTGGCCGAGCGCTGCCCGCATCGTCAGGCGAGCATGCTCTATGGTGTGCCCGAGGCGGAAGGCCTGCGCTGTGCGTATCACGGCTGGCTGTTCGATGCGCAGGGCCGCTGCCTGCAGCAGCCCTACGAGGAAGCCGAGGACCCGGACACCACCTTCCGCGACCGTGTGCGCATCAAGGCCTATCGCGTGGAGGCCTGCGGGGGTCTCGTGTTCGCCTACCTCGGGCCGGAACCTGCGCCGCTGCTGCCGAAGTGGGACCTGCTGGGGCTGAAGAACGTCTATCGCGACATCGGCGCCTGTGTGATCCCCTGCAACTGGCTGCAGATCATGGAGAACTCGGTCGACCCCGTCCATGCGGAGTGGCTGCACGGCTATTTCTCGAACTATGTCTGGAGCAGGCTGGGAAAGCCGGAGCGCATACGCGCCTCGCGCGCGCATCGCAAGATCGGCTTCGATGTCTACGAGTACGGCATCATCAAGCGGCGCGTGCTCGAGGGCGACGACGAGTCGCACGCGGCCTGGAAGCACGGCCATCCGCTGGTGTTTCCGCACCTGCTGAAGGTGGGTGGTTTTCAGTGGCGCGTGCCGGTGGACGATCACAACACCCTGCACTTCTGGTACTACACCTACGCCCCTGCGGCGGGCGTGCAGGTGCCGGAGAACGAGCCGATTCCCTACTACGATGTGCCCGTTCCCGGGCCCGATGAAAAAGGGCTGCCGCGCTGGGATCTGATGGACGCCTCTTCCGGCCAGGACATCGCAATGTGGGCGACGCAGGGCGCGATCGCCGACCGCACGACGGAGATCCTCGGCCGGTCGGACAAGGGCCTCGTGCTTTACCGGCGCCTGCTGAAGGAGAACATGGAGAAGGTGGCGCGCGGCGAGGATCCGATGAACGTGTTCCGCGATCCGGCGAAGGCCGCGAACATCGTGCTGCACACCGAGGATGCCTCCGGCCGTTCGCGCTTTGCCGGTGCCTCGGGCAAGAAGGCGGACGATTCGCCGATCCCGGGTGCCGCAAACAGCGCCGGCCGTGTGGGCGGTGCGTCCAAGTACAGCCCGGTGCTCAAGAACCGCGAGGGCGTCGAGGCGGTCACGCTGGAGACAGTGCCGGCCAAGTAGGCCGGATACGCTGGCGGGGCATGCGGCAAAAGGAAAGGGGGCTGATGCCCCCTTTCTGCTTCAGTGAACCGGTAAGGTCTACTCCGCCTTGATACCGAGTTCCTTGATGATCGGCACCCAGGTCTTGTAGTCGTTCGCGATGATCGCCGCCGCGCCGGCGGAATCGGTGTTCACGAGATCGCCGCCTGCGCTCGCAACACGGTCGCGCATCTGCGGGGTCGCCATCGCCTTGTTGATTTCATCGTTGAGCTTTTTCAGGATCGGTGCCGGCGTTCCCTTCGCGGTCACGAAGCCAAGCCAGAAGTCGGTGCGCATTTCGGCGAAGCCCGCTTCGCGCAGGGTCTGCACGTTCGGCAGTCTCGGCGAGCGCTGCTCGCCGAATTGCACGAGCACGCGCGTCGGCGCGCCGGCGATGCTGCCCATGGTCACGGTTTCGGCGACGTTGAGATTCACTTCCCCGGCGACCAGCGCCTGCCAGGCCGGTCCGGAACCCTTGTACGGGATATGGGTCATCTGGATGTTGTGGCGTTTCTTCAGGAACTCCATCCACAGATGGGCGACGGTGCCCGTCCCGGCGCTCGCGTAATTGATCTTGCCCGGATTCGCGCGCGCGTAGTCGATCAGTTCCTTCAGCGTCCGGTAGGGCTGCGAGGCCTGGGCATTCAGCGCGAGCAGGGTGTTGTAGGTCATCTGCACCGCATCGAGATCGCGCACCGGATCGAAGGGCGGCGGGCTCGAAAGCAGCGGTGCGTGCACCACCTGGCTTACGTTGGTGAACGCGATCGTGTAACCGTCGGGCGCTGCGTTGCGCGTAGCGTTGAGGCCCACCGCGCCGGTTGCGCCCGGGCGATTGTCCACCACCACCGGCTGCCCGAGATTGTTCGACAGGATGGCCGCGATCTGCCGACCCATGATGTCGCTGCCGCCGCCGGGTGAGGTCGGAATGATCAGCCGGATCGGCTTGTTCGGAAAACCTTCCTGCGCACGGGCCGGCAGCACGGCCGACGCGGCGGTCGCAAAAAGCACAGCAACGATCGAAAGACGATGCTTCATGGCTCCACCTCTCCTTGAACGGCGTCCGGGAGGCGCAACGGGCGCCTCCTCCCCGGGACGATGATAGCGCCACGATCCGGCGATCGCGCAAAAACAAAGGGGGCCGCAGCCCCCTTGGTCGCATGCACGATTCGGGACGTCTACTCCGCCTTGACGCCGAGCTCCTTCACGATCGGCACCCAGGTCTTGTAGTCGTTCGCGAGGATCGCGGCGGCCCCGGCCGGGTCATTGACGAGCAGTTCGCCGCCGGCCTTCTCGACGAGTTCGCGCATCTTCGGCGTTGCCATGGCCTTGTTGATTTCCTCGTTCAGCTTTCTAACGATCGGGGCCGGCGTGCCCTTGGTGGTCAGGAAGCCCAGCCAGAAATCGGTGCGCATCTCGGCAAAGCCGGCGTCGCGCACGGTCTGCACGTTCGGCAGGCGCGCCGATGCCCGGTCGGAGAGCAGTACCAGCACGCGCGTATTCGCATGGCCGGCGGGTCCGCCCATGGTGACGGTCTCGGCTGCATTGAGATGCGTCTCCCCGGCCACCAGAGACTGCCAGGCCGGGCCCGAACCCTTGTAGGGAATGTGGGTCATCTGCAGACCCTGACGCTTCTTGAGAAACTCCATCCAGAGATGCGAGATGGTGCCGGTGCCCGCACTCGCGTAGCTGATCTTGTTCGGGTTCGCGCGGGCGTAGTCGACGAGTTCCCGCAACGTCTTGTACGGCTGGGAGACATGCGCATTCAGCATGAGCAGCACGTTGTAGGTGATCTGGACCGCTTCGAAGTCGCGTACCGGATCGAAGGGCGGCGGGGTCATGAGCAGCGGCGCATGCACGACCTGGCTCACATTGGTGAACGCGATCGTATAGCCGTCAGCGGGTGCAGTGCGCACGATGTTCAGCCCGACGGCACCGGAGCCGCCCGGGCGATTGTCCGGGAGCAGATTCTGGCCGATGCTCTGCGACACGATGGCCGCGATCTGGCGGCCCATGATGTCGCTGCCGCTGCCGGCACCGGTTGGCAGGACCATGCGGATCGGCTTGTTCGGGAAAGCATCCTGTGCGGATGCCGGCAGCGCGGCGCACAGACTTCCAGCCGCGGCCAGACTCAAGGTTATCTTGCTGAAATTCATCTTCATCTCCTTTCGGTGGAATGGGCGCGCGGATCGGCGCGCGCATTGAATGCGAAACCCTGCTATTTTGCCGCAGCCGGCGTCAGCCCCAGTTCCTTGAAAACCGGGACATAGGTCTTGTGCTCGCCCGCGATGAGCGCCGTGAACGCTGCCGGGTCGATCGCCATGCGCTCGTTCCCGGCCGCGTTGATGCGGCTCAGCACATCCGGCAGCGCGGAGATCCGGTTGATTTCCTCGTTCAGTCTCTTGACGATCCCGGGCGGCATGCCGCGCGGGCCGATGAAACCGAACCAGAAATCAGAGGCGAGATCCGGGTAGCCTGCTTCCCGCGCGCTCTCCACATTCGGCAGACGGGCCGAACGCTGTCCGCTCAACTGAACGAGTATGCGCATACGGGGTGAGTCGATGTTGCCACCGATGCCGAACAGATCGGCAATGCTGATGTGCACCTCGCCCGCGATGAGCGCCTGTGCCGCGGGTCCGGCCCCCTTGTAGGGCACGTGCACGATGTCGATCTTTTCCCGCCTTTTCAGCATCTCCACCCAGAAGTGTCCGAGCGTGCCCGAGCCCTGACTGCCGTAGCTGAGCTTGCCGGGGTTTGCGCGCGCGTAGTCCACGAGCTCGCGCAGGTTCCGGTAGGCCATCGAGGTGTGCGCGGTCAGCACGATGAGCACCTTGTTCACCGGTGCGATCGCATCCAGATCCTTTGTGGGGTCGTAGGGTGCCGGCGCCTGCATCAGCGGCGAGTGCACCGCCTGGCTGCTGTTCGAGAAGCCGATGGTGTAGCCGTCGGCCGGCGCGGCCTTGATCGCGCTCACGCCGACGATGCCGCCCGCACCCGGCCGGTTGTCCGGCACCACGGGCTGGCCGAGGGCAGTGCTGAGGTGGTTCGCGACCAGTCGGCCGAGCACGTCGCTGCCGCCGCCGGCGGCGGTAGGGATGATCATGCGGATCGGACGGTTCGGCCAGTTGTCTTGGGCCTGGGCGCCGGCGATCGGCGCGTATGCGGCAGTGACGGCGGCGGCGATTGCGAGCGCCGGCAGCAGCTTGGAAATCATCACGATTCGGTTGTCTCCTGTAAGGGAGGCGAAAGTTTATGCGAAGGCCGCGCGGGTGGGTAGGCCGCGCGGCACGCCCCGGGGCGTGGGCAGCGTCGGAGAACTATAGAATCGGCCCGGAATGCCCCGCCAGCGGGCGCGGCGTCGAAAACCTGAGGAGGGGTAAGCATGTCCGGCAGCGCATTGCTCAAGCAGACCATACACGATCTGGTGATCGCGAACCGCATCCTTGCAAACGAGGGCGTGGTCGACGTTTTCGGCCACATCAGCGTGCGTCATCCGGAGCGGGCCGATCGCTACCTGCTCGCGCGCTCGCGCGCGCCGTTGCTCGTCGAAGCTGCCGACATCATGGAGTACGACCTCGACAGCAACCCGATCGACCCGCGCGGCCGCGTGATGTATTTCGAGCGCTTCATCCACGGCGAGGTCTTCAAGGCGCGTCCGGATGTCATGTCGGTCTGCCACAACCACGCCTATCCGCTGCTGCCGTTCTCGGTGAGCGGAAACTCCATCCGGCCGATCGCCGTGCCCTCCGTGTCGCTCGGGCGCGAGATTCCGATCTGGGACATCCGCGACGACTTCCCGGACGACGGCGAGCTCATGGTGACGAACAACGAATCCGGCCGTTCGCTGCAGCAGGCCCTCGGCAAGGGCAGCGCCTGTCTGATGCGCGGCCACGGCACGGTCGTCGCGACGCTCGATCTGAAGAACACGGTATTCACGTCCATCGCACTCAAGGTGAACGCGGAACTGCTGATGAACGCGCACATGCTGAGACTCTCCACCGGGCGGGGCAACATCAAGTACCTCACCGACAAGGAGATCGACACCCAGGTGAAGACGCTCCAGCTCTCGGTGGGACTGAACCGCTCCTGGGAGTACTACGCGATGCGCTCCGGCATGACGACCTCGATCAACGACGACCGTCCGTCGAAGGCCTCGAAGCCGGCAAAGTCCGCAAAGTCCGCAAAAGCCGCAAGCGCCGCGAAGTCCTCGAAAGCCGGGAAGACAGCAAGGCCGGCTGCGCGCAAGTCCGCGCGGCCCGTGAAGGCGAAAAAGAAGCCTGCGTGATATAACTAGTAACGTATACGTTACCATCTATGCTGCACCCCGCCCTGTTCCTCCCCGGAGGAGGGCGGGGGCCGCGCTCAGGCGGGCTGGAACATGGGCAGATGCCGGCCGTCGCCGAGCGGATGCCAGCTGGGCACGAGTTTCATGCCCTCCAGGAGCGCGTCGCGGCTGCAGTGCACCAGGTTGGCGATGAACAGCGCCCCCTCTTCCAGCATCACGCTCGCCACCGCATAGGGCTCGTGGCCGCGGAAAGCCGGCGGCCCGCGATCGGCGATCGTCCAGGAGTAGAGCGTGCCCCGGCCGGAGACTTCGCGCCACTCGAGATCGCTCCGCCTGCCGGTGTAGATGCTGGTCGGTCTCACCGGGTGCTGGTAGCGCCCGCTTGCGCGGCAGTACTGGATGAGCAGTTTCTTCTCGCGCGTGGCGTCCCAGAACGGCAGGCTGAAGGAATACGGTTTCAGCACACGCGCAACGGCCAGGGTGTCGTTCAGTTCGGCGTTCATCTCAGGCTCCCGGCTCGAGCACCAGGGCTGCGCTCGCACCCCAGTTGCGTCCATAGTTGATCCAGCCGATGCCGGTGACGAGCGCATTGCGCGTATCGCGCACCTGGCGCGCGCCGGCCTCGCCCATGAGCTGCTCGACCGCTTCGACCAGGTTCTCCGACGAGCAGGCGGCCTGCCCTGCGGAAATCTGTCCCCCGCCCGTATTGAGCGGGAGATCGCCGTCATAGGCAAAGTTCGTGTCGCGCACATAGGCCATGCCCTCGCCCGGCCTGCAGAAGCCGAGCGCCTCCATCTGCAGCACCATCGCGATCAGAAAATCGTCGTACGGATGGAAGGAGGCGATGTCTCCGATCGCGATGCCTGCCTGCTTGAGCGCACGCGGGCCCGCCACCACGTGGCCGCTCTCCAGCGGATCGGCAAAGGCCTCGCCCGCGCGGTAGTTCACGCGCTCCGCGTAGCCGGTGGGCACGACGTAGCGCGCGATGCCCTTTTCCTTGGCACGCTTTCGGCTCGTCAGAATCAGACCGGCCGCGCCGTCGGCGCGCATCACGCAGTCGAGCAGCCGGATCGGCTCGGCAATCATGCGCGAACCGAGATAGTCCGCCACCGTGATGGGTTTCCTCAGTTTCTCGCAGGCCATGTCATTCAGCAGCGCGTGGTTACGCTGGGTCACCGCGAGCTTGCCGAGCAGCGCGTAGTCCAGACCATAGCGCTGCTCGTAGCTCCGGGTGAGCAGGCCGAAGCCGCCGGGTGGACCCATGAGGCCGTAGGGCTCGGTCCATTCGCGCCGGTAGCTCCGGTCGTGCGCGTTCGGTTCGGCGACGCCGGTGTCTGCGTAGAGGATCAGCACGGTGGTGCACAGGCCGGCGTTGATCGCCGCTGCCGCGCGTGCCACGCAGGCGACCGGCGAGCAGCCACCCATCATGACTTCGTCGCAGTAATCGAGCTCGAGGCCGAGCATGTCCGCAGTGGCCTGCGGCCAGAACATGTTGCCCGCGCCGGTGCTCGAGGTTGCCATCGCAAGGCCGTCGATCTCGCGCTTCTCCAGGCCGCTGCGATCGAGCAACTGCTCCAGAACTTCGGCGCCGAGCTGCCACACATCGCGGTCGCTGCGCTCCATCACCTTGAGTTCCGCATGGGCGATGATGGCGGTGTCCTTCAGGCTCATCTGCAACTCCTCTTCCGTGTATTCCGGCTCATTCGGGTTCGATCTTCGCGCTGCGCGCGATCTGCGCATACTTCGCGGCTTCCGCAGCCATCATGCGCGTGAATTCCTCCGGCGTATTGCTCACCGGCTCCATGCCGAACTGGCCGAGGCGGCTGCTGATGTCCGCGCGCGCCGAGAACACCGCGACCTCGCGCGAGAGCTTGCGCCGGATCTCGTCCGGGGTGCCGGCCGGTGCGAGCAGGCCGAACCACGCGGGCATGTCCAGGCCCGCGATGCCCGCTTCGAGCGAAGTGGGCACCTCGGGCAGCGCGCGCGAGCGGATCTTCGCGGTGGAGAGCGCGAGCGCCTTGACCTTGCCGGCCTGCAGCAGCGGTTTCACCGACAGCGGGGAAACGAAGGCCACCTGTACTTCGTCTCGTGAGACGGCGAGCGCAACCTGCGACTCGCCCTTGTAATTCACACGCGTGAGTTCGATGCCCGCCGCCTGGGCGAAGGCCTCGGCGGTGAGCGTGTTGCCGCCGCCGCCGCTGCCGTAGTTGAGCTTGCCGGGGCGCGCTTTGGCATAGGCGATGAATTCGGCCATCGTCGAGACCGGTGTCTGCGGACTCAGGGTGACCACCACCGGAACGACGATCACGAGCGAGATCGGCGCGAGCTCGCGTTCGACATCGACCTCGGGCTTTTTCAGCAGCGTCTTGTAGGACGAGAGCGATCCGCCGCCGAAGAGGATGGTGTAGCCGTCCGGCGCGGCGCGCGCCACGGCCTGGGTGCCAACCACCGCATTCGCCCCGGGACGGTTCTCCACGACGACAGCCTGGCCCCAGGCGTTCTTCAGGTGCTCGGAGAGCAGGCGCGCGGTGGTGTCCGTCGGCCCGCCCGTGGCATAGGGCACCACCAGCGTGATCTGGCGCGCAGGCCAGGCCGGGGTCTGGGCCTCGGCTGCGAGCGGTGCGAATGCGCACAGTGCCGCCAGCGCCGCGGGCAGCATGACTCGCGGGTCGCAAAGCTGTTCCTGCTTCTTCATATGTCCCCCCCGGTGTATGACGCGCGGCGGACATCCGCCGCAGGTTTCATTCCGTGCTCAGATCACCCTGAACTTCGGCAGGGTCACTTCTCCGGTCACATCCTCGAACACAACCTCCACGTGCTGGCCGATGCGCAGCGCGGCCGGCGCTTCCACAAGCATGCTGGTCATGCGCGGGCCTTCTTCCAGTTCGACCACGACCACGGTATACGGCACCTTCCCTTGCCAGGCCGGACTGAAGGCGCGATGCGTCGTGGTGTAGCTGAATATCGTTCCCCGCCCGCTCGCCCGCACGGGCGTCGCCTCCAGCGCATTGCAGCGCCCGCACATCGGCGCATTCCACCAGCGCAGCGCGGTGCAGCCGTCGCAGCGCTGGATCAGCAGCTCGTGCCGCCTGCAACCGGCCCAGAAGGCCGCATCGTCCGGGCCGGGGCGCGGCAGGGGAAGGGCGTAGGCGTCGGCGCTCATCGCATCAGCCGCGCGCGAGGATGACCGCGCTGCCCGGATTCGGCGCGCTGGTCACGAGCCCCAGCTGCGCGTCCCGCACCTGGCGCGGCGTGCCGGCGTAGTCGCGGCGCAGCTGGCGCACCGCCTCGTTCAAGAGGTTCATCGTGCGCACATAGCCTTCCGACAGATGTCCGCCCGAAGTATTGAGCGGCAGCTCCCCCTGCATGCCGATGCGCCCACCCTCGACGTAGGCGCCGCCCTCGCCTTTGCCGCAGAAGCCGAGGTCCTCGAGCTGCGCGATCACGCTGTACGTGAAGCAGTCGTAGAGCTGGGCGAAATCCATGTCCTGGGGACGCAGACCGGTGCCCTCCCAGAGCCGCGGACCCGCGTAGCGCGAGCCGAGCGAGGTGTATTCATCCGCCGTCCTGCCTTCGTTCGCCGCGGGACCCCAGGCGTTGCATACGCCGCCCAGGATGTGCACCGGGCGATGCCGCAGATCCTTCGCACGCGCGGTGCTGGTGACCACGCATGCCGCGCCGCCATCGGTTTCCAGGCAGCAATCGAGCAGCCGGAAGGGTGTGGTGATCATCGGGCTCGCGAGATAGTCTTCAAGCGTGATGGGCTTGCGCATCAGCGCGCGCTCGTTCATGCCGGCGTGGCGGCGGAAGGTCACCGCGATCTCGCCCAGCTGCTCAGCGGTGGTGCCGTATTCGTGCATGTGGCGCTGCGCCCAGAGCGCGAACATCTGCGGCGCCGCGATCTGGCCGAAGGGCGCGAGCAGGTTCGGCCCGCCGCTGCGGTCGGGCCGCGCGGAAAAGCGGTTCACCGCGTGCAGGCACAGCACGTTGGTCGCGAGCCCCGCGTTGATCGCCGCGGTCGCGGTGGTCACGACGCCCGCGCCGTTGTTGCCGCCGCCTGCGACATTCAGCATCCATGAAAGGCGCGGAATGCCGAGGCTCATTGCCACGTCCACCGCATCGAGCGGTTCGAACAACCAGTAGAGGATGATGCCGTCGATGTCCGCCGGCACGAGGCCGGCGTCGCGGATCGCGCGCAGCGAGCACTCGGCCGCGAGCCGCACCGTGCTCGCGCCCGCGCCGCGCACATAGGCGGTTTCGCCGATGCCGGCGATCGCGCAATTCGTATCGGTCACCGGCCGCTCCGCCTGTCGAATCCCGCCGGCTTACTGTGCGTCGATCGGTGGCAGGCGCTTCGCGATCTCCACCCAGCGCCGGATATCCGTCGAGAGCATCCGCGCATACTCATCGGGCGTGCTGCTCACGGGCTGGAATCCGGCTTGCTGGAACTTCGAGACCACGTCCGGCTTCTTGACGAACTGCGCCACGTCGTTGGCAAGCTTCGCGCGGATGTCCATCGGCGTGCGCGCGGGCGCGACGAGTCCGAAGGCGATCGACACATCGAATCCGGGCAGCCCCGCCTCGGTGGTGTTCGGCACGCTCGGCATGCCGGGCGAACGCATGGTGGTCATCGAGCTCGAGAGCGCGCGCACCTTGCCGCTGTCCACGTGCGGCTTCAGCGTGAGCGGCACCGAAAGCAGGAACTGTATTTCGTCTGTCATCAGCGCGGTGATGGCCGGCGCATCGCCCTTGTAGCCGATGTGATAGAGGTCCACGCCGGCGACCTGCTTGAAGAACTCGGTGGCGAGGTACTGGCTGCCGTAGCCGCCGTACTTCAGCTTGCCCGGATTCGCCTTGGCGTAGGCGATCACTTCGCCGAGCGTCTTCGCGGGCACCGAAGCGCTCACGGCGAGCACGTAAGGGCTCACCATCATCAGCGAAATCGGCGCGAGATCGCGCTCGGTGTCCACCGACGGGTTCTTGAAAAACACCTTGTAGGTCGCAAGCGAGGGCGAGCCGAGGAGCAGTGTGTAACCGTCCGGTTCGGCCGCCGCGACCGCGGCGGTGGAAGGCACCGTGCCGCCGCCCGGGCGGCTCTCCGGGATCGTCGTGATCTTGTAGGTGTTCGCCAGGTGGTCGGCGAACAGGCGCGCGAGCAGATCGGCCGTGCCGCCGGGCGGAAAGGGAATGACGATGCGCACGGACTTCGAAGGATAGGCGGCCGCCCCGGATTGCGCGCCGGCGGCAAGCGGCATCGCCCCGAGAGCGAGGCTGGCAATGGTGCGTGCGGCGAGGTTCATGGTCCTGCTCCTGTTCGAACGGGCTAGAGCGCGTAGAAGGCCTTGGGGTTGGCAAACAGCATCTTCTCCGCAGCCTGCGGCGTGATGTCGCCCTGCGCCGCGCGCTTGCGGATCGCCTGCACGAAGGCGTGTTCCTTGGCCTGATCCTGGTGGCTGTAGTCCGAGCCGAGGATCAGCATGTCCTCGCTGATGTACTGCAGGATCGTTTTCAGATCCTCGTCCACCTGGCAGCTCACGTAGAAGCGGCTCTGGGTGAAGATATCCACCTCGTCGGAGAGCGCGTAGTCGGTCGGCACGAGGCGGCTCCCCTGCTGGCGCTCCTTGCGCCGGCGCAGGTCGTAGGCGATATAGGGGGTCCAGGAGGCGCCCGCCTCGATGCAGCCGAAGCGCAGCTTCGGATACTTCTCGGGGATGCGGTGCGCGATCAGCGCGTGCACGCCGTGGATGGTCGGCAGCTGGGTGCGCATGAAAGCGCCGAGCGCGAAGTCCTTGGTGTTGCCCGAATCCGGCACCCCCGAGCCGAGATGCAGGCAGATCGCCATATCAAGCCGCTCGGCTTCCTCGTAGAACGGATAGTAGTACTCGTCCGCCGGCCACTTGTCGGCTTCCTTGTCGCCCTTTTTCAGCACGCCGCAGGCACCGTGGTCTTTCGCGAAGCGCAGCTCCTCCAGCGTGGCCGCCATGTCGTGCGTGGGCGGAACGCAGACCCAGCGCAGCCGGCCGCGCGATTTCTCGCAGCGGTCCGCCATCCAGCGGTTGTAGGACCGGCACATCGCGAGTTCGGTCTCCGGCCGGTCCGCCGGCTGCACGAGCATCAGCGTCGGGTAGATCACGTGGATGTCGACGCCGAGCTCGTCCATGTGGCGCAGGCGCTCTTCGACGTCGCCCAGTTCACGCGTGTTGACGGTCGAACCGCAGGTTGCGTCGTCGCGGATGCGGCGCGGCTTGCGCTTGCCGTCGACGATCCAGTAGGCCGTGGGCGGCCGCTTCGGATCCGGGTTCTTCGGATAGCCGACCACCGGCATCAGCGCCTTCTCTTCCGCGCGGCCGTATTCCCAGGTCGCCTCGGTCTCGTCGATGTGCGCATCGGCGTCGATCACGTTGAACTTGTACATCGGTCGTTCTCCTTATTCGAGGTGTCCGGTTGTGGCCTGGCTTCTAGCGCTTGGCGCGTGCCGCGGGATCGCGGATCACGCCCTGGCTGTCGAGGCGGACGATGTCCACCTCCGTCAGTCCGAGTTCAGTCAGGATTTCGCGTGTCTGCTGGCCGTGATCCGGCGCCTGGTGGCGAAACTCGGGCTTCGCGTCCGAGAAGCGCAGCGGAAAGCTGAGCAGCGGATAGTCGCCGCGGCTCTCATGGTGCGCGTTCAGGAAGAATCCGTTCGCCGCCACCTGCGCGTGCTGCGCCGCTTCCTGCGGCAGCATCGCGGGTGCGTGCGTGATGCGCGCCGCCACGAGCCGGCGTTCCAGTTCCGCGCGGTCGAACTTCGCGAAGGCCTCGTCGATGAGGCGGATCAGCGCGGTGTTGTGTTCGGCGCGTTTCAGATCGGTTTCGAAGCGCGCATCGCGCGCCAGCGCGGGCGCCTCGATCACCTCGCAGAAGGACGGCCAGTCCTTGTCGGCGACCAGCACCACGAGCCAGCGCCCGTCGCGCGTGCGGTAGCAGTTGGTGAGTGGCGCAGGCGCATTGCGGCGTGCATAGGTCGGCCCCGGTTCGCCATACATCATCGCGCGCTGCATGTCGGAGGCGATCGTGAACATGCCGGTGTGCAGCAACGAAACCTCGATCGACTGGCCCTTGCCGGTGCGCTCGCGCGAGTAGAGGGCGAGCCCGAGCGCCGCGGTGGCGGCGAGCCCGGTGGTGCGATCGCCCATGCCCGGACGCACGAGCGCGGGTTCGCCCTCCGGATCGCCGACGAGAGACATGATGCCCGAGGCGGCCCAGAACACCGTGAAGTCGTAGCCGCGGCTCTGGTTCGCCGGACCCTGGCTGCCCCACCCGGACACGCCCACGTGGATCAGGCGCGGGAACGTCTCGCGCAGGCTCGGATAGTCGATCGCCAGGCGTTGCTGGCTCTTCGGCAGAAGGTTGGTGATGAATACATCGGCCTGCGCGAGCAGCCGGCGGAAGATCGCGCGACCTTCGTCGGTGGCGAGCGACAGCGCGAGCGAGCGCTTGTTGCGGTTATGCATCTGCCAGCTCGAGTTCACCTGCCCGGCGGTCGCGTTCTTGCCCCAGGTCTGGGTGGTGGTCGCGCGGTGCGGGTCCGGGCGTTCGGGATCCTCGATGTGGGTCACCTCGGCGCCGTACTCGGCAAGAATTGCGCCGATCGTCGGGGCGGCGACCCAGGTCGCGAGTTCGAGCACACGCAGGCCCTGCAGCATGGGCGCGGCGCTGTTGTCAGCCTTGGTTTCCATTCCCCTGTGATCCTCCCGTGCCAGTCGCGGGCTAGTGTAGGCGAATCGTCCTGCCGCAGGCGATGGCCATTTCGCTAGATCGCAGCGACCGCGACATAGCGCGCGAAGCGCCCGAGCGCCATGCAGACGAGCACCGCAAGCGCATTGCAGCGCAGCCAGCCAGCCGCCAGGCACAGGCCGTCGCCGAGCACCGGCAGCCAGCCAAGCGCCGTCGCCGCGCTGCCCCAGCGTGCGAGAAAGCGCAGCGCGCGCGGGTCCAGCCGCGTCTGCGCCCGGGCCGGGAGCAGACGACCGATCAGATAGGTGCTCATGCCGCCCGCGGTGTTGCCGAGCGTTGCCACCAGTACCGCAGGCCAGAGGGCGTCCGGGTGCATCTGCAGATAACCCCAGAGCACCGCTTCGGAGGAAAACGGCACGACCGTCGCGGCGAGCAGGCTCGCCGCGAACACCGCAACGAGGCCGCCTTCGGCAGAGAGCAGGTGTTCCATGCGGGCTGGACTTTCCTAAGTGGGGTGCTGATCGTGCCCGGCGCGACTGCATTCAGGAAAGAAGGCTCGGACCAACCCTTGTGCTACCCTCGTGCGCCACGCAGGAGCAGGCATGAAGCACGAAGATTATCTCGAAAAAATTCTCAAGGCGCGGGTCTACGACGTGGCGGTCGAATCCCCTCTCGAACCCGCCGCGCTGCTCTCCAAGCGGATCGGCAACCGGCTGCTGTTGAAGCGCGAGGATCTGCAGCCGGTGTTTTCCTTCAAGCTGCGCGGCGCCTACAACAAGATGGTGAACATGACGCTCGCGCAGCGCGCGCGCGGCGTCATTACGGCGAGCGCCGGCAATCACGCCCAGGGCGTCGCGCTGGCCGCGCAGCGCCTGGGCTGTCGCGCAGTCATCGTGATGCCGGTGACGACGCCCCAGATCAAGGTGGATGCGGTTGCCGCGCGCGGGGCCGAAGTCGTGCTGGCGGGCGATTCGTACACCGACGCCTATCACCACGCGATGGGCGTGCAGCGCAAGCTGGGCCTCACCTTCGTGCACCCCTATGACGACCCGGCGGTGATCGCCGGTCAGGGCACGATCGGCATGGAGATCCTGCACCAGCACCCGCAGCCGATCGATGCGATCTTCGTGCCCGTGGGCGGTGGCGGTCTGATCGGCGGTATCGCCGCCTATGTGAAGCGCCTGCGTCCCGAGACGAAGATCATCGGTGTCGAACCGGAGGATGCCGATGCGATGGACCGCTCGCTGAAGGCCGGCCGGCGCGTGGTGCTCGATCAGGTGGGCCTCTTTGCCGACGGCGTTGCCGTGAAGCAGGTGGGCGCGGAGACGTTCCGCCTCGCGCGCAAATATGTCGATTCGGTGATTCTCGTGAATACCGACGAGATCTGCGCGGCGATCAAGGACATGTTCGAGGACACGCGCGTCGTGCTCGAGCCCGCCGGCGCGCTCGCGATCGCGGGTGCCAAGCGCTGGGCCGAGCGCCATGGCGCGCGCAGAAAGACGCTGGTCGCGATCGCCTCCGGCGCGAACACGAACTTCGACCGGCTGCAGTTCATCGCGTCGCAGGCGGAGATCGGCGAGCACCGCGAGGCGATCCTCGCGGTCACGATACCCGAGGAACCGGGCAGCTTCAGGAAGTTCTGCGCCACGCTCGGCCCGCGCAACATCACCGAGTTCAACTACCGCATTGCCGATGCGAACGAGGCGCATATCTTCGTCGGCGTCGCGGTGCGCGATCGTGAGGAAACCAGGCGCCTCGTAAAGAGTCTGGCGCGTCAGGGGCTGAAGACCCTGGACCTCTCGGACAACGAGATGGCCAAGGTGCATGTGCGCCATATGGTGGGCGGACGGGCGCCGTGGTCGGGCGATCGCAGCGCGACGCGCGAGGCGGCCGAGCAGCTCTATCGCTTTGAATTTCCCGAGCGCCCGGGCGCGCTCATGAACTTCCTGCAGCACATCCAGGGCAGCTGGAACATCAGCCTGTTCCACTACCGCAGCCACGGTGCGGATCACGGCCGCGTGCTGGTCGGCCTGCAGGTGCCGAAAGCCCAGCACGCCGCGCTCGGCAAGGCGATCGCGAAGCTGGGCTATCCGTATATCGACGAGACGCGCAACCCGGCCTACCGGTTGTTCCTCGGTTAGACCGCTAGCTCGCGCGCGTCGGGCGTTCGAGGACGGTCTCCAGGCGGCCGTTCACCCGGCGGTAGGCGGCCCGCTCGGTGACGATGTAGTCGAGCGGCTGGTCCCAGGGCTGGGGATGAATGCTCGACAGGCGACTCTGTTCGTAGCCGACGCCGATCGCAAGGGCGGGCGGCTCGATCGCCGCGAGCGTGCGGTCGAAATAGCCGCCGCCGTAACCGAGGCGATACCCGGCGTCATCCCAGCCGACCAGCGGCACAAGGATGGTCTGCGGAACGATCTCGGGCGTGCCGACCGGCGTCGCGATGCCGAGCGCGTCGGTGACCATTTCGATACCCGGATGCCAGAGGCGAAAATGCATCGGCGCATCGGATGCGACCGGCCCGGGCATGCAGGCACGCAGGCCCCGCGCCTGCAGGCGTGTCACGAGCGGGCGCGGGTCGTATTCCTTGCGTATCGGCCAGTACATCGCGAGCACGCCCTGCGCGAGATCGGGGAAGACACGCTCGAGCAGGTCGTCGATGGCCACGCGCCAGTGTTCGAGCGTCGTGGTGTCGAGCGCAAGGCGCGCGGCGAGCAGCTTGCGCCGCGTCTCGGCCCGCCAGGACGTAACAGGGTTGTCCATCATGGGTGGTATGCTCGCCGCATGATCTGGAGGTGGTTTTCGGAATTGTTTTCGGGATTTTCCACGACGGGAAAGACTGGCTGTCTGTCCGGGATGGTACTGCTTTGCGCGGCGGGTTACGCGGCTGCGCAGAAGCCCGCGCCGGCCGACCAGGCGTTGCTCTCCGCTTATGACGCCTACAAGGCGGGCAGCGCGCGGCGCTTCGCGATCGCAACCAGCGGACTCGATGGCCATGTGTTGCTCCCGTGGCTCGATTACTGGCGACTCAGCCTGGAACTCGAGCAGGCTGCGCCCGAAGCCGTCGAGCAGGTGCTTGCCCGCCATGCGGGCAGCTATGCCGCCGACCGGCTGCGTGCCGAGTGGCTGAAAGTGCTTGCGAAGCGGCGCGACTGGGAACGCTTCGGCGCGCAGCGGCCGCTCCTGGTGCGCGACGATACGGAGTTGCGCTGCATGAGCGCGCAGGCGGGCTTGCAGCGCGAGCATCCTGAAGCAGCCGATGCGGCGCGCAAGCTCTGGATGGAGCCGGGCGATTTCGCGCCCGGCTGCGCCGCGATGGCAGAGGAGCTCGCGCGGCGCGGCCTGCTCTCACAGGATGCAGTCTGGCTGCGCCTGCGCATGCTGTTCGCAGCGAGCCAGACGAATGCAATGCGCTATGCGCTTCGCTACCTGCCGCGCCCCGAGCAGCCCTTCGAGAGCCAGCTCGGATTTGCCCAGCGCGAGCCCGAGCGGTTGATCTCGGAACTCTCTTCCGTGCGCCAGCAGCCGCTCGAGCGGCGCGGCGCGCGCGAGGCAGTCCTGTACGCCGGCCTGCGCATCGCGCGCGACGATCCGACTGCGGCGGCTTCCGCGCTCTCGGGGAGGCTGGGCGTTCTGCTGGCCGCCGAGGATCGGGCCTGGCTCTGGGGTCAGCTTGCCTGGCGCTCCGCGATGCGGCTCGAGGCGCGCGCGCTTGACTGGTATGCCCTTGCAGCGGAATCGAAGACCGTTCAGCTGGGCGATGAACAGCTTGCCTGGAAGGCGCGCGCGGGTCTGCGCGCGGGCAACTGGCGCGTGGTGAAGGAAGCGATCGAGGCGATGTCGCTCGAAGGGAAGAGCGAGCCGGCCTGGATCTACTGGCACGGTCGCGCGCTCGCGAGCGAAGGCAATGCCGTCGCCGCGCGCGCCGGGTTCCAGCGCATCGCCGGCGGCACGGATTTCTACGGGCTCCTTGCGGTGGAGGAACTTGGCTACGCGCCGGCGCTGCCGCCTGCCGCCTATCAGCCGGGCGAGGACGAACTCGCTGCCATCGGCACCCGCGAGGGCCTCGTGCGTGCGCTCGCGCTCTTCCGCCTCGGCCTGCGCAGCGAAGGCGTGCGCGAATGGGTCTTCTCGCTGCGCGGGCTGGACGACCGGCAGCTGCTCGCCGCCTCGGAGCTTGCGCGCCGCGCCGAGCTCTACGACCGCGCCATTGCCGCCGCGGACCGCACCGTTGCCCTGCACAATTTCGGGCTGCGTTATCCCGCACCCTATCGGGAGGTATTCGGCGAATTCGCGCGCGCGGCCGGTCTGGAGGAGGCCTTCGTGCTCGGCATCGCGCGCCAGGAGAGCCGCTTCATCGCGAGCGCGCGCTCGGTCGCCGGCGCACAGGGCCTCATGCAGCTCATGCCGGCCACCGCGCGCTGGGTTGCCGCGAAGAGCGGCATGAAGGACTTCCTGCCGGCGCGCGTCACCGAAGTGCGTACCAATGTGACGCTCGGCACGCGTTACCTGAAGATGGTGCTGGACAGCCTCGGGCACCCCATCCTTGCAACGGCCGCTTACAACGCCGGCCCGGGCCGCGCACGGCGCTGGCGCGACGCACGTCCGCTGGAAGGCGCGATCTACGCGGAGAGCATTCCCTTCAACGAGACGCGCGACTATGTGAAGCGGGTGATGGCGAATGCGGCCTTCTACGGCGCCCTGCTGCAGGGCAAGACGGTCCCCTTCAAACAGCGGCTCGGGCAGATCGCGGCGCGCGATGGCGCCGAGCAGCCCGAGTTCCTCCCGTGACAAGAAAGACTGGTGATCGCTTGAATTCCCGCAGACTGCTCATACTCGGCGGCACAGGTTTCATCGGCCGGCATCTTGTGGCCGGGGCAGTGCGCCGCGGCTGGAAGGTGACGGTGCCGACGCGCCGGCGCGAGCGCGCGAAGGCGCTTACCGTTCTGCCGACGCTCGAGCTGGTCGAGGCCGATGTCCACGCGCCCGGCGTGCTGGAAGGACTGGTGGCGGGCTGCGATGCCGTGGTGAATCTGGTCGGCGTGCTGCACAGCAGGCCGGCGGCGCCGGGCGCAGCCTACGGGCCTGCGTACGCGCGCGCCCACGTGGACTTGCCCGCACGCCTTGCAGCGGCCTGCGGTGGCGCCGGGGTGCGCCGGCTCGTGCAGATGAGCGCGCTCGGTGCGGCTGCGGATGCGCCGTCCGAATATCTGCGCTCGCGCGCGGCGGGCGAAGCGGCCGCGCGTGCGGTAAAGGGTCTGGCCGTGACGGTGTTCCGCCCTTCAGTGGTGTTCGGGCCGGAGGACCGGTTTCTGAACCTCTTCGCCGGGCTCTCGAGCCTGCTGCCTGTGCTGGTGGTCGCCTGCCCGGACGCCCGGTTGCAACCGGTCTACGTGGGCGACGTGGTCGAGGCGCTGCTCGATGCGCTCGAGCAGCCTACCGGCAATGGCGGGACGATCGATCTCTGTGGGCCCGAGGTCTGGCGTCTCGATGCGCTCGTGCGGCGGGTGTGCAGGATGAAGCGGCGCTGGCGGCTCGTGATCGGCCTGCCGGACGGACTCTCCTGGCTCATGGCCTTCCTGCTCGAATTCACCCCGGGTCCGGTGATGACCCGCGACAACTACCGCTCGCTCAAGGCTGAAGGCACGAGCGACGCGCCCTTTCCCTACGGCATCCGGCCGTGCCGCATCGAGGATACGGCCCCGGCCTGGCTCGACCGGGGCTGAGGCAGGCCGGCGGCCCGGCCTGCGACCTTACTTCTTCAGCGAATCGCGGATTTCCCGCAGCAGCTTCACTTCTTCGGGTTCGGGCGGCACGACGGCCGCGGCGGCCTCCGCGGCCTTCTCGTCGGCGCGGCGCAGCCGGTTGATCGGCTTCAGGATCATGAAAATCGCGAAGGCGATGATCACGAAGGCGATCAGCGTGTTGACGAACAGGCCCAGGTTCAACGTTACCGCGCCGGCCTTCACCGCTGCATCGACGCTTGCATAGGGACCGGCGGTCGCGCCATCCTTCAGCACAAAGAACAGATTCGAGAAATCCACCTTGCCGAGCGCGATTCCGATCGGGGGCATGATCACGTCCTTGACGAGCGAGTCGACGATCTTGCCGAAAGCGGCGCCGAGCACCACGCCGACCGCGAGGTCGATCACGCTGCCGCGCATCGCGAATTCCTTGAACTCCTTGAACATCATGCCCCCTGTGGTCCGCAAAAGCCGCGATGGTAGCGGAAAGCGCAGCGCCGGTCGCCGTTACGGAAGCGGGCCCCGCCTATAATCGATTCCTCCCACATCCCTAACTGTTGCGGGGGCGCAGCGCCGCCCGCTTGCGCACTCTGGAGTCCCGCATGTCCGCGCTGCCCGTACTCGTCATCGGCAACAAGAACTACTCCTCCTGGTCGCTGCGGCCCTGGCTCGCGATGAGAGAAGCCGGCATCGCGTTCGAGGAACTGCGCATTCCGATGTTCGAGGCGGATTCCCGCGCAGCGATGCTGCGCCTGTCGCCGACGGGCAAGGTGCCCTGTCTCGTCGACGGCAGCCACGCGATCTGGGATTCGCTCGCGATCATCGAATACCTGGCCGAATCCCATCCCGGTCTGTGGCCGACGGACCGCCTCGCGCGCGCGACGGCGCGCTCGGTGAGCGCCGAGATGCACTCGGGCTTTGCCCAGCTGCGTACCCACATGGGCATGAACATCCGCAAACGCTATCCGGGCAGGGGCCGCACGCCCGAGGTGCTGGCGGAAATCGAGCGCGTGTTCGCGCTGTGGACAGATTGCCGGGCGCGCTACGGCGCGGGCGGGCCGTTCCTGTTCGGCAGTTTCTGTGCGGCGGACGCGATGTACGCGCCCGTGGTGCTGCGCTTCGAGACCTATGCGGTCGATCTGCCGCCTGTCTGTCGCGCCTACGCGGATGCGGTGCTCGCGCGGCCTGCGCTGCGCGAGTGGATTGCCGCAGCCGCGGCCGAGACTGAAGCGATCGCGGCCTATGACGATCTCTACGGCGAGGCCGGCGCATGAAGACCTACATCGTCGGTGGCGCGGTGCGCGATGCACTGATCGGGCGGCCCGGCGCGGATCGCGACTGGGTCGTGGTCGGCGCCACGCCCGAGCAGATGAGCGCGCTCGGCTACCGGCCCGTGGGGCGCGATTTTCCCGTGTTCCTGCATCCGGTCACGCACGAGGAGTACGCGCTCGCGCGCACCGAGAGGAAGAGCGGTCGCGGTTATCGCGGCTTCATCGTGCATGCCTCGCCGGAAGTCACGCTCGAAGAGGATCTGCTGCGGCGCGACCTAACGATCAATGCGATGGCGCAGGACGAAGCCGGGGCGATCGTCGATCCCTATGGGGGCGAACGCGATCTGCGCGCGGGCCTGCTGCGCCACGTGAGCGCGGCCTTCGCGGAAGATCCGGTGCGCATCCTGCGTGTCGCGCGCTTTGCCGCGCGCTTCGATTTCGGCGTTGCACCCGAGACCATGGCGCTGATGCGCGCGATGGTCGAGAGCGGCGAGGCGGATTTTCTGGTGCCCGAGCGCGTCTGGCAGGAGTTCTCGCGCGGGCTTGCCGAGGCGCACCCCCAGCGCATGTTCGAGGTGCTCGCCGAGTGCGGCTATCTCGCCCACCACCTGCCCGAAGTGCACCCGGATCCGCTCGCCCTCGCGCGCGCGGTCGCGGCCGGGGCCGCGCTCGAAGTGCGCTTTGCGATGCTCGCGTGGACGATGTCGCCCGCGCCGCTCGCGATGCTCTGCGAACGTCTGCGCGCGCCGAACGAGTCGCGCGAGCTGGCCGAATCCGTCATTCGCTGTCGCGGCCTGCTCGAGGCCGCGGCCGGGGCCGATGCGGCAGGCCTGCTCGGGGCGATCAAATGCGCCGATGCGCTGCGGCGTCCGGAGCGTTTCACGGCCCTGCTTGCGGCCGCGCAGCTTGCCTCGGGCGATGCGCGCCTCGAGCAGAGCGCCTCGCGTCTCGCGCGCGCGCTTGCTGCAGCGCGGGGCGTGGACGCGGGCGCGGTGGCGCGCGCCGCCCCTGCGCCCGCCGCGATCGCGGGTGCGGTGGAGGCCGCGCGCGAGCACGCGATCGCGTCGGTTCTGGAATGAAGCGCCTTTCCCGGCAGATCGCCAGCCTCGCACTGCTCGGGGGCGTCGCTTCCGGCACGGCGCTGGCGGGGGCGAGCGATCCTTTCATCGATGCGCTCGCCGAGCCCGGTTCGGTCGGCATCGGCGCGGCCTCGCGCATCGAGCATTCGCCCTATCTGGGCGAGGGCACGCGCGGCGATCTGCTGCCGGTCTATCTCTACGAAGGCCGGCGCTTCTATCTGCACGCCTATCGCGCCGGCATCAAGTACGAACCTGTTCCGACGCAGCGTTTCGATCTTTTCATCACGCACCGGTTCGAGGGTATGAGTTCGCAGTCGCTGCCGCCCGCGCTCGCCGGACTGTCGCGGCGCGATACGGGCGTGGATGTCGGCGCGAGCTGGCGCTGGCAGGGGCGCTACGGC
This sequence comes from uncultured Pseudomonadota bacterium, assembly GCA_903834835.1. Taxonomy (GTDB): domain Bacteria; phylum Pseudomonadota; class Gammaproteobacteria; order Burkholderiales; family SG8-39; genus CAILKO01. The sequence continues at coordinate 237,575 of CAILKO010000035.1, read as the reverse complement.
GCGCTATCGGGAGAGTTCCTGCACGATGCGCTCGATGCCTCGCGCGGCGCCGAGCTGCGGCTCGGCTATGACTACGACTGGCGCAGCGGCCGGCTGCGCCTGCAGCCCCAGCTCGGCATCGCCTGGCGCAGCGCGCGGCTGAACAACTACTACTACGGCGTGTCGGATGACGAAGCGATCGCTGGCCGCCCGGCCTATCGCGCGGGCGCGGGTTTCAACAGCAGCATCGGCCTCTTTGCGAGCTGGGATATCACGCCGAACGCGCGCGTGTTCGGTTCGCTCGGGCTGACACGCTGGTCGAACGAAGTGCGCGCGAGCCCGATCGTCGAGCATCGCAGCCAGCTGACGGGCATGTTCGGCGTGATGTACGACTTCTCCAACCAGCACGAGCCCTGGCCCGAGCACAAGCCGGTGATCCTGCGCGTGCTGCGCGGCGCCTCCACCGACTGCAACTTCATCAATACGGTGACGCTGCGCTGCGCGAGCATCCACACCAAGGACGACACCGGCATCGATGCGGTGGAAGTCGGGCGGACCTTCGTCGAGCATCTGAACGGCTGGCCTGTCTCGGTGGCGGGCTTTCTCGGTCTGATGCGCCACCGCGAGCGCGGCTTCCAGCCGGATTTCGTGCAGCTGAACGCCTATCTGCGCGCCTACTACTACGGCTTTCCGTGGAGTTCGCGCCTGCGCACGCGCGTGGGCTTCGGCGCGGGTCTCTCCTATGCGCGCCGCGTGCCGATGCCCGAGGTGATCGAACAGGCGCGGCGCGGCCGGCCGACCTCCAGGCTGCTCAACTACCTCGATCCCACGGTGGACGTGAACCTCGGCGATCTGACCGGGGCGCGCTTCCTGCGCGACACGCTGATCGGGGTCGGCATCTCGCACCGCTCGGGGATCTTCGGCAGCTCGCAGCTGCTCGGCAACGTGAACGGCGGCTCGAACTATCTCTATACCTATCTGGAGTGGACGCTGTGACCATCGAGCTCTACACCTGGGCCACCCCCAACGGGCGCAAGGTGTCCATCATGCTGGAGGAGTGCGCGCTCGAATACAGCGTGCATCCGGTGAATATCGGCGCGGGCGAGCAGTTCGAGCCGGATTTCCAGGCGATCAACCCGAACGCCAAGATCCCCGCGATCGTCGACCACGAGGGGCCGGACGGCAAGCCGTTCACGCTGTTCGAGTCGGGCGCGATTCTGGTCTACCTGGCCGGCAAGACCGGCCGCCTGATGCCGCTCGATGTGCGCGGCAAGTACGAGTGCCTGCAGTGGCTCATGTTCCAGATGGGCGGGGTGGGGCCGATGTTCGGCCAGGCGCATCACTTCCTGCGCAACGCGAAGGAAACGGTGCCCTATGCGATGGAGCGTTATCGCACCGAGACGCGCCGCCTCTACGCTGTGCTCGAGCGCCGGCTGGCCGACGAACTCTATCTCGCGCGCGAGTATTCGATTGCCGACATCGCCACCTTTCCCTGGGTGGCGCGCCACGAATGGCAGCAGGTGGACCTGGCGGATTTCCCGAACGTGGAGCGCTGGTACACGATGATCGCGCGCCGGCCCGCCGTGGTGCGCGGCATGGCCGTCCCGACGCCGCCCTAGCCGGGGTCTTGCTAGCCGCGCGTCTTCGGTCGTGCCGCAGCGGGCATGTTGTCCAGCCCGCGACTCACCTTCAGCTCGATGCCGCCGCCCGCGGAACGCGCGGTGCCCGGCGTTGCAAGGGTGCCTGAAGTGGCCTGAGTTCCTGCCGTTGCAGTGGTTCCCGCCGGGGCATTGCTCCCACCGGTGCTCGCATCCGCATGCCCGGGCCAGGACTGCACGGCGAGGGCGGCGCCGATGGCGGCACAGGAGAGCGCCGCGCCTGCGAGTGCGGCGCGTTTGCCCTGCGCCCGCCTGCGCTCGCGATGGCGTGTGGCTTCGATCTCGTCCCGCGAGCGCGCCATCTCCGCCGCCACGCGCTGATCGAGGGCGATGCGTTCGTCCTCGGCGAGCGTGCGGATCCGCGCGATCTTCTCTTCGGTGGCGGTGCGGGCGCGTTCGATCAGTTCGCGCGCGCTCGCGGCTGCGCTCGCAACGCGGCCCTCGGCTTCCTGCAGCAGCTGTCGCTCGGTATCCAGTGCGATGCGGGCGGCTTCGCCTGCCTGAAGCTCCGCCTGCGCGCGGGCCTGAATCGCCGCTTCGCGTGCCCGCTCGTCGGCGAGGCGCGCTTCGATCGTGGTGCGCAGGTCGGCCGCAGCAGCGAGGTTCGCGGCCTCGAGTTCGGCCAGTTGCTGTTCAGTGGCGAGGCGCGCTTCGGCCTCGAGTGCGAGCGCCTGCGCGGCATCGCGCCTTGCCTCGGCGGCGCGCGCGGCGTCGCGCTCGGCATGCAGTCTGCGGCGCTCGGCAAGGTTTGCTTCGGTCTGCGCGCGCGCTTCGCGGCCGGCGGTGGCTGCGAGCGCCTCGGCAAGGTGGCTCGCGCGTGCCGCCGCGCGCTGCTGCGCGTTCTGCGCCCGCAGGCGCTCCGCATTCGTGCTGCGGCTCGCATCGAGTTCGCGCGCCAGCGCTTCGGCGCTGCGGGCGGCTTCCTCGTCGTCCGCCCGCGCGCGCAAAGCGGCTTCGGCGCGTGCCGCCTCGGCTTCGGTGCGTTGCATGGCCGCGCAGGCGGCGGCCTTTTCCGCTTCGATCCGCGTGCGCTCGGCGGCGAGCGCATCCTGGGCGGCTTCGAGGCGCATCGCGGCCGTGCGGCGCAGGCTGTCCTCGGCCTGCTGCAGGGCGATGGCGGCTTCCTCCAGCGCCTGCTGTGCGGCAGCGGTCTGTGCGGCGGCAGCGAGCGCGTCGGTTTCCGCCTGCGCGCGTCGTTCGGCGGCCATGCGGGCGCGCTCTTCCTCGGCGATGCGTGCCTGCAGCGCGGCTTCTGCGGCCGCATCGGCGCGGGCGCGTACACGCGCGGCCTCGGCAAGCGCTGCAGCGGTTGCGGCCTGCGCGAGTTCCGCCGCGCGCGCTTCTTCGTCCGCGGCCTCGCGTGCGGCAATCGCTGCGGTCGCGGCTTCGGCGGCGAGGCGCAGCGCCTCGGCACGCTCCGCGCGTTCGGCCACGCGGCGGGCGGAGTCGAGCTCGATGCGGTGCGCTTCGCGTTCCGACTCGAGCGCGCGCTCCACGTCGACACGTCGCTGCGCTTCCAGTTCCAGATGCTCGGCGGCGAGCCGTTCGCGTTCGGCTTCGAGCTGCTGCGCGGTCTCGGCCTCGCGCGCCGCGGCTTCGGCTTCGTCGAGGGCACGCGCGGCGAGCGCAAGACCGGATTTCTCGGCCTGACGGCGGCGTTCGGCGGCGACGCGCTCGCGGGCGCCCGCCATCATGTGTTCGCGCGCCACTTCGGCAAGCGCCGATTCGGCCTGTGCCCGAGCCTCGGCTTCCTCGCGCGCGGCGCGCTCGGCGCTTTCGCGCGCTTCGGCATGCATGCGGGCGCGTGCTTCCTCGTCGGCGCGCTCGCGCGCGGCCTGGGCGGCAAGACGCTCGGCGGCAGCGCGCTGGCGCGCTTCCTCGAGCGCGCGGGCTTCGTTTACGGCACGTTCGCGGATCGCTTCGGCAGTTTCCTTTTCTGCGGCTTCACGGGCGCTGGCGAGCGCCCGGGCTTCGGTTTCTTCGGCGCGGGTGCGGGCTTCGGCCTGCGCAATGCGTTCGGCGGCCTCGCGTGCGGTCTCGGCTGCGCGCAGTGCGCTGGCGGCGGTGGCGTCCTCGGCCTCGCGCAGGGCTTCGGCGAAGCGCAGCGCCTCGCGCTCGGCGGCGAGCCGGCGCAGCGCGGCGTCCGCGGCTTCGCGCTCGGCTTCGGTGCGCTGGCGTGCGGCGTCGTTCAATGCCTGTTCGGCCTGACGCTTTTCCTGCAGCAGCAGGGCCGCACGCTTTTCGTTTTCACGGCGCGCCTGGGCATCGGCTTCGGCGGCCTGCTCGGCGCGGATGCGCTGTTCGATCGCGCGGCGCGCATCGGTTTCGGCCTGGGCGCGTTTCTCGGCGGCGGCACGCAGGCGCCGTTCGGCGCCTTCGCGGGCTTCCGAGGCGAGCGCCGCGCCGGCCTCGGTTTCGGCGCGCGAGAACGCGAGCTTCAGGGTGGCAAGGCGCTCGACTTCGGTGGCGCCGAGCGCGGCCGGGTCTGTGGTGTGTTCGGCTGTCTGCATGGTCCGGCCCCCTGGGCAGGGATGATGACGGGTGGATGGAGGGACGCTGGTTGAGAGTTTCGTGTCGCCGCCGTCAGGGCGGTGCATGGAACAGCGCCGGAAATCCGGCCCAATTCGGGTGCGAGGGGAGCAAATTCGCCGGGTGGGCGCATAGATAGTAACATATACGTTACTAATATTTCCGAAGGACGTCCCCGGGCTGCCCCCTTCAGCCGCGCGACGCTTCATAATCGCCGCATCCCCCTGCAAGGAGCTGCCCATGCTTGAACTGCATTCCATGCCGACCCCGAACGGCCAGAAGGTCATGATCATGCTGGAGGAGTGCGGCCTGCCCTGGAAACATGTGGATGTCGACATCCGCACCGGGGACCAGTTCAAGGCCGGTCATCTGAAGCTCTCGCCGAACAACAAGATCCCGGCGCTGGTCGATCCCGACGGGCCGGGCGGGTCGTACACGATGATGGAATCGGGCGCGATCCTCCTCTATCTCGCGGGCAAGACCGGGAAGTTCCTGCCGCGTTCGGTGCGCGGCAAGTACGACGTGCTGCAGTGGCTGATGTTCCAGATGGCGCATGTGGGGCCGATGTTCGGCCAGGCCGGGCATTTCCTCACGCTGAAGAAGGAGGAGGACGCGGGCCTGAAGTACGCGCGCGAGCGCTACCTGAACGAAGCGCGGCGGTTGTATCGCGTACTGGACAACCGGCTCGCGGAATCGCGCTGGATCGGCTGCGCGGAATACAGCATCGCGGACATGGCGGTCTATCCCTGGACCCGCAGCCATCCCGACCGCGGCATCACGGAAGCCGAGTATCCGTACTTCATGCGCTGGTACCGCACGATGGAAGCGCGCCCCGCCGTCCAGCGCAACAACGCGATGGCCATCGAGATCCGCGAGCGCATGACCCGCGCCGGTGAGGCCAAACCGCCGGTGAACATCTACGACACGAAGGACAACGCCGCGCGGCTAGGCAAGGCGACGGGGCACTAGGCCGTCACGGCCTCAGGGACACGAGCGAGAGAAGGGGAGAGAACCATGATCGAACTGCATTCCATGCCGACTTCCAACGGCCAGAAGGTCATGCTCATGCTGGAGGAGACCGGGCTCCCCTGGAAGCATGTGGACGTGAACATCATGGCGGGCGACCAGTTCAGTCCGGACTATCTCAGGCTCTCACCGAACAACCGCATTCCCGCCATCGTCGATCCGGCGGGCCCGGGCGGGCGCTACACGATGATGGAATCCGGCGCGATCCTCGTCTACCTCGCGGGCAAGACCGGGAAGTTCCTGCCGCGTTCCGTGCGCGGCAAGTACGACGTGCTGCAGTGGCTGATGTTCCAGATGGCGCACGTCGGGCCGATGTTCGGCCAGGCCGGGCATTTCACCAATCGCCCGGAGCCGGTGGATGCGGGCCTGCAGTACGCACGCGAGCGCTACAACAACGAAGTGCTGCGGCTCTTTCGCGTGCTCGACAACCGGTTGGGCGAATCGAAGTGGCTGGGCGGGGCGGAGTACAGCATCGCCGACATCGCCACCTGGCCCTGGACGCGCCGCTACCGCGTGCGCCTCGGCGACGGCTCGGCCCACCCGCACTTCACGCGCTGGTTCCATGCCCTCGAAGCGCGGCCCGCCGCGCAGCGCATGGTGAAGATGGCCGAGGAGATCATGGCGCGCATGACAGAAGAGGGGAAGAAGCGGCCGCGGATCAATATTTCGGATACGCGGGATAACGCGGAGCGGTTGGGGAAGGCGACTAAGGGGTAGAGGGGCTATCGAGCGGTCAGGCTATGCGGTTAGGCACGCAACAACGCGGAGCCCAAGCGCGCTACGCGCAAATGCCAATTGAGGTGCAGCGCTTGATGGCGTCGCCTTGGGGTTAAGTGTTAGCCAGCGTTGCGCACAGCATAGCCATGATGCTTCAGGACCGATTCGCACACTGACAGGAACTCAGGCAGATCAAGATCACTCTTTGCGTCATTGGTCCGCCAGCCGCAAATCTTAAAATTCGCCGGCCCGGTTCCGTCGCCTACATGGTCGACTGTGGGCAGTAGCGCAAATCCACGCTTGTAGTGCCTTCCGTTCTCTCTTGACTCGTCATTGTCGTATTGACTAATGAGCGTCCAATCGAGCTCCTCACCCGTGTAGGCATCAAGTCCAGCGCTCTCGATTACGGCTGAATGTATTGCATCGCGGTACATTTCTCCGATTGCTTCGAGATTGCCGCGTCGCCTATCGCGGCGCACGTGCGCCTGAGCCTTTCGGCGCAACCAACGCTCGTAGATTTCTTGGGGCACCATGCCCGAGAGAAAGGAGGGCAGGACATACTTCTTTGGCATGGTCTGCGCTCGTTGGTTAACGTCGGAAATGACCAGAGGCCAGTAGGCGTGCAAAGCCCGCCGATAGGACGACCCTCTCGATGGAAGGGTTAGGCGTCACTTTGCTACTTGAGAAAGAGGGCAGCAAGAGCGAGGCCTGCCATCAAGAGCGCGGTTTGCTTATTGGCTTTGATCCGCGCGGCGATGGCCGAAACTTCATGTTTGACTTCCTCCGCCGAGTGACGCGCGAGGTCAAGCGCTTGGTAGCCACTTACCCAACCCGGCAGTTCCGTTGGCTTCATATCCCAGATGATTGGGATTAGCTTCTTCTTTGCGCCGATCGCATACCCAAGTTCTTGTTGCACCCATGGAGAGGCGCAGGCACTTCGACTTGCGAGGAAGAGCACACAGTCGGAGCCACGCAGAGCCTCCAGTATTTCTGGTGACCACTGTTGACCAGGCTGTAGTGAGGCCGCAGCTAAGAAAGCCGAGACACCTTGTTCAACAAGATTTCGATGAATGAATCGCGCTGCTGCTGCGTCGGCTGTTGAATAGCTGATGAAGATGTCTGGCATGTTGGAGGATTGGTTTTGTGACGCCTAACGTTCCGGGTTTGGCGCACGCGCGTAGGCGCGCAGCGCCGGGCTAGTGTCGCTCAAGAACCGGCGGTTAGAAGGCCTTTTCAATGACTACCGCCGTCGGTCGACTCTACGTTCCGCTCTGGCACGAAACGCGAATCGGCAAAGGCGCGCTTTTCCGCTTTTTACATCGCATGACAACCTATTGCACCCAAAAGAGGAAGCAGCCAGATGCCTGCGAATTGCGCCCATTTTTGGGTGGACGTGTAGTCCGCTTTTGAAACCAGCCAGCTGACGTAACCCTGATATAGAGCGAAGGCTCCCACGATTGCCAGAAGTGCCGCTTGTGAAATGCCAGTGAGCATCGGTGCCTTCTAACGTCATGTTGAGCGGCGGGCCGCTTGCGGCACGTCCGCTCCAACTAAAGTTAGATTTTGAAACATCGTTTCAACCTCGCGTGCTCCGGGCTTGCGATTGAATTTGGGTTTGCAGCCGAGGATCAGCAGCAACTCTAGGGTAAGTCGGTCAGTTCGATCGTGAACTGCGAGCAATCGCAGTGTGGTCCAATCGTTCCACCACGTAGTTTTCTTATGTGGAGAGGTCTGGTCGTGCATCCGACGCTTGATGGGACGTCCGGCCTCTCCGACGTAGAGCGGCTCGTGATGGGCATTAAGGTAGACGTATACAGCCCCTTTCCCGGCATCGCCAAGCTTTCCTTTCGCGAAATACTCCTCGCGCGTCCGTTCAGCAGTGCTCGCCCAGAACCAGTTACGCGCCTCCAGTGCGGTGTTCGCCAGCGATTTAAGAAAAACGTCGCGCGTCGTCATCAGAGAAATCTAACGTCGCGATTGGCCGGCCCAAGACGGTGGCGCGGAGCGCCGCCATTGAGTGTCCGAGTCGAATCGTTGGTTGGGCGTCATTTCTGGATAGCGAACGCATCAATGGGCCGACCAATGATGGATTCAGTAGAGAAGCGCTCATAGAAATCCGCTACCAGTTCCATCTTGAATTGGACCCACTCCACGTAGTCTTCGATACTCTGAAGTGCACGAAACGACTGCGTACCGAGCAGCAACCCCAATGACTGGTCGATCTGTGCCCACGCTACGACGTGAGCTCTGATGTCCCCGTTGCGATAGATCTGAGCCGCGCCGAACGGAAGGCCTGGCGCATCTCGGCACTGAAAATCCTCTCGGAACTCAAAGTCCGCGCGTGTGAGGTTTCCCGCATCATCGACGTTCCGTATGAACCAGAATTCAGCACAGTCATCTGCACGTAGTCCAGCGAGGTGAAAGCCGGAGATCTCGGTATCTCGCCAGTCTTTCGGAACGTCGGCATTTAGCTGGAACGCTAGTCGCTCGGCGATCTCTGCAAGAGTATCCGTCGGACGTATTCGGTAGAAGAAATCTTGGATCCATTCCGACATCGGTAGACGTCCAGATCCTGTCGGGACTTCCGCTAGTCCGAAGTAGCCTACCCCGGCACGTTTCTCTGGAATTCGAAAGACCTTTCTCCGATTATCTGATGCTGCTTGACCCCGTGAGATTCTCCGATCAGCGGCGAAGACGACGATATCTCCGCCATCGGAACGATGAACTTCAGTGGTCAGCAATGTCATGTGGCCGATGACGCCCAACGTGCAAGCTCCGGGGCGCGAAGCCGGCTTGCCGGCGAAGCGTCCCTCTGGAGCGGTGGCTTAGCCAATGATTCTCCCTGACTCATCACAATGCTGCTCAACCCAGGTATCGAATGTGTCTTTTGAAACTCTCGGAACTTCGTTTTTCTGGATCAATGACTGTAGGTTTTGAGATCTTTTATGATTTTCAACGATCAACGTTGCCAACTTGACCATTTCGTCATAGGTCAGACCTCCCTTAATGGCATTTATCTTCTTGTGCACCAGCCAAATATTGTCGGAGCCTTTGCTTGGCGACAGTTCTTTGCGAGATAAGGGAACAATGTGATCAGCGTTAACTTCTCTTGGGTCAAGCGGCAACCCCGTGATTGCACAACGACCACCTTGGGCAACAATAAGCCCACGAATGTATTCCATGGGAACTACCGGATCTCGTTTTCTATTTTCCATGACCTTACCTTTGTTCCAGATCTAATGGCTTGACCAATTCGAACAACCGCATCTTCCCATGCGTGAAAACGACTTGCGCTTGAGCGTTGCAGCAAAGTTGTCTGCACGGCCCGTAGTGCTAATGACCACTTTTCTGGTGGCTTTGAACTAGGAGGGAAGGCTCTTTGCGGCCTTGGGTTATGGACGCGAGTCATGCCTGTGAGCTTTTGAATGTGCGTGACTCTGTATTCCCAAGGGTTGCGCTCTTCAAGAGACTTCAACTTTCTCAGTCGCTTGGTAGCTTCGAATGCGGAAAAATTCCAGCGCTCAACCATCGAACCATTTAGCCCGGTATCACGGCGTTTTTCATGCATTCGAAGATTATTCTGTCTTCCCTTTTCTGTCCTACGGTACTTCGTTAACGCGGACTTCCTTGAATCTGGATTATCTGTTTGCCATTGTTTGATCAGTGCTTCTTGGCATTTTTCTAAGCCACAAGTTCGTTGCTTCCTATCACGGGCCGAGAATTCGGCACCACAAAATTCACATTTCCGATTCGCGCTATATCGGGGGCGCGGAATGCCGAGCTTTTTGAAGGCGGCATGTACTCGAAGGTTGGCAATGTTCTCGTTTGCAAAACGAAAGTGCGCCATGGCATCAAGCGTAGTTTTGCCGCTACATATGTAGGCAACGATTTCTTCATGGAATATCGCGGGACCTTTTGGCATCTGAGTGATCTCACGTGGCTAACGTGGAAGTGAATGGCCCGCGCGGTTTTTGGCGCAGGTCCGCTCGACTGCAGGGTTAGAGATCATTCCTGCGGCACTGTTGAGAACACAGGCGAACTACCAGATGCAGCTAAGCGAAAGTCGATATACCGCTCGACGACACTCCAGGTGTAAAGGAAAAGCTCTTGTCGCTCTTGGTCACTAAGTGGAATTGGAACTCCGTGACGAGCCGGGAATGCTCGCGCGCGCAATGGTTCCATCTCGTTCTTTGAAGAGCCAACCGCCTCAGCCATGGCCTTCCATTGTTCAACCTCAGATAACTCCGCACCGAACGATTGCCGAAGAGATTCAAGTGCTCGAAAGCAGTAGAACGGGGTGTCCTCGGCCCGTTTGATCGCAAACGACAAGTCAGCTACGCAGCGCCGGAAGTAAATGGCATCAGGACCGAAGCAAAGGGGAAATATGGCGTTTACTAACAGCCCCACATCACGGCCTTCTGCATGTTTGGACAATACGGGAATATCGATTCCGAAAACGTGGGTCGGGTCAAGAGCCTCGCCAAATGCCTTGGTTATCTCGATGTCGTATCCATAGCCACATACAAAACCCGCGATATTTGTAACGAACTCCGCCTCTGTTCGTACGATATTCCGAAGTGTCAATATGTCTGGCTCATCACTCTCTACGGCTACAGATATCTGGTTGCTCCAAATGTTCAGAGCCAAAGTTACGTAGGCCTTTCCGTCTGGTCCGACTAACTGAGAGCGCACCTCAGAGACGCTTAGCGGTGCCCGCTCGGGGAGAACTACGCCGGAGAAGAAGAGCTTGGACATAAGGGCATGAGCTCTAACGTTCATTAATAAGCACTTCTGCTGTTTAACGTAGTCCGATCGTCCACGCCAAGCCCAGTACCGCATGTCGAATCAAGGCATTAGCCTGTCCTGTACCTGATCGCCCACGGTGTTCAACGGCGGAATTCCGGCAACAGGCTGATTCCACTCTTGTATCTCCGCAGGAGATTGCCGGCAGGTTGAGACGATTGATGCGCGAGTGACGGAAAGGGCGCGCGCTTGCCCGCCCCGATCACCCACGCGCAATTTCGTAAGCCGTACTCCGCCCTCCGGCAGACATTTTCACCAGCACGCCCAGCGCCACGAGCTCGTTGATGTCGCGCAGTGCGGTATCCGCCGAGCACCCGGCAAGGGCAGCCCATTTGCTGCTGGTGAGTTTGCCTTCGAAGCCATCGAGCACGCGGTTGAGGACCCGGATCTGTCGTTCGTTCATGGGCACACCGGCCCGGCGTTGCCAGAAGTTCGCTTTGAACATGATGCCGGCGAGGGTGACTTCTGCGCCCTGGATCGCGCGCAGCAGGCAGCCGAGGAACCATTCGAGCCACCCGGTGACGTAGGGGGGTTCCTCCGGCGTCTTTCTCCGCAATTCATGCGGTGATTACCGGGCCTGTTCTCCGCAAAGGCGGCGTAATCGGCATTCACAACGCGGTGTATGCGCTGCCACCGCCTGCGCCTGCGCCGGCGATACCGCACGTGGTATGATCAATCGTCATACCAAGGAGCACGAGCATGGCAAGCGTCAAGGTGGCGATTACGCTGGACAAGGAAACGCTGACCCGCGTTGACGGTCTGGTCGCGAGGAGCGTTTTCCCCAATCGCAGTCGCGCGATACAGGCGGCGGTGAGCGAGAAGCTTGAGCGGATGGAGCGGGGGCGTCTGGCTGCGGAGTGTGCCAAGCTCGACCCCGACTATGAACAATCGCTCGCTGAGGAAGGTATTTCCGGGGAACTCCAGACGTGGCCCGAATACTGAGGGGCGACATTCGGTGGGCGGATCTCAATCCCGTGCGCGGCCATGAGCAGGCAGGTCTGCGGCCCGTTCTGGTGCTGAGTCACGATGTGTTCAACGAGCGCTCCGGCACGGTGATCGCGGTTGCGCTGACCAGTCAGGCACCGCGCGCGGGATTCCCGCTGACCTGCGAACTGAATTCACCCAAACTGCCGAAGCGCTCGTGGGTCAAGATCAGCCAGATCAGATCCCTGTCGGTCGAGCGCATCGGCGCGAAAATCGGCCGCTCCAGCCCCGAAGAGCTAGCGCTCGTCGTGGAAGGGCTGAACGAAATCATCGGAATCTGAGGAGACTCCCATGCCCACCGTAACTCTCAACAACGTGAACATCTACTACGAATCCCACGGCAGCGGCTTCCCGGTGGTGTTCGTCTACGGGCTGGGCGGCAATACCGGCATGTGGGCGGGGCAGGTGGAGGCGTTCTCGAAGAAGTACCGCTTCATTACCTGGGATCCGCGCGGGCACGGTCGGTCGGAGAGTCCTGCGGACTGGCAGCAGTACGGGCACAGGAACTCCGCGGAGGATCTGCGCGCGCTGCTCGATCATCTGGGCATCGACAAGGCCTGTATCGGCGGTCTGTCGATGGGCGGGGGCATCGTCGCGACTTTCGCGGTGAACTACCCGGAGCGCGTGAAGGCGCTGATCATCATGGATTCGAATGCGGCCTCGGGTCTCGGGCAGTCGCCCGCGATGCGCGCGATGCGCGAGAAGACGGTGGAACTTGCCGAGACGCGCGGCATGGAAGCGGTGGCGGATTTCCTGATCGAATCGAATCCGAATCTGAAGGTGCAGGCGGAAGCCTCGCCCGAGGCGCGCGCCAAGCTGCGCGGCGAATATGTCGGACTGAACCGGGTGGGCTACGCGAACTCGGTGCGCACGATCCTGAACCAGACCTTCGATGCGACGCAGCTCGCGAAGCTGCGCATGCCCGCGCTCGTGCTCGCGGGCGAGACCGACCCCGCGCTTGCGGCCACGCGCCACACGCACAGCCTGATCCCCGGCGCTGAGTTCGTGCTGCTGCCGGATGCGGGCCACACCTCGAATCTCGACAACCCCGCGGGCTTCAACGCCGCGATACTCGAGTTCCTCGGACGCCAGGACGCGACGGGCTGAGCCTCATCCAGATGGTGTTCAGATCGGTCTCGCCTGCAGCAGTACGGCGCGCGCATCCTGGACGCGCCCCGCTGCCATGTCTTCAAGGCCGGCGGATGCATCTTCAAGCAGCAGAAGGTGTATGCGCTCGCGCTCGAGGCGGTGGTAGTAGTCGAGTCGCTGTGCGTCGATGATCGCCACATAGCTCTCGCCATTCCGATGCGGCTGCGAGGCCATCGGCGGCATCAGCCCTACTTGCCCGCCGCGATCCCGGCCGCCTTCACCGCCGCGCCGTAGACGCGGATCTCCTCGCGCATGATCTCGCCGAGTGCATCCGGTCCCGCCGGGATGAGTTCGTAGCCGAGCGTGAGCGCGCGCGCGGCGACCTCCGGGATGGCCTGCACTTTCGCGATCGCCTGCGCGATCTTGTCGATGGCGGCGCGCGGCGTGCCGGCGGGTGCGAGGGCGGAAAAGCGTGCGGTGAGGTTGTAATCCGGCGGGCCGCCGGCTTCCGCGATGCTCGGAACATCCGGTGCGAGCCGCGAGCGCGCCTTCGACGAACCCGCGAGGATGCGCACCTGCCCGTTCTTCGCGTAGGGCAGGATGGAGGGCAGACCCGGCATTGCAGTCGTCACATCGCCGCGCAGCAGCGCGGGGATGAACTCGACACTCCCCTTGTAGGGCACGTGCAGGATCTCCAGCCCCATGCCGGATCGGAAGGCCTCGAACATCAGGTGGTTGGAGGCACCGGTGCCGTTCGAGCCGTACTGCAGCGCACCCGGTTTCGCGCGGATGAGGGCGATGAGCTGGCGCAGATCCTTCACGCCCACCGACTCCGGCACCACGATATAGAGCGGGGTCGCATAGACCTGGGCCACCGGCACGAAATCGCGTGCGAAGCTGTAGTCGAGATCGGCACGCATCGCCGGCGTGATCGCATAGTGGCCGGCATCCACGCCGAGCAGCACATGGCCGTCCGCCGGCTGGCGGCGTACTTCGTTGATCGCCAGCGCGCCCCCCGCACCGCCGCGGTTATCCACGACGATGGGCTTGCCGAGGAGCGTGCCCACCTGTTCCTGGATGAGTCGCACCGAGGTATCCGGCCCGGTGCCGGCGAGAAAGGGCAGCACCCAGCGGATCGGCTTGCTCGGAAATTCCTGGGCGAGCGCTGTGCCGGCACAGCCGGCGAAAACCATCACTAGAGCGAAGCTAGGCTGCATCACGGATTTCAAGGCATGGTCCTTTTGTCGAGATTGCTACTGCATTGGAATGTTTGCGTCCTTCACGACCTTGCCCCAGCGCTCGAGGCTCAGCTTCATGTCGGTAAGCAGTTCCTCGGGTGTGGAGCCCACCGGCTCGAAGCCCACGGCGAGGAGCCGTGTGTTCACCCACTCCTGGTCGCCGAGCGCCTTGACCACTTCCGACTGCATGCGGTTCACGATCGGGCGCGGCGTGCCGGCCGGGAAGAAGAGGCCGTGCCAGGTGCCGACCGCGTTGGCTGCGCCGGGCAGGCTCTGCTCCTTCATGGTCGGGATCTCGGGCGCGTAGGCAACGCGCTTCTCCGACCAGGCGCCGAGCGCGCGCAGCTTGCCCGTCTGGATATGCGGCAGCAGCTGGGGCAGGTTGGTGATCACCACCTTCACTTCTCCCGAGATTGCGGCCGGAATGAACTGGCCGCTGCCCTTGTAGGGAATGTGGTGCAGCTGGATGCCCGCCATCGACTGGAAGAACTCGGCGGCGAGATGGTGCGGGGCGCCGAGCCCGCTGGAGCCGTACTCGATCGAACCGGGATTCGCCTTGGCCATGCGGATCAGGTCAGCGAGGGTCTGCGCGGGATGCTTCGGCGTCACCACGAGCGCCCAGGTATTGCGGGTCAGGATCGACACCGGCTGGAAATCCTTGAACGGGTCATAGTTCAGGTTGCGGAACACGAGTGTGTTGGTGACGATGCCGTCCGAATTGAGCAGCAGCGTGTAGCCGTCCGGTGCGGCCTGGCGCGCAACGTATTCGGTGCCGATATTGCCCGAGCCGCCGCCCTTGTTGTCCACGGTCACGGGCTGGCCGAGACCGCGCGCGAGCCGGTCGCTGAACAGTCGCGCGAGCGTGTCGATGCCGCCGCCCGGTGGTGAGGGCAGCACGATGCGCACCGGTTTGGTCGGGTAGTTCTGCGCCACGGCAGGGGCGATCATGGTGCCCAGCGCGAGCGTGCAGGCGAGTGCCTTCAAAGCCTTCATGGAACGGATCCTCCGGTAAGCGGGTCGAAGTATGGAGTGCCTGAATCGGCGCGACAACTGCTCCCTGTGAAACCTTCGCATCGCGCGGGCAGGTTTCGCGTTATAAAGCCCGCTCCTTCCTCACAGCACGGAGCGCCTCATGACCGCACTCCCCCGACGCACGCTCGGCCGCACCGGCCTGGAAGTCACCACGCTCGGCTATGGCGCGATGGAGCTGCGCGAGCGCCCGACCGGCCATAACGCGACGCCGCCGATTTCGGATGCGGATGCGTCGACAATCCTGAACGCGGTGCTCGACGCGGGCATCAACTTCGTCGATACCTCGATCGACTACGGCACCAGCGAAACCATGATCGGCCGGCATATCGCGCACCGCAGGAAGGAATACTTCCTCGCCTCCAAGTGCGGCTGCACGATCGACTGGGCGCCGCCGCCCGGGCATCAGGGTGCCGGCCCGCACGACTACTCGCGCGCCAACATCCTGCGCGGCATCGAGCACAGCCTGCGCTGCCTGAAAACCGACTATCTCGACCTGCTGCAGGTGCATATCAGTCCGTCAGTCGCGGAACTCGAACGCGAGGACGTGCCGGGCACCCTCGACCTGCTCAGGCGCCAGGGCAAGGTGCGCTGGATCGGCATGTCCGGCATCCTGCCCAACGTCGTCGACCATGTCGCGATGGGCATTTTCGACACCTTCCAGATTCCATGGTCCATGTTCCAGCCCGAGCACGAGGCGGTGATCGCCGCGGCCTCGGGTGCCGGGGCCGGCGTCATCATCCGCGGCGGCGCGGCGCGCGGCACGCCGGCCAACTGGGCGACGCGCGACTACTACCGAACCAAGGGAACCGCGCTCGGCGATCTGTGGGCCCAGGCGCGCCTGGACGAGTTGCTGGACGGGCAGAGCCGCATGGATTTCACGCTGCGCTACACGCTTTCCAACCCGGATCTGGACACCACCATCGTCGGCACGCGCAATCCCGCCCACCTGGCGAGCAATGTGGCGGCGGCGGCCAAGGGCCCGCTATCGGCCGACGTGCTGGCCGAGACCCGGCGCCGGCTCGCGGCGGCCTCCGCCGCGCCTCAAGCCTAGTATCATTCGCGCCTCGCGCCCCATGACCCGGGGCGCAGGCTTTCCGCAGGCAACCAGAACCCACCGCATTCCCAGGGAGGAATCATGCAAGTCACGATGCACGCATTTTCCGTCGGCAGCCTCACGCGCGCGCTGACCCAGCTCGTCCACATCCTCGAAAAGGCCCAGGCCCATGTGGTCGCGAAGAATCTCGACCCGATGGCGCTGCTCGACGATCGTCTCTATCCGGACATGTTCAATCTTGCCGAGCAGATCCGCCGCTGCGGCGACGGCGCGAAGACCGCCGTGGCATTGCTCGCCGGCGAAGCCCAGCCCGCGAAGGGCGAGGCCAAGGAGCGTTCCTTCCCCGAGCTCATCGAGCGCATCCGCGCCGCGATCAAGGTGATCGAGGCCTACAAGCCCGAGCAGATCAACGGCGTGGAAGACAAGCAGGTCGTATTCAAGACGCCGAAGAGCGAGATGAAGTTCAACGGGCTCGCCTTCCTGCAGACTTTCGCGTTGCCGAACTTCTATTTCCATGTGACGGCCGCCTACGGCATCCTGCGTCACAACGGTGTGGAAATCGGCAAGATGGATTACCTCGGCCCGGTCGCCTGACCGGATCGAGATGAACGCGGGGGCTCCGGCCCCCGTGTCACCGGAGCAGGGCCTGTAGCCGATGCCTGATCTGCATACCGACTATCACGCGCATGTCTACTTCGATGCGCAGACCGTGGAGCGTGCGAGCGCGCTCTGCGAGGAGGCAGGCCGTCGCTTCGGCGTCACGGTCGGTCGCGTGCATCGGAAGCTCGTCGGCCCGCATCCGCGCTGGAGCTGCCAGCTCTCCTTCGGGCGCGCCCAGTACGACAGCGTTATCCCCTGGCTGGATGCGCACCGGGATGGATTGACCGTGCTCGTGCACGGCATGACCGACGATCCGCTCCGGGACCACACCGAGCATGCTTCCTGGCTCGGCGAACCGGTCGCGCTGAATCTCGGGATGTTCGGCGGCCGCTAGAGCCGCTCGCGCCGGTCTCCGGCGGAAAATCCGGCAAGCGGCACCTGTGTGCCGCGTCCCAGCGCCATCACCTTGAAGAGTTCGCCCATCTCCGCAGGCGAGAGGAGTTTCTGCGCCTCGCCCGCAAGCGGCGCGTAGCGGCGCACATCCGCCGGGTCGGTCCCGGCCAGCAGTTCCGTGATGCCGCAGTTGATCAGGAACTGCGCCTGGCCCGCGTAACCGAGCAGGTCGAGTCCAGCGTTCGCGCCCGCCGCGGCGAGGGCGCTGAAATCCACATGGGTGGTGATGTCCTGCAGACCGGGCAGGAAGAATGGATCGCCGTGCGCGTGGTGGCGGTAATGGCACATCAAGGTGCCGGTGGAGCGCTGCGGATGGTAGTACTCCGCTCGCGTGAAGCCGTAGTCGATCACGAGCAGCGCGCCCTCGGCGAGCGAGGCCGCGATCGCGCGGAGCCAGGCCGGCCCGGCGAGATTGATCTCGGATTCATAGCGACCTGAGGGCGGGAGATCGACCGCGATCGCACGCATCGCCTCGGCCACGGCGCCGGTGGCGGGCCGGTCTGTCCAGCGCAGTCCGCTTGCGTCGAGGGTCACGCCGCGCTCGACGAGGCCCTCGAGTGTCCAGGCCACGGCGTGGGCGGGCATCGCATCCACCACTTCGTTCGCGAGCATCACGCCGCGAAATCCGTGTGGCAGGGAGGAGAGCCATTGAAAGCGCGTGCTGAGGCCGAGGGCTTCCAGGCGCTGGCGCTGGCGGGCGGCCAGTTCGGCGCTCGGCTCGATGATGAGGTAGTTCGCGGGGGCGCGGCCGAGCGCGGCAAGTTCGCGCGTCGCGGTCTGCGCGAGCGCACCGCTGCCGGCGCCGAATTCGAGCAGATCGCCGCCTGCCGGCAGGAGTTCCGCGACCTGATGTGCGAGCGTACGGCCGTAGAGTTCCCCCAGTTCGGGCGCGGTGACGAAGTCCCCGGGTGCGCCCAGTTTGGCGCTGCCGCCGGCGTAGTAGCCGAGCCCGGGCGCGTAGAGCGCGAGTTCCATGTAGCGCGCGAAGCCGAGCCATCCGCCAGCGGCCGCGATTTCGCCGCGGATCAGCGTGACGAGGGCCTCGCTTGCGGCGAGCGCTTCCGGCGAGGGCGGCGGCAGCGGCAGCGGCCCGGACATCGGACGGGGGCTGGCAATCATGGGAGGCGAAGGGTACCCGCTTGGTTAGAATCCGCAATCCATGAACCCTCCCCTGCAGAACAAGGTCGTGCTGGTGACCGGCGGCGCACGGCGCGTCGGTGCGGCCATCGCGCGGCGTCTGCATGCGGCGGGGGCGCGCATCGCGATCCACTATCGCGGCTCGGAACATGACGCTGTCGCGCTGGAGGCCGCACTGAACGGGCTGCGTCCGGATAGCGCGGCGCGGTTTCGCGCCGATCTGCTGGAGGCCGATGCGCCGGCTGCACTGGTGAGGGATGTGAGCGCCCGCTTAGGTGGGATCGACGGACTCGTAAACAATGCATCGCTCTTTTACCCGACGCCGATGGGCGGCATCGGCATGCACCAGTGGGACGAGCTGATGGGTTCCAATGTGCGCGCGCCGCTGTTCCTGTCGCAGGCGGCGGCGCCGATGCTCGCGGCCGCGCGCGGCGCGATCGTGAACATCGTGGATATCCACGCGGAGCGGCCGCTCAAGGACTATCCGGTCTACAGCGCGGCCAAGGCGGCGCTCGCGGGCCTTACGCGTGCGCTCGCGGTGGAGCTCGCGCCGGCCGTACGGGTGAACGGCGTTTCGCCCGGTGCGATCGTCTGGCCGGAGGACGGTCAGTTCGACCCGGCCGAGCGCGAGCGCGTGCTCGCGAGCACGCCGCTCGCACGCGTGGGCGGGGCGGAGGAGATCGCCCAGGCGGTGCAATACCTGCTCGAAGCGCAGTACGTCACCGGCCAGATCCTGGCGGTGGACGGCGGTCGCTCGGTCTACCTCTGAGCCGGGACGCGATGGCCATCGTCAGCATGCCGGTGTCGCGCAAGTCGCCAGCGGCGATCGACCCGCGCAAGCGCGAGCTGGAAGCGAACAAGCGCGCCAAGCGTCTGCGCCGCCAGGTCGGCGAGGCGATCGCGGACTTCAATCTCATCGAGGCGGGCGACAAGGTCATGGTCTGCCTCTCCGGGGGCAAGGACAGCTACGGCCTGCTCGACGTGCTGCTGCGCCTGCAGGCGAAGACCAACGTGCCTTTCGAACTCGTGGCCGTGAACCTCGACCAGAAGCAGCCGGGCTTCCCGGAGGAAGTGCTGCCGGCTTACCTGAAATCGCGCGGCGTGTCGTTTCATATCGCGGAGCAGGACACCTACTCGGTGGTGAAGCGTGTGATCCCGGAGGGCGGCACGATGTGCTCGCTCTGCTCGCGGCTGCGGCGCGGCGTGCTGTACCGCGTGGCGAACGAGCTCGGTGCGACCAAGATCGCGCTCGGCCATCATCGCGACGATGTGCTCGCGACCTTCTTCCTGAATCTCTTCCACGGCGGCAAGCTGAAGGCGATGCCGCCCAAGCTCGTTTCGGACGATGGGCGCCATGTGGTGATCCGCCCGCTCGTCTATGTGCGCGAAGCGGACCTTGCCGCGTATGCCGAGGATCTTGCGTTTCCGATCATTCCCTGCACGCTTTGCGGATCGCAGGAGAACCTGCAGCGCAAGCTCGTCGCCGAGATGCTGCGCGACTGGGAAAAGCGCTACCCGGGGCGGGTGCAGTCGATCTTCGGCGCGCTGACCAATGTGGCGCCTTCGCATCTGCTCGATCGCGACCTCCACGATTTCGCCGGGCTCGTGGCGGGCGCGCCGCGCGAGGGTGCGGGCGGCAGAAAAAAGCCCGGCACCGGGGAGAGGGAAGTTCCGGTGCCGGGCCAGCCGCGCTTCGCGGATCTTTCGGCCGAGGAGGTCTAGGCCGCGCGCGGCAGTTCGTTCGCGGCGTCCGTGCCTGTTCTTGCGCGGGCCTCGGCGCGCGCGAGCTGTTCGCGGTAGTGATTCGCGTGCCGCTCCTCGATCTTCGCAAGTGCCGCGAAGCGCCGCGCCGCGATCGCGAGCATGCGGCTGAATTCCTCCGCATGAGCGCGGGACTCAGCGATCTGGCCGTCGAATTCCGCAACGGCGGCGGCGTTGCCTTCCTCTTCCGCAAGATGACGGAAGGACGGATACATCTCGGTGTACTCGTGGGTCTCTCCCTCGATCGCGATCTCGAGAGCGCGCGCCGGAGTGAGTTTCGCCTTCGGGTAGAGGAGGTCGAGGTGGCCGAAGGCATGCGCGACTTCCTGGTTCGCCGTGTCTTCGAACACGCGTGCGGTTTCCTCGTCGCCCTGCTCGCGCGCGAGCTTCGCGAAGTAGCGGTACTTGATGTGGGCCATGCTCTCGCCTGCGAAGGCGGCCTCGAGGTTGCCGACGGTGATGGATCCGGTTTTCATTGCTGTGCCTTTCATTCGGGTTGCGGTGAGGCCATTCTGTGAGCGCGTCACCGATTGATCAAATGGATTATTACTTTCAATTCGATTTGTATTTACTATGAACATTCGCGCAGCTCCGGACCCCCATCCGATTCCCGTTCGACCCTTAAGGCTCGCTCCCGGTGCCCGGGTACACTTGCCCGATGATCCGGTTCGCACTCGACTTCCGCAGCAGCCGTGCGCGATGCGCGGGCCTGCTCGCAATCATGCTTGCCGGCTGCAGCGCCCCGGACTGGCGCAATGCGAGCCAGGCGCCGGTGGGACTCGCCCCGGATCCGGCGCGTACGCTTGAGGCGGTGGTACAGGTCTACGGCGCGCGCACGGTGGGCTGGAAGGGCGCCTTCGGTGTGCACACCTGGATTGCGGTGAAGCCCGCCGGCGCGCCTGTCTACACCGTGCACGAGGTGATGGGCTGGCGCCTGCGCTGGGCGGAGAGCGTGGTGGTACGGCGCGTGCGCGACCCGGATGCGCGCTGGTTCGGCGCCGAGCCGGAGCTCTATGCGGAGAAACGCGGTCCGGCCGCCGAGGCGCTGATCCCGCGCATCGAGCAGGCGGTGGCAAGTTATCCCTATCCCGGCGAATACACGGTCTGGCCGGGGCCGAACTCGAATACCTTTATCGCCTGGGTGCTGCGCCAGGTGCCGGAGCTGGAGGCCCATCTGCCGGCGACCGCGATCGGCAAGGACTACCTGGGCGTGCAGGTGCTCGGTACCGCGCCGAGCGGTAGCGGGGTGCAGCTCTCGATCGCCGGTCTGCTCGGATTCACCGCGAGCCGTGTGGAGGGGCTGGAGCTGAATCTGCTGGGTCTGAGTTTCGGTATCGATCCCTTCCGTCCGGCGCTCAAGCTTCCTCTGGTAGGGCGCCTCGGCATGGGGCCGATGCCCGCTGGCAGCGCGACAACCGCGCCCGGACTCTGACCCGGTCGCCTCCAGGATCATGGATACCCTGACCCATGCGCTGTCGGGTGCGCTGCTCGCGCGGGCCACGGCCCCGCGCGCGGCACCGCCGAACAGCCTGCCGCGGCGGGTTGCCGCCGGTTTTCTCGCCTGTGCCGCGCCGGATCTGGACATCGTGTTCAGTCTGTTCGGTCCGCTCACCTATCTCGCGAACCATCGCGGCATCACGCATTCGCTGATCCTGCTGCCGCTCTGGGCGCTGCTCTATGCATGGCTGCTCTCCAAGCTGCTGCGCGACCCCGGGGGCTGGCGCGCCCTCTACGGCGTCACGGCGCTGGCGCTCGGGGCGCATATTGCGGGCGATCTCATCACGAGCTTCGGCACCATGGTGTTGGCACCCTTCTCGGACTGGCGCGCGGCCATTGGCACGACCTTCATCATCGATCTGTGGTTCAGCGGCATCATCGTGACGGGCCTTGCGGCCTCGCTCGTGTGGCGGCGCGAGCGCTGGCCCGCGATCGGCATGCTCGTCGTGCTGTGCGCCTATGTCGGCTTCCAGTACACGCTGAAGCAGCGAGCCCTGGAGTACGGCGCCGAATACGCGCGCCAGCACGGCTTGGGCGAGGTCGAGATCAAAGCGCAGCCCCGACCGGTCACACCCTACAACTGGACGGTATTCCTGAGCGATGCGACGCAGCACCGCTACGCGCATGTGAACCTCGCGCGCGGCGAGCCGCTCGAGGCGGGAGCGGATGCAGGCTTCCTGCGCCGACTCGATGCGCCCTACCTGCCGCTCGCGCTCGCACGATGGGAGCAGCGCAGCCGCTACGGCGAGACGCCCGAGGCGCGCGCGCTCGCGCAGGCCGCGTGGAACTCCGAGGCGCTGGCGTTCTACCGCTGGTTCGCGGACCTGCCCGCCTACGACGGCACCAGCACGGGCTCCGAATGTGTCTGGTTCAAGGACCTGCGCTTCATCGCGCCGGGTCGGCCCTGGGTGCCATTCAACTACGGTGCCTGCCGCGAGCGCGAGGGCGCGCCCTGGAAGCCCTACGAGCGGGATGGCGAGGGTAAGCGGCCACTGTACTAGCGGCCGGGGAGGTCAGGCGGGCCGCAGGTTCAGCCGCTTCCAGATCTCTGTCGACAGCTCGGCTTGGTTGAGCGTGTAGAAATGCAGGCCGGGTGCGCCACCCGCGAGCAGGCGCTCGCACATCGCGGCGACGACATCGATGCCGTAGGCGCGGATCGAGGCGCTGTCGTCGCGAAAGCTCTCCATGCGCACGCGCAGCCAGCGCGGAATTTCGGCGCCGCAGTTGTCCGAGAAGCGCGCAAGCTGGGAGAAATTGCCGATCGGCATGATGCCAGGGACGATCGGAATGCTGATGCCCGCGGCGCGCGCTTGGTCGACGAAGCGGAAATAGGCATCCGCGTTGTAGAAGTACTGGGTGATCGCGCCGTCCGCGCCGGCCTCCACCTTGCGCTTGAAGTTGCGGATTTCGTCATCGGCATTGCGGGTCTGCGGGTGGTACTCGGGATAGCAGGCCACGTCGATACGGAACCAGTCGCCGGTGGTCTCGCGCACGAACTGCACGAGTTCGTTCGCATAGCGGAAGTCGCCGCTCGCCGCGACGCCCGATGGCAGATCGCCGCGCAGCGCCACCAGATGCCGGATGCCGTTCTCGCGATAGCGCGCGAGCTGGGCGGCGATCTCCTCGCGCGTGGAGGCCACGCAGGAGAGATGCGGCGCGGCATCCAGGCCGCTGCCGCGGATCTCCACCACGGTCTCGAGCGTGCCCTCGCGCGTGGATCCGCCGGCACCGAAGGTGACCGAGAAGAAGCGCGGCCCGAGCGTGGCAAGCGCCTGCCAGGCCACGCGCAGCTTCCTGCGGCCTTCGTCGGTCTTGGGCGGGAAAAATTCGAAACTGAAATCGCGTTGCATGATGGATGTCTTCGCTTGAAGCCTAGGTTCTCACGGCGGGTGCGAGCAGGGTCGAGAGGACCCATGCGATAAGGCCGTAGAGCATGCCGCCCAGCACGCCGGCCCAGAATCCGCCGACCTCGAAGCCCTCCAGCAATGTGCCGACGCCCCAGAAGAGCAGGCCGTTCAGCACGAAGTAGAAGAGTCCGAGCGTCAGCAGACTCACGGGCAGGGTAAGCAGCACGAGCAGCGGCCGCACCAGCGTGTTCACGAAGCCGAGCACCAGCGCTGCAAGCAGGGCCGAGCCGAAGCCGTCCACGTGTACCGTCGGCAACAGATAGGCGACCGACAGCAATGCGATCGCGTTCAGGACCCACAGCAGTGCAAGTCGCAGCATCGTCAGCCTCCGTGCTTCATTCCGGGGAATCCGGAGGGGCAGCGCCCCTCCGGGATGGCTCAGTACCGGTAATGCTCCGGCTTGTACGGGCCGGCTTTCGATACGCCGATGTACTTCGCCTGATCGTCGCTCAACTCGGTGAGTACCGCGTTCAATGTGGTCAGCTGCAGCCGCGCGACTTTCTCGTCCAGTTCCTTCGGCAGGATGTAGACGCCGATCGGGTACTTGGCCGTGTTGCAGTAAAGCTCGATCTGCGCGAGCACCTGGTTCGCGAAGGATGAGCTCATCACGTAGGACGGATGGCCCGTACCGCAACCGAGGTTCACCAGGCGGCCTTCGGCCAGCAGGATGATGCGTTTGCCATCCGGGAAGATCACATGGTCCACCTGCGGCTTGATCTGGTCCCATTGGTACTGCTTCAGGCTCGCGACATCGATTTCATTGTCGAAGTGGCCGATGTTGCACACGATCGCGTTGTTCTTCATGCGCTTCATGTGCTCGTGCGTGATGACCTTGTAGTTACCGGTGGCGGTGACGAAGATGTCCGCCTTGTCTGCGGCGTAATCCATGGTCACCACGCGATAGCCCTCCATCGCCGCCTGCAGTGCGCAGATCGGGTCGATCTCGGTCACCCACACCTGGGCCTGCAGGCCGCGCAGCGCCTGGGCCGAGCCCTTGCCCACCTCGCCGTAGCCGGCGATGACGGCGACCTTGCCGGCCACCATCACGTCGGTGGCGCGCTTGATGCCGTCCACGAGCGATTCGCGGCAGCCATAGATGTTGTCGAACTTCGACTTGGTGACGGAGTCGTTCACGTTGATGCCCGGGAAGAGCAGCCGCCCTTCCTTGGCCATCTGGTAGAGGCGGTGCACGCCTGTCGTGGTCTCTTCCGTCACGCCGCGGATTTCCTTGGCGATCTGCGTATACCAGCCGGGGTGGGTGGCGAGCTTGCGCTTGATCGAGGCAAAGAGCGAAGTTTCCTCCTCGCTGCCCGGGTTCGCGAGCACCGAGGCATCCTTCTCCGCGCGCTGACCGAGGTGGATGAGGAGCGTCGCATCGCCGCCGTCGTCGAGGATCATGTTCGGGCCGTACATGCCGCCGCCGAACTCGAAAATGCGGTGGGTATAGTCCCAGTACTCATCCAGCGTCTCGCCCTTGTAGGCGAACACCGGGGTGCCGCCCGCCGCGATCGCGGCCGCAGCGTGGTCCTGGGTCGAGAAGATGTTGCACGAGGCCCAGCGCACCTCGGCGCCGAGCGCCTTCAGCGTCTCGATGAGCACCGCGGTCTGGATGGTCATGTGCAGCGAACCGGTCACCCGCGCGCCCTTCAGCGGCTGGGTCTTGGCGTATTCCGCGCGGATCCCCATCAGCGCGGGCATTTCGGATTCTGCGATCGCGATTTCCTTGCGGCCCCAGTCGGCGAGCGACAGGTCGGCAACCTTGAAATCGGGGGTCTTGCCTGAAGTCTGCGGTACGGCGTTCATCACGCCCTCCTTTCTATAAAGAAAAAAGTTCGTGAGCGCCGTTGCGGGGTGGACATTCCGAGCCTGGCAGTCCCGCCTGATGGGGATCTGTCGCAACGCTCCTCGGAAGGAGGCGGATTGTAGCGCAATGGCCGGCGCGCACCGCCGCGCACCGGACTACCTGCGGCCGGACCGTTCCCGGTAGGGTTCGACGAGCGCGGCCTGCATCCGGTATCCGCTCTCCCCCATGCTGGTCTGTGACCGCGCGGCATTCAGGCGCCCGCTTACCCAGACCGGATCCATGGACTTCACGCCCTTGATTCCTCTGGGTGCGACCACGTGAATGATCTGGTTTGCCGGCGGTGGCGGCGCGTGGATGCAGGCGCCGAAATAGGGTACGAGCAGGAACTCGCGCAGACCGTCCTTGTCCTCTTCCAGCGGCACGACGAAACCTGGAAGCTTCAGCAATGCATTCTCGAGTTGCGGATTCGCAGGCGCTCTGTCCCACAGCTTGCGCAGGATCTCCATCGCTTCCTCCGCACGCCGGTCGCCGTCGCGCAACTGACCGAGGTTCAGGTCGCGCACTTCCTTGACGGGGTCCCAGTCCTTCGGGAGCAGGTCGTCCCAGGTCACCTCGCGATAGCCCGCGCGCGCCGGGACTGCCGATTTCGCGGGCGCAGGGAGCCGCTCGCCGATGCGGTACTTGCCATCCTGGGCGTTGAGCACGGCGGGCATGGAGAGCAGGCAGGCGAGCAGGGTCGCAGCGGCGAGGCCCGGCAGGAAGCGGCAGGCGTGAAGGATGGGCATGATCTCAGATCCTCGGGGTAAGCCCGTCCGCCAATGATAGGCGATAGGCACGCAGCGCCGGGGCCAGGCTAGCGAGGAATCCCGCTGCAAGTATCGCGCTCGCGAGGAGGACCTGGCTCGTGGTCGGTGCGACGAATGGCAGATCGATGCCCAGCTCGGCACGCAGCATGGGCGCGCCGGCGGCGAGTCCCGCCACGAGCGCAGCGAGGCCCGCGAGCACCCCGGCAAGGGTCACGATCGCGCCCTCCATCGCGAGCAGGAGGAGCACATGGTGCGGACTCGCACCGAGCGCGCGCAGGATCGCCAGTTCGCGTCGACGTTCGTTCAGACCTGCGAGAACGACGGCGACGAGCCCCGCCAGGCTGACCACGGATACCAGCGCGGAAATCGCGATGAGTGCGCTTTCCCCGGCGCCGACGAGCTCCCAGAGCTGGTCCAGCGCCACGCCCGGCAGCACGGCGCTCAGGGGCTCGGGGCGGAACTCTGCGATCTGCCGCTGCATCGCGAAAACGCTGGCGCGGCTGTGCAGCCCGACCAGCAACGCGGTGACGGAACGTGGCTGGAGATCGAATTTGCGCACGAACTCGGGCGGGATGGAAAGGCCGGGAATCGGGGCGCCGCCCTGCCAGTCCAGGTGCAGCGCCTCGATCGCTTCGAGGCTGACATGCACGCTGCGGTCTACCGGGGTGCCGGTCGGTGCGAGGACGCCGGAAACGGTGAAGGGCTTGTCGCCATGCTCCGCGAAGCCCGCGCCGCCGGTTCCATGGCTGAGCGTGATGCGATCGCCCGTGCGGTAGCCGAGCCGGTTCGCGACTTCCGCGCCGAGGACCGCATCGAAGAGCCGGTCGAAGGGCCTGCCGTCCGAGAACGCGAGCGCTTCGCGGTAACCATAGCGAAAATGCGTGAAGTAGCCGGAGGTCGTGCCAAGTACCGGAAAGCCGCGGTGCGAGTCGCCGAGCGAAAGCGGCACGACCCAGGCGACCAGAGGGTTGGCGGCCAGCTTCTCGACGCTCGCCCAGCCCATGCCCTGGGTTGGCTCGCCGATGCGGAAGACCGCATGCAGCAGGAGCTGCACCGAGTTCGAGCGTGCGCCGACGACGAGATCGGTGCCGGACACCGATTTCGAAAAGCTCGCGCGCGCGCTGGTGCGAAGCTGCTCGATGCCGACCAGAAGAAAGGTGGACAGCGCGATCGAGAATACGGTGAGCGAGAGCACGAAGCGCCGGTTCCAGGCGCTGCGCGCGGCAAGCGAAAGGAGCGCGCTCATGTGCCGGCCCGGGTGTGCACGGCAAAGCCGGCGTCCGGTTCAGGCCGGCTCGCGCGGTTTACCTCCGCAAGCGCGATCGAGCGGTCGAATCGCGTCGCCAGCCGAAGATCGTGACTCACGAACACGAGCGCGCTGCCCGCGCGGGTGCAGAGCCCGATCATGAGTTCGACAAAGGCGTTGCGCCGGTCCTCGTCCAGTGCCGACGTGGGCTCGTCGGCCAGGATGAGTTCGGGGGCGCCGATCAGGGCCCGTGCCGCGGCCACGCGCTGCTGCTGACCCACGGAAAGTGCGGTCGCGGTGCGGTTCCAGACCGAAGCATCCAGGCCCATGCCGGAAAGCAGAGCCTCTGCGTCTGCCCGCACCGTGCCGGAAACCGAACGGGCTTTTTGCGCCCGATGCGCGGACAGCCTGCAGGGGAGCAGCACGTTTTCCACGACGGAGAGGTAGGGCAGCAGATTGAACTGCTGGAATATATAGCCGATGCGGGCGGCCCGGATCGCATCGCGCTTTGCCGGGGCTAGGGTGCGCAGCCGCTCGCCGAGCAGGGTCACCTCGCCGGAATCCGGGACGAGGACTCCGGCGATCAGACCGAGCAGCGTGCTCTTGCCGCTGCCGCTCGGTCCGTGCAGAAACACGCACTCGCCCGGTCCGATATCCAGTCTGTCGATGTCGATGCAGTCCGCCGCGGTGCGGGGCCAGCGGAACCTCAGAGATTCGATCTGCAGCATGCGGCCGGTCTACCAGGCAAGGCGCGCGCGTGTGCGCTCTAGCTTGCGCTGCGCCTGCACGTTCGGTGTGACGAGCTGCGCATCGATGCGGCGCAGACGCGGAAATGCGGCAAACAGCGGGCCGGCATCCAGACTGCGCAGAGCGTCCGGACGCGCGCATTCGAGTACGTAGGAGGCTTCGAGATCGCCATGTGATTCGGCGCCGCGGTCCCTCCGTGCGGAGTCGGCGGACGGGGTGCCAGGCAGAACCGGGGATTGCAGGTTTCGACGGGTCGGTCTGCACCGGGCAGCCGGGTCGGTGTGAAACAGGTGCTCCGGCCTTTCGAATGTTTCGCGCATCCGCGCAATAGCGGCTTCCTGAGCGCGGGTGCGCGGTGCGTGTTCGAAGCCCACCAGGCTCTCAAGCGGGGCGACGAGCCGGAGCGTCAGATCTGTTCCGCCTGCAGTCAGCTCAAGCGTTGCGATGCCATGCCGGTGGTGGTGGGCCTGTGCGATGGCCGCCACGGGCGCGAGCGACGCGAGCGCCAGCGCTATCCAGCAGGCGGTTCCGCGAGTTCTGAGCATGGGCTTCCCGGGTCTGCTTGCGTGTCTGGCGGACGCGCCGATCATCATGCGTCCCCGCACGGAAAATGTTGATAATGATTTATCAATATCGTACCATGGCGGGACGGCGGCGAGTACTCGGCCAGCCGGTTTCCCCTTCAGGGGTTTTCCTTCAGGTACAGCATGCAACGCTCCACCCGACAACGCGATGCCATCCGGGCCGCGCTCCAATCCGCGCGCCGCCCGCTTTCGGCTCGCGAGATACTCGCCGATACGCAGGCCGAGGTGGCATCGATCGGCATCGCGACGGTGTACCGCACGCTGAAGCTCCTTGTGGACGCGGGCGAAGTCGAGGCGGTGCCGCTGCCGGGAGGCATTCCACACTACGAGCTCGCGAAGCTCGGCCATCACCATCACTTCCAGTGCACCCGTTGCGAGCGCGTGTTCGACGTGCCGGAGTGCGGCAGCAACCTCAAGGAACTCCTGCCTCGCGGCTTCACGATGGAACGTCATGAACTCGTACTCTACGGCCGTTGTGCGGCCTGCGCGGGGTAGGGGTCGTGCTGTCGTCCATACTGCTCGCGACATTGCTCGGCGGAATTCTGTCGGTGGCGGCGGCCGCAATCCTCAGTCACGCGCTGCTCGCCTCGTGGGTGCCGCGCATGGTCAGCTTTGCGGTGGGTGCGTTGCTCAGCGCGGCCTTCCTGGATCTCCTGCCCGAGGCCATGGAATCGGGCATCGATGCGCATACGCTATTCGCTACCGTGCTTGTCGGCCTGCTCGGATTCTTTCTGCTGGAGAAGTTCGCGCTCTGGCGTCATTCGCACGGTGATGAATCGCAGGCAGGCGCGGCTCACGCGGGTCATGGGCACGCGCATCATGCCGGGCGCGTCAAGCCGACCGGCATGATGATCATCGCGGGCGACAGCCTGCACAACCTGGTGGACGGCGTGGTGATCGCCGCTGCGTTCCTGTCCGACGTCACGGTCGGCTGGGCGGTCGCGATCGCGGTGATCGCGCATGAGATTCCCCAGGAGGTGGGCGATTTCATGGTGCTGCTCGACGCGGGCTATGCGAAGTCGCGCGCGCTGTTGCTGAACATGCTCGCCAGCCTGGCGTCTGTGGTCGGCGGCGTCATCGGTTACTTTGCGCTGGGAGCCGTCGAAGGCGCAATTCCCTACATCCAGGCACTCGCTGCGGCGAGTCTGATCTACATCGCGGTGGCCGATCTGGTACCGGAGCTGCATCGTCGCTTCTCCGCCCGTGATGCGTTGTCGCAGATCGTGCTGATCGGGCTGGGAATTTCGGTGGTGTTCTTTGCCGGACACGGGCACTGAGGGCGGCATGAAGACGCGGCGGCAGCTCATGTTCATCTGGGTACTCGCGCTGGCGATCATCTCGGGGCCGGTTGCAGCGCATGCGCACGCCCTGTCACACCTGCCCGGTGACGTGGCCGTGTCGGACGGAAAGCACGGGCACGGACCTGGAGGCCACGCGCGCGCAGCCTGCGAGGGGGCCTACGCAAATCTCGGGCATGCGCTCGCTGCGGCGTACGCTGCGGCAGTTGTATCGCCTGCTCCTGCGGGTGCTCCGCAGCCCCTGTCGATCCTCTATACCGGCAGACATTCCTTTCCCTACCTCGGGCGCGCACCGCCCCCGCTCCCCGGCTAGCGAATCGCAACTTCGCACGGCCAACTGCCGCTGCGGGTCATTCACTTTTCCGAGGAGTCATCCATGCAACGCAAAATCATGGCGCTCGCGCTCGCGGCCTGCTTCGTGCAGGCGCCGGCGTACGCGCAGTCCGCCGCCGATCTGGCCGAAATCCGGCAGCAGCTCGATGCGATGAAACGCAATTACGAATCACGCATCGAAGCGCTCGAGAAGCGTCTCGCCGAGGCCGAGGCCCGGGCCGGCAGCGCTCAGCAGCAGGCGGCACAGGCCGGGCGCGAGGCCCAGGTCGCACTGAAGGAAGCAAGACAGGCGGAAGCAAGACAGGCGGCAACCCAGGTTGCGCAGGGCACGGGCGGCGCGGCCGGTCGTCCGCAGTCCGCCAATGCATTCAATCCGGAAATGTCCCTGATCCTCCAGGGACGCGCCGCGCGTCTTTCACAGGACCCGGCCACCTATGCGATCGGCGGCTTCCTGCCCTCGGGCGGCGAGGTGGATCCGGGCAAGCGCGGGCTGAGTCTCGCGGAATCGGAGATCGTGCTGTCTGCAAACGTCGATCCGAACGTGAACGCAACTTTCATCGCGGCGCTTGCGCCCGAAGGTGGCGTGAACGTCGAGAACGCCTATTTCCAGACGCTCGGCCTGGGTAACGGATTCACGCTGAAAGGCGGGCGCTTCTTCTCGAAGATCGGCTATCAGAACGAGCAGCATTCCCATGCCTGGGATTTCGTCGACGCGCCGCTCGCGTACCGTGCGTTCTTCGGCGGCCAGCTCGCCGATGACGGTGTGCAGCTGCGCTGGGTCGCACCGACCGACCTGCTGGTGGAACTCGGCGCCGAGGCCGGCCGCGGGTTGAACTTCCCGGCCAACGACCGCAACAAGAACGGCGCCGGTCTCGCTACGCTGTTCGCGCGCGTCGGCGGTGATCTCGGTGCGAGCCACAGCTGGCGCACCGGACTCTCCTACGTGCGTACGCGCGCAGACAATCGCAGCTGGGACGATGCGGACAGCACGGGTGCGGCGGTGACCAATGCGTTCACCGGGCGCAGCCGCACCTGGGTGGCGGACCTCGTCTGGAAGTGGGCGCCGGAGGGCAATCCGACCGCGCAGAACTTCAAGTTCCAGACCGAGTATTTCCGCCGCAGCGAGGACGGTACGCTCGCCTTCGACACCGCCACACCGCCGGCAACACTCACGCCGGGGCTGACGGGCGACTATGCTTCGCGGCAGTCGGGTTGGTATGCGCAGGGGGTCTACCAGTTCATGCCGCACTGGCGGGCCGGCGTGCGCGTGGACCGGCTGTCGTCCGGCAGGGTCAGTATCGGGCAGGTTGCGAGCGGCGCGTTGACGGCGGCGGACTTTCCGGCGCTTGCAGCCTACCGGCCAGGTGCAGGCAGCGCGATGCTCGACTGGTCGCCGAGCGAGTTCAGCCGGTTCCGGCTGCAGTTCACGCG
This sequence comes from uncultured Pseudomonadota bacterium, assembly GCA_903834835.1. Lineage (GTDB taxonomy): Bacteria > Pseudomonadota > Gammaproteobacteria > Burkholderiales > SG8-39 > CAILKO01. The sequence continues at coordinate 205,862 of CAILKO010000035.1, read as the reverse complement.
CGACCGCTCGCGCCCCGGGGTGACCGACAATCAATTGTTCCTGCAGTACATCCTCAGCCTGGGCGCGCATGGCGCGCACAGCTGGTAAGGAGAGACGCGATGCTGAACGTCAAACGACTGCTGTGCGGCCTTGCAGCCGCTGTTTCTTTGGCCGCCACCGCGCCTGCCGCCGCGGCGCTCAACGTGCTCGCCTGCGAGCCCGAATGGGGAGCGCTCGCAAAGGAGCTCGGCGCCGATCGGGTAAACATTTACAACGCGACCAGCGCAATGCAGGACGTTCACCACATCCAGGCGCGGCCCAGCCTTATCGCAGCCGCGCGACGCGCGGATCTGGTGGTGTGCGCCGGCGCCGAGCTGGAAGCCGGCTGGTTGCCGCTGCTCACGCGCGAATCCGGCAACGCAAAGATTCAGCCCGGCGGGCTGGCGTATTTCGAGGCTGCGAAGTTCGTCACCCTGATCGACGTGCCGGCGCGGCTCGATCGCAGCGATGGTGACGTGCATGCACAGGGCAATCCGCATCTGCAGACCGATCCGCGCAACATTGCTGTAGTCGCGGTGGCGCTCGCAGGCAGACTCGCGGAGCTCGATCCGGCGGGTGCCGCGATCTACCGCGAGCGTGCAGAGGCTTTCGCGACACGCTGGAAGGCTGCAATCGTCAGATGGGAGGCGCGTGCGGCGCCGCTGCGTGGCGTGCGCGTGGTGGAGCACCATCGTGCATTCTCGTATCTGTTCCGCTGGCTCGGCATCGAGGTCGTGGGCTACCTCGAACCCAAGCCCGGGGTCGAGCCGAGCACGGGGCACATGGCTCAGTTGCTGGAAACCCAGCGCGCCCGTCCGGCGAAGGCGGTGGTGCGCACGTCCTACAACGATCCGCGTGCATCAGTGTGGTTTGCCGAGCGCGCGAAGCGTCCGGCGGTCATGCTGCCGTTCTCGGTCGGCGGCAGCGAGGCCGCCCGGGATCTCACGAGCTGGTTTGACGACATCGTCGAGCGCCTGTTGAAGGCTGCGTTGTGAACGTCGCCCTCGACCTCAGCCTGATCGGGCCGGCCTTTGTGGCGGGGCTGCTGGTGCTCGCCACCCATGTGCCGCTTGGTCTGCAGGTGCTGGGCCGAGGGATCGTGTTCATCGATCTTGCAATCGCCCAGGTGGCAGGCCTGGGCGTGATCGGTGCCGAGCTCGCAGGCTGGGAGGCGGGCAGTGCCGCCGGACAGGCTGCGGCGCTCGGTGCGGCACTCGGCGGTGCGCTGCTTCTCACCTGGACGGAGAAGCGCTGGCCGGATATCCAGGAGGCACTTATCGGGACGCTGTTCGTGCTTGCGGCGACCGGTGCGACGCTCGTGCTCGCCAATAACCCGCACGGCGGGGAACATCTGAAAGATCTGCTCGTCGGGCAGATCCTCTGGGTGTCGCGCGCGCAGCTGCTGGCGATGGCGGCGGTGAGCGCGGCGGTGTTGGCGCTGCGCGCCTTCGCGCCTGCGCGGCATGCGCGCGTGGCCTTCTATCTTGCCTTTGCGCTCAGCGTGACGGCTTCGGTGCAACTCGTTGGGGTGTACCTCGTGTTCGCGAGTCTCATCGTGCCGGCGCTTGCGGTGCGGCGCATGAGGGTGCCAACGCTCGCGGGCTATGTGCTCGGGGCGCTTGGTTACGCGCTGGGGCTTGCGGCATCGCTTGCTGCGGATCTGCCGCCGGGGCCGGTGATCGTATGGATGCTGGCGGGACTGGCGCTCGCGAGCGTTGCGCTGCCCGGTACTCGCGGGGCGCGAGACGAGGGGAGCCCAGGATGAACTGAGGGACTAGATAGTAACGTAAATGTTACTATCTAGTCCCTCAAGGTCCAATGCCCTCCTGTCGCCGCGCCCGCACGCTGCGCGGGTGGTCCCAAGGCTTCAGGCGGCCTGCTTCAGCGCGAGCGCCTTGTCGGTGGCTTCCCAGGTGAACTCCGGCTCGTCGCGGCCGAAGTGGCCGTAGGAAGCGGTCTTCTCGTAGATCGGGCGCAGCAGGTCGAGCATCTTGATGATGCCCTTGGGCCGCAGATCGAAGTTGGCGAGCACGAGTTTCGAGAGCGCCTCGTCCGAGATCTTCCCGGTGCCCTGGGTGGTGACCATCACACTGGTGGGCTGGGCGACGCCGATCGCATAGGACACCTGGACGAGGCACTGCTTCGCGAGGCCGGCGGCGACGATGTTCTTCGCGACGTAGCGCGCCGCGTAGGCAGCCGAGCGGTCGACCTTGGAGGGATCCTTGCCCGAAAACGCGCCGCCACCGTGCGGCGCGGAGCCGCCGTAGGTGTCGACGATGATCTTGCGCCCGGTGAGACCGCAGTCGCCCTTCGGGCCGCCGATCTCGAACGCGCCAGTCGGGTTCACGAGGAACTTGATGTTGCCCTTGACGAGTTCCTTCGGCAGCACCGGCTTGATGATGGTCTCGATCACCGCTTCCTTGATCTGATCGTGGGTAAGGCCGGGTGCGTGCTGAGTGGAGAGCACTACCGTCTCGATCGCGCTCGGCCTGCCGTCGGTGTAGCGGATCGTGACCTGGGACTTCGCGTCCGGGCGCAGCCACTTCAGGCGGCCATCGCGACGCACTTCCGACTGCCGCTCGACCAGGCGATGGGAAAGGTAGATCGCCATCGGCATCAGCGCCGGGGTTTCGTCGCAGGCATAGCCGAACATGAGGCCCTGGTCGCCCGCACCCTGGTCGAGATCGAGGCCTTTGCCTTCGTCCACGCCCTGGGCGATATGCTGGGACTGCTCGCCATAGGCCACGACCACCGTGGCGGTGTCAGCGTGAAAGCCGATGTCCGGATCGGTGTAGCCGATGCGCCGGATGGTCTTGCGTGCGATGTCGCGGTAGTCGATGTCCTTCGCGCCGGTCGTGATCTCGCCGGCAAGCACGACGAGGTTGTCTTTCACCAGCGTTTCCGCCGCGACGCGCGAGCGCGGGTCCTTGGCTAGAATCGCGTCGAGCACCGCATCGGAGATCTGATCCGCGACCTTGTCCGGGTGGCCTTCGGATACCGATTCCGACGTAAAAAGAAAATCGCTCATTTTCGATGCGCCCTGTTCCGGGGTTTTCCGGGGTTCGAAGAGGCCCGAAGGATATCAAAGATTGTCTGCCCCCCATAGCCGCAGGCCGATACGGCCGCCAGAGCGGAATCCCGGTACGTAACGACGATGCATAAGCTATCCGGATGTCATCGCTGGCGAGCCTGATGTTTCGTGCGTGCGCGCGCCTGCCGCTCGGCGTGCTGCACGTCCTCGGTGCGCTGCTCGGCTGGCTCATGTACCTCGCTTCTCGGGGTTACCGCCGGCAGATGCGTGGCAACCTGCGCCAGGCCGGGTATGCGGATGCCGCCACGCGCCGCGCGGCGATCGTTTCTGTCGGGCGCATGCTGGTGGAACTCCCTGCGATCTGGCTGCGGCCGCGCGAGGAAGTGCTCGGCTGGGTGAAGCGCATCGAGGGCGAGGCGCTGCTCGACGCAGCAAGGCGCGAAGGCAAGGGCATCCTCTTCCTTACCCCACACCAGGGTTGTTTCGAGATCACCGCGCAGGCCGCGGCAGCACGCTTTCCGATCACCGTGCTCTACCGGGCGCCGCGACTGCGCTTCCTGCAGCCCTTTCTGGAGCAGGGTCGTTCGGGCCGCAATCTGCGTCATGCGGCGGCGGATTTCTCCGGCGTACGTGAATTGCTGGGGGCGCTGCGGCGCGGCGAGACGGTGGGCGTGCTGCCGGACCAGGTGCCGGGCGAGGGCGAGGGCGCCTGGGCCGAATTCTTCGGCCGTCCGGCCTATACGATGACGCTCGCCATGAAGCTCGCGGCACGGCCCGACTGCGCGGTCTTTCTAGCTTTCGGCGAGCGCCTGCCAGCGGCCGGCGGTTACGTGATCCACCTGCGTCCCCTGGATCCGCGCGAGGAGGGTGAGACGCCCGAACGCCATCTGAACCGCATGCTCGAAGCGATGGTGAGGCTTTGCCCGGGGCAGTACCTGTGGGGCTACAACCGCTACAAGCAGCCGCGTGCGCGGCACCCGGGCGGATGACGTACCTCGTAATCGGATTGCTCTGGCTGCTGCGGCTGCTGCCGCTGCGCGTGATCGTGCTGACGGGCAATGTGTTCGGAACGCTCCTCTACTGGCTCGTCCCGGAGCGCCGACGGGTCACTCGAATCAACCTCGAGAAGTGCTTTCCGCGCATGCCGCCAGCGGAGCGCGAGCGCCTGGCGCGCGCGCATTTCCGCGCCTTCGGTCGCAGCTTCGTCGATCTCGGCATCTGGTGGTGGTCGTCGCGGCGCCGGATCGAGCGCCTGGTCAGTGTCGAGGGCATCGAGCACCTGCGCGCGCTCTCCGGCGGCCCGCTGATCGTGCTCGCCCCGCACTTTGTGGGGCTGGAGGCGACCGCATGCCGCCTCGCGCCGGAAATCCGCGGCCTGGGCATGTACACCCAGGCGAAAAATCGTCGCTTCGGCGAACGCCTGTTGCGCGGTCGCCTGCGCTTCGGCGAGCAGGTGCTCGTCACGCGTCAGGATGGCGTGCGCGCGGTCCTGCGTCGTCTGCGAGAAGGGCGGACCTTCTACTACATGCCCGATCAGGACCTCGGTCCGCACGAATCCATCTTCGTGCCCTTTTTCGGCGTGCAGGCGGCGACGGTCCCGACACTCGGCCGGCTCGCCCGGCTCGCGCGCGCGCCGGTGCTGCCCTGCACGGTGCGCATGCTGCCGCACGGGGGGTACAGAGTCACGTTCGAGCCGCCCTGGAGGGATTTCCCATCGGGCGACGATGCCGCCGACGCGCGTCGCATGAACGCCTATATCGAATCGCGTGTGATCGAGATGCCCGAGCAGTACTTCTGGATGCACAAGCGCTTCAAGACGCGTCCCCCGGGCGAGGCGCGCTTCTATTGACGCGTGGCGCTCGCTCGGTTGCCGGGCGATAGAATCCGCCCATGCACCCCTCCCGCCCGGCAGAGTTCCAGTGAGCCGCCTCGCCTTCACCAAGATGCAGGGCGCGGGTAACGACTTTGTAGTGATCGACGCCACGCGCGCGCCGTTCGCCCTCGGCGCCGACGCGCTGCGCCGGTTGGCCGACCGGCACTTCGGGGTCGGCTGTGACCAGATACTCGTGGTCGAGCCGAGCACGCGCCCGGACATGGACTTCCGCTACCGCATATTCAACGCCGACGGCGGCGAGGTCGAGCAATGCGGCAACGGCGCGCGCTGTTTCGTGCGCTATGTGCACGACAAGGGGCTCACGGACAAGCGCGAGATCCGCGTCGAAACCCTTGCCGGACCGATCATGCCGCGCCTCGAGGCGGACGGCGAGGTGAGCGTGGACATGGGGGCGCCGGTCTTCGACCACGCGCGTATCCCGTTCATTGCCGCCGGGGCCGGACGGCCGGGCATGCTGCAACGACTCGAGATCGGCGGTCAGGAGCGCGAGCTCGCGGTGCTGTCGATGGGGAACCCGCACGCGGTCCAGCTGGTCGAGGACACGGCGCGCGCGCCGGTTGCGGTGGAAGGTCCTCTCATCGAGCATCACCCGGCCTTCCCGCAACGCGTGAACGCGGGCTATATGCAGATTCGCTCGCGCGCGGAGATTGCGTTGCGCGTCTGGGAGCGCGGTGCCGGTGAAACGCTCGCCTGCGGCACCGGCGCGTGCGCGGCCGCTGTCTCGGGCATCGCACGCGGTCTGCTCGATCCTGTGGTGCGCGTGGCGACGCGCGGCGGTCTGCTTACGATCTCCTGGGCGGGCGGCGACGCGCCGGTTCTGCTGAAGGGGCCTGCGGTGAGCGTTTTCGACGGCAGCGTCGAACTCGTCCCCTGAGCGTGTCTTCGGGGCTGCGGGCCGCGATGCAGTACCATCGCGATCATGCATAGCCGAGCGGATACAACCGATTCCATCATGACGCCCGAGAACATCGCCGAGTACCTGAATGCGCACCCCGAATTCTTCGCACAGCATCCCGAGCTGCTCGAATCGATCCAGATGCCGAGCCCCTACGGCGACCGGGCGATTCCCCTGTCCGAACGCCAGCTTGCTGGTCTGCGCGAGAAGTCACGCCTGCTGGAATCCAAGCTCGCCGAACTGATTCAGTTCGCCGAGGAGAATGAGGGGATCAGCCAGAAGGTCCATCGCCTTGCGACGGCGCTGGTCGGGGCACGCGATTTCCCTGCGCTTGCGAATGCGCTCTATCTTCATCTGCGCGAGGATTTCGCGGTGCCGCATGCCGCGTTGCGTGTGTGGGGCAAGGCCGTGCCGGTGGATTTCGCCGAGGCAGGCCAGGTCACCGAGGCACAGCGGCGCGATGCTGAAACCATGGGCGAGCCGCGCTGCGGCGCGGCAGAAGACAGTCCCTTCCTCGCGTGGTTCGGTGAGGCGACTGGCCATATCCGTTCGCTTGCGCTGATTCCGCTCGGCAGCGGACCGGTATTCGGTCTGCTTGCGCTTGGCAGCGAAGACGCCGCGCGTTTCTACGCCGAGATGGGTACCGTCTACCTTCTCCGGATAGGCGATCTGTGCGCGGCGGGCGTGGCAGCGCGGCTCTGAAAGCCGTTTCTCCGGCGGCGGTGGCGGAGGCGCCCGCGCATCCGGAGCGCGCGCTCGTCGATGACTACCTGCAGGTACTCGTGCATCAGCGCCGGCTCGCACCGCGCACGGTGGACAACTACCGGCGCGACCTGTACGCCTTGCTGCGTCTGCTGGATGGCCAGCCGCTTGCCTCGCTGGAGGCGCAGCGCGTGCGCCGGTTCGTAGCCGCGCTGCACGGCGCCGGCGCGAAGGGCAACTCGCTTGCAGGCACGCTCTCCGCGTGGCGCGGACTGTACCGCTGGATGGTGCGCAACCGCGGTCTTGCGTCGAATCCCTGTCAGACGGTACGCGCGCCGCGCTCGGGCAAACCCCTGCCCAAGGCGCTCTCGGTCGATGCGATGCAGCGCCTGCTCGAAGCGCCGCCAGCCGGTGAGTCCACCCCGCAGGCGCTGCGCGACCATGCGATGTTCGAGTTGATGTACTCCTCCGGGCTGCGCCTCGCCGAGCTGGTCGGGCTCGATGCGCAGAACGGCGGCCTGGACCTCGTTCAGGGCGAGGTGCGCGTGCTTGGCAAGGGCGGCAAGCAGCGCAGCGTGCCGGTCGGTGCGGCCGCGCGCCAGGCGCTTGCAGCGTGGCTGGGTGCTCGCGCGATGCTCGCCGCGCCGGAGGAACCCGCGCTCTTCGTCGGACTGCGCGGCGCACGCATCGCGCGCAGCGAGGTCAACCGTCGCCTGAAGGCGATGGCGCGCAGCCGCGGCATCGACGCTGCGCTGCACCCCCACATGCTGCGCCACTCCTTTGCCACCCACGTACTGCAGTCCTCCCAGGATCTGCGCGCGGTGCAGGAGATGATGGGACATTCGAGCATCTCCACGACGCAGGTCTATACGCACCTTGATTTCCAGGCGCTCGCCAAGGTCTACGACGCGGCGCATCCACGCGCGCGTCGCGGCACGCCGCAGGAAAAGAAACCATGACCGGCAAAGCCGCAACGCTGCTGCTCGCCCCAGGGCGGGACAAATCGCTCAAGCGTCGTCATCCATGGGTTTTCTCGGGCGCGGTAAAGCGTGTGCTGGGCGATCCGCAGACAGGCGAGACGGTCGAAGTGCGCGTGGAGGGCGGGCCGGTGCTCGCGCGCGCGGCCTACAGCCCTTCCTCCCAGATCCGCGCGCGTGTCTGGTCCTTCGATGAGCGGGAGCGTATCGATGCGGCCTTCCTTCGTGCCCGCGTGGAGCGCGCGCTGGCCCTGCGCACGATGCTGCCCGCGGCGCGAAACACCAATGCCATGCGCCTTGTGCACGGAGAATCCGACGGTCTGCCGGGCCTGATTGTGGACCGCTACGCGGACGTTCTCGTGGCGCAGTTTCTGTCCGCCGGCGCGGAGCGCTGGCGCGAGGCGCTGCTCGACGCGCTGGTGGAGTTCAGCGGATTCGAGACCGTCTATGAACGTTCGGATGCGGAAGTGCGCGCGCTCGAAGGACTTCCGTTGCGAACCGGATTTGCGCGCGGAAACCGCGAGGCTCGCCGCTGTCCGATCGTGGAGTACGGGCTTAATTTTCGCGTCGACGTCGAGCAGGGCCAGAAGACCGGATTCTTTCTTGACCAGCGCGAGAATCGCCAGCGCATCCGTCAGCTCGCGGCCGAGCGCTCGGTGCTCGACGCGTTCTGCTACACGGGCGGTTTCTCGATCTCGGCGCTTGCGGGCGGCGCGCGCGAGGTGCTGTCGCTCGATAGCTCGGCAGCGGCGCTCGCGGGGGCTCGCGAGAATCTGGCAGCGAACTCGCTGGATGCGGCGCGCATCAGCTTCGAGGAAGCGGACGTTTTCTCTCACCTGCGCACCCTGCGGGACCGCGCGCGCCGCTACGATCTGATCATCCTCGATCCGCCGAAGTTCGCGCCCACGGTCGCTCAGGCAAAGAATGCGGCGCGCGCTTACAAGGACATCAACCTGCTCGCCTTCAAGCTGCTCAATCCTGGCGGCCTGCTGGCGACATTTTCCTGTTCCGGCGGCGTGTCGGCGGAACTCTTCCAGTCCATCGTGGCGGGGGCGGCTCTGGACGCGGGCGCGGACGCACGCATCATCGAGCGCTTCGGTCCCGCTCCGGACCATCCGGTGGCGCTGGCCTTTCCCGAGGGCGACTATCTGAAGGGACTGCTGCTCGTGCGCGCCTAGTCAGGGGCTGTCGCGGGATAAAATCCAGGTTTCCTTCACACCAGCGTCAGGCGACCCATGCAACAGGAATCCATGATCCCGGTCACGATCCTGACCGGCTTTCTCGGCAGCGGCAAGACCACATTGCTGAACCGCATCCTCAAGGAGGACCACGGACAGAAGATCGCCGTGATCGAGAACGAGTTCGGCGAGGTCGGCGTCGACAACGAGATCCTCGAGCGGACCGAAGAGCAGATCATCGAGACCAATAACGGCTGCATCTGCTGCACGGTGCGCGGCGACCTGGTGCGCATTCTGGGCACCCTGAAAGAGCGGCGCGACGCGGGCGAATTGAAGTTCGACCGGGTGATCATCGAGACCACCGGCATGGCCGATCCCGGGCCGGTCGCCCAGACGTTCTTCACCGACGAGCTGGTGGCCGAGAGTTACCTGCTCGACTCCATACTCACACTGGTCGATGCGAAACACGCCGAGACCCAGCTCGACGAATTTCGCGAGGCGCAGCAGCAGATCGGCTTTGCCGACCGCATTCTCATGTCGAAGACCGACCTCGTGACCGACGAGGAAGCGACGAAACTCACCGCACGCATCCGGCGCATGAATCCGCGCGCGCCGGTGCGGCGGGTGAACTTCGGCGAGGCGCCGCTGAACGAACTTCTCGACCTGCGTGGGTTCAATCTGAATGCAGTGCTTGAGCTCGCGCCGGATTTCCTGCTCGAGGCAGAGCACAGCCACCATGACGAGGTGGAATCATTCGTCTACCGAAATTCTTCGAAGCCCTTCGACGAAGTGCGGCTGAACCAGTTCCTCTCGGGCATGCTCCAGATTTACGGCCCGGACATGCTGCGCTACAAGGGCGTGCTCTGGCTGCGCGGCAACCCGCGCCGGATCGTCTTCCAGGGGGTGCACCAGCAGATGGCGGGTGACGAGGGCAAGCCCTGGGGCAAGGACAAGAAGGAATCGATCATGGTGTTCATCGGCAAGAGTCTGCCGAAAGATCTGTTCATCGCCGGCCTGGAAGAGTGCATCGTTAAGTAACGTTACTTCCTTCAGGCCTGACCGGCGCGCCACCGGGGGCCTTGCAATCTTTCGGGCGCGCCCCGATATCCAATGGTGCAGGGTGTGCGCGGTCATCCTGACGCCGCGGCACGGAGGACGTCCCGTGCGCCCGAACCGCAGGCCTACCGGATGACAAGCATGCAGGAAACTTTTCACGGCACCACCATACTTTCCGTGCGGCGCGGCGACTCGGTCGCACTGGGCGGAGACGGACAGGTGACGCTCGGCAATATTGTTGTCAAGGGCGGCGCCCGGAAGGTGCGCCGGCTTTATCACGACCGCATACTGGCAGGTTTCGCGGGGGGCACGGCAGACGCCTTTACGCTGTTCGAACGTTTCGAAGCGAAGCTCGAGAAGCACCAGGGAAATCTCATGCGATCGGCGGTGGAACTCGCCAAGGACTGGCGGACCGACCGGGCGCTGCGCAGGCTCGAGGCCATGCTCGCCGTGGCGGACCGGGAGCATTCCCTGATCATTACCGGTGTCGGAGACGTGCTGGAACCGGAGCATGGCATCGTCGCGATCGGATCCGGCGGCGCCTTTGCCCAGAGCGCGGCGCGCGCGCTGGTACAGAACACGTCGCTCTCTGCGCGCGACGTTGTCGAGCGCTCGCTCGCGATCGCGGCCGAGCTGTGCATCTACACCAATGACCAGCGCACGATCGAGGTGCTCGAATGATGGCCCCTCCGGAGATCGTGCACGAGCTCGACAAGTACATCGTCGGGCAGGATCGTGCCAAGCGGGCGGTGGCGATCGCGTTGCGCAATCGCTGGCGCAGGCAGCAGGTCCCCGAACCGCTGCGCAGCGAGATCACGCCCAAGAACATCCTGATGATCGGTCCGACCGGGGTTGGGAAGACGGAGATCGCGCGCCGCCTCGCGCGGCTGGCGGATGCGCCTTTCATCAAGGTCGAGGCGACCAAGTTCACCGAAGTCGGCTATGTCGGCCGGGATGTCGACACGATCATTCGTGATCTCGTTGAAACCGCATTGAAGCAGGCGCGTGAGCAGGCGATGCGCAAGGTGCGGGCGCGTGCCGAGGACACCGCCGAAGACCGGATTCTGGATGCGCTGCTGCCGCCCGCGCGGAGTGCGGGCTTCATCGCCGATTGCGAGCCGCAACCGGAAGAGAACGCGACGCGCCAGAAGTTCCGCAAGAAACTGCGCGAGGGGGAACTGGACGAGCGCGAAATCGAGATCGAAATGGCCGCCACCCCCGCGCAGATGGAAATTCTCTCTCCGCCCGGGATGGAGGAGCTGACCAGCCAGATCCAGGGCATGTTCCAGAACATGGCCGGCGGCCGGCGCAAGGCGCGCAAGCTGAAGATCCGCGAGGCACGCGCAATGCTGATCGAGGAGGAGGCCGCGCGCCTCGTCGGCGACGACGACCTGAAAGCAAAGGCGCTCGCCAACGTCGAGCAGAACGGCATCGTGTTCCTGGACGAGATGGACAAGATCGCGAGCCGCGGCGAGCTTGCGGGGGCGGACGTCTCAAGGCAGGGCGTGCAGCGCGACCTTCTGCCTCTCGTGGAGGGGACCACGGTATCCACGCGCTACGGAATGGTGAAGACGGATCATATTCTGTTCATCGCATCGGGCGCTTTCCATCTGTCGCGGCCCTCGGATCTGATTCCTGAGTTGCAGGGCAGGTTCCCGATCCGCGTCGAACTGAACGCGCTGTCGGTGGAGGATTTCGAACGCATACTCACTGGTACCGATGCGAGCCTCCTCAAGCAGTACCAGTCGCTCGTCGCGACCGAGGGTGTGGATATCGAATTCCGGCCCGAGGCCATACGGCGAATCGCCGAGATCGCGCATGCGGTGAACGAGCAGACCGAGAACATCGGGGCGCGCCGTCTGTATACAGTCCTCGAGAAGCTGCTCGAGGAGATCTCCTTCGAGGCGGGCAGGCGTGGTCCGGACGCGGTCGCGATCGATGCGCAGTACGTCGACAGCCGGCTCGGCGAGCTGGCTGCGAGCGAAGACCTCGCGCGCTTCATTCTCTGATTCGCCGAGCCTTCGCAGGCCTTGAAAATTTTCCGCCGGGCCCCATCTTCAAGCTGAAGGCAGACGGGCGCGCGGCGGATTCGGGGCGCGCCTGATTCCGCTGCATGAACGCATTGCGCAAGGCCGCAGCTTCCGCCGGTTGTGGCGTTTCGAACTCATCGAAAGGAATGATCATGGCAAACATTTCCAGCAACTCGCGTTACGATCCGATCACCAGCCTGGTGGACGATTTGTTCAACGGCTTTCTCGTCAGGCCTGTCGTTCAGGGGGAGCTGCCGCAGCGTGCGGCGCAGCGCCTGCGTCTGGACATCACGGAAACCGGTGGGGCATACAGGGTGAGCGCGGAACTCCCGGGCGTCAGGAAGGAAGACATCCAGCTCACGATCGAAGGCGCGCAGGTGAATCTCGCGGCCGAGGTGAAGCGCGAGCGCGAGGTGTCGCAGGAAGAGCGATTGCTGCACGCCGAGCGGCAGATCGGCCGGTATGCGCGCAGCTTCACGCTTCCCCAGGAGATCGATCAGTCGGGTGTCGAGGCAAAATTCCGCGACGGCGTGCTGGATCTGGTTCTGCCGAAGCGTGCGGAGAACAGCGCGCGCCGGATCGAGATTCACTGACGCCACCCGTCAGGCTACCCGTCAGCGGGCTGGAAGGGCCGGGTTCTCCGGCCCTTTTCACTTGCGGCGCACCGTGGCGCGCATCGCGATTGGTTAGAATCGCGCGTCCTTCCGGGAACGATCTTCAGGGGTACCGCAGATGAGCAGCGAGGCGCAGAACGAACTGGCTTCCGCAAAGGCGCGCACGCTCGCCGAAGCGCTGCCCTACATACAGCGATTCCACGGCAAGACCATCGTCGTGAAATTCGGCGGCAACGCGATGATCGACGAAGCGCTGAAGGCGAGCTTCGCGCGGGATGTGGTGCTGCTTAAGCTGGTGGGGATCAACCCGGTCGTCGTGCACGGCGGCGGACCCCAGATCGAGAAGCTGCTCTCCGAGCTGGGTATCCGGAGCGAGTTTGTTCAGGGCATGCGAGTGACCGACGAAGCCACGATGGACGTGGTCGAAATGGTGCTCGGCGGCGCAGTGAACAAGGACATCGTGACTCTCATCAACCAGGCGGGGGGCAAGGCAGTCGGTCTCACCGGCCAGGACGGCGGATTCATCCGTGCAAAGAAGCTCATGATGCCCTCGCGCGAGAGCCCGAATGAATTCATCGACATCGGCCAGGTGGGTGACATACAGGCGATCGATCCGTCGGTCATCAGGGTGCTGGAGGCAGGCGGATTCATACCTGTGGTCGCGCCGATCGGCATCGGTCGCGAAGGGGAAAGCTACAACATCAACGCGGACCTCGTGGCGGGCAAGCTCGCCCAGGTGCTCGGCGCGGAGAAGCTCGTCATGCTCACGAACACGCCGGGCGTGCTGGACGAGCAAGGCAAGCTCCTGACCGGCATCACGCCGCGCCAGATCGACGAGATGGTGGAGAACGGCACGCTCTCGGGCGGCATGCTGCCGAAGATAGGCTCGGCGCTGGAAGCGGCGCGCAGCGGCGTGCGCAGCGTTCACATCATTGATGGCCGCGTGCCGCACGCGCTCATGCTCGAGGTGCTGACGGACCAGGGCGTAGGCACGCTCATCCGCAGCAGCTGAGCGCTCGCGGCAACGGCGCGAACACCCTGCACCGATGCGCATCGCCGCCCTTCCGCCCCACCGCCGGGTCTGGATATTCGACCTGGACAACACGCTGCACGACGCGCGGGTGCACATCTTCCCGTCCATGCACCGTCAGATGAACGACTTCCTGCGGCGGGAGTTCGGGCTCGACGAGGGGGAGGCGAACGAGCGCCGCTACATGCTATGGACACGCTACGGGACCACGCTGAACGGGTTGATGCGCCACTACGGGACCGATCCGAAGCGCTTTCTGCGCGAGACGCATCGTTTTCCGGGGCTCGCCGATCTCGTCGTGCACGAGAATTCGCTGCGTCACGCGCTTGGGCGCCTCGGCGGCCGCAGGATCGTGTTCTCGAATGCGCCGCGTCAGTATGTAACGGATGTGCTGCGCGTAATGGGGGCGGAGCGCATGTTCGACGCGGTTTACGCGATCGAGGACGCCCGCTACCGAGGAAAGCCGGGACAGCACGGCTTCCACCGGCTGATGCGCGATCACGATCTCGACCCGCACTGCTGCGCGTTCGTGGACGATCACCTGGAGAACCTGCGGACCGCCAAGCGGCTTGGAATGGGCACGGTCTGGATCAGCCGCGAGTTGCGAAAGCCCGCCCATGTGGACCTCCGTCTTGGTTCGGTCGCCGAGCTGCCGAAGCGCCTCTTCAGGGGCTGAGGCGCGCACCTTGGCGTAGAATCCGGCGGCCATTCAATGAGTCGATATGCCGCGCGTAAAAGGCGAACGAAAGCTGGAGATCCTCAAGGCTCTCGCGGAGATGCTTGAGGCACCGAAGTGGGAGCGGATTACTACCGCTGCGCTCGCCGCGCGGCTGGATGTGTCCGAGGCCGCGCTCTACCGGCATTTCGCGTCCAAGGCCCAGATGTACGAGGGGCTGATCGAGTTCGTCGAGAACACGGTGTTCTCGCTTGCCAATCGTATTGCGCAGGACGAGGCCGACGGAGCTGCGCAGGTGGGCAAGCTGCTGGAGATGTTGCTCGCCTTCGCGGAGAAGAATCCGGGCATGGTGCGCGTGATGACGGGTGACGCGCTGGTTGGAGAGCACGAGCGCCTGCAGGTCCGGATGAATCAGTTTTTCGACCGGTTCGAGGCCACGCTCAAGCAGGCATTGCGGCTCGCGGCGGCAAACGCCGAAGGCACGGCCGGCGGCGATGTCGAACACGGCGTTCAGGCGGGCGCACTCGTGCGTTATGCGATCGGGTGTCTGCACCAATACGCGAAGAGCGGATTTACCCGGAAGCCTGCGCAGGCCTTTCAGGCCCAGCGGCACTGCCTGATCTGAGGCGGGTCAGTCCGGGCGCGGCCCGCAAACGCTGCAGTCCGGATCGCGCGGAATGCGCACCGTACGCATGTCTCCCTGCAATGCGTCGATCAGCAGCAGCTGACCGGTTTTCACCGTGCCGGCCTGTGCGATGAGCTTGAGCGTTTCGAGCGCCTGCAGCGAGCCGACCACGCCAGCGAGCGGTGCGACGATGCCCATCAGCGCACAGTTCGCTTCTTCGGGGTCGCTGTCTTCGGCGTACAGGCACGCATAGCAGGGTGAATCGGCGTTACGCGCGTCGAACACGGCCAACTGGCCGTCGAACCGTATGGCCGCGCCGGAGACCAGCGGGCGCCGCTGCATGACGCAGCAGCGGTTCACCGCATGGCGAGTAGCGAAATTGTCCGAACAATCGAGCACCACGTCGTGCGCGGAGACTGCGTGCTGGAGCGCACCGCCTTCCAGTCGCGCGGGCATGGTGATGACCGAAACCTCCGGATTGATCCGCATGAGTGCTGCGTGTGCCGCAACCGTCTTGCTCAGGCCGACGTCGGCGGTGCGGTAGAGAATCTGACGTTGCAGATTCGTGAGATCGACTTCGTCCGGATCGGCGAGCGTGATCCGGCCGACGCCGCTCGCTGCGAGGTAGAGCGCCGCCGGGCACCCCAGCCCCCCGGCGCCTACGATCAGGACGCTCGCGGCGCGGATGCGTTCCTGACCCTCGATCCCGATCTCGGGAAGGAGGATGTGACGGCTGTAGCGCAGTAACTGCCCGTCATCCACCGGGTTACTTGCCGGATTTGTTTTCCGCGACCGGCTTCGGTGTCTGGCCCTTCACCGGCTCGCCTTTCAGGTAGGCGACGGCCTGGAGCAGCTGGAAATCATCTTTCGAGCCGAGTTCGACCTGTTTCTGCTGTTCTGCAGGAGGGCGGACTGCAGGTTTCTTCTCCTGAGGGTCCGCGGCCTTGCCCGGGTCGGCCTTGGCCTGCTCGTTCCTCGCCTGTTCATTCTCGAGGTGGCGTTGCAGATCTGCCTCGCGCAGCCGCTCGGACGGCGCCGTCGGGTCTTCGATCACGAGGTCAGGCATGATTCCGAGCGCCTGGATCGAGCGGCCCGAGGGTGTGTAGTAACGCGCCGTCGTCAGTTTGATCGCAGTATTGTTACCGAGTGGCATGATGGTCTGCACGGATCCTTTGCCGAAGGTCTGCGTGCCGATCACGATCGCGCGCTTGTGATCCTGCAGCGCGCCGGCCACGATCTCGGACGCCGAGGCGGAGCCGCCGTTCACCAGAACGACCATCGGAACGGTTTTCACCGCCGCGGGGAGAGCGCGCAGCACATCGTCGCGCCCGCCTCGGGAGTAATCGTCCGGCGAAGCGAGAAACTTGCGTTTCGCATCCTCGGTGCGCCCGTCGGTGGACACCACAAGTGTCTTGGCGGGAAGGAAGGCGGCCGAGATCGCAACGGCACCGTGCAGCAGACCGCCGGGATCGTTGCGCAGATCGAGCACCAGGCCCTTTACCGGTCCCTGCTTGAACAGGCCGTCGATCGCCTTGACCATGTTTTCGGCAGTTGCTTCCTGGAACTGCGCGACGCGCACCCAGGCATAGCCCGGCTCGAACATCTTCGATTTCACGCTCTGCACGCGGATCACCGCACGCGTAAGAGTGAGCACGATGGGCTGCTGTTCGCCCTTGCGCGCGATCGTGAGCGTGATGTTGGTGGCCGGCTTGCCCCGCATGCGCTTCACCGCATCGTTCAGAGACATGCCCTTCACGGGCGTCTCGTCGATCTTGACGATCAGATCGCCCGGTTTGACGCCTGCGCGGAACGCCGGCGTGTCCTCGATCGGCGACACAACCTTGACGAAACCGTCCTCCATGCCGACCTCGATGCCGAGGCCGCCGAACTGGCCCTGCGTTCCCACCTGGAGCTCCTTGAACGCTTCGGCGTCGAGGTAGGCGGAATGCGGATCGAGACCGGTCAGCATGCCATTGATCGCTTCGGTGATCAGCTTCTTGTCCTCGACCGGTTCGACGTAACTCTGCTTGATCGCGCCGAAGACTTCGGTGAACGAGCGCAGTTCCTCGATCGGCAGCGGCAGGCGCGCGGGCTTGTCGGCGATCGCCTGGAAATTCAGGCTGATCAGCACACCCGCGATGGCGCCGATCAGCACCAGACCGGCATTGCGAAATTTGCTGCGCATATCGAGTTCCGTGGTTGGGTTCCTGCAAGGGGGCGGGGACCGGGCGCCGGCTAGCGTGTCCAGCTGACCGGGTCGAAGGCCTTACCGAGGTGTCTCAATTCAAAGTATAAACCCGATCTTTCGCTCCCGCCGCTCGACCCGACGGTGGCGATCGTCTCGCCCCCAGCGACCCCGTCGCCCGGCTTCTTGAGCAGGGACTCGTTATTCGCATACACGGATAGATAGGATTCGCCGTGGTCCAGGATGAGGAGGTTGCCAAAACCGCGCATCCAATCCGCGAAGACCACCTGTCCCCCCGCCACGGCCCTGACCGGCAGGCCTTCGTCGGCGCGGATGAAGATGCCCTTGCCGGTGCCCCCGCCACGCTGCGCGCCGAAGCGCGACAGGATTTCGCCGCGCACCGGCAACCGGAGTTGGCCGCGCAACCTTGAAAACGGTCCGCCCGGTCCGGGAACACGAGCCTCGGCCTGCGCGGGGCGCTCGGCCTTGCGGGCGGCGAGCATCTTGCCCAGTTCTTCAACCAGTCGGGCAAGACGTGTCTCGTCCGCCTGCAGCGCGCCGATCTCGCGCCGTCCGCGACGAATTTCCCCGGCAATGCGCTCGAGTACCTCGCGGCGGGCGCGTCGCTCCGATTCGATCCGCGCACGGTCGCTGCGTTCGGCTTCCGAGTTCTCGGCGAGCAGCTCCGCCTGCACCTTGCGTTCGGTACGGAGCCTGGCCAGCGACGCGAGGTCCTTCCGTACGGCGGCGATCTCGCGCGCGGTCTCGCGCGACAGGTATTCCAGATAGGTGAGCCTGCGCGCGGCGTCCAGCGGATCCTGGCCCGAGAGCAGCACGCGCAGGACATCAGGCGCTGCCCCGGCGTAGTGCGCCGAGAGGATTACGCCCAGGATGCCCTGGCGTCCCTGCAAGGACGCGGTGAACGCAGCTTCGCGCGTATCGAGCCCGCGCAGGCCGGCGCGCAGGCGGCGCGACTCCTCTT
Source organism: uncultured Pseudomonadota bacterium (assembly GCA_903834835.1). GTDB lineage: Bacteria > Pseudomonadota > Gammaproteobacteria > Burkholderiales > SG8-39 > CAILKO01. The sequence goes on along the minus strand of CAILKO010000035.1, from coordinate 187,968 downwards.
CGAGCGCGCGCAGGCGCCGGTTGGTCTCGGAGATTGCCTTCTCGGATTCGCGCAGGGTGTCGCGCGCTTCACGCCGTGAGGCCTCCTTTTCCTGCAGGCTGGAGGAGAGCGCCTCGATGCGCGCGCGCAGATCCTTCAGTTCTCGTTCGCGCGAGGCGCCAGCATCGTCCTGGGCGCCTGCGGATAAGGCACCGAGGAGCACAAGCGCGCCCGGCAGGATCCGCCAGATCCGGACGCCCGCACGCATGCGTCCTCCGGGGCGCTCCGGCGCCGGCGAGGCGTGCTTCCGTGTCAGGCGGCCTTCCCCTGGCTGGCGACCGAGGCGACGCGCGCCGCAATTTCCTTCTCGTCGCCGAGGTAATAGTGCCGTAGCGGGCGCAGCGCGTCGTCCAGTTCGTAGACGAGCGGTGCAGCGGTGGGAATGTTGAGTCCGATGATGTCATCGTCGGACACGTTGTCAAGGTGCTTCACGAGTGCGCGCAGGGAATTTCCGTGCGCGGCGATCAGCACGCGCTCGCCCGCGCGGATGCGCGGCGCGATCGTGCCGTTCCAAAGCGGCAGCACGCGTGCGACCGTGTCCTTGAGGCACTCCGTGAGGGGCAGCTCGCCTGCGGCGAGGCTCGCGTAGCGCGGATCACGGGCAGCGTTGCGCGGATCGTCCGCCGCCAGCGTGGGGGGCGGCGTATCGTAGCTGCGTCGCCAGACGAGCACCTGTTCGTCGCCGAACTTTGCTGCCGTCTCGGCCTTGTTCAGTCCCTGCAGCGCGCCATAGTGGCGCTCGTTGAGTCGCCAGTGTTTTTCGACCGGGAGCCAGAGCCGGTCGAGCTGGTCGAGTGTGATCCAGAGCGTGCGGATCGCCCGCTTCAGCACCGAGCTGTAGGCGCGGTCGAAATCGTAGCCCTGGGCCTTGAGCAGCGCGCCGGCCGCGCTCGCTTCGCGCAGGCCCTGATCGGACAAATCCACGTCGGTCCAGCCTGTGAAGCGGTTTTCCTTGTTCCAGGTCGATTCGCCATGGCGCAGCAGTACGAGTTTATGCATGGGAAGGGCAGGCCTTTGCGGGAGGGGACGGTATGTTGGAGAGCGGCAAATGCAAGCTGGCGGAGACGAGGCCTATTTTATAATACCGATCTCTTTCCTCGCGGCGCCTGCGCCGTATCACCCGGGCGGCCTCAGACAAAACATGGAATTCATCGGATTCATCCAGAAGAACCTTCTGCTGTTCGGCATTGCACTCGTTTCCGGCGGCATGCTGCTCTGGCCGCTGTTGCGGCGCAGTAGTGGCGGGCCCTGGGTCAGCACACTTGAGGCGACACAATTGATCAACCGGGAGGACGCGATCGTGCTCGATGTGCGTGAGCCCGCCGACTACGCGAAAGGCAGGCTGCCGGGCGCGAAGAACATCGCGGCCGCCGACCTCGAGCGCCGTATCGCCGAGGTTGCGAAGAACAAGAACCGGCCGATCGTCGTTTACTGCGGTGGCGACGGCAGGTCGGGGCGTGCTCTGGAGGCGATCCGCAAGCTCGGGTACGAGCGAGTCGTGAACCTTACCGGCGGCTACAGCGGCTGGAAACAGGCGGGGCTGCCGACGGAGAAATGAGATGACCGACGTGCTCATGTACTGCACGGCATCCTGTCCGTTCTGCCATGCGGCGGAACGCCTGTTGCTGCACAAGGGCGTGACCAGCCTGCGCAAGATACGGACCGACCTTGAGCAGGGCAGTCGCGAGGAGATGATGCGCCTGAGCGGCCGGCGGACGGTACCGCAGATCTGGATCGGCGAGCGCCATATAGGCGGATGCGACGATCTGCATGAACTGGAGCGAACCGGCGAACTGGACGCCTTGCTTCGGACGCAGGAACCCCAGCCCAGCAAGGAGAACTGAACCGCCATGACCGAAACCCAGACCCAGCAGCCAAGCTTCCAGATCGAGAAGATCTACGTCAAGGATCTTTCGCTCGAACTGCCGAACGCGCCGCAGGTGTTCCTGCAGTCCGAGACGCCTCAGCTCGACGTCCAGATCAACAACGAGGCAACGATGCTCGCGGAGGGCATGTTCGAGGTGGTGGTAACGGTGACGGTCACCGCGCGCGGCGCCGACAAGACCCTGTTCCTGGTCGAAGCTGCGCAAGCCGGGATCTTCACCCTCCGCGGCATGCCGGAAGCCGAGATCGAGCCGCTGCTTGCGATCGCATGCCCGAATATTCTCTATCCCTACGTGCGCGAGACGGTGTCCGACCTGGTGGTGCGCGGCGGATTCCCGCCGGTGCTGCTCGCGCCGGTCTCCTTCGAGGCGCTCTACATGCAGCGCCAGCAGCAGATCGCGGACGCCGCGCAGCAGCCCTCCTGACACGCCGGGCACATATGCGAGGCTCGTGGTTGATCCGGCTGCTTGCGGTTTCCGCGTTCTGGGGCGCCTGCGTGACCGCCTCGGCCGTGGAGTACCGATCGGTATCCCAGAATGCGACGGTCCTCTACGACGCGCCGTCCAGAGCCGCCGTGCCGCTGTTCGTTCTTTCGGCCGGCTATCCGCTGGAAGTGGTGGTCAACCTGGAGGCCTGGGTCAAGGTGCGCGATCACACCGGCGCGCTTTCCTGGGTGGAGCGGCGGGGGCTCGCGGACAAACGCATGGTCGTTGTCACGGCGGCGGGTGCGGAAGTGCGCCAGAAGGCCGATGACGCGTCCCCCATTGCTTTTCGTGCGGTGCAGTTTCTCGCGCTGGAGCTCGTCGAGGTCGCGGGGCAGGGCTGGATCCGGGTCCAGCACCGCGACGGGTCTGGCGGCTTCCTGAGAGCAAATCAGGTCTGGGGACTCTGAGATGTTGAGAATCGCAGAGTGCCGCAGAGCACGTCAGGGATGCTGACGGGCGGACCGATCGCGGTACTCGGCGCGGGCGCATGGGGCACCGCCTTCGCCTGCGCGCTTGCGGGTCGCATGGAGACGCGCCTCTGGGCACGCGATGCAGACCAGGCCAGGACGATGGCTGCATCCCGCCGCAATGACCGTTATCTGCCAGGGATCGAGTTGCCGTTGTCGTTGGTCGTGACTGCAGAGCTCGCGCACGCAGCCTCGAGCAGTCTGCTTGTCCTCGCGACACCGGTTGCGGCACTGTCGGGGCTGCTCGCGGATCTATCGGCTTGCGCGCCGGGAGGCGTGCTTGCGCCCGTCGTCTGGCTGTCCAAGGGTTTCGAGCGAGGTAGCGGTCGCCTCGCGCATGAAATTTTCGCCGCGTCCGCGGGCGCAGCCGTTTCACATGGCGTGCTTTCCGGCCCGTCGTTCGCGATCGAGGTCGCGCGCGGGCTGCCCTGCGCCCTCACACTCGCCGCCCGGGACGAAGCCTTTGCGCGCGAGGCGGCCGTGCTGCTCCATGGCGGGCGGATGCGCATCTATCACAGCACCGACCTGGCGGGTGTCGAGATCGCCGGTGCGGTGAAAAACGTACTCGCGATCGCTGTTGGCATATCCGACGGACTGGGACTTGGCCAGAACGCGCGCGCCGCGCTGATCACGCGCGGCCTGGCCGAGATGACGCGGCTCGGTGTGGCCAGCGGCGGGCGTCCGCAAACATTCATGGGACTTGCGGGGGCCGGGGATCTCATCCTCACCACGACCGGAGACCTTTCCCGCAACCGGCGCGTCGGTCTGGAGCTTGCGCGCGGCCAGCCGCTCGCGGCGATACTCGCCGCGCTCGGTCACGTCGCAGAGGGCGTGAATTCCGCCGCGCCGGTCGCGCAGCGCGCGCGGGAGCTGGATATTGAAATGCCGGTTACAGAAGCGGTCTGCCGCGTGCTCGATGGGAGCATTGCGCCTGCCCGCGCCGCCGAGGAACTGCTCGCGCGGGAACCGAAGATGGAGTACTGAGGGAGGCACTGTCACGCGGGAGCATATTCTGGCTGGCTGAAAGTATTAGTAACATATATGTTACTAATACTTTCAGGTGATGCGCCAGTGCGCCTCGCCGGCCACCTGCGACTTGTAACCGGGGCGACACGCATGATCACGCGGCTGGATGATCTCGAAGAATCGGACGTAGCCGGCGGCGCAAGTTTTGGTGCGGCGGGCCGCTATATGTGCATAACCGGCGTTGCGACCGGGGTCATCGATCCGTTGCACCAGGCCAGCCGGAACCTGCCTGGCCTGGGCTACGCTGCGCGCAATGCTGCGGGCATGGTCGAGTACAGCACCCCGTTCATGGTCCTCCGACCCGCGCAGGCGGAACGGGGTTGCGGCGGACTCCTGTACGAGGCGACCAACCGCGGCAAGAAGCTTGCCTTTCCCTACTTCTTCGGAGCACTGGAGCAGTCCAATACTTTTGCGGACGCACGGCATCTGGGGAGCGCGCTCCCGTTGGAGATGGGCTACTCGATGCTCTGGTCGGGCTGGGACGCCACGGTTTCATCCGATGAGGCGGGGCTGGCTCTGCGAGCTCCGCTCGTTGTCGAAGACGGCGCGCCGCTCGTGCGGGTCATCCGCGAGGAGTTCGTCTCCGAGACCCGTCATGGCATGCTCGAGCGATTCCGGCTTTCCTACCGGCCGGCGAGCCGGGATGCCTCCCGGATTGTGATTACAGCGCGGGCACGGGTCGACGACCCCGGGCGGGTGCTCGCGTCAGAGGAGTGGCGCTTCGCCGATGCGCAAAGCATCATCCTCCTGCCTGAAGGGCGCAGACCGGAACCGGGCTGGCTCTACGAAATTCGCTATGCCGCGACGAATGCGCGGCTGCTCGGCACCGGCTACGCCGCAACGCGCGATCTGGTGAGTTTTCTGCGTCACGACACAGCCGGAGCGCCGGTTCTGGGTCGCGTAACGCACGCGATCGCGCTGGGAATCTCGCAGGCCGGCCGGTTTCTGCGAGGGTACGTGGGTCGGGGATTCAATCGCGACGAATACGGGCGCAAGGTGTTCGATGGCGTTTTTTCGCACGTCGCTGGCGCGGGACGCGTATTCATGGACGAGCTGTTCGGGCAGCCGTCGCGCACGCGCACCCGGCACCAGGATCATGATTTCCCGGAACAGGAGTTTCCGTTTTCGGACGCATCGCTGACTGACCCGTGGAGCGGGATTCAGGCAGGCTTGCTGGGCGATCCTGAGTGCGATCCGTTTTTCATTCAGACCAACACGTCGACCGAATATTGGCAGAAGGGCGCTTCGCTGCTTCATACCGATCCTCTCGCAACGCGGGACATCACTCTGCCGGAAGGATCACGTGTGTATCTGGTCGCAGGGACGCAGCACGACGCGCGTCCGGGGACGAGCGCAGACCGAGGGCCCTGTGCGAATCCCTGTAACCCGCATGACCCGTCGCCCATCTTGAGGGCCCTGATGGTTGCTTTGTGCGATTGGGTGACGGCGGGGCGGGAGCCGCCGAAGAGCAGGGTACCAACGATCGGGGCAGGTACCTTGCTCGGTCCCACGGCTCTGACTTTTCCGCGATGGCCGGGGCTGGTCCTGCCCGGCGATTGCAACGACGTCGCGCCGCTCACTGACTGGATCGCGCCCCGATTTGCAGACTTCCGGTATGCGCCCAGGGTTTGCGCGGTTGATTCCGATGGCCTCGAGACGGACGGCATCCGTACACCCGACCTGTGTGCGCCCCTAGGCACTCACACAGGATGGAACTGCTATCGCGCACCCTGGCCCGAAGGTGCCCTCGCTGACCGTTACGGAAGCTTCGTCCCGTTTGCCGGCACGCGCGCCGAGCGTGACCTTGCCGGTGATCCGAGGCTTTCGCTGGCGGAGCGCTATTCAACCGCTGCCGACTATCGGGAGAAGGTGGGTGCCGCAGTGCGTGAACTGGCGGGTGAGCGCCTGTTGCTGCACTCGGACGCGCAGATCTATCTACGCAGGGCCCAGGAGTGGACGCGGCCCTGAGGGGGAAATTGGCCAATGGGCGGGATCAAATCGGCGGAATCAGTCGCTCAGACCGAGCCTTCGTAGCCCTGCTGGCGCCACGCTTCGTAGGCGACGACCGCGACAGCGTTGGATAGATTCAGGCTGCGATTGCCGGGCCGCATCGGGATGCGCAGTTTGCGATCCGGAGGGAACTCATCCAGTACGGCAGCCGGAAGGCCGCTCGTCTCGGAACCGAATACGAGCACGTCTCCCGGCGCGTAACGCACACTTGCGTACGATTGCCTCGCGCGCGTGGTGAGCGCGAAGAATCGTCGGCCCGGCAGCGCACGGAGGCAGGCGGACCAGTCGTCGTGACAGCGCAGGTCCGCGTACTCATGGTAGTCGAGGCCGGCCCGTTTCAGCTGCCTGTCGTCCATGGTGAACCCGAGCGGGCGAACAAGATGCAGACGCGCCCCGATATTCGCGGTGAGCCGGATCACGTTGCCGGTATTCGGCGGAATCTCCGGGCAGTGGAGCACGATGTCGAACATGGATACGCAGTGGCTCAGAAAGCGCCCGCCGCCGGCGTGCGCGCGACTACCCAGTTCACGACACTCCGGGCCCCGGCTGATTTGAGCGTCGCGGCCAGTTCGTCCAGGGTGGAACCTGTCGTCATGACGTCGTCAACCACTGCCACTCGCAGACCCTGCGCCCGGGGATCGCAGTGGAATGCGCCGCGCAGGTTGCGCGCGCGCTCCTTCCAGGGCAGACCCGCCTGCGGCGCGGTCTCGCGCGTCCGCACCGCGAGTGCACCGTCGACCGGCGGCCCGCCCGCGCTAACAATGGCACGGGCGATCTCCATCGACTGATTGAAACCGCGTTCGCGCATGCGCGAGTCGGAAATCGGCACCGGTACCACGCAGTCCGGACCGGCAAGAGCTTCCGGCTCAATCCGGCTGCGGATCATGCGCCCGAACAGACCCGCAAGAGAGAGCTCGCCGCGGAACTTGAGTGCCTGCACCAGCACGTCCGCAGGAAAATCGTAGTCCGAGAGACAGACCGTGGCGTCGAAGGCGGGGGGCTTTGCGATGCAGCGCCCGCAGGTTTCGCCGCCCGGGGTGCGCAACGCACAGACCGGGCAGCGCCCGGCTGGCGGGGGCATGAGGGAATGTTCGCAGGCAGCGCACAGAACCTGCGCCGGATCCGCCGCATCGCGCGAAGACCCGCCGCAGAGGAAGCAACTGCCGCCGAACGCAAGGGTTACGAATCGGGACGTAAATCTGGCGACGGCGTTCAGCATTTGCCGGCAATCTAATCCAGCGGGCGTGTCTCCTGCAAGGCGCCCGGATGTGGCTGCCGAGGACAGGCGCTAACCTTGCGGGATGGAAGAGCATCGCAAACACGTGCCCGTCGATCAGGCGCAATCGCGCCGGCATTTCGATCGTGCCGCCCGCAGCTACGCGGAATTCGCGCATCTCGAAGCGGAGGTTTCAGCACGGATGCGGGACCGGCTCGACTACCTCAGGCTGGAGCCTGCGCGGATACTCGATGCGGGCTGCGGGCCCGGTCGCGATGCGCAGATGCTGCGCAAGCGCTACCCCGGCTCCGAGGTGATCGGGCTCGACTTTTCGCTCGCGATGCTGCGTGCGGCGCGTGCGCAGGATGGCTGGCTCTCGTCGCTGCTCGGCCGTCGGGGCATGAGAGCGGTGTGCGCCGATCTTGCGGCGCTGCCGTTTGCTGAAAGGGCCTTCGACCTGATCTGGTCGAATCTCGCGCTGCACTGGATGCGAGAGCCCGCGCTCGGACTTGTGGAGTTCCGCAGAGTGTTGCGCCCGGGTGGCCTCGTGATGTTCACCCTGCTCGGGCCGGACACGCTTCTCGAACTGCGTGAGGCCGCGCCAGGACGCACGCATGTCTTTCCCGACATGCACGACGTTGGCGACTGGCTCGTGCAGGCGGGATTTTCGGCCCCGGTGATGGACATGGAGAAGATCACGGTCAGTTATCCGGATCCGGAGACCTTGCTGCGCGAGCTGCGTGCGACTGGACAGACTGCCGCGCTTGCCGCAGGTGGGCGCGGTCTGGGCGGGCGCGGGCACCTGAGTGCGCTGAAGGAGCGTCTGGGTACGCGGGCAAATGCTGGACGAATCAGTGTTACGGCGGAGATCGTCTATGGCCACGCCTGGACGGCGGAGAAGCCACGCCGAGGACGCGCCACGGATGGCGTTGCGACAATTGATCTCAGTGCCCTGCGCCGTCGCGGGCCTTGATGCAAATCAATCGCGCTGTTGGATTTTCCAGCGGGAACCCGAGGATTTGACTCGGCTTTTCATTGTGAGGGAGGGGCTCCTGTGGTAAGTTAGCGCGCCTCTTGCGCGATGCTGCGGCGCATGGTGGCAGCCTGACCGTGCCGGGATTCTCCGGACCGCAGTCGGGCAGCGGCAGGAAGGTTTTTGCGGAGATTCCGGGTCTGACATCAGATCGGAGTCTTCTCGGATCGAACGCCAAGCCGGGATTTGCTGCCGGTTCGGGATGGATCGCGATGCTTGCGCACCGTATCGGGGCATGGTCGTTGCGGGTCTCAACAGAATCTGGGAAATGAAAAAGAGGTGATGATGGCAAGCAAGTCGCGTATCCACGCCGCGCGATGGGCGATGGCCGCCTTATTGGCATTGATTTCGGGTACCGCAGCGGCACTAGAGTGGTACATGCCTGTCGGGGTGACTCGTCTGACCCAGGAGGTCTACACGCTTCACAACTACGTGATGATTCTGGTCATCGTGATCTTCGTCGGTGTGTTTGCGGCGATGTTCTATTCGGTGTTCGCGCACCGGAAGTCGAAGGGGCACAAGGCTGCGCAGTTCCACGAGAACACCACGGTCGAGGTGATCTGGACGGTCGTCCCCTTCATCATCCTGATCTTCGTCGCCTGGCCGGCAACCAAGTCGCTGGTCGCGATGCGCGATACCAGCAACCCGGACATCACGATCAAGGCGACGGGTTACCAATGGAAGTGGGGCTACGACTACATCAAAGGCGATGGCGAGGGAATCAGCTTCCTGTCCGTACTGGCGACACCCCGCGAGCAGATCGAAGGCACCGCCGAGAAAGGTGAACACTACCTGCTCGAGGTGGACAATCCGCTGGTCGTACCGGTGGGCAAGAAGGTCCGCATTCTGACGACGGCTGCCGACGTGATCCATTCCTGGGGTGTTCCCGCTTTCGGAGTCAAACAGGATGCAATCCCCGGATTCATCCGTGATACATGGTTCCGGGCGGAAAAGACTGGCACTTACCGAGGTCAGTGCGTAGAGCTTTGCGGCAAAGACCATGGATTCATGCCTATCGTTGTGCAGGTCCTTGGGCAGGAAGAGTACGCACAGTGGACGGCGGATCAGAAAAAGAAGGCCGCGGCTGCGGCGGACGACCCGAACAAGGTATGGACCATGGACGATATGAAGGCGCGTGGCCAGAAGGTCTACGAATCGAATTGCGTCGCCTGCCACCAGGCGAACGGCAAGGGTGCGCCCCCGGCCTTCCCGCCGCTGGATGGTTCGAAGATCGCCAACGGTCCGAAGGAGGCACACATCGACATCGTGCTGAACGGCAAGGCGAACACTTCGATGGCGGCGTTCGGCAAGCAGCTTTCAGATACCGAGATCGCGGCGGTTGTGACCTATGAGCGCAATGCCTGGGGCAACCATACCGGCACCCTGGTGCAGCCAGCAGATGTCAAGGCGCGCCGCAAGTAGGCGCGCGCACGAAGAATCAGGAGAACACGAATGAGCGCAGTCCTGGATACACACGGCCACGGCGACCACGAGCACGGCGATCACGACCATCACGGCCATGGCCCCACCGGCCTGATGCGCTGGATCACGACTACCAATCACAAGGACATCGGCACGATGTACCTGTGGTTCAGCTTCATCATGTTCCTGGTGGGAGGCGTGATGGCGCTGGTGATCCGCGCCGAGCTGTTCCAGCCCGGCTTGCAGCTCGTGCAGCCGGAGTTCTTCAACCAGATGACAACGATGCATGGCCTGATCATGGTGTTCGGCGCGATCATGCCGGCGTTCGTTGGCTTCGCCAACTGGCTCATCCCGATGCAGATCGGCGCTCCAGACATGGCGTTCGCGCGGATGAACAACTGGTCTTTCTGGATACTGCCGTTTGCGGGTGCTCTGCTGGTGCTTTCCTTCTTCACGCCCGGCGGAGCGCCGGGCGTTGGGTGGACGCTCTACGCGCCACTTACCATCCAGATGGGCATGGGCATGGATCTGACGATCTTTGCAGTCCACCTGCTCGGCATGAGCTCGATCATGGGCTCCATCAATATCGTCACGACGATCCTCAACATGCGCGCTCCCGGCATGACCCTGATGCGCATGCCGTTGTTCTGCTGGACCTGGTTGATCACCGGCTATCTCCTCATTGCCACGATGCCTGTTCTTGCAGGTGCCGTTACCATGACGCTTACCGATCGGCACTTCGGCACTTCGTTCTTCAATGCGGCGGGAGGCGGCGATCCCGTTCTCTACCAGCATATCTTCTGGTTCTTCGGCCATCCTGAGGTGTACATCATTGCGCTGCCCGCCTTCGGCGTGATTTCTCAGGTGATCCCGGCCTTTTCGCGCAAGCCGCTGTTCGGCTACGCATCGATGGTCTATGCGACCTCGGCGATCGCGATTCTGTCGTTCATCGTCTGGGCACACCACATGTATGTCACGGGCCTGCCCATCGGGACCCAGCTGTTTTTCATGTACGCAACAATCCTCATCGCGGTGCCCACCGGTGTGAAGGTGTTCAACTGGGTCGCCACCATGTGGCAGGGCTCGCTCACGTTTGAAACACCGATGCTGTTCGCATTGGGATTCCTGTTCCTGTTCACGTTGGGTGGTTTCTCGGGCCTGGTGCTTGCGCTCGCACCGGTGGATATTCAGCTGCAGGAAACCTACTACGTGGTCGCGCATTTTCACTACGTGATGGTGGCCGGTGCGTTGTTCTCGGCCTTCTCAGGCGTGTACTTCTGGCTGCCCAAGTGGACCGGGAAGATGTACGACGAGACACTCGGGAAATGGCACTTCTGGCTGTCGATGATTTTCTTCAACATGATCTTCTTCGTGCAGCATTTCCTGGGCCTCGCCGGGATGCCGCGCCGGATTCCGGACTACAACCTGATGTTCGAGACGTGGAACAAGATCAGTTCGATCGGCGCCTTCGGCTTTGGTCTGACGCAACTGCTGCTCCTCTACATCGTGCTGAAGACCATCCGTAGTGGCGAAAAGGCTCCCCAGATGCCCTGGGAAGGTGCGGATTCGCTCGAGTGGACGCACCTGCCGACCCCGGCGCCGCACCATTCCTTTGAGACTCCGCCGGTACTGAAATAGGAAGCATGGGAAAAAACGCGAGAACTGCGCTGGTTCTGCTTTCGATCGCGCTCGTGACTTTTTTCGGAATCATCGGGAAATACTGGCTGCTCGGATGAATTGTCGATGAGTGAGGCTGTTGCCACTGCGCTGGGAAACGCGAACCGGAGGCTGTTAACACGGCTTTCGATCGTTGCCGCCATCATGTTCGGCTTCGGTTTCGCGCTGGTCCCGCTCTATGACCGGCTTTGCGAGGCGCTCGGCATCAACCGCTTGGTGGACAAGGCTCGGGATACCGGTAATACCCAGATCGACTACACCCGCAAGGTCGTGATTGAACTGGATGCGAACGCGCATAATCTGCCATGGCAGTTCAGGCCGCTGACCCGCCATATCGAGGTGCATCCGGGAGAGCTTACGACGGTCGAGTACGAGATTACCAATCTGCGCAACAGGCCGGTCACCGGCCAGGCCTTGCCCAGTTTCGGGCCGACGACTGCGGGGGCGCACATGAAAAAGCTCGACTGCTTCTGCTTCAGGCAGCAGACGCTTGGACCTGGTGAAACGCGGCGCATGCCAGTCGTCTTCCTAATCGACGACAAGCTTCCATCGGACATCAACACGATCACGCTGTCGTACACGTTCTTCGAGGTCGCGGGCAAGGATGGTCCGTCGTGAGCGCGATCGTGGTCCGGCCGGAAGGCACGGCATGCTGAACGTCCTCAAGACGGTGCTGTTTGCGGCGATCGGCGTGCGGCGAAAGGAAGACCATGATCGCGAGACGCAGTCGGTTCATCCCGGGGCGATCATCGCTGCAGGCATGTTTGCTGCGCTGCTGTTCGTGCTGACGCTCGTTTTCGTCGTGCGCATGGTGCTGAAGTAGCTGCGGGCGGATACAAACGGAAATTCTGGATTTAAGGGAGTCTTCAAAAATGGCGCAAACCACGTCGCATGCCGGGCAGAAGTACTACGTACCGCAACCGATGGCATGGCCCATCCTGGGGTCGATCGCCCTCTTCCTGATGGCGCTGGGTGGCGTTTTCGCCATGAACTCCATGTCGACAGGCTGGATTGCGTTTTCATCTGGTGTGATGCTGATCCTGTTCATGCTGTTCCGCTGGTTTGGCGCGGTGATCGCCGAGTCTGAGAGTGGCAAGTATGCGGCTCAGGAAGACCTGTCCTTCCGATGGGGGATGAGCTGGTTCATTTTTTCCGAGGTAATGTTCTTCGCGGGGTTCTTTGGTGCGCTTTACTGGGCGCGCGTGCAATCCGTCCCCGACCTGGCGAGCATGCTTCACAGCGAAACCCTGTGGCCAGGATTCACTGAGCACTGGCCGTCCGCAGGACCGGGATTCACGGAGAAGTTCACGCCGATGGGGGCATGGGGAATTCCGGCGATCAACACGCTGCTGTTGCTCAGTTCGGGTGTGACGCTGACGATTGCACACCACGCGCTGAAGGAGAATCACCGGGGGCGGCTAAACCTGTTTCTGTTTCTTACGGTAGCGCTCGGCGCGGTGTTCATCGTGTTGCAGGGCTACGAATACAGCCATGCCTATTCTGAGTTGAACCTCAAGCTGTCGACTGGCGTTTACGGTTCGACGTTTTTCATGCTCACGGGCTTCCACGGTTTCCACGTCACCATGGGTGCGATCATGCTGGTGGTCGTGCTGGTGCGTTGCATGAAGGGTCACTTCAGACCTGACCATCACTTCGCATTCGAGGCCGTGGCCTGGTATTGGCACTTCGTGGATGTGGTCTGGCTCGGTCTGTTCGTGCTTGTTTACTGGCTCTAGCCGGGCAGGAACGGCGCTCTCCGGATACGGTTGGCGCGCCGTCACCGGGGCGTACGCCGATCAGAGTCAGCCCGGCTTCCCCGGGATCAACCCGAAGTAGTAGCTGGCCATCAGAAACAGGAATAGCGTCAGCGAGAGTCCGACCCTGATCGCCAGCGCGTATAGCGCGCGGTTCGAACCGCTCCGGTCGCGCATGACGAAGATTAGGGCCGAGGCAAGGCTGGCTACGATCAGCAGTAGTGCCGCAATGACGATATACCGCATGGATATCCTGCACGGGTTCGGCGTTTTTACCGCAGCGAGTGTAATTCATCGCGAAGGGTGGTATTCCGGGTGTCGCTGATTCTTCGCGGGCGCGAGTTCAGACCGACGCTCGCGGGCCTGCTGATCGCAGCGGCCGCGTGCGTGATAACCGTACTGCTGGGGAACTGGCAAATGCGTCGGGCTGCGGAGAAGCGACTGGTGAGCGCTCAACACGACGCAGCCATGAATCAAACGGCACTTGCGATGACTGCGGCGGCAGTCGCGGCGGGGATCGATCCCCGTGGATACCTCGGACGCAGGATCGCCCTAAAAGGGACATTCGATCCCGGGTTCACCTACTTTCTCGACAACCGTTCGCGCGGAGGCAAGCCCGGCTACGAGGTCCTCACGCCGATCCGTCTTAAAGGCAGTGATATGAACATTCTCGTGCTGAGGGGCTGGCTCCCAGCGGGTGCGCGCCGTGACGCCATACCTAGCGTTATTACGCCGGATACAGAGGTAGAAATCGAGGGCGTTACGTTGCATGCCCTGTCGCACGCCTTGCAGCCCCCCGGGACGCCGCCCGCTAGCCGGGTGAGGCAGAACTTGTCCATAGCCGAATTTGCGCGGCTGAGCGGCCGTGCAATGCTCCCTTTTGTTCTGGAGCAGCATACGGACACGGCAGACGGGCTCGACCGTACTTGGCCGCGTAAAGATTCAGGCGCGGATAAGAACGTTGCCTACGCCGTGCAGTGGTATTGCTTTGCTCTGCTGTCCGCAATTCTTTTCGTAGTGCTGTCCTTCAGAAGGAAGGCCCGTGCCTGAGACTGACGTGCGCAGACGAGGCAGGGTCAAGATGCTCTTGATTGCGGCGTTTTGTGCGGCGCCCATGGTCCTCGGCTGGATTGCCTACCTGTTTGACCTGGCACCCGGTGCCACGGCCAATCATGGCGAGCTGCTTAGGCCGCGGCCTCTTGCGGGTGCCGCATTTGAATCCCTGAAGGGCAAGTGGGTGCTGGTCAGTTTTGATCGCGCGGAATGCGATCGCGCGTGCGAAGCGAAGCTCTACATCATGCGGCAGGCAAGAAAGGCGCAGGGCGCGGAACAGGACCGTATCGCTCGACTGTGGGTGCTTCAGGACGAAGCCATGCCAAAGGGCGGGCTGGTGCAGGCAATAGAAGGGACTCAGGTCGCGCGCGTGCGTGCAGTGGGTGATCCGGCACAGTTCGGAACACCGAGCGATCTCAACGCATTCATCTATCTCGTGGATCCGCTCGGCAATCTGATGATGCGCTACTCTCGAAGCAGCGAGCCTGCCGGGATGATTAAGGATCTGCAGCGGCTCTTGAAATATTCGGCTTTCGGCTAGGAGGGCATTTGCATCGCACACTAACTCTTGCGGCGGCCTGCCTTGCCCTTGTTGTCATCGTGGCCGGTGCGTATGTGCGGCTTTCCGATGCAGGGCTCGGGTGCCCTGATTGGCCGGGCTGCTATGGCAAACCCACTCCCGCTCACGCGGCGAGCGAGATCGCGCGCGCGGTTGCGGAGCAAGGCGGTGAACACGGTTCGGTGTCATTTGCGAAAGCATGGAAGGAGATGGGGCACCGCTACCTCGCTGGTGTTCTGGGTATCCTGATCGCATGGTTGTTCATCCTCTCCTGGCGACCCGGTGGGGGATCGGGTTGGCGACGCATCGTCGCGAGCTGTCTCCTGCTTGCGGTGCTGTTTCAGGCGGCGCTCGGCATGTGGACCGTGACGCTGCTCTTGAAGCCGGCTATCGTCACCGCCCACCTGCTGGGTGGTCTGACGGTGTTTTCGCTTCTTGTCTGGTTTCACGTGTCCGAGCGTGACTGGCGGCCGGCCCCCGAGAGCCGCACCTTGCGTTTTCCGGCACTTGCCGGGCTGCTTGCCGTCTGCGTCCAGATCACGCTCGGCGGTTGGGTGAGCGCCAACTACGCCGCGCTGGCATGTCCCGACTTTCCGCTTTGCCGCGGGGCGGTCG
Source organism: uncultured Pseudomonadota bacterium (assembly GCA_903834835.1). GTDB lineage: Bacteria > Pseudomonadota > Gammaproteobacteria > Burkholderiales > SG8-39 > CAILKO01. Next base: position 172,728 of record CAILKO010000035.1, on the reverse strand, counting down.
TGCCCGCCATGGCGTTCAGCGACTCTTTTCACGTGTTTCGTGAACTTGGGCAGACCGCTGGAGGCGAACTGCTGCCGCTGGACGCGCTTACGGCGATCCATTGGGTACACCGCGCTTTTGCTCTGTTCGTTCTGTTGTTGTTTGCATGGGTGTTGTATCGCGCTTTCGCTTCGCCACTGCGCCGCCTTGCGCTTGGGGTGGCGGGGCTGCTGATCGCTCAGTTATCGCTCGGCATGTTCACTGTTCTGCTCGGGCTGCCCCTGCCGGTGGCAGCCGCCCACAATCTTGGCGCAACGCTGCTGCTTGGCTCGCTTGTCGTGCTAAACTTCTTTGCATTCAGTGGCTTGGAACCAACACCAACGAGCCGCTCGGTCAAGGTCGTTCCCACCGTATCGGGACCTAAGTGAACACATCGACGATAGCGGAAGAATCGGACCGCGGCCTGATCCGCCAGCTGCGGGCCTACTATGCGCTAACCAAACCGCGTGTGGTGTGGCTGATCGTGTTTACTGCGCTCATTGGGATGTTCCTTGCTACGCCCGGAATGGTTGCACCGGGCGTGCTGATCTTCGGTGGTCTGGGTATTGCTCTGGTCGCCGGCGCAGCTGCGGCGATGAACTGCCTGATTGAGCACAAGACCGACGCGTTGATGCGCAGAACCCAGGGTAGGCCTCTTCCGAGCGGCATCTTGACCGCGAAGCAGACCATGGTGTTTTCCTGCGTGATCGGCGGTCTCGGTCTGTGGATGCTCTATCGCCTGGTCAACCCCCTCACCATGTGGCTCACTCTGGCGACGTTTGTCGGCTATGCGGTCGTCTATACGGTATTTCTCAAGCCCGCGACGCCGCAGAACATCGTGATCGGCGGCGCAGCAGGTGCAATGCCGCCCGTACTCGGCTGGGCGGCGGTGACGGGTGAAGTGACGAGCGACGCGATGTACCTCTTTCTCATCATCTTTGCATGGACTCCTCCACACTTCTGGTCTCTCGCCCTCTATCGTACCGAGGACTACGTGCGCAGCGGACTGCCGATGCTTCCGGTCACGCACGGTAAACCGTACACGCGGCTCCAGATACTGCTTTATACGATGGTTCTGTTCGGCTGCAGCATGCTGCCCTATGTCGTGCGCATGAGCGGCCTTATCTATTTCGTCGCAGCAGTCGCGCTAGGTGCAGGCTATCTCTGGTATGCGATTGCGCTCTACCGATCCTACTCAGACCAGCTAGCCAGACGCGCGTTCAACTATTCGCTGGTGTACTTGTCCGGTCTGTTCGCGGCCCTGCTAGTCGATCATTACCTGCGCTGACGGCCGGTGCGTGCTCTGCTCCTGATGCTGATGCTTTGCCTGGCCGCGTGCGGCGCGGGCGAGCAAAGATTTCGCAGCACCGACATTACCGGGGCAAACTACGGCAAGACGCTCGAACTGCGTGATACTTCGGGCAGGCAGCGCTCGCTCGCGGATTTCAAGGGTAAGGTGGTGGTGCTGTTCTTTGGCTTCACTCAATGCCCGGATGTATGCCCCACAACGCTCGGGCAGGTGTCCGCGGCACTGAAAGAGCTCGGAGCCGATGCTGCAAGGGTTCAGGTGGTGTTCGTCACGCTGGATCCAGAGCGCGATTCGCCGGCGCTGATCGCGCAGTACCTCGCCGCGTTCAATTCCGATTTTTTAGGGCTGAGCGGGGATCTTGATGCGACTCGGGCGGTCGCAAAAGAGTTCAAGGTATTCTTTGAGAAGCGGGCCGGTTCATCACCCGGGCGCTACAGCATCGATCACAGTTCACAGACCTACGTAATCGACGCCAAGGGACGGCTGCGCCTGTTCGTGCGTCACGAGCGACTTGGCGAGGATCTCGTGACGGATATCCGGACGCTCCTCCGGGAGCAGGCCTAAGCATCCGGCTGACCCCCGGCGAATTGCTCAGGCAGCTCCGGCGTCCAGCATCAGCTTGCGCATCTTCTGCATCGCCTTGGCTTCGATCTGCCGGATCCGCTCGGCGGACACGTCGAACTCCACCGCCAGTTCGTGCAACGTGGCAGGTTCCTTGCCGCTCAGCCAGCGCGATTCGACGATGCGTCGGCTGCGTGGATCGAGACTCTCAAGAGCGCGCTCAAGGCTTGCGCTGCGCAGGGCGCTGATCTGCGCGCCTTCGATCACGCGTGAGGGCTCGGCATCCGGGTCGGCGAGGTACTGAACAGGCGCGTAGCCGCCCTCGTCGTCTTCTTCGACGTCGAAGGAGATGTCCTGGCCCGACAGACGGGTTTCCATCTCGGTGACCTCCTCGGGCTTCACATGGAGGGTGTCGGCAATATGCGCAACATCGCCTGCGCTCATCGTCCCGAGATTTTTCTTCATCGAGCGAAGATTGAAGAACAGCTTGCGCTGGGCCTTGGTCGTGGCGATCTTCACCAGGCGCCAGTTGCGCAGAATGTACTCGTGGATCTCGGCCTTGATCCAGTACATTGCGAACGACACCAGTCGCACGCCGCGTGCCGGGTCAAAGCGCTTCACGGCCTTCATCAGACCGATGTTGCCTTCCTGGATGAGATCAGCGTGCGGCAGACCGTAGCCCAGATAACTTCTCGCGATGGATACCACCAGCCTCAGGTGGGACATTACGAGGGAGCGCGCCGCCTCAAGATCGTTATTGTCGAGATAGCGCTGGGCAAGCTGGTGCTCTTCCTCAGAGCTTAGTAGCGGGAGGCTATTGACCGACCGGATATACGCCTCAAGGCTGCCCGCTGCCAAAGGCACCGGGAGGGATGCGAAGGGCAGAATCGCTGTCGAGGTCATCGTAGGGCTCCTTTAGAAGGATATGACCCATTTTAGCACTCTCCGATATGGAGTGCTAATTCCTTCCCCGAAATGCTCGCGTTTTGCTATCGGTAGAAACCAAACAAAAATAATATAAATATTGGGTGTGAGCAAACACTAACCATCTGTGCTTGCTGCCATGAGTGGGATTTTCACTCAGCTCGGCTCAATGTCCCGTAGATGGCGACTCACGGAGAGATGGGCGCCGAGCCATCCAAGCAAGCCTGCGTAAACGATCACCGAAACCGCGTCGGCTAGCGGCGGAAAGGGCAGCCGGAAGCTTGATCCGTAAGAGTCGGCGAGCACGCCGACCTCAAGATTCATGATGTAGGTGCCCGTCAAGACGATGATCAGGGCAATGGCGCCGCCGATAGCGCCCTGGAGCACGCCGAGGTAGTAGTAGGGGCGCCGGATGTAGCCATCAGTCGCGCCGAGGAGCTTTGACACCTCAATCTCGTCGCGCAAGGTAAGAATCTGAAGGCGTATCGTATTGAAGGTCACCGCAATAAGACCGAAACCAAGGAGCGTGGAGAGGATCATCAACGCGACTCGGCCGATTGCGGCGATCGAGGCGAGCCGCCGTGCCCACAGGCTATCCGCATGCACGCGCTCCACGCCTGGAAGTGCCTGCAACTCGCTCGCGAGGCGCTCCATCGACTCGGGGGCGGTGTCCCGAGCACGGACTACGTAGGCGTCTGGCAGCGGATTGATCGCCAGAACCGACACCACATCGGCCATACCCTCGACGCTCGCCAACTCCTTGAGTGCCGCCTCCTTGGCAATAAGCCTTGCGCTGCCAATGCGGACGTCTCCGCGGAGCGTGCGACCCAGCGCATCGGCGTCGTCGCGCTTCGCAGACTGCTTCATGAATACCGTCAACTGGGGCTCAAGCGCCACCCGCCCGAGTAACCCGCGCAGCGGTTCGAGAAGAATGTAGCCTGCGAGCGGAAGCGAGATTGCGATCCCGATCGCAAGCACACTCGCGAATGCCGCCGATTTCTGAGCCGCAAGCTTGCGTGCTGCCGAGTTGAACGCCATGCGGTGATGACGCAACCAGGATCTCATGCGGCCGCCTCCGCGGGTCTTTCCGTAAGTTTCCCGCCCGCGAGCGCGAATACACGCCCGCCGTAGCGGCGCATCATCGCCTGATCGTGCGAAGCGAGCAGGATCGTGACGCCTACCTGGTGAAAGCTGAGGAATATCTCCATCACAATGCGTGCGGAGTCGTCGTCCAGGTTCGCGGTAGGTTCGTCCGCGATGAGGATGGACGGGCGGTTCACCACCGCACGAGCAATCGCAAGGCGCTGCTGTTCGCCGCCGGAGAGCTGGATCGGGTGCGACAGCTCGCGGTCGAGCAGGCCAACTTTATCGAGCGCAGCGCGCGCGCGGCGGGCGGCCTCCTTGGGGGCGTGGTCAGAAAACGCGAGCGGAAGCATCACATTTTCATAGACGTTACGGTCGTGCAGCAGCTTCTGGTCCTGGAAGACCACACCGATGCTTCTACGCAGATACGGCAGCGCCGACGCTTTCATTGCGCTGATGTTCTGGCCCTGTACCACGACGCTGCCACTCGTAGGGCGCTCGATTGCGGGAATCAACTTAAGCAACGTGGACTTACCCGCGCCAGAGTGACCCGTAATGAAGATCATCTCTCCGTTGTCCACGGAAAATGTCACTCTGGAGAGCGCCTCCCGATTGCCGGGATAGCGTTTTGAAACGGAGTCGAAGCTAATCAACCAGCGCCTCAACAAAATCGCGTGCAATGAACGGGCGCAGATCGTCGATGCCCTCGCCGACGCCAACGAACAGAAGCGGTACTGGACCGCCTGGCCGGCCGGGCGCCGCACTGCGCCTTGCGTAGGCCAGCGCGGCGACGATCCCGCCGCGCGCGGTGCCGTCGAGCTTGGTCAGTACGAGGCCGGTGAGGCCAAGTGCTTCGTCAAAGGCCTTTACCTGTGTAAGAGTGTTCTGTCCGGTGTTCGCATCGAGTATCAGAAGCACCTCATGAGGCGCTCCGGGCTTCGCTTTTCCGATCACGCGCCTCACCTTGCGGATCTCCTCCATGAGATTGAGCTGAGTGGGCAGGCGCCCAGCTGTGTCGGCAATCATCACATCGACATGGCGAGCAATCGCAGCGGCGACGGCATCAAACATAACTGCGCTTGCATCCGCGCCCACCTGGGAGACCACGTGCACGCCGTTGCGTTCGCCCCATGTCACCAGTTGTTCGCGAGCCGCAGCACGAAAGGTATCGCCGGCCGCAAGGAGTACGCTGTAGCCCTGATCCTGTAGCCATTTAGTAAGTTTGCCGATCGAAGTGGTCTTTCCGCTACCGTTCACACCGGCAATCATCACGACACAGGGCCTCGCAGCCCCGATGTCCAGTCGCCGCTCGAGCGGTGCTATCAGTTCGATCAAGGCTTCCTTGAGGGCGTCCTTCAGCGCTGCGCTCTCTCGAATGTCCTCCGTGCGGGCGCGCCGGCGAAGTTGGTCGAGCAGGAAGCGGGTGGCGTCGACCCCACAGTCGGCGCCAAGCAACGTGGCTTCAAGTTCCTCGAATAGTGCCTCGTCTACCGGTCGACGGCCAAGGAGCGCCCCGAGACCGCCGCCGATCGCCGCGCGGGTACGTGACATCCCCGCGCGCAACCGGCTCGCCCATGAGGATTTCTCTGGTGCGGCGCCGGGAGGCGTGCCTCCCTTTTCTGGCGGTTTGTTGCCGATACCAAACACGGAAGCTCTGCTCGGGAGCGCGGCGGGAACCGCTAAGATGTGGGACTCCATTCTATCAAAGCACCCACCCTGGACGTGTCTTCCGAGAAATTCCAGCGTTCCCGCGCCCGAGAGGAACTGCGCATCGTTGGCGGGACTTGGCGTAGCCGTCGCCTCCGAATTGCCAGTCGGCCGGACCTGCGTCCGACCCCGGACAGAGTGCGCGAGACCCTTTTCAACTGGCTGGGACAGACGCTTACCGGGGAATTGTGTCTTGATCTCTTTGCCGGTAGCGGGGCACTCGGTTTCGAAGCTGCCTCGCGAGGGGCGGGCCGGGTAGTGATGATCGAGTCGGATTCGGAGGCAGTCGAGATGCTCGAACGAGCGAAGGCCGAACTTGGCGCGGAGCAGGTCGAAATTCGCCGCGCTGATGCGATCGACTTTCTTGCGCGCGGCGACGGATGCTTCGATATCGTTTTCGTCGACCCGCCCTTTCGGAAAGGGCTCTGGGAACGCACGCTGGAACACTTGCCAGGGCGGCTTGTGGACGGAGCACTTGTCTATCTTGAATCGCCGCGAGCCTTGGAACCGGGGGCGGGGTGGACGGAATTGCGTCGCAAGCGTGCGGGGCAGGTAAGCTACCAACTCTGGCAATGGAGCAAACAACAATGACACGAGCCGTCTACCCCGGGACCTTCGATCCGCTCACGCGCGGGCACGAGGACCTTGTCCGCCGGGGCAGTACGCTGTTCGAGACCCTGATCATCGGGGTTGCGGACAGCAAGGCCAAGCAGCCTCTGTTCACGCTTGACGAGCGAGTGACGATTGCACGCGAGGTCCTCGGCGACTTGAAGAACGTCGAAGTGGTCGGCTTCTCGGGTCTCCTGATCGAATTCGCCCGCGAGCACAACGCGCGAGTCATCATGCGCGGCCTGCGCGCGGTGTCAGATTTCGAATACGAGTTTCAGCTAGCGGGCATGAATCGGAACCTTCGACCGGAGATCGAGACACTGTTCATGACCCCTGTTGAACAGCATATGTTCATTTCGGCCACCTTGGTTCGGGAGATCGCGAAACTGGGGGGCGACGTGACCAAGTTCGTTCACCCGCTCGTCCAGCAGCGCCTGAATGTCAAACTGGGCCTCCGGACCTAGCGCTGGCAGGAACCGCAGTAGAAGGTCGCCCGCTGCCCCTGCACCCTGCGCCGGACCGGGCTGCCGCAGGCGCGGCAAGGTGCACCGGTACGATCGTATACTTGGTAGGTCTGCTGGAAATAGCCGGGCTTTCCGTCCCCTCCGACGAAATCGCGTAAGGTGGATCCTCCCGCGCGGATCGCTCCGGTGAGAGTCGTGCGAATCGCCAGAGCGAGTCGCTCGCAGCGTGCCACGGAAATGTGTCCAGCGGGCGCGAACGGACTGATGCGCGCAAGGAACAGACTTTCATTCGCGTAGATGTTGCCGATTCCAACGATTCGCCGCCCGTCCATCAGGAACTGCTTGATCGCGGCACGATGACCTACGGCCATTGCGCGCAGGCGAGTGCCGGTAAGTTCATCTGACAGCGGTTCGATGCCCAGGTGTGCAAGCAGCGGATGGGTTTCGCCATGGGGCGCCCAGAGTACGGATCCGAAGCGGCGCGGGTCGTGCAGCCGCAGCAGCACCTTGCCAAAGCGGATATCCACGTGGTCGTGCTTGCGAACCGGCGTGTCAGCAGGCACGACCCGCAGGCTGCCCGACATCCCGAGATGGACGATCAAGTCACCATCCCCACAGTCGAAAATCAAGTATTTCGCGCGCCGCGTAACGTTCTTCACGCGCCTGCCGGCGAGGCGCTCGACAATTGGAGACACCGGCCAGCGCAGGCGTGGCTGGCGCACGGTGACCGCCGAGATGGTCTGTCCCACCACCGCAGGCGAGATCCCAAGGCGCGTGACTTCGACTTCCGGGAGTTCTGGCATTTTTACGATCCGCTGAATTAAGGCAACTGCTGGCGTGTCTGCTTGTGCAGGCGGTGGAATATACCTAAGATGACTGCAATCACCGTGTGCCGGGCGAGTCGTGCCGCATTCAACCGAAGAAGGTGCGAATAGCGCGGAGCGCGCCGAACCTCTTGCCGTTCTGGACGATCCTGCATCCTAGCCATGTCATTCCGCCATCGACTGAAACCTGCCGCTCTCGGATCCCTGCTCGTTGCCGGCCTTGCGGTGCTGCCGGCGTGGGCACAGTCCGAGGACGAGGATGAGACGCCGCGGGGACCTGCACAGGTCGAGGAGTTGAGGTCCGAGCCCAGGTTGCCGCTGCAGGAACTCACCAACGAGACCCTTTATCAGTTTCTGCTTGGCGAGGTCGCAAATCAGCGCGGAAACGCCGGTATTGCCGCCCAAACCTACCTCGTGATGGCGAAGCGCACCAAGGACCCACGCATTGCGCGTAGGGCGGTCGAGATCGCGACCCAGGCTCGAATTTCGGATATCGCACTCGAGTCGGCCAAGGTTTGGCATGAAAGCGACCCGGGCTCCGCGCAGGCCCTGCAGACCATTTCCGTGCTGCTGGTAAGCATGCAGCGCGTTCGCGAAGCCGAGCCGTATATTGCGAAGCTGATCGGACTGGACGGCGACAGTCCCGCGGGAGTGTTCCTGCGCCTGGGCCGGCTGCTTGCGAGCAACCCGGACAAGGCGGCCAACCTTGCGGTGGTGAGGGAACTTGTCAAGCGACATCCGGATATCGCGGAGGCGCAGTTTGCTCTTGCGCAGGCAGCGATGCTCGCGCGTAATGAGGCGCTCGCACTGGATGCGATCCGCCGTGCTGCGGAACTCAGGCCGGCGTGGGAGGTGCCTGCGCTGTTCGAGGCTCAGGTATTGCAGCGCAACTCGCCGGCGCGCGCCCCGGAGCGTCTTGCGGCGCATCTGGCACGCTACCCGGACGCGCTTGAGGTGCGTCTGGCACATGCGCGCACCCTGATTGGCGAGAAACGTTATCCCGAGGCACGTGGAGAATTCAACCGGCTTCTGGCGTCTTCAAGCGAGCCGGAGATCATCTACGCGGCAGGTCTTCTCGCCTTCCAGATGCGCGACCTGGATATTGCTGAGCAGAGCATGAAGCGGGTGCTCGATTCAGGATATCGGGATATTTCGGCGGCGCGATTTGTGCTCGGGCAGATTGCGGAGGAGCGTAAAGACTGGAGCGGCGCGATCGAGTGGTACAGGGGTATCTCCCGAGGGGAGCGTGCGCTACCCGCGAGGCTGCGCACTGCACAGGCGCTCGTGAAGCTTGGCAGGCTCGACGAAGCGCGTGCCTACCTTCGCAACGCGGCGCAGACCAACACCGAGCAGCAGGCGCAATTCGTCATCGCCGAGGCGCAATTGTTGCGCGACGCGAATCGCACCAGTGAAGCATTCGGCCTGCTGAACGAGGCATTAGCGAAGACACCGGACCAGCCCGAGATTCTCTATGACCTCGCGCTTACGGCCGAGAAAATAGAGCGTCACGACGCGATGGAGGCGCATCTGCGCCGTCTCATCCAGTTGCAACCGGAGAATGCGCACGCCTACAACGCCCTTGGCTACTCATTCGCTGATCGCAATGTACGTCTGCCCGAGGCGCGTAGGCTTATCGAAAAGGCCGTGGAACTGGCGCCGGAGGACATGTTCATCTTGGACAGTCTGGGATGGGTCCTCTATCGGATGGGTGACTTCAAGGCTGCGATCGTCCATCTCACGCGCGCTTGGAAGGAACGCCAGGACGCCGAGATCGGAGCTCATCTCGGCGAGGTTCTGTGGGTCGCGGGCCAGCGTGCGGAGGCCGAGCGTGTGTGGAAGGATTCGCTTGCAAATCATCCTGAAAGCGACCTCCTCCGGAATACTGTTCGGCGCTTCAAGCCCTGAGGCTGGCATGATCGCGTTTGAGGCGGCCGGCGCGTCGATGCGCTACTGGGTCTTCGCACTTTTCTGCGTACTTTGTGGCTGTGCTCGCCTGCCGGACCCTCTGCCAGGCGAAGATGTCGAGTTCGAGCTCGTCGCTAGGCTCGGCATGATCTATGGTGGCGAGGCCGGTTCGGGCACACTTACCTGGCGTCATGGCGGGGCGCGCGATGACATGCTCATCACGACACCGCTCGGGCAGGGGCTGGCTGAAATTACGCGCGATGCACAGGCGGTATCCCTTGTGTTGGCCGACGGTCGGCGTTTCGAGGGGAGGGATGCCGAGGCGCTTACGGAAGAGGTGCTCGGTTTCCGGCTGCCCCTGAAAGGGTTTGCCGATTGGGTGCTGGGGCGAGCGAGCCCCGCGTCGTCGCGAGCGCGCATAGAGCGCGATGCCGAGGGCCGCCCGCGGAGTCTGTTCCAGGGGGGGTGGCGCGTGGATTATCTGACCTACACCAGCGAGATGCCTGGCGTGAGCCTTCCCGCGCAGATGCGGCTCTTCTACCCCGACGTGCAGGACCCAGGCGCAGCGCAGGGTATGAAGTCCGTGGAACTTCGTGTTGCGATCTCCGAATGGCGGACCCGGCCTGCCTTTGCGCGAGGCGGAAAGTCGGGACAGCCGTGACAGAGTTTCCCGCGCCCGCCAAGTTGAATTTGTTTCTGCACGTGCTCGGACGGCGCGCCGACGGCTATCACCTGTTGCAGACCGTGTTCCGGCTGATCGATCGCTGTGATCGTGTAGCGATTGAAGCGAACCGGTCAGGGGAGATTCGGCGTGTGCGCGAATTGCCCGGGGTCAGCGAAGCCGAGGACCTTTGCATGCGGGCCGCACGCACACTCAAGGCCTGGGCGCATGCCCGGAAAATCCCGGGGGCGAACGAGCGCGGCGTCGACATAGCGCTGGAGAAGAATCTGCCCGTGGGCGGCGGACTTGGCGGGGGCTCGTCGGATGCCGCAACTGTGCTGATCGTACTCAACCGGTTGTGGGAGCTCGACATGCCTGCGCGCGAACTCGCTACTCTCGCGGCCGGACTCGGTGCCGACGTGCCGTTCTTCGTATTTGGCAGACCCGCGCTCGGTGAGGGCATCGGAGAGCGACTGAAGGTACTTGAACTGCCGCCGGAGTGGTACCTGGTGCTGACGCCTCAAGTATCAGTTTCGACAAAGGAAATCTTCTCAGATCCCGCGTTGACACGGGATACGAAAGCTCTCACAATACCGCCCTTTTTCGCGGGCTCTGGAAGAAATGATCTTGAGCCGGTCGTGACGCGGCGGTATGAGGAAGTCGCTCGGCATCTTTTCTGGCTGAAATCGCAGGTGTCCGGCGCGCGAATGACTGGTTCCGGCGCCTGTGTGTATGCCGGGTTTGCAAGTGAAACGGAGGCGAGGTCGGTGGTTGCGCGCCTTCCGCATGACATGCACGGTTTTGTGGCGCGCGGACTGGACGAGCATCCGTTGCAGGCTATGATGCCGGAGCAGAATCAACGCGCTGCAGGTTAGATTGCAATCGTCGGGCGGAGTGTATTGGCCGCGCGACGCGGGTGGGGTGTCGCCAAGTTGGTTAAGGCACCGGATTTTGATTCCGGCATTCCTAGGTTCGAATCCTAGCACCCCAGCCATTAGGTAGTTACATCGGGTAGTTGAACCCGTTTTTTGGCGATTTCTCCGTAGCATGGAACCGAGGCAGAGCGTGAACCAGCTGACCAACATACCGCTCGAACGCCTGATGGTATTCACCGGTAGCGCCAATCCGCGTCTTGCGCAGGACGTGGTCAAGCACCTGAACATCTCCCTCGGGCGGGCTGTTGTCGGAAAATTTTCCGATGGTGAGTCGATGGTGGAGCTCGTCGAAAACGTGCGCGGGAAGGACGTGTTCGTCCTACAGTCGACCTGTGCGCCGACCAATGACAACCTGATGGAAATGCTCATCATGGTTGACGCTTTGAAGCGCTCCTCAGCGGCGCGCGTCACCGCGGCGATCCCGTATTTTGGGTACGCCCGCCAGGATCGGCGTCCGCGTTCGGCGCGTGTGGCAATCAGTGCCAAGGTTGTAGCCAACATGCTGACGTCGGTTGGTGTCTCACGCGTTCTAACGATGGACCTGCATGCGGATCAGATTCAGGGCTTTTTCGATATTCCGGTGGACAATATCTACGCCGCGCCGGTGCTGCTCGGGGACGTCTGGAAGCAGCGCTATGAAGATGTCATCGTGGTTTCGCCGGATGTCGGCGGCGTGGTGCGCGCACGCGCCCTGGCCAAGCGGCTCGAATCGGACCTTGCAATCATCGACAAGCGTCGTCCGAGGGCGAACGTATCCGAGGTGATGAATATCATCGGTGAGGTCGACGGCCGTACTTGCGTCATCATGGACGACATGGTGGATACTGCAGGTACCCTTGTGAAGGCGGCACAGGTACTGAAGAGCGAGGGTGCGAAGAAGGTAGTGGCCTACTGTACCCATCCGGTTCTTTCCGGTCCCGCAGTAGAGCGTATCCGCGGCTCTGACATTGATGAGCTCGTAGTAACTGACACGATTCCGCTCTCGAGTGACGCTCGCGCTTGCGGGAAGATCCGTCAGCTGTCCGTTGCCGGATTGCTCGCGGAAACTATCCTGCGCATCTTCAATGAGGAGTCTGTCAGTTCGCTTTTCATCGAGTAGCGCTGCGGCTGCGAAGCAGCTGCTCAGTTTCTGGATGCGCCCGCCGGGCGCGTCCTTTTGAAGTCCCGCCGGTGTCTGGTCGCGGATCCGGCGGATCACACAAGGAGTCTCATCATGAAAATCGAAATCAGCGCGGAAATGCGCGCAGCGCAAGGAACGGGTGCGAGCCGCCGTCTGCGCCGTACGGGCAAGGTGCCCGGCATCGTCTATGGAGGTGATCGCGAGCCGACGGCCGTGGTTCTGAATCACAAGGATCTGCACCAGAATCTGATGAAGGAGGCCTTCCACGCCTCGATTCTCGACTTGGTCCTTGATGGTAATCGCGAACAGGTGCTTCTTCGCTCGTTCAACATGCATCCCTTCAAGTCACAGGTCCAGCATGTGGACTTCCAGCGCGTGTCGAAGGACAAGAAGATCCACATGAAGGTGCCTCTCCACTTCGTGAACACGGATACTGCGCCGGGCGTCAAAACGCAGGGTGGCGTTGTCAGTCACGTGCTGAACGAGTTGAATATCACCTGCTTTCCGGACGATCTTCCCGAGTTCATCGAGGTCGACCTCGGTGCCATGTCAGTGGGCGATTCGATCCACGTGAAGGATATCGTTCTGCCCAAGGGCGTCGAGGCGGTCCTGCATCGTGCGGAGAACCCGGTGGTCTGTGCGATCGTGCTTCCGGCAGTCGTTGCTGAAGATGAGAACGTCGCAGCGCCCGCAGGCGAAGTCCCAGCAACGGCCCAGGCTGCGGCGGACAAGGCTGGAGACGACAAGAAGGACGCGAAGGACAAGAAGTAATCCCGGAGGCGGGCGCACCTGTGTGCCCGCCTTTTGGTTTTCCGGCCCTGAAGCCGGTTCACTCTCTTTCCTCACACGACCCTGAATCGCCATGCCAGGCATCCGCTTGCTCGTCGGGCTGGGTAATCCCGGCAAGGAGTACGAGGCGACGCGTCACAATGCCGGCTTCTGGCTGGTCGAGCGCTTCGCCGCGCGCGAGGGCATTGCGCTGCGCAAGGATGCCAAGTACCAGGCCTATTTCGGCCGGCATGAGGCGAGTGGTACCTGGCTTCTCATGCCGCAGACGTACATGAATCTGAGTGGACGATCTGTCAGCCTGCTCGCGGGGTTCTTCCGCATCTCACCAGAAGAAATTCTGGTTGCACACGATGATCTGGACTTTCAGCCGGGCGTCGCCAAACTGAAGCAGGGCGGTGGCGTAGGCGGACACAACGGACTCAAAGACATCGGTGCGCGCATTGGCTCACGGGATTTCTGGAGATTGCGCTTTGGAATCGGTCATCCAGGCGATCGCGATCTCGTAGCGGACTACGTGCTTCACAAGCCGTCGTTGGCCGACCGTGACCTGATTGACGGAGCGATCGGGCGCACGCTGGATGTGCTGCCGCTCTGTCTATCCGGCGACCTTCAGGGTGCGATGTTGAAGTTGCACACCCGGTAGTGATTCATCCTTTATTGCATGCAACGCGCACTGCGGCTGTTGCCGCATCTGTGCATCGAGGCACAAATTCATGGGACTGAAATGCGGTATTGTCGGACTGCCGAACGTGGGCAAGTCAACCCTGTTCAACGCGCTGACGAAGTCGGCGATCGCAGCAGAGAACTATCCATTCTGCACCATCGAGCCGAACGTCGGTATCGTGGAAGTGCCGGATTCAAGGTTGGGCGCGTTAGCCAGCATTGAGAAGCCGCAGAAGCTCCTGCCCGCGGTGGTGGAGTTCGTGGATATTGCAGGCCTCGTCGCGGGCGCTTCGAAGGGCGAAGGTCTGGGCAATCAGTTTCTCGCCAACATCAGAGAGACGGATGCGATCGCGCACGTGGTCCGGTGCTTTGCGGATCCGAACGTCATCCATGTGGCGGGCAAGGTGGACCCGATAGCAGACATAGAAACGATCAACACCGAGTTGGCGCTCGCCGACCTGCAGACGGTGGAGAAACAGCTTTCCAAGAGCACGAAGCTCGCGAAATCGGGTGGTGACAAGGAGGCTGCCCGCCTGGTGCTGGTCCTCGACAAGGTACTCAAGGTCCTGGATCAAGGTCGCCCGGCCCGTATGCTAGATCTCTCGAAGGAAGAGCTGGAGGTTCTGCGGCCACTTTTCCTGCTCACCATGAAGCCGACCCTCTATATCGCGAACATTGCCGATCAGAGGGCGGAGGAGAACCCGTACCTTGCTGCTGTGCAAGAGTACGCCACGCGTGAAGGCGCGCCGGTGGTCGCACTCTGCGCCGCGCTTGAAGCCCAGATTGCGGACATGCCGGACGAAGACAAGGCCATGTTTCTTGCCGACATGGGTATGGACGAGCCGGGCCTGAATCGCGTGATCCGTGCAGGCTATACCTTGCTCGGGCTGCAGACGTACTTCACGGCCGGGCCGAAGGAGGTACGTGCCTGGACGGTCCCCGTAGGCGCTACTGCACCCCAGGCAGCGGGCGTGATCCATACGGACTTTGAGAAGGGCTTCATACGTGCCGAGGTTATCGCCTATGAGGACTTCGTTGCCTGCAAGGGCGAGCAGGGGGCGAAGGAAGTGGGGAAGATGAGGGTAGAAGGAAAGGAATACGTCGTCAGGGATGGGGACGTAATGCACTTCCGGTTCAACGTCTGAGCTCGCGGGCGCGAGCTTGGCGGCAGGAGAATCGACCGGCCTAGGCCTGACGGTCCGCGGGGAAGCTTGCGGAGAAAACGCTGCCTTTGCCGATCTCCGAGTCGATCTTAAGCGACCCGCCGTGGCGAACCACGACATGCTTGACGATGGCGAGGCCTAGTCCGGTACCACCAGTTGCCGTAGAACGCCCCTTGTCGACTCGGTAGAAACGCTCGGTAAGGCGCGGAAGATGCTCTTTCTGGATGCCGATTCCAGTGTCCCGGACCGCGAAAACGGATCGTCCGCCCTCATCGCGCCAGGTTATCGTTACGGTTCCTCCCTCCGGGGTGTAACGCACCGCATTTGACACAAGGTTGCTCACGGCACTGCGGATCTCTTCCATGTTCCCTCGCAGTTTCACCGTGGAGATCTCGCCCGAATCCAGCCTGTGTCGCCCGTTCGACAATGCCTTTGCCTCGGCAAGGATGTTATCGATCAAGGCGGGCATGTCGATCGTCTCGTCGCGCGGAGGTTGGCTGTCGTTCTCGAGTCTGGACAGAGTGAGAAGATCGGAGACGAGGCGGTTCATGCGGGTTGCCTGCTCCGTCATCAGTTGCAGGAATCGCCGGGCCATCTCACCGGTTGGCGGCGTATCGGAGGCGAATTGCTCCAGGAAGCCGCAAATGACCGTGAGCGGTGTGCGCAGTTCGTGGGATACGTTCGCCACGAAATCGCGACGAATGATGTCAGTCTTCATCATCGCTGTGATATCGCGTGAAAGCAGCAGAATTCCCGAGTCGGAGAACGGAAGAAGCATCAGCGAGAACACGCGCTCCGCGCCGGTCCCGGAAAACCGCAGCTGAATCGACTCGGCAGCCTTGGCGTCCTGCTGAAAGGCAGTCAGGTACTCATGGAATTCGCGTTGCCTGATCAATTGCCCGATCAGAATCCCGATATCTCGACTGATGTCGAGGGCGAACTGTTCGCAGGCAGCTGTGTTGAGCCACTCGATGCGGCCCTGATCGTCGAGCAGGACCACACCGTCCGGCAGAGCCTGTGCGGCCAGGCGGAAGTGTTCGAGAGAGTTGGTGAGCGCATTTCGCTCCCGGAGATCTTCCTTGCGCCAGCGTTGCAGCAAAGAGTAGATTTCCTGCCACGCGCCGCTACCATCAGGTATGTCGCGGCCGGAAGGATGGGCGAGCCAATCGCGCAATTCTCTGCGCTCGCGTGCCTGTATGGCGAGCAACACTGCCAGCAGAATGGCAAGGGCAGATAGCGCCCAGACAAGGGCCAGGCCCGCGATGCCGCTCATTGCTGACGGCTTTTGAGCTTGTAGCCTGTGCCGCGGATCGTTTCGATCATGGAATCGCCTATGGGCCCGAGCCCGGCACGCAGGCGCCGCACATAGACGTCGATCGTGCGATCAGCGAGGTAGCGATGGTCGCCGCGCAATACGTTCAGCAGCTGGTCTCGTGTGAAGGCGCGGTCCGGGTGATTCATCAGGTAGAGCAGCAAATCGAATTCCGTGGGGCCGAGGTTAACCTGGGTGCCCCCGACGCTTACCTCGTGCGCGAGCGGATCCAGGCGGATCGGGCCGATCTCGATGCTCTCGCCGGCGAGATGGGGGGCGCGCCTGCGCAAAACGGCCCGTATTCTGGCAACAAGCTCCCTTGGCGAAAAGGGTTTGGTGACGTAGTCGTCCGCGCCGAGCTCAAGACCCTGGACGCGGTCGACTTCCTCCGCCTTGGCAGTCACCATGATGATGGGAAGTGTACGGGTTCGCGGGTCCGAGCGAAGTTGCCTTGCGAGCGACACGCCCGACATGCCCGGAAGCATCAGGTCCAAAAGAACTACCGCCGGCAGCTCACGGCGAATCTCCGCGAAGCCCAGTTCGGCGGTCGAGGCAATGCACACATCGAAGTTCGCCTGCGTTAGCGCGTACCGCAACAACTCCTGAATCGCGGGATCGTCCTCCACTACCAGGACGCTGGACGGCCGACTCATCCCCTCTGGACTTCCCGCTCCAGCCCCTCGATGCCGATATGCCGCACGTCGCGGCCCTTTGCAATGTAGACAACGTCTTCTGCGATATTCGTGCAGTGATCGCCAATCCGCTCCAGAGACTTTGCAATGAAGACGATGTCGAGCGCGTTGCTGATGGTGCGCGGGTCTTCCATCATGTAAGTGATCAGCTGTCGCGCGATGGCCTCGAAGTGCTGGTCAATTTCCGTATCGCGGCGCACCGTGCGTGCCGCAGCCTCCACGTCCAGCCGAACGAAGGCATCCAGAACTTCGTTCAACATCGCGGCGACCTGTTCGCCGGTGTGCTTCACATCCAGAACCTGGGCAAGATGCGCGGCGGGCCCACGCTCCAGTATCTTGCGCGTCGCCCGGGCGATCTTCTTCGCCTCATCGCCGATCCGTTCGAGGTCAGTGACGACTTTCCCGACGGCCATGACCATGCGCAGGTCGACCGCAGTGGGCTGGCGCCGCGCGATCACGTTCATGCAGGCCGCGTCGATCGACATTTCCATTTCGTCTACGCCGGCGTCCCGCGCGATAATCATTTCGAGGGGTTCGCTGTTGCCGTCCGCAAATGCGGACATGGCTGCCCGGACCTGCTCCTCGACCATACCCCCCATGCGCGTTACGCGCGCCCGAATCTCGTCGAGTTCCGTATCGAATTGTCTGGACAGGTGTTCGTTCATATCGGCCTCGTTCGCGCTAATCAGCCAAATCGGCCGGTGATGTAGTCTTCGGTGCGCTTGTCGCGCGGTTTGATGAAAATCTCATCGGTCTTGCCGAACTCGATCAGCTTGCCCAGGTACATGTAGGCGGTGAAATCCGAGACGCGAGCCGCCTGCTGCATATTGTGCGTAACGATGAGTATCGTGACCTTCTGCTTCAATTCGTTGATCAGCTCCTCGATACTCGCTGTGGCGATCGGATCGAGCGCGGAGGTCGGTTCGTCAAACAGAAGAATCTCGGGATCGGTTGCAAGCGCCCGCGCAATGCACATGCGCTGCTGCTGGCCACCGGAGAGGGCGAAGGCCATGTCGTTCAGCCGGTGCTTCACCTCGCCCCACAGAGCCGCGTTCGTCAGCGCTTCCTCAACCTTGTCATCGAGTATCGAGCGTTTGCGGATGCCGCGTACTTTCAGACCATAGGCAACATTCTCGTAAATCGATTTCGGGAATGGATTCGGCTTCTGGAAAACCATGGAAAGCCGCATGCGGACTTCGATCGGGTCTACGCGCGGGTCGAGCAGATTGGTCTCGTCCGGGTGCAGAACGATCTCTCCCTCGTAGCGGGTGCCTGCATAGAGATCGTGCATGCGGTTGAAGGACCGCAAAAGGGTGCTCTTGCCACAGCCTGAAGGGCCGATCAGCGCCGTGACCTTGCGGTCATAGAGCGGCATCGCAACGTCTTTCAGGGCATGGAAGTCGCCATAATAAAAGTTGAAGTTCCGCACCTCCGCTTTCATTGGTATCACGGCAGTCGCGGGAGCAGAGATTTCTGGAGAAAGATCGGTCATGGTCGGGTCACCAGTTGATGTTCTTGCGCAGGCGGTAGCGGAGCCAGATTGCGAGGCCGTTCATCGCCAAGGTCATGGCGACCAGCACTGCGCCGGCTGCGGCCGCGTTCTGCTGGAAAGCTGCCTCGGGGCGGGAAGTCCAGCTGAATATCTGTATGGGCATTACGGTGAACGGCGCTTTCAGCCATTCGAAGTTGATGTAGGGCAATGTTTCGGAAATCGGCGCGGGGGGAAGGAAAGCGATGAAAGTAAGTGCGCCAATCGTAACAATGGGCGCCGTTTCACCGATTGCGCGAGCCATGCCGATGATGACGCCTGTCAGTATTCCGGGCATGGAATACGGGAGGATGTGATGCTGCACAGTCTGCCACTTCGTCGCGCCGAGCGCGTATGCGCCCTCGCGAATCATCTGCGGGATGGACCGGATTGCTTCGCGAGTCGCTACGATCACCATAGGCAGGATCAGTAGCGCCAGGGTGAGCCCGGCTGTGCGTATGGTCTGTCCCAGGTGAAAGGTGTAGACGAACAGGCCAAGCGCCAAGAGGCCGTAGATGATGGAGGGGACGCCCGCCAGGTTGTTGATGTTGATTTCCACGACATCGGTGATCCAGTGCTTCGGTGCGTATTCCTCCAGCCAGATTCCGGCCGCCACGCCGAGCGGGACGGCCATCGCCGCCGTGACGACCATCACAAGCAGACTACCGACCCAGGCGGAAAGTATTCCGGCCCCGGCAGCGCGTCGGGAGGGGAAGTTCGTAAAGAATTCGGGCCGGAGGCGCTGCCAGCCGTCAATCATCATGTCGGTGAACAGGGCCGCGATGGTGAGCATGCCTAGCGCAAGTGCGGCAATGCCGAGCAGACCGAATAGCAGATCGAGGCGCTTCCTGTAGGCGATGCCGGCCCGTATCAACCCGACGTCGTTGGAAATCGTATCGGCTGGCATGTCAGTAACGCTCCCGGAATTTGCGCTGCAGCCAGAAGCCCAGAATGTTGAATATGAGCGTAAACAGCATGAGGGTCAGGCCTGCGGCGAAAATTGTCAGGTAGCCAACGGAGCCGTGCGGCAGGTCGCCGAGGGCTACCTGTACGATGAACGCGGTAATCGTGGCGGCCGGTTCTCGTGGATCCCAGGTAAGGTTGGGCTGCATGCCAGCGGCAATTGCGAGGATCATGGTCTCGCCGACCGCGCGCGCAATACCGAGGATATATGCCGCCGCGATGCCGGATATTGCTGCGGGGACAACCACGTGAAGCGCGGTTTGCAGGCGCGTCGCACCCATTGCGTAGGAGCCTTCGCGCAAGGCCATCGGTACGGCGCGCATGGCGTCCTCGGAAATAGAACTGATGATGGGCGTGATCATGATGCCCATGACGATGCTCGCCGAGAGCATGTTGAACCCCGGCAGCCCGGGCACAAACTGCTGGAGCAGCGGGGTAACGAAATTTAGGGCAAAGTAGCCGAACACAACCGTAGGAATGCCGGACAGCAGTTCAAGAACGGGCTTGGTAAATTCGCGCGTGCGCGGCGTCGCGAACTCCGAAAGATAGATGGCGATCGTCGTACCGAGCGGAATCGCGACGGCAAGCGCGATCAACGAAGTTACCGCCGTCCCGGAAAGCAGGACCATGATGCCGAAGTGGGGGTCGCTGAAGAGCGGCGTCCACTGGGTGTCGGTAAGAAAATCGAGTATCGGAACC
Source organism: uncultured Pseudomonadota bacterium (assembly GCA_903834835.1). Classification (GTDB taxonomy): domain Bacteria; phylum Pseudomonadota; class Gammaproteobacteria; order Burkholderiales; family SG8-39; genus CAILKO01. Next base: position 152,799 of record CAILKO010000035.1, on the reverse strand, counting down.
TGCTTGAAGAACTCTACCGACTCGGAAACTAGGATGTAGACGATTCCGAGGGTGGTGAAAACGGAAACCGCGGCAGCGGCAAACAGGACTGCCTCGATGAGGCGCTCCATGATATGCCGGCTGCCGCGTCGCGCGAGACGCGCACTGACGTTACCTGTAGCGGTGGCGTTCGCGCTCACGATCACTTACATCTTTGCTTCGCGTGCCAGAAGATCCTCGATACGGACACCGACTTCGGCCTCGCCGCCGAATACCGTACCGAGCTTGCCCTTCTTGAGGTGATCGCTAGCCATGTCGTATGCCTTTTGCGGCAGGGGAACGTACTTCACGTCCTTGGAGAGCTTGGCGGCATTCTTCAGGTAGAAAGCGACGAACTCCGCGACATCCGCTTTTTTGTACGCAGATTCGCTCACATAGACAAAAATCGGGCGCGCGAGCGGCTGGTAGCTGCCGTCGATGACGGTCTTCTCCGACGGCTCGACAGCCTTGCCGGTTTTCGGATCAACAATCGCCACGGCCTTCAGCTTGTCCTTGTTCTCTGAGTAATACGCAAAACCAAAGTATGCCAGCGCCCCGGTGTCACGCTGAACGCCCTGGACCAGTACATTGTCATCTTCTGAGGCCGTAAAGTCTCCGCGCGAAGCTTTTGATTTGCCGTTGATCGCTTCCGTGAAGTAGTCGAAGGTACCGGAGTCGGCGCCCGGCCCGAACAGTTTCAGAGGAGCATCGGCAAAGGCCGGGTTGATCTGATTCCACTTCGTTACCTTGCCCTGGGCGGAAGGCTCCCACATGGTTTTCAGTTCCGGCACCGTAAGCTGCTTGACAGGATTTTTCGGGTTGACAACAACCGTGAGGGCGTCGAAAGCGACCGGGATTTCGTAGTACTTGATGCCGGCTTTCGCGCACTCGGCCATTTCCGATTTGAGAATCGGACGTGAGGCATTCGAAATGTCGGTCTCGCCACGGCAGAACTTCTTGAAGCCGCCACCGGTGCCGGAGATGCCGACCGTCACCTTGATCGCGTTCTTCTTGGATTTCTGGAACTCCTCGGCCACGGCCTCGGAAATGGGATAAACAGTCGAGGAGCCGTCCAGCTTCACGATCTGGGCATGTGCGAGGTTGGCGGTGGTCAGGCCGACGAGGCCGACCAGAGCAAGCGTACCGGCGGATTTCATGACATTGTCTCCATGGGGGATAGGACGCCAGTATGTTTCCGGACTGTTACAGCGCGATGACAGGGGTGCCCGGAGGCTCGGGCTCATCTCCGACGCTTGCGGCGAGTCCCTCCGCGCTACTGAGGCTGGATACCGACCTGTTTGGCGACATCCGCAAAGAGTCGTGATTCCTCGGCTATGCCCTTGGTGATCTCATCGGCGGATTGCAGGGCGATATCAAAATTCGCCTTTTCAAACAGGGCCTTAACGTCAGCTTGTTCCATTGCGAATGCGGCTGCGGCGGAAAGCTTTTCGATCGCCGCTTTCGGCATTCCCGCCGGGCCATTCATCGACAGGCCGATGCCGCGAATCTGCGGGTGCCCAAGTTCGGCGAAGGTGGGCACACCCGGCAACGCCGCACTCGGTCGATCGCCAGTGACCGCAAGCACGCGGATACGATCGGGCGCGGCGATCGCCTGAGGCGCGGAAATCAGGGCGAAGTTCACTTCGCTCGCGATGACAGCCTGTACATAGGGCGCGGTGGACTTGTAGGGAACGTTCACTGCGCTGATTCCGACCCTGCGCAGGATAGCTTCCGCGAGAATTCTGGTGGCGGCGTCTGCCGAGCCATAGTTGAGCTTCCCGGGGTTTGCCTTGCCGTAGGTGAGCATATCGTTGAAGCTCTTCCACGGTTGCGAGGTGGACGAGGCGAGGACCAGTCTGGACTTCGCCAGTCCGATAAACGGCGGGAGATCCTTCAGCGGGTCAAAGCGCAGGTCTTTTACTGTCAGCGGCAGCGTAACGAGCGAGGGGATCGTAATCAGCGCAACGGTATAGCCGTCCGCCGGGACCTGCTTGGCCACGTATTCGAAGCCGATCAGGTTGCCAGCGCCCGCCTTGTTCTCTACGACCACCGGCTGCGACAGGAACCGCGACATCGCGGGCGCGAGCACGCGGGCCAGTGCATCGGAGGTTGTCCCGGGGGAGTTTGTCACGATCACGCGAATCGGGCGATTGGGAAAATCCTGGGCCGACACGCTGCTGCCAGCGAATAATGTTGCTGCGGCAAGGAACCAATGTGCGGCAATCATGAGTCTGCGGTCCATTCCTGTCTCCAGCGCCCTAGTCGGAAGGCGATGTTACAGGCGTGCATCCGGTAGCGTCCATCGCCGCACCGTGCAAGAGGTGGATTGTCGGTGCCGGATTGCGCTATCGTTCGGCAGGTCAATCGCACATGAACAAGGAGGGGGAGGGACATGCCGCTTCTGAACTACGATCGCGTCACGATCCACTATGAGGAATTCGGCTCAGGCTATCCGGTGCTGTTGTTCTCGGGGGGCTCGCTCAATTCGTCGGTCGATGCCTGGCACACGATCACGGCGTTTGACGCCACAGTGGATTTTGCAAAGGATTTCCGCCTGATCGCACTTGATATTCGCAATGCGGGGGAATCCTGGGCGCCGATCACCATTGAGGACGGATGGCATTCCTACACCACGGACCACATCCGTCTTCTGGATCATCTCGGCATTGAGCGCTGCCACGTGCTCGGGCACTGTATCGGTCCCTCGTTTTCGCTCCATCTGATGCAGACGCAGCCCTGGCGCGTCAGCGCCGCGGTGCACGCCACGCCGAGCGGGCGCATCGGGCCCTATAAGGGACGGCGGCCGAGTTTTGAACAATGGGTCAGCACGCACCGCAACCATCCCGAAGTCACGGAGGCGGTCCTCGACCAGTTCGCATGGAACCTCTATGAGCGGGACTTCATCCCGTCAGTCACGCGGGAGTTCATACAGGGCTGCCAGACGCCCATGCTCGTGCTCCCGGGTCACGACCAGTGGCACCCGCCCGAGATCGGGCTGGAGCTCGCGCGACTCGCCCCGAATTCCGAATGCATCCGCGAATGGGTCCACGACGTGGAAACGCCGGAAGGCGTACGCCATCTCGCGCTGCCGGGTATCGTCGACCGGATCCGGGATTTCATGCTGAAGCACGTGCCCTGAAGGGGATCACCGGGCGATTTCGATGCGCAGATAGTAACATAAACGTTACTATCTGCGCTGGGTCATGCCGGACTTCCTGCTTCGCTGCGTGTCTGCCCCGAAGAACAGAATCTGCCGCTGTTTTCGGCGCTCCGCGGGTTCGGGGGCAAGACGTCAGGCGACTGCGCGGCTCGCCCTCTTGCGCTCGCCTTCGGTGAGGTGGCGCTTGCGTACCCGGATCGTCTTGGGCGTGACTTCGACGAGTTCGTCTTCCTCGATGAACTCGACCGCGTACTCAAGGGTCAGCCGGATCGGGGGAACGAGGATGATGTTTTCGTCCTTGCCCGCCGAGCGGATGTTGGTGAGCTTCTTGGTCTTGATCGGGTTTACGATAAGGTCGTTGTCGCGGCTGTGGATGCCTACGATCATGCCCTCATAGATGCGCTCGCCCGGCGAAACGAAGAGTTTTCCGCGTTCCTGCAGGTTGAACAGCGAAAACGCAACGGCATCGCCGGTGTCCTGCGACACGAGCACGCCGTTCCTGCGGCCCGGGATGTCGCCGCGCCAGGGAGCATAGGCGTCGAACACGTGACTCATCAGGCCGCTGCCACGGGTGAGGTTCAGAAACTCGCCCTGGAAGCCGATCAGGCCGCGTGCCGGGATGCGGTAATCCAGGCGTACCCGCCCGCGACCGTCCGGCACCATGTCGACCATTTCGCCACGGCGGATGGCGAGTGATTCCATGACCGGGCCCTGGTGGCTTTCTTCCAGGTCCAGCGTCAGCATTTCGAAAGGTTCCTGCAATTCCCCGTTGACCGTCCGGGTGATTACGCGAGGCCGGCCGACCGCCACTTCATAGCCTTCGCGCCGCATGTTCTCGACAAGAATCGTGAGATGCAGCTCGCCGCGTCCGGAGACGAGGAAGATGTCCGCATCGGCTGTGTCTTCGACGCGCAGCGCGACGTTGGTATAGAGCTCCCGCATCAGCCGTTCGCGAATCTGGCGGCTGGTAATGAACTTGCCTTCCGTCCCGGCGAACGGCGAGGTGTTTACCTGGAAGTTCATGGTGAGCGTGGGTTCGTCGACCTTGGTCGCCGGCAAGGCCTCCGGATTCTCCGGGTCGCAGATCGTGCAGCCGATGGAGAGATCCTCCACCCCCGTAAACTGGACGATGTCTCCCGCCAGAGCCTCGGCAATCGCCACCCGTTCGAGGCCCTGAAATCCGTAGACCTGCACGACCTTGGCATTGATCGGCGCCTTGTCCGGATTGGCCACCACCACCTGCATGCCGGATTTCAGTCGGCCCCTGCGAATGCGGCCGACGCCGATGCGCCCGACATAGCTCGAATAGTCGAGTGCGGAGATCTGCAACTGCAAAGGTCCATCCACACCATCTGCGGCGGGTGCCGGAACATGCTTCAGCACGGTTTCGAACAGCGCGCGCATGTCCCCGGTGCCTTCCGGCACCTTCGGTTCCAGCGTCGCCCAGCCCATGAGTGCAGAGGCATAGACCACCGGGAAGTCGAGCTGGTCCTCGGTCGCCCCAAGCTTGTCGAAGAGTTCGAAGGTCTGGTTCACCACCCACTCGGGGCGGGCGCCGTCGCGATCGACCTTGTTCACCACGACGATCGGGCGCAGGCCGAGCGCAAGCGCCTTGCGCGTGACAAAGCGTGTCTGGGGCATCGGCCCTTCGACCGCATCCACCAGCAGCAGCACGCCATCCACCATGCCGAGCACGCGTTCGACTTCGCCGCCGAAATCTGCGTGGCCCGGTGTGTCGACGATATTGATGTGCGTGCCGAGATAGTCGATCGCGCAGTTCTTGGCGAAGATCGTGATCCCGCGCTCGCGCTCGATGTCGTTGGAGTCCATGACGCGTTCAGCGACGCGTTCGTGGGCTGCGAAGGTCCCTGCCTGATGCAGGAGCTTGTCGACCAGGGTTGTCTTGCCGTGGTCGACGTGCGCGATGATCGCGATGTTTCTAAGTTGGCGGCTCATGAGAGCGCGCAATTCTATCAGCGGATGCGGCTGTGCAGCATGAAAATTTTCAGAAAAATCAACATTCTTGCAAGCGCGTTAGGCTTTGCATGGGCCTACCAGCCTCCTCCCAGCGCCCGCACCAGGTCGACGATGGCCGTGCGCTGGGCTGCGAGCGCTTCCAGGCGTGCAAGCTCGGCCGCGAGCAGATTGCGCTCCGCATCGAGCGCCTCCAGCTGGCTGGTAAGCCCGGCATCAAAGCGCATCCGGGCAAGTTCGCTCGCGCGCGCGAGGGACGTGGCGCGGGCGCTTTCGGCCTCGTATATCTCCCGAGCCGCCACCTGAGCGGCGAGGGCAGCACGCGTGTCCGCGAAGGCCGCCTGAACGGATTTCTCGTAGCGCGCAAGCGCTTCACGCTGCGCCGCGCGGGCCTGGTCCACCTGGGCGTCGCGTCGGCCGCCGTCAAACAGTGTCAGGCCGGCGCTCGCCGCCAGCTGGAGCACGCCGGCCGGTCCGGTAAAGAGCCGGGAAAAGGCCGCACTTTCGCTGCCCAGAAAGCCGGTCAGCGCAAAACTCGGAAAATAGGAAACCTCGGCCACGCCGATCCGGGCATTCGCCGCGACGAGCTGCTGCTCGGTCTGGCGGATGTCCGGCCGTCGCTCGAGCAACTGGGATGGCAGGCCTTCGGGCACCGCGAGCGGCGCCATCGTAGCGAAGGCAGGCGTAGCGTTCACCGCGAGCCGTGCCTCCCACAGCTGTTTCGCGCTGCGACCAAGAAGGACCTCGAAGGAGGCGCCAAGGCGTTCCTTCTGCTGACCCAGTGTCGCAACGAGACTGCGTGCGGATTCGCGCTCGGCCTGCGCCTGGCGCAGTTCGAGTTCGTTGGTCACCCCCGCCTGAAAGCGCTTCTGCTGCAGTTCGAGGCTTGCCGTGCGAGTGTCCAGCGCCCGCTGCGCGCTGCGCTCGCGCGCGGACAGGGACATCAGTTCGAAGTAGCCGCGCGCGACATCCGCGGTAAGCGCGAGGCGCACCGCATCGCGCCCTGCTTCCGAGGCAAGGAGGTCGGCGCGAGCGGCTTCAGTCGCCCGCGCATAGCGGCCGAAGAAATCCATGTCCCAGGCAACGCCGAGCGTCGCGCGATAGGTCGTGCTCATCGGATCGACAGTGGGCGGCAGCGGTACGGCGCCAACCTGGGTTGAACGGTTGCGCGATGCGCGCGCATCCGCGCTCACCGTCGGGGAGCGCGCGGCGTCTGCCAGGGCGAGCCCGGCGCGCGCCTGCTCGACACGGGCAGCGGCTGCGCCGAGGTCTCGGTTCTGCGCAAGGGCTTGCTCCATCAGCGCATCGAGCGCAGGGTCGGAGAAGATCGTCCACCACTTCGCGGGCACGCGTACAGCGGGCGCGGAGGTAGCGGGACCCAGGGACGAGTTCCAGCTTGCCGGCAGTTCTGCGACAGGGCGCTGGTAGTCGGGTCCGCGCGGCGTGCCGCAGGCAGCAAGCGCGAGCAGGAGGGCTGCGGCCAGCGGGCGACGCATCATTTCGAGGCTCCTTCTCCGCCTGCAGATGGATGCACCGCTACAGCCGGCGTGTGCACGCCCGCCAGGGCCTGGCTGCGCGCGTGCCGCGCTTCCTCCTTGAGTGCCGCACTCGAGCGCGGCTCGCCAAGACGTCGTGCTGCGATGAGTTTGAAGAAGAGAGGTACGAAGAAGATCGCGAGAAAGGTCGCGGCCACCATGCCGCCCATGACGCCAGTCCCCACCGCACGCCGCGCGCCGGCGCCTGCACCATAAGAGAAGGCAAGCGGCAGCACGCCGAGGATGAACGCGAGGGAGGTCATCAGGATGGGCCGCAGCCGCAGGCGCGCGGCCTCAAGCGCCGCGGCCGCCGGGCTCAGGCCCTCCTGATTCTTCAGCAACGCGTACTCCACGATCAGAATCGCATTCTTTGCGGCCAGGCCGAGCAGCGTGACCAGACCGATCTGGAAATAGACGTCGTTTGCCATGCCGCGAACCCACACCGAGGCAAGCGCGCCGAAGGTCCCGAAAGGCAGCGCGAACAGCACGGCGAGCGGCAGGGATACCCGCTCGTAGAGCGCAGCGAGAATCAGGAACACCATGAGAACGCCGAGTGCCAGCGCGAGCCCCGAGGTGCCGCTGGAGCGCTTCTCCTGGAAGGACGCGCCACCCCAGTCGAAGCTGAAATCGGGCGGCAACACTGCTTTCGCCACGCGTTCGACCGCTTCGATCGCCTGACCCGAGGACACGCCGGGCGCGCCCTGGCCGAAGATCTTTACCGAAGGCAGGTTGTTGAAGCGCTCCATGGTTTCCGGTCCGTGCGAATAGCGCACGCTGGAGAATGCGCCTAGTGGAATCATCCTGCCGGACTCGCTACGCACGAAAATCTTCTCGATGTCCTGCGGCTGCTTGCGGTAGGCGGGATCGGCCGACATCAGCACCTGCCAGGTGCGGCCGTATTTGTTGAAGTCGTTTACATAGTAGGCGCCCAGCGTCGCCGCGAGGCTGTCGAAGGCTGCATCGAGCGGCACGCCGAGCGAGCGGTTGTCGTCTGCTTACATGTGGGAATACATCGTACGGCCCGGCGAGGGGACCTGTGCAACCAGTACCTGCCCGGTTTCAGACTCGGTGATGTAGAGCGAGCGGCCATCGGGGCCGCCATAGGCAACATTGGTCGTAAGCAGTCCCGCGCAGGACCGGATGCGCGCCAGGGGCTCTCCTAGTTGACTGAACAGCCACACCGTGCCCAGTCCGACATGCGCAACGGCAAGGTTACCCGCGGCGTCCACAGCGAGACCGTCAGGGCCCGTTCCTCCGGACATGCGGATGAACGCACCGACTTTGAATGCACGGCCATCCTGAGTCAGCGGGACACGCCACACCGCGTTGTCCCGGGTGACGTTCACGTAAACACTCGCGTCATTCGGTCCCATGGCGACGCCGTTCGGGCTGGGAATATTCTTCACCAGGCAGTCGAGTTGTCCATTGGTCCGGAGACGATAGAGGCAGCCAGTAGGGTCGTGCAGTCCGGTCAATCCCTGGTCGGTGAAATACAGGTCGCCGTTGTCTGCGAACACCAGATCGTTCACCCCCTTGAATCGCTCGAGGACGTTGCGCTCGAGGAGCGCGCTCACGTTTCCGCTTGCCGGGTCGAGCAGCATGATCCCGTGCCGGTAGTCGGCAATGAAGATGCGACCGTCTCGATGAACCTTGAGGCCGTTCGGCTCACCTTCATATTCGGCAACTAATGAAAACTCGCCCTGAGGACTGATGCGGAAGATGCGCCCCCAGGGGATGTCGACCACGTAGAGGTTGCCGGCGCGATCGAAGGACGGTCCCTCCAGAAAACAACCGGTGTCCTTGCCGTGAAACTGGATGTCCAGCCAGCGCGATTGTCGCCCTCGCATGCGCAGATGATCCGGCAGTCGGGCGAATACGCGTGTATCTATCAGCGGGGGGGTTGCGTACATGTACGAAAACCCTTCGGTAGAGTTTCGAAGCGCGACGATCGGTGCTTGGATGCCTCCCCGCGCACCGGACCTGCGCGCTTCGCCGTTACCTGCAGTTGCCTGGTTCAGCCCACCGGAGAGAAGATGATCATGGGAATGACCCGTGTCGTCTTCTTCTGATAGTCGTTGAATACAGGGGCTTCCGATGCGAGTTTTGAATACAGCCGGGCGCGTTCCGGCTCCTCGGCAACCTTTGCCCGTACTTTGAGGCGCAAGGCACCCACTTCGATCTCGACCTCAGGATGCGCGACGAGGTTGTGATACCAGGCAGGATGCTTGTCTGCCCCCGCAAGCGATGCAGCGATCGCATAGCGGTTGCCATCCTTCGTGTATATAACAGGATGTACACGCACCATGCCTGTTCTTGCGCCCTTTGCATTCACCAGCAGAAGATTTCTGCCGGCATAACGGCCGCCGACGATACCCGCATTCGCGCGGAATTCGTCGATTACAGGTTGGTTTCTTTCAGCATGCTCGCTCATGGATATTCTCCAGGTGACAGTACTTCGAATCGGCAGTTTGGGTCTATTGAGGCCGGAAGCCGGCGACTTTGGCCGCGGCTTCCCAGGCCGCAATCTCTTCCCTGAGGAGTTTCATCAGCTCATCCGTGTTCACGTTTAGCGGGCGGCCGTTCTCCCTCAGCATCTTTTCTGTCTCCGGCGACGCTACGATTTCGCGAAATGCAGCCTGCAGTTTTGCAGCCACCGGACCAGGGACCCCTGCCGGCGCCATGATGGTACCGATGGTCTGCAGATTCATGGCGGGATACCCGAGTTCCGAGGTTGTCGGCACGTCAGGCAGGATAGCCATGCGCTGATTCCCGGTGAACGCAAGCGGTCTGAGCTTGCCGGTTCCCATCACGCTTGCGACCGACTGGTAGGCACTGAACTGGGCTTGAATCTCGTTGGTGAGCAGCGCGGAATTGATCTGTGCGGCACCCTTGTACTCGATCGGTTGCATCTGCAGGCCGGCGAGGCTCACAAAGAGCGCCATAGGCATGAAGTTCACGCCGTTTGTGCTTCCGTAGTTGAACTTTCCGGGGTTAGCCTTGACGAGCTCGACGAACTCCCTGAGTGTGCTGGCCGGGACCTGGGTATTCGTTGTAAGCACGAGCGGACCGATCCAGACCGATGCGATCAGTTGCATCGACTTGAAAACGTCGAAGGGAGGGTCCTTCACGAACACTTTCGTCACGGTCGAGGGCACGATATGCGTCAGCGTATATCCATCCGGCGCCGATTTGATGATCGCATCCGCAGCCACGAGCCCGCCGCCCCCTGGCCTGTTTTCCACGACGACCGGGTTCTTGAGTTTTGCCTGAAGCTGGTTGGCGAGGCTGCGCGCATACACATCTGTAATGCCTCCCGGCGGGAAGCCCACGATGATGCGGATGGTCTTGTTCGGGTACTCCTGGCCATGTGCCAGGGCAGCGGGCAGCAGCGCGACGCTGAGTATGCGCGCCAGCAATCCGGCCACGGACACCCTTGCGGTGTTGCGGCCGTTCTTGGGGTTAACGTACGCCATATCTCGGGATTTCACGATTCAGCCTCCTCCGGCGGTGACATTGATACGCTTATCGGACGTCGCCCGACGCCCTTCCTGCTTTGCGGAAGGCGATCCTAGCATTCCGACTGCCGCATGGATACGGGGCATGCGGGGGGAGCTGAACGCGCATCAGCGCTTTGCAATGTAGGCAGTCCTGCGCGACAGATGGCGATCGTTCACACGGATTCAGATGGAATAAAGTGACGTCGCTGTCGAAACAGCAGGAGGGGTTGGCGATCGAGGATCAGAATGACGTCCGATGCAGGGCGTCAGCAGGTATTCCGGCTCTGGGTTCCAGCCCCTTAAATCCATCCACTACGAGGGAAGGCATGAAAAAGCTACTGTCGATCAGTATCGCTTCGGCATTTGCAATCGTCAGCGTCAACGCTATCGCCCAGACTAAAGATGAGGTGAAGAGCAAGGACGGGAAAGCCGTAACCACCAAGGAAGGCAAGGACGTAACGTCCAAAGCCGTTAGCAAGTAGCAGAATCGACACCGTCCCGGCGTCCGGGACGTCGAGACGTGAAAAGGGCGAAGTCGCCGTTGGCGCCTCGCCCTTTTTGTTTGCGGCGCGGGTCAGTCGGCGACGATCTTGCCGACCTCGACCACTCGGCGCCAGAGCTCGAGATCCTTCTTGATGAAGGCCCCGAGGTCCGCGGACGAACCGGTCAGTGGCTCGATGCCGGCTTTGGATATCGCCGCTCTGTTCTCGGGCATGTCGATGAGCCGGTTCAGTTCGGCATTCAGGCGCCGGATGATTTCCTGCGGCGTCTTGCCGGGTGCCATGTATCCGAGCCAGGGCTCGGATTCAAGCCCTTCGAGGCCCGCTTCGCGAAATGTAGGCGTGTCGGGCGCAGAACTGGAGCGTTTCACGCCGGCTACGCTGAGGAGCTTGAGCTTGCCCGCCTTTACCTGGGGCGCAATTGCGAACACCGTCATGAACGCGCACTCGATCTGCCCGGCGAGAACATCGCTCACCACGCTGCCGATCTGCTTGTACGGCACATGGACGATGTCGATCTTCGCCTGTTGCTTGAAAAGCTCGGTGAACATGTGATGCGGCGTGCCGTTGCCAGAAGAGCCATAGTTGATCTTGCCGGGCCTCGCGCGTGCATAGGCGATGAATTCGGACAACGTACTCACCGGAACTGACGGATGCACCGCAAAACCCATGGTTGCAACGCCCACCGGTGCGATCGGTGCAAAATCGGCGATAGGATCGTAGGGCAGTGTTTTTCTCAACGACGGCGCGACAGCGAATACGATCCCGCCAAGCATCAGGGTATGACCATCGGGTGCAGATTTGGCCAGAGCTTCCGCTCCGATCACACCGCTTGCACCCACCTTGTTCTCGACGACGAACGGCTGCCCCAGACGTTGCTGGAGCTGCGGGCCGAGCAGGCGGGCAAGATAATCCTGGGCCGAACCGGGGGTGACCGGAACAATTACAGTCACGGGTTTGGACGGATATCCCTGCTGCGCCTGCGTCAGTCCGGGAACCAGGCTGACAACTGCCGCCACTCCCGCTGCGAGCAATGCTCTCTTCATGTTTCCTCCCTCGTGTGTGCGTAATTCAATTACGTGCTTCGATTCTTTTGCGCGCAGCGTTCCCGCTCAGGCCATGTTGAACAGCCGGCGTCCGTTGTCACGAACCATGCTCTTTTTCTCGGTCGCCGCGACCCCGGCCGTAACCTGTTCCACGAATTCCACCGATTTCGGCCAGGTCGAGGCGAAGTGCGGATAGTCGGAGGCCCAGACAAGGTTGTCTACTCCGATTTCCTGGCGCATCGGAACCGCTTCGGGCTCGTCGATGAACCCGACGTACACCTGGCGGCGAAAATACTCGCTTGGCCGCAGCGAGAGTTGCGTCGGCCAGGTGTTTACCTGCAGGGCGCGCGTTCCCAGGTTGACTGCCCGGTCCAGCCGCCTGATGCATGAAGGTATCCAATCGATCCCGTTTTCTGCGGTTACAACCTTGAGCTTTGGGAACCTCTCCAGTACGCCCGAGCAGATGAGATGCGCGAGCGTACGCTCTGCCTCCTGGTGCCGCAGCGCAGGAAAGAGCGTCATTTCGGGATTCCAGTAAGCGATGGAGAGGCGGCTTTCGGCGGCGCCGGTGATTGCATGAAAAACTACGGGGAGGTCGAGCGCCTGGGCTTCGGCCCAAATGGGGTCGTACATCGGATGGCTGTAAGGCAGGCCACTCTGAGGTGACAGGGCGACCATGATCCCCTTGTGTCCGAGGCGGGCCGCACGCCGTATCTCGTGCACGGCTTCCTGGATATCGGTTACGGATATCAGGGCAAGTCCTGCCAGGCGCTTGGGGTTATGGTTCACGAACTCCCCGAGCCAATCGTTGTATGCCCGGAAAACCGCTCGCTGGAGATCTTGATCGGCCAGCCAGAACATCCTGAATCCGAGCGTCGGATGCAGGACCTCTCCATCCACCCCGTCAAGGTCCTGGTCCTTCAGGCGGGCAACCGGATCCCATCCTCCGGGCAACGCATCCGAGTACTTGTTCGCACGGAACTGCTCTTTGGAACCCGTTGGGGCTGCGGCCGACGCGAGTCCAATCGATACCGGATGCGGCGGGAAGCCTTCGTAGATCAGGTAGTCCTGGGACTTACCATCGCGCTCCCGCATTTCCACATATGGGGCGCGATACCGGTACTTCCGGTCGATCCGGCTGGTCCAGAGATCGGGGGGCTCGCTGACATGCGAATCGCCTGAGAAGAGCTTGAACGGGCTGCTTGTCATGGAGTATCCATCCTCAAAGAATATGCTTGTGCGGCCGGTGGGCTGCGCCGCCCGAAAGCGCACACACTGGAGTACGGCCGGAGAAACGTCGCGGATTGCGGCACGAGGCCGTAGCGTGGTCCCCGCCTCAGGAACGCGGCCGCAGAAAATCTCGGCCCCACGTCACCACCATGCGGCGCCATGCCATGGGATAGGCATCCGAACCGGAGAGGTTTTCCGGGGTGTCGTAGTAGAGACCCTCGACCGCGTGACCGTCCTGGCCGGAGAAATTGTAGTTGTACGACCAGTTGCGCCAGAGGTGGAAGATCACCACACCCCAAATCCGCTTCAATGCGGATTTCGGGTAGCGTGTATGGAAGTACACGATGCGGGAGTGCTCTGCGTCGATCGGCACGACCATCCGCCGGTACATGAATGCACTGTTGTCGGTACTGATCCACCCGGGAAGGTGCATGCCCGCCTTCCACTCTTCGTTGGTCTCAAGCGGGGGTTTCGCCTTCGGCGGATTCAGATATTCGATCAGCATGCTCAGCCACAGCCGTGATCGGGTTGCAGGCCACTTCGCACCGTCGAGCCTTTGAAACACGTGCTGTGGTGGCGCCTGAACTTTGGCTTTCGCCAGACTCGCAGTTGTCGCGAGCCCCATGAACGCGTTGGGGGCATCGAGCGCGAGCGCGCGTCCGTTGATCACCTTTGTATTGATCTTCCCGGTGCCCAGCTTGAGCGCCGAGGACAGGAACCGCGCGGGCAGTCCGAGTATCCGGAGCGAATTCCTGTGCACGTAGAACACGTGCGAATCCATGTAGTTTTCCATCGAAGGGCGCCAGTTGGTCGGCCATTCGGTCGCACTCCACATCACCAGCGAATCCTCGGTGAAGAACTCGGGCGGTATGTCCTCCTCGGCGGGGGACGGCTCAGCGGCCCCCATCCATACAAAGACAACGCCCTTCAATACATGCGTGGGATAGACCCTGGCGCGGCTGCTCTTGAGACCGGCAACGCGAGCGTCGGGTCCGTCGCCGAGCGCAGCGAGAAGTTCACCGGTCTCGTCAAAGGTCCAGCCATGGTAGGGACAGGAAATGGTGCCATCAAAGTGAGTGTCTCCTCGCGAAAGCGCTGCGCCGCGGTGCGGACAGGCATCTGCCACGGCAGCAATGTTGCCGTTTCTTCCGCGAAAGAAGACCACAATTTCGCCGAGCATTTTCCTCGATGCCGGCTTTCTGCGCCCGACCTCGGAAGCGAGCAAGGCGGGGTACCAGTACTCGCGCAGCCCCTGCACAGGCATCTGGTCGCGAAGGCTCTGCGCACGCGAGGTGGCCCCGACGCGCGCGATGACTTCATCGCCGGTGGGGAAGGCCGGCGCGCGTTCCTCGGCGGTTTTTGATTCTCGAGATTGGGTGTCTACGGTCATCGGCCGACTTTAGTCAGCGGCTGTCGACCCGTCAAGGGATGTTCCGCGTTATAGGGGATCCTTTGCCGTCATTGCGCCTGCGTCGTGTTGCGCTGCGGCAAATCTGCCGGGTGCTAGACTCCGCCTCTCGAAAATTCACAGGCGGAGCGGGCACATGGGGCGCATGGCTGGGAAGGTGGCGGTCATATTCGGCGTCGGACCGAACAACGGCGGAACGATCGCGCATTTCATGGCACGCGAGGGCGCAAAGATATTTGCCTGCGACCTCGCGCCGGCGCAAGTTGAGGATACGGTCCGATTCCTGCGCGCCAAGGGTTTCGAGGCGGAAGGTACGACTTGCAACGCGAGTGTCGAAGCAGATGTAGCGCGCGTTGTCGCGGAGGCGGTCGCAAAATTCGGCCACGTGGATACGCTCGTCAATCTTGCCGGACGCCAGATCAGGCATTCCATCCTCGACATGACGGTCGAGGACTGGAAAGAGTGTACGGGCACCTATCTCGACGCGGGGATGCTCACAACCAAGCATGTGGCGCGCGCGATGGTCGAACAGAATCGCAAAGGCTGCCTGATCCACGTGCTTTCCACTGCAGCGCATTTCGGACAGGCGGGCAACTCGGCCTACTCTGCAGCCAAGGCGGGACTGATGAATTTCGCGCGCGCGGCCGCCATGGACCTTGCGCATCTGGGCATCAGGGTCAACACGCTGACGCCGTTTGCGATGGAGCACAACGTCTATTCGCAGGGGCTGTTCGGTTCGGGCGTGGAGGCCAAGCCTACGCGCTATTCATTCACGCGAGAGGATGTGTTGCGCATTATTCCGATGGGGCGCTATCCACGGGCCTCGGACCTCGCGCATTGCTGCGTGTTCCTTGCCTCCGACGAGGCCGAATTTCTTACAGGCATAGACGTTCCCTGTGACGGGGGAACGCGCGCGAAGTATCCGTCCTGGCGGCCCGGCGATTTCAAGAACGCCACAATGGACGAGTTCAAGGAAAATCTAGTGGTGCGGCGCTACGGCGAAGCGGTCGATCCCTAGGGCCTTGTTTGGTCCTCGCTAGGCGCGAGGACCAAACAAGCTGTGCGGGCGCGGACGTTGAGAGTCAGGGAGCGACCGCCGTGACGTCCACAAGGATGCGGCTCTTGTCGCCCGCGGCGCCCATGTCCGCAACCTGAACCGCAAATCGGGCAGGGGGATCCTTGGGGAAATAGTCAGCCCAGGCCTTGTTGAAAGCGGACCGGTCGCGGATGTCTTTCATGTAGACCGCAACTTTCACGACATCTTCCAGAGTCGCATCCGCGCTCGCCAGTGCCGCTTTCAGATTTTCAAAAATTTGCCGTGCTTGGGCTTCAGGATCATCGGTCTCGACTTTCTGCGTCTTGGGATCGACGCCGCGGATCGCTGACAAGAAAAGCAGTCCGGCTGCCTTGACTCCCTGGGGAATCGGGCTGCTGTGCACCTGCCCTCCCTTGGAATAAATCACCTCCTTGCGAGACTGGGTCATTGCTGAGTTACCTCCTCTTTATCTGTGTCGATCGGGACTCCGGATGCCTTGCTCCGAGGGCCGCCCCAGCAGTCCGAATTGAGTTGCATCGGTTCCAGCACGCGGGGCTTCCTCGGGCCTGATTCCGGAAACTGCTCCATTCCATAGCTGTACTCGACCGTCATCCCGTCAGGGTCAGCCCAGTACAGGAACACGCTGCCGGACGCGACGTGGCGGCCAGGTCCGTAGACGACCGGCACCTGGTTGCGGGTCAGTCGCCAGAGCCCCCGACCGATGTCGTCTATCTCCGTGACCATGAAATTCAGATGGTGGAACATCCTGCGTGCACTGTGGACCAGGGCGATCGAGTGGTGAAAGGGATTAGGAAAGCAGCGCATGAATGTTGTGCGCGAACCGACCCGATCCGACACCTTGAATCCGAGAACCCGGGTCATGAAGTCCACAGCTTTCTGAGAATCCGGAGTGCCGAGCCCGATATGTCCAAGTCGCTGAATATTTGCAACTGTTGGAATGAATGGGTCGCCATCGAAGTTGAACATTGCGGAGTAAAACTCGAACGGTGCGCCCGTATAGGGTTCGGTAAAACGGAAACTCGGCCCCTGATGGAGTGAGGCGCATTCCGCAGCAGGCACTTCGTCAACTTTCACGCCGGCCCGAGTAACCGCCTCGAGCGCGCGGTCGAGTTCTTCTTCGCTCTCCAGTTCGAATCCGACGCGGGCGAGGCCTCGCTTGTCAGACGGATACAGCACGAAGTTGTGATGATCTCCGCTGCAGCGGAAATACACCTCACCTCCTGCGCCGGTTTCGGTTAGCTGAAGGCCAACCATATCCTGATAGAAGGCACGTGAACGGTCGATATCAGTCACATTGAAAGCGACGTAACCGATTTTGGTAAACCTTGCCATGGTCCGATCCTCCCTCCGGTAGTTTGCGGGGATTCTACAAAACATGAGGGATTGAATGCAGCGATCCTGCGCTTGACCCCACAATGGTGTCGACTCCATTATGCGCTCACGATGGGGCGCGAATTCCGGGTTAATCTGCTGATATCCATGGGGCACTCACTGTCCCATTTCTACATCCTTTGCCTGCCGCCGCTGTTTCTTGAATGGCAGAAAGAGTTCGGGGCGAGTTTTGCCGAGCTGGGTCTGGCGCTAGTCGTCATGAATATTGTCTCTGCGGCACTTCAAACTCCGCTCGGTTTCATGGTCGACCGATTCGGTGCCAGACCTTTCCTTATCGGAGGAACGCTGGTCATGTCGCTTGCGATCGCCGCGATGTCGCTCGCAACAAGCTACTGGCAGATCCTTGTTCTCGGCGCTATCGCGGGCATCGGGATCGCGGTGTTCCATCCGGCGGATTACTCGATACTTGCGGGCTCGATCGCAAAGGAGAGGATTGGTCGCGCTTTCGCGCTTCATACGTTTAGCGGGAACGTGGGGTTCGCGCTCGCCCCGCCGGTGATCGCGGGGCTGATGCTCGTCATGGGCTGGCGGGACGCTCTGCTGTTTGTGGGGCTGGCGGCACTGCCCATCGTGGCGGTGATCGTCTGGCAGCGCGACATTCTTCAGGATGAGACGCGTCGCGACAGGAAAAAGGACGGCAGGCTTACGTTTCGAGATCTTTTATTCGATCGAACGATGATGCTGTTTTTCATGTTCTTCATGCTCGGCGCGATGGCAGGGGGCGGGATACAGGCCTGGTTGATCACGGTCTTGCATCAGGTGAAGGGGGTGGAGTTGGCACTCGCTTCGTCGGCGCTCACCGGGTATATGATTGGATCCGCTTCCGGCGTGCTCCTTGGCGGCTGGGCAACAGATGCCGTGAAGAGTAGGCACAGGCTCCTTGGCGTCGTCATAGGTCTGACCGGAGCGTCTGCGCTCACGACTTTTCTGGTGGGTGTTTCCCCGGTAGGCGGGTTGACGGCCATTGCCATGATGTTCGTGTCCGGGCTTTGTGCAGGAGGCAGCCGGACACCGCGGGACGTGATGCTGAAAGATGCAGCACCCCCTGGGGAAATCGGCAAGGTATTCGGCTATATCAGCGCGTCGCTTCCCTTGGGTAGTGCGCTGGTCCCCGTTCCGATGGGATTGCTAATCGACTACGGGCATCCGGAGCTTGTGCTGGTGCTCTCCGCAGGGTTGCTTGCCGCGAGCCTGCTCTGCATCGGCCCGGCACGCGGGTTGATCCTCCGAAGGCAGGCAGCGATGGCAGAAAAATAGCTTCCACCGGTCGAGCCGTACGCGGCGCTCAGGCAGCCTGTCTGCCTGCACCGCGGCGCTCAAGTAAGAGTGCAAAATTCTCCAGCGATACGATGTGCAGGTAGATCCTGCCCATGAGTCCTTTGCGCATCAGGTTCCGGATCTGGCTTGCATTCAGGTCTTCCAGCTTTTTCTCGTTTACTCTGTGCATGCCGGTGAGGTGCAACGCCCCACCCTGGGTCAGCGTGGCCTGCATGGTAAACGGCTCCAGCAGGCCATAGTCGGCGAGAATCGCGCACATTTCCCGCGTGCGAACTAGGTCAGCTTCGAATTCTGAAAGCAGCTTTTCGATCGAAGTCCATTGCGCAAGGGCGTTGCCTCCGGAGTCGAACATCGGTTCGCCGTCGTCGGAAATATGCGATTTCTCAACACAGATCAGGCGATCCTGCTGCTCGACCTGGTCAAGCTTGACCGTTGACATGCAGAACGGAAATCGACGTGCATAGGCGGGAAAGTAAGCGCGTTCGTCCCAACCGCTTCCTTTACAGAAGAGATTTTCGCCCGCTGCAAGGCCGAGCACCGCAACGCAAGTGAAAGTCTTCCCGTTGTCGCCGCTGCTGAAGACGATCGGGTAGTGACGGAGCGCCGGGACAAATTCAGTGATGCTGAGCGGAATCGCGTTCAACCGCCGCGCAAAATCGGGCACTTCCCCGGGGGGCGGCAGGCGTACTCGTTGGTTGCGCTGCAGCGGGAGAACTTCAGAGTATCCGAACGGGGGTACGATTTGCATGGGGCCTCCGGTAGCGACAGTCATGTTAACGGCGCTGACAAGTGCGGGGCAAATCCGGCGGACCAAGGGCGGGTCAAGTGTTGCGTAGGGCATAGGAACTCGAACGGAAATCCGGTAACATGCGCACCCTGCTCGGGGTGGTAGCTCAGCTGGGAGAGCGTCGCGTTCGCAATGCGAAGGTCGGGAGTTCGATCCTCCTCCACTCCACCATTTTCAAAGCCAACTCGCGTCCGGGGGTTGGCTTTTCCTTTTGCGCCAGGCTCACGCGCGTGTCCTGGCGCGAGCCGGCTTCTGTTTCCGTGTGCGCACTGGCGAGCGCCCGCGTCGCCTAAGGCCTCCTTTCCACCCCTTTCACTCTGCTCATGACCGATCACATTCAATCCGAGACCCGGGGAAACGCGGGCTTCTTGACGCTCGACCGTGCACGTTCCCTAAATGCCCTTTCGTTGCCGATGATCCGTGCGCTGACTGCGACCCTTCTTGCCTGGCGGGACAACCCGGCCGTGTGCCTGGTGGCGATCCGCGGGATGCATCGCGATGCGGCGAGCGGTACGGACCAACCCTTCGGCGCATTCTGTGCGGGCGGCGACATCCGGTTTTTCCATCAGGCGGTGTTGGCGGGTAACCCGGAGCTGGAAGATTTCTTCACCGAGGAGTACACACTCAACTATCTCTTGCATTGCTACCCGAAGCCCGTCGTGGCATTCATGGACGGCATTGTCATGGGCGGTGGAATGGGAGTTGCCCAGGGAGCGGGTCTGCGCATTGCTACCGAGCGATGCAGGATGGCCATGCCGGAGACCAATATCGGCCTGTTTCCGGATGTCGGTGGGGGGTATTTTCTGGGTCGGTGCCCGGGTCGCATAGGTGAGTATCTTGCGCTCGCCGGCCGGACGTTGGTCGGTGCTCAGGCGGTGGAGGCAGGTTTGGCCGACGGGACACTGGCCTCCATGTACCAACATGAAGTCTGGGAGATGTTGGGATCGCTGCCGTCGCCGACCCTGGAAATGGTACGCGCTGGTATCGGTGCGCGATTGCAGGCGGGTGGCGGGGTACCGATTGCGCCGCGCGGGTACATCGACCGGTTCTTCGGATTGCCGACGGTGCGTGACATCGTGCAGGCGCTGGAGAATGCGGCGGCGGATGACGAGTGGGCACGCGATACCGCTGCTGCATTGCGCCAACGCAGCCCCCTGATGCTGCATGTGGCGCTTGAGCAGGTGCGACGTGGTCGGATGATGGGAATAGCCGATGATCTGCGTATGGAACGCGATCTTGTGCGCCACACCTTTCACCCCGCGCACCTCGCGCGGACCGGTGTCGCGACGGATATCGTAGAGGGCATTCGCGCGCTGGCCGTGGAGAAGGACCGCACACCGAGCTGGAACCCCGCACGGATCGAGGATGTACAACCGGAGATGGTCGAGGCATTCTTCCGCAGCCCCTGGCCTGCCCACGCGCATCCACTCAGGGCGCTCACCTAAAACAGGAGTCAAGGCTGCAACCCAGTCGTCTGCACCCTTGCCTAAGGTGCGAGATTGATCTGGAAAGGTGGTCGATCGTCTAACGTGACGCCATGCGGCAAAGTAACAGAAAGCGATTCAGCCCTTCCCCGCCTGATTCTCGGAAGGGGATGATGGGACTCCCAGTCGTTTCGCGAAAACGGTCATTTCCTTTTCCGACTGCTTGTCTCCACGGAGGCGCGCGGCTTCGATGCCACGTTCGAATGCGCTACGCGCGTCGTCCGTCCGCCCGGCAGATTGAAGGCACTTGCCCAGCGCCTTCCATGCCGCAGAATACGCCGGATCCCGTGTGATGGCCTCGTACAGGAAGGATAGCGCCTGTTCGGTGTTGCCTAGCTCCGCGTGGGCAAGTCCGAGTGTGAAACGCAGCAGTGCGCCGTCGCGTGCGGTTCCGAGCAGTTTGCTCAGGGATTCAATGTTCGGCCCGTGCATCGGAGGAAGGATCTCGCAGAAAGGTCGAAGCGGCAGGTGCAGTCCGGAGGCGGGCTAAGATAGATCTCTATGCCACATGTAAGTCATGGCGGGTATCGCGCGTTGGACATCCCGTTCCGGTCGCCGCATTCGGCGGCTCGCCAGTCGCGTTTCTGGATGCCATGCATCGAATTGTATCTGCCATGAACGTGCGCCGAGGGAGTACTAACCGCAATTCCGGTCGGACTGCAGCGACGCGAGATGCCGCCCTCCATTCCAAACTCGGCCTGAAGACAGACGAGGATTTTGTCCTGCATTTGCCACTGAGATATGAGGATGAAACTTCGCTGACTCCGGTGACCGCCGCACCGGTCGGCCACGAAGTGCTGGTTGAGGCCTGCGTGGAACGGTTCGAGGTGGCGTACCGGCCGCGCAGGCAGCTGATTGTGCATACCCGGTCGGACGGTCATCCGCTTGCGTTGCGCTTCTTCAGCTTCTATCCAAGTCAGTTGAAGCAGTTCCAGCGCGCGGCTGACGAGCAGGCCATGCTTCGCGCCTACGGTGAAGTGCGTACTGGCTGGTTCGGGGCCGAGATGGCACACCCGCGCTATCGTTTGGTGAAAGAAGGCGAGCCTCTCCCCAAGACGCTCACCCCGGTCTATTCAAGCACATCGGGGCTGAGTCAGGCCGGGCTTCGCAAGCGGATCTTGTCTGCGCTCGACTCGATTCCCATGGACGATACGCTGTCACCGATGCACCTGCGTCGACTTGGCCTGACAGACTATGCCGAAAGCATCAGACTGCTGCACCAACCACCCCCTGGGATTGACATACGATCTCTCGTCGATCGGACCCACCCGGCATGGCGCCGGATCAAGTTTGACGAGTTGCTCGCACAGCAGCTCTCGATGCGCATTGCCTATGACACCAGACGTCAGAGGCCGGCGCCGGACCTTGGGTCTGGCGGACTACTGACACGCGGCTTCATGGAGCGCTTGCCCTTTGCGTTGACCGGAGCACAGCGTCGCGCACTCGCCGAGATTCAGTCGGATATCGCGCGCCCGCATCCGATGCAGCGACTGCTCCAGGGTGACGTCGGCAGTGGCAAGACGATTCTCGCTGCGATTGCATGCCTTGCTGCCGTGGATGCCGGATTCCAGGCGGTCGTGATGGCTCCGACGGAGATTCTCGCTGAGCAGCATCTCGGAAAATTTACGGATTGGCTGGCTCCAATGGGCGTTCGGCTCGTATGGCTGCATGGCGGTCTGGGTGCGCGGGAAAAGCGCGCAGCGCTTGCGGCAATTGCGAGTGGCGAGGGGGCGATCGCGATTGGAACCCATGCGCTTTTTCAGCGTGGTGTCGAGTTCAATCGACTGGCCCTGGCTGTGGTGGACGAACAGCACCGCTTTGGCGTCGAGCAGCGGTTGACGCTGAAACGCAAGGCCGAGCAATCTTCCGTGGGTCAACTTCAGCCGCATCAGCTGATGATGAGTGCTACGCCCATACCGCGAACCCTGGCTATGAGTTACTACGCTGATCTGGATGTAAGTGTGATCGATGAATTGCCGCCTGGGCGCAAGCCCGTGAAGACCCGGTTGGTGGCTGATTCGCGCCGCGGCGAAGTACTTTCCCGCATCAGGGCGGCTTGCGCGGATGGAGAGCAGGCCTACTGGGTCTGCCCGGTGATCGAAGAGTCCAGAGAGGGGGAGCTCCAGACGGCGATCGATACACATCGCGCGCTGGAAGTGGAGCTTCGCGAACTGCGAATTGGTCTGCTCCACGGTCGCCTGCCGGGAGCGGAGAAAGCTGCGGTCATGAGAGCATTTGCGGCAGGAGAGATACATGTGCTGGTAGCGACCACGGTGATCGAGGTCGGCGTTGACGTGCCCAATGCGTCGCTGATTGTGATCGAACACGCGGAGCGCTTCGGGCTTTCCCAGTTGCATCAGCTTCGGGGACGCGTCGGTCGCGGGCTTCGCGACAGCAGTTGTATCCTTTTGTATGCGTCACCGCTCTCGGAAAATGGCCGAGCGCGATTGAAGATAATTTACGAAAATTCGGACGGTTTCGATATCGCACGGCTCGATCTGCAGTTGCGAGGTCCGGGCGAAGTGCTTGGCGAGCGACAGAGTGGCGCGCCATTACTGCGCTTCGCCGATCTCGAGCTGGATCAGGACCTGCTCGAGCTTGCTCGCGCGACCGCCACCGAATTGCTTGAGCACGACCTCGAATGCGCACGGCGACATGTGGATCGTTGGCTTGGCGGGCGCAGGGATTTTGCGAACGCCTGACGCGCCCGTGCCCGGGTTTCCCGTATATGAAAGAGGGCCTGAGTGAATTTTGATGTCATCAAGAACCGGCTGAATGCCTATGAGCGCCTCGTGCGGCTCGACAAACCGACCGGCACGCTACTGCTCCTTTGGCCTACTTTCTGGGCACTCTGGCTGGCCTCAGGGGGCTGGCCGCGCCTGGATCACCTGCTGATTTTTTTTGCGGGTACGGTAGTGATGCGATCGGCGGGTTGCGCGATGAACGACTACGCCGACCGCGACATCGACCCGCACGTTGCGCGGACCCGTGGACGGCCTCTCGCGACCGGCGAGATCACACCGCGAGAGGCACTCGTCGTTGCAGGCGGACTAGCGGCAGCGGCTTTTTGCATGGTCCTGTTTCTGAATGCCTACGCCATCATGCTTTCGTTTGCAGGTCTGGCGGTGGCCGCGGCCTACCCATACGCGAAGCGTTTTTTTGCGATGCCACAGGCGGTGCTGGGTGTCGCCTTCTCGTTCGGGGTGCCGATGGCCTATGCGGCGGTCAAGGCGCGATTGCCTGTCGAATGCTTCTGGCTCATGGCGGCCACGTTCTTCTGGATCGTCGCTTACGACACGGAATACGCAATGGTCGATCGCGAGGACGACATTCGCATCGGCGTGCGCAGTTCGGCCATCCTTTTTGGAAGCTTCGACGTGGCAGCGATCATGTCGTGCTACGCGGCAATGCTCGTGATACTCGGCACGCTGGGATGGTCGATGCGCCTGGCCTGGCCGTACTTTACGGGGCTGGGAATTGCCGGTCTGATCGTCGTGTACCACTACCGGCTGATCCGAGGACGCGACCCTGATCGCGCCTTCCGGGCATTTCGGCACAATGGGTGGGTGGGCTTCGCAGTGTTCGCGGGCGTGGTGCTCGCCTATGCGCAACCGAACCTGCGGGCATTTCTCACTTACGCTGGTTGACGGGACACGATGACGATGCGCTACAAAGATCTGAGGGAATTCATCGCGCACCTGGAGCGCATGGGCGAATTGAAGCGCATCGCACTACCTGTCTCCCCGCGCCTGGAAATGACGGAGATAGGCGATCGGGTGCTCCGCGCGGGGGGGCCGGCCCTGCTCTTCGAGCACCCTTCAGGGTATGAAACTCCCGTTGTTACCAACCTTTTCGGAACCGTGCGCCGCGTCGCACTCGCGATGGGGGTGGACGAGGCAGATCCTGAGGCCAACAGGCAGGCCCTGCGCGATATCGGGCGCCTGCTGGCGGCGTTGCGTGAGCCGGAGCCGCCAAAAGGCTTTCGCGATCTCGTCGGAAAGCTCCCGGAATTCCGCCAGTTGATATCCAAGGTGCTCGACATGGCGCCGAAGGAAGTGTCCTCAGCCCCCTGCCAGGAGATCGTGCTCGAAGGCTCCGACGTGGATCTCGGGCGGCTTCCGGTTCAGACCTGCTGGCCGGAGGATGTTTCACCGCTCATTACTTGGGGTCTCACGGTAACCCGCGGTCCGCGCAAGCCGCGCCAGAACCTCGGCATCTACCGGCAGCAGGTGGTCGGTCGCAACCGGCTCATCATGCGCTGGCTCGCCCATCGCGGCGGGGCGCTCGACTATCGAGATCATATGCAGGCGAACGCGGCCAAGCCCTTTCCGGTATCCGTGGTGCTGGGGGCTGATCCCGCGACGCTCCTTGCGGCCGTCACGCCGGTCCCTGACAGTCTGGGCGAATACCAGTTCGCGGGCCTTCTGCGCGGGGCGCGGACCGAACTCGTGCGCTGTATCGGCAATTCCCTGCAGGTTCCGGCAAGCGCGGAAATCGTCCTGGAGGGCGCGATTCACCCGGACGACACCGCGATGGAAGGTCCCTTCGGAGACCACACGGGCTACTACAACGAGACAGAGCGTTTTCCAGTTCTCACCATCGACCGCATAAGCATGCGTCGTTCGCCGATCTACCTCAGCACCTATACCGGAAAGCCGCCCGACGAACCTGCGGTGCTTGGTATGGCGCTGAACGAAATTTTCGTTCCGCTCCTAACAAAGCAATTTCCCGAAATCGTCGACTTCTACCTTCCTCCTGAGGGCTGCTCGTACCGTCTGGCAGTGGTGAGTCTACGCAAGGAATACCCCGGACACGCCAAGCGCGTCATGTTTGGGATCTGGAGTTACTTGCGCCAGTTCATGTACACGAAGTTCATCATCGTGGTGGACGAGGATGTGGATGTGCGCAACTGGAAGGAGGTCGTCTGGGCGCTGACTACGCGCACGGATCCGGCGCGGGATACGCTGGTCGTGGAGAACACGCCGATTGACTATCTTGACTTCGCCAGTCCGGTCGCGGGGCTCGGATCGAAAATGGGCATAGACGCTACGGGCAAGTGGCCGGGCGAGACTCAGCGGCAATGGGGACGGACGATCACGATGGACCCGAAGGTGCGTCGCCGCGTCGACGAGATCTGGGACGAATTGGGGCTCTAGCCCGACTCCGCTAATCCTGCCCGCGGTTGTAGACCCACGCGAGCAGGGCGTCCTGCGCGGTCTGGGCCTTGCCGGCGGAGGGGTGATTCACCATCATCACGACGGTGTGCCGTGCGCCGCTGCGATCGAGCACGTAGCCCGCGATTGCGCGTGCGTCGGACAAGGTACCGCCCTTGATATGTGCCCGGCCCGCCACCGGGCTTTCCTTGAGACGCCTGCGCATCGTGCCATCGACCGCGAGTAATGGCAGCGAGGCCATGAAATCCGCCATGTTTGGCCCGGCATAGGCAGTGAGCAGCAGTCGCGACAGGTTGCGGGTGCTGATCCGCTCGATCCGTGACAGGCCCGATCCGTTCTCGATCACGAGTTCGGGCATGTCCAGCCCGCGCCGCGCCAGCGTGGCGCGCAAGGCCTGGAAGGCGGCCTCGGGCCGCGCGGGGGGCGTCGTTGCGAGCCCTGCGCCAGCGCCCCAGGCGAGCGTCAGGTACAGCTGGCGTGCCATGACGTTGTTCGAGAATTTGTTGATGTCGCGGACGACATCAGCCAGGGAGGCCGACTCATGACTGAGTACGAGACTGGCGTCGTCGGGGACAGGTCCGTCGCGCACGGACCCGCTCCAGCTTCCGCCCAGTTCCTCCCAAAGGACCCTGAAAACGCCGCCGAGGTACTCGTTGGGCGTGAACAGTGACGCCTGCAAGGTCTGTTCACCGCAGCTCCGCGGATAGGGGCCGGCGAATACGGCGCGCATCGCGCCCGTAAGCGCTTTGAAATCGGTGATCAGCGCCTCGCGCCAGCTGCCGCATGATCCTTCCGTCACCCTGACAGTGTTGATCAGGTCGAGCGTGCGCAGGCTTGGCAGGGCACGGATGTCCGCTCCGGTGCCGGCGCCCGGGGAGATCTGGAAACGGATCGCCTTGAAGTTCACGAGTAACGCGTCAGGCCCGGTGTTATAGGCGCGGAAAGAATCGCCGTCGAAGGCGCCTGAATCGTGGGTGGGGATGTCGAATCGGCTCCGGTCGACGACGAGGTCGCCCTTGATGTCCTTGATGCCGCGATCGCGCAGCTCTCGCAACATCAACCAGAAAGACTCCAGGGTCAGCTTGGGATCGCCGAACCCCCTGAGATAGAGCGCCGGGACGGAGCCCTGCTGTGGCCGGCGATCGATGTAGGCTTCGGTGCGCCAACGATAGGCCGGTCCAAGTTGTTCAAGGGCCGCGTAAGTGGTCACCAACTTCATAACTGAAGCCGGGTTCATCGGGCGATCAAGGTTTTGCTGCAGCCATGGCCGCGTCGCGCCGATTTCCTGAACCTGCAAGGCGACCTGGTCTGCGGGAACGCCGGCTCGTCTGAGCGCCTCGGCGACAGGGGGCGGTAGCTGTGCGGCGACCGGGCTTGACCCGAGCGCGGCCAGCATCAGCAGTGCCAAGAACTTTTTTTCCAAGGGGCCCTTGAACAAGGACAGGTATGCCGCTATTATTAGCACTCGCAAGGGATGAGTGCCAGCAATTATCTGCGAGGTGTTCTCGTCCCCCGTGGGTTGGGTCCCCAACCTTTTGAATATCTTAATTTTTTCGGCATGGAGTGAGAGCATGAAAATCCGTCCGTTGCATGACCGTGTCATCGTCAAGCGCGTTGAGGAAGAGCGCAAGTCCGCGGGAGGCATTGTGATTCCCGATACCGCTGCGGAAAAGCCAGATCAAGGCGAAGTGATTGCCGTCGGCAAAGGCAAGAAGGCTGACGACGGGAAACTGATTCCGCTGGACGTCAAGGTCGGCGATCGCGTGCTGTTCGGCAAGTACTCGGGCCAGACCGTGAAGGTCCATGGCGACGAGCTGCTGGTGATGCGCGAAGAAGACATCATGGGCGTCATCGAGTCGTAATTTCTAAAGAATTCAGGAGAACGAAACATGGCAGCAAAAGAGGTACGGTTTCACGATTCAGCCCGCGCCCGCATGGTCCACGGCCTGAACATCCTGGCCGACGCGGTCAAGGTTACCCTCGGGCCGAAGGGCCGCAATGTCGTGCTTGAGCGCTCGTTCGGCGCACCGACGATCACCAAGGACGGCGTATCGGTCGCCAAGGAAATCGAGCTCAAGGACAAGTTCGAGAACATGGGGGCCCAGATGGTGAAGGAAGTCGCCTCCAAAACCTCGGACGTGGCCGGCGACGGTACCACGACGGCGACCGTGCTTGCCCAGGCGATCGTGCGCGAAGGCATGAAGTACGTCGCTTCGGGCATGAACCCGATGGATCTGAAGCGCGGCATCGACCGCGCGGTTGCGTCGGTGGTCGAGGAGCTCAAGAAAATCTCCAAGCCCTGCACCACCTCCAAGGAAATCGCCCAGGTCGGCTCGATCTCCGCGAACTCTGACGCCGACATTGGCAAGATCATCGCCGATGCGATGGACAAGGTCGGCAAGGAAGGCGTGATCACGGTCGAGGATGGCAAGAGCCTGCAGAGCGAGCTCGACGTCGTCGAAGGCATGCAGTTCGATCGCGGATACCTTTCGCCGTACTTCATCAACAACCCGGAAAAGCAGATCGCCAGCCTTGAGGACCCCTACATCCTCCTGCACGACAAGAAGATTTCGTCGATCCGCGAACTGCTTCCCTTGCTCGAGCAGGTCGCAAAGGCCGGAAAGCCGCTCTTGATCATTGCCGAGGAAGTCGAAGGGGAAGCCCTCGCCACGCTCGTGGTGAATAACATTCGCGGCATTCTCAAAACGACGGCGGTCAAGGCGCCGGGCTTTGGTGATCGTCGCAAGGCGATGCTGGAAGACATGGCCATTCTGACGGGTGGCACGGTGATCAGCGAAGAGCTCGGTCTGAAGCTCGAAAACGCCACACTCAAGGATCTCGGCCGCGCCAAGAAAATCGAGGCTGCGAAGGAGAACACCACGATCATCGACGGTGCGGGCGACAAGAAGCAGATCGAAGGCCGGGTCAAGCAGATCCGCGCCCAGATCGAGGAAGCCACCAGCGATTACGACAAGGAAAAGCTGCAGGAGCGTGTTGCGAAACTCGCCGGCGGCGTAGCGGTCATCAAGGTCGGTGCCGCGACTGAAGTCGAGATGAAGGAGAAAAAGGCACGTGTCGAGGACGCGCTGCATGCGACCCGCGCTGCGGTCGAGGAAGGCATCGTCCCGGGCGGCGGTACGGCGCTCCTGCGTGCCCGTGCGGCGCTGTCTGCCAAGCTGAAGGGCGACAACCATGACCAGGACGGCGGCATCAAGATTGTCATGCGCGCGCTGGAAGAACCCCTGCGTCAGATCGTGGCAAACAGCGGTTCGGAGCCCTCGGTCGTGCTGAACAAGGTTGTCGAAGGCAAGACCAACTTCGGCTACAACGCGCAGACGGGAGAGTACGGCGACATGGTGGAGATGGGCGTCATCGACCCGACCAAGGTCGTGCGCTTTGCACTCCAGAATGCTGCCTCCGTGGCTGGCCTGATGCTGACCACCGATGCGATGGTGGCCGAACTCGTCGACGATAAGAAGGGCGGCGGTATGCCGGGCGGCATGGGCGGCATGGGCGGCATGGGTGGAATGGGTGGCATGGACGGCATGGACATGTAACTCGCGGATCACGGACGCCGGGCGTGATGCCCGGCTTATGCGATTCGGATATCAGGCAGGGGCGCGCGAGCGCCCCTGTTTTTTTGTGCGCGACGCCGGGTAACAGCCTAATTCGTCGCGTCTCACCTGCCGTATAATGCGCCCCTCTTCTGTAGTCCTGTCTCAGAAGGCCAAGTAGCTCAGTCGGTAGAGCAGAGGACTGAAAATCCTTGTGTCGGTGGTTCGATTCCGCCCTTGGCCACCAATTCGCGCAGATCTCGGATACCGCATCCGCGGCTTCCCTGCCACACGCCAGCCGTGTGCGACATCTTCTTTAGAATGGCGCAGCTGGCTTTCGGGCAGTTAGCGGGTGGTACGGACTGGCCGAGCGTCTGCGCCCAATCCGTGAACCCTCTTCTTTACAGGCACGACGATGAATATCACAGACGTAATTTGGCAGAATGCCTTCGCGTGGCCAGACAGGGACGCCGTTGTCTGGAACGGCAAGTCTGTCAGCTACGGGCAGCTGCGGAAGCTCGCGGAGAAGATTGCAGGACGGCTGCACCGCGCCGGCGTCGAACGGGGTTTCTGCGTGGGAATCTCCGTCGAGAACGCGTTATTGACGCTTGGGACAGTGCTCGCACTGGCGCGCCTCGGCGCTACCAGTACGCTTGTCGACAAGCGTCATCCGGCGTCACGGAAAGAGGAGTGGGTCGATCTTCTCGGTGTGCGCGCGATGATCCAGGATGCTGCGGAAACCTGGCGCAGCACGAAGAAGCCGGATCTTATCTATCTCGGCGGCAAGGACTTGTACGCACCCGCGACCAGGGGCGGGGAGCGCCACGCGCCGGTCGCAAGCGATGCGGATGATCTGCACTGGATTGTCGGGCGTTCTTCGGGAACGACGGGAACCCCGAAGAGCATTCCGCAGACGCACAGGCAGGGCCACACCCGCTCGATGAGTGCACGCAGCGAAGACAAGGCCATACCCAGGCTCATGCTGGCGCTTGGACTGGGCACCAATATCTGGATGAATCACACCATGCGCCAGCTTTACTCCGGCGGATGCGTAATCCTGATGCGGGCGCTATCGGTCGAGCTTTTTCTGGAGCATGCAATACGGGATCGCCCCGATCAGGTGCTGATCGCGACAGGCACTGCGGCCAACCTTATCGATCGAATCGAGCAGTCGTTGCCGGCCGACGCGACGCCATTTCCGAGTATCCAGACCGTCACGCTTACAGGAAGCGCGGTGCCGCCGGCGCTACGGGCGCGCATCGTGAAGTCGATCTGCCCGAATCTCCAGGTGTTCTACGGGGCCAGCGAGACTGGAGGCGTTGCGCTGCTATCGGCCAGTCACACCGGTCTGCCCGAGGCTTGCGTCGGCAGGCTGTATCCGTGGTCGGAAGTCCGTGTCGTGGACGATGCCGGCAAAGTACTTGCGCCCGGAGAAACAGGCCGACTGCAGTTCCGTACGCCGGGGATGATCAGCGGCTACCTTAACGATGAAGACGCGACCCGCAAGGCATTCGTGGACGGCTGGTTTTCGCCGGGCGACGTGGGCTCCGTCGATGCTGCCGGCTATGTGATGTTGCGTGGCAGGGCTGATCAAGTTCTGAACATCGGGGGAAACAAGGTCGATCCCGCGGCCGTAGAGCGGGTAATCGACTCCTGCCCGGGGATACTTGAATCGGCGGTCACGAGACTGACGACGGACGGCGGGCATGATGTGCTGGTCGCAATTGTCGTGCCGCAGGATGCGCTTACCAAGGAGATCGAAGAGCGCGTCAAGGAGCGCTGTCGCGAACAGCTGAGGCCCTTCGAGGTGCCGCGAGCGGTGGTCGCCGTCAAGAGTCTCCCGAAGAATGCGGGAGGCAAGACCCGGCGAGACAAGCTTGCCGCGATGCTCCAGGTTTCGCCCGGCGACAGAGCCGATGGCAAAGGCCCCGTTTGAAACGATGCGATATTCGATCGTGAAGCAAACGGCCGGGCGGGGTAGCGGATCCTGGTCCGCGATGGTTGCGCTGGT
Source organism: uncultured Pseudomonadota bacterium (assembly GCA_903834835.1). GTDB lineage: Bacteria > Pseudomonadota > Gammaproteobacteria > Burkholderiales > SG8-39 > CAILKO01. The sequence goes on along the minus strand of CAILKO010000035.1, from coordinate 121,694 downwards.
CATGCTCCTTTCGTTCGGGGTGCAGGCGCAGGACCGTCTGCCAACGAGGCTGATCGTTCCGGTTTCCGCAGGGAGTTCGCTGGATATCCAGGCGCGCAAGTTTGCCGAGAGGATGGCGCAGGCATTTGATCAGCCTGTGATTGTGGAAAGCCGCCCCGGGGCTTCGGGGATGATAGGAACGGAGTACGTAGCGCGCTCGCAGCCGGATGGGCGCACGCTGCTCATGGCCGCGAGTTTCGTGCCCATCAATGCGGTGATGTACAAGGCGGCAATCGACCCGGTGAGAGAACTCAAGCCGGTCATCAAGCTCGTCGAGAGCGAGGTGTTTCTCGTGGCGAGTTCCTCGCTTGGCGCGTCCCGACCGGGAGAGCTGGCGGCGATCGCACGCGCGCGATCAGGTGGGCTGAACTGCGCTGCCGTACCGGGCTATTCCACCTTGGGATGCGAGCAGCTGCGAGTTCTGCTCGGCGGTGCGATCACGACCATTCCCTATTCCGGGACCGGGCCCGCATCCCACGCGTTGCTTGCAGGGCAGGTCGACCTGCTCATCGGTTCGGCCGCGCTCGTAGGCTCGCTCGCTGCCGGAGGAAAAGTGCAGGTCGTCGCGGCGATGGGCGGTCGCCCCGCGAGAGCGCCGATGAACGGCCTGCCGCTCGCACGCGACACCTGGCCGGGCTTTGTCATTCAGAGCTGGAACGGGGTGTTCGTCGCGCCCGGCACGGGAGACGCACTGGTCGATGACCTCAACCGGAAGCTGAACATGCTGCTGCTCGACCCCGTGCTCGTGAGGCTGCTGACCGAGCAAGGCTACGCTGTCGGGGGGGGGACGCCCGAACAGCTGGCTCGCGCGCTGTCGGACGATATCGTTGCCTACGGCCGCATGCTTGCAGCAGCCGGTATCGCGAAGCAATAGTCATCACCGGCATTGGTAGTCTGATTCATGGAATGAGAACCGGATTCGCGCTCGAATCCGGTTACCCATGTGCCGGGTCAAGCCGCGGATGCGTCTCCCGGATGGGAAGGTTTACCAACGCAGCCGCTGTAGCGAGAGCGATATCCGCGTACCACATCCATAGGTAGTTGCCGCTCGCCTCGAAGCTGAGGCCGCCCAACCATGCACCGAGGAATCCGCCGATCTGGTGGCTGAGGAGAGTCAGTCCGAACAGTGTTGCGAGATGGCGCGGCCCGAACAGCTTTCCGACCAGTCCGGCAGTCGGCGGCACGGTGGCGAGCCAGGTGAGCCCGATCGCGACCGAGAAGACGTAGAACGTCAGCGGGGTCTTCGGCGCGAGCAGATACGCCGCTACCGTCAGCGCGCGAAATCCGTACATCCAGAAGAGGATCATTTTCATCCGCTGGTACTGGCCCAGCCACCCTGCGCCGATGCTGCCGGGAATGTTCGCAAGTCCGATGATCGAAATCGAGCTCGCCGCAACCGTCGCCGGGAGGCCGCACAGGCTCACTTCTCCCGGCAGGTGTGTGATCAGGAAGGCGAGGTGGAAGCCGCACGTGAAGAAGCCCGCGTGCAGCAGGAGATAGCTGCGGTCGGAGAACGCCCGCCGGAGTTGCTCGGCAAGCGGCGGGCCCGAGGGCGCGCTCGCCGCTGAGCGCGCGGCGCGGGTCTCACGCAACGGAAGGGCAAGGATGACGGTTCCCAGCGCAGCGACCGCCAGTGCCAGCATGGCGGTGATCCAACCCGAGCCGATGATGATCGCTTGCACGACCGGCGCGACAGCGAATTGGCCGAAGGACCCCCCGGCGTTGATGAATCCCGAGGCGAAGGACCGGCGTTCCGGGGGCAGGCGCCGGGCGATCGCGCCGAACAATATGGCGAAGGTGCCCGCGCCGGCACCGGCTTCACGCAGCACGCCCAGCACGAGAATGAGTCCGATGCCGGAACTTACCAGCGGCGTTGCGCAAAGGCTGACTGCGATCAGGACGGCGCCCGCAACCAGCACCCGGTAGGTGCCGTAGCGGTCGGCGAGCATGCCGAACAAAGGTTGTACGGCACCCCAGACGAACTGGCCTATCGCAAGCGCAAAGCTGATCGCGACGATGCCCAGCCCGGTCGCGGAATTGATCGGCGAAACAAACAGGCCGATCGACTGGCGCATTCCCATGGTGACCGCGATGATCGCGGCCGATGAGATGACCAGGCCCCAGAACGTGCGCGCGCTGTTCATCGGAGGCGCGCGCCGCGGGTTGCGTCGGCGTTTCCGGTCGGTACCGCGACTGAAGGTCTGTCGGTGAGGATGAATTGCTCCTTTGCGACCCGGGATTTTGCCCGGTAGCCCGCCGGGATGCACCTGCCCGGGCGATGGGGTAAAGTCGCCGCTCCCTTCGTACCCGTCTTCGCGAGTGACGCCCATGAATCTCTACGCCCTGCTGAACCGTCGCGCCCGGGAGGGCAAGCCTCTGCGCGTGGCCTTGATTGGCGCCGGAAAATTCGGCTCCATGTTCCTGTCGCAGGCGCGTCGCACTGCCGGGCTGCATATCGTTGCGATCGTCGATCTCGCCCCGGCGCGTGCACGCGAAGCCTGCGCACGCGTGGGCTGGAAGCCGGAGGCGCTCGCTGCAGGAAGCCTGGAGGAGGCGCACAGGCTCGGGACCACGCTGGTGACGGACGACGCGGCCCGCACGATCGCCAGCGATTTCGTCGATGTCGTCGTGGATGCGACGGGCAGCCCTGCGGCAGGGATCCGGCATGTGCTGCTCTGCTGCGAGTATCGCAAGCACATCGTCATGGTCAACGTGGAGGCGGATGCGCTCGCGGGTCCGCTCCTCGCGCAACGCGCAGCCAGGGCAGGCATCGTCTACTCTCTGGCCTACGGCGACCAGCCCGCGCTGATCTGCGAAATGGTCGACTGGGCGCGTACCTCGGGCTTCGAGGTGGTCGCGGCCGGCAAGGGCACAAAATATCTGCCTGGCTATCACGAGTCCACGCCCGATACCGTCTGGGGCCACTACGGATTCACGCCGGAAATGGTTGCCAAGGGCGATTTCAATCCTCAGATGTTCAATTCATTCCTGGACGGGACCAAGTCTGCGATCGAGATGACCGCAGTGTCGAATGCGACCGGACTCACGCCTTCGCCCGACGGGCTGGGCTTTCCGCCCTGCGGGGCGGATGAACTGCCCCAGCTGCTCAGGCCGCGTGCCGAGGGCGGTTTGCTGCACCACCGGGGGCAGGTGGAGGTGATATCCAGCCTGCAGCGCGATTCGGGCCCCGTGTTCCGTGACCTGCGCTGGGGCGTGTACGTGACCTTCGCCGGCGACAGCGACTACGTGCGGCGCTGCTTCAAGGAGTACGGGTTGATTACCGACGAAAGCGGCAACTACAGCGCGATGTACAAGCCCTACCACCTGATCGGCCTTGAGCTCGGGATCTCGGTTGCATCGGTCGGTCTGCGCGGCGAGTCTACGGGCTGCGCGACAGGTTTTCGCGCGGATGCGGTCGCCGTGGCAAAGCGCGCCCTGAGGCAGGGCGAGAGGCTAGATGGTGAGGGCGGCTATACGGTGTTCGGCCGTCTGATGCCTGCTTCGGATTCGCTCGGAAAGCGGGCGCTGCCGATCGGCCTCGCCCACGGCGTCACGCTGAAGCGAGACATCTCCCGCGGCACGGTAGTCACCTGGGACGACGTCTCCGAGATGGATGGCGAAGCCGCACGTTTCCGTCGGGAAATGGAGAACTCGATGCGCGCAGAGCTTGGGCTTGGCGTGTCTGCCGAGGTCAAATCAGCGGCGTGAGCGGGAGCGGGCCGCTCAGCTCTTCGGCTGATGGAGGCTCGCGAGGTCCAGATCTTCGGCCTTGAAGGTATTGCGCGCGCGCTCGATAGCGAGGGCGGTTGCGTTCACTTCGGCGTCGGCCTGCTGGAAAGCCTCCGCGAGCTTGAAGCTCATCAGGGCGAGCTGTTTGGGCGCAGGGCGCTTGCGCTCGGCGCTGTCGGAATCGGTGTAGGAGTAGGTCTGTCCCGCGAGGCCGATGTAGATCTTGAGCGCGATTTCCCGGGTAATTTCAGCTGCTGTCGGGGCCTCGCCTGTGGCTGACTGTGCTGGTGCGCTTCCGCTCATTTCGGTCCCGGTCTGAGGTGTGTGCGTATCGAGGGAATGGTACGCGAATTTCCAGCGGCCACCGCAAGGGGGCGAAATTCGGATCCCCACGGAACTATAGTAACGTAAATGTTACTATCGTTCCGTGGGGCGCTGCAAACACTGCCCTAGAACGTGCCGCCGAACTTCCCGCCGTCGTGAAGCAGGTTCTGACCGACGATGTAGCCGGCGTGCACGCTGCACATGAATGCGCAGTAGCGGCCGAATTCCTCGGGTCGGCCAAAACGCCGCGTGGGGTTTGCGCGGTGAAGATTCTCCAGGTAGACCTCGAGCGGGAGCCCCGCAGCGGCGGCGTTGTGCACGTTGTTTGCCTGCAGCCGTTCGGTGAGGAAGTGCCCGGGGAGAAGGTTATTGATGATCACGTTGTGCTCGGCCACCTGGCGCGAGAGTCCGGCGATGAAGCCGGTGAGGCCTGTTCGCGCGCCGTTGGACAGGCCGATCTCCGGTATCGGCGCCTTCACTGCGGCGGAGGTAATGTTGACGATGCGCCCGAACCGGCGCGCAATCATGCCATCGAGCGTGGCTTTGATAAGCGCGATCGGCGTGAGCATGTTGGCATCGATCGCGCGGATCCAGTCGTCCCGGGTCCAGTCCCGAAAGTCGCCAAACGGCGGGCCACCTGCGTTGGTAATCAGGATGTCGGGCGCGGGGCAGGCGGCAAGCGCTTGCGCTCGGCCACTCTCGGTGGTGATGTCGCAGACGACGGCCGTTACGGTGACACCATAGCGCGCACGGATTTCCGTCGCGGCTATTTCCAGATCAGGCTCGCCGCGCGCGGTCAGGACAAGGTTCACACCTTCGTCAGCGAGCGCGTTCGCGCAGGCGCGGCCGAGACCCTTGGACGATGCGCAGACGAGTGCGGCCCTGCCGCGTATTCCGAGATCCATGCGGGTAACTTTCTAGCGGCGTCTTCCGCCAAGGATGGAGCCGAGGACGCCGCGCAGCACCTGGCGGCCGAGTTCCGAGCCGACGGCACGCGCGGCACTTTTTACGACAGCGTCCACGATTCCGGGCTGGTGGCCGCCGCGTGGTCCGGTCCGGCCAAAAAGAATTTCCGCGAGTCCGCCCGCAACCGCGCCCGCGGGCGCCGCGTTGTCCGAGGCGGGTGTTGATGTCGGAGATCCTTGGCGTGGTGCTGTGCCTGCAGCCGGTTGGACAGGAGCACCCCGAAGGCGTTCATAGGCGGATTCGCGATCGAGTGCCTGGTCGTAGCGGCCCTGTAGTGCGGAATTCAGGATGGCATCTCTGCGCTCGGCGTCCGAGAGCGGGCCGAGACGACTCGCCGGCGGCACGATGTAGGCGCGTTCGACCGGAAGCGGGCGTCCCTTTTCGTCCAGCATCGACACCAGCGCTTCGCCCACGCCGAGTTCGGTGATCGCCGCGCCCGCGTCGAAGGCCGGGTTGGGTCGCAGCGTATCGGCTGCGGCCTTCACCGCCTTCTGGTCCCTGGGCGTGAATGCACGCAGCGCGTGCTGCACCCGGTTGCCGAGCTGGCCGAGTACGGATTCCGGGAGATCGAGCGGATTCTGGGAGACGAAGTACACGCCGACGCCCTTTGAGCGAATGAGGCGCACCACCTGCTCGATTTTATCTAGCAGCGCCTTGGGCGCTTCGTCGAAGAGCAGGTGAGCTTCATCGAAGAAGAACACGAGCTTGGGCTTCTCCAGGTCACCCGCCTCCGGGAGTTGCTCGAAGAGTTCCGCCAGCATCCAGAGCAGAAAGCTGGAATAAAGCTTGGGTGAGGCCATCAGGGAGTCTGCGGCAAAGAGATTTACGACGCCCCGGCCGTCGCGGTCCACACGCATGAGGTCAGAGATGTCGAGCATGGGCTCGCCGAAGAAGCGGTCCGCGCCCTGGCTCTCCAACGCGAGCAGGCCGCGCTGGATCGCACCAATCGAGGCGGTGGAAACGTTGCCGTACTCTGTCTTGAAGCGCGCGGCATTGTCGCCGACGTACTGCAGCATCGCGCGCAGGTCCTTCAGATCGAGCAGCAGCAGTCCTTCGTCGTCCGCGATCTTGAATACCAGGGCGAGCACACTTTCCTGAGTCGGATTCAGGTCGAGCATTCGCGCAAGGAGCAGGGGCCCGAGGTCCGAGACGGTGGCGCGCACCGGATGCCCCTTGCTGCCGTACACGTCCCAGAAAACCACCGGGCAGGGCGCCCAGCGGGGTTCGATCCCGAGTTGCTTCAGTCGCTCGGCGACCTTCGCGCTTTCGCCGCCGGGAGCCCCGATGCCGGCAAGATCGCCTTTCACGTCTGCCATGAAGACGGGTACGCCGATCCCGGAAAAGCCTTGAGCAAGCGTCTGCAGCGTCACGGTCTTGCCGGTGCCCGTGGCGCCGGTGATCAGCCCGTGACGATTGGCCAGAGCTGGGAGCAGATGGAGCTGGGTGGTGCCTGATTGGGCGACAAGCAGGGGCGCAACAGAGGTCATGGCGGTAAAATCCCGGGTCCCAACATCAAAGTGTCCACATTATCCAGCCATGGCCGGTCATAGCAAATGGGCCAACATCCAGCACCGCAAGGGTCGCCAGGATGTGAAGCGCGGCAAGGTCTTCACCAAGCTGATCAAGGAAATCACGGTGGCCTCGCGCCTGGGGGGCGGTGATGCCGATTCCAATCCGCGTCTGCGCCTGGCCCTTGAGAAGGCGCGCGCCGAGAACATGCCGGGAGATAACATCAAGCGCGCCATCCAGCGCGGCACCGGCGAACTGGATGGCGTCACCTACGAGGAAATCCGCTACGAGGGCTACGGCGTGGCAGGGGCGGCGGTGATTGTCGACTGCATGACGGACAACCGCATCCGCACGGTGGCGGAAGTCCGCCACGCCTTCAGCAAGCACGGCGGCAACCTCGGCTCGGACGGGTCCGTGGTCTTTCTCTTCAAGCACTGCGGCCTGTTCCTGTTTGCACCGGGACTGTCAGAGGACAAGGTCATGGAGGCCGCTCTCGACGCAGGGGCTGAAGACGTGATCGCGAACGAAGACGGTTCGATCGAGGTTATCTGCGCCCCGCCTGATTTTGCGGCGGTGCAGGACGCGCTGCAGAAGGCGGGGCTGAAGCCGGAACTTGCCGAGATCACCATGAAGCCGGTCAACGAAACGGTGCTGTCTGATGACGATGCCGCAAAGATGCGCCGCCTCATCGACGCGCTCGAAGGACTGGACGATGTGCAGGAGGTCTACACCAGCGCGGTGCTGGACGAATCCTGATTTCGAGGCCGGATTTTGAGCGCTGATCGACCGGCTTTCAGAATCATCGGCATCGATCCGGGCCTGCGCATCACCGGGTTCGGCGTGGTGGAAGCGGGCGCGAGGCTGCGCTACGTGACGAGCGGCACCGTGCGCAGCAACGCGGAGGAGTCCACCGCGGCGCGCCTGAAAGCCATCCTGGACGGGCTCGCAGAAGTGATCAGGGAGACGGCGCCGCGCGAGGCTGCGATCGAAAAGGTCTTCGTCAACGTGAACCCGCAATCGACCCTCGCGCTCGGTCAGGCGCGAGGCACGGCAATCTGCGCAGCGGTGCTCGCCGGGCTTGCGGTCGCCGAGTACACTGCCCTGCAGGTAAAACAGTCCGTGGTTGGCAACGGCCACGCCAAGAAGGAACAGGTGCAGGACATGGTGCGTCGTATTCTCGGGCTGCCCGGAACGCCCAGCCCCGACGCGGCGGACGCGCTTGCCTGCGCGGTATGCCACGCGCACGGCGGCAAGCTCGGTGCGCTGTCCACCCTCGGCTTCAGCGTCAAGAGGGGCAGGCTCGTATGATCGGCCGCCTTTCCGGGCGCCTGATTGCCAAACAGCCGCCGCAGGTGCTGCTCGATGTGGGCGGTATCGCCTACGAGGTGGACGTACCGATGAGCACCTTCTACGAGCTGCCTGCGGTCGGCGAATCCGCCGTGCTGCATACGCATCTCGTGGTGCGCGAGGATGCGCACATATTGTTCGGTTTCGGCACCGAGGACGAGCGCGGCGCCTTCCGCCTGCTTATCAAGATTTCCGGGATAGGCGCGCGTACCGCGCTGTCCCTGCTTTCGGGGATGTCGGTGGCCGAGCTTGCCCAAGCGGTCGCGCTCCAGGAGGCGTCGCGCCTGACGCGGATCCCGGGGATCGGCAAGAAGACTGCCGAGCGATTGCTGCTGGAGCTGAAGGGAAAGCTCGCGGAAGCACTGCCGGGCGCCGGACCAGCCGCTGCGGCCGGCAGTTCGGCAGATGTACTGCATGCCTTGATCGGGCTCGGATATAGCGAGAAGGAAGCCCTCGCTGCGGTTCGCACGCTGCCTGAAGGTGTCGCGGTAAGCGAGGGCATCCGCGCCGCCCTCAAGGTTCTGGCGCGCTGAATATGTCCCTGCATACCGACAGATTGATCGCCGCCGCCCCGGCTTCCACCCAGGAGGAGCAGTTCGAGCGGTCACTGCGCCCGGTTTCGCTCGCGGATTACGTCGGCCAGAAGGCGGTGCGTGGCCAGCTGGAGATATTCATCCAGGCGGCCCGCGCGCGTTCGGAAGCCCTCGATCATGTGCTGCTGTTCGGACCGCCGGGTCTGGGCAAGACCACGCTCGCGCATATCGTTGCTCGTGAAATGGGCGTGAACATGCGCCAGACCTCGGGTCCGGTGCTCGAGCGCGCGGGCGACCTCGCAGCGCTGCTGACCAACCTGGAAGCGAACGATGTGCTCTTCATCGACGAGATTCACCGGCTCTCGCCTGTGGTCGAAGAGATCCTCTACCCGGCGCTCGAAGACTTCAAGCTCGACATCATGATAGGGGAAGGGCCGGCTGCACGCTCGATCAAACTTGATCTGCAGCCGTTCACGCTTGTCGGTGCGACGACGCGCGCCGGCATGCTGACCAACCCGCTGCGTGATCGCTTCGGCATTGTTGCGCGACTGGAGTTCTATAACGAAGGCGATCTTGCGGCGATCGTGCGCCGCTCGGCCGGTCTGCTCAAGGTGGAGCTCGCCGACGAGGGCGCGCTCGAGATCGCACGCCGCTCGCGGGGCACCCCGCGCATCGCGAACCGCCTGCTGCGGCGGGTGCGCGATTATGCGCAGGTGAAGGCAGACGGCGTTATTTCGCGCGAAGTTGCGGACGCTGCATTGCGCATGCTCGACGTCGATACCCTCGGCTTCGATGTGATGGACCGCAAGCTGATGCTCGCGGTTATCGAGAAGTTCGGCGGCGGACCGGTGGGCGTGGAGAACCTCTGCGCCGCGATCGGCGAGGAACGCGACACCATCGAGGATGTGCTCGAACCCTATCTCATTCAGCAGGGCTACCTGCAACGCACGCCGCGCGGACGGGTCGCGACCCTGCTCGCCTATCGTCATCTCGGACTGGTTGTCCCGACCCAGATGAACGACCTGCTCAGCCAGGCGAGCGGTCTGGAAGGACGGCCCGGCGGGTGAGCGCTCAGCCTGGCAGCGCGGAAGCCGGTGTGAGGTTCTCCATTCCGGTGCGCGTCTACTATCAGGATACGGACGCGGGCGGTGTGGTGTTCCATGCGCAGTACCTCGCGTTCATGGAACGCGCGCGCAGCGAGTTTTTGAATGCCCGGGGCATTGATCTGGCCTCCTGGAGCGAGGCGCATGGGGTGCTTATCGTCGTACACGAACTGACGGCACGCTACCTCAGGCCCGCGCGCCTGAACGAGATGCTTACCGTGACGGCCGCGGTTGCGCATATCGGCCGCGCCAGCCTGGGGTATGCTCAGCGCGTTGAACGCGCGGGCGAATTGCTGGTTGACGCCCGGATAGACCTTGCGATCGTAAGCCGTGCAACGATGAAACCCTCACGCCTGCCAGACGATCTGAAGCGGGTACTCGGCTGAAGGAGCCGTCGCGACAAATGTGCCGCGGCGGGAGCACACGATACGGAAGAGATGATGAACACTAGCGCGGACATGGAACTCTGGACCCTGGTAGCGCACGCGAGCTTCGTCGTGAAGGTCGTGCTGCTGCTGCTGCTCGCTGTGTCGTTCATGTCGTGGATGTTCATCTTCCAGAAATGGTTCGCTATCCGGCGTGCGCGCGCCGAAACCGAGCTTTTCGAGCGCGAGTTCTGGAGTGGAAAGGATCTGCAGACGCTCTACCAGGGCGCGGTAGGCAACCGCCACGGCATCGGCAGTCTGGAGCGTATCTTCGAGGCGGGGTTTCGCGAGTTCGAGAAACTGCGCGGCCAGGGCCGGCCGGACCCTTCAACGATGGTAGACGGCGCCCGCAGGGCGATGCGTGCCACTTTTCAGCGCGAGATGGATGCGCTCGAGCGGCATCTCGCATTTCTTGCCTCCACCGGCTCGGTCAGCCCCTATGTAGGTCTCTTCGGAACCGTCTGGGGCATCATGCATGCTTTCCGTAGTCTCGCCAACGTGCAACAGGCAACCCTTGCCCAGGTGGCGCCCGGAATCGCAGAGGCACTGATCGCCACGGCGCTGGGTCTGTTTGCAGCGATACCCGCGGTACTCGCCTACAACCGGTATTCGCACGATAGCGACCGGCTCGCGATCCGATTCGAAAGCTTCATGGAAGAGTTCTCCAACATTCTGCACCGTCACGCCGTGGCGGCAGGCAAGGGCTGAGCGCGTGGCCTCGCTACACCGTCGGCGCACGCCGATGCACGATATCAATGTCGTGCCCTATATCGACGTGATGCTTGTGCTGCTCATCATCTTCATGGTGACCGCGCCACTCGTGACCCCGGGGGTGATAGACCTTCCCTCGGTATCGCGTGCATCCAATGCGCCGTCCGCGCCGCTGGAAGTAATGATTCGCGAGGACCAGAGCATCTCATTGCGTTCCCGCGATGCGCGCGGCGCTGTGCTTGAGGAGCGCCGGATCTCGCGCGAGGAACTCGCCCCCGCCGTGCGCGCGTTGCATGAGAAGCAGCCGGAGCTGGCTGTCGTCATTGCGGCGGACAAGTCGCTCCGTTACGAGATCGTGCTCAAGGTAATGGACGAGTTGCAGCGCGAGCAGGTACGGGTCGGCCTGCTGGTGACGCCGGTGGCGACGCCCCGATAAGGGATCAGGCGGATGACTGGAGCGAGGATGTGCGCGTGAGCGCCGTCGAGATCGGGCAGATCGGTCTCCCCTTTCCGGTGCGCGAGGAGCCGGCACTGGGGCGGGCATTGCTGCTTTCGCTCGGCATGCACCTGCTCCTGGTCGCGGTTCTGGTACTGGGCGTGAGCTGGCAGACCCGTGAACCAGCGCCTGTGGTGCTTGAGCTCTGGACGCCGCCACCCCCGGTGCCCGTGGTGCCAGTGGTACCAGTGCCTGCACCGGCAATCAAATCCGCGCCGCCGGCTGAACCCGTGTTCAAGAAACCGGACATCGCGCTCAAGGCTGCGCCCAGGACCGAGAAGGCCAATCCGCCGCCGCCAAAGAACGTGCCGGAACAGCACAGGCCGGTCGCCAAAGTGCCTCCGCAGCCGGTACCGAAGGCGGCTCCGCCGGTACGGGATCTGGAGCAGGAGCGGCGGATGAAGGAACTGCTCGCACGCGAGCAGGCCAGCATCTCGGCGCAGCGTCAGGAAGAGGAAATGCGCCTGCTGCTCGCAAGGCAGCAGGCCGAGGGGGCAGCGCGCAGCGCACGGTTGGCGGGCTGGACCGACAAGATTCGCGGAAAGATCCGTGACAATATCGTGATGCCGCTGGATATCAAGGGCAATCCAGAGGCTGTCTTCGACGTCATCCAGATTCCGACGGGCGAAGTAATCGACGTAAAACTCAGAAAATCGAGCGGCAATCGCGCCTACGACGATGCCGTCGAGAGAGCGATACGCAAGTCCTCGCCGTTGCCGAAGCCCGACGATACACGGGATTTTCAGCGGCTACTGGAGCTAAAGTTCCGCCCGGTTGACCGAAGCAGGTAGAAAAGCAGAGATGCTTCGCCTGCGCATCGGCCCGCTCTCCTATAATCAGCGGCCGCAGCAATCAGGGAGTTTCAGGTCTTCCACATGCGATCAATGCTTCTGCGCTGGCTGCTCCTTCCGGTCCTGCTGACCGGGTTCGCGCTCTCCGGCGCGCACGCTCAACTCTCCATCGAAATCACGGGTGGTGGTGCGAACCGGATTCCGATCGCGCTGGTCCCGTTCGCCGGCGAGGCGGCGCTTCCTGCACCACTGTCGGCGGTCGTGCGCGCCGACCTGGAGCGCAGCGGTCTTTTTCGCGGCATAGAACTGCCGCCCATCAATCCTCTGCCGACGGAAGCGACCAACGTGAATTTCGGTGACTGGCGCGCGCGCCTCGCCGATGCGCTGGTGCAGGGATCGGTCAGTATCCGCCCGGACGGGCGCTATGAGGCGCGCTTCCGGCTCTACGATGTGGTCAAGCAGGCGCCACTTGGTGGCGTTGCCTTCACCTTCGGGCGAGATCAGGCGCGGACTGCTGCGCATCGCATCTCGGACTTCGTCTACGAGAAGTTGACCGGTGAGCGTGGTGTGTTCTCGACCAAGATCGCCTACGTGGTGAAGCGCGGAAGCCGCTACGAATTGCAGATTGCCGATGCCGACGGCGCCAACGAGCAGGCGATGCTGATCTCCGAGGAGCCGATCATCTCGCCTGCGTGGTCGCCGGACGGTCGTTCCCTCGCCTATGTTTCCTTCCAGCAGAAGAAGCCGATCGTCTATGTGCAGAGCATCGAGGTTGCGCGCCAGACCGTTGTTGCCAATTTCAAGGGCTCAAACTCTGCGCCGGCCTGGTCGCCGGACGGCAAGCGCATCGCAGTATCGCTGTCGCGCGAAGGCGGCTCCCAGCTCTTCCTGATCAATCCGGACGGCAGCGGTGTGCGCCGTTTGACAAGCTCTTCTGGAATCGACACCGAGCCCCGGTATTCGCCAGACGGCCAGTGGATCTACTTCACCTCGGACCGCGGCGGTAGCGCGCAGATCTACCGGATCCCTGCCGAAGGCGGTGAGGCACAGCGGGTCACCTTCGAGGGCAGCTACAACGTCTCTCCGCGGATCTCTCCGGATGGCAAGAACCTCGCTTTCGTGACGCGCAATGGTGCGCGCTTCCAGGCAGCGCTGATGGACCTCGCCACTCGCCAGGTTCAACTTCTGACCGACAGCGACAAGGATGAGTCCCCGAGTTTTTCGCCGAATGGACGCATGATTCTTCTCGCGACCGTGATCAATGGCAGGGGTGTGCTGTCGGCAGTGTCCGCCGATGGTCGCGTCCGCCAGCGTCTGAGCATTGCTGCAGGCGATGTACGCGAGCCCGCCTGGGGACCGTATCTACAGTGACGGATTGACGAGGAGAATGGAAATGAGAGCCAAGGGAACGCCGGTGACACGCAATCAACTGTGGATTGTTTTTTCGGTGGCTGTTCTTGCCGGTTGTGCCGGCCAGACACCGAACGAGCAGCCCCCGGTCGGTGTGGAAGAGCGCAAGCCAGGTGCGACGGTAGCCGCGCCCCAGAGGCCCGCAGCGGAGCCCCGGCCGGTGCAGGGTGCTCCGGTAGGTGCGATCGACCTCACGAAGAAGCCGGCGGCGGAGGCGGGCAGTCCGCTCAAGGACCCGCAGAACATACTGTCCAAGCGGGCGATCTTCTTCGACTATGACCGCTTCGACGTGCGGGACGAGTTCAAACCGCTGCTCGAAGCGCATGCGAAGTATCTGCGCGAGCATGCCGGTACCCGGATGCTGGTCCAGGGAAACACGGATGAACGCGGTGCACGCGAATACAACCTCGCACTCGGGCAGAAGCGCGCCGAGGCGATCAAGCGCATCCTCACATTGCTCGGTGTAAAGGAGGAGCAGGTGGAGGCGGTGAGTCTCGGAGAGGAGAAGCCACGCGCACCAGGGCAGACCGAAGAGGCCTACGCCCAGAATCGGCGAGGCGACATCCTGTACCAGGGCGAGTACTGATGCGCCGGATGCCGCCCCCCGGCTTGTCCTGCAGTCGGATTGCGTTCCTGCTGGTGGCGGCCTTTGCGTGCGTGATGCCGGGCGCGGCGGGTGCGGGGATGTTCGACGACGACGAGGCGCGCGCGCGGATAGAGGCGTTGCGCAAGCAGGTGGATACCGGCCAGCGCGCATCGGACGAGCGACTGGGGCGCATCGACGAGCGACTCAAGGCGATTGAATCCGGCATGCCGGACCGCCGCGCCCTGCTCGATCTCGCCGGCCAGATCGAGCTGCTACGCGGAGAACTGGCCCGGTTACGCGGGCAGAGCGAGGTGCTAGCCAATCAAATCGAGACGGCTGACCGCCGCCAGAAGGATCTCTACATAGACATCGATACGCGGCTGCGCAAGCTGGAGCAGGGCCAGGAGCAGGCGATGCCCAAGCCCGCGCCGATCGACGTCTCCGAGACGCGTGCCTACGAAGCGGCGCTCAATCAGTTCAAGATGGGGAGCTACAGCCTTGCCATCTCAGCGTTCCAGGGCTTCCTCGTTACCTACCCGACCAGTCAGCTCGCTTCCAGTGCCCAATACTGGGTGGGCAATGCGCACTATGCGCTGCGCGACTTCAAGAATGCGATCGTGGCGCAGCAGAAGCTGATCGCAGCCTGGCCGGACAGTCAGAAGGCGCCGGACGCGATGCTGAATATCGCAAGTTCGCAGGAAGCGCTGGGCGACCGGCGCGGCGCATTGAAGACGCTGGACGAACTCATTCGCAAGTTTCCGGGGAGCCCTGCCGCGGAGTCCGCGAAGCAGCGAATGACCCAGGGTGCAAAGCGTTGAAATTCGTGCGTTGACGCACCGAATCGCAAACCAGTAGAATTCGACCCCTTTCGGGCGCGTACAGGCGCAAGTCCACGCGCCCGAAGCATTTTCTGCACACCGTTTTTGCAACAGGATGGGTCGTTAGCTCAGCTGGTAGAGCAGCGGACTTTTAATCCGTTGGTCGCCGGTTCGAATCCGGCACGGCCTACCATCCGATCAAGGGGTTAGCGCAAGCTGGCCCCTTTTTATTTTCAGGATTGCGCCGAGGGGTCGACTTCGCGACGCAAATTCTCGCCGGCGACCAGACCGGCCTGGATGGATTCGGCGATGCCCTGAAATACCCAGCGGCCATATCGTCCCGTCGGGAAAATTCCTTGCGATTCCAGCGCGTCGATTGCCTTCGATCGCCAGTTCGAATCTGGCCAGGACCACGTGTAGCCCACCTCTACCCAGGTTGGGTCGACAACATCGACCTCCCCGATGAACTCCCAGCTGCGCAGTTCACGGATTACGGATGAAGCGTAAGCGGCGATGTCCTGTGGCGAGAGTCGGGTACCCCCTGCGTAGGCTTTTTCCACATAAATACTCACTCTCGGTTCCCCTGGAATTTCCGGGGCAAAGCGTGAATCGACGTTGCTGTAAAACCCGACACGATGAAAGCCGGCATCTGTCCCGCAGGTGTACACCCAATGCTCGTCAGGGCAACGGGCCCCGCGTCGGGCGCCGATGTTGAGTACCAGGACCGACGTATAGGGATCGGTCGGTTCGTCGATCTCGATTCCTGCAAGCGCGCAGATCTGGTGTAGCGGCAGGGTTGAAACGACAGCGCGATAGTCGACCGCGCTACCGTCGGCGAAGCTGATTTCGCGCTTCTCCGGGTCAATCTTAGTCGCTCGTTTTCCGTAGTGCACCGTCGCTCGACGGGCCAATTCGGAGACTAGTGCGTGCAGCCCGGCTTCCGGATATAGAAAGCTGATGTTGTAGCCGGTCGGCTCCGCCCCTTCTCGCGCACCTTGCTCGATTTTCAGGAGGTCGATCGGAGACTTGAATCCGTCCTGTGGTGCAATTGCCCTGTACAGCCCCGCTGTGTAGGCCTCGTGAAACGGCGCAAAAAAAAGATCGCCAAGTGAGCTTCCAAAACGGGCCGCTAGCCACTCTTGCATCGTCCGCCCCGAAGCGTTCCCGGCGCGAATTTCTGCCAGCGCCCGTGTTGCCTGTTCGGCTCCCAGATAGCGCAAGTTCTCTTGTATGGGATAGGGGATGTAGCGGTTGCTGCCGTGAAGAAACACACTTGATCTCCGGGATATCCGGTTGCAGTGCGCGTAGTCTTGGATCATTTCCAGGGTCGAGGGTTCTCCACCGAAGATCCAGTGACCACCGCCCGGCTCGAACCGGTAGTAGTCGCCCGCTCGCGGGGCTCCCCCAAAATGTCGTTCCGCGCTCCCGGGGCGCATGTAATAGGACGCACACAACCCACCCGGGATCGATTCGGCTTCGAACACCTGCGCGCCGGATACCATGCCCGCGGCGAGGCCGCTTACACCGGCGCCTAGCACGACTGCGCGATTGTCCGGCGCGTCCGGGCGCGCGCCTCGGCTATCCGGATGCATCGACCTGCGTCTTGACTGGGTGAAACAATCCCTGACCTTGGACGGGCAAGCTCGCCTTGTTGGGGAGGAACCTGTTCTGGCTTGCCTTGTCAGGCGGCAGTTCAGACACGGTGATGCCGCATGATGCGAGGACGGTTGGCAATCTGAGTTCGCAGAAGATTCCTTCCGGGAGGTCGGTTTGTGCGTAGTTGAACATGGCGCGTCGGGACAGCACTACGCCGTTGAGCGGCGCGATGCCCGTCGCAAATGGCACAAGCGAATGGGGCAGGAAAGCCATCTGAGCGCGAAACCAGTACCAGGGCGCAGGCGGACGCACCGCCCTGGATGCTACGAAATCTGCCTCCCAAAGGTCTGAATACCAGTCACGCAATGGCGCATTGACCAGGCAATCCCACTCAAGCCAAATGTAACGCAGTGCCTCGATCCGGTGCGAACTGCGAAACCAGTCACGGCAGATCCAGTCGACGTTGTGCCAGTTCCGGCCGCGCTGAAAGGTCATCGGGAGTCGAACCGCATCGTCGAGCGCTGTTCCTCCCATTTCGTCATCGCAGAACAACGGCACGACAGGGAAATCATTGTGCGTGCGAAGGAGGTGCAGATGCCTCCGCGTTACCTCGTCCGTGCGATGGTGGAAAAACAGGACGACTGCCTCTTCCAAGGTACACCCTCTGCCAAGTTGGGATATCCGGACAAGCCAGCGACGTCCTAGGCAGGTCGTGACGCCCCGCGAATGACCTTGCTGTTCAACGTTGCGCTCTTCTTCGGCTCGAAATCCGTGCGCCGGTTCGGCCCCCGGCGGTCGATTGCCTCGGACTGGAGAACTTCCAGAGGCTCGTCTCCGACGCTCTCAAACCAGTAGCGAACGTTGCGCGGTACGAACACGCCCTCATGTTTTCCGAACTCTCCTATCAGCGTGTTGTTTTCACCATAGAACCGCATGCGGCCGCTCAGCACGAACCACAGGCCATCCATTCCGCTGTGCGAGTGCATGTTGGTTTCGCCGTCAGCGCGGATGACCTGGATCGCGCAGAACATGATGTCGCTGTGCGCAAGCGGCACGACGAGCTTCGAGGCGATCTCGCTCGGGGTGCGGTAGTTGATCACGCTCATGCCTTTGGCCGGGGCGGACGGCATTTCAATTTCGTCGGCCGTCATCTTCAGTTCGGTGGGCTCGGTCATGCGATCTCCTGTTGCGCACCTTGCGGCACGCCGGGTTTGAGGGTGTCGGGAATCTCTGCCGAATCCGCTCCCCCGTCAAGTTCCGGCTGCAGGAAAATGGTCGAATGGACCCGGTCGCAGATCGGAGGACATAATCACCGCACGGTCGGCCGACAGGACCGGTTCAGCGACTCGGGAGGGGGTATGGAATCAGGTATGCGAAGGAAAAGAGGAGAAGCTACGATCGGAAGCCTGTCAATGACAGTGTTCAAGTGTTCGATGTGCTTCGTGATGGCTTTGCTGGCCGGAGTCAGTGCGTCGGTCCGTGCGCAGTCCGATGCTGCGAACTATCCAAATCGCCCGATCCGCGTCGTGGTTCCCTATCCGCCCGGCGGTGGGGTCGATATTCTGGCGCGGATCCTCGCAGAAAAGGTTCCGGCTCGCTGGGGACAGCCGATCACGGTCGAGAACCGTGCAGGTGCAGGCGGAAACGTGGGAACGGAGTCAGTCGTGCGCGCAACGCCCGACGGCTATACGATGCTTTTTTCGGCGCATCCGCCGCTGGTGGTGAACAAGAGCCTTTACCGGAAGCTCGCCTACGATCCGGACGTGCTGACACCCGTCGCGCTCATGGTGAACGCCTATAGCCTGTTGCTTGTGCATCCCAAGGTGCCGGTGAGGTCCCTGCAGGAGTTCATTACTTATGCAAGGGCCAATCCAGGCAAGCTGAATTTTTCATCGCAGGGTGTGGGCAATGCGGCACATCTGTCGGCAGAGCTGTTCAACATCCTTGCCGGCGTGAAGATGGTGCATGTCCCGTACAAGGGAGGCGGTCCGGCGTTCGCAGGGCTTGTAGCGGGCGACGTGGAAGTCATGTTCGGGGAGCTTTCGGTAGCGGTGCCGTTCATACGCGGCGGCAAACTTCTGGCGCTTGGCTACGGCGGGACGAAGCGTCATCCGGAGTGGCAGGATGTACCGGCGATTTCGGAAACGCTGCCCAGATTTCTGGCGATGACCTGGCAGGGCATGGTTGCGCCACCGGGCACGCCCACGCCCATCGTCGGCAAATGGGCAGCGGCGATCAACGATGTCATCAAGCTGCCGGACATCGCGATCCGTCTGCGCGAAATGGGATTTTTCCCGATGGGCGGCGGTCCTCAGGAGATGGCGCAGTTCATGAAGGAAGAACGGGAGCGCTGGGCAGAAGTGATTCGAGTCAGTGGCGCAAGGGAGGAGTGAAGCAGCTAATTGCAAGACTCGCGCCGAACGGGTTCCGAAATCGTTCGATTGTGATGACAAGTCCGACAAGTCGTATGAATGCGGAGCCGCCACCAGGCGGTGCAGCTATGATCGAGCGTTGTAAATCAGAGACTACCAATGCTGACGGGTAGGCGGACATGAACCACAGAATCCTCAAAGCAGAACAATCGCGGAACAGCAATCTAATTTTCGTCAGTGCAGGCGACAGGGAGACCTTCGCGACGTACGCTTCGAGCTATCTCGCCGACCGTTTCGACGTGGCAATTTTCTTTTACGGTCGGAGCAAGGCGAGGAAGTCTCGGCTCGAGCAAGCTGCCACAATGTTTTCGATCGGGAAGGGAACGAAGTTCAATAGTCTGAAGCAGTGGCTTTCACTGGCGCCACACATGCTGGACCCTTACGAGACGGTATGGATGTGCGACGATGACGTGATTCCGGTCTCAGGGGACATCAGGTCAGTCCCGGAAGCCCTGCGGGCATTCAACATGTCGGTGGTTTCTCCGGCTCACGCGGCGAACGGGAAGATCAGCCATCGCATCATGCTCCCCGAACCCGGTGACCATGTTCTTCGGTGCTGTAACTTTGTGGAAATGACCTGCCCCCTGTTCCGGAAGGACGCGCTTGCTGGATTCATCGGGGAGTACGACGGTAGCCTCGCGGGTTGGGGTGTCGACTGGTGGTACCTCAGTTACCTTGAGGCGGACAGCAATCCGGTCGCGGGTGTCATGGACAATGTCGTCTTCTACAACCCATTCGACAGGGAGAAGCGCGGCGGCAGGCGAGAAATTGATCGTTATATGAGTACTCCGGGGCGGCGCCGCCAATGGGGGCGCGCAAAGCGCCGGTACGGGTTTCATGAATGGCCGCATCGGAACCTCGTGTCGGCAACGTACTCCGCAAGCCGGATCACCGCACTACAGACGCGGGGAAGCCGGCTCGCGTCCTGAGTGAGGTCCATCTCCTATTTCGCCGCGAAGTCCCGAAGGATTGTTTGCCCATGATGTTCCGCGTAAAGGATGACGACTCTTGAGCGAAAAAAGAGTGCATCCTGCCTGCGTGCCTTCTCCGGGCACGACGTCACTCTGGGCGGTCACCTCCTACTTCAATCCGGCCAGTTACCGTCGAAGGTTGGCAAACTACAGGGTGTTTCGGCGCCATCTGGAGTTGCCGCTTTTGACTGTCGAGTGGTCTCGCGGAGGGAAATTCGAACTCGCACCAGAGGACGCGGAGATATTGATCCAGTGCGATGGCGGCGACGTAATGTGGCAGAAGGAGCGCCTGATCAATATCGCGATCAGGCAACTTCCGGCGAGTTGCACGCATGTTGCGTGGGTGGACTGCGATGTGGTGTTTGACCGCAAGGGATTCGCGCAAGCGCTAGTGTCCGAGTTCGAGCGCTCCTTACTGGTCCAGCTCTACGACCGAGTGCTCGATCTGGAACCGGCCCCTATCGACTCCCTCGCCCGTTCGGACGATTGGCGGCGGACGAGCGTCATGCACGAGCGCGTCGGCACGGGACGCCTCTATACCGAGCTTCGCCGTTCGGGTGGGCTCGGGAGGCTACTCAAGCCGCGGCCTGAGGATCGTCCGGTTACGGTTCCGTCCAGCAACGGCTTCGCCTGGGCAGCGGCCAGGACGCTACTCGAGGACTGTCCGCTTCCGGATACTTGGATATTGGGCGGCGGCGATGGCGCGTATGCCTATGCCGCCATGGGATATGCCGACGAGCATGTTCGAGGACGGCAATTGACTCCGGCACACGCACTGCGGCACCTGGAGCAGGCGGCCATCCTGCGCCAGCGCGTTGACGGACGGGTGTCGTGGTTGCCGGGTGCGCTGCTTCATCTATGGCACGGGGCCTATTCCGATCGCGAATATCGGCGCCGCCACGCGTTGCTTGCCCTGCACGACTATGATCCGGATGCCGATCTCGAGCCGGAGCCGCGGACGGGGGTCTGGAGCTGGTCGCGTCGCGCGAGGGACGGAGAGCTTGCCGGCGCAGTCGCCGCCTACTTCGAACGACGCAGGGAAGACGGCAGTCCCTGACCCGCTGCACGCGGCACGCGGTCTGCAGGGTTCGGGACGCGGCGCACAAGCGTCACGCCGGAGTCCACCGCGAAGTCCATCACCTGCAGTTCAGGGCGGCGCTTGAGTTCGTCGATGTACAGGCTGACCGTATGGCGGTAGGATTTTTCTTCCCCGTAAACCAGAGAGGTATCGGGCCTGATGCTGTCGTGAAAGAGAACGGATGACCCGTCCCGGAGAAGCGGCGTGAATGCCTCGTGGTCAAAGCGCGCTTGCTCGGCGGTGTGGTATCCGTCGATGAACAGTATTCCGACAGGGCCGAGCGACAGATGCATGGCACCCTCTACGAACTGCTGGGTCGTCAGTCGGTGATGTTCGATATTGTCGAGTTCGAACGATCTGAACCACTGACGAGTACGTTCCGGATCAGCCCAGAAGTCATCGACGAGCGACGGGTCGATGAAGGTCAGCCGCCCTCCGTTGCCGTTCTCGCGCAGGGCCGTCGCAAGCACGATCGGAACAAATCCGCGCCATGAACCGATGCAAACCACACGCTCAGGCCGCGCAATACGCGTGAGCGCGTAGTACAACCATCCCAGGCCGAGGTTGCAGTCGTCGACGGCTTGCGCGTGGCCCATCATGCGCAAATCGGGATCGCCTAGAATCTTCCGGACCCATGAGTTCTCGCTATGCACTTGCCTGTCGTTTCTGCGGGATTGGACGCGGGTGATGATTCTAGCTGTACGCTTCGCGACTGATTTCCAAGCTTGATGACTTGAATGTAATGCAGGCCGAGACGATTCGCCCAACCGACGCGCTACTGTTTCCCGATGGCTGGACGCGCCTTGCCGGGTGCGCTTTTGGCATTGGTCAGAGCGTATTGAGGGGACGGATCGTGGTTTCCCGCTCCGTCGCAGACGGGCGCGCAGATGCTCTGCAACAGTGGATGGCGGGAGTGCTGGAGGATCACGAGTGCCCGCGGGCAGCTTCGTTGACGGGCCCGGCGGCGCTCGTCCATCGCGCGATGTACTGGGCTCTGTCGGTCCAGCGTCAGTACGGGATTCCACTTTGCCGACAGGTCTACCTGGAGCCGTTCGAGGATGATCGTCTCGATGATAACGGTAGCCAGGCATTCATGGCGGCAATGCCCTCTGCACACCCGATCCCGAGTAAAGCGGCGCTCGACTGGGTGCGACGGGCTATCTTGGCCTTTCTTTCAGACGCGGACAGCTCCGAGACCGGCACGTCCGCTCTATACGAAGACTTCGACGCGTTGGCGAGCTTGTTTTCAAAATTCGCGGAGCCAGGCCAGAATAGGGCGTATATAGCGCAGCATGCGTATGACACAGGGATTCCGGTAAGCCGCGCGGTCGTCGGAATCCTCAGGCTCGGCACAGGGCGGTATTCCAGAATGTTCGACAGTTCGCTCACAGACCAGACTTCGGCCATTGGCGTCGGACTTGCGCGCAAGAAGCCCCTGGCCGCCGCGGTTCTTCGCTCAATGGGGCTGCCCGCTCCGGACCATAGACCGGCATCAGATGTAGCCGCAGCACTGAAGGCGGCCAGGGACTTGGGTTTTCCGGTCGTGGTCAAACCGGCCGACAAGGACGGCGGGGTCGGTGTATTCGCCGACCTTCGTGATGAAAATAGTGTGGTCAAGGCCTTCCGCCGGGCAAGCGAAGTATCGCAGCACATACTTGTCGAGAAGCACTTCGACGGGCAGGGCCACCGGCTTACGGTCTTCGGCGGGGTGGTGATCAAGGCCACCCGAAAGACGCCCGGCGGTGTAACCGGGGATGGCCTGACCACGATCGCACATCTGATTGAGCGAATTCAGGAGGCCGCGCGCAAGGACCGGCGAACGCGGGTTGCGCCTGGAATGGGGCTTACTCTCGACGACGAGGCTTTCGACATGCTCGCCCAGCAAGGTTTTTCCGCGAGCAGCGTGCCGGCGGAGGGAAGTTTCGTCTGCTTGCGCCGCCGGAACAACGCGAGTGCTGGCGGTTCGACAACCCTGCTGCCGCTCGAAAGCGTGCACCCGGATAACCTGCGACTCGCAGTTCGCGCCGCCCGGGCACTTCTGCTGGACTGGGCGGGTGTTGATCTCCTCATCCCAGACATTTCCGTATCGTGGCTGGAGACGGGCGCTCTGGTATGCGAAGTGAATGCCCAGCCCCAGGTGGACCCGACTACCGCAGCGAACGTCGTAGGTTCAATCATGCACGGCGGGGTGCGCATTCCAGTGCACTTGGTGATATGCGCGGAAGCCGACGTCGCGGCGGCCCGCGACACCCTGCGCGAAGAGACGACGAGACTGGGGTGTAACGGATTTTCGTCCTCCGCCGGGGTGTGGATCGATGGGGAACGCGTCGCGCCGCGGCAACGCGATGGATTCGTCGCAGGCCGTGCGCTCCTGCAATGTACCGATGTCGAATCGGCGCTCTGCGTGATGACGCCTGCAGAGATAGTCACGATGGGGCTTCCGGTTCACTGGTTCGATTCTGTCCGCATGCTCCACTCGTCCCGGTACGGCGCACGAGAGATGCGAATCATGAAATCCGTCAGCAGCCTGGTGAGGCTTCATGTCGATCCTGCTCGTGCAGAAGCGCGGTCGCCATCCAGCGGCATAAGTCAGCTTTTCGACGCTGAATCCGGATCTTGATGCGGACATTGCCGGTTCGAGGCCTACGGTTTCAGTTTGGAGCGCCTGCGACTGGCGCTTCATAATTGCAGCCGCGCATCCGTGCATCGAAAATATTCGCTTGGCAGAGTTGGAAGGGCAAGTGATGGCTACGACGGATTTTCTGGAGTTTCATGCACATCATCGACCCGAAGCGGTTGCGGTTGTCGCAAGCGGTCGTCCGATCACCTATCGAAGGTTTTTCCGGGACGTTCGGCGATTTACCCTTGCGCTCGAGGATTTCAGAATACCTCGAGGCAGCCTCGTGGCGGTTGCATGCGATGACATGTATCTCCACTGGATACTTCTGCTCGCCTGGGAAAATCTTGGCGTTGCGACAGCGTCCTACAAGCGCAACGAATTTCAGGATGCGATCGGCCCACTGCTGCAGAACGCGGCATGCGTCATGTCCACCCACCCGGTGCGCGTTGGCGAAGGCACTCGGTTCCATCAGATCACCACCCCATGGGCACGTGGAATATTCCAGTCCCCGGCGAACGCCGACCGGGAGTGGCCGAGGCATGCTGCGGTCGGCATGGATGAGTGGTTGAGAGTTCGGCGATCATCCGGCACCACGGGTGGGCCGAAAATGATGAAAATCTCCCGGCGGGCGGAAGAGCAACTCCTGGTGAACTGGCAACATTTCGCGGGACTCACTTCGTCGTCCAGACTTCTTGTGGGGCTGGATTTCGCGGTTGCGTCGATGTATGCCCGGTCCACCGCCTGCCTCCGGCTTGGCGCGACCTGTATCTTCGAGCGGCGCTTCGGCGCCTATCGTTCGATCGTCGAGCATCGGCCCACGCACGTTAAGCTGTTTCAGTACCAGTTGCCCGAGCTGCTCGATGAATTCGAGGCAGCCGGCTTCAAGCCCGAAGGTCTGACCGCGATTATCGGTGCCGCGCCGCTCAGCAATCGCCTGCGGGCGCGAGTAATGCGCGTGCTGGCCACAGAACTCGTCTATACCTATGTTGCGAACGAGTCCGGGTTCATGGCCGTCATCGGGGAGGACGGCGTTGCAACCCTGTCTCCGGAAGTCAGTATGAGGGTAGTCGATGAATCGGGGGCCGAAGTTGCGACAGGCGAGACAGGTCGCATCTGCGTCCGCTCGCCCGGCCTGACCGACGGTTACATGATGAATGATCAGGCAAACGAGCAGATGTTCCGCGACGGATGGTTCATTTCCGGCGACGCGGCCACGGCGGTCGGTCCGCGCCAGATTCGCCTCGTGGGACGGAGCGACGATCTCCTGAATATCGGAGGCATAAAGTCTGCGCCATCCAGCATCGAGGAGCACGTCGCCGAGATTGCGGGGGTCACGGATGTCGCGGTGACGGCGGTAGAGGGCAAGGATGACGTGCAGGAAATCGGTGTTGCCATCGTTCTGAATCCGGATGTCGACTTCCGGAAGACCGAGGCGGTCATTCTGGATCGACTCGCGAGGCGCTATGGCAGGGCCCGGGTCATTGCGGTACAGAGCATCCCTCGCACGGAAGACAGCGGGAAGATCCAGCGCAATCGCCTGCGGGCCCTCTTTGAGCGGACCGCCGACTCTCGGCATGTTCGCGGCGAGCGCACCTGAGTGGTGCATGAACTCGTGGTGCGATGTGTCTTTAATTCGAAGCTGAATTGCAGGCTTTCTGAGGCAATGGAAAAGAGCGGCGTCATAGCGAACGCTATACTGACCCCATGACACGTCCTTACGACGACGACATCGTGGTGTCCTGGGCCGAGCTGCATCGCGACGCCCGGTTTCTCTCCAGGGAACTGCACGCGCGCGGGCCATGGAAGGGCATTGTGGCGATCACGCGCGGTGGTCTCGTTCCGGCAGCACTCGTGGCGCGTGAACTCGATATCCGGCTGATTGACACCATCTGTATCACCAGCTACGACGCGGGTGCCGACACCGGTGTCGCCAATGTGCGGGGTGATCTGCGCGTGCTGAAGGGCGTAGAAGGGGACGGCGAAGGACTGCTGCTGATCGACGACCTGGTGGATACCGGCAGGACGGCGAAGGCCGTCCGGGATCTGCTGCCGAAAGCATTTTTTGCCGCGCTTTACGCAAAGCCCGCCGGCCGTCCGCAGGTGGACCTTTGCGTGAAGGAGTTCAAGCAGAACAAGTGGATACACTTTCCCTGGGACATCGAGTACCGGTTCGCAACTCCGATCAAGGACGGGGGACGTCCGAGCAGCGGACCGGGCTCAGTATCCGGAGGTTGAGCGGTTGACCGCATCACGACGAGCGATCCGCGGCGAGATCGTCAGTTTCCTCGACGATCCACGGCGCTCGTCGACTGCGCTCCGTCACATTCCGGACGGCATCGTTCTGGTGGAGAACGGCCGCATCGTCGCCGTGGAGCCGGCGAACCTGCTGCCGGCGCTGGATTGTCCGGTGGCCGACCATCGTGGATGCCTGGTGATGCCGGGCTTCATCGATGCGCATCTTCATTTCCCGCAAATCGATATTGTTGCTGCTCCGGGCGAGGATCTGCTCGGATGGCTCGATCGCTACACTTTCCCGGCGGAAGCTGCATTCTCCGATCCGGCGATTGCGAACCGCGCGGCGTCCTTCTTCCTCGACGAGCTGCTGCGCAACGGCGTCACCTGTGGCGCGGTATACGGCTCGGTGCATGCGCATTCGATAGACGCGCTGTTCGAAGCGGCCGAGATGCGAGGCATGTGCTTGGTCGCCGGCAAGGTGCTCATGGACCGCATGTGTCCGCCAGAACTCTGCGATGGTCCGGACAGCGGTGTACAGGCGTGTCGGACGCTCATCCGCCGCTGGCACGGGAAAGGACGCCTGCGTTATGCAGTCACGCCACGCTTTGCGCTTTCCAGCACACCCGGGCAGCTCGCACGCGCCGGCAGACTGCTGGATGAATTTCCAGGACTGCTGATGCAGACGCATATTTCGGAGAGCAGGAGGGAGGTCGCATCAGTGCGGGCGCTCTTCCCCGCGGCGCGGGACTATCTTGACGTTTATGATCAGGCGGGACTTCTGCGCGAAGGCGCAGTGCTCGGGCACGGTATCTGGTTGACCGAGCGCGAACTTGCGCGTCTGGCCGAAGCCGGCGGTGCGATCGCCTTCTGTCCAGGCTCGAACGCCTTCTTGGGCAGCGGATCCTTCTCATGCGCGAGCGCGCATGCGAGCGGCGTACTGGTGGGCCTTGCGAGTGATGTCGGTGCCGGACCGAGCGTCTGCCCGCTGGACTCGATGCGCGAAGCCTATTTCACCGCACGACGACTCGGCGAGCGTTTTTCTGCATTCGACGCGTTCTACCTTGCTACGCTGGGGTCCGCCCGCGCGCTGCGTCTTGGCGGCTCAGTCGGCACGCTCGATGCTGGAATGGATGCGGACATCGTCGTGCTTGATCCGGCGGCGACACCGCTCATGGCACGCCGCCAGACTGTCGCCAAGGACTTCGAGGAACGGCTGTTTGCACTGATGATGCTCGGCGATGACAGGTCGGTTGCAGAGGTTTACGTGCGCGGCGTGCCCAGGCAGCAGGTCTTGTCGGGCAGGACGGTAAATTGAGCGCCCCCCCGCGGCTCGCACTGGCCGGCATCGTAAAGCGCTATCCCGGCGTGCTGGCGAACGACCGGGTATCGCTGGAGGTCGCTCCGGGTGAAATACACGGGCTCATCGGCGAGAACGGCGCGGGCAAGTCGACACTCGTAAAGATCATCTATGGGGCGGTGATCCCGGACGAAGGCGAAGTCCGCTGGGAAGGCCGGTCCGTACGCATCCAGACGCCTTCTCAGGCCCGCCGTCTCGGCATCAATCTGGTATTTCAGCATTTCATGCTGTTCGATACGCTGACGGTGGCCGAGAACGTCGCGCTTTCCCTTGGCTCCAGCGCGGATCGCGGCCGGATTGCACGCGACGTTTCCTTGTTCGGCGAGCGGTACGGCCTGCCGCTCGATCCGCTGCGACCTGTGCACACGCTCTCGGTCGGCGAGCGGCAACGGGTGGAAATCATCCGCTGTCTGCTCCAGCGGCCCCGGTTACTGATCATGGACGAGCCGACTTCCGTGCTAACGCCGCAGGCGGTCGAGCGATTGTTCGGGACGCTGCGCCAGCTTGCAGCGGAAGGCGTGTCCATCCTTTACATCAGTCACAAGCTGGAGGAAGTCCGGACGTTATGCTCGCGAGTGACCGTGTTGCGAGGCGGCCGCGTATCCGGTGTCTGCGACCCGCGCGAGGCGAGCGTCGCGGACCTGTCGCGCATGATGATCGGAGCGGAACTGCCCGCTGCAGCAAGCCATGCGAAGCTAGCGGGGGAGCCGCTGCTCGTGGTGCGAGATCTGTCTGTTCCGGCGCGTAGCCACACAGGCGTTTCGTTGCACGGGGTGAACCTGCAGGTGAGGGCGGGCGAAATACTGGGCATCGCTGGCGTATCCGGCAACGGCCAGAACGAACTCTTATCCCTCGTTGCGGGCGAGGACCGACGCGCGTCGGCCGGGAGCGTTTTCGTCGGGGGAGACGATGTCTCGTCCATTGGCGTGGCGGGGCGGCGCACACGGGGGCTTGCTTTTGTGCCCGAGGAAAGACTGGGAAGGGGAGCGGTGCCCGAGATGGGGCTCGGACTGAATACCCTGCTCACGCATGACGAGCGGAGTAACCCGGGTCTCGTGCGTCACGGCCTGATATCGACATCCGGTGTTACTGAACTCGCCGAGCGCATCCTGCGGCAATTCGGCGTGCGCGCCGCAGGTCCGCGGGCGACGGCACGCAGTCTCTCAGGCGGCAACCTTCAGAAGTTCATCATCGGCAGGGAACTGAGCAAGGCGCCGCGAGTACTTGTGGTGGCTCAGCCCACCTGGGGCGTGGATGTGGGCGCGGCCTCGCAGATACGGCGCGAGATCGCGAAGCTGGCGAGTGAAGGTGCTGCGGTGCTGGTGGTATCGGAGGAACTGGACGAGTTGCTGGAGCTTTGCGACACACTGCAGGTCATGGCGGGCGGGTCTCTCTCCGAGCCTATGCCAGCCCGGAACGCCAACGTGGAACGCATCGGCGTCATGATGGGGTCCAACCCGGTTCAGGCAAGCAATGCCGCGGCTTGAGCCACGCGCCGAGGCGTCTCAGGCGATGCGGTTCGCCGCGCCGCTTGTGGCATTGCTCGTAACCGCCGGCATTACGGCGTGCCTGATGTTCGGATTCGGGCGAGATCCGGTTGACGGAATGCGTGTGTTCTTCGTTGTGCCTTTGGAGAGTGCGCGCGGCCTCGCCGAAATCGGACTCAAGATGACGCCGCTCCTGCTGTGCGCACTCGGTCTCGCGCTGTGCTACCGGGCGAATATCTGGAATATCGGTGCGGAGGGTCAGCTTCTGGCCGGTTCAATTGCGGCAACCGGAATGGCTCTATCGATTGGCCCCGGGAATTCGCATGTCGCTGGATTGCTCGTGGTGATTGCTGGCGCAGCCGGCGGGGCCCTGTGGGCAGGGCTGACCGCGTTGCTGCGTGACCGCTGGAACGCGAACGAGATACTTGTGAGCCTCATGCTGACCTATGTTGCGCAACTGATGGTCCTGTATCTGGTGAACGGTCCGTGGCGCGATCCGGCAGGAATGAATTTTCCTGTCACGCGAATGTTCGACGCGGCCGCAAGTGTCGGAGCAATCGTTCCACCCTACCGTTTGAACTGGGGCTTCGTCGTCGCGCTGGTCGCCGCTGCATTCGGCTGGGTATTCCTGTTTCGCTCTCGTATCGGCTACCGGCTGCAGGTTTCGGGCAACGCACCGCTTGCGGCGCGTTTTGCCGGATTCTCCGAGCGCGAAGGCATCTGGGTCTCGCTTCTCATATGCGGCACGCTCGCGGGTCTCGCCGGTGCGTTTGAGGTCGCCGGGCCGCTCGGACAGCTCACCGCGCAGGTTTCTACCGGCTACGGTTTCGCTGCGATCATTGTCGCCTGGCTTGGTCGCCTCACGCCGCTCGGTTGCGTGCTCGCGTCTTTTGTCATGTCGCTGATTGTGATCGGCGGAGAACTGTCGCAATCGAGGCTCGGATTGCCCGGTGCGATCACCATGGTTCTCCAGGGGGTGCTGCTGCTTGCGCTGCTGAGTGCCGATACCTTCGTAAACTACAGAATCAGGTGGCGGTGATGGAGCAGCTTGCGCCTCTTATAGCGGCCACGCTCGCGGCCGGCACCCCGCTGCTCCTTGCGGCCATGGGTCTGCTGATAAACGAACGGGCCGGCGTTCTGAACCTGGGCGCCGAGGGGATCATGCTGATGGCCGCAGTGGCGGGATTCGCCGGGGGATACCACTCCGGGAGCATGCTGGCCGGCTTGGCGATGGCCGCGCTGGTCGGCGCGATAACTGCGCTGGTTTTCGGCGTGCTGGCAGTGGGTCTTGCGACGAACCAGTACGCGACCGGTCTTGCGGTTGCGCTGGGTGGCGCTGGCCTCTCCGCGTTCTTCGGGTTGCCCTACGTGGGCAAGAGCGTTCCCTTCAATACGACCTTCGAAGTGCCTTGGCTGGCCGATCTGCCTTTCGTTGGTGTCGCGTTCTTCAAACTGCATCCGCTCGTCTATTTCGCCCTCCTGCTGACTGCGGCGACGGCCTGGTTTCTCGCTCGCACGCACGCCGGACTGGTATTGCGTGCCGTCGGGGAGTCACCCGAGTCCGCTTATGCCATCGGCTTCCCGGTACGTACCATCCGCCTTGCCGCCGTCGCCTGGGGTGGCGCCTGTTGCGGCCTGGCCGGTGCCTATCTTTCGCTCGTCTACACGCCGCTCTGGGTCGAAGGCATGGTGGCGGGCCGCGGCTGGATCGCCCTTGCACTTACTACCTTTGCCACGTGGCGGCCATGGCGCATCGTTCTTGGGGCCTATCTTTTTGGTAGTGTGACGATGGTGCAGTTTGCGCTGCAGAGCGAGGGCGTCGATATCGCTTCGCAGCTGCTGGCCATGCTGCCCTATCTCGCGACGATTGTTGTCCTCGCGTTGATCTCGCGGAACCCGGCGTTCATCCGTATTAACATGCCTGCGAGTCTGGGCAAGACCTTCCATCCATGAAATCCAAGAAAGGAAATGCAATGTTCTCGAAGCGGGGCGTCATATTCGCCGCGATAGCCGCGGCCGGTCTGGTCGGTCTGGCTGCATGCGGCAAAAAGGAAGAGCCGGTCAAACCTGCGGTCAAGGCGGAAACGCCGAAGCCAGCGCCGCTGAAGATCGCGTTTGCATATGTAGGCCCCGTCGGGGATGGCGGTTGGACCTTCGCCCACGACAATGGCCGCAAGGCCGCGATCAAGGAATTCGGCGATCGGATCCAGACGTCGTTTGTCGAGAATGTGCCAGAGAGCGCGGATGCCGAGCGCGTCATTCGGGATATGGCGAGTCAGGGCAACAAGCTGGTTTTCGGCACTACCTTCGGATACATGGAACCGATGCTGAAGGTGGCGGGTGAATTCAAGGAAGTGCGCTTTGAGCACGCCACGGGGTTCAAGAGCGCAGACAACATGCGCGCCTATGACGTACGCGCCTACGAAGGTGCATATGTTGCGGGCGTGATCGCGGGCAAGATGACCAAGTCGAACACTCTCGGTTTCGTCGCCTCGATACCCATCCCGGAAGTGGTGCGGAACATCAATGCATTCACGCTGGGCGCGCAGAGCGTCAATCCCAAAGTGAAGACGAAGGTCGTCTGGGTGAACAAGTGGTTCGATCCGGGCAAGGAAGCGGAGGCGGCCACCGCGCTGATCAACGGGGGCGCGGACATCCTTTTGCAGAATACGGATTCCTCGGCCGTGCTTCAGACTGCGGAGAAGATGGGCAAGTACGCATTCGGGTGGGATAGCGACATGACCGCCTACGGACCCAAGGCTCATCTGGCGTCGTCGATCATCAACTGGGGGCCCTACTACAAGAAAGCGATCAAGGACGTACTGGATGGCACGTGGACAGTCGAGGCGAACTGGTGGGGCATGAAACAAGGGGCGATCGATGTTGTCTCGATCAGCGACGTCGTGCCGGCCGAAGTGAAGAAGCTCGCGGAGGACAAGAAGGCCGAAATCCGTGAAGGAAAGTTCAGCATCTGGACCGGCCCGCTGACCGACAACACCGGCAAGCAGGTCCTTGCCAAGGACACGACCGGCGACGACAAGTTCGTCGCGTCGATCATGTTCTTCGTGAAAGGTGTCGAAGGCAAAGTGCCGTCTGGCAAATAGCTGCGACTGGGAACCGTCGGCGCCACATGTCCTGCATGTGGCGCCTTTTTATATCCGGGTCAGTCGCCGTCAAAGGCACACAGGGTGAATGCCGTGGTGTCGATCGCTGCGAGACGTGCGCGCCCGCCCAGATTGGGCAGGTCGACCACAAAGGCGCATTCCGCGACTGTCGCCCCCAGGTTTCGGATCAGGGTGACCGCCGCTTGTGCGGTGCCGCCCGTCGCGAGCAGATCATCCACGATCAGCACGCGATCATGCGGGCCGAGTGAGCCAAGGTGTATTTCCAGTCTGTCAGTGCCATATTCGAGCGCATAGTCCTGTCCGGCTGCCGGTCCGGGAAGTTTTCCCTTCTTCCTCGCAGGAATGAACGCCAGTCCGAGCATGCATGCGAGCGGAGCGCCGAAAATGAAACCGCGGGCCTCGATCCCGACAATCGCCGTCAGTCGCGCGTTGCAATAGCGCTCCGCGAAGGCGGCTACGACCGCGCGCAATCCTGCGGCGTCGCCTGCCAGGGTGGTGATGTCGCGGAACATCACTCCGGGCGATGGGTAGTCCGGTATGGTCCGGATCAGGGATTTGAGCGCTTCCGGGGTCATCGTCGTGTGCTGGGGCAAAGTCATGAATCGCAGATAACCTTAGGGCAATCCGCCGCGTCGCGTCAATGCGCGACGCCCTGGAAGCGGCTTCGCATACCGTAGCGGTCCAGATCGATTGCTGTCTCCTCCATCACCTCGCGAGCGTTGCGGTTTGCACCGGCACTGTCCGGCTGCGCTTGGGCCTGCATGTAAGCGCCGAGCCAGCGTGCGCGCGTTACGACCTTGTGGCCGGGCACCCGTCGCGCGGAGTCGTAGGCACGCAAAGCGTGTTCGCACGCACCGTGCTCACGAATCGCATCCGCGAGCGCGAGCGCGTCTTCAGCGGCCTTCGTGACGCCCATTCCCACGTGAGGTCGGGCGACGAAGGCGGCATCCCCCATCAGAGCAACGCGACCGTAGGCGAGGCGACGGGAGTCAAGGTCGTAGATCGGCTGTATGAAGGGCTGTGCCGTATGCTCGATCATTTCGGCAAACTGCGGCGCGAGGATTCGGTGCGCGGCCGCGCGCATTTCCGCAATGCAACGCGGGTTCACTTTGTGCGGCGAGATTCCAAGAGGGTGCCTTCTGCCTTCTGCATCGGTCAGCAGGCGTGCGAGCTCGTTCTCGTCGGCCGGGCGATACCAGACGAAGTTGTAGGCGCGTCGGCCGCGCCGGGTGTCATTGCCCGCGCCTGCGACGGGATATCCAATCAGCTGTTCCGAGGGAGGGAGGCAGAAGCCGAATTTTTCGAACACGGTGTCCAGCGTGCGCGCCGAGAGCAGGGCCTCGTCGCAAACGCCGCGCCACGCTACGTAACCCGCGTATGCCGGCTGAATCTCCGGTGCGAGCACTGCGCGCACGCTCGAGCGGATGCCGTCGCTCGCTATGACCAGGTCGGCATGCAAGCGTCTTAGCACGCCATCCAGTTCGACAGACACCGTCACCCCCGCGGATTCAGTGCTCAGCCCGCTCACCGTCGCGCCCTGGCAGTAGCGCTCGGGCGGCAGCAGGCGAAGCAGCTGGTCGTACAGCCGGCTCCAAGAAGTGAGCACCTGATGCATGGCCATCTCTGCGATGGCTTCCCCCCGGGCGTCCAGCACGACACGGCCGTCTATCGCAACGCCCATTCCTTCGGGCGAGGTGAATCCCGCGCGCGAGAGGCCGGTATACAGCGCGTCGTGCGTGACGATGCCCGCGCCACGCCCGTCCATGGAACCGCGCACCCGTTCAAGTACGGTCACATCGTGGCCATCCCGCAGCAGCATGTTGGCGGCGAGCAGCCCGCCGAGGGAGCCGCCCACCACGAGGATGCGCGCCATGTTCAGGCGCTGGCTGAGAGGGCCTGCTTCTCGGCCGCGGGATAGTTGAGCTCCACAACGATGCCGTTAGGATCGTCCAGAAACACCTGATGCAGATCAAGACCTGGCACGGTGCGCTCGCGCACTGGGATCGACATGGCGCTCAGGCGATTCAGCATTGACGCGAGTCCCGTGGCAAAGAAGGCGATATGGTCTACCGCTCCGCTGCCGTGGAGCGAACTCTCGTCGCGGTCTCCAAGGTACGTTTTCAGGCCTTCCGGATCGGCCGGATCGATGCCGATCACGTGCACCACTGCGTTGGAACTCACCGTGGCGTCCCCGCTGTATAGCCACATGCCGGGAAACGGGAAGGCTGGTCGAGGTCCGTCGGTAAGACCGAGACCCTCGACGTAGAACCGGCGCGTCGCGGCGAGATCTACGGTGCGGATGGCAAGGTGATTGATGCTGAGTGACATGGAAAGACTCCTGATTTTCAGGCAGCCTCGCGCTCCAGGCGGCCGACGTTGAAGGCAGGGGAGAGGACCACCTCGATCGGCTCCAGACGACCTTCGTCGAAGAGCGCCGGCGCATCAAGGGTTTCTCCCGGATATCCGACTGATTCGTCGTGATAATTTACTCTGTATCCAGTGATGGGCGGCCCCATGCGCGGTTACAAGCTGTTACATCGCGCGGGTCAACCCCGATGCATTCCAGACGTTTTTGCAAGGGCAGGAAATGATCGTCCAACTTTCACGGAGAATGCAATGAACCGCTATGTAACAGCCCTGGTCGCAGGATCCATCGGTCTGGCTCTCGCCGCGCCTGTGCTGGCGCAGACCTCCTCACCCGCCACACCCGTGCTGGACAAGCGCGAGGCCAACCAGCAACGTCGTATTGAACAGGGCACTGCAAGCGGTCAGCTGACCCCCCGGGAGGAGGAGCGCCTAAATCGACGGGCAGACCGGCTGGAGGCGCACGAAGCAAAAGCGAAGTCGGATGGGGTCGTGACGCCCGGTGAGCGCGCTCGCCTGGAGCGCGAGGCAAACCGGAACAGCCGCGTCATTGCACGCGAGAAGCACGACCGCCAGCGCGTCACGAAATAGCGCCATCGCCCGGTGTCTGGCGCGTGCGCTAGCATTCGCCAGACACCGGGAGGAAGCAGAGATGGACATTGCGGGACTGCCGACGCTAAGGGATACCTTGCGCGATATCGAAGCGACGATCGCAGGAATTCGCGATCCGCAGCATCGTGCCTGGCTGGAGATGTACAGGACCCACTGGTGGAGCGAGAGCATCGGTGACCTTGCGGTGACACGCGCCACACTTGCCGAGCGCGTGGTATTTCGCCGGTATGGCACGCCCATCGTAGCGGTCGGTCTGGAACTGGAGACCCGGGAACAGGTCATGGCGCGCTACCAGGCGGCGCTCGACGCGGGACTGAAGCCGGGCGGTCCGATCGAGGAGGCGCGCTGGGCATTCGGCGACTGGGGCATCTCGGTGGAAGGCATCTTCACCGGGTTTGCGTGGGGACGGAACCTGCATCGCTATGATCCCGGCCTTGAACCAGAAATCGCCTACATGCACCGCTACCGCATGTCAGCGATCTTCCCGGTCGAGGCGAGCACAGGCCTGCTCGCAGGCGAAATTCTCTATGCGGGCGAAGTACTTGCACTGCAACCCTCGACCGAGGCTGAGCGCGCCCGGATCTACCGGGCGGACTGAGCGGCGTCGGCGTCGGCAGGCCGATGCGTTACGCGCGCAGGGAGTCGGTCCGGGATTGGCGATGCGCCGGTGCTCGAGGCCCGGACCGGCGCCAGGGGCGGGGTAGGGTAAACTTCCGCCCCTTCTGACCTTCCTCATTTGAGTCCAACATGAAACGTAAGTACGGGGCAGCGCTCGCGCGCGAGACGCTCACTGAGAAAAGCATGCGCGAGCGTGCCCAGGAAATGCAGGACAACAGCGCCAACTTCGGCTCCAAGCTGCGTGCCGGCGCGATCGGCCGGGGCAAGAAACGCGGCAAGGCCTATCGCGTAGGCAAGTAGGTTCTGCAGCAAGCCGCGCGCTTAGTCCGGAAATCCGGGACGGGCACTGCCGGCGTCCGGTTTCGAGCCGGGCGGAGGCAAACATGCGCATCAATTCGAAATTCAGGCTGCTGTGGCAGGTTCTCGTAGGCACCGCGTTCGCGCTCACCCTTGGTTTGGCGGGGACTGTCGCGGTGCGTGCGGCCGAGCCTCCGCGGGAGCGCGGCGGATTACCGTCGCTTGCGCCCATGCTCGCCCAGGTAACGCCGGCTGTCGTGAACATATCCGTCGTCCAGCAGAGCCCGGAGGATCAGAACCCGCTCCTGCGCGATCCGTTCTTTCGGCGCTTCTTCGGGCTGCCCGATACGCCCCAGCAGCAGCTCGCGGCCGGTTCGGGCGTGATCGTGGACGCGAAGAATGGCTACGTACTCACCAATCATCACGTGGTGAAAGCGGCGCGAGAGGTATTCGTTACGCTGAAGGACAACCGGCGCCTTCCCGCGAAGCTTGTTGGATCCGATGCAGGCACCGACCTCGCCCTGCTGAAAATCTCAGGCGATGGACTGGTCGAAGCGAGATTCGGCAATTCTGATGAACTTCAGGTCGGCGACTATGTGGTCGCGATCGGGAATCCGTTCGGAATCGGGCAGACGGCAACGTCGGGGATCGTGTCCGCGCTAGGCCGCTCAGGCCTGTCCTCCGAAGGCTATGAGAACTTCATCCAGACTGATGCAGCGATCAATCCCGGGAATTCCGGCGGGGCGCTGGTCAACCTGCGAGGCGAGCTGGTCGGAATCAACAGTGCGATCATCGGTCCTGCCGGTGGCAACATCGGCATCGGATTTGCTGTGCCCTCGGGAATGGCGCGCGCGGTGATGCAGCAGCTGGTGCGCTTCGGTGAAGTACGCCGTGGCCGTCTCGGCATCGCCATGCAGGACCTGAATTCCGAATTGGCGAAAAAGCATATCTTGTCCAACCTTGAGGGTGTGCTGCTCACGGCAATCGAGCCGGACTCTCCGGCCTTCCAGGCGGGCCTGCGGGAAGGCGACGTGATCGTCGCCATGGAGGGTCGCCCGGTGAGGAATTCAGCGGAACTGCGTGCCCGGCTCGGCGTGATACCCGTGGGGGAGACGGTTGAATTGCGCGTGCAGCGCGCCGGCGAGACACGGGTGCTGCGCGCCAGGATAGGCGAGCCCGAGGAGAAAAGTGTCGCTGGCGGGCGCACCATCTCACAGCTTCCGGGCGCGCTGCTGACCGATGTGGCGCGTGGCAACGAGCGTCTGGTGCAGGTTGCCGCGGTGGCAGAGGGCTCTACGGCCTACCGCCACGGTCTGCGATCCGGGGACCTGATCGTGGCGGTGAACCGATCCAGGGTCCGCAACGTGGCGGAATTGGGCGCCGCCGTGAGGCGGGCCGGGGGGCTTTCCCTGAGCGTGGTGCGGGGAGACTACCTGCTGACGGTAGTGATCCGCTGAAGGAATTGCGCAGGCGCCAGTGGCTAGTCCTTGACGCGCACGATACGCTTCACGTCGGATACCCGTCGAAGCGAGCGGATGACCCGTGCAAGGTGGCGTCGATTGGCGACCTCCACCACAAAGTGCATGGTCGTGTAGACCGCGCGGTCGTCATCCATACTTACAGAATCGATGTTGGAACCGGCCTCGCCGATCTCCGCGGCGACCCGAGCGAGCGCACCGCGCTGGTTTGTGACCATCAGTTTCAGGGCTGCCGGGAACAGCTTGGTCGTGGCGGGATCCCATTCCACATCGACCCATTGGTCCGGCTCGTTCTTGCGTGAACGTTTCACGGCTCGACAGTCGTCGGCGTGCACGACGAGCCCCTGGCCCTTCTTGATCGATCCGACGATGCGATCGCCCGGGATCGGGCGGCAGCAGGAGGCCAGTTGCACCGCGACGCCTTCCGTCCCGCGGATCAGGACGCTGCTCCCTTTCGCGGGGACGCGCGCCTCGTCGCGGCCGCCTTCCGTGTGGCGCAAAAGGCGTCTCGCAATTACCGCGGGCAGCTGCTTTCCCAGGCCCAGGTCGGCGAGCAGTTCCTGGCGCGAGCGGGCAACACTGTCGCGCACCGTGCGCTCCCAGCTCGCGTCGTCGATCGCCGTGACCGCGCTGCCCAGAGTCTTCAGAGCCTGATCGAGCAGTCGCAGCCCGAGCTGCGCGGACTCCTCGTACTGCATGGTCTTCAGGAAATGCCGGATGTTGGCCCGTGCCTTGCCGGTGCGCACATACTGCAGCCAGGCCGGATTGGGCCTTGAATGACTCGCGGTGATGATCTCCACGCGGTCACCGTTGCGCAGTTCGGTGCGTAGCGGCATCAGCTCGCCGTTTACCTTGCCTGCCACGCAGGAATTTCCCACGTCGGTATGTACGAAGTACGCGAAATCCACCACCGTCGCACCGCGTGGCAGGGAAATGATCCTGCCCTTCGGCGTAAAGACATAGACCTCGTCAGGGAACAGATCCACCTTCACGTGCTCGAGGAACTCGTGTGAATCGCCTGACTGACTTTGCAGATCCAGAAGCGACTGCAGCCAGCGATGGGTCTCCTTCTGCACGTCCGACAGCGGACTCCCCTCCTCCTTGTACATCCAGTGGGAGGCGACGCCGGATTCGGCGACGCGGTGCATTTTCTCGGTCCGAATCTGCACCTCGACCGGCCCGCCGTAGGGTCCGATCAGCGCCGTGTGCAACGACTGGTAGCCGTTCGCCTTCGGGATCGCGATGTAGTCCTTGAACTTTCCCGGTATCGGTTTGTAGAGGGAGTGCAGCGCACCGAGCGCCAGATAGCACGCGGGCTGATCCTTCACGAGCACGCGAAAGCCGTGAATGTCGTGCACCTCGGAAAACGAAAGATGCTTCTCGACCATTTTCTTGTAGGTCGAGTAGACGTGTTTCTCGCGCCCGATCACCGTGGCATCGAGTCCGTATTCGGCGATGCGATTGCGGATCGCCGCCGCGGTGCGACCCACCGCCTCGCGCCGGTTGCCGCGTGCGGACTGCGTGGCGAGGGCGAGCACGCGGAAGCGCATCGGATGAAGGTTCTCGAAGGCGAGCTCCTGCAGCTCGTGGAATACTGCATTCAGCCCGAGCCGGTTGGCGATCGGCGCGTAGATCTCCATGGTCTCGCGCGCGATGCGTCGGCGCTTGGCGGGTGGAACTGCGCCAAGCGTTCGCATGTTGTGCAGGCGGTCGGCCAGCTTGATCAGGATGACGCGCACGTCGCGCGCCATTGCAAGCAGCATCTTGCGGAAGTTCTCGGCCTGAGCGTGCTCGGCCGACTGGAACTCGATCTTGTCGAGTTTGGACACACCGTCGACGAGCTCCGCGACCTGGCGCCCGAAGCTCTGCGCCATTTCCTCCTTGCTTATCGCGGCATCCTCGAGCACGTCGTGAAGCAGAGCCGCAGTGAGCGCCTGGCTGTCGAGGTGCCAGCCGCCGAGAATCTCGGTTACCGCGAGCGGGTGAGATATGTAGGCTTCGCCGGACTGGCGCACCTGCCCAAGGTGCGCGGCTTCGGAGTAGCGGTAGGCCTCCGCGAGGCGGCTGAACTCCGCGGGTTTGAGGTACGGGAAATGGCTGGGATCCAGCGCATGGGCGACATCCATGCTTCGAGGGTACCCGAATCAAGCCGGCGCTGAGAAGCGCTTTTCCATCCTGCCGTGCATTGCGCCCGGCAGCGTTGCTAGTCGGGGAGGATAGCCCCTGTGAACTGCGGGGGCGTGGGGGTCAGAGCGCGGGCGGCGCGCTGACTATTCCGGGATTGCGCTTCAGTACTTCGGTGCCGACCTTGCCGGTCGCGATCTCGCGCAATGCGATCACGGTCGGCTTGTCGCGGTTCGCCTCGACCGCAGGCGAGGCGCCGGAACTTAGCTGGCGGGCTCGGTAGGTCGCGGCAAGGGTGAGCTCGAAACGGTTCGGAATGCGCTTGAGGCAGTCGTCAACAGTGATGCGTGCCATGGTCAGTCCTGGAAGAGTTGGGGGTTACGTACGAGCTGCACCGGAAGACTCAGGCGCGAGGCCCGGATGACGGCCTGAAGATCAGCGCTTGCGGTTTCGAAGTCTTTGTTAATTATAGCGTAATCGAACTCCTTCGCGTGCGAGAGTTCCTCCGCCGCATTCGCCATGCGGCGTCGGATCGATTCCTCCGAATCCTGGGCGCGGGCGCGCAGGCGCCGCTCGAGTTCCTCCAGCGACGGCGGAAGGATAAAAATGCGCACGCAATCCGGGTGCAGGGTCCTCACCTGGTTCGCCCCTTGCCAGTCGATCTCGAGCAGCAGATCGACTCCGTGCGCGAGCGCATCGGCGATCACGCGCGCCGCGGTGCCGTAGCGATTGCCGTGCACTTCAGCACACTCGAGGAACTCGCCA
The DNA here is from genome assembly GCA_903834835.1 of uncultured Pseudomonadota bacterium. GTDB lineage: Bacteria > Pseudomonadota > Gammaproteobacteria > Burkholderiales > SG8-39 > CAILKO01. The sequence continues at coordinate 81,748 of CAILKO010000035.1, read as the reverse complement.
CGCGAGCGCATCGCGAGAAATTCGGCCTCATTCGTGAAGTGGTATTCCCGGCCGTCCTGCTCGCCCGGGCGAGGCGCGCGCGTGGTGTAGGACACCGACACATGCAGGCTTGAGTCGGCCTGCAGCAGCGCCTTGATCAGCGAACTCTTGCCCGCGCCCGACGGGGCGGTCACGACGAACAGCAGGCCCTTGCTCATGATGCGGGTCCTGTGAGTTGCACAGCGCTGCGCACGGTGGCAGGTCCGTTCAAACGATTCATTCGATGTTCTGCACCTGTTCGCGGACCTGCTCGACGAGGAGTTTCAGTTCGAGTCCGCAATCCGCCACTTTCTGTGTCGCCGCCTTTGATGCCAGGGTATTCGCTTCGCGGTTAAGTTCCTGGGCAAGGAAATCCAGCCGTTTTCCGACCGCTCCGCCTGCGGCAAGCACCCGTTCGACCTCGTCCAGATGCGCGCAGAGTCGCGAAAGTTCCTCGTCCACGTCCACCTTCATGCCGAACACCGCAATCTCGGTGCGTATCCGCTCGTCGTCGGCCGAGCCGATCGCCTCGCGCAGACGTTGGGCGAGCTTTTCCCGATAGGCTGCGATCGCCTGGGGCACGAGGGGCGCCACCTCTGCGACCCGCCGGCGCATGTCGGTGACGCGGGCGAGGATGATGGACTGCAGGCGCTCGCCTTCGCGGCTGCGTGCCGAGACGAGTTCGGAAAGCGCGCGGGCGCAGAGCGCGTCCACGCTTGCGCGCAGCGCGTCATCGTTCACGGGTGAGTCCGCAATCACGCCCGGCCAGCGCAGCACTTCGCCAAGGCTGAGTGGCGCGGCATCGGGGAACAGATGCTTTGCCTCGTCGGCCAGCCGGAGCAGGTTGCCCAGAGCGTCTGGATCGGTCTTCTGGCGGGCAGCGCCGGAACCGCCGCCGGACAGAAACAGTCGGCAATCGACCTTGCCGCGCCCGATTCGCGCGCTGATCCGTTCGCGCAGCAAGCTCTCCAGCGAGCGCAATTCCTCGGTCACCCGGAACTGCATGTCGAGGAAACGCGAATTGACGGAGCGCAGCTCAAGGCCGAGTTCGCCGCGCGGTGAAGGCGAGACGGCAACGGCATAGCCGGTCATGCTCTGTATCAAGATAGGGGGTCGCCCTCGCGCGAGCGGCGTGTTGATCGGGGAGCGGTATCATAGAAGAGATATCACGACTCGCCAACCGGCACGGCCGCTGCAGAGCCGCTGCATCCCAGACACCTCAGGAATTCCGGAACGCCCATGACCCGACCCAGCAACAGACGACCCGACGAGATGCGTCCGGTAACCATCGAGCGCGGGTATACGCGCCATGCCGAAGGTTCGGTCCTTGTTTCCTTCGGCGACACGCGTGTGCTTTGCACCGCCAGCGTTCTCGATTCAGTGCCCGGATTTCTGAAGGGCAAGGGCCGCGGCTGGCTTACGGCCGAGTACGGGATGCTGCCGCGGTCCACGCATACTCGCTCGGACCGCGAGGCCGCACGCGGCAAGCAATCGGGGCGCACCCAGGAAATTCAGCGACTGATCGGTCGCGCGTTGCGCGCCGTGGTGAATCTCGAGGTACTTGGGGAGCGCACGATCCAGATCGACTGTGATGTGCTGCAAGCCGACGGCGGGACCCGGACGGCCGCCATCACCGGCGCCTTTGTCGCAGTGCGCGATGCAATCGCCTGGATGCACGCGAAGGGCATGCTCGCGGCGGACCCGGTACGCGATCACGTTGCGGCAGTGTCAGTGGGAATCTACCAGGGTGTGCCGGTGCTTGATCTCGACTATCCGGAGGATTCTTCCTGCGACACGGACATGAACGTGGTCATGACAGGCTCCGGGGGCTTCGTAGAACTTCAGGGCACCGCGGAAGGCGAGCCGTTTGCCCGGACCCAGGTCGATCTGTTGCTCGCGCTCGCCGGGAAAGGCATCGGCGAACTCGTGGCTGCGCAGCGAGCTGCGCTTGAACTGCCGCGCGCCTAGGACACTTTCTGCGGTGAAGAAGCTCGTACTCGCCACAGGCAATCCAGGGAAGCTGCGCGAGATACGCTCGCTGCTGGAGCCGCTCGGCATTGAAGTACTGACGCAGGCGGAACTCGGCATCGCCGAAGCCGAGGAACCGCACGAGACTTTTATCGAAAACGCGCTCGTCAAGGCGCGCCATGCGAGCGCTCGGTCGGGTCTGCCCGCGCTCGCGGACGACTCGGGCCTGTGCGTGCCGGCGCTCGGCGGCGAGCCCGGCGTGCATTCGGCCTACTACGCGGGCCGCGACGGCGATCGGGAGATGCGCGACCGCGCGAACAACAACCGGCTTGCCGTGGCGATGCGTGCGATCGACGACCGGCGTGCCCACTACCATTGCGTGATGCTGCTGGTACGTCACCCGCGAGATCCGGAACCGCTGATCGCGGAGGCGAGCTGGCACGGGGAAATCGCCCGCGAGGCGGCGGGCGGAGGCGGCTTCGGCTACGACCCGCTGTTCCGCGTGACCGGGCGCGACTGTACCGCCGCAGAACTGGACGCGGAGGAGAAGAACCGCCTGAGCCATCGCGGACGAGCGCTGCAGGTACTTATCGCGCGTCTGCGCGCCGAAGTCTGAGCGTGAGCGCAGGCGGCCAGGCGGTGGTGCTGGAGACGCCCTGGCAGCCGCGCTTTCGCGCGCTGCCGCCGCTCGCGCTCTACGTGCATATTCCCTGGTGCGTTCGCAAGTGCCCGTACTGCGATTTCAACTCGCACGAGGCGCGGGCCGGGAGCGGCCTGCCCGAGCTGGAGTATGTAGATGCGCTGGTACGTGATCTGGAGGGGCTCCTGCCCGCAGTCTGGGGGCGGCCGGTGACAAGCCTCTTCATAGGCGGCGGCACACCCAGCCTGTTTTCGCCGCAATCGATTGACCGGCTGCTCTCGGAGATACGTGCCCGCGTCGTGCTAGATCCCGAGGCAGAGATCACGATGGAGGCGAACCCGGGGACCGTCGAGGCGGCGCGGTTTCGCGGCTATCGCGATGCGGGTGTGAACCGCCTGTCCATAGGCGTGCAGAGCCTGAATGATGCGTTGCTCGAAAAACTCGGGCGGATTCACGATGCCGCCGAGGCGCGTCGCGCGATCGACGCTGCGCTCTCGCATTTCGACAACGTGAACATCGATCTCATGTATGGACTCCCCGGGCAGTCTCTCGCGCAGGCGCGCGAGGAGATGAGCATCGCGGCAGGCCTCGGTGCCAGCCACGTGTCGGCGTACCAGTTGAGCATCGAACCGAACACGGTGTTTTTCCGCAGGCGCCCCGAGCTGCCGCCGCACGACGTATGTGCCGACATGCAGGTCGAGGTCGAACAGGTCCTCGTGCAAGCCGGTTACGAGCACTATGAGACGTCCGCCTTTGCACGCGCAGGGCGGCGCTCGCGCCACAATGTCAACTACTGGGAATTCGGTGACTACCTCGGCATCGGGGCCGGCGCACACGGCAAGATCAGCTTTCCGGACCGTGTCACGCGCCACGCGCGCGCCAGACAGCCGCGCGAGTACATGGAACGGGCCGCGACCGGTGCATCGATTACGGAGGAAACCGCAATTACGCCGCGTGAGTTGCCCTTCGAATTCATGTTGAATGCGCTGAGACTCGTGGAGGGCTTTGATCCGGGTCTGTTCCAGGCGCGTACCGGGCTCGCGCTGGCTGTCGCCGAAGCGGCGCTCAAGCGCGCTGAAGCGCGCGGTCTGATCGAGCGCAGCGCAGTCCGCATCAGACCCACTGAACTTGGCGGGCGCTTTCTGAACGATCTGCTGGAACTCTTCCTGCCGCCGCGTCGTGCTTGAGGCAGCACCCCGGGGGCACAGCCCCCGCGTCGGTACTTACCGCTACTGCTTGCGCATCATGATGGCCTTGACCCAGCCAGTGCCTGCGCTGGTCTCGACCTTCATATAGCCGTCCTGTTCCTCGCCGGCGTAGATCACTTCGTCCGTGCGTCCGAGTGTCGCGACCACCGCACCCTCGGCGGCGCTCCGGTAGGCCTTCACGCCCGCGATCTTCGGCACGAACACGTCCCCGGCGCTGCCAGCGCCGGCTTTCACGCTCGCGGCAGCGTTGGCCTGGCTGGCCGGGCCCGCCTTCGCCTGAACGAGCGAGGGATTGTTGCGGATCGCGATGACGATCTTGTTCCAGTTGTCGAGGAAGGAGGCGGACACGATCTTCCCCTCCGCTGTATTCGCATATCCGCCGAGCGCCGCGCCACCTCCCGCGCCGAACAATGCGGCCCCGATGTTGAAGTCAGTTTTCTGGGCGCTGCCTTCGGCCGCTGCAACCTGGATGCCCGAGCGCGTGTCGGCCATGGTCATCGAGGTCTGGGCTTCCTTGAACTTGAGACCGCCGGCCAGCACGCCGACCAGCCCGAGCGCGCCGCCGAAGCCTGCCAGCCCGCCGCCGATGCCGCCCGCGTTCGGGTTCGAGAACACCACGCTCGGCGTGACCACGAAGTCCGCAGCCACCATCTGGCCCTGGCCGATGTTCTGCCCGCCCTGCAGTTGTCCGCCCGCGGCGAGCGATCGCTCCTGCATCAGATTCTGGAAAGCGGCGCCGCGTTCGACGATCTGGAAGCAGTTCGACTGCTGGATGATCAGCCGGATCATGCCCGCCGGGGATTGAAGTCCGATTTTCAGCAGTGCCTGCAGCACCGCGTCCTGCGGCTCGACCACGGCAAGCGTGCCCTTGGGCGCATCGCATTTCTCGACCTTCGCGGCATCGCCTGCCGGCCCGCCGGCCCCGCCCAGTGTCTGCGCTGAGGCGGCGCCTGAGCACGCGAGCGCAGCGAGCGCGGCGATTAGCGGTAGCTGGCGTAGGGCACGGGGCGAGTCGGCAAAGCGCATGGCGGTCCTCTTGAATCGGTTGCGGTATGGGTTACCCGTGAGCGGGTTGTGCGAGCTGAATCCGTACAGGCGAAGCAATTATGCCGTCAATCCCGCGCGGGGTGATACCTCGCGCGCCGCGGTATATCAGGCACGTCGGCGGAACAGCAGGTCATGCACCGGGTGGCCCAGTCCGAGGCCGCGTCGCTCGAACTTCGTGAGCGGACGCGCGTCCGGGCGCTCCGCGTATCCCGCCGCCGTGTTCTCCAGCAGCGGTTCGGCACGGAGCACGTCCAGCATCCACTCTGCGTACTCGGACCAGTCGGTCGCCGCATGCAGGATGCCGCCCGGGGCAAGCTTGCGCGCGGCGAGTGCCGCGAAACCGGGCTGCACGATGCGCCGTTTGTGATGACGCTTCTTCGGCCAGGGATCCGGAAAGAAAAGATGCAGCGCGGCGAGTGTGTTGTCCGGAATCATGTGCGCCAGGACTTCCATCGCATCATGCCGGATGACGCGCAGGTTGGTGAGACCGGCCTCCTCGACGCGCTTCAGCAGCGCGCCTACGCCCGGAAGGTGCACTTCGGCTGCGAGGTAGTTCGTCTCCGGATGCACGCGTGCGATCTCGAAGGTGGTCTCGCCCATGCCGGAGCCGATTTCGAAGACCAGCGGCGCGGCGCGGCCGAAGGCGGCCGAGGCATCAAGCGCTGTTCCGGTATAGGGGATGCCGTAGCGGCCGAACAGCGTATCGAAGGCGCGTGTCTGGGCAGGGGTCATGCGACCCTGGCGCAGCACGAAGCTTCGGATCGGCGCCGAGGTAATGCGTTCCGCGCCCGGCTGGCCTTCGCCCATCAGCGGTCCTGGGCGCCGACCTTGCGGACCGGATCGATCATGCCGGCTGCAGGCGATGAGGGTGCGGCGCTGTAGAGTTTGCGCGGCATGCGTCCCGCGAGCCAGGCCTCGCGGCCTGCCTGAACTGCCTTCTTCATCGCGCGCGCCATCAGTACCGGGTCTCGCGCCGCGGCGACCGCCGTGTTCATCAGCACGCCGTCGCAACCGAGTTCCATTGCGATCGCCGCATCTGATGCCGTGCCGACACCCGCGTCGACGATTACAGGCAGGCTCACCTTGTCGCGGATGAGCTGCAAGTTCCAAGGATTCAGGATGCCCATGCCTGAGCCGATCAGCGAGGCGAGCGGCATGATTGCGACGCATCCCATGTCTTCCAGCATCTTCGCCTGGATCGGGTCATCCGAACAGTAGACCATCACCCGGAAGCCATCCTTCACGAGTGTGGCTGCTGCCGCGAGCGTCTCCGGCATGTTGGGGTAGAGCGTGTGCGCGTCACCCAGCACTTCCAGCTTGACGAGGTCATGCCCGTCCAGCAGTTCCCGGGCCAGGCGCAGCGTGCGCACCGCGTCGTCCGCGCTGTAGCAACCTGCGGTGTTCGGCAGGTAGGTGTAGAGGGAGGGGGGCAGCGCATCCAGAAGGCTGGGCTCGTTCGCATTCTGGCCGATGTTGGTGCGCCGGATCGCGACCGTGACGATCTCGGCACCCGAGGCATCCACGGCGGCTCTCGTCTCGGCGAAATCCCGGTATTTCCCGGTGCCGATCAGGAGACGCGACCGGTAGCGCTTTCCGGCAATCAACAGCGTGTCGTTCTGAGTGTCCTGTCCGGGAGTATCCATTGTGCCTGTCGTCATCTCAGCCTCCGCCCACTGCAACCACGATCTCCAGTCGGTCGCCGTCGACGAGCAGGGTCCCGGCGTGCCGGCTCTTCGGCACGATGTCGCCATTGCGCTCGACCGCGATCTTCTTTCCCGTCAGCGCGAGTTGTCGCACCAGTTCGGCGACATCGAGTGTCTGCTCGAATCGATGTGCCGTTCCGTTCACGGTAATCTGGATCATGCTCACATGATACCGGCAAGCACGCGCAGGTCGCTCGGCGCGAGGGCCGCAGCGTGCAGCATCCGGGCATAGATAGTAACCAATATGTTACTATCTATGCCCGGTGCGGCCGCTTTTTCTCCTCGCTTGCGCTATCGACTCGCGCGATGCCGAGTTCATGCGCGAGCCGACGCGGCCGGATGTGGAAAACCCGGTCGCCTTCGCGCAGCGCGCGCTCACGATAGCGCTGCCTGTCGCGGCTGATCTGGGCAAGGATCAGTTTTGTCTCGCTCACGGGTGCTGCGCGGCCCGGCGCGCCGATTGCGATCTCGAGCATGGCGAGATCGTGCTCGCATCCAAGGGTTTCGCCGAGCCGGGCGCTATGCTTCAGGAATTGCGCCAGGCCCGAGGTATCCGCCGTGCTTTCGAGAGCCAGGAGGGCGTTGTGCAGTACTTTCACCTCCTTGCGCCAGGCGTGGAGTACTTCGGTCGCGCCGTTCCTGGTGCGGCGGCCTGCGCGCCGCGCCCTGCGGTAGATTCGCCGAAGCGCCTGCGCGATCCGGTCGGCTGGTGGCGACCCCGGATCCTCGCCGCGCCTGACGGTATCGAGTTTCCAGTGCGTCGCCCTCGAACGCAAGGCGCGGAGCATGCGGAGCGCGGCCGCTGTGCGGGTCGCGTCGGGCAGGGAGCGACGGGCGTGAAGGCGTCCCGCGCGCAGCGCGCCTCCCAGTGTCGAGCCAGCGCGCGCCACCAGTATGCCGGGATGATGGCGCGCGAAGCGATTGAGCGCCTCCACGAGGCTCGCGCCGTCGCGTGCTGTCGCGTAGGCACGCGCCACGTCGCGCAGCGCGAGAACTGCGGTTTCGCGCGAGCGGGGCGCGATCAGCGGCCGAAGCAGCCGCAGCGCCGCGCGCGCGCGTTTCAGTGCCTTGCGCAATCGGTGTACGACTTCGTCCGATGCGGGCGCGGGCGTGGCGAGACACACAAGCGCATCGTCCAGCGCCGCGAGCATGAATCGACGTGCCTGCTCGGCCACGCTCGCGGTGGCGGTATCTGATGCGGGTGCGGCGGGAGGCATCTGCTGAGTTCCTCGGGAGGCGGTGTGTGACCCGACCGGACGCGCCAATGCGGTGTCCAATGCCTGTCAACTCTAATACAATCGGAGCGCAGCACAGAACTTCCGCAACGAACGCAGCGAGAGAACGCCATGCATATTGCCCTTCAGGGAGCGCTGATCGGTCTGCTCGTCGGCGTTGTCATGTTCGTGACGGATTACATGATCATCAAGAAGGGCGTGGCCGAGCGTGCCAAGCGCCGCGGCCGGGCCCCGGAGATGGAAGGCACCGAGCGCGAGCGCATGAAGACGCTGTTCCGCTACGTGATCTTCCTGCCGGCCGGGGGCGCATTCCTCTTCTGGCTGATATGGGGCTAGCGCTGCAGTGGCGCGTCCGCACGGGCCCGGACCGTTCGGTAAACGGCGGGTCTCAACAACGCATGCAACATAGATAGAAAACAGATTTCATGAATCTTGCACAGACAGTCGACACGCGCCTCCTGACCAAGCAGAGGGCCAGCTGGCTCGCGGCGATCGCACAACTGTGCGGCGAGCCCGCGCCGCTCCCGGCCTGGCTGCCGGAAGTCACCAGCACCAAGAAGCCTGCGGTTGTCCGCCTGCTGGACGACGACGAGGACGACTGAGCCGCGGGAGTGTTCCCGCGTTCCCGCGTTCCCGAGTTCCCGCGTTCCCGCAGTCCGTGAGTTTTCAGGCGGGTGACAGCGGACGGCGCCACACTTGCCGGCATTTTCCAGCTGTGCGAGGTCGGGCATGATCCCCTGGCGTTCAAAGTTTCGCGCGTTTGCGATCCACCTGGCATTGAGCGCCGGGCTGTTTGCGGGCGTGCTCGCGCTGGTGGTGGGGCTCTGGTACCCGCCGCCCCTCTTCTGGATTGATGGCGGCCTGCAGATAACGCTGCTCGCCGCGGGCGTGGATATCGTCCTCGGCCCCTTGCTTACATTCATCGTGTACCGCCCGGGCAAGCGAACCCTGGTTCCGGATCTCGCGGTGATCGCATTGATCCAGGCCGCGGCACTCGGCTGGGGCGTCATGACGCTGCATGCCGAGCGCCCCGTGCTCGCGGCGTTCATCGGATATCCGCAGAATCGCTTTTTCGCGGTTACGGCGAAGCAGCTTGGCGAGGGTCCGCGCCCGGTCGAAGCGCTTGTCGCGCTCTCTCCGGAACGCCTGCCGCTCGTGTTCGTCGAGTTGCCGACCGACGTCGAGGCGGCGCGCCGCATCCTGATGCTCGGCCTCCAGGGGGAAACCAGCGTGCTGCGCCAGACCGAACGCTACCGGCGTATCGAGGGGGAGGCGCTTGAGCGCGTGCTTGCCGGGTCCAGGCGACGAGAGCTTTATGTGCGCGACGATCCGCCGTTCGCGGAAGAGATCGATCGCTTCGTCGCCGCGCATGGGGGGCGCGCGGAGGACTATGCAATCATTCCGCTCTACGGCCGCTTCGGCCGCTCATTGATCGCGCTCAGGCGTGCAGACGGCCGCTATGCCGGGGTCATGGCGCAGGAAATCAGGCTGCGCTGAGCCTGACCGGGCGCTACGCAAACCCAAATAGAATTCCCGGATTCGCGTACGCAGAAGGATGTCCTCATGAGCGTTACTTCGCTGGAAGCCGAACTTGTCGCCATCCGGGAGCATTACCACACCAGGAAGCATCCGTTCTTTGATCTCTGGTCGGAGGGCAGGCTCACGAAGGCGCAGATGGGCTACTACCTCGTGCAGCACGCGCGCATGACCCGGGATGGTCTGCGCGCCTACGGGCTTTGCTATGTGAAGGCGCCGCGCGATGTGCAGGACCACATTCTCTCGAACCTTGCCGAGGAGACCGGCGCGAAGAGTCTGACCGAGGAGACCGAGGCCGTTGATCACGGCAGTCTGATCGACGCATGGACCGAGGAATGCGGCTACACCAGGGCGGACTGCGATGCCTTCGAGTCGGTGGCGGGGGCCGAGGCGATCCGCCATCACTGGATGCATCTCGCATACCAGCATCCCTGGCCGGTGTTTCTTTCCGCCATGACGGTCCTCGAATCCCAGGAGATCGGCATCCAGAGCCGCGTGGTGCCCGCGCTGCACCGGCACTACGGCTACAAGCCCGGCGACCGGCGCATCCATTTCTTCGAAGAGCACTACGAAGCCGATCAGATCCACGCCCAGCGCAACTTCCAGTACCTGGACCGGTATGTGCAGGATCCGGATCTGTGGGCGGTCTGCGTGGAGCACGCTGAGCTGATCTGCAAGCTGCGCTGGCTCTACATGAACGGCATCCACCGCCATATCGTGCTCGGCGAGGTCGAACCGATGCCGCCGCGGCGCACACGCAGCGCGGCGCGATGACCACGCTCGTCGTCGGGGCCGGCATGGTCGGCTCGCAGGCGCTGCGCCAGCTCGTCCGGCGCGGCGAGCGTCCGGTGGCCTACGAGCTTGTTGCCAACGAGGAAAACATCGAAGGTCTCGCCGGCAGAGTCGAATTCGTGGAGGGCGACGTACGGGACCTCGCGCGGCTCGTCGAGACCCTCCGGGCACATCGCATCACGCGGATTCTGCATACGGTGGCCCTGGTGGGTCCGGCTGCCGAGGCGAGTCCCTACGAGGCCTATCAGACCAATGTCACCGGCTCGGTGAATGTGCTCGAGGCTGCCCGGCGCGTGGGGGTGAAGCGGGTGGTGAGCTATGCCTCCAACGCGATATTCGATCCGGACGGCGGCGATGCGCCCTTCGACGAGGCCTACCCCAAAAAGCCGGCCGGCATGAACGGGGCGGCAAAGTTATGCGTCGAACATGTCGGCGAGATCTATGCGAAATCGCTCGGGCTCGAGTTCGTCAGCCTGCGCATAGGCGGGGTCTATGGCCCCGGTCGATCTTCGGGCGGCGTACCGCAGCAGATGCGCGCCTGCGTGGAGGCTCATCTGCGCGGCGGGCCCTGTGTAATGGAAAAGTACGTCTATGTCGGGCGCAACGACATGATCACCGCCCACGATGCCGCGCTGGGCGGTCTGTGCGCGCTGGATGCGGCGAATCCGGGCCTGTACTACAACATCGGCACAGGCGAGGCCTATTCCTACGACGAACTTGCGTCCGCGATGCGCGCGCTGCTGCCCGGTCTGGAGATCGAAGTTCGCGAGGCGGGACGTCCGGTGACGATCGGCATGCGCCCGATGCTGACGGCGCGCGCCGAGCGCGAGCTCGGCTTCCGGGCGGAGCAGCCTTTCGCGCTGGGGTTCCGGAATTTCGTGGAGTGGGTCGCTGCGCGCGAATCGCGCTGGCGCGGATAAGCCGCGGGGAGGCAGGACACATGAGTCAGAACACGCAGCCCGCAAAACCGACGCTCGCCGAGGCGATGCGCGATCTGGTCGTGGGCAACCGGATCGTCGCTCACCAGGGCGTGGTCGATGCCTACGGTCATCTCTCCATTCGCCATCCGGAGGATCCTGAGCGCTACATCATGGCCTGCTCACGCGCTCCGGCGCTGGTGAGCGTCGAGGATCTGATCGAGTTCCGTCTGGACAACGAGCCGATCGATGCGCGTGGCCGGCCGCTCTATGCCGAGCGCGCGATCCACGGCTCTGTCTACCGGGCGCGGCCCGACGTGCAGGCGGTCTGCCATAACCACGCCATGCCGCTCATTCCCTTCGGGGTCACCGGCACGCCGCTCCGGCCGATCTTTCATATCGGGGCGGTCATCGGCGATGAGATTCCGATCTGGGATATCCAGCCGGAATTCGGCGACAGCACCAATCTCCTTGTAACGCGACCGGAGGTCGGAGATTCGCTCGCCCGCAAGCTGGGGAACTCGCGCGTCGCCCTGATGCGCGGGCACGGCGCGGTGGTGGTCGGGCGCGGCATACGCGAGGCGGTGTATATCGCCGTCCAGCTCCAGAACAACGCGAACCTGGTCCTCAGTTCCCTCGCGCTCGGCAAGCCGAAGTTCCTGAGCCGCGGGGAAATCGAAGCGGCATCCGCCACCATGCTGGACACCTTGTCTCAAAACCGTTCCTGGCAGCTCTGGGCGCACGAGGCCGGGTTCCCCGCAGGCTGAGAAGGGAGGAGAACCGAATGACCGACCCTACCCCTGCGGCCGTCCCCGGCCGGAGCGCGAACCAGGCCGCGCGCGCGGACCTCTACCGTCGCATGGACGTGCAGCACCTCGCGCCGCTCTGGGAAGTGATCGCCAACCTGATTCCCGCCGAGCCGCTCTCGCCGTGCGAGCCGGCGTTCTGGCAGTACCGCGCGCTGCGCCCGTTCATACTCGAGTCGGGCGATCTGATTACGGCGCAGGAGGCGATTCGCCGCGTGCTGGTGCTCGAGAACCCAGGGCTGCGCGGGCAGTCACGCGTGACGCAAAGTCTGTACGCCGGTCTGCAGCTCATCATGCCGGGCGAGACCGCACCGATGCACCGCCACTCTCAGGCAGCGCTGCGTTTTGTCGTGGAAGGCAGAGGCGCCTTTACTGCGGTGAATGGTGAGCGTGTGGCAATGCAGCCCGGGGATTTCATCATCACGCCATCCTGGACCTGGCACGATCACGGCAACCCCGGCGAGGAGCCGGTCGTGTGGCTGGACGGCCTCGATGTGCCCCTCGTGCAGGCGCTCGCCGCTCAGTTCCACGAGATCCCGCCGCCGGGCGCTGCCACAGGCCCGGGCGCCAGACGTCCTCCCGCGGCCAGCTACGGCAACAACCTCGCACCGCTCGATGCACCGCCGCCCTTCGGGCCGACTTCACCGGTGTTCTGCTACCCCTACGACCGCAGTCGCGAGTCGCTGGAGGCGATGGCGCGTGGCTGCGAGCCGGATGCTTCGCACGGCTGGAAGATGAAATACCTCAATCCCCTCACGGGCGGCCACGCGATGCCGACCATGGGCGCATTCCTGCAGAAGCTTCCGAAGGGTTTCAAATCGCTTCCCTGCCGCTCGACAGACGGCGCGGTGTATTCGGTGGCCGAAGGCCGCGGTCGCGTGAAACTGGGAGACGCCTGGCAGGCGTTCGAGGCGCGCGACCACTTTGTCGTGCCTTCCTGGACCAGCGCGGCCTTCGAGGCGGAGGACGACTGCGTGCTGTTCTCTTTCAGCGACCGCGCGGCGCAGGAAGCACTCGGCCTGTGGCGCGAGCGCCGCGGCTAGCGACTGGCCTGCACCTGCCGCGAATCCGCTAGTCGACTTTGATTCCAGCCTGCTTCACTGCGCGCGCGTAGCGCGCCACGTCCGCCCGGATGATCTGGGCGAGTTCGTCAGGGCCGGTGACGAGCGGCTCGGAGCCTATGGATTCGACGCGCGAGATCACCTCGGGCAGCAGCATCGTCTTCGCGATCACGCCGGCCAGTCTGTCTATGATCGGTCTGGGCGTGCCGGCCGGGGCGAGGTAGCCAAGGTCGCCGCGAAAATCGAGATCGGTATTCCCGGGCTCGGCCATCGAGGGCACGTCGGGGAAGTGCTTGGAGCGCCGCTTGGACGTCACGGCGAGCATGCGTGCCTGACCGGACTTGAACTGGGCCTGCAGCGCTGCGGGCCCGGCGATGATCGAGGCGATCTGTCCGCCCATGAGCGCGGCCGAGGATTGCGCGGCGCCCTTGAAGGGTACATGGATCATGTCGAGACCATGGGCGTTCTTGAAGGCCTCCATTGCGATGTGATGCAGGGAGCCGTTGCCCGAGGAGCCGTAGGGATAGAAGCCGGGCTTCGCCTTCACGGCTGCGATGAACTCGCTGATATTCTTCGCGGGGAAGGACTCGCCCACGACGATCGCGGTGACGTTGGTGACCGCGAGGCCGATCGGGGCTAGCTCCTTTACCGGGTCGTAAACGCTCGGTTGCAGCGTTGGCGCGATCGCCCATTTGCCGTTGTCCGTGAAAAGCAGCGTATGGCCGTCGGGCGGCGACTTGATCAGGGTGCGCACGCCCACCACGCCGCCCGCGCCCGGGATATTGTCCACGGTGAAGGGCTGGCCGAGCATGGCCGCCATCGGCGGCGTCATGGACCGCGCGATCAGGTCCGGCCCGCCGCCGACTGCAGTCGCGACGATCAGCCGTATCGGTTTGGAGGGGTACTCCTGGGCGCCGGCTGCCATCGCGCACAACGCGAGCACGGCCCCGCTGGAAACTTGAAGCAGGCGTTGGTACAGGTTCATCTCGGTTCCTCCGATCGTTCGATATCAATTCTGCGCGCCTCGGCCTCGGGCGCGCTCGCCAGTCGCTCGACCGCGCGCAGAATGCCTTGGTAGCCGGTGCAACGGCAGATATTGCCGGAAAGCGCGGCGGTCATCTCGGCGACGCTCGGACGGGGCAGCTTCTCCAGCTCCGCGACCAGAGTCATCACGAATCCGGGCGTGCAGTAGCCGCACTGCAGCCCGTGTTCCTCGCGCAGCGCCTGTTGCACGGGATGCAGGCTGCCGTCGGCTGCGGCGACGCCCTCGACGGTCCGGATCTCCGCGCCATCGACTTGCACGGCGAGCATCAGGCAGGCGCGCACCGCGAGGCCGTCCACGATCACGGTGCAGGCGCCGCAGACGCCGTGCTCGCAACCCGCGTGCGTGCCGGTGAGCCCGCATTCGCCGCGCAGGAAGTCCACGAGCGTAAGCCGGGCGTCGACCGACTTCTCGATGCGCTGGCCATTGATATGGGTTTCGATCCGGTGCTCGCTCATGGTCTGCCTCTGTTTGAAGACGCGTCCAGGATGCGGCGCAGACTGCGTGCCGCCACGCGCGCGCCTACGGTTCGCCGGTAGGACGCGCTCGCGTGCACGTCGTCCCAGGGTTCGGTGTCTTCCACCGCGAGGCGACCGATCTCCTCGGCATCGACGCCCGAGGCAAGCGCACCGGTCAGCGCGGCCTCGGCGCGCGTCGCGCGTCGAGGCGTGGGCGCCATGCCGAACCAGGCAAGGCCGGCGCGGCTGATTTTTCCCGCAGCGTCGCATCGCAGCGCGGCGACCAGACCGACCAGGGCGAAATCGCCCGGACGGCGCGCGACTTCGTCCACATGCATCAGCGTGCCTTCGCCCCAATCCGGGAAGATCACGGCAGTCACGATCTCGCCCCGGTCGAGCGCGGTGCTGTAGGGACCCAGGAAGAACTTCTCCACCTGGATGCGGCGGGTACCGGCCGGCGAGCGTGCCTCGATGCGCGCGCCGAGCGCGAGCGCCACTGCGGGATACTCGGACTGCGGGTCCGCAAGGCCGATCGAACCACCGATCGTGCCGCGATTGCGCGTCTGTTCATGCCCGACAAAGCGCGTTGCGTCGGCCAGCGCCGGCGCATGGCGGCCGATGAGGCTGTCAGCGAGAATTGCGCGCTGGCGCGTCATTGCGCCGACGCGTAGCTCGCCCGCGGCGTGGCTGACGCCCGCCAGCCCTGTCACGCGGTTCAGGTCGACCAGCAGGCTGGGTCGCGCCAGGCGCAACGCGAGCATGGGCACCAGGCTCTGTCCGCCAGCGAGCGGGCGCGCGTCTTCGCCGCCGCGCGACAGCTGCTCGAGCGCCTCGTCGATACTGGTTGGTGCGACGTAATCGAAGGCTGGCGGCTTCATGCTGTGCTCCTGATACTGCGAATCCAGGTTCGAGGGCGAGCCACCGGGCTATTTTCCAGACATTAGTAACGTATATGTTACTAATGTGTCGTGCTGTTCATTAAATCGCCTTCTGCCTGCATTGGAGGGCTCGCGATACGGCCATCACGACGCGCTCAGAGCGTGAGCACGATCTTGCCGAAGAATGCAGAAGACTCCATGAGCTGGTGCGCCTCGGCGATCTTCTCAAGCGGGAAACTTGCGTGAATGATCGGCCTCACCTGGCCGCGCTCGACCAGGGTCAGCAGGCCGCCGAGAGCTTTCCGGTTCTGCGCGGGGTCCGGACGGCCGATGCCGTGCAGCTCGACGCCTTTGGTGAATAGCTGGCCGAGATGCAGTTCCGCTTTGTGCCCGGCCGTGACACCGGTGGTGACAAAGCGGCCGAAGGGGCGCATCGCGGCGAATGAAGATTCCCAGGTGGCGGTGCCCACATGGTCCAGCACAGCGTGCACGCCTGCGCCGCCCGTGAGCGCCTTTACGCGCGCGGCCACATCCTCCTTGTAGTGGTCGATCGCGGCATGAGCGCCGGCTTCGAGCGCCTTGGCCATCTTCTCCTGCCCGCCTACGGTCGTGATGACGCGGCAACCGGTGGCGCGTGCGATCTGGATGCCGAAGCTTCCGACGCCACTGCCGCCCGCGACCACCAGCACATCTTCGCCCGGTGCGATGCGGGCGCGATGGATCAGCGACTGGTAGGCGGTGCGGCCAGCGGTCGGGATGGCGGCAGCCTGCGCGAAATCGAGATTCGGCGGCAACGGGAAGGTCATCACGGCGGGGGCCACGGCGAACTCCGCGTGCGCGCCGCCGCCGAGCGCCACCACGCTGGCGCCAATCTTGAGATCCGGATAGGTCGCTGCGGCGCCGGCGCCAATCTCGACGATTTCGCCCGCCATGTCCTGGCCCGCGATATAGGGTTTCGGCACGCTCTTCATGCCGTGCGAACCCTCGCGCGCGTACACGTGCACGCGATCCAGGCAGCTCGCGTGCACGCGGATCAGCACGTCGTTCGGACCGGGCTTCGGCTTCGGCTGCTCGCCGATCTTGAGGACATCAAGACCACCAGTTGTTTCGATGTATGCGGCACGCATGCAAGTCTCCAGTTCGACGCGACTTCTCGATGAATGATTCGTGGGTCGAAGCTTAGGGCAATCCGCGCCGGCAAGGATTCTGCCCTGCGAAAGCTCCCGCAGTACTCATTCAGCTTTGATGCCGGCGCCTTGCACCACCTTGCGCCAGCGCTCGACCTCCGACTTCACCTGTGCGGTGAATTCGGCTACGGTTGAACTCGAGACCGTGGTGCCGTGTTTGGCGAGTGCCTCTACGACATCCGGCATGCCGAGGACGGCGTTGAGTTCCCGGTTCAGGCGCGTGACGATCTCCGGCGGCGTGCGTGCCGGGGCAAGCATGCCGATCCAGGGCGCGTCCACACCTTCCACGCCCGACTCCTGGAAGATCGGTGCGTCGGGCACCAGCGGAGAGCGTTTCTCGCCGACGATTGCGACGATGCGGAGTTTTCCCGCCTGGGATTGCGGCAGCATGGCGTTGATCGCCGAGACGGCGCCTTCTGTGCGCCCGCCGATCGCGTCGGTGATTACCGCCGCGGTATTCGTGTAGGGCACATGCACGATGCTGATGCCCTTGGCCTGCGCCATGTACTCCATCGAAAGGTGGTGCACCGAACCCACGCCGGAAGTACCGTAGCGGAACCGGCCTGGATTGGCTTTCGCATAGGCGATCACGTCGGAGAGCGATTTCATCGACAGATCGCTACGCACGCCGAAGGCGATGAGCGAGATGCCCACGCGGCCGATCGGCGCGAAGTCGCGCACGGGATCCCAGGGCAGGTCCTTCGTAAGCGCCGGGGTGATGGTGATCTGGTTGGGGAACACGAGCAGCGTATAGCCGTCCGGTGCCGCCTGTGCGACCACGCCTGCGGCGACTGAAGGTCCCGCACCTGCCCGATTTTCGATGACGATGGTCTGACCAAGGCGCTTTTCGAGCTGTGCGGAAATGATCCGCGTCGTGCCGTCGGTACCGGATCCGGCCGAGGCAGTCAGGATTCGTATCGGCTTTGTGGGGTAGTTTTGCGCATGCACAGGGTGAAGCGCGAAAGCGCAGAACA
Source organism: uncultured Pseudomonadota bacterium (assembly GCA_903834835.1). Classification (GTDB taxonomy): domain Bacteria; phylum Pseudomonadota; class Gammaproteobacteria; order Burkholderiales; family SG8-39; genus CAILKO01. Next base: position 64,278 of record CAILKO010000035.1, on the reverse strand, counting down.
GTCCGAGCGCAACGGTGCGTATCGAGATCTTGCGGTCCACTTTCCCTCCTCCAAGAAGTGAGCGGCCAGCCGGCAGCGGGAGCATGCTACACCCGCGCCGAGTGTCGGACGACCGGTAGACTCGGCGTGTTCCGACAAACTCCGTATGGACGAGGCGAGCCATGGCGATACAGGACACTCCACTGCGTTACGCGTCCCGGCTCTGCGCTCCGGCGACCTACTACGACCTGATCGAACCCGTGGGGGGCACTGATCGCCCGCCGCTTGTGCTGATCCATGGCGGCGCGCATACCGGAGCCTGTTATCTCGGCACGCCCGACGGGCGCCCTGGCTGGGCGCAAGTCCTCGCTCAACACGGGTACCGCGTGATCGTGCCGGACTGGCCCGGGACCGGCCGGAGCGGCTACGTCGATCACAATCTCCTGGATAACAATCGGGTCTGCGATGACCTAGGGCGTTTGATCGCTTCGCTCGGACGCAAGGCGATCGTGCTGACGCATTCGATATCGGGAGGATTTGGCTGGCAGATCCTGGAGCAGCACGGCGCGCACATCGAGAAGCTGGTTGCTGTCGCACCGGGCGAGCCGGGCAATATCCAGCCGGTCGCTCAGATCCTCGCGCGCGACGGTGACATCGTGACGGTGCGTCGCCGCACGGGCTCCTCGGAGTTCACGGTCAATCTGAGGGAGCCTATGGCCCCCTCCCGTGAGCTCGTGGAGCACAAGCTGATCGGCACAGGCACGCGCTTTCCGCGGGCCTTTGCGGCGCAGTACGGCGCTTCGCTGGTAGCGATCCCGCCGCGCATGATCTATCAAAGGTTGAATGTCGAAGGCAGTCAGCACAAGGTCGCCGACTTCACGAACTTCCGCGGCAAGCGCGTGATGGTGCTGGTCGGCACCCACGACCTGGATCATCCTGTCGATGTCGACCGTCCGATCGCCGAGTGGCTGAACAGCGTGGGGGCGCGCGCAGACTTCGTCTACCTCGGTGATCGCGGCATACACGGCAACGGACACATGATGATGCTGGAATCGAACAGCGACGAACTCGCCGGTCTGATCGCGGACTGGATCGAGGCGGACTAGGGCGGGTTTGCGGCATCCGGGGAGCGGCGCTCGCGCCAGGCGATGCGTCCGCCAAGCAGCAATGCGATGCCGGTCCCGATCAGCACCGGGGCCATGCCTGCAAGCGCGCTCAGACCGCCGGCCAGCATCGGTGTGATACCGCCCAGGCTGCTCACGAGCGCGGCCCGCACGCCGAGCAGTTCGCCCTTGCGTCCGGCGGGCGCCGCGCTATAGAGCAGTGACAGCAGGAGTGGCGGCCCGATGCCCCCGCCCACCCCGAGCAGGAATGAGATACCGAACAGCGGCGCGGCACTTTGCGCCGCGGGAAGCATCAGGAAGCCCGCGCCGATCATGACAAAGCAGGCGCTCACCGCTGCCCACTCGCTGACCGCACGCATCAGCCAGGGCAGCAGGATGCGCGCGACGAGCGCCACGCCGGCGCACAGGCCGAGGATGCTGCCGGTCGTCGATGCGGAAAGCTGTATGCGTGCACCGACGAGCGGAACGATGAAAAAGAACAGATCCACCGTGACAGGTACGAAGGCGGCGAGCGCGAGCGTGAGACGCAGGCGCGGCGAACGCCAGATCTCGCGTACAGGCATGCGTGCTGGCGCGGGCCTCCCGGAAGGACCGGGCATGCTGCTCGCTACGAGCGCGAGGACGACGAGGGAGGATGCAGGGATGAGTGCAACGACAAGGAACGCCTCTTGATGCCCGATCCGATCGATGGCGATGCCGGCAATCACGGGCCCGAGTGCGGAACCCAGCGCGTTCGCCGCGGTCATCCACCCGAAGTTGCCGGTGCGTCGGTCCTGCGTGCTGAGTCCGGCGACCGCCTGATTGGTGCTCACCATGTTTCCCATGAAGGCGAAACCGACGAGCAGTGCGGAGGCGCCGAGCGTTGCCATCGACATATGCAGCCACGGGATGAGCTGTGCCGCGACGAGCATCAGTCCCCACACGAACAGCGGGCGCTTGACCCCGATCCGGTCGGTGATGCGGCCGGTGATCTGTCCGAGAAATATCGGCAGCAGTCCGTACAGTGCGGTGAGCAGACCGATCGTTACCGTATCCGCACCGAGTTGCAGGGCCTGCAGCGTTGCTACCAGGCGGCTGCCCAGGAACGCAGCCGGCCCCAGCGCCGCGATCAGCATCACCGCGGCGAGTTTCATGGCGACGCGTCTCCCTGCCTGCTATTGCGGCTTGATGCCGTACTGCTGTGCCGTCTCCGTACCGGTGCGGATCGCCTGCAGCACCATGCTGCGCATGGCATCGCCGGAGGCGGTATCGACGAAGTAACCCTGGTTGCGCAGCATGGCGTCCACTTCGGGCTGCTTTGCGGCCGCGACGACTTCGGCGCCGAAGCGCGCGACGAGCGGCGCGGGTGTCGCCGCCGGAACGAAGAAACCCTGCCAGGTCTCGGCCTCGAAATCCAGGCCTGCACCGCGCAGGGTCGGCGCCGTCGGGGCGCTTGGATGTGGTTGCGCGCTCGCTACGGCAAGCGGGCGGACCCGTCCTGCCTTCGCCTGCTCGAAGAAGGCGCTGCCGCTGGCGAGCGCGAAGTCGACGCTGCCAGCAAGCATCGCCTGCATGATGGCGGGGTTGCCTGAGAAGGGGATCGTCTGGCCCTGAAGCCCCGTCATGCGCATGAACCGCAGCGACTGCAGGTACTGGGTAGAGTTCCCGATCACGCCGACGTTCAGCTTGCCCGGATTCGCCTTGCCCCAGGCGATGAGTTCCGCGACGGACCTGACCGGCAGTGCGGAGCTGGAAAAGAGCATGTGGGAAGCACGTGTGACGATCGCGACCGGGACGAGGTCCTTTTCGGGATTGAAGCTCGTCTTTACGAAGTTCGGCAGCGCCAGCATCGACTCGTTGGCGACTACCCAGGTGTGTCCGTCCGGCGCGGCCTGCACGCAGGTCATCACGCCGATCAGGCCACCCGCGCCCGGACGATTGTCGACCACGATGGAGCGTCCGAGGCGGCGCTGAAGCTCGGGGATGAACGCGCGCGCAATGAGATCGGTGGTGCCACCGGGTTGACCCGGAGCCACGACGGAGATCGACTTTGACTGGAGTTCCTGCGCGCGCAACGATGTGGCGGTCGTCACGAGCAGCGCGAGCAGAAGGAGGAAGCTGCGTCGAAGCATGTTCAGTGCCCTATTCGGAAAACACGGTACCTGCGAGTCTGCAGGGCCCCTATTAAAGCGCGTCGCCCGCCGGCGCGTCGCGGCCGGCTCGCAGAGCGGAACGCGCGCTGCGGTGGATGCTAAGCTTCGCAGAGGCAGGAGACGGCAAACAAGGCACGCGGGAGGAAAACTCATGGGCGGGAATCCGGGCGGGGCGGGCGGCATCGACGCGCTGGTACGCGACGATGGCAGGGTGCACAGCGCAATCTACACGAGTCAGGAGATCTTCGATCTCGAGATGGAGCGCATCTTCCATCGCGGCTGGGTCTACGTCGGCCACGAGAGCGAGGTGCCGAACGCAGGCGATTACCGCCGGCGCACGATCGGCCGTCAGCCGGTGATTCTCGTGCGCGGCTCCGACACCAGGGTTCGGGTGCTCGCGAACCGGTGCCGGCATCGTGGCGCGCTGGTGTGCGAGAACGACAAGGGCAATGCGAAGCAGTTCCGCTGCTGGTACCACGGCTGGTCCTACGACGATACCGGCCGGCTGATCTCGGTGCACGCGCCGGAGGGCTATGACCAGACGCTGGATTTCGCTGGCAATTCGCTTACCGAGGTGCCGCGCCTCGACAGCTACCGTGGCTTTCTGTTCGCGAGCTTTGCGCCCTCCGGGAAATCACTTGCCGAGCATCTGGGGCGTGCCGCGGGTTACATGGATATCTCGATCGATGCGTCGCCCGCAGGGGAGGTTGCACTCGACTACGGTGTGCACCGCACGAAATATCACGGCAACTGGAAGCTTGTCGGCATGGATGGCTACCACCCTACCGTTCTTCACGCGTCGATGTTTTCGCTTCGCAGCAAGATGGGCCAGGCGAGTTATCAGGATCCATGGGAGGATGCGTCGGCCAGTGCGACGCGCCATCTCGACAACGGGCACGTCATGCTCGACCTGACCGGGTCAAGGATGCACAACCTGCAGGAACATCTTGATACCTGGGAAAAAGTGGAGGGTGGCCCGGAGTATGTGCGCGCGATGCGGGCAGCCTACGGCCGCGAGCGCGGCGACTACCTGCTGGCGCAGATGGGGGATCCGCACATGGGCGTGTTTCCGAACCTGCAGCTGATCGGCAGCCATGCGCGCGTGGTCATTCCGATCGCACCCGATCTGACCGAGGTGCACATGTTTCCGATGCGCCTTCTCGGCGTGCCCGACGGGGTGAACGAATATCGCCTGCGGCGTCACGAGTTCTCCTACGGTCCGGCGAGCTTCGTCAGCCCGGATGACGCGGAGATCTTCGAACGCACCCAGATCGGGATGATGGCCGAGGCGGATCCGTGGCTCAACCTGACGCGCGGCATACGGCGCGAGACGCGCGCTGCCGATGGCAGCATCGCGGGCCGGATCACTGACGAGATTCCACAGCGCTACCAGCTGCAGGCCTGGAAGGACATGATGTCGGAGGCAGCGTGAACGGCGTCGCGGTCGAACTCTTGAAGTCGGTCGAGCAGTTCGTCTATCGCGAGGCACGCTGCATGGATGAACATCGCTACGACGAGTGGCTCGCGTTCTGGGAGCAGGAACTGCTCTACTGGGTGCCCTGCGACGATACGGACGAGGACCCGCGGCGCGCGGTATCGATCATTCACGACCGGCGCGCTCAACTCGAGCAGCGGGTCACGCGCCTGAAGGGGCGCTATGCCTTCGCGCAGCAGCCGCGCACGCGTCTGCTGCGCGTTGTATCGAACGTGGAGATAGAGAGCGATTCAGGCGAAAGTCTGGCGGTCGGTTCCACTTTCGCGCTCGGCGACTGGCGATCCGATCGCCAGACTGCCTGGTTCGGACGCAATCGCCACGTGCTCGTACGCCACGGCGACGGGTTTCGCATGCGCGAGAAGAAGGTGCTGCTGCTGAACAACTCGGGCGCGCTCGGGAACCTGACCTTTCTCGTCTGAGCTCGTCTGAGCGCGCCCCGCTGGCCTCAGAGCAGGAAGGTCAGATTCCCGATCGAGGCGCGGTTCTTCGCCAGGAAAACGTGCTTTTCCTTCATCAGGAGTTTGCCGCCCTCGCGCACCAGCACGTGCTTTACGCGGGCCATCCAGATGTTGTTTTCGTCGCGGCGCGTTTCGCCGATGCACACGCGCGAGGTTACGGTGCCGCCGCGCGAGCTGTCGTAGTCCACAAGCTGGATGTTGGCAACTGTTCGCACCAGGCGCGGGCGCGGGCGCTGCGAGTGGGCGAAGGGCGTGTTCAGACGGAAGATCCGGTCTTCGAGCCGCGCACGGTTGTCATAGATGAATGAAATCTGGCGCGCCGGATCGACGTCGTCCGCATTCGCGGGTACCCAGTACACGAGTTCCTTGGCCCAGAGCGCCTGCCAATCGGTGTACTGGTGCGCATCCGCGAGTTCCGCTTCGCGGAACAGGAACTGCTCGACTTCCATCCGGTCGGCCCAGGCCCTGAGGAGGGTTGCTTCGCCGGATTGCTGCGGAACGGCTGCCATCATTTCCCTTTCATCAGCTGGGCCCAGCGCTTCGCCTGACCGCGCTGGGTGACTTCGTCGGTGATCTGGCCGACGATGCTGCCGTCGGTGTCGACCTTCTCGCGCTCGATTCCGCGGGAGAGATCAATCCAGGGATTGACTTCCGCGTGCATGCCGACCTGTACGCGCTCGAACATCTCCGCGTCATCGGGCGAGCCGGCGCCGCAGGGCCCGTAGAACGATTCGTGCTGGCGCAGGCGCTCGGCATTAAGTTCATTGCTCATGCCGCCGATTTTCACCGGAATCATCAGGAGCTCCGTGTAGTCCACGGAGATCGGGTTGATGATGCGCAGATGGTTGTTGATGATCTGCATGTTCGGGAACACACCCACGTGCGGGTCGCCGCCTGCTGCGATCAGCAGCGTCGCCCGATCGCCGTGGGCGCGATGCATCGCGGCGATGTAATCGTCGCCGCCGGGGAACTTGCGGTAGAACTCGCACTGGCGCTCGTAGTGCTTCAGGCGATGATTGAGCAGGTCGAGCTGGCAGTGGCCGTAACCGAGGTCGCGCGTGCGGGAGAGTGACCCGTCGCTGTAGGGGTCGTCGCGGTGGGTCGAGCCGACGCCGGAATCCTCGTTGCGCTTCCAGGCCGCGACCACCGAAGAATGCAGATAGTTCGGGTGGTAGCCGTCCATTCCCACCATCTTCCAGTTGCCGCGGTAGGACGTCTTGTGCGCGCCCGCGTCAAGCATCAACTGGCCCGTGGGCGAGGCGTCCACCAGGATGTCGATGCGCGAGGTGGCGAGCGAGAGTTCTTCCTTGAGCGAACCGCCGTCGGCCGACAGACTCGCGAAGATGAAGCCGCGGTAGTTATCCATGCGCGGGGTCGGGGTGAGATCCATCGACCCGTCGTTGAGTGCGTGGCCGTAGCCTTCCGGCTGGGTCACGCCGAGCAGCTTCCCGGTATTTTCGAAACTCCAGCCGTGGAACCAGCAGGTGAACTGGCGGGTGTTGCCGGTTTCCTCTTCGCAGATCTGCGCGCCGCGGTGGCGGCAGCGGTTCAGCAGCACGCGCACCGTGTTGTCACGTCCGCGAACGAAGATCACCGGCGCCTTGCCCATGCGGCGCAGTTTGTAGTCGCCCGGGTTCGGTATTTCGCTTTCATGCCCGATCAGCAGCCAGGTCCGGCCGAAGATCCGGTCCATTTCGAGTTCGAAGATGCCGGGGTCGGTGTAGATGCGCGAATGCACGCGCCCGGGCTGCACCAGTTCGGAAATCATTTCTTCCGACGCGGGTCGGATCCATTCGATAGCGGGTTGATTCATGCAGGTCTCCAATGACAGATGAGGCGCGGGCCGGCTCGCACGGAAAACGTGTGTCCGGTTGGCAGGCCGCAGTGCCCTCCACAGTCGCGCGCGCTGTGCGTCGATTGTAGAGAGCCTCACGCTAGCCGGGAAGCTCCTGGGCGGTCTTGAGCCAGGTCAAGAGAACGGTGCTGCCGGGGCCCCCCGCGGGTCTGCGGGGGGGGGGGGCGTCAGACGTCGACTATTCGGCCTTCGCGCCGGAAATCTTCACCGCTTTGACGAAGCGCGCGACGTCTGCGCGCATGATCTGCAACGTCTGTTCGGGGTTGCGGTGCAGCATCTCGACGCCGAAAGTCTCCGCCCGCTGCACGACATCGGGCACGACAACGGCTTTCGCGAGGATGCCGGAAATCTTGTCGATGATCGGTCGCGGTGTGCCTGTGGGCGCGAAGTAGGCGGATTCACCGGCGAAGTTGTGTTCCGGGAACCCGAGTTCGCCCTGGGAAATGATATCCGGCGTCAGGCGCGAGCGATCCTTGGTCGTCGTGGCAAGCAGACGGATCGCACCGGTCTTCAGGTGCGGGCCGGTGCTGGCGGTGGCGGTGATGCCGATCTGAATGTCGCCCGCGAGCAGCGCCTGAACCATCTGCCCCGAGCCCTTGTAGGGCACGTGCACGATGTCCAGCCCGAGCGCCGACTTGAAGGATTCCATGAAGAGGTGGTGCACTGTACCGTTGCCGGCAGAACCATAGCTGAGGCTGCCGGGCTTGCTCTTTGCGAGCGCGATGAGTTCCTGGATGGTCTTCGCAGCAACCGAGCTCCGGACCTGGATATAGAGTGCGCTCGTATAGATGAGAGAAATCGGGGCAAACGATTTCTCGAAATCGTAGACACCGGGACGCAGCGCGGGAAGGATGGCCCACTGGGCCGCATCGGCAGAGAGCAACGTATAGCCGTCCGGTGCGGCGCGCATCGCCTCCTGCACGCCGGGGAGACCCCCTGCGCCGGGGCGGTTTTCGATAACCAGGCTCTGGCCGAGCGCAGCGGAAATCGGGCCGGCGAGCGTGCGCGCAATGTTGTCCGGTTGACCGCCCGGCGTATAGGGAACGATCAGGCGTACCGGCCGGTTGGGGTAGTCCTGAGCATGGGCGGTTGCAGCCCCGAGGGCAAAAGAGAACAGCAGAAGCTTGTAGCCGTTGTGCATGAATGTTTCCTCGAATGGAGCCCGCGTACGACGGACGATGAAATCAGGGTGGCAATATACCCTGAACGCGGCGGACGCCGCGGGTAACGCGCTCGCCGCTACACTAGGGCCGACGTGACGCGGAGGGCCGGACAGGCGGCTTCCCGGTGCGCATCTACACGGAGGAGACAGCATGACCCCATCAAAGCCCATCGTTGCCACCATGATCGGCGATCCGGCCGGCATCGGACCGGAAATCTGCGTGCGCTCGGTCGCCTCGGCGGAGTTCTCGCCGTATGCGCGTCCCATGCTGATCGGCAGCCTGCCTGTGGTGGAGCGCGCCGCCGCTATCTGCGGAGTGCAGAGCCGATTTCGCGCGTACCGAACTTTCGATGAGATCGAATTCCGCGCGGGTGAGATTCCCGTGCTCGATACGGGTCGTTTCGATCCGAAGTCCTACGAGCTGGGCAAGAACAGCGCGGCCTGTGGCCAGGCTGTGCTCGACTGGATGCGCGAAGCGCGCACGCTCGCCGAAGCCGGGGCGATCCAGGCCTGGGTGAATGCACCGGTTGATACGAAGTCCGTTTTCATGACCGGCATCAGCCACGAGGATGCCTACGCGCAGTTCGACCCGCCCGGAACCTATCAACTGCGTATCAGCGGTCCCCTTCGCGCTGTGCCTGTGAGCGAGCACGTGCGCATGCGCGATGTCCCGTCGCTGGTGAAGCGTGATCGCGTGCTTGAAGTCGTGAAGCTGCTGCATGCGACACTCGCCAAGTGGGGCCTGCCGGATGCCCGCATTGCGGTCGCGGGCCTGAATCCGCACGCGATGTATGAAGAGGACAGGGAGGAGATCGCACCTGCGGTGCAGGATGCGATCGCCCTTGGCATCCGCGCCACCGGTCCGGCAACGCCGGACGCGGTCTTCCGCCAGGCGCTGGATGGTCAGTTCGATGCCGTGGTGACGATGTATCACGACCAGGGACAGATCCCGCTGAAAACCGCTGTTTTCGAGGGCGCCTGCACGCTGTTCCTTGCGCTCGACTATCTGCGCGTGGGTACGCCGCACGGCACCGCCTTCGATATCGCCGGTACCGGCAAGGCACAGCACAAGACCATGCTGGCGGCGATGAACACTGCGGCTTCGCTGGCTGTGGGACGGGGGTTCCCGAAGTCCTCGCGGGAATAATGGCAACCTGGGAATAGAACTCGAGAACGTCCGGTTCCACAGCGCGGAGCGGGGACTCGCAGCGCCTATTGGGGAACGATTCCCGCGATGCGCGCGATTACCGCGCGGCGCTGCAGTTCGGCCGCGATAACGCCGGGGAATTCGCGAGGCCCGGCGCCTGAAGGTTCGTAGCCCCTCGCGATGAGTTCGTCACGCCGCAATGGCGGATCCTGCAGCAGACGCCCGATGTCGGCTGCGATGCGAGCCGCGAGTTCGTCGCGCAACGCTGCTGGCGCGAAGAATCCGAACCACAGTGTGTAGTCCACTTCAGGCAGGCCAAGCTCCGCGAACGTCGGGACATCGGGCAGGAAGTTGCTGCGCGCGGGACCGGCAAGGCCCAGCGCCCGTAACCGTCCGGCTTTTACCAGCGGCGCCGTGGAGAATACGCCGGCCCAGGTCAGGTTTGTCTCCCCGGCGACGACCGCCGCGAGTGCGGGCGCGAATCCCTTGTAGGGCACATGCAGCAGGTCGATATCTGACCGGCGCTTAAGGAGTTCGGAAAGCAGATGACCCTGGCTGCCCGCACCCCAGGAGGCGTAGGTGATCGTTCCGGGCGCCGACTTCGCTCGGGCGACAAGCTCGCCGAGCGTGTCCGTCTTCAGCGACGGGTGCGCTACGAGCAACTGATGGAATGTGGCGACCTGCATGAGCGGCTTGAAGTCCGCCACCGGATCGTAAGGCAGCCTTGCATAGATATGCGGATTCAGTGTGAAGGTCGAATCGGACGCGAACAGCAGGGTGTAGCCGTCCGGCGCGGAGCGGGCGACGTGTTCGGTCCCGATGATGGAGTTGGCTCCGGCCCGGTTCTCTACCGTTACCGGCCGTCCCCACTCAGTTGCCAGTCGCTGGGCGAATGCGCGCGCCACGACGTCGATACCGCTCCCGGCGGGGGAGGGCACGACGACGCGGACGACTTTCTCGGGCCATGTCTGCGCATGAGTCTGCTGACCCAGCGCGCCGGCAAGCGCTGCAGTGCACAGCGCCAGCTGCGCGCGCCGCCACCACCCCCTCGCGTGGCAGCCGGGCCTGCAGCTCAGGCTGCCGTGCGGCATCAACGCGGCTCGATGCGGGTTCAGGTCTTGCGCGTCTCGGCCGACGACGTGCCGCTTGCGTCGACGTCGTAGCCCGGGAGGACGCGGACGTCGACCACGCAGGTGCCGCCGGCGCGCACGATCTGCAGGCCACGCTGCACCGCTTTTCGCAGGTCGGCGACGGACTCGACCGGGCCGATTCCTTCGACACCCTGGGCGCGTGCCATTGCCGCGAGGTCGATGTCCGGACCGCTGATGCGTTGTCCGATCCAGCGGTTCTCCACCGGCCTGCTCCGTGTTTTCGCGACGCGCTCCTGGTGCAGTTCGTCATTGAAGAAGGACCGGTTGTTGGCCACCAGAATCAGAAGCGGTATCTGGTAGTGCGCGGCGGTCCAGAGCGCAGTGACCCCCATCAGCAGGTTGCCATCGCCGATGATCGACACAGGCACACGCCCGCTGCCCTTCAGCGCAAGCGCAGCGCCGACGCTCAGGCCCGGGCCGGATCCGATCCCGCCACCGCCATCGCTCCCCAGATGATCCAGCGGATGATCGAAATCGCGGTAGGCACCGTTCCAGCCAATCGGCACATGGATGAGCGTCACATCCATGCCTTTTGACGCACTGTTCAGCGCATCCGCGAGTTGCCGGATCGAAACGTCTTCGGACAGCGCCGGAAGTATCGGCGAAGGCTTCGGGAGGTTCGCCTTGGGCCGCTGCGTGACGGCATCAGTCAGCAACGGCACCGCACCTTCGGGCTCGCAGACCATGTAGATATCGACGGAAGGCAGCGCGCAATGGTCCATGCTCCAGCCGCGGTGGCTGTGCTGGTCAGGGGAAACGTGGATCACCTTGGCGCCGATTTCGCGGTCGCCGGCGGCAAACTTGAGCGAGCCGCCGAGGTCCACCCAGTCCAGCGAGAGGATCACATCGGCTTCGCGAATCATGCGGATCGCATCGGGCCCGAGCATGCCGGCCGGCGGCAGAACATGAAGCGGGTGACTGGTCGGGAACGCGGCTGCGAGTTTGATGTCCGTGAGAACCGGAGCCTGAAGTTTCTCGGCGAGCGCGATGCGCTCGCGCCACGCCTTCTCGCTGCGTCGGCTGCGCCCGGCAAGAATCAGCGGGCGCTTCGCGCCGGAAAGCAGCTTCGCGGCCTGTTCGACCAGTTCGGGTGCGGGGAGCACGGGAGGCGGGGCGAGGTAACGCTTCGGGTCGGGCATGATCGGCATCGGACCGAACTTGAGTTCCTGCAGTGCGGCATCGAAGTTCACATAGGTCGGCCCGCGTGGCGCCGTGTTGGCGATCTGGGAAGCACGCAGCAGTGCCTCTACTGCCGCGGGTACCGACCCTGGCTGGTTGTCCCATTTGGTGTAGTCGCGCACCAGCGCGCCCTGGTCGGACGTCGTGTGGATCCAGTCGATCCAGGGACGCCGCTTCGCCGCATCCCAGGGCCCAGTGGCACCCATGACCAGCATCGGCATGCGATCGCACCAGGCATTGAAGATCGCCATGCTCGCATGCATCAGGCCGACGTTGGAATGAACGATCGCGCCCATCATGCGGTCCGAGGCCTTGGCATAACCCTGGGCGATCGATACCGCGGATTCCTCGTGCAGGCAGAGCAGCATCTGGGGCGCCTGATTGCCGTTGTAGTTCACGATGCTGTCATGCAGCCCTCGGTAGCTCGCGCCCGGGTTCAACGCCACATAGGGAATCTCGAGCAACCGCAGGGTGGCGGCCATCACGTCGCTGCCCCAGACTTCGGTCTGCGTATCGCCCTGCACCGGTGTTTCGGTGACCGAGAGCGCCTGCTTGTCGTCGCTGCCCATGGTGCCTCCTGATTGGTCTGGAACTGGCGCGCGAACACGCCGGAACTTATCTGCGGGCTGGAAGGCTAACACCCCGCGCCCGCGCTCGCGGAACTCTCTCGAAACAGCGCGCTGCGCGACTCAGACGATGCCGGCCTGCCTCAGTTTCGCGATTCCGTCAGCGTCGTACCCGATTTCCCCGAGGATTTCGTCCGTGTGCTCGCCCAGCGTCGGCGGTGCGTATGATTCCTTTTGTCCCGTGTCACCGTCGATCAGCACCGGGCGCCGCAAAGCCGGGGTCGTTCCGGCGGAAGGATGATGCAACGCATGGATGAGTCCCATGGCCTTCACTTGCGGATCGGTGACGACTTCGTCGATGGTATAGACCGGCGCGAACGGCACATCGGCATCGTCCAGGCGCTGCGTCCAGTGCGTGCGAGGCTGCTCGATGAACAGGGCAGCGAGCGCAGTGCGGAGCTCCTGGTAATTCTCGATGCGGCCAGCGCGGGTGCTGAAGCGCGGATCGGTGGCAAGAGCGGGGGTCCCGGTTGCGATAACTACGCCCTGCCAGAATTTTTCGGACGACGAGAGGTGCAGCGAGATTACCTTCCCATCGGCACAGCGCAACGCGAAGGACTGACTGCGTTCGGCCTTGAATTCCGGGCCGGGGACTGTGCCGTTGATCAGGTAGTCTGTAATGGCATATTCCGTAAACGACAGAGTTGCGGCGAGCATGCTGGTTTCGACGCGACTGCCCTGACCGGTCCGCTCTCGCATGGAGAGGCCGGCCATCGCCGCGTAGCAGGCGTAGAGCCCGGTGACACCGTCCGAAATCGCAATGCCGGTAATGCGAGGGTCCGCCGGATCCACGGACAGGCTGAACAACCCGCTGAGCGCCTGGCCTACGGTGTCGTAGCTCGGGCGATGACGGTAGGGGCCGCCATCGCCGAAACCGGTGACCGAAACATAGACCAGGTTCGCGTTGACGGCCTGCAGATCGGCGTACCCCAGACCACGACCTTCCATGAAGCCGGGACGCGAGTTCTCGATCAGTACGTCGCTCCCGGCGGCCAGTTCGCGCAGAATGCGCGCGCCTTCCGGCTTGGTCAGGTCGAGGGTGATGCTCCGCTTGTTGCGGTTGACGGCGCGAAAGTGGCTGCTGTAGGTGCTGCCCTTGAATGCGCGGTAGGGATCGCCGCCCGCCGGACGTTCGATCTTGATGACCTCGGCGCCGAGATCGGCAAGCAGCATGGACGCATAGGGGCCGGTGATGAAAGACGCGGCCTCGATGACCTTGATTCCGGAAAGCGGTTGCATCGTCTGTCCTGTCGATTCACTCCGGGACCACGCCCGCGGCATCCGCGAGCCTGCGCCAGAATTCCATGTCCTTCCGGATATACGCGCCGAACTCCGCGGGGGAATTCGTGGATACGGAAAGTGCCGCTTTAGACAGGGTTTCGCTGACTTCGGGGAGGGCCATGATCGCGTTGATTTCGCGGTTCACCCTCGTGATGAATTCCGTTGGCGTTCTTGCCGGTGCCAGCACGCCGATCCATAGATTTTCGATTTCCGAGATGCCCAGTTCACGCGTCGACGGCACGTCGGGGAGGATAGACAGGCGCTTGTCTCCCGCCACCGCTAGGATACGCAGCTTGCCGCTCTGAGCGAGCGGCAGCACGGCGCTCAGCGCCGACACCATCGCGGAGATGCGCCCGCTCGTGAGATCGAGCATTGCGGGTGTGCTGCCGTTGTAGGGCACGCCGACCAGCGCCAGACCGCGATTGCGAGCGAAGGAGTGCATGGCCATGCTTTGCGGCGAGTTCGCGCCGAAGCCGCCATAGTTCAGTTGGCCGGGTTTCGACTTCGCGAGCGCGATGAATTCGTCAATTGAGGCAACGGGCTCCTTGGCACTGACCGCGAATCCGAAGATCATCGATCCGAGCATCCCAACGGGCGTGAAGTCCTTTACCGCGTCGAAACCGGGGTCCTTCACGGTTAGCGGGAGCAAGGTATAGGAAGGCCCTGGAATGATCACGTAGCTGTGTCCGTCGGGAGGCATCTGGGCGCCCGCGATCATCATCGGACGACCGGCGCCTGCAACGCTGCGATTGTCGACGATCACGGGTTGTCCCAGCCGCTCGCTAAGCCGGGTCGACACCTGGCGCGAATAGATGTCGCCGACCGAGCCGGCCGTCGAAGTAATGATCCTCACGGGTTTCGTAAAAGACTGGGCGGTGGCCGCAGACGCTGCACACGCGCCGGCGATCATGATCGTGACAGGCAGGATCCCCAGTTTCATGGCGCGCTCCCTCCGAGCATGGGTGTGTGACAGAGTTGAAGGCATGCGGTCCGAAGCCTCCTCCTCGGGTCGATGCGTGCTCAGAATAGCATGTGCCGGAAGCTTCGCTGCTAGGCCGCCGCCGCGACTGACAATCCGATGACCCGGTATTCGGCGATGAAGCACGCGATAAGACCCGATGCCTTGGCATCCTCGACAAACTTGCGAAGGAATGTCTCGGCGGAAGGTTTCCCCTTGGCCAGACCGATCGCCTGCTGCACGGCCATGAACCGGCCATTCAGAACCTTGTGTCCGGGTGCCTTGGCCAGATCGGCTAGCAAGCCCGGCCGCAGGCCGGCGAGCGCGTCCAGGCGTCCGGACAGGTACAAGTCGAAAGCCGCGCGAGGTCCTGTCGCGCGCGCGAGTGTCGCGTGGCGGATATTGCGTTCCAGCCACAGGTCGTAGGCGCTGCGCGCACTGACTGCGATTTGCACACCGGGCGCATCTACGGCGACGATGTCGACAAGTGGCGAGCCTGGCGGAACCATATAGCTGGCTTCGATTTCGCAGTAGGCCGCGGTAAACGTTATTTTCTCCGCGCGCAGCGGGTCCGCACCGATCAGCCCGATGTCCCAGGCGTCGGTCGCCGCTGCATCGGCCAGTGCCCCCGGGCTGGGGTAGGGCACCAGCTGCAGCGGTACGCCCAGCCGGTTCGCCACTTCGGCGGCCACGCGCGGGGCGACGCCCACGGGGGCGCCCGTCTCGTCCTTGCCCTGGACCAGCAGAAAATTTCCCATGTTGATGCCGGCGCGCAGCACCCCGGTCGGGGCTAGCTCGGCCCGCGCGGATGCGAGCAAGTCAATGAGGGGCGGTGTGACTGCGGTGGCATTTCCGCCTTGAGCAGAGAATTTTGATGGCATTGAAATCTCCCCTAGAATCCGCGCGGTACGCGGGTGTAGTTCAATGGTAGAACGGCAGCTTCCCAAGCTGCATACGAGGGTTCGATTCCCTTCACCCGCTCCAGCGTTATATCGCCGCTCCCTCCAGCGATTCCAGCAAGGTTGAGTCGGGCCATCTGCCCGAAGGGCATCGAGAGCGCTACCGCGAGCGTGCCGCTACGAACCGGGTGACACTTCCTTGCCGCGCGCGGGTGGGACGGTATAGATCATGAGGTGGCGCTGCGTTCCGAGCCAGTTCGGCTCGCTATCCTCGGTCGGGGGCAAGCCTTCCGGTGAAAACAGCGTATTGCCCGGGTCGAGTTTGCGCCCGAGCCGGGCGATTGCCGGCCAATGCGGTTCAATATTCGAAAACCGGGCTAGAAATTCAGCCGCCAAGGCCGAAAAGGCCTCCCGCAGGTTTTCCCGCGCATGGATTTCAAACAGTCCCAGCCAGAGTTCGACGCAGAGCTGATCTGCTGAAAGTGCAAGCTGAA
The DNA here is from genome assembly GCA_903834835.1 of uncultured Pseudomonadota bacterium. Taxonomy (GTDB): domain Bacteria; phylum Pseudomonadota; class Gammaproteobacteria; order Burkholderiales; family SG8-39; genus CAILKO01. The sequence goes on along the minus strand of CAILKO010000035.1, from coordinate 48,338 downwards.
TCAGCGCCACGGCACGGGAGGTATCCCGGTCATCCTCGTACATGATTCGCGCACCTTCGATGATCGTCGTGAAATCCGCCAGGTCGATGTTACCGCTGGTGATTTCAGGAAAAAGCGCCACCCGCTCGCGTTGCGCAGATTCAAACGCGAGTGGCTCGCCGTCTGACGGCCCGCTGCCCAGGTGAGATGCCCCTGAGGGGGCCGCACCGGTACGAAGCGGTGACGCCGAGCGTCGTTTCGGCGGTCCTAGCCGCTCGCCCAGAATTACGTCGGGAAATGCTTCTACAGCTTGACTTGCTTTCGAGGAGTTCGTCTCCTGCATTTCGCCAGCCGCCGTTTCTGCCGGTGGCCCCGCGGGAACGATGGCTTCGTCCAGGTTTATGTCCAACCGGAGTCCCCACGGCGGTGTTGACGCGCTGGCTTGCACGTCGGAAGGTTCATCCAGGCTGAACATCTCGGGCGGTTCGAAATGCTCCGTGATCGGTTCAACATCGGTGGATGTCCGGAGTGGTTCCGGGTTTTCCCCTGGAAGTTCGAACGTCGCAAATGCAAGGGGTACCGCGATCTCCGGGCGCGGCGACTCATCGATGCTCGCACTACGCACGGAGGTCGCGGCTGGGGCATGTTCCGCAGGCACGAGTCCGGGCGGGGCGGCGGACAGCCCCCGGTTCGCTTCGCGGAGTTCGTAGTCAATCGGCTCGGCCGCGCGCGTCTCCGCTGGCCGCGCCGGGCGGGAAACGGGAGGTGAATTCGCAAAGTGCGCAGCGGGCGGCGCAACATGCGAATGCGGGGTGTTCACCGCGAGGCCGGCATCGTTTGAGTCCCGGACATCGATGCGGGGGCTGTTCGCGGCCCGGCTTTCGGGCAAGGGTGGATGGGTGTCCGCATGTTCAAGGTCTGCGGATTCTGAGCGGCCAAGCCGCGCCCAGCGCGCCAATCCGGTCCGCGAACCCGGCGTACGCGCCGCTGTATCAAACAGTTTCTGCGACTCGAAAGGCTGCGGCGCACGCCGGCGCGAGAAAATCCAGGCGATGATCGCGGCCAAGCCCGCAACAAGCATTCCCGACACTACCCAGATATAGCGCCGCTCGTTATAGAGCTGCGCTTCTATCCCAAGGCGTGTTTGTGTGGCATCGCGCTCAGCGATAAGGCTCGCCACCTGGTGCTTCAATCGACGCAGGTCGTCATGCATTCTCGGTGCGCCGTCCACCTGCGCCATGCGTTCGGAATACTCGCGTCGCAGGGACTCGCGCTCGATTTCGGTTGCAGGTGCGCCCGTACGCTCGGCCAACTCTTCGGACATTCTGAAAAGCTGGAAACAACAGGGAATCTTGCTTCGGGTCGGGGCTGGTTCGGTCGCTACGGCGGTCGACCTGAGGCGCAGGACATCACGACGCGCGCGTCTGCTCGTGGCGGGCCGATCCCCCGAAGGCCCGGTCCCGCGCCGCTCAGCGTTCGCGGCGGGCACCGCGCCTTCGGCCGGACGCGCTACCGCAGGAGCGAAGGCGGGCGGCGCGGCACGCGTCGGCTCGGCGGAAGGCAACGTGCGTGCGGGTGCAGCCTCAGGGATATCCGGCGTCGGCCCGGAGCTTTGCGGCGGGTTGGGAAACAAGGTGTACTGCCGCGTAATCGCGACCATACCAAAGCAGGTCAATTCGACGTTCAGGCGCAGAATCGGCTCGGAAGAACGCTCGCTCGACTCCAGCAAAATGTAGCTGCGTCCTGCCACGTTGGATACTCGCGCGAGCGCGCTGACCATGGCCGGAATATGGGTGTCCTCTCCAGGAACGGTGCTGCGCAACCTCACGCATGAAGGATCGAGCGATTCGTCGGGACCCAGCCGGAATTCGATTCGTGCGCGAAACGGCTCGCCGAGCGCGGACAGCGGCTCAATGTCGCCGAGCGAAACCGCCATGACCGGCATCGAACCTGCCGTCAACGCGAGCAGGAACACGCGGCACATGAAGCACGAAAATCGGGTGGTTCGTGTTCGGGAGCGCGGCGGCGCGCCTGCGCATCGAAGTGCGTTAATCGGTGTGATCCTCGCTAACCCTGTCGATCTGCAGCAATAGGGTCTAATTGTTCAGGTTGAGCTGTCTAGTGGGCACCCGACAGATGCCCGATGGCCGTGCAACGTTGTGGCCGTAGAGCCGAGTATATTGGTCGCCGGGCGCACGTAGCGAAATAGCTTGAATCCGGCATTTGGGGCGTGCATGCCGACAGGCAAATATAAGACGGATCTTCGCCTTGAAATCGCTGAATTTTCTGCCACTCGCGCTGGCCGCCTCTATCGCCCTCCACATGCTTTTGCTGGCCGCGCCGATTCCAGAACCTGCGCATCCCAGAGCGCAGAACCCGGTGCGTCCGCATCTCCAGGTAGTGCTTGCGGCGGCAAGGCACGTAGGAGCGCTGGAGGATGCGGGCTTTGCAGCGGGCGCGGCGCAGGTGCCTCTCGAGGGGAAGGGAGGCACGGAAAGGGCTGATTCCCCGGTCATGCAGCAGAAAGCGTCGCTGAATGCGAGAGTCGAAGCCCTCGAGATCACGCAACAGCAGGCGGACGCGCTGCGAGAACAGCAGTCCCGTTTGCTCGGAGAGATAAAAGCTACGCTCGCGTTGCTGCAGGGGGCGGACCTGAACGGGCCTGGCAAGGGGACGCAACGGGAGGGTCACAAGGAAACCCGGACGCAGCTTGCCAATCAAGTGGCCGAGATCGAGAAGCGCATCGCAATGGAGAATGCGCGCGGTCGGAGGCGCTATGTCGGCCCGGAGAGCCGGGATGCGGCATTCGCGAATTACTATGAGAATCTGAGGCGCAGGATCGAGCAGACCGGTGCGAGAAACTTCCCGAACCGCGCGGGCCGCAAGCTGTACGGAGAGCTGACCCTGCTCGTGACCATCGAATGGAATGGCCGCGTGCTCAGCGCAGAAATCATCGAGACATCGAAAATCCCGGCGCTCGACCAGTGGGCGCTACGGATTGTTCGCGCCGCAGGGCCCTTTGGCGCATTTTCGGACGCGATGCACTCCAAGGCAGACCGGATCGTGCTCGTTTCGCGGTTCGATTTCACGCGCCAGGATTTCCTGGAAACACAGCTCAGAGACCGTTGAAGCGTTTCCACCCACGGGCTTATGCAAGCAACGCGGTCTGCTCCGGTGTGAGATGGCACCATTCACCGGTCTGCAACTTCAACGATTCCAGCGTCAGCCGTCCGATCGCGCTACGGCGCAGCGCCACGCAGTGATTGCCCGCCGCCGCCAGCATGCGCTTCACCTGATGGTACTTGCCCTGGTCGATGGTGAGTTCGATTTCCCGCGTGTCCAGCATCCGTACCTCGGCGGCGATGGCATGCGGTTCGTCTGCCAGCTTTACGCCTTCGGAGAGTCGCCGCAGAAGAGCCGGTGTCACGGGCTCGAATGTGGTCGCCACGTAGGTCTTGGGAACATGGCGTTTCGGCGAGGACTGCGCGTGGATGAATGCGCCGTCATCCGACAGCAGCAGGAGGCCGGTGGTGTCGTGATCGAGCCGTCCGACAGGCTGGGTGTTGCGCGCGACATATTCCGGTGGCAACAGTGTCAGGATGCCGGGATGGTGACTGGGCTTGCGGGAGCACTCGTAGTCGGGCGGCTTGTGGAGCGCGATGTAGAGTTGCGCGCGAAAAGTCCACTCCTTGCCGGCCACACTGAAGACCAGTCCTTCGCAGGAGAAGTCCTCGTCAATCTCGGTGATAAGCCGGCCGCCAACGCTTACAGCTTCGTTCCAGATGAGGTGCCTGCATTCCCTGCGCGAGCCGAAGCCCTGACTCCGGAGAATCTTCTCAAGGATCACGATGCAGTCCGCAATGACGGGCTTTCGCCGGTGAAGAAACGGCTTCGAAGCGCTTCCAGGCCCACCGTCTCAAGCATGCAGTTCAACCGTTCCGCCGCGAGTCTGCGAGGGGCATCAGCGTTGTAGCTGGCGATGATGAGTTCGTTTTTCATGGAGTGCTCCCATCCGACCAGTTCGGTGACCGTGACCTGATAGCCATGCGCCTCGAGCTGCAGGCAACGCAGGACGTTCGTTACATGGCTGCCGAATTCGCGCGCATGCAGAGGGTGTCGCCAGATTTCCGCGAGCGGCACTGCGGATTCCCGTCGCGGGCCGTGCTTGCGGAGGAATGCGGCCACTTCTGCCTGGCAGCAGGGCGCGAGCACGATGTGGCGCGCCTTCCTCGCAAGCGCGAAGCGGATGGCATCGTCGGTCGCCGTGTCGCAGGCGTGCAGTGCGGTAACGATATCGACGGATTGCGGAAGGTCGGGGCTGGAAATTGCCGCATCTACCGGCAATTTGGCAAAGGTCATCCCGCTGAATCCGAATCGCTGCGCAAGCTGGCGTGACTTTTCGACAAGTGCCTCGCGGGTTTCGATGCCGATGACCTGAGAATCGCCCGTGAGGGATTTGAAGTACAAGTCATACAGGATGAACCCCAGGTAGGATTTTCCAGCTCCGCAATCCACCAGACGGATGCGGCCGTCCTGCTGCTGAATTCGATTCAACAGGGGTTCGATGAACTGATAGAGATGATAGACCTGCTTGAGCTTGCGCCGGCTGTCCTGATTCATGCGGCCATCGCGTGTCAGGATGTGCAGCTCTTTCAGAAGTTCTATCGACTGGCCGGGTCTGATCTCGGTCATGGAATCCGATTACCCGGCCTTTGTCGAGACGCCGTTCGCACCATCGCCGGCTTCAGGCTGCGTCGAGCGCGCTGGTGAATGCGGTGATCTGTGCGTAGGCCTCGTCCGGTGCTGCATTGATTACCGTATGGACCGTGTTCGGCCGGATCCACAGGCGCGAGTTCCGAAGGCTGGCGCGCAACTCCGCCGCGTGCGCGAGCGGGTGCACGGGCTCGGGAATGTCGCCGCGCATGATGAAGGCGGGCGTTTCCACGCGCTTTGCGAGTTCGCGCAGGTTCAGGTGCTCCTGGAGTCCCGGGTCGCTGCGTATGTTCATGTAGTTACGCATTACCTCACGCCAGTCCGCGCCGTGACTCGCTTCGCGATCCGCCCGCTGATCGGCCGGCATGCTGTCAAATCCTCCGATATTGGCGTTCAGCGCGGCATTGCCTTCGGCTTCGTTGGCTATGATCGGGGCGTCGAGTATCAGCGAACGCGCGATGGACGGATGATCGATCGCCGTGCGCAGCACGACGCGCGCGCCGAGGCTCACGCCGTAAAGATGTGCCGCCGGGAGTGCCAGGTGCCGGAGCAGCGCCGCCAGGTCGTCAATCCAGGCCGAAGGGGGGATCGCAGGTACGTGGGCGCTCCGCCCCATACCCCGAAGATCGGGAATGATGACCCTGTAGTGCCGCGACAGCGGCCCGAGGTGGCTGATCAGCATGCGCCCGGAGCGGGCAGCTCCGTGAACCATTACCAGGGTTGGACCCGAGCCCGCATCTTCCCAGTAGTGCTGGTGACCGTTGAGGATTGCGTGCGGCATGTTCTTCTGTTCCCGCTTGAGTGGAGGCCGAGGCAAAAGCCTCGCTAAGGATGTGTGTGCTTCAGATCGCATGCCGGACAGCGGCAGTCGATAGATGGAATGTTACTCGACACCACACACGTGGAGATCGGTGTGCCTGAAGTTCGGGAAGTGCCTCGGATGGGCAAAACGAGGGTGGTTCCCTGCCACGAATGCCACATCGCTCAGACCGACTTGCTCGTCGATGACGGGAGCGTAGACAGGATTGCCGCTGAGGACGCCAGCCCAGAAGCTGAAGGTGCTGTTGGAACGGATCAGAGTGCTCGCATTCACGAGCGTCATGAAGTCCGGCAGGAAGCCGGCGCCAATCGATTCACAATGGTCATCAATTCGGGGCGTGTCGTCGCTGACTTCGACGATGTCGAGTGCTCCAGTATCCGGATAGGCTGGCAACACCTGCTCACGAAGGCATCGATAGTAGGACTCACGCGCAATACAGCAGTATCGCGTCGCATTCCTGGGGCTGAGGTAGTCGCCGCGACGGATGTGGATGGCCACGAATGGCCTCGAGGCTGGCGGGGGAAAGCGGTCGATCACCCAGTCCTGCAAGCTGAGCCACCGTCTTGCATCGGCCGCGGAATAGAGATTGACTGCCTCCTGGAATTGCCAGAAGCCGAAAAGGTCGATGCTGCCGTACCGATCGAGATCCTCGGCCGTGGGCAAATAGTCCTCACGTGTGCGCATGGCAGGTGAGAAATCGAGGGGCGGAAGGCGCAGATTGAACAGGCTGTATCCGGGCCAGTCGCCGGGGATGCGCAACTCGGCGTTCAGCTCCTTTGCGAGTGCAAGTCCGGTACACAGCTGGAACAGCTGGTTGCCGAAGCGCCCCATTTTCCCCAGGGACTGGAGGGTGAGAACTCGGCGGCTCATGGGTGCAGATCTGGCGGAATTTCCCGATTCCAAGCGCCGGAGGGGAGCATGGGGGAATGAATTCTTTCAAATAGTACCATATATGTTACTAAAATACCGGTTGGAGCCAGGGGGCCTCCCCCCATTTCACTCGTGTCGATACGGGACCGCCTCTTCGGCCGTCTTCATGAGCTGCAGGGCGACGGGTTTGCGCTGTTCCTCGAGGATATGCGCGACCAGTCCTGCGGATCGGGAGACCAGCACCAGGCCGCGCATGATGTCGACCGGGACATCAATCTCGCACAGCATGGCCGCAAACGCGGTGGAGGCGTTCATTGTCAGGTGCTTTCCCCAGGCCTTGTCGACTTCGGGTGAGAGGGCCTCCGCCGCTTTGACGTAGCGGCAGGAAAGGCCCCACTCGCGTGCGAGAGAGAACAGCCGCAGGGTGCGCGGGTCGTCGGGGTAATGCCAGGGATGCCCGAAGCCGCTGATGAACTTTCCTGCCGCGCGGTGCTCCGCGACCTCGCGCTTCACGGCCGCATCGATGCCCGCGGGATCATCGACGATCCGCTTGAGTAGCCTCGCGCAGTGTTCGATGGTGCCCAGCAGCACGCTGCCACCTGCGAGCAGGCCGGCGGCCATGGCTCCCTGGATCGCTTCCGGCGCGCTCGAATAGATCATGCGGGCGGAAATCGTGCTGGGGGTAATCCCATGCTCCATGATCGCGACCATTACCGCAGTGACCACCTTGGTTTCGGTTTCCGTAGGCAATCGGCCGAAGATTTCGAACATCATCATCTGCACGAAATCGACCTTGCCGATCAGATCGTCACACAGATCCTTGCCTCGAATCTCGATCTTGTGGGCGGTGGGATGGCAGATCGCGGTGGTGGGGGCGGGACGCTTGCGCACGTGTCGGGTGGTCACAGGTTCTCCTCCGTAGGATATGAAACGATCCGCCGAATCTTCGCATGGTTTCCGCGCCGCTTCGGTCGGCAGATCGGGGCCGGAGTAACATCATCCATATGCCAGCCTACCCAGTGCGCGACGCGCGGAGCACCCCGTGCCGGTGAGTTTCGAGGGCAAGCTCGTCGTCGCAATTTCCTCGCGTGCACTGTTCGGATTCGAGGACGAGAACGCGGTGTTTGATCGCGAAGGCGAAGAGGCATATATCGAATTGCAGTATTCACGGCTGGACGTCCCCGCGCGGGAAGGCGTCGCATTCCCTCTGGTGAAAAAGCTGCTTGCCTTCAACACGCCGCAGACCCAGCGCGTCGAGGTCGTGATTCTGTCCAAGAACGATCCGGTCAGCGGGTTGCGCGTATTCCGTTCGGCGCAGAAGGCAGGACTCAAGCTGGAACGAGGCGTATTCACGAGGGGGCGCTCCCCGTACCGTTATCTCGACGCGCTGAAGGCAAACCTGTTTCTTTCCGCGAACGAGGCGGATGTGCTCGGTGCGCTCGAGGCCGGAGTTCCTGCGGCGCGGGTCTACCCGGAGTCAGCGCAGGCGGCAGGCAGACACACCGGGGAAGTGCGTATCGCGTTCGACGGCGATGCGGTTCTATTCTCCGACGAAGCCGAGCGTGTTTTTCAGCGCGAGGGCCTTGAAGCGTTCACCCGGCACGAGACCGTCCATGCACTGAAGCCGCTTCCGCCCGGGCCGTTCAAGCCTCTGCTGGAAGCGTTGCGGGGCTTGCAGTCGGTGGGGGCGGATGCGCCGATGAGGGTGCGGACAGCCCTGGTCACGGCACGCAGTGCCCCGGCACACGAGCGCGCGGTGCGCACGCTGATGGACTGGAACGTGGATATCGATGAGGCGATGTTCCTCGGGGGGCTGGAGAAATCGGAATTTCTGAAGGCATTCGAACCCGACTTCTACTTCGACGACCAGCACGGACATGTGGAGCTTGCGCGGCACCACGTTGCCTCGGGCCATGTGCCCTTCGGTGTCGCAAACGCCGGCCGCCGGCAGCCGTGATGTGCGCGGCAAGGCCGCCCTGCCGAGCCGGGCGCGTCGGACTATGCGAGCGGAAGACCCTCCTCGACGAGGGCTGCGAGAAATCCGGCGCCGAGCGGCAGGATGGCGTCATTGAAGTCGTAACCGGGGTTGTGCAGGAAACAACCCGAGGGGCCGCCGCCCTGTCCGAGCCAGGCATAAGCGCCGGGGCGCGCCTGCAGCATGTAGGAAAAGTCCTCGCCGCCCATGGTGGGTTCGGCGTCCGTAATGACGTTCTGCTCCCCGAATACCTTGGCCGCGACCCGCGCGGCGAATTCCGACTGCGCCCGGCTGTTGATGGTTGCGGGATAACCGGGATGCAGTATGAATTCCGCGTCAGCTCCGAAGGCGCCCGCGACCGAGCGTGCGATTTCCTCGATGCGTCCGATCGCGAACTCGCGTGTCTCGGGACGGAAGCTGCGCAGCGTCCCGACGAGGCGCACGCTATCGGGAATGATGTTGCTTGCCGAGAGCTGACTCGTCTGCATCGAACAGACGCTTACCACGACCGAATCGACCGGGCTCACACCGCGACTCGCAATGGATTGCAGAGCGGTGATCAGGTGCGCGCTTGCAAGGACGGGGTCGATCGCAAGGTGGGGCATCGCAGCATGTCCGCCACGGCCCCGGACGGTGATCTGGAATTCATCGGTGGCCGCCATCACCGGCCCGGCCCGCACCGCAAGCTTGCCTGCCGGAAGTGCAGGCCAGTTGTGCAGGGCGTAGACCTCGTCGGCAGGAAAGCGTTCGAACAGACCTTCCTCCACCATCACCCTGCCCCCGCCCCCGGCCTCTTCTGCAGGCTGGAAGAAGACGTATGCGGTGCCGTCGAACCTGCGTGTCCCCGCGAGGTAACGCGCGCAGGCAAGCAACATGGTGGTGTGGCCATCGTGGCCACAGGCATGCATGCGGCCGGCGTGCACGGAGCGCCAGGGCACTGTTCCGTTCTCCGCGATGGGCAGGCAGTCGAGGTCGGCGCGCAGACCGATGGCACGCCCGCTCGACTGCTGCCGACCGGGTATGACCCCGACGACGCCTGTGCGCGCGAAACCTCGATGTACCTCGATACCGAGGGCGGCCAGCTTCCGGGCCACGAGATCGGCCGTGCGGGTCTCTTCGAACCCGAGTTCCGGATGCGCATGAAGATCGCGCCGGAAGGCTTCGAGTTCCTGCTGCCAGGCGCCGATGGCGGTGACCGGGCCGTCGCTGCGTTCATCGTATGCGGACATGGTGAAGACATGGTGCCGGCCGAAGTCCATGCAGTCAATCCGCACCGTGCGAGGCCAGCGGATGCCTGAGTTCTCTGATTGCCTGGTTGCGTGGCAGGAGCGCCACGGCCGGAACGACCTGCCCTGGCAGGGAACCCGGGACCCATACCGGATATGGCTGTCTGAAATCATGCTTCAGCAGACTCAGGTCGGGACGGTGGTCGCCTACTATCTGAGATTCCTGGAATCGTTTCCGACGGTCGAAGCGCTCGCCGGGGCGCCCGAGGACAGCGTGCTGCGACACTGGGCAGGCTTGGGGTATTACGCGCGCGCGCGCAATCTGCATCGAACGGCGCGCGAGATCGTTGCGCACTACGGCGGGCGGTTTCCGGAATCATCCGAGTCACTCGCGTCCTTGCCGGGCATCGGGCGCTCGACCGCGGCGGCCATTGCGGCCTTCGCGTTCGGTCATCGGGCTGCCATTCTCGACGGTAACGTAAAGCGCGTGCTGGCGCGGGCATTCGGTGTGGATGGATTTCCGGGCGAGCGCCGGGTGGAGCAGCGTCTGTGGTTGATCGCGGAGTCCCTGCTTCCGGCGTCTGGCATCGAGCGTTACACGCAGGGATTGATGGACCTCGGTGCGACGCTGTGCATACGCGCCCGGCCGCGTTGCGATTCATGCCCGCTTTCCGCGATGTGTGTCGCGCGCCGCGAGGGTCGCACAGGCGATCTGCCCGAGGCACGGCCTGCGAGGACGATCCCCGAACGAACGGCGACCTGGTTGATCGGGCGCGCGGGGAATCAAGTGCTGCTCGAGAAGCGGCCGCCCACGGGAATCTGGGGGGGGCTCTGGTGCTTTCCGGAGCTCAATTCAGAGAGCGATCCGCAGGTCGGGCAAGTGCTGGGCGTGCAGCCGGAAAGGGTGGAGCGAATGCAGCCGATAAGGCATGCATTCACGCACTTCCGGCTTCACGCGCAGCCCCTGCTATGCGAGTTGACGGATACCCCGGGTGCGTCGTTGCAGGAGTCCGCTGGGCGTGCCTGGTTCGCGGTGGACGATGCGCTTGACCTGGCGATCCCGGTGCCTGTGAGGCGCTTGCTCGCGACTTTGCTCAGTCCGGACCGAGCAGACCGGAATCCTTCAGAAGATGGTGAAGCCGATCCAGGCGCGCCTGCGCGTCGTCGAGTTCGAGGAGCAACTGCTTCATCGGCGGCGGCAGGGGGAGAAGTTCGGCCAGCCGTGCGCTCACCCACGCGCAGGATTCGAAATCGGCGCCAGGGTGCGGCGGTGCGGCGGAAGGGTGCTCGAGAGCGTTCCTGAGTACGCGCACCGAGGGGAGCAGCGATTCGGGTACGGGACTGTCGTTCTCGGGTGGCAGCATTTCGACCATCGCGCGTGTGAGTCCCGCAGCATCGACGCTCCGTTCAAGAATGCGGAATCGGCACACGCCGCGTGCGAGAACCGTAAGCACGCCGAGCTGCTGCATATCCCATTGCTCGATGCGGGCCGTGCAGCCGACGTTCTCGGGAATCGCCGGCGTGCCGACCTCGCGGCCTTCCCGGATCAGGCATACGCCGAACGGGGACCCGTCCTTCAAGCAAGCCTTGGCCATGCCGAGGTAGCGCTGTTCGAACAGGCGCAGGGGCAGCGCGCCTGCGGGAAACAGCACGACATTGAGCGGGAAGATCGGTATCGTCGCTATGGTCGGGGCGGTCACGATTCGCGTCTCCAGTATCAGGTCGTGTCGCCCGCCCGCGCGAGTCCGCGGTGCCGCACGAGGACTGTGCTCCGATCGCGGAAGGCCGCCGCGAGTCTTTCCGCCAGATAGACGGAACGATGCTTGCCGCCGGTGCACCCCACGGCGACAGTGAGATAGGCGCGATGCTCGATCACGACTTCCGGGAGCCAGCGAGATAGAAACCCCGAGACATCCGCGAGAAACCGCTGCACCGGCTCCTGGGCGTCGAGGAACGCGATTACCGGCCCGTCCCGTCCGGTGAGCGGGCGCAGCATCGGGTCGTAATGCGGGTTGGGTAGCATGCGTGCGTCGATGACCCAGTCTGCATCCAGCGGGATGCCGTCGCGGAATGCAAAGGATTCGAACAGCAGCGTGAGGGCGCCGCCGCCAAGGCCGAGCGTCTCGCGGATCCAGTTCTGCAGGATCTTGGGTTGCAGCTCGCTGGTGTCGATTCGATGTCCGAGTTCGGCGACCCGACTGAGCAGTTCTCGTTCCCGCGCGATCGCCTCCGAGAGCGCCAGTCCGTCTATCGCCAGCGGATGGCTACGGCGGGTTTCAGAGAAGCGGCGCAGCAACGTGGGCGTTCCTGCCTCGAGAAAAAGCACGTGACAGTCGAGGTTACGCTCGCGCAGCCGGGCAATGCTGGCGGGCAGGGCAGGCAGGGCCGCGCTGCGCGCATCCACGCTTACCGCGATCATTCGATGGCCAGCGCTGGCAAGAAAGTCAACAACCTCCAGCAGCAGCGTGGCGGGGAGGTTGTCGACGCAGTAATAGCCGCAGTCTTCGAGCACGCCCAGAGCGATGCTCTTGCCCGAGCCGGAAAGTCCGCTGACGATGACAATGTTCATCACAGCAGGACTCTAGACGGGAATGCTCCGCACCGCAAAGGCCTGTTCGCTGCTCCCGGCATCCCGCCCTCCCGGCGGACTCAGGTTTGTCCGAGATCCTCACGGACCGAGGCAAGTTCCATGGCTTTGCGCTGGCGCTCGGCGAACTCGGCGTTCGAATCGATGCCGCGCAACTTCAGGATGTAGTCTCGTACAGCGGCTTCGAGCAGGACGGCAAGATTGCGCCCTGCTGCCACGGGAATCATCACCTTGCGCACTGTTACACCCAGCATTGCTTCCGACAGTTCGGCCAATGGAAGCCGCTCGACGAGGTCGGGGGAGCCGGAATTCGGCCGAGCCAGATGGGCGATCAGTTTGAGTTTCATCTTGGGTCGAACTGCGGTTTCGCCGAAGATGGTGCGGATGTTCAGGAGGCCGAGTCCGCGCACCTCGAGAAAGTCCTTCAGCAGGGGCGGACAACGGCCTTCAAGTGTATTCGCGGCGATGCGGGATATATCCACTACGTCGTCGGCAACCAGGCCATGGCCCCGGCTGATTAGTTCGAGCGCGAGCTCGCTCTTGCCCACACCCGAGTCTCCGGTGATCAGGACACCGAGGCCGAGCACATCCATGAAAACGCCGTGGCGCTCGGTCGAATCCGCGAGCGCTTTCGCGAGGTAGCGTGAAAGCTTCTCGATGACCTGAACTGCGCCATGGCCGGTTGCGAGCACCGGCATGTGGCGTGCGTCGGCGACCTCGATGAGGTAGTTTGGAGCAGGAATGCCATCCGCGAGAATGACTGCCGCCGGTCGCGACGCAAACAGGCCATCGATGAATTTCCGCGCCGCTTCCTCCGGGCCGCCAAAGGCCGATGCTTCGAACTCGCCCAGAACCTGCACACTGTTCGGGTGAGTCAGATTGAGGTGGCCGACGAGCGCTGCTGATGCGGCGGCCTCCCTGCGTACAGCCGCGGAGCCGTCATGTCCTGCGATCCAGGACAGGCCGAGCGCCTCACGGTTGTCTTCATGCAATCGCGTGACGTTTACCTGCAACATCGGGGTGCCATTCTACGATCATGCGGTGGAGGGAATCGGCGCTGTGCGCGCCGGACAGCGCGTCGCGAAGGCCGCGGTCGCTGAACATTTGCGCCAGTTCCGAGAGAATCTGCAGGTGTTTCTCGGTTGCCTGTTCGGGTACGAGAAGCGCGAACGCCAGATGGACCGGTTTGCCGTCGGGTGCGTCGAACGGCACGGGATGCTCGAGACGGAGAAATGCACCAAGCACCTCCCTGAGTCCCTTGATGCGGCCGTGTGGAATGGCCACACCCTTGCCGAGGCCGGTCGAACCCAGTCGTTCGCGCGCGAACAGACTGTCGAACACGATGCTGCGCGCGATACCGTGATTGTTTTCAAAGAGCAGTCCGATCTGTTCGAAAAGCCGCTTCTTGCTAGAGACTTGCAGATCAAGCAACACGTTCGCTGGCGGCAGAAGCTTGGCGACTAGGCTCATGTTGGGCAGGGGCAGATTTTATGCGGAGTGCTGCCCGGCCGAGTTCGCGCCCGTCCGGGTCGGAAGGGTGGCACATTATACCTCCCGAGGTACTCCATCAGCGCCAGCCTGCGGGTGCTGCTTGCTGGGCGGATTCACCTTCCAAATTAGCGGGTTGAACCGGACTTGGCACTAGAGCCGTTTGCGCTGGCTCACAGGCGGAATATGCAGCGCTTCGCGATACTTGGCAATCGTGCGCCGGGCGACGACGATGCCCTGTTCGCCCAGCAGTTGGGCAATTTTGGAGTCCGAGAGCGGGGTATCCGAATTTTCCGCTGTGACGAGCTGCCTGATAAGTGCACGAATGGCGGTTGAGGATGCCGCGCCGCCCGTGTCGGTTGCTACATGGCTGCCGAAAAAATACTTGAGTTCGAAGGTGCCGCGCGGAGTCGCCATGAACTTCTGCGTAGTGACGCGAGAGATCGTGCTCTCGTGCAATCCGAGTATGTCGGCGATCTCCCGCAGCACGAGCGGGCGCATTGCGACCTCGCCGTGCTCGAAGAAGTTGCGTTGCCGGTCCACGATTGCCTGCGATACGCGCAGGATGGTGTCGAAGCGCTGCTGGATGTTCTTGATCAGCCAGCGGGCTTCCTGCACCTGACCGGACAGCGCGCTGCCGCCGCTGCGCGCCGAGCCCGCGAGCTCGGCGTAGAGCCTGTTAATCCGCAATCTGGGCATGGCTTCGGGATTCAGGCTGACGCGCCAGACATTGCGCAGCTTGCGCAGGTACACGTCGGGCACAACGTAGCGCGCTTCGATCCGGGCAAACTCTGCGCCGGGACGCGGGCTCAAGCGGCGGATCAGGCGGTGCGCGGCCTTGACGTCTTCCTCACTTGCGCCCGTTGCCGTCCTGAGCCGTGAATAGTCCCTGCTGGCGAGCAGCACGAGATGACTGCGGGCGATTGTGATTGCAAGGGCGCGGACCGCGGGATCTGGGTCGTCCTGCTGAGCTTCCAGCTGCAGTGTGAGACATTCGCTCGGCGAGCGTGCACCGACGCCAGAGGGCTCCAGCTGTTGCAAATGCCTCAGCGCGATCGCGAGGTCGTCACGGTCGATCTGCAGTTCGTCGGGCATCATATCGAGAATCTCTTCGAGCGGCTGGGTAAGGTAGCCGTCCTCGTCGAGCGCGTCGATCAGGAGACCGACCAGAAGGCGATCGCGAGTCGAAATCTGCAGCAGCGACAGCTGGGATAGCAGGTGCTCGCGCAACGTCGGCGAATCGGGTGTTGAGAATGTACGGTCGCTATCGTCATCGTCGCCGGCCGGAGTCGCGGCACTGTAGGATGGCTCCCAGTCGCCATCCCCGGAAGATTCCCCGGAGTTCTCCTGTGCTGTCGCAGTGCTATCGGCCCTTGCCTCATCCTGTGCAGCGCGCGAGCTTCCGTCTTGCGTGTCGGAGGTGGAGGCCGATGGATCCGAGCCAGCCGATCTGCCCGGGTCCTGGAATGCATCTTCGCGCTCCAGTATGGGATTCTCAAGCAGCAGACGCTCAATTTCCTGATTCAGTTCGACCGTGGACAGCTGGAGTAGCCGGATCGACTGCTGAAGCTGGGGTGTCAGCGCGAGGTGCTGGGACAGCCGGAACTGCAGAGTCGGCTTCATGAATCCTGGCTGGGAGCGGAGGCCAATGACCCGGGATGGGTCACATGCGGAAGTTTTCGCCGAGATAGACCCGGCGAACGTGTTCATTGTAGACGATCTCCTCCGGGGGGCCGGAGGCGAGGACCGCGCCTTCGTTGATGATGTAGGCGCGGTCGCAGATTCCCAGGGTTTCGCGCACATTATGGTCGGTGATCAGCACACCGATCGAGCGTTCCTTCAGGTAGCCAATGATGCGCTGAATATCGAGTACTGCGATCGGGTCGACGCCGGCAAACGGCTCGTCCAGCAGAACAAATGAGGGGCGCGTCGCGAGCGCGCGCGCTATCTCGAGGCGCCTGCGTTCGCCTCCGGAAAGTGATATTGCGACAAGGCCACGAAGGGTCGCGATGCCGAGGTCAGAAAGCAGTTCGTTCAGCCTCAGCTCGACGTCGGCTTCAGGCATATCCTGAAGTTCGAGCACAGCCCGGATGTTCTCTTCCACCGTCAGACGCCGAAAAACCGAGTTCTCCTGGGGCAGATAGGAAATGCCGAGACGCGCTCGTCGGTGGATAGGAAGGTGCGTGAGATCGCGGCCATCCAGATGGATCGCACCTGCGTCCGCAGTAACCAGACCTACAATCATATAAAAACATGTGGTCTTTCCAGCACCGTTCGGTCCGAGGAGGCCAACCACCTCGCCGCTTGTAACGTCGAGCGACACGTCCTGAACGACGGTGCGGGATTTGTATCGTTTGCGCAGGCGCTGGGCACTCAGGACGCTCACCGCCGGTGCGCTCCCGCGCGAAACCCCGGAACGAATTGGCGCGTCATTTTGGGTCGGCCGGTGCTGCCTTCGGCTGGATCACCGCGCGAACCCTGCCCCCCGGCTGCTCCTTGCCGCTGCTGACCGTGAAGGTTTCACTGCGCTGATCCAAAAATATGTAATCGCCCCGCACCTCGTCAAGGTCACGCGTCACGCGCGCCTTTTCGAACAGTTCGATTTTTTGATCGCGGTCGTCCAGCTCGATACGCATGGCTTCCCCATCGACCCAGCCGGCAGGGCGTTCGCCCTTTGCGTCAGTTCGCTGCCGAAACTTTACGGGGGCGCCTGTTGCAGTCGCCTTATAGTTGCCTTGGGCGTCCTGCCGGACGATCAGTCGGTCCGCCGTCAGCGACATCGTCCCCTTGCTTACCGTAACGCCGCCCTCAAATGTGCTTGTACGTCGAACGTCGTCGGCCACCATCCTGGCAGCCTCGATATTCGTAGGTTTGTCACGGTCTGCGCGTTCAGCTGATGATAGTAATGGCAGCATGGCGGCCAGGAATATCAGAGCATGCCGTGCGCATGCGCGGCCGCGCATGGTCCGATTGCCGGGCGCGCGGCGGGCGTTCCTCATGTGAATCATGATCGATTCTTCCCTTTGTCGAAACTTCCGCGGACTTCGCTCTTCAGGATGAACTGGTGCAATGCGCCGTCGTACTCCATGCCGCGGCCGCTGAGCGTACGTCCGGGCTCGTAAAAACGGATCGTTCGATCCGTGCGGGCGAAAGGCCGAGCGCGGTCGAAATACATATAAGACGTTTCGATTGTTCCTTGCGGGCTGCCGGCTCCGGCTGCGCGCACCAGGACGACGTCATCGTAGAGGAAGATGTCAGCGCCGTCGCGCGACATTACGCCGCGCCTGGCGGATACTGTGACAGCCGGGCGATCCTCGCGAGAGCGGACCACTTTGGGTTGCAGAATTTCGGTCGTGTCGCTGTCCGGAAAGTGGCTCATCTTTTCCGCCGCAACCGAAGACTCGATCCGCCCCTTGGCATCGAAGGCCGTTAGAGTGAAGCGGGACACGATGTAGTCGGGATCGTGGCGACGCAAGGAGGGATGCGCGGTTTCACGATTTACCGCGCGCTCGAGCCAGAGGGATATCAAAGCAAGTACGAGGACAAACATCAGTGGCATGAGGCGGGCGAGTGATAGATTCATGCGACGGCGTCCCGAGGATCACTTCGCGAGATATGCGGCCAGAGCTGGAGCGAGTGCATCCTGAGCTTCGAGGAGGAGTTCGCACACTTCGCGCGCCGCACCCATTCCGGCGGATGCCTTCGGGACGTAGTGTGCGTGGCGACGCACCCACTCGGGCGCCTCGCGCGGGACGCACGCGAATCCACATCTACGCAGGACTGGCAGATCGATCACGTCGTCGCCCATGTACCCGGCAGCAACTGGTTTCAGCGAAAGTTCCTGCAACAGGCTATCAAACGCGGAACCCTTGTCATCGATGCCCTGCAGCACATGCGGGATACAAAGCTCCGCCGCGCGTTTCGTAACAGCGTCGGATTTTCGTCCGGAAAGGACTGCGGTCAATATTCCCGCATGCTGCAGCATCTTGATTCCCTGGCCGTCGAACGAGTGGAATGCCTTCAGCGCCTCGCCGTCCGGCCCGTACCAGAGTCGACCGTCCGTAAGCACGCCGTCGACGTCAAAAACCATCAGGCGTATGCCGCGAGCGCGGGCCCGCGCATCGGGCGGCAGTTCGGAGACCACTATATGACTTTCGCGCGGAACAGGTCGTGCATGTTCAGGGCCCCCACCAGGACTCCGTTCGCGTCGACGACCAGCATCTGGTTCACCTTGTGCGACTCCATCAACTGGACCGCCTCTACGGCAAGAGCGTCCGGGTGGATAACCCTGGGGTCCGGCGTCATCAGGTCGCGGATCACGACCGAATCAAAATTCGGAATTGTCCGGTCAAGCATTCTGCGAAGGTCTCCGTCCGTGAACACTCCGGCAACGGTGCGCTTGCCGTCGACCACGGCGGTCATGCCGATGCCGCCACGGGTCATCTCGAGCAGCGCTTCCTTGAGTGATGCTTCGAGCGGTACGGCTGGTACGGCCGCGCCTTTGCGCATCACGTCGGCGACGTGGGTGAGCAACCGCCGGCCAAGTGCGCCACCCGGGTGTGCTCGGGCGAAGTCTGCCTCGGAGAATCCGCGGGCGTCGAGAAGCGCGATCGCGAGCGCGTCACCGAGGGCAAGGGCCGCGGTAGTGCTGGCTGTCGGGGCTAGATTGAGAGGACAGGCTTCCTGCGCGACCGCAGAATCGAGGTGTACGTCAGCTTCCTGAGCGAGTGATGACGAGGAATTTCCTGTCATGGCGATCAACTGAGCGCCTTGCCGTTTCACAAGCGGCACAATTCGCAAAAGTTCATCGCTTTCGCCGGAATTTGATACGCACAAGAACACGTCCATGGGAAGTACCATGCCGAGGTCGCCATGGCTCGCCTCAGCCGGGTGAACGAAATGCGCCGGTGTGCCGGTGCTGGCCATGGTAGACGCGATTTTCCGGGCGATATGCCCGGATTTACCGATGCCGCTCACGATGATCCGTCCGCGGCACCCGAGGATCATCTGAACGGCCTCGAAAAACTGCGTGTCTACTCGGTCCACCAAGGCACGGACCGCATCCGCTTCGATCGTCAGTACTCTGCGTGCGAGATCGAGCGCTGTCTGTCGCGCGACAGAGGTGGTGCCAGCGGCCGGCATCGCAGAATTCACTGTAACTGCCTTCATCATAGGGGCTGAGTATACCGCCGACGATCTGGAATTCTTCCGGTCAATTCAGTTGCGTCGAGCCTGCTGCCGGAGTTCCTGGTGCTTGCCGCCGCTTATTCTGTGCAGGGCAGAATAAACGGCAGCTTTTTCGATAGCGGTTTCCGGTAGTGGTGTACTCCGCCTGCCTGTGCTCCAGTACGGTGCCGATGTCCGGTTTGCACCCGATCCGTGGATGAAATCAGCATGGTGATGCGCAGTTTGCGAGAGCGACGCTTACCGGACGCACGAATGCGGCGACGGGGGATCGTCCCGTATGAAGAGCGGAACTGTCTCGCATCCACAGAATTCCGATGGCTAGGCGGCTAGCGGTCACCGGCGGTGTGCACAAGATCTCGGCAGGCATGAAGGTCTATCCATGTCGGACCGAATCCCAGGTAGCCGGGCGTTGGCCAGCGGCTGAGTGGGGTGGCGTCGATCCGTCCCGCCAGTACAAGGAACTCAGGATGGTCGATGCGCTCACAAAGTGCACGGGCCCTTGCGATATCAACCGGGCATGAGGGGTCTGAGGACAACGAGCAGTTGTCGATTGACTGCCTGAGCGCCATGGATGCTGTGCGCCTTAGCTCGTAGTTCATTGCGGTTTCACGATGGAACACGATGCCTGCACCCTGGTCGCCGGTGAACCAGCTTCGGGTGCGCAGGACGAGCCAAGCGGGGGTGCTGGCCGCAGGCCAGAATACCTCTGCACCCGGTTGAACATGGGCGCGGAATGGGTGACTGCCGTCTGCCGCTGCTTCCAGTGCGCGCGTCCACTGGGAGCGGCTGTCCCATGCCATGGCTGCCGGCACTGCAATTGCAAGACCGGCCGCGATTGCGAATTTAGACAGGCGGGAACTCGCGAGCAGGGCAATGCACGCGGCAAGTAACAGCAGAAGCCCCGGTGTTCCGGCCATGCTAAAGAAACCGACCCAAGCATCGGGCTGAATGGGACCATAGGCGAGCGGCTCCCGGAGTTGAATGTCGAACAGGGTGCCAACCGCCCCTGCGCAGGCGGCAAGTCCCAGCGAGGGCTTCAGCAGGTTTTCGGGCATCCAGCCTGGGTGACGCCGCTCCAGACGAAGCAGTACAGCGGCGACGAAAGCTAAAGCTGCAGATGCCGGGAGATCCGGCCTGGCGAAACAGCAGCTTGCGATGATGCACGCCGCAGCAGTCTTGCCCGCGCTGCCGGATTGCCAGGCACCGCACACCAGAGTGGGTATGAGCAAGATCGCGAGCATTTGGAGCAGCCAGTGGGCACGCCACATCTGCAGGCCGGCAAAGGTCGCGTTGTCGAGTATGTCGACAGAGAGCAGACTTCCGACCAGGCCGCTTGCGCAGACTGCCACGGATGCGGCCACAAACCGGCGCCCATCGGCAGAAAGATGGCCGCGGGCGAGAAGCGCAACGGTGAAGCTCCAGGCGACGCGCGACCAATCGGGCGTCTCCCATGCGAGTAGAAAAAGGTGCTGCGAACGGTCCATCACAGCTGCGCGCCATGTAGGATCGAAGTAGGCTGTGGCGCCTGCCGCCGTCGCAGCGCCGATGGCTAGAAACGTTGCCGCCGTTGCCAGTTTCATCGCTGACGCAAGTGTCCTGCCATGACGTGGTACCACGACACAGATCGTCGCGACCGCGATGGCTGGCGCGGCAACAAGTGGATGGATGAGAGCTGCGAACGCCAGCAGCAGCAGCGCAACGGGTAGCCTGGATGAGAGCAACGCGGCCAGTGCCGCGATTGACAGCGGTTCGGCGAGCGACCGGGCGGTCCCGAGCGGTTCTGCAAACCTGAATACGCCCAAGCCGCCGTAGTAACCTGATACGGTTGCGATCAGCACGAGTGCCCACCATCGCTGCAGGGTCCCCCCGTGCAAGGTGTCCCCTATCAGCGCACGTACCAGCAGCCAGACTGCAAACACAAAAGAGGCTTGCCCCAGGATGGTGAGGAGCATGGCCGAGAACGCAGGTCCACACGCCTCAATTAAGTGGGAGTAGATCGGCGAGAAGGCGCTGAAGGAATCCTGCGAACCGAACGCAAAGAATATGTCCCCGGAAAATCTAGCGGGGGAGAGCTGCCTCAGCCCCTGGGCCACGTACAGGGTTGCGTCGTGCGTGATGCCCTTGTACGGTCTTCCGAGGAGCCAAACGGCAATCACCGCGATCACCATCGCTACGCGCCCGGCAGAGCTGATGGCCAGCGGAGAGCGGGCTGCCGTTGTCACCGGCTGGTTTGCCAAGGGCCGGGCAGCCGGGTCGGTCATCGAGAGTTGATCGCGCGAAAAAAAAGAGGCCGGCAGAGCCGGCCCCTCACGCTTCTAAATCGGGACAGGGATTACAGCGCCCGGCAGATCGTGTACACGTTTGTGCCGGTTTCCTGGTACGCAGTCGACGCAAAAGTCGTATTGATCACGTCCGGATTGGGAGCCGTCTGCAGGAGACCCCGGACGCTTCCGTTGTTGGGAACCCCATCGTCCATCTGGGTGTCAACCGCGATTGCGATCTTGTCCGGAAGGTTGGCCGAGCAAATGATCAGTCCGGTGAAACCGCCAAGCGCCGGGCCCGTAGTCGTCTGCGCGTCGCCTGTCTGTACGCCTATCATGCCGGTAAGCGCGTTGAACGGCTGCTGGTCGCCCGTGCCGGAGACAAAGCCCGAGCGGCGCAGGTGATCCCACCACAGGCGCGATTCATCCGCTGCCGTGGCGCTGTTGTACTTGCCCCCTACTAGTCCATTCCCGTTGCCTCCGGCAGCGCCGCTCCAGCGCGCCGTAGTCGTGCCGCAGTTGCCTAAAGTAAGGCCGGTTCCCGTTCCTGCGCAGGGATCATCACCCGGGATCTTCTTGTACCGGTCGACATAGCCGTGATAGGCGGCTGAGATGCCGGAGAAATCGGCGATGGCGTTCTTGATCTTGGCCTGAGTGATCATTTCTTGGCCCTTGAGGATGCCACCGAGGAGAAGGCCAATGATGACCAGCACAATGGCGATTTCAACGAGCGTGAAGCCTTTTTGGCTTCGCCGACCCAGGTTACGGATGTTCATGGAGTGTTCTCTTTCATTTTCGAACGGGAGCCCTTCCAAAGCATACTGCGTGCCAGGATGATTTCGGGACAAATTGAATACAAAAGGCATCAAAACGGAGATTCTGCTGTCGAGAATACGACAAAAGTGTCGGGCGTCTGACTATGCGGGGTCGCGCTACAGGGGGCGTTCGGATGAAAGTGAAGATTCCAGTTGGCGTATGCGAAGGCGCAGAAATCTGATTTCGTCCTCGTCGGTGATGTGCCCTCCCTCGAGCAATCCGCCCAGCATGATCCGTGCGGCTTCCAATTCACCCATATCTTCGAGGACGAAACTCTCCATCTCCTGTACCCAAACGGGCAGGCCAGGGACTGACTTGGAGAGTCTGGTCAATTCGGCCGCGTAGGTTCGTGCGAGGGGTAGATCTCTTAATTTGTGTTTGGCAATAAGGGCGCCATGCGCAAGCCATTGCCATCGGCCAAGACGGTCTTCTAGGAACTTGGCATGCACGAACTCAAGCATCATCCGAACTTTGGATAAATCCGAAATTGCCATGTAAATATGGGTCGCCATGAAAAGCGGGTACTGACTTTTCGGGTCCAGGTCCAAGGCCCTCTGTAGCCAAAGGGCGAGCAGCCCATAGTCCAGGGCACGATAGGGTGCGTTGTTGGCGGAACTCAGGTCGAAACTCTGTAGATGGATCATCATGACGCGCGCTGCGACAGCGCGTTCGTCAAGCGAGGCGAGGCGAATCAATGTCGTGTCCGCTGGCCTTCCTAGACTCTCGGCGCCACGTGATGGCCGCGGGTACAGGGCGCCGACACCGATCTGAGCTGCGCATGCACACAGGAGCGTGACGAGAATGACAGTCGGGACCATGCGGACCGGGCGTTCGTCTCGTGAACTGGCGCGCATTGTGCGTGTCCCTACAAATTGCGACGGTACAGGTCAAACGTCCCGGCGATGTTAAGCAGAACCGAGTAGAGCGCCAGCCCACCGCAGACCCAGGCGATGCCGGAGAGATCATTCGCGCCGTAGATAAGCCACTCGGAGCGGGTGACCAAATCGAATCGCGGCAGGATTACTGCTGCTGCATCCACACACAGGGATGTCATCTGGCTTGCGAGGGTATCTTCGCTGAGCGGTCCGTGAGCAAATGACTGGATCGTTGAAATAGACCTGCCCAGCACATAAAGCCCCGCCGACGAAGCGAAGGCCGGGAGAACTTGCGTGAACGCCATGCCGAAAAAAAGAGCGGCGGATGTCGCGGCGATATTCTCGACAACCAGCGACGCGGTCCATACAGCCACATCTTGCGGGGCGGCCAGCAGATACAGGGGCGCCGAGTACGCCAGGGCGAGCAGCGCGCTGAAGATTGCGTGTCCAGTAAACCTGCCGAAATAGTATGTCGCTCGTGAAATGGGTTGCGCGAGATAGAGTTCTACGACCTTGTCATTGTGCTCGCGCACCGCACTGGTGATAACGTGGCCTGATACGATGAATATCGAGGCAAGTCTCAGGAGGGAGGCGAACACGCCGGTTCGGAGTTGACTCGCTTCGGAAAGCGAAATGCTTGATGAGAACTGGGACACCAGCGCGGCCAAGAAAAGAGCGCAAATCGCCAGCCAGATCACTCCGCCGCGGCGAACCTCCAGAAGGCTCTGACGGGGCAATCCACCAATTGTGGGCAACGAAGACATCGCGACTTTGAATGACAAGTATGATTGCCTCAAAACGAATAGTGCGGGATTCAACGTGGCGACCAGCCTAGACGGTGACAGCAGCGCATGCAAGTCGGGATCGTGACATCGGATCAGCAGGCGAGTCGTCTCGTCAGGCTCGGTGAAGCTGTTTGGCGGCTGCGCACTACCCATTCCAGGTTCTTCCTTATCGGACTGCTGGCCCTCCTTCACCTTGCTGCGGTGCGAGGCGTATCCGATTCGTGGGCGCGGGGTTTTCTCATTGCTCATCTCGGAATGTTGTTGATGTGGCAGCCTTTTCTGCAGGTGGACCAGAGGATCAATGTTACTCAGGCAGTCCTAATCGGGCTCGCGTCGGTCGCGGTCATGCTATGGCTAGGGTGGTGGTTGCTCGCATTCTGGGTGGTCGTCCTTGCAGGAATGGTTGGCGGAAAGGTGTACCAGCAGGACGAGCGATGGCAGCGCGGAGGCTATCTTTCGGTGCTGATTTACCTGCTGGCACTGCTTGCAGTAATGATATTGCCGGAAATCTCGCCTAGAAGAGAAATTGCCCCGGAAATCCGACGTTTTGCGGAGTTCGGCCTGCCGATTCTATTTCTGCCTGTTGCGCTGTTTCCGGGAGCAGCCGAGCGTGGCGAGGACCCGCAATTGATGGATTTCTTTTACAGCGTGTTTCTAATGCTGGCACTCGGCATCGTCATACTCGGCAGCTTCACGTTCATGACGCTTCGCCAGACGTCGTACCTTTCGGCGCTGAGTTATACGATGTTTGGGATAGGGGGTGCCGTGCTCTTGATCGGGCTGGTATTGCGTCCGAAAGCCGGAGTCGCGAGCTTTAGCGTGTTTTTCTCCAGGTACCTGATGTCAATAGGTGTGCCAATGGAGAAATGGCTGCACTTTCTGGCTGGTTTGTTTCAGACGGAGGCAAACGCGGGGCGGTTTATTGCCGAAGGCGTCGAAGGCTTGCGCCGATTTACGTGGGTGTCCGGCGCAACATGGACGGCAGGTTCTGAAAAGGGCGAAAGCGGTGAGCGCGGCTCTCATTTTGTCGAGTACATCCATCATGACTTGCGGCTTGTCGTTTATTCAAGGTACCGGCTAAGTAGCGCGCTCGAGTGGCACCTACGGCTTCTCAGCCAGGTCCTAGGGGAGTTCTATCTCGCAAAAATGCGCGAGCAAAAACTTCTTCATCGGGGCTACCTTGAAGCAGTGCATGAAACCGGGGCGAGAGTGACACACGACGTCAAGAATCTGCTCCAGTCGCTGAATGTGCTCTGTTCGGTCTCGATGAAGGAAGGCAGCGAAAAATCTCCAGAAATCCAGGCGCTGCTGCGTCGGCAGCTCCCGGTAATTGCCTCACGTCTCGGGGAGACCCTGAGAAAGCTGGAGCGCCCGAAAATCCGCCGCGACTCTACGGTTTCCGCGATGGAATGGTGGAAGAGTCTGCAAAGTCAGTATCAGGCCGAGAAGGTCGAATTCTCAAGTGATGGCGTGAATCCGGGCCTGGTGGTTCCGGGAAGTCTCTTCGACAGTGTCGCTGACAATTTGCTTCGCAACGCACTCGCTAAGAGAGCGGCGTCGCCAGCGATTCAGGTCGTCTGCACGCTTTCATGCGAAGCGGAGATTGCATTGTGCGTTCAGGACGATGGGGGTGAGATTCCAGCCCACATTGCGCAGGGCCTGCTCAGGGAACCGGTGAAGTCGGATCGCGGGCTCGGTATCGGCTTGTACCAGGCGGCGCGTCACGCGGAAATGCAGGGTTACCGGCTTGAACTGGTGTCGAATGTCGCAGGCGACGTGCGCTTTCTCCTCCGCGCGCGTGACAGGAGTGTCGCGGGCTAGGGCAGGATTCCAGCGGAGATCAATCGCGCGTAGAGCTGCCCCGCCGGGATCCACACCATCTGATCGTCGAACTCCTCAAGTCTCGACTCTATATCCGACTTTATGCCGGCGTACGGCCGGTACACGAATAACGCATGGTTTGCGTTGGCTGGGGGACCGATTTGTTTGTTATTGATGTTCTCGTCAGCCCGTCCCGTGGTCAATGAGGCACCGTTCTTCCCGGGTGACAGAACGATCGCCGCAAGTGTCTTCTGGTTGGTGACGGAGATTGACGTGCCGCAGCTTGGTGAGGGTACGCTAAGCGGTGTCGTGCCCGTCGAAGATACGCAAATCACCAGATCGTTCGGCTGGGTGGAGACGCCGTTACTCTTCAGGTTCGTGCTATTCGTGAAATGCGGGACTGTTCCAGAAACGATGGTTTGTGAAATCGCATAGCGCAATCGGTTATTCCAAGAATCAAGCGCAAAGCCGGACGCGTCGACTGGCTGGAATCCGATTGTGCTGCCCGGCAAAAATCCCGTGAAAGGTTCGGTGCATGCGGTGGAGGTGTCGCCAGAGTGCGAGGGCGTGCTGCCGCTGGTGCTTGCGGGGCAAGGCAGTCTGCCGTTCACGATCGCGTACGCAATCAGGAGGTCTTTGGCCGACTCAAGGCGCCGCTGGGTTTCCAACCTGTTGGACTGGTCAACCTGAGCAGAGTACGTGTAGAGCATGCCGCCGAGGAGCAGGCCGACTATCAGCAGAACTACTGCTATCTCAGTGAGGGTGAACCCCGCTTGTTTCACGGGACCACCGCGTGTCCGGCCGGCCACGACCCAAGTGCGCGTTGCATACGGCGGTCTGATGTGATCGTTTGACGCGGACATCAGTAGTTGCTTACCGGAACGAACCGATCGTTGAAAGTTCTAGAAACCTTTAGCTGCTCGAAGGTGCGGTCTCCGTTACGATTTTCGGTCGTGTCCAGAAATCCGGCGAGGCCCGTGTATGCCCTGGGAGCAGACGTCAGATTTCGTCCAGTCAATGTGGTGCTGGCCCGGATTCCCGTGGATGGCGTAGCGCCTGTCACGAGGATGCAATCTCCGGCCGTGCTGCAATTATGTGTCGTACCACTCGGAAGGTGGCTCTGGGCAACGGCATAAAAAGTGTGATGATGCCACTTGTTCGCGAAGAACCAGTACCACGCGTCGCTCGACGACGGATTCAAAAATGGGTGATCCTGGTAGATGGTGATGGGCATCGTGACGTTTGCTATCGTCCCACTGCAGCTAAGCCCGAAGAATGTGCCGCACAGTCCGCCTGATCCACCGGAATACGTGGCAGAGCTCGAGTACTTGGCGAGTGCAGAGCCATCGGTCTGAATCGGACTGGTGAGGGTGGTCGTCCCGGAAAGCCCGCTTAGACCCGTCGTGGAGAGCGTTTTCAAAGCCATTCCAATGTTGAAGGCTTTTGCTTGAAGCGCGACCCCGCTAACAGTTATCGAGCATATGAAGCAGCTGGATCTCGAGAAAGTGATAGTACATAAAACTGATGTGGTCGTCGCTGACGGGCAGCTTGCGGATATGGACGTTGCAGTGCCCCCTGTTTTGGTGGCCGTGATGGATGACAAGTCCCAGGTGATGAACGGTGTCAGCGGGTTACTATCGCATCGGCCAGCAGTCATGGTCGTACACGTTGTGGCGTGTAATGGTAATAGGCCCTGGCTGGTTCCAGCCACGCCCCTGAAGTCCGACGATGTCGGATCTTGAAAGGCCGCGGCAAAGGGATAGATGGGCGCAGTGCTCGACGCGCCCCAGGATGCTGACGAATACACGGAAGAAAACTGCGGGACAACGTCCCTTGCGATTCGGGACGCCACCACCCCTTCCAGGAGCGGCATCACTTCAGGAATAGTTATCGTGACAATCTGATCGTTAAAGGACCCGCTCGGGCCAGAAGTGGCAAACGAGGTATCAGCCGGGTAGCTCGCATTGTCGCATTCGAGGAAGTCACGGTAGTCCGGGGCGACGATGGTTCCAGAATCGTTGGTTGTCCGGCGGGACTGCGTGCGTGCGTTGCAGGTGGCCGAGGTCAGAACGTTCAGCGGTGCGCCCGGTGCGACAATTAGTGCGACGGTGGAGTTCAGCTGCCCGTCGAAAGCGAGTTGTCCCACCGAATCAGAATTTATTGTCAGCGTACTGCCGTCGTTTGCCCAGCCCGGAGAGACGACGTACCAGAGTGCTTCCCCATCGGCATCAAGTAGTTTGTCTGTCCCTAAGGTCTTCCAGGGCAACCTCCCAATCTTCGGTAGCGAACACGTTCCAGCCGCTACTCCTTCCTGAGCCATATCGCCAAAGTAGCCCGCTGCTTCGGGGCAGGGGAAACGCCCTGGATTCTGCTCCGAGGAGAGCGCTGCCTGCTGGATAACGTAAGCAAGCAGCGCCTGCTTCGCTTCGTGCAGCACAGCACCATTTCTCGCACGGTCCATGGCAACGCGATTGGCCGAGGCAGCAAGAGTGTTAACAAAGAACCACGCAGAGCCTGCAACGATGAGCGACGCTAAAAGGATGAGCGCGAATCCGCGCTGGCGCCGAAACTTCATTGGGAGGCGCCTCCGCAGCCACTCACGGCTTGCGGGGTGTTGTCCGGATCTCTCCGGTTACAACGTCTGCTATGGATCCCGTTATTCGTTTCAGCGTTTGGCCGACCCGGAGCTCTACGGGCTTGTCGGTTTCACCAACAGATATCGCGATTTTTCTGGGATCGCGCCTGTTCGGTTGTGCCTGGATGCCTTCAGACCGAGCGTTGGTGGATACGGGCTCGCCATTCACGAAGACCGTAGAGGGGCCGGAAGAACGTTGAACGTACCCGTCCAGACGGGAATAGGACGTCTCAACGTCTGTAGTCGCTTTGTCTGGAATTTTCGCCTTGCGCCGGGCGTCGAGCGCTGTGCGCTGGTCCGGAGAAAGGAACAGTCGGCCAAGGTCCTGTCCGTACGATTGGGCTGTGCATGCAGCAAGTGACAGCGCAAAGAAAAACCGGGCTGCAGTCATGATTTTGCTCCGCGATCCTGAATAGTAATTAGATCAATCTCGCAATCAGCGAGCAGCCGCGGAGCGATGGAAGTACTGGCGGCAGGTTGCGCAGTCCTGTTCAGGCCGCAACGCCTGACCGAATAATACGCATTGCCGCTCTCCCGCAAGTCGCCGAGGAACCTGAGAAGGTCTAGTTCATGCAAAAGGGCGATGTCCACTTTCATGGTACTTGCGTAGAAGTCGACGCTTCCGGGCTTACCGGGAACAGAACTGATCATGTTCTGCCGGTCGACGCGGTACCGGACGTCAAGGAGCTCGCGGGATACTTTGATGCGCGAAATAGAATCAGTCCAGTCGAGGCGCCTTTCCGGACCGATTACATTCAGGGCTTTTAACTGTCGGTATACCCTTATCTTCTGGTTTACTTCCCGCTCCTCCTCTGAGATACGAGAGAGTCGGTCTCGCATCTGCGTTCGCTCCGTCTGCGCTGCCGCGAGACGCTGCCGCTCCATCGATAGCGATAGGTTCACGTACCAGATGAGTGCCATGCCCGCGCTTGTAAGAATGAGAAATGCAAGCCCAGGCATTAGCAGCTTCTTGATTTCTTCTGTAGTTAGGCTCACCTGATTCGCCTCAATTCAGTTTTCTCGAGAGGAGCATAGTGAAGCGCGGTGCCTCCGAATTCTGAATCGTGCCCACATCACCCGTAAGAGTACCTTCTGACGATATATCAAACGGTAGCTGAAGTCGCAGAACGCGAAATTGCGGGCCAGCCCCAAGCGCGGCGCCGAACCGTTGCACAAGTTCAGTAATCACACGGTAATCCGAACGCTGGGTGTTCTGCATTCTCCCGGATATCTCAAGAAATTCGGAGATCACTCCGCTGCTGCTGGTCGCGCTCGCCCCCCCGCCTTTTGCGGACTCCGGCGATTGGCCGACGCTCCAGCCGATGGAATCCAACTCGATTTCCGGGAACAGTTCCAGGCGGCTTGATAGAAATCCAAGTGCCGCGTCCGGAGTAGAGGTGCGGGCAGCAATTCTCTGGAATTCCACCACCGTCGCCTTCAGATTCTCGGTAGTGGTCTCGGTGACGGGAAATGACGCAACGATGCGCTGCAATTCGGAATCAGCAGCACTCGCGTCCTGTCTCGCGTTTGCTGACATATCCCGCGTCCCCGTCACATCTAGCCAGCGGACACCTGCAAACATTGAGCAGGCACCCAAGGCAATCGCACCGGCCATGACAATTCCCCGCTGGATCTTCCAGAGGGAATACTCACGACGATCCTCGCTCTGCGCGAACTGCTCTCGTGGCGGCTTCCTTGCGGCGAGGCTGACATACAGGGCTTCGGTCTGAGCACCCACAACAGGGCCGTTCAAGCCCACCTTGCGTTCTGCCTCCTCCGAACCCACGACGCGAAACACCGCGCGCGAGTCAGGGACCAAGATTGCGGACCACGCGTCTGAGGCATTGGGTGGCGCAATGGCGATCACGTTTACAGGCGGTGCATCTCTAGAAATCGCGCGCAGGGTCGTCAGGTACTGGATCAGGCGAAGCGTTTCCGATCGTATGAGGATTGCGAGTGCCTCCGCGTTCATCGGAGTAATTCTTTCAAGACGGGCAAAGCGAAGCTTGCCGTCGTCGACAAAACACTGGCGCAGACCAGCCTGATTTACGCTAACTACGATGCACTTTCCCTTCTGGGCTCCAAGTCTCGACACCAGTGAGGGTGCAACCGTCGGTATTGAGTACACCCCTGTAAGCCGCGCGCCGGCTTCTGCGATCGCGTCGAGCCATGGCGTGAACTGCTGGGTATTCGTGAAAGAGGCCAGGAGTAGTCGCTCGTTCCTCCTTTCGCTTGATACGATTCCAAGGGACAGTGCCGCGGCCAACCGGGTATCGCGGTATCTCTGGGAGAGACGGCGCTGAATGACCGCCTGTCGATCACGACCACGGAGATACGGGAGTTGGTCCTCGTGAAAGTCCTCTCCGGCCAGGTCGGCCAGCAGCCCCAACAAGGAACCCTTTGGAAGTCCCGCCAGGCAATCCCGGAACGTGGCGACACCCGAAGCGTCAGCAGGAAATCGCGCCTCGATCTCGAGCGCCCGACCTGTTGCCTTGTACAGCACATGCTGGTCCGCTGTGAAATACAGAAGCCGAGTGACAGCCATTTCAGTTTTGCCGGGTAGCGTGCATCGTGACCTGCTCAGAACTTCGTCTTGGAGATCGTATCGTAGATCGGGCCAAGCACTGAAAGCATTACCCAACCAAGTACCGCGCCAAGGATAAGCGTAAGAGCTGGCTCTATCATGGCTTGGAGCCGGGCCACGGATTCGCGCACTTCGCGATTATAGAAATAACTGACGTTGAGCAGGGCGGTGTCCAGGCCGCCAGTACTTTCGCCGATCCGAAGCATGCGCAGGACTAGAGGAGGAAAGAGATTTGCGTCCTGAAAGGCCAAAGTCATGTTCTTCCCTTCTGCAATCTGCTGCCCGACCGTCCTCAGCGCATTTTCCAACGGGCGATTTCCGACGATCTCCTCGGCGCTTCGTATAGCATCGAGCACGGTAATTCCAGCGCTGTACATCATGGCGAAGCTCGATGCGAATCGCGACAGGATGATCTTCCTCAAGATGGGGCCGATCAGGGGAACAGTAAGTTTGTAGTGGTCGAGTGCATACGCGAAAGCGGGATTCGAGCGCGCTGCGGCCTTGACGCCGAACCAAGCCGCAATTGGGACGAGAATCATGGCCCACCAGTACTTGACACACAAATCCGACACTGCGATGAGCAGGACAGTCTGGAGCGGCATTTCCTGGCCCATGTTGCGGATGAACCCAGTCATCTGGGGAACCAGATAGATCATAAGGAAGAAGACCACCAGCATTACGGTTCCCCCGACGAATGCCGGGTACATGAGCAACTTCTTGGTCTGCGCCGCAAGCTCATCTTCCCATTTGAGTGAGTCGCTCAATCCTTTCAGGACCTCGGGTAGGCGCCCGGTCTGCTCTCCAGACCGGATCAGGCTGACGAAAACGCGACTGAAAACTTCAGGATACTCACCGAGCGCTTGCGAGAGGGTACGCCCTCCTTCGATTGCCTCGACTAACCCGCCTACCACTTGGCGAAACCGAGGAACATCTAGGCTCTCACGGAGGTCGATCAGGCCCTCAGTGACAGGGACTCCGGCCGAAGAGAGCTGTTCTAAGTGGAAACAGAAGTTGATCAGTTCCTGGCGTTTGATCTTCGTTCCGCCGACAAGGCGGCTCTTCTGCGATGACGGGGCACCCGAAATCAAATCTAGGCCCATCCGCGCGAGTCGCTGTTCTAGATCAAACAGATTTGAAGCTTCCGCGCGCCCCAGGACGTTCTTCCCGGTACCGTCAATTGCTTTGTATGCGTAGAGTGCCATTTCCGTTAGCCCACGTTGCGGAGCTTAGTTCGCGTAAAAACGACCCTTCTGACAAGGCGGACCGTGCTGCGCGATGGTGAGCGCATTCGGGGCATGGTGGCTAACCCATCCGGTCGGTCAGGTCGACCACACGCATCAATTCTTCGATGCTTGTGATCCCCGACCGCGCCAGCCGAATGCCATCCTCAGCGAGCGTCTTGAAACCCTTCGCGCGCGCCGCAGTCAGAATCTCGCGCGCGGTTGCACGTCTGGCGATCAGTTCGTCAATACCGCCGTCGATCTTGAGAATCTCGAGGATGGACATCCGTCCGCGGTACCCTTGGTAGTCGCATTGCTCGCAACCGACAGATCTGTAGCACGCCGCCGGTTCAGTAGGCGAAAAACCGATGATCCGGCGCTCGCGAATGTCCGGATCGTAGGCTTCTCGGCACGTACGGCAGAGTTTTCGAACGAGGCGCTGGGCGACGATGCCGATAATGTTGCCCGCCATGATGTCAGGGACGATGCCAATATCCAGCAGGCGGGGAATCGCGCCAACGGCTGAATTCGTGTGTAACGTCGAATAGACTTGGTGTCCTGTCATTGCGGCACGGAAAGCCATATCCGCAGTGTCTTCGTCGCGGATCTCACCCACCAGTATCGCATCAGGATCCTGGCGCATCATCGCGCGAATGCCGTTCGCGAAGTCCAGTTTTGCAGAATCAGCGACTGACGTTTGGCGGATCAGAGTCATCGGGTACTCGACCGGATCCTCAAGAGTCATGATATTGACTCCGTCGGAGTTGATGTGATTGAGAATCGAGTAGAGCGTCGTCGTTTTGCCGCTTCCCGTAGGGCCAGTTACCAGGATGATGCCTTCGGGTCGCGCGATGATGCGTTTGAGCAGATCCAGTTGGCCTTCCTCCAGTCCCAGCTTATCCAAGGGAACGATGCCCTTCTGCCTGTCCAAGATGCGCAGAACGATGTTTTCGCCGTGTGTCGTGGGCAGACTGGACACGCGAAAGTCAATTACGCGACCGGCCATCGTTGCCGAAATTCGCCCGTCCTGCGGGGCGCGAGTTTCGGCGATGTTCATTTGCGACATCACCTTGAGACGTACCGCCATTGCTGGCCAGTATGTCTTGTGCAGGCTCCGGATTTGGCGGAGGACGCCGTCAATTCTGTAGCGGATTCTGAGGAAATTCTGCTCGGGTTCAAAGTGAATATCGGAAGAACTCTTTCCCACCGCGTCCGCAAGCAATGCAGATACCAGGCGGACTACGGGTTGACGACTGTACTCGTCGCCGTCCTGGACCGACGTGTAGTCGACCTCTCCTGTTTCAATCTCCCGGAGAATCCCGTCAATGGAAAACTCACGCCCGTAATACTGCTCAATCGCGCGCTCGATCTCCGAATCCCCGGCCAGTCGAAGTTCTATTTCGAGATCGCTCGGCAGATGTGCGCGGAGTTGATCTATGGCGACAATATTGTTGGTGTCGGACAAGGCAACAATGAACTTCCGCGCGTTCTTGTCAAGCGCAACAGGGAAGATTCGATAGCGTCTTGCAAGTTCTCGGGGAAGCGATTTAAGTGCAGTCGGATCGACAATGATATGAGTCAGATCTACGGACTGAAGCCCAAGCTTCTCGGATAGCGCATCCCGGAGAGTGGCTTCAGAAACAAATCCGAGTTGAACCAGAAGCCTGCCGACTGGTACATGGGATTTCGTCTGCTCAAGCAGCGCAATTCTCAGCTGATCTTCTGTGAGAATGCCCTGATCGATCAGGATCTGTCCGATATGCCGCTTGGCCTGAGGGTTGGCTGGCGAGTTCATTTGTCGATCATCATACCCGCGACGAATTCAGGCTGGACGGACGATGGGAGGTGATCATGACGGAGTCTGCGGTCCGGCTGGCGCGGTCAAAGGCTTGTCACCCCTCGTAAGGGTAAAAAGTAAATGTCGGCCTGAACGCAGTCCCGCGCTAGGAACCGGGGTCCCTTCCTACTTTTCTAGTTCGGTCACCCGTGCGCGCACGGCAGGCACACTAAACCCGCCAGGACGCTTGTCCGCAAGAGCCAGTGCGCGCCGGTAATACTGGAGGGCTAGTTTGCTCTGCCGAACATGGTCCAAGCTTACCGCCAAGTTGTAAGCGAAATCCGGATTGTCGGGGTCCACTGTGTAGGCTCGGAAGTAGGCCTGCTGTGCCTCGGGCCAACGCGCCTGCTGCGCGAGCTGATTTCCAAGCGAAAAATTGAGCGCTGCCGCTTCGGGATCGATCGCCAGCATGGACTTCATGCGGCTCTCTGCAGAGACCGGGTCGACCGAGGCGCCGCGCAGCGCAAGGAGGCCTGCGATAGCGGTTCCATCGCGTGGGTCAGCCTGAAGAAGTCTCTGATAGTAGTTCTCGGCGATTTCATAGTGCTTTGCAGAAGTCTCTACCGCGGCTAGGCCGAGAAGCGCATCGCGATTGTATGGGTCGTCAGCGAGCGCTTGAAGATAGCTCTCGCGGGAGGTGCCGAGATCGCCACGAAGGAATGCCGCATATCCCGATTCCACGCGAGGGTGGATGCTCGGTGCCGTGCGGATGCTGGTTACAGAATCCTGTCCCTGACCATCCCGAATTCTGTCCACGCGAGCCTCGCGTCGCGCACCACCCGGGGCGTTGCGTCGCGCGGGTGCAATTGACTCCGGAGTTGTCTTCGCGGAGGACAATGTTTGATCCGAAGGCCGGTTAGGCGTTGCACCGGGCGTCGTTTGTCGCGCTGAGTTCGCAGTCAGCGGAGCAGCAGTTGTAACGGCGGCAACTGCCGTACCGGCGGGGGCGTTCTGTACCGTCGCGGCCTGGGGGAGACCTGGGACGGCGACGGGCGCATCATCCGGTTTCTGAGCGAGAGCCGGCGGAAGCGCTGACGCGGGGGGGGGCGCGGGTTCATTTCCGGGTTTCGGAGGGTTCGGGTTCACCAGCGGTGGTGGCGGTCGAAGCTGATACCAGAAGTAAATTCCCGTCCCAAGAGCCAAAGCGACGAGAACAGCCATCGTGATATAGAACGGCAGCTTTGGGTTCGGTTCCCGAAACTTTGCATCGAACACTTTGCGCGCAGCCGACTGGCTGCTCGCTACTGACTCGTCAGACTCCGATCTAGAGGATGCCGCTGGCGGCGACTGCTGGGGCATTGTGTAAGTGGCTTTTTCTACTGGTCCGGCAGGTCCGGGATCCGACAAATCGTCAGTTTCGATGTGAACGGGTCGCGTGATATCCGGGAGTTCATCCCGGGTGACCACATGTCTGGCTTCGTCGTTTGGAGCGAGCGAGAATGCGCTCGTGGCGTCCGGCTGGGCCTGCTGAACCGCGCGCTGAGCTTCCTGCTTCGCGCGTTCGGCTTTCTTGAGTGCCTCAAGTAATAGACTCATTTGTGTGGTCGCGTACGCATCACTGGTTCGCGGGCGGCCGGGTTCTAGCCGGGTTTTGCCGGGTCATAAAATCCTGCGTTGGAAGCAGATCTCGAAATTCGCTGAAATCGCCGTCAATTGTCGGATCCCTGACCACCGTCGCGCGTAGGAAAATCACAAGTTCAGTCTTCAGGTTTGTGTCCTTGCGCTGAGCAAGGAGACGGCCAAGTCCGGGAATGTCGCGTATTCCGGGAATCGTATCCTCGGCACTTGTTGCCGAATCCTGCATCAGACCGCCCAGAACTGCGATCTGCCCGCTCTGAATTCTCAGGATGGAGTCGAACTCTCGAGTTTCAAAAATCGGAATAAGGTTGGGATTGGCCGCGTTCAGAGCGGGGTTTGGGTCGGTGGCGTCGCCGACCTTGCGGCGAATCGTGGGGCGAACGTTCAATACGACCGCATCCGCCTCATTGATCTGTGGCAGTACGCTCATCATGAAACCCTCTGCCGCAATGTTCGGTGTCGTTGTAAACGTTGCCGGTGCCACGACTGTGCCGCTTCCCGCCGCCGTTGCGGACGTGGAACTCGGCGTCATTGTGAAATAGACGATGTCACGGGTGACACGCAACAGTGCGGTCTGATTGTTCATGACGCTGAGCTTCGGGCTCGAAAGTACCTTGACGTCGCCGAACGATTCGAGCAGTTTTACTGCAGATGTGAAATTGATTCCGGCGGTCGCATATCCGACAGTGAAGGCATTGGTACCGACGCCCGCCGGCGTGTTCGCGGATGTCTGAATGAGTGAGAAGCCGGAGCCGCCGGTTCGCACCCTGGACCAGTCGATACCGCGCTGATACTGATTGTTCAATTGGACTTCGGCTACAGTCGCCTCAATCAGCACCTGACGCTTTGCAGTCGTGATCACCTGGTCAAGGAACTCCTGCACCTTGTCATGCTGCTTTGATGTGGCGCGGACGTACAGAATTCCGGTTTCCCGGTTAGCAATCACATGCGCCGCCTCGCGAAAGGTGGGCCCCTGATTGCCGGGGGGCGCGGTTGGAGCGCCTCCCTGTGGGGCCGCGGCTCCGGTGGCGGTCTGGGGCGGGGAGGACACGGCGGCAGACTGTGGCACGCCAGATGCCCCGACGGGAATGAGTTTGTCCGTTTCCTGCAGGATGTCCTTTACGTTTGCGACGATCGAATCCCAGAGTTGATTTTCAGAACTGACATTGATCGAAGCTGTGGCACCTGTTCCACCACTTCCTCCGCCCCCTCCAGAACTCGATGCAAATTGTGTATTGGAGTTCGACTGCATGCGGACATTTCGCACAGCACTGAGATAGTCGACACGATATGCACGCAGGAACGGCACATCTCGAAGGATTACGAGATTCTGCCCGTCCATTTCGTAGCGCAGGTCCACTTGGCGCGCGATGCGGCTCAGAATCTGGGGCAAGGTTTGATCTATCGCGTTCAGCGTAACGGTGCCCACGATGTCAGGATGAACGTCGATGTTCAGGCGTGCATCCCGTGCAAGCGCGAACAGCAAATCCTGAACCCTGACATTGTTCACCACCACACTGTAGGTTTCGGGTTTTGCCACTGGACGCGGCTTGGGCAAGATGGGCGCTATTTGGACGGGGGGAGGGATATTGCCCGCCGGAACCGGTTCTGGTGCCCGCAGATGCGCGTCGGAGGCTTTGACCGGCGATTGGCTGCAACCGGCTGAAAACACGCCGACCAGTACCAAGAGTGCTATCCAGATGAAGTTCCGGGTCATTAAGCCGCGCCTGCTCTCTCTCTAAGCTAGCTCAAGAGTATCACATTTTACCGTCAATATCTTCTCTAAGAGTATGTCTAAACGGGCTTTTCAGCTGTCCGAAGTCGCAATTTTGAATATCTTCTTGTATCTTGGCGTTCGAGATGGTCGACTTATATGGACCGACGGATCTCGCCGATGCTGACGGGGACTGTCTGGAAAGCCCGCTGATAGCGTCGCGGCAGGCGTTTCTCAGCGACCGCCGCAGCCTCGCGATCGGGGAAGTTGCCAAAGAGGACCTGCAGACGATAGCGCCCGCCAACCAGAACGGGAACGACGTAAAGGTGAGATAACGGTACAAGCTGACGCGCGCGCCCCAGGAACCGTTCCATCCGGGCAGCGTCGCCGTTATCCGTTGAGAACAACTCTATGCTGTAGGCGTCGTCCGGTTCGTCGGACAGGAGGCTGCGGGTCGCGACGATTCGTTCTTTGAGCAGGCGGGCGTTTCCAATGGGGTAGCTGGAGATCCGGCGCGACTGCTCCGAGGTCAGTAGGGGTTTAGGCGAAAGTGGGCGCTGTGCGATCGGGGTCGGGACGGGGGGAGGGCTCTGTGTTGCAGGCTGCGGGGTTGCCGCCGCTGGCGCAGGGATTTGCGCGGTTTGAATCTGAGGGGGCGCTACGGAACCGGGGTTCGCGGGAACGGGAGTAGCAGGGCGGGTCTCTGTTTTCGGGGGCACTATTACAGCGGATACCAGAGGGAACACGGGTACCGGCTCTAGCTGTTCAGCGATCCAACGGACGAGTCCGCCCAGAATCAGGCCCGCCGCAAGGGCGATGGAAGCGACGAACAATGGCCTGCCCTCGCGTGCAACCGGACCAAATTCCGAGTCACGTATTGCTTTGCGAACCTGGCGCGGGGTCACCCCGTGGACGTTCTCGGAGAAGGCAGCGAGCAGGGATTTGTCCGCAAGGATATTGATGCGCCTAGTCAGACCATTAGCCGCTTTCGCAATCTGTGTGGCGGCCGCGGCAGAAAATACGTCCGGACCGCGATAGCCGGCGGCTCGCATACGAAAGACAAGGTAGGTCGCGACCTCGGCCTGCGTAAGGGCGCGCATCCGGAAGCTGTGCGTGATCCTATCCTTCAATTGGCGGAGCGAAGTCCTTGCGAGAACCTCATCCAGTTCGGGCTGACCGAAAAGCACAATCTGAAGCAGCTTGTGGCGGTTGGATTCGAGGTTTGACAGTAGCCGGACCTGTTCAAGGGTTTCCTCGGGCATGGCGTGCGCCTCATCAATAAGGATCACCACCCGCCTTCCCTGGGAGTAAAGCCGGATCAGATGTTCCTGGAGTTCGCGCAGGGCAAGCGTCACGCGTCCCTGAGAGAACTGCAGACCCAATTCATCTGCTATGGTGTAGAGGATCTCATCGCGCCCTAGCGACGGCGTCGCCACGTAAATAGTGTCCACATTCCCGGGTAGACGCTCCATGAGCACGCGGCAGAGCATGGTCTTCCCACTCCCGACTTCGCCGGAGACCTTGATGATGCCCTCATCGTGGACAATGGCGAACAGCAGCGCTTCAAGTGTCGCACCTCTGTCTGCGCCGTCGAAAAAGAAGTCGGTGTGCGGCGTGATCCGGAATGGCGGTTCCTTCAGTCCGAAATGGTCTAGGTACATGCTGGCTCCGGGGCTCAGATCCGGCGTGAGCCGTCGCTACGGTTGTTCGGGGGCTCGTCGTCTGACGAAGGGTCGTTTGCGAGTCGGCTGTATAGCGTCGTTCTATTCACGCCGAGCAGTTTTGCGGCCTGGCTGATGTTGCCATGTGTAAGACGCGTCGCGGCTTCGATGTAGGCGCGCTCGACGCTACGCAGCATTCCGTCCAGATTGAAATGGCGCGCCTGTTCGAGTTCCTTGGCCGCCCGGGCGATCAGATCGACCGACAGAAGTGAACCGCTTGAACTGTCGGTTCCGTCCCGCGTGCCCGTGTCTGTGGACGGGGAATCCGCGTCAAACTCCGCTTCTAGATCCGGAACGCCAAGCCTTTGCCCGGGATACTTCGTGCTTAGCCTGATGACGATGTTGCGCAGTTCCCGGACATTCCCTGGGAATCCGTACTCCATCCAGTGTTCCTCCGCCTCCACGTCGAGAGAGAAGGGCTGTACCCCGGATTGTGATGCGTAGATGTACCGGAAATGCTCGAGCAGGACTAGCCGGTCCGCACCCATATCGCGCAGCGGTGGCACGGAAAGGGCGAGGACCGAAAGCCTGTGGAAGAGGTCAGCCCGGAAGCCGCCTTGTCTGACCTCGTGACGCAGGTCCCGATTTGTTGCGGCGATGATGCGTGCACGGGAAACCCTTCCATGCGTTTCTCCAACCCGCTGGAATTCACCGTTTTCGAGAACCCGTAGCAGCTTGGCCTGCATGTCCAGAGGAAGCTCGCCGATTTCGTCGAGAAACAGAGTCCCTTCGCCTGCGTCTTCAAAATACCCTGCCTTGGCGGCAGTCGCGCCCGTAAAAGCACCCTTTGCATAGCCGAACAGAGTGGGTTCCATTAGTGTGGGGGCGATGGCTGCACAATTGAGCGCTAGAAAAGGCCCTGCGGACCGGCTCGAGCGCGCATGAAGGCTTCGCGCGACGACTTCTTTGCCGCTTCCGGATTCGCCTTCTATCAGGACCGGAAACCGTGAATCGGCAAACTGCGTAAGCTGCCCCTTCAGTCGGGTGAGAGCAGGGCTTGCACCGATCAGCCCGTCCGCCTTGTAGTCTTGGGCGACTTCCGCTTCGCGCAAAGCGAGGGCCCGTGCGAGCATCCTTCGCAAAAGCTCCGGGTCGCACGGCTTCGCGATGAACTCGGTGGCGCCAAGCGCTCGCGCATGTCTTGCATGACCGGATGCGTTCTGCCCCGAAAGCACGAATATCTTCATCGAAGGCGCGTGCGCAAGCAGCTCGGCAATCAGGCGGAACCCTTGATCGGGGACGTGCGGCGTTGGTGGCAGGCCTAGATCTACCAGCGCAAGTTCTGGCGGCATCTCAAGCTGACGTATCAAGGCGATCGCTTCCTCTCGGGTCTCGCTCGTATGTATCGCATACTCGGCGCCGAGGGCGAATGCCAGTGTATCGGCGATCAAAGGATCATCGTCGACGATCAGGAGGGACGGGAGCGCACCACCGCGAGCACCCGATTCAGGGCCTGGGTTTCTCATCGTCCGGGAATTGGGATGATTGTTCCTCGCTCCGTATGCACTTCAGGAACGCACGTTCAAGATTGGCTTCTCCATGCACGTTGCGGAGTTC
This sequence comes from uncultured Pseudomonadota bacterium, assembly GCA_903834835.1. Taxonomy (GTDB): domain Bacteria; phylum Pseudomonadota; class Gammaproteobacteria; order Burkholderiales; family SG8-39; genus CAILKO01. Next base: position 8,089 of record CAILKO010000035.1, on the reverse strand, counting down.
CTCTGGGCTTCCACGAAACCGGATGCGTCCCCTGTGGACAATTGCGATCCCAGAGCAAATCTCCTCCACGTCCGCAAGGACATGCGAGGTGAAGAAGATGGTTCTTCCAGAATCATTAAGCCGCTTGAGGATCGATTTGACTGCGACCCTGCTGCCCGGGTCAAGGCCGCTCATGGGCTCGTCGAGGACGTACATTTGCCTATCCAGCATGAAGCAAGCGACCAGGCCTATCTTCTGCATCATGCCCTTCGAGTACTGGCGTACCGGGCGCGACAGCGAGCCCGGATCGAGGTCCAGCTCGCCTAGCAGATGCTCAACCGTCCGTGGCTGGTAGGGATCCCCGCAGACTGCTGCCGTTGTTTCGAGGAATTCCCTGCCGAGAAGATAGTGTGGCGGAACGAACCGCTCCGGGTGGTAGGCGAGAGCGCGTCTTGCTTCAGGATTCCCGGCACTTCGGCCATAGATGTCGATTGTTCCGGCAGAAGGCAAACACAGATCAAGAGCGCATTTGATCAGGGTCGTCTTGCCGGCGCCGTTTTCGCCGACGAGCCCGAAGGACTCGTGATCCTGAACGTCCAGATCGACATTCTCGAGCGCCAAGCGCCCGGAATAGCGCCGAGAGAGTGTCCGGATACGGAGCGCCGAAGGGGCCGAATGTTCGCCTGCCTGAAGAAACCGCTTGATCGCGTGGATTGGGGGCATCGCGGTCGCTACTATAGGTTACGAATTCGAAATTGAGGGCATGATCGCATCCTAGACCCTTGGCAAACTGCCGATCGCCGACCGGACTAACGTAAAATTGGGCGTTTCCACTTCCCTGGCCCTGCCCTTGTCGGATTCTGACATCGTGTCGATCGAGCACCTGTCGTTCGGCTACGACTCAACACGGCTGGTTCTGCGCGACGTTCATTTGTCTATTCGGCGCGGCCAGGTCGTTGGCATCATGGGGCAATCCGGATGCGGCAAGACGACGCTGCTCAGGATTATTGCGGGTTGGCTTAGGCCTACAGAGGGAACAGCTCGGATCTTTGACCGACCTACTGCCGGACTGGATCGTGACGGCCTGTATGCGATGCGCAGGAAAATGGGAATGCTGTTCCAATTCGGGGCGTTATTTACCGATATGACTGCGCTCGAAAATGTCGCATTCCAGATGCATGAGCACACGGATTTGCCCGAGGATGCGATTCGGGATCTCGCGTTGCTCAAACTGGAAGCGGTCGGATTGCGGGGGGCAGCAAACTTGATGCCCTCGGAACTGTCGGGGGGGATGGCGCGAAGGGTTGCGCTTGCGCGGGCAATCGCGCTCGACCCGGCCCTGATGCTCTATGACGAACCGTTCACGGGGCTGGACCCGATCGCCTTCGGCGTGATCGCCCGTCTTGTGAGGGAGCTGAATGACAGCCTTGGTACAACGTCGATCATCGTGAGCCACGACGTGCAGGAGTGCCTGAAGATCGTCGACTATGTTTATTTTATGTCCAACGGGCGAGTGGTCGCACAGGGAACCCCCGCCGAGGTTCGTAAAACAGATGAACCCTTTGTGCACCAGTTCGTGAACGGGGAAACCGTTGGCCCGGTTCCGTTTCACTACGCTGCAGCTCGCTACGAGGATGACCTCGAAATCGTGCCGTCCCCAAGGGTGACCCAATGAGCGGTGTGGGCAGATTTCTGCAATCACTGGGCCGCCAGGTAACGGACCGGATCGTGAGGCTCGGATATGCCGCGCGATTCTTCGCGTACATGATGCTCCACTCGGGCACCGCGTTCCGGCGGTTCCACCTGACCATACGCGAGGTCTTCTTTTCCGGCGTTCTCTCGCTCATCATCATCCTGGTGTCAGGTCTGTTCGTCGGAATGGTGCTCGGCCTGCAGGGCTATGACACGCTACAGCGATACGGGTCATCCGAGGCGCTCGGGGTGCTCGTCGCGCTTTCGTTGGTGCGCGAACTCGGGCCCGTCGTTGCCGGCCTCCTATTCGCGAGCCGGGCGGGGTCGGCGATCACCGCCGAAATCGGGCTGATGAAGGCCACCGAGCAGATTTCTGCCATGGAGATGATGGCGGTTGATCCGGTCGCGCGGGTGGTTGCCCCACGGTTCTGGGGCGGGGTGATTTCCATGCCCCTGCTCGCTGCGCTTTTTTCGGCCATGGGCGTCTTCGGTGGATATCTCGTCGGAGTCCAGCTCATCGGCGTAGATGAGGGTTCCTTCTGGTCACAGATGCAGTCCGCGGTGGACTTCCGGCGGGATGTCATGAACGGCGTTATCAAAAGTTTTGTTTTTGGCGTTGCCGTGTCGCTGATCGCCGTGTTCGAGGGATTCGACGCTCCGCCGACCGCCGAAGGCGTTTCCCGCGCAACCACGCGCACCGTTGTCACATCCTCGCTGGCGATTCTGGCGCTGGACTTTGTTCTTACGGCACTAATGTTTACCGGGGGTACTGGATCATGAACCGCTCCACGATCGACCTATGGGTCGGACTATTTGTCGCAGCCGGCCTGCTGGCGGTGTTGTTTCTTGCGCTAAAGGTGGGAAATCTCACAACTTTTTCGGCGGGTGACGCTTATCAAATTCAGGCTAAGTTTGCTAACATTGGCGGCCTGAAGGTACGGGCGCCGATAAAAAGCGCAGGCGTGGTCGTGGGACGAATCTCCGATATCCGGTTCGACAACGACAGCTATGAGGCGGTGGTCAGCATGAATGTGGATGGCCGGTACCAGTTCCCGCGTGATACCGTGGCAAAAATTCTCACGTCCGGGCTCCTCGGTGAGCAATACGTCGGCCTTGAAGCAGGGGGCGACGGGGTCATGCTCAAGCAGGGTGACAGACTCAGGCTTACGCAATCGGCCGTCGTGCTGGAAAATCTCATCAGTCAGTTCTTGTTCAACAAGGCGGCTGACGGCAAGGATCCAAAGGAAGACGCGAAAAAATGACTTCGGCAGTCTTGATCGAACGAATTGCTTCCGCTCGGATGATATTCGCTGCCCTCGTGCTGGCGATGCTTGCCGGATGCGCAACTCAAGTTGGCGACACGGTCGACCCTCTCGAGCCCATGAACCGTGCGGTCTATCAATTCAATGACGGTTTTGATCGTGCGATCGCGAAACCCGTCGGGTCGGCGTACCGGGACACAGTGCCTGTTCCGATCAAGGATCGCGTGCGGAATTTCTTTGGGAACATCGGAGATATCTTCATTGGTGCGAACAACCTGCTACAGGGCAAGTTCGCTGATGGGGCGAGCGACTGGGCACGTGTGCTCTGGAACACTACTTTCGGGCTGCTCGGCATTCACGATGTAGCGACAGAGTTCGGATACGAAAAGCACAACGAGGACTTTGGTCAGACCTTTGGTCGTTGGGGGGCGGGAGACGGTGCTTATCTGGTCCTTCCGATTCTTGGGTCAAGCACGGTACGGGATGCACTAGGAACGGTACTTGACCTGAAGACGGATCCGCTCGGGCATGCACGTCCGGTTGCCGATCGAAATGTGATGGTAGTGCTGCGAGCCACTGGGCAGCGTGCAGACCTGCTGGACGCAAGTAGAATTCTCGAGGAGGCTGCGCTCGATAAGTACGCATTCCAGCGCGATGCCTACCTGCAACGCCGGCACAGCCTGATACGTGACGGCGTTCCAGTTGCGCCAGTCGCGCCGCGCTCTGGGGCGGACTTGAACGAATCTCTGTCGGCAACTGTTTCACAGGATGAACAGAGTCCTCACGTTCCGGCGACGGACGACGTCGTCACTTCCGCTTCCGCGGTTGGTCGGCTGTGAGACTCGTCGGGCGGCCGGCCGCCAGTTGGGCCCGACTGATCGTCGCTGTCGGTCTGACGCTGGGCGCGCTGTCCGTCCAAGCCCAGGAGACATTGCCGGACGAGCTTGTAAAGAGCGTAACGCTCGAAGTTGTAAGCGTCATCGCCAAGGACCGCGATATTCAGGCGGGCAATCGGCAGAAGGTCGTTGGGCTTGTCGAGGACAAGGTTCTTCCGCATTTCAATTTCACGAGCATGACTGCGCTCGCAATGGGCCAGAATTGGTCCAAAGCGACGCCGGATCAGAAGAAGCGGCTGACGGACGAATTCCGGATTCTCCTCGTGCGAACCTACGCGAGTGCGCTTGCTGCCTACCGCGATCAGAAGTTCGAATTCCGACCGCTGCGCGCGAAGCCAACAGAGACAGATGTCGTGGTCCAGGTGCGCGTCTTGCAGCCGGGCGCGCAGCCGGTTTCCATCGATTACGGTATGGAGAAGACCGCTGCGGGCTGGAAGGTGTATGACGTGATCGTTGGCGGCGTTAGTCTCGTGGCGAACTACCGAACCGATTTTTCGAGCATCGTCCGAGACGGCGGCACGGAATCGCTCATCAATAGCCTTCGGGCAAAGAACAGGTCTATCGCCGCAACGGCGGAAAAGAAGTGACGCGGCGTGACGGCAATCGCATGCTGGTCAGCGGGCCTGTAACCTTCGCGAACGTCCGCCAGGTCCTCGATGAGGGCGTCAGGCATGTGAAAGAGGGTGTGCGGACAGTCGATCTTGCCGAGATAGGCGAAATCGATTCATCGATCCTAGCCGCCATGCTCGCCTGGATACGCGAGGGACGCGATCAGAAATCTGAAGTTGCGTTTTCCAACCTGCCAGAGGGGCTTGTGACGCTTGCGCGCGTCTACGGCGTCGAGTCATTCCTTTCCAAAGCCAGTTCAGTCGGTTGAGCAAATTTGTCCGCATTTCATGCCAGTTCGGACATGCGGCTCCGGTTTCGACGGGGGTTGCGTGAGCGCCGCTATTGAAATTCGCAACGTTGAAAAGAACTACGGTTCATTGCGTGCGCTCGATGGCGTCAGCCTGTCCATCGAGGAAGGCGAGTTCTTCGGCCTCCTCGGCCCCAATGGCGCCGGCAAGACGACGCTGATCAGCACAGTCGCTGGCCTGGTCCGGCCCGGGGCCGGCTCTGTTTCGATCCTCGGCGCTGATGTTGTGCGCGATTACCGCACGGCGCGGCGTCGACTTGGCGTCGTGCCCCAGGAACTCGTGTTCGACCCGTTCTTTACGGTGAGGGAAACGCTGCGGCTCCAGTCGGGATATTTCGGCTTGCGTCGAAACGACGACTGGATAGATGAGGTGATGGCGAACCTGGACCTCACTTCCAAGGCAGATGCGAACATGCGAGCCCTGTCTGGTGGCATGAAGCGCCGGGTTTTGGTTGCGCAGGCGCTCGTGCATCGTCCGCCGGTGATTGTGCTGGACGAGCCGACGGCAGGCGTGGACGTCGAACTGAGGCAGGGACTCTGGAAGTTCATCCGGAGACTCAATGTCGAAGGGCACACCATCGTGCTTACTACACACTATCTAGACGAAGCCGAATCGCTCTGCGGTCGGATCGGCATGCTGAAGGGCGGCCGTCTCATCGCGCTTGACTCGACGCAGAACCTGTTGAAGAAGTTCTCAGGACTTTCGCTCGTGATCGGTCTGGATAATCCGGAGTCTCTCCCTCCGGAATTGGCCGCGAGGGTGAGCGCAAGGGAAAACGGGCGCATTACGGTGCGCTTGGGTAACTATCTTGAACTGGAAGGTCTGCTTGCAGACTTGCGCAAGTCCGGGATTTCGATCCGCGAGTTCGAACTGCAGCCGCCGGATCTGGAGGAGGTCTTCATGGGACTGATGGCCGGCAAATGACCCGGAATCTCGACCGGTACTTGGCATGAGCGGTTTTGCGACGCTCTTCCGCAAGGAATTGCTGCGCTTCTGGAAAGTGGCGTTCCAGACCATTGCGGCGCCCGTCCTTACGTCGCTGTTGTACCTCGTGATCTTTGCGCAGGCGCTTGAGGGGCGCATCCAGGTCTACGAGCGGATTCCTTATACGGTGTTCCTGCTTCCCGGCCTCGTCATGATGAGCGTGCTGCAGAACGCTTTCGCGAACAGTTCTTCGTCCATCGCACAGTCCAAGATCACCGGCAACATCCTGTTCGTGCTCCTGCCCCCGATCAGCCATGTGGAGTTCTTCGTCGCCTATATTTCTGCCGCTATAGTCAGGGGTCTCGCGGTCGGCCTCGGTGTGCTGCTTGTGGGGCTCTGGTTCGTCCCGGTTTCTCTCGTTGCTCCGCTCTGGGTGCTCTGCTTCGCGATTCTCGGAAGTGCGTTGCTCGGGGCGCTCGGGATCGTCGCAGGAGTCTGGGCTGACAAGTTCGACCAGTTGGCGGTATTTCAGAATTTCATCATTATGCCGCTCACTTTTCTCTCCGGCGTTTTCTACTCGATCCACTCTCTCCCGCCGGTGTGGCAGACCCTGTCGCACGCCAATCCGTTTTTCTACATGATTGACGGCTTTCGCTACGGATTCTTCGGGGTTTCCGACGTTTCGCCGGTACTGAGTCTCGGGGTGGTTGCAGGCGCGCTCGCGATCGTGTCCGCGGTGACGCTGAGGATGCTCTCGTCCGGCTACAAACTCCGAGCGTAATGCGAGTGCGGGTCGAGTATTTGATTGAGCAGACAGGCGTGACGATCCAACAGGGCGAACAATGACTACACCGGAAAGCATCAGAAAGGGAATTGAAGGCGGGCTGGATTGCAAGCACATCGAGGTCGCCGGCGATGGCCAGCACTTCGAGGCGGTGATCGTGTCCGCAGCGTTTGCCGGGAAATCACGGGTCCAGCGGCATCAGCTCGTCTACGCCGTGCTTGGCGAGCGCATGCGCGAGGAAATACACGCGCTTTCTATGCGCACGCTGACGCCCGAGGAGTGGGGCGGCTGAACCGTCGATGAACCTGCTGAGAGCGACGCGCGCATGGACAAGCTGAAGATCACCGGGGGCGGGCCGCTCGAGGGCGAAGTGCATGTGTCGGGCGCCAAGAATGCAGCGCTGCCGATACTTTGCGCGGCGCTGCTCGCCGACCGGCCCTTGGAATTGACCAATGTTCCCGAGTTGATGGATGTGCGGACCATGATCCGCCTGCTGAATCAGATGGGCGTCCGGTCTTCTCGGGATCAGCCCGGAAGCGTCCGGCTCGATGCGTCGGGGCTCGCGAATCCGGTGGCTCCTTACGAGCTTGTCCGAACCATGCGCGCATCGGTCCTGGTGCTGGGTCCCCTGATCGCGCGCTGCGGCAAGGCAAGCGTCTCGCTTCCCGGGGGCTGTGCGATCGGTCAGCGGCCCGTCGACCAGCACCTCAAGGGGTTGCAGGCGATGGGTGCCGAGATCTCGATAGAACACGGGTACATGAACGCGACCGCGAAACGCCTGCGAGGCACGCGCATCGTCATGGACATGGTCACGGTGACCGGCACCGAAAATCTGATGATGGCTGCGGTGCTTGCCGATGGAATAACGATTCTTGAGAACGCCGCACGCGAACCCGAGGTGGTTGACCTGGCGCGTTGCCTCGTGGCGATGGGGGCGAAGATCGACGGCGCAGGCCGAGACGTCATCCGTATCGAGGGGGTCTCATCGCTCGGCGGGGCTTCGTATGCTGTGATGCCCGATCGCATCGAAACCGGAACCTATCTCGCAGCCGTCGCGGCCGCAGGTGGCAGAGTCAGGCTGCTCGATGCGGATCCCGGTACGCTAGACGCGACGCTCGATAAGCTCCGGGAATCCGGCGCGAGAATTTCGACCTCAGATCGCACGATCGACATCGAATGTTCCGGCCGGCCGCGAGCGGTAAACCTCAAGACTGCACCCTATCCTGGTTTTCCAACGGACATGCAGGCGCAGTTCATGTCGGTCAGCGCGGTGGCCAATGGAACATCGGTGATCAGCGAGACGATCTTCGAGAACCGATTCATGCACGCGCTGGAGTTGCAGCGGCTCGGAGCGAACATATCGATACAGGGGAATACGGCGGTTGTGATCGGCGTTGAGCGCCTGCAAGGCGCTCACGTTATGGCGACCGACCTGCGCGCGTCGGCGAGCCTGGTGATCGCCGGGTTGGTGGCGAACGGCGAGACCGTAATCGACCGTATCTACCATCTTGATAGGGGGTACGAGTCGCTGGAGGCCAAACTCTCGGCTCTCGGGGCCAGAGTCGAACGCGTGAAATAGGCTTCCCGGAGAACGATGGTAACATATATGTTACCATCGTTCTCCGGGAAGCCTAT